>NZ_JBHVWX010000001.1:1129580-1299826 GCF_042882065.1 Nocardia sp. NPDC058244 | reverse complement strand
GCCGGAAGGGGGCTGGTGATGTCCGAGGTTTTCAAGGTCGAACCGGACGCGGTGGACACCTTCGCCGCGAGTTTGAAGGCGCTCGCCGACGCCAACGCGAACGTCGCCACGTACCTGGAGAAGTGGCTGGTACTGGACAACACCGTGTGGGGCGACGGCGGGCTGATCCGCACGGGACTCAGTGCCGTCGCCGAGGCGCACGGCAAACTCACGCCGAACTACGCCACGCTGGGCAGCCTCGCCGAGGCCGCGGCGACCGAACTGACCAAGGTGGCGCAGGTGTATCGCACCACCGACAAAGCACTGGCCGACGAGCTGGACCGGACCTACCCGGCGGGTGGTCAGCCGTGACGACCACCCCTGCCGAGCTCCTGGTCGAGCCCGCGCTCGCGGATCCGCTCAACGACCAGTTCGAGTTCCTGATCACCTCCAATGCCATCTCGCCGACCTACTGGGCGTGCAAGTGGTGCGAGAACGTCCTCGGAACAGACCCGCTCAAGTGGGTGACCACCAAGATCTCCGGCGATTGGGAAGCCCTGCAGAAGGCGGGCAAGGCCGTGGAGAATCTCGCGGCCTACAACTCGGCCTTCGCCTCCTCGGTCGAATCCGCGGCGAAAACGGTGGACGCGACCTGGGACGGGAACGCGGCGACGAGCGCTCAGGCGTACTTCACCAAGCTCACGACGGCTATCTCCGCGCAGGTCGAGCCCTTGAAGGCGATGGCCACCGAGATCAACAACTTCGCCTCGACCGCCTACCACCTGTCGACGTCGATGAGCAACGCGTTGCAGACCGTGCTGGACTGGGGCGCGATCGCGGTGATCGAGTGGGCCGCCGCCCAGGCCGCCGCGCTCACCGGCGTCGGAATCGTCGCTACCGCGGCTCTTGTCGCGGCCGCCACCACCACCACGCTCAAGGTCGTCGCGGAGTGGGGCAGGCTGGTCGAAACCTTCAACGCCGGCTATGTCGCCCTCGAGGCGATCGCCGGCGTGGGTTTCGGTGTGGCCGCAGTGGTCGAGTCGGCGGAGATGCCGGTCCTGCCCACCGCCAACTACGACCATCCGGGAGCCTGAGTGAACGCGCCCGAACCGATACACGATCTCGCCCGCGGCGACGTCGGGGTCTCCCGGCAATTGTCCAGAGCCCTTCGGGTGCTGATGGACACCGCGACGGAACCCCAGTTGAAGAATCAGCTTCGCGGAATCCTGGAGGGCAAGGGCAGCGCCCGAGATCTGATGCACAGCGAGGCCTTCAATCGGGTTCTCGATCGGACGATGCCCGCCGCCATGGCCCAGTTCGCCGCGATGACGGACGACGAGCGGCAGCGACTGGCCGACCAGGGCGAGGCGGACCTGCAGCGGCTCCGATCGCAGCCGACCACGGAGGAGCCACGGTCGCAACCGATCACGGCCCCGCCGCCGACACCCGCGGCGAACACCGTGGTCCCCGGCACCCGCAGACCCAATCGCGAGCGCATTGTCACGCCGGATGACGAGGACGACGACGACCAGTACTTCCGCGAGCGAAACCAACGCGGGTGGCTGGCGTGACCTCGCGAGAGCAGGTGGTGTTCGGGACGGAGGTCGAACCGGATTGGGTGCCGGTGTTCACTACGCCGGGGCCGATGGAGCTGGTGTTGGCGGAGGCGATGCCCGAGGTGTGTAGTGAGCACGGGTTGGCTGCGGTCGAGCGCCGGTCGGTCTTCGTGAATTCGCACGGGCCGCACTCGGAGTGGCCGACGTTGCGAGGCATGCTGATGTCGGTGGCGCCGTTTCGGCCGCGGCTTCCGGTCGCCGCGAGGGTCAGGTTCGACTGCCCGGCCTGTGAATTCTGTCTGGCCGGTATCAGGCGGTCGCGATGGATCGCGGTGCTGGCGCTGCTGGCGGTCTTGCTGACCATCGCCGGAATCTTCACGGCGGTGTCCCTGGAGCTGCAGCAGCTCTATGTGCCGTTGGCTCTGGCCTTCCTGCCCGGGTGTATGCCGATCGCGTTGCTGGTGGCCGTGCTGGCGTGGAGTCGATCGGGATTCTTCGCGGATGTGTGGATGAATCAGGACGCGGACGAATTGATCGTTTCCGCGCATCCGGATTTCGTCGCCGCGGTGGCGCAATGCCGGGCCGAGCGGCGCTGATCGCGCTGTCGGAGCAGCCCAGGGCGTTGTTCCACGGGCACGGTCCCCGGGTCGGGTGGCGGGTTCGGTGATCCGGTGTCCACCGGGTGGTCCGGATCGGCCCCAGGGCTGTTGCCGAAATCCGCGCAGCATAAAATCGGGCATATGCCAGTGATTACGGAAGCGGATGTGCGGGCCGCGCTCGCGAAGGTCGACGACCCGGAGATCCGCAAGCCGATCACCGAGTTGGGCATGGTCAAGAGCATCGCCATCGCCGAGAGCGGTGACGTGCACGTCGAGGTGTACCTGACGACGTCGGGCTGCCCGCTGCGGACCGAGATCGTCCAGCGGGTGACCAAGGCCGTCGCCGACGTGCCCGGCGCCGGTGCGGTGACCGTGGATCTCGACGTGATGAGCGACGAGCAGCGCACCGAGCTGCGCAAGTCGCTGCGCGGCGACTCGGCCGAGCCGGTGATCCCGTTCGCCCAGCCCGGCTCGCTGACCCGCGTCTACGCCGTCGCCTCCGGGAAGGGCGGCGTCGGCAAGTCCAGCGTCACCGCCAACCTGGCCGTCGCGCTGGCCCAGCGCGGCCTGTCGGTCGGCGTGCTCGACGCCGACATCTACGGCCACTCGATCCCGCGCATGCTCGGCACCGACGCCCGCCCGACCCAGGTCGAGCGGATGATCATGCCGCCGATGGCGTACGACGTGAAGATGATCTCGATCGCGCAGTTCACCCAGGGCAACACGCCCGTGGTGTGGCGCGGTCCGATGCTGCACCGCGCGCTGCAGCAGTTCCTCGCCGACGTGTTCTGGGGCGACCTGGACGTGCTGCTGCTCGACCTGCCGCCCGGCACCGGCGACGTCGCGATCTCCATCGCCCAGCTCATCCCGAGCGCCGAGATCCTGGTCGTCACCACCCCGCAGATCGCCGCCGCCGAGGTGGCCGAGCGCGCGGGCGCGATCGCCCTGCAGACCCGTCAGCGGATCGCCGGCGTGGTGGAGAACATGTCCTGGCTGGACCTGCCCGACGGTTCCCGGATGGAGCTCTACGGCTCCGGCGGTGGCCAGGTCGTGGCGGATCGGCTGACCCGCGCGGTCGGCTCGACGGTGCCGCTGCTCGGCCAGATCCCGATCGAGCAGGCCCTGCGCGAGGGCGGCGACGCGGGCACCCCGATCGTCCTCGGCGACCCGGACAACCCGGCCGCCAAGGCCCTGCGCGAGGTCGCCGACAAGCTGGCCGTCCGCAAGCGCGGCCTGGCGGGCATGTCCCTCGGCATCGATACGACACGCCACCTGTAGAACATGGGTAACTCGTCGGGCACGAGCACACGGCACCAATCGGCGCTCCGGCGGCCGCCGGTACGACGCGCCCACGCACACAAGTCTGGCCAAGAATTCGCGGGGAGGCGGAAATGACGCTGCTGCTGTACGTGCTGATCGTCGGATTGGTCGCGGCCATGTTGTTCCTCGTGGCGAGCGCGGTGTTCGGGCGATCCGAGGAACTTGGGCCGCTGCCCGAGGGCACGACCGCCACGGTGCTGCCCGCGCACGGGGTGACGGGTGCCGACGTGCGCGCGTTGCGGTTCCAGCAGGTGGTGCGCGGCTACAAGGCCGGTGAGGTCGACTGGGCGCTGGGCAGGCTGGCCGAGCGGATCGACGAGCTCGAACTCGAGGTGACGCAGCTGCGCCAATGGCAGGCGCAGGTGTCGGCGGGGCAGGATCGCTCGTGACCGAGCTCGCCGACGACGGGCGCGAACGCTGCCCCTGGTCGACCGGCTCCGCGCTGTATCGCGACTACCACGACACCGAGTGGGGCACGCCCCTGCACGGTGACGACGCCCTGTTCGAACGGCTGTGCCTGGAGGCCTTCCAGTCCGGCCTGGCCTGGATCACCGTCCTGCGCAAGCGGCCGGCGTTCCGGGCCGCGTTCGCCGGGTTCGAGATCGCGAAGGTCGCCGAGTTCGGCGCCGCGGACCGCGAGCGGCTGCTGGCCGACGCCGGCATCGTCCGCAACCGCGCCAAGATCGACGCGGTGATCGCCAACGCCCGGGTTGCTCGGGACCTGCCGGTGAGTCTGGACGAGCTGCTGTGGTCCTTCGCGCCGGCGCCACGCCCGCGCCCGGCGACGATCGCGGATGTGCCCGCCACCACACCCGAATCCATTGCTCTGGCAAAGGAATTGAAGCGCCGCGGCTTCGCTTTCGTCGGCCCGACGACGGCGTACGCGCTCATGCAGGCGACCGGGATGGTCGACGATCACCTGGAGGTTTGCTGGGTGCGCCCGCCCGCGAACGGAACCGACTCGCGAGTCACATTTCGTACTCAGGTGTCCGCCCGAGACGGCAATAGGGAAGAATAGGACCGGTGTGGCCCGCCGAACACCCGGCGAGCCCGCTGGTTGGCGACAACCAGCAGACGAGAATCAGTGCGCAGACAGACCGCGCAGATCTGGAGGGAGCAGAGGATGGCGGCCATGAAGCCCCGTACCGGGGACGGTCCCCTCGAGGCAACCAAGGAAGGTCGTGGAATCGTCATGCGGGTTCCACTCGAGGGTGGCGGGCGTCTGGTCGTCGAACTCACACCGGACGAGGCTGCGGCGCTCGGTGACGAACTGAAGAGCGTCACCAGCTGACGGCACTCACCGAGGTCGCCGCGCTCCTGGCCTGCCCGGAGTGCGGTGACCAACTGCGACCGCGCGATCGCGCGCTGCGCTGCGGTACCGGACACAGCTTCGACATCGCCCGCCAGGGCTATGTCGGGCTGTTGACCGGCGCCTCGACGAAGATGACCGGCGATACCGCCGACATGCTCGACGCCCGCGCCGCGTTCCAGGGCGCCGGGCATTTCGCGCCCATCGCCGCGGCCGCGGCCCACGCTTGCACAGCGGGAATCGACCGGGCGCCCGAGGCGGCAGTGATCCTCGAGGTGGGCGCGGGCACCGGCTATTACCTCGCCGCCGCGCTGGCCGCCGAGCCCACGTTCTTCGGCATCGCGCTCGATGTCGCCAAGCCCGCCGCACGGCGGGCGGCCCGCGCGCACCCGCGCATGGCCTCGGTACTGGCCGACGCCTGGCGCGGCCTCCCGATCCGCGACCACTCCCTCACCGGCGTGCTGTCGGTGTTCGCGCCACGCAATCCCACCGAGGTCGCCCGGGTCCTCGCACCCGGCGGGCGCTTCGTGGTCGTCACCCCCACCGCCGACCACCTGAACGAACTCGTCGGCCCGCTCGACATGGTTCGCGTCGATCCCGACAAGGAGCGACGGCTCGCCGAATCACTCTCCGGGCTGTTCGATCGCATCGCGCACACCCGCGTCGAGTTCCCGATGAAGCTGACCCGTCGCGACGTCACCGACGTCATCGCGATGGGCCCCTCGGCCTTCCACGGCACCCCCGCCGACGACCCGCGCATCGCGGCATTGCCGGACACCACCGAGGTCACCGCCTCGGTCACGGTGTCGACCTATCTCCGGGCCGGCTGACGGCCGGAGCCGGTTCCACCACCGGCCCGGCGCGCGCCGCTCCGACGGGCTACCGCTACTTCAGCACGCTCCGGTACACCTCGACGGTCTGTTCGGCGATCCGCGCCCAGTCGAACCGCGCGATGGCCCGCGCACGCCCGGCGTCGCCGTAGCGGCGCGCCAGCGCCGGATCCCCCGCCACGGCGTTGACGGCGGCGGCGAGGCCCTGTTCGTAGTCGGTCGTCGTGCCCGCGTCGTAGTGCACCAGCCGACCGGTGACCCCGTCGTCGACGACCTCCGGGATGCCGCCCACATCGGAGGCGACGACCGCGGTGGCGCAGGCCATGGCCTCCAGGTTGACGATGCCGAGCGGCTCGTAGACCGAGGGACAGACGAACACCGCGGAGGCGGTCAGGATCTGGCGGACCTGCTCGGTCGGCAGCATCTCCTTGACCCAGAACACATTCCCGCGCTCGCGCTGCAATCCGTCGACGGCGGCGGCGATCTCGAGTTCGAGTTCCCTGGTGTCGGCCGCGCCGGCGCACAGCACCAGCTGGATGTCGGGATCGAAGTGCGCGGCGGCGGCGAGCAGGTGGCCGACGCCCTTCTGCCGGGTGATCCGCCCGACGAAGGACACGATCGGCCGATCGGCGCGCACGCCGAGCCGTGCCAGCACCGGCGTCTCGTCCCCGGTGGGCGGACCGGGATGCCAGACCGTCGCGTCGATGCCGTTGTGCACCACGTGGACCCGGGTCGGGTCGATGGCCGGGTAGGCGTCGAGCACGTCGTGGCGCATGCCCTCGCTCACCGCGATCACGGCGTCGGCGTACTCCATCGCATTGCGCTCCGACCACGACGAGAGCCGGTACCCGCCGCCGAGTTGCTCGGCCTTCCACGGCCTGCGCGGCTCCAGCGAATGCGCGGTGAGGATGTGTGGGATGCCGTAGAGCGCGCCGGCGAGATGCCCGGCCAGCCCGGCGTACCAGGTGTGCGAGTGGACCACGTCGACGGCGCCGACCGCGTCGGCCATCCGCAGCTGCGCCGACATCATCTGCAGCGCGGCGTTGGCGGCGTAGAGCTCGGGGTCGGGCCGGTGCACGACGGCACCGCTGCGGGGCGCGCCCATGCAGTGCACCGTCACTTCCGCCAGCGCGCGTAGCCGGGCGGTGAGTTCGGTGACGTGAACTCCCGCACCGCCGTACACCTCGGGCGGGTATTCCCGGGTCAGCATGGCGACCCGCAGCTGTTCCGCCGGCGCCAGGTCGCTGTCGGTGCCATAACTCACTGGTCCAAATTAGACCCTCGGGTCGACATGAGCCACCGTTGCGCCGCCCAGCCTGTACTTTGAGCAGGGTGAGGAGCCAGCCGCACGTACTCGGGATCGTGCTCGCCGGTGGCGAGGGCAAACGACTGTTTCCGCTCACCGCAGACAGGGCCAAGCCCGCGGTTCCGTTCGGCGGCGCGTACCGGCTGATCGATTTCGTCCTGAGCAACCTCGTGAACGCGGGCTACCTGCGTCTGTGCGTGCTCACCCAGTACAAGTCGCACTCGCTGGACCGGCATATCTCGCAGACCTGGCGGCTGTCCGGCTTCACCGGCGAGTACATCACCCCGGTGCCGGCGCAGCAGCGGCTGGGACCGCGCTGGTACACCGGCAGCGCCGACGCGATCATGCAGTCGCTCAACCTGATCTACGACGAGGACCCCGACTACATCGTGGTCTTCGGCGCCGACCACGTGTACCGGATGGACCCGGAACAGATGGTGGCCAGCCACATCGCCTCCGGCGCGGGCGTCACCGTCGCGGGCATCCGGGTGCCGCGCAGCGAGGCGAGCGCGTTCGGCTGCATCGACTCCGACGAGTCCGGCCGGATCACCCAGTTCCTGGAGAAGCCGGCGCACCCGCCCGGCACCCCCGACGACCCGAACATGACGTTCGCGTCGATGGGCAACTACGTGTTCACCACCCGGGTGCTGGTCGACGCGATCCGCGCCGACGCCGAGAACTCCGACTCCGACCACGACATGGGCGGCGACATCATCCCGGCGCTGGTCGCCGCGGGCAAGGCCGCCGTCTACGACTTCGCCGACAACGAGGTGCCCGGCGCCACCGAGCGCGATCGCGGCTACTGGCGTGACGTCGGCACCATCGACGCCTTCTACGACGCGCACATGGACCTGGTCTCGGTGCACCCGGTGTTCAACCTCTACAACAAGCACTGGCCGATCCGCGGCGCCGCCGAGAACCTGCCGCCCGCCAAGTTCGCCAGGGGCGGGCTGGCGCAGGAGTCGATCGTGGGTGCCGGCTCGATCCTGTCGGCGGCCACCGTCCGCAATTCGGTGCTCAGTTCCAATGTGATGATCGACGACGGCGCCACCGTCGAGGGCAGTGTGCTGATGCCGGGGGTCCGGATCGGGAAGGGCGCGGTCGTGCGGCACGCGATCCTGGACAAGAACGTGGTGGTCGGCGAGGGCGAGATCATCGGGGTCGACCTGGATCGCGACCGGGAACGGTTCGCGGTCAGCAACGGCGGGGTGGTCACCGTCGGCAAGGGCATCTGGGTCGGTTAGCAGCGCGAGGCGCAGAGCAGCCCGTCCCCGATCGGGATCAGCACGCTGGTGAGTTCGGGGTTCTCCGCGATCGCCCTGGTCGCCGCGCGCACCGCCTGGGTGGCCGGATCGCGCTGAGACTGGTCGGGCACGCGACCGCCGAGCAACGCGTTGTGCAGGATGAACGCGCCGCCCTCCCGGAGCAGCCGGACGCCCTGCTCGACGTAGTGCGGGTGCTCCATGGGCGCCGCGTCGACGAAGACGAGGTCGTAGGCGCCGTCGGCGAGCCGGGGTAGGACGTCGAGGGCGCGGCCGTTGATCAGCCGGGTGCGCGCGGGCGGGATCTCCGCGGTGCGGAAGGCCTCCTTGGCCGCGCGCTGATGCTCGGGCTCGGAGTCGATCGTGGTGAGCGTGCCGTCCTCGCGCATGCCGTCGAGCAGCCACAATCCGCTGATCCCGGCGCCGGTGCCCACCTCGACGACCGCGCGGGCGCCCAGCATCTGGGCGTACATGCTCAGCAGGGCGCCGACGGAGGCGGGCACGGGCACGGCGCCCAGCTCGGTGGCCCGCTCGCGCGCGTCGAGGAGGACCTCGTCCTCGACGACGGACTCCTCCACATAGGCCAGGTTCCGCTCCACGTTCGATGCCACAGCTATGAGGCTAGGGCACCGAACGGCTCTGTGTATTCAGCGAATGCGCCGATCCCGGTGAGTGTCGCGCACCGATCGAACAATTGCCGCGAGTTTGCGGAAACGTCACGAAGGGGCTGGAACTGCTGCTTTTCCCTTCTCCGGGGGACTAGGGTCGGTATCGGTAAGGATTCTCAGGTCACGCTCAGGATCTCCACATCTGACCCATATCGGGGCAGGAAATAGTTGCCCTACGCAAGGCCAGCCGATCGCGGCGGGTACGAGACGCGGGAACAACCTCACACAGTTGCTGGTTGATTCCGATAGCAAGGTTCGCTGACCCGGACCGGCGTGGTTTCGTGCCAGCGGTCCCGAGTAGGAGGTGTCCCATCCCGATGGTAGACACGGCGCGTCACGCCACACCGACCGATCAGACTCTCCCCGCCGATCTCTTCGCCGCCGAGGGCGAGCAGCTCGATGCCGAACTCACCGGCACCGCCGCCTTCGACGCGACTGGTGATCGCACGGTCATGCCCTCCTGGGACGAACTCGTCCGCGAACACGCCGACCGGGTGTACCGCCTGGCCTATCGCCTCTCCGGCGACGCGCAGGACGCCGAGGACCTCACCCAGGAGACCTTCATCCGGGTGTTCCGATCCCTGCAGAACTACCAGCCGGGCACCTTCGAGGGCTGGCTGCACCGCATCACCACCAACCTGTTCCTGGACATGGTCCGCCGCCGCAACCGCATCCGCATGGAGGCGCTGCCCGAGGACTACGACCGGGTGCCCGCCGAGGGCCCGACGCCGGAGGAGTCCTACCACGACGCCCGGCTGGATCCCGACCTGCAGAAAGCACTGGATTCGCTGGCGCCGGAGTTCCGCGCCGCCGTGGTCCTGTGTGACATCGAGGGCCTGTCCTACGAGGAGATCGGCGCGACGCTCGGCGTGAAGCTGGGCACCGTGCGCAGCCGGATCCATCGCGGGCGGCAGGCACTGCGCGAATACCTTGCGCATAATGGAACTGAGCAGCGGTACTCCGCTGACGCCTACGCAGGGTGACGCAGTTGTCGGCGTCACCGAGGCTCTCGGTTGATGTCGGTCGGAAGGAAGAACTCCGTATGAGCGTGGACCCCAGTGCCTCAGGTCGTACCCCGCGCTTTCAGCCCACCGAGCATCTGGCCAGCGAGGCGATCGCGGCCTATGTCGACGGCGAGCTGCGTATGAACGCGTATTTGCGCGCCGCCCAGCATCTTTCGGTGTGCCCGGAATGCGCGGCCGAGGTCGATGCCCAGCAGCAGGCGCGGATCGCGCTGCGCCGGGCCGCCGAGGTGGCCGTGCCGCGCAGCCTGCACGACAGCCTGACCCGGATCCCGCTGGCCGAACTGCCCGGCACGACGGCCGAGCCGCCGCGCCGTAACGAGGCATTTCTCGGATTCATCACCGATTCCTTCACCGCGACCCGGTGGACAACCTGGCGGCGCAAGTAGAGTCACGGGCGTGACAGGCGAATCGACGAATTCCGGATCGACCGAACACGCGGATTCGGCGGCCGACCGGGGGAACCTGCGGCCGTCGGACGCGCCGAACCTCGGCCCGCGTCCGGTGTACCGGCCGCACATCGACAGTCATACCGCGCACGCGTTCCGTCGCCCGAACGGCCAGACCGGCTCGTTCGCACCGCACGACCCGCAGCGGACGGGTCCGGCCGCCGACGCCGATCAGCTGGTCAGCCAGCGCCCGCCGGACGGCGTGCTGGCCGAGGCGTTCTCTCGTCCCGAGGGCTCCGACGAGCTGCTGCAGCGCGAACCGGGCTCCGACGAGCCGCGTACCGTCGTCGCCGGGCCGGTCGATCCCTGGCGTGATCCCGCCGCCGCCGCGCGCCTCGGCGCACCGGCGGTAGAGACCCCCGAACCCGAGCGCCTGCCCGTCGCCGCCAAGTTGACCGCCCGCGAGGTGCTCTTCGGCTCTCGGGTCGCCCCCAAGGCCCTGGCCCTGCTGGCCGTGCTCGCGCTCGGCATCGCCGTCCTCGGCGGACTGGTCGGGCGGATCACCGCCGAGACCGCGTCGACGCTGACCTCCCGCAAGGTCACCCTGGACCAGACCGCGGGCATCGAGGAGCCGCACAGCCGGATCGCCGCGGTGGCCAACGCGGTGCTGCCCTCGGTGGTCTCCATCCGGGTCACCGTCGGCGACAACGGCGCGACCGGCTCCGGCGTGGTCATCGACGGCGCCGGCTACGTGGTCACCAACAACCACGTGATCTCGATGGCCGCGACCGACAAGTCCGACCGCGCCGCCATCCAGGTGCAGTTCTCCGACGGCACCCGGGTCCCGGCCAAGATCGTCGGCCGCGATCCCAAGACCGACCTGGCCGTGCTGAAGGTGGAGGCCAAGAACCTGACGGTGGCCAATCTCGGCAAGTCCTCGGACGTGCAGGTCGGCGACGACGTGCTGGCGGTCGGTTCGCCGCTGGGCCTGAGCAAGACCGTCACCTCCGGCATCGTCAGCGCCCAGCACCGCCCGGTGAAACTGGCGGGCGAGGGCAGCGACACCAACGCCGTCATCGACGCCGTGCAGACCGATGCCGCGATCAACCCCGGTAACTCCGGTGGCGCGCTGGTCGACATGCAGGGCCGGGTGATCGGCATCAACACCGCCATCCGCAGCGAGACCGGCGGTTCGGTGGGCCTCGGCTTCGCCATCCCGGTCGACGTGATGCAGACCGTCGCGCAGACGCTGATCCGCGACGGCCAGATGCACCACCCGGTGATCGGCCTGAGCGCGCGCACCAAGACCGTCGCCAACGAGGTGATGAGCGGTGCCGCCGTCGCCGACGTGGCCCCCGGCAGCCCGGCCGCCAAGGCGGGCATCGTCGAGGGGGATGTCATCGTGAAGATCGGCGACCGTGAGGTCACCGGACCGGACGAGCTGGTCGTCGCCGTCCAGGCGCGCAAGATCGGGGAGACGGTGAACGTGCAGTTGATCCGGGATGGCAGGCAGGTGGACGTCCCGGTCACCCTCGAATCCGACTGAGCCGCGACCGCGCCGTCCAGGTAGCCTGGACGGCGTGTTCAGCAACATCGGGTGGAGCGAGATGATGATCCTGCTCGTCGCCGCCCTCGTAATCCTCGGCCCGGAGCGCCTCCCCGGCGCGGTCCGCTGGACCACGCGTTCCCTGCGCCAGGTGCGCGACTACGCCAGCGGCGCCACCTCGCAGCTCAAGGAAGAGCTGGGGCCGGAGTTCGACGAGCTGCGCAAGCCGCTGGCCGAGCTGAACGAGCTGCGCACCATGAGCCCGCGCGCCGCCGTCACCAAGCATCTGCTGGGCGGTGACGATTCGGTGCTGCGCGAGCTGGAGACCGCGGTGCCCGACAAGCAGCAACTGTTCGGCACGAGCAGCGGGATGCCGGGTGGATCGGGGTCGTCCGCGCCCTCGCTCGCCAAGCCGCTCGGGCACAACGAGCGCCCGCCGATCGACCTGGACGCCACCTAGATCGTCGGATCACACCGCACGGTCGGCATTTGCCCCGGGGTCGCGCAGCCCGAACACAGCCGCGCTCACCTCGAAATATTGTGATAGCGGACAAGTCGGGCAGGATAGCCCTTGTGCCGCAATACAGTTCGATGTCAACCGATATAGACACGGAATGCTGTCGAGCTGTCTAGACTTCGCACATGTCGGCCGATGACGTGGCACGAGTCTTCGCGATCGAGGACAAGGTCGAGAGACTCAAAGCAGCCACCGACGGGGTGGCGGCTGCCCAGCAGACCATCAACGAACTCACCAGGATCAGGCGCGCCGTGATCCGCGAACTCCATGCCGAGGGCTGGACGTTCGCCCGGATCGGCGCCGCCGCCGGCCTCTCGCGTGCGCGCATCCATCAGGTGAGCACCCAGGGACCGGTCCCCGAGGGCCTGTTCTTCGGGCACGGCTCGCTGACCGTGCTCGCGCCCGAGGTGCGCGCCGGACGGCTACTCGGGGCCCCCGATCCCGCCGCGGCCCAGCGGCTGGCCGAGCTGCTGCGCCAGCTGGGCTTCGTGGCGAACGTGGAGACCTTCCTGCCCGGCAGGCCGGTCGACCTCAATCGCGACGGCCTGGTGATCCTCGGCGGCCCCGAGCTGTCGCCCAGCCTGCGCCAGCTGGTCGTGGCCGATCCACGGCTGCGCCGGACCGTCACCCGCGCGGGCGACACCCGGCGCGGCATCGAGGACCGGGCCGCGCGCCGCGTCTACCGGCCCGGCGGCACCGAACCACACGACATCGCCTACCTGGCCCGGCTGCCCCGTCCCGACCGGCGCGGCAGCGTCATGCTGATCGACGGCCTGCATCCGCCCGGCTCGCTGGGTGCGATCCGATTGCTGGCCACCCGGCTCGCCACCCTGCACGAACGCGCCAGCAGCCACCTGTTCTCGGTCCTCATCGCGGTCAGATACGACCGCACCTCCGGCGAACCCGTGGATGCCGACCTGCTCACCCCGGTTTATCGCCACGAAACCGACCCCAGGTTGGCTACGACCCGGGTTCGTCCATAGTTAGATCTAAACTAAGCTCACTTTGTGATCTGCATCACGCTATTGTTATGCAGCACAGAACGACGACGATGTTTAGATTGCTAGCGAGTAACCGAATGTGAGTAGGTGAGCGTCACATGTTCTCGTCTCCCGAGGCCAGCGCGTGCCGGGTCCTGCCCGTGCGGACGGCAGGCACCCAGGATCCCCGACCCGTCCCGCCCTTCGAGGCCGAGTCGACCGCCGCCGACGTCATCGTCGCGACCCATCGCCTCACCTACAGCGACCGCCTGAAGGTCTTCATCGGCCCGCACGAGGACGTGGACAGCTTCCTGCGCCCGTTGCGCCGGATGGACGGCAGGCAGCGCTACGCGCTCGATCTGACCGTGCTGCCCGAGCCGATGCCCGCCACAGAGGTCACCACGGCGGTGAGTGGCGCCCGCGGCGATCTCGCGCTGCGCTGCGCGGGCTCGGCCGACGCGATGACCCTCCAGCTACGCATGACGATCGACCACGTCACCCGCCGCTACACCCTCGGTTTCCCCGGCGGCAGGCTCGGCCTGCCGACGGTCTACCTGCCGCACGGAGACGACGACACCTACGTCTATCCCGAAGAGGTCTTCACCGCCGAACGCGCGGCGGAGGTCTTCCGCGCGTTCTTCCACGACGCCGCGATCCCCGGCGACCTGCAGCACCGCGAGATCCTCGACTGAGCTCCGCTCGCCGCGCGCCGATGCTGCGCGATAGCTAGGCTGGTCAGCACGGTCACAACGGGCGAATCGGTGGCCGTGGAGAGGCCGGTGGGCGATGCGTGAGTTGTTCGGAGAAATCCTCGCGCTGCTGGCCGAGCAGCCCGTCGCGCTGGCCAGGATCATCGATCGGACCGGGCCGGGACCCCGCGACACCGGCGCCGCGATGGCGGTCGCCGCCGACGGGCGGGTGCTCGGGTCGCTGTCCGGCGGATGCGTGGAGGCCGCGGTCGTCACCACCGCGCGCCAGGTCCTGCGCGACGGCCACGCGAGCACCGAGCGCTTCGCCGCGGCCGACGAGTTCGCCGTCGGCCTCCCCTGCGGCGGTGAGATCGAGGTCTTCGTCGAACGCCTCGACGCGACCGACCTCCTCCTGGTCCACGCACTCGTCACCGCGCTCGCGGCACACGAACCGATCGCCTACGCCACCACCCTCGAGGCGACGCCGGACCGCAGGCTGCTGCACCCCGGCCGGGTCGAGCCGTGGCGCGACCTCGACCGGGACGCGGCCGCGCTGCTGGCCGGGGGTCACAGCGGTCTCGTCGGCGCCCAGGACTGCACCCCGGCCGCCGCCACCCGGCCGCGCGCCTTCGTCCAGGTCTTCCGCTCCCCCGCGCGGCTGATCCTGGCCGGGGCCAACGACTACACCAGGGCGCTCACCGTGGCGGCGGCCCAGCTCGGGTATCACGTCACCGTGGTCGACGCCCGCGAAACCTTCACCACCCCGGTCCGTTTCCCCGCGGCCGACGCGGTGGTCGTCGACTGGCCGCACCGGTACCTGGACGCGGAGCGGCGAGCGGGCCGGGTCGACGAGCGCACGGTCGTCTGCGTGCTCACCCACGACGCCAAGTTCGACGTCCCGATGCTGGCGAGCGCGCTGCGGCTGCCCGCCGTCGCCTTCGTCGGCGCGCTCGGTTCCCGCCGCGCCCACGCCGACCGCACCGCGCGCCTGCGCGAGGCGGGGCTCACCACGGCCGAGATCGCCCGTGTGCGTAGCCCACTCGGGCTCGACCTGGCCGCGCACACCCCCGAGGAGACCGCGATCTCCGTGCTGGCGCAGATCCTCGCCGAGCGTGGTGGTGCGTCGGTCCGGCCGCTGGCAGATCTCGACGGCCCGATCCACCGTCCCTGACCCGAATCGACGCCCGCCTCTGTTCTTGCCGCCCGAACTTCGATACAGTCTGTTTCATAGATTTGAAACAGTTTGTCTCACAGGAGGTTCTGTGCGCCCACCCGATCCCCGGACCGTGCGCAGTCGCGAGGCCGCGCTGGTCTCGGCCAGGGAACTCCTCGTGGAGCAGGGCCTGGCCGGGCTGACGCACAGCGCGGTCGCGGCGCGCAGCGGGATCAGCCGGGCCACGCTGTACCGCCTGTGGCCGGAGCCGACCGAGCTGGTGCGCGCCACCATCACCTGGCACATCACCTCGGCCCAGGCAGCGCCGACCGGTGACCTGCGCGCCGACCTGCTGACCCAGCTGGCGGGCACCCGCGCGATGCTGCACGAGCCCGCCAGCGAGCAGGCGATGCGGGTGCTGATCGAAAGAGCCGCCGTCGACCCGGCATTCGCGGCGGTCAAGGAGTCGCTGTACCGGTCGGGCACCCGGGTGGTGCGCGCGATCCTGACCGCGGCGGTCGATGGCGGCGATCTGCCCGCCGATCTCGATGTCGACCTGGCCGTCGACCAGCTGCACGGCCCGCTGTTCTTCCGCAGGCTCGTCGCCCACCGCACCTTCGACCTCGACTACGTCCAGGCGGTCGTCGACGACTTCCTGCGCCGCCCACCGAATCCCGCACACCAGCAAGGACCTTCGTGACATGACGACCACCGCCCCCGCAACCCGCTCCGTCCCACGGCTGCTCGCCGTCCTCGTCGCCCTCGTCACCGTCTTCGGCGCGCTACTGGCGGATTTCGTCATCCCGGCGAGCGCCGACCAGCACCTCGGCAACGCCGCCTGGCCCCCGCACGCGAAATTCCACGACGCCCAATACATCGTGATGTCGATCCTGCTCGGCGCCGTCGCCCTGTACCTGCTCCTGCGCGACACCACCCGATCCCGCTTCCTGACCGCCTGCGCCCTCCTCGCCATCCCCTGGCTGAGCCTGCTCGCCGCATTCCTGTTCCCCGGCACCGCCATTCAGGACCCCGGCTTCGACAACCCGGCACCCCTGGGCCTGCACCCCCAGGTCCTGTTGTCGCTGATCCTGCTGACCGTCCTGGCCGTCGCCGCCGCGCTCGTCGCCCGGCAGCAGACGGGCGCCCCGTCGAGGTGACGGGGCGCCCGGTGCGGTCGACGACTACGCCGCGACTTGTTCGGGGCGGAGGGTTTTCATCGGGGGGCGGTCTTCGAGGGAGACCTCGGTGGCGTGGGCGATGAATTCGCCGCCGATCATCGGGAACTGGGTGAGGGCGGCACCGGAGTCGATGACGCCGCTGCGGCCCAGCGCGGTGCCGAGGATCTGGCGGCTCATCACGCCGAGGTCGGCCAGCGGGCGGTTGCGGTGGGTGCGCACGCCCAGGTTGACCTGGGTGATGGCGTCCATGCCCATCTGGTCGTAGGTGTCGAGCAGCAGGCCGATCTCGACGCCGTAGCCGGGGGCGAACGGGACGGCGGTGAGCAGTTCGCGGGTGCCCGCGTACTCGCCGCCCAAGGGCTGGAGCACCTGGGACAGCTCGGGTCGCAGCGCCGCCAGCAGCGGGCGGGCGACGAGTTCGGTGACCCGGCCGCCGCCGTTGGCGTCGACGGACTCGCCCTGGCGCAGCGGACGGCGGTAGTAGGCCTTGGACAGGTGGGTGCCCGGCATGGTCAGCAGCGGGCCGAGCAGCTTGGGCACGAAGGCGGGGTCGGGGTCGATCAGGTCGGAGTCGACGAAGGCGATGAGGTCGCCGGTGGTGCAGGCCAGCGAGCGCCACAGCACCTCGCCCTTGCCCGGGACCGGCTCCAGCTCGGGCACGGCTTCCTCGCGGGTGATCACCTCGGCGCCCGCCGCGCGAGCGCGCTCGGCGGTGGCGTCGGTGGAGCCGGAGTCGAGCACGATCAGTTCGTCGACGAGTGTGCCGAGCAGCGGCCGGATACTGGCCACCACCGCGGCGACGGTGTCTTCCTCGTTCAGCGCGGGCAGCACCACCGAGACGGTGCGACCCGCCTTGGCGGCGACCAGGTCGCCGACCGTCCAGTCAGGGGTGTCCCAGGTGTGGGTAGTGGCCCAGGCGGGCTCGCGGTGTTGGATTTTCATGCCAGACCTCGCAGAGTTCGTGCGGGGGGCCGGATGCCCTGGATCGCGGCGATCATGTCCACCACCCGCCGGGTTTCGGCGACTTCGTGGACCCGGAAGATTCGAGCGCCCGCGGCGGCCGACCAAGCCGTCGCCGCCAATGTGCCCTCGACCCTTTCGGTCAGACCGACACCTAAAGTCTCCCCGATAAAATCCTTGTTGCTCAGTGCCATCAAGACTGGCCATCCGGTTTTTACAAGACCGTCGATTCCGCGCAACAACTCGAGCCCGTGATAGGTGTTTTTCCCGAAATCGTGCGTGGGATCGATCACGATCCCATCGCGCCGGACGCCGGCCGCGGCCGCGTTCTCCGCCGCGGCGACCACCGTCGCGGTCACCTCGGCCACCACATCGGTGTAGCGGACCCGGTGCGGGCGCGTCCGCGGAATCGCGCCGCCGGTATGACTGCAGACGAGGCCCGCCCCCAACTCGGCGGCCACGTGCACCAGCTCGGGGTCGGCGCCCGCCCAGGTGTCATTGACGAGATCGGCGCCGGCCTCGACCGCGCTGCGCGCGACATCGCCGCGCCAGGTGTCCACACTGATCAACAGGTCGGGATACTTCGCGCGAATCGCCGCGACGAACGGGACCACCCGCTGCGTTTCCTCGGCCGCGTCGACGGTGGCGCCAGGCCCGGCCTTCACCCCGCCGATATCGACCAGGTCGGCGCCCTCGTCGACCGCCCGCGCCACCCGGTCCATGGCGGCCTCGTCGCTGAACGTGGCGCCACGGTCGTAGAACGAATCGGGGGTGCGATTCACGATGGCCATGACCAGGGCGCGATCGGTCGCCACCGCCCGCCCACAAAACGTCGGGCTCGTCCGCCTCTCCGCGGTTTCTGCCGACGGCTCGGAGCTGGTCCGCCTCCCCGCGATTTCTGCCGACGGCTCGGAGCCGCTACTGCTTGTGCTCCGGGCAGGCGGTTGGTCGTGTGGTCGGGGTTCGGGCGTGCCCGACGAGTTACCCATGTTCATGCGAGATCAGACGTTACCTTGCTGTCGCGGGGCGAACCCGGGCTACCGAGGCGCTTGACCGGCCGCGACGTCGGCGGCGTAGCCGTCGTAGGCGGGGACGTAGCCGGTGGACGGGCCCGACAGGACGTACAGCCGGCTGTCGCTGTCGGGGGCGTAGCCCTGTTTGCGCAGCTCCACCTTGCGGCTCTTGAACGTCGAGGTCTGTTCCAGTTCGGGCACCACGCGGACGAACAGCGGGATCGCGTACATCGGCAGGCGCTGGTAGACGGTGGCCGCCAGCGACTTGCCGTCGAATTCCGTGCCGGGGTGCAGGGTGACCGCGGCCATGCCCGCCTTGCCGTCGGTGCCGGGGATGTCGACGCCGTAGACCACGGCCTGCTCGATGTTCTCGTCGTGGTCGAGCGCGCCCTCCACCTCGGTGGTCGCCACGTTCTCGCCCTTCCAGCGGAAGGTGTCGCCGAGCCGGTCGACGAAGGCGATGTGCCAGAAGTGCTGGTCGCGGACCAGGTCGCCGGTGTCGAACCAGCAGTCGCCCCGCTTGAAGCCGTCGCGGACCAGCTTGGACTCCGAGGCCCGCTTGTCGGTGTAGCCGTCGAAGGGCTGGCGGTCGTTCACCTTGGCCAGCAGCAGGCCGACACCGCCCGAGCGCACCCGGCGCAGCTTGCCGTCGCGCCCGCGCTTGGCCTTGCCGGTCTCGTCGTCGTACTCGACGACGGCGTAGGGCAGCGGGCACAGGCCGGCGGTCCGGTCGAGACCGAAGGCGTTGACGAACGCCAGCGGCGCCTCGCTCGACCCGTAGAACTCCACCACCCGGCCGATCCCGAACCGGCGGCGGAACTCGTCCCACAGCTCCGGCCGCAGCCCGTTGCCGACGGCCAGGCGCACCCGGTTGTTCCGCTCGGCCGGGCGCACCGGCTGATTGAGCAGGTAGCGGCACAGTTCGCCGATGTAGATGAACGCGGTGGCGCGTTCGCGGGCGATCTCGTCCCAGAAGCCCGAGGCCGAGAACTTGCGGCTGAGCACATAGGTCGACTCGCCCGCCAGCACCGCCGACAGCGCGACCGTGAGCGCGTTGTTGTGATACAGCGGCAGGCAGCAGTACAGGCCGTCCTCGGCGCGCAACCGCACCCCCAGACCGCCGAGCCCGGCCATGCTCTTGGTCCAGCGGTGGTGGGTCATCACGCTGGCCTTGGGCAGGCCGGTGGTGCCGGAGGTGAAGATCAGGAACGCGCGTTCGCCCGCGGTCACCTGGGCGCACACCGCCGGGTCGGCATCCGGTGCGGTGCGGGCGGATTCGGCCAGTTCCTCGGCGGCGAGCAGGTTCTCGGCGGGCGCGGGCAGCGAGTCCAGCGCCTCGTCGCACTCGGCGCCGACGACGGTGAGCACGCTGTCGAGCAGGCCGATGCTGTGCGCGAGCACCTGATCGCGCTGGTTGTAGTTGAGCAGGCCGACGGTGCCGCCGAGCTTGAGCACCGCGAGCACGGTGAACAGGGTCTCGGGCCGGTTGGTCATCAGCACGCCGACCACGTCACCGCGGCGCACCCCGCGCGCGGACAGCACCGACGCGTACCGGTTGACCTCGCTGTTGGCGGCGCGATAGGTGTAGGAGCGGCCCTCGAACCGCAGGAACACCCGATCGGGCCTGCGGTGCGCGACCCGCTGGAAGTACAGGCCGATGGAGGCTTTGTCCTTGGGCCCCACCAGCATTCCGCGCGCGTTGCGCAGCATGCCCGGCGCGTCGAGCGCCATCGCGGGCAGCGCCTTGGCGAGGTCGAACACGCTGACGGTCGAGCGGGCGTCGTTGCTCACGTCGAATATCTCCTAGCCCTCGGCCGGTGCGGCCGGTTCCAGCGCAGCGAAGGCGGCGGGCAGATCGGTGACCACGGTGATGCGGTCGCGCGCCTGCTGCGTCACGATTCTGCGTTCGTACAGTTCGTCGATCCAGCGGAAGAGCCCGCCGTAGAAGTCGTCGGCGTCCAGCACCACCACGGGTTTGGCGTGTTCGCCGAGGTAGCCGCCGGTCCAGGTCTCGAACAGTTCCTCGAGGGTGCCGACCCCGCCGGGCAGCGCGAGGAACGCGTCGGCGCGCGCCTCCATCAGCTGCTTGCGCTGGCGCATGGTGTCGGTGACGAGCAGTTCACCCGCGTCGACATCGGCGACTTCCTTGTGCACCAGGTGTTTCGGGATCACGCCGACGGTGTGTGCCCCACCCGCGCGGGCCGCGGTGGCGACCGCGCCCATCATCGACACGTGGCCACCGCCGGAGACCAGTTGCCAACCGCGCCGGGCGATCTCGGTGCCCACGCGGGCGGCCAGGCTGATCAGGCCGGGATCGGTGGTGCTGGCGGAACAGTAGACGCAGACGGAGTAGGGGGCGCTCACCACTGGTCCTCGGTGCCGAGGCGCTCGATGTCGGCGTGATCGCCGGTCTCGCCGCGGATGATCCGCACGACCTCGTCGACACTGTCGGTGATCTGGATCAGGTCGAGGTCCTCCGGGGAGATCTTGCCCGAGACCGCCATCGTGTTGCGCAGCCAGTCGACCAGGCCGGACCAGTAGGCGCTGCCGAACAGGATGATCGGGAACCGGGTGATCTTGCGGGTCTGCACCAGGGTCAGGGCCTCGAACAGTTCGTCGAGGGTGCCGAAACCGCCGGGCAGACAGACGAAGGCCTGCGAGTACTTCACGAACATCGTCTTGCGGACGAAGAAGTACCGGAAGTTGATGCCCAGGTCGACCCACTCGTTGAGCCCCTGCTCGAACGGCAGCTCGATGCCGAGCCCGATCGAATAGCCGCCCGCCTCGGAGGATCCACGGTTGGCGGCCTCCATCGCGCCGGGGCCGCCACCGGTGATCACCGCGAAGCCCGCGTGCGAGAGCGCGGCGCCGATCTCCCGGCCCGCGATGTACTCGGGATCGTCGCGGTGCGTACGCGCCGAACCGAAGACGGTCACCGCGGGCGGCACCTCGGCCAGCGCGCCGAAACCCTCGACGAACTCGGCCTGGATCCGCAGCACCCGCCACGGATCGGTGTGCACCCAATCGCTGTCCTGCCGGGAGTCGAGCAGGTTCCGGTCGGCGGTCCGCATGCCCTGCTTGCGATTGCGCCGGAACATCACCGGCCCCCGGAACTTCGCCGTGGATTTGACCTTCCCGGCCTGATCAGCGGAATCGGTAGACATACCCCCACGCTACTGGGTCGGGTCGAACACCAGTCGTCAGCGGGCTGACAGGTAGGTGCGCAGCATCGCGGTGACGGCGGTGATCTGGCTCAGCGGCACGTGCTCGTCGCGCTTGTGCGCGAGATTGGGGTCGCCGGGACCGAAGTTGACCGCGGGGATGCCGCGCGCGGCGAAGCGGGAGACGTCGGTCCAGCCGTATTTGGCGCGGACCCCGCCGCCGCCGTGGGCGTTGACCGAGTCGATCAGGGTGCGCGCGGCGGGCGCGGTGAGGCCGGGCAGCGCGCCGGGCGAGGAGTCGGTCACCACGAACTCGACGTCGAGTCCGGCGAAGACCTCACGCACATGCGCGACGGCCTGCTCCACGGTCCGATCGGGCGCGAAACGGAAGTTCACATCCACCTCGGCGACATCGGGCACCACATTGCCCGCGACCCCGCCGGAGACGCGCACCGCCGACAGTCCCTCGCGGTACACGCAGCCGTCGATGTCGACCTCGCGTGCCGTGTAGGCCGACAGCCGCGCCAGCACCGGCGCGAGACCGTGGATGGCGTTCTCGCCCAGCCAGGCCCTGGCCGAGTGCGCGCGCACCCCCGAGGTGGTCAGCCGGACCCGCAGCGTGCCCTGGCAGCCCGCCTCGATCCAGCCGCCGGAGGGCTCGCCCAGGATGGCCAGGTCGCCGTCGAGCCACTCGGGAAGCTCGCGCTCGATATGACCGAGGCCGTTGAATTCGGCGGCGATCTCCTCGCCGTCGTAGAAGATCAGCGTCAGATCGTGGGCCGGGTCGGCGATGGTCGCGGCCAGATGCAGGAACACCGCGTCGCCGGACTTCATGTCGACGGTGCCGCAACCGAACAGCACCGGCTCGCCGCCGACCTCGTCGGGGCGGCTCGGCACATTGTCGGCGATCGGCACGGTATCGAGGTGACCGGCCAGGATCACCCGGGTCGGCAACCCGCGCTGGGTACGCGCCAGCACCACGTTGCCGTGCCGTAGCACTTCGAACCCGGTGGCCTGCTCCCGTAATGCCTGCTCCACCAGATCCGCGATCTTGGCCTCGTCGCGCGACACGCTGGGAACGTCGACCAGGGCGGCGGTCAGCTGAATGGGGTCGGCATGCAAATCGAGAGTCACATCTCGACAGTAGTACGGACGCCGATCCGACTCGCGGGTTCGCCGGACCACGCGGCCGAATCCCCGTGTCGGCATAATCATTACCCGAGCGAATTAATGGCAAATATTACGATTGTTTGACGATGAACCCCCTTGCGCGGCAGTGAAATTCCACCGCGCTAGCGTTCGTTCGCCGCCTTTTCCGGGCGGTCGAGAATACGGAGGGATTCACACGAAATGAAGTTCGGAAAGATCACTACCGCTGCATTCCTGGCGATCACCGCGATGGGGATTACCGCGGCCACCGCCAACGGTCAGCCCGCCGTGGCGACCGAGCAGCCCGCGGTAGTGGCTGCGGGGGGCGCGACTTCCGGTACTACCCACGGGATCAACTACACGACCTCGGTGTCGCCCGCGGACAAGACCATCACCTGGGCGGTCGACAGCGGCCGGTTCGAGGTCGCCGCCGACGGCTCCGCCGTGCAGCTGCGCACCCAGGACGGCGTGACCGTCGACCAGGCGCCGCTGCGCTCCGAGGTCGCCGGGCTGCCGATCGCCGTCACCCCGCAGATCAGCGAGGACGGCCGCACCGTGAAGCTGGCGGCGGCGATGACGCCCGAGGACACCACGAAGCTGCAGAGCGTCGCGAACGCGAAGGACATCAGCTCCTACGACCGGCTGATGGAGCAGGTCAACAAGAACCTGCCCGGCATCGTCATCGGCGCGGTCATCGGCGCGTTCTTCCCGTTCCTGTGGCTGTTCACCATCCCGGCCGGCGCGCTGATCGGCGGCTACGTGATGGGTGGCCAGGAATTCCTGGACGCCGTGATCGCGTTCGCCACCGGCCAGCCCTGATCCGACCCGGTGAGACGCGCGGGTGCGCGGACGTTCGACGTCCGCGCGCCCGCGTTCCGCGTCCGCCCCGGGGGTGGCCGACACAAAGCGCCGCGGAACCGGCAAAATGAACTCCGTGAGCATTCAGGGAGCAACTGCAGTCGGTATCGCGAACGTGACCTCGGACGGCACCGTCCTCGACACCTGGTACCCCAGCCCCGAGCTGGGCGAATTCACCGAGACCGGCTCCAAGCGCGTCGACGCCGCCGAGGCGGGCGAGTTCGCGGAGCTGCTCGGCATGGACGCGGCGCGTGGCGTCGAGGTGATCGCGGTGCGCACCACGATCGCGGACCTCTCGGCCGCCCCGGTCGACGCGCACGACGTGTACCTGCGCCTGCACCTGCTCTCGCACCGCCTCGTGCAGCCGCACGGCCTGAGCCTGGACGGCCAGTTCGGCCTGCTCAGCAATGTGGTGTGGACCAACCACGGCCCGTGCGCGGTGGACGGCTTCGAGCAGACCCGGCTGAAGCTGCGCGCCCGCGGCCCGGTCACCGTGCTCAGCGTCGACAAGTTCCCGCGCCTGGTCGACTACGTGGTGCCCTCGGGCGTCCGGATCGGCGACGCCGACCGGGTCCGCCTCGGCGCGCACCTGGCCTCGGGCACCACCGTCATGCACGAGGGCTTCGTCAACTTCAACGCGGGCACCCTGGGCAATTCGATGGTCGAGGGCCGCATCTCGGCCGGCGTCGTCGTCGGCAACGGCACCGACGTGGGCGGCGGCGCGTCGATCATGGGCACCCTGTCCGGCGGCGGCACCCAGGTGATCTCGGTGGGCGAGCGCTCGCTGCTCGGCGCCAACTCCGGTCTCGGCATCTCGCTGGGCGACGACTGCGTGATCGAGGCGGGTCTCTACGTCACCGCGGGCACCAAGGTCACCGGCCCCGACGGCACCGTGGTCAAGGCCGCGACCCTGTCCGGCCAGAACAACCTGCTGTTCCGCCGCAACTCCACCACCGGCGCGGTCGAGGTCGTCCCGCGCAAGGGCACCGGCATCGAGCTCAACGCGGCGCTGCACGCCAACGACTGAGCGAAGCTCCCCGGCGGCCCCGTACTCGCGAGAGTGCGGGGCCGCCGTCGTCTCCGGACCCGCACCGCCGAGCGACTGTGACCCGCATCACCATCACAAACCGGGTCCCTGCCCCATCACATGGTCGAACGCAGAAACCGACGGCAGGAGACAGAGATGAACATCGTGGTGGTCGGGGCAGGGTACGCGGGCACCGTCGCGGCGAACAGGCTGGCGCGCAAGGCCGGGGACGCGCGGATCACGGTCATCAATCCACGACCGGATTTCGTCGAACGGGTGCGGCTGCACGAGCAACTCGCCGGGACCGGCTCGGCGGCGACCCCGCTCGCCGAGATGCTCGGTGCCGGGATCGCGACGCGGGTCGCCGGGGTCGACAAGATCGGCGACGGTGCCGTCACCCTCGACGACGGCACCACCCTCGGCTTCGACCACCTGTTCCTCGCGGTCGGCAGCACCGCGCGGCCGCTGCCCGGCTCGATCCCGATGGGCACCTGGGAGGGCGCCGAGCAGGCGCGCACCGCCCTCGCCACCCTCCCGGCGGGCGGCCGCGTCACGGTGATCGGTGGCGGCCTGACCGGCATCGAGACCGCGGCCGAGATCGCCGGCGCCCGGCCGGACCTGCGGGTCCGGCTGATCGGCGCGGAGCTCGGCGCGAGCCTGTCCGGCGGCGGACAGCGCAGCGCGCGGGCGGGGCTGACCCGGCTGGGCGTGGAGATCGTCACCGACGAGGTCGAGCGGATCGAGGCAACGACGGTGTGGCTGCGCTCCGGCGACCCGCTCGAATCGGACCTGACCCTGTGGGCGGTGGTGTCGACCGTGCCCGACCTGGCGGCCCGCAGCGGACTCGCGGTCGACGCCGACGGGAAGGCCCTGGTCGACCCGTATCTGCGCAGTGTGACCGATCCCCGGATCTTCGCCGTCGGCGACTGCGCCGCCGTGCCGGGTCAGCGTATGGCCTGCGCCACGGCCGCACCGCAGGGCGCGCACGCGGCCGATACCCTGGCCAGGGTGATCGAAGGACGTGCGCCACGGCCCTATTCGATGGGGTACACCGGCCAGGCACTGAGCATCGGCAGGCGCGGTGGCATCGTGCAGACCGGACGCCTGGACGGCACCGCCCTGCCGCTGCACGTCAGCGGCCGTCTCGCCGCGATCGTCAAGGAACGCATCAATCGCTACGCCGCCTACGCCGCCCGCACCGGCAACAGCGTGTGGCTGCCGGGCCCGACCCGGTGACCGACGAGTTCGCCGAGAACCGCAGGCTGCTGTTCTCCATCGCCTACGAGATCCTCGGTTCGGTCGTCGACGCCGAGGACGTGCTGCACGACAGCTACCTGCGCTGGCGCGAGGTCGACCACGCGAGCGTCGACAATCCGCGCGCCTACCTGGCCCAGATCGTCACCAGGCAGGCGATCGGCGTGCTCCGCTCGGCCGCGCGCAGGCGCGAGGAGTACATCGGGCCCTGGCTGCCCGAGCCACTGGCGGCGGAGTCCGAGGGCGGGGTCGAGCACGTGCTGACCGGCGAGGCGGTGACCACCGCGATGCTGCTCGTGCTGGAGACGCTGACGCCGGTGCAGCGCGCGGTCTTCGTGCTTCGCGAGGTCTTCGCGTTCAGCTACGCCGAGATCGCCGCGGCCGTCGGCAAGTCCGAGACCGCGGTGCGGCAACTGAACCAGCGGGCCAGGGCGCGCGTGCACGCCAAGCGGCACACCGTGATCGCGACCCCGGCCGAGGCGCAGTCGGTGGTCGAACGGTTCTCGATCGCGGCGGCCACCGGCGACGTCCAGGCGCTGATGGACGTGCTCGCCCCCGACGTGGTCTACATCGCCGACGGCGGCGGTGTGGTCAACGCGGTGCGCAGGCCGGTCCTCGGCCCGGACAAGGTGGCCCGGCTCGTCATCGGCCTGCTCCAGAAGGGCGACCGGCTGGGCGAGATGGGCGTGCGGGTCGGCGTCTTCAACGCGATGCCCGGCGTGGCGGTGACGATCGACGGCGTCCTCGACCAGGTGACCTCCATCGAGGTCACCGACGGCGTCATCACCGCGGTGTACTGCGTGCGCAACCCCGAAAAGCTCGGCGCGGTACGGATTCCGGGGTGAGGCCGGGTCGGACGGGCGCGTCGGGACGCACGGTGATGTAGGACTCGAGTGCCTCGACGCCGCCTCGGCGACCCGCTACGCTGATCAAGTATACGGAGCCGTATATCTGGAGGATCGTCATGGCACTCCCCCCTGGTCAGCGCGCGGTCGAGGGATTCCCGCGCTTCGGTACCCACCTCCATCACCCGCCGCCGCCGGTGCCCGCCCACCCGACGATCGAACTCGGCGGCGAGCTCACCGAGCCGGTCTCGCTCTCGCGGGCCGATCTCGCCGAGCTCCCCCGGCGCACCGAGCTGGCCGACTTCCACTGCGTCGCGGGCTGGTCGGCCACCGGACTGCGCTGGGAGGGCATCCCGTTCGCCACGTTCTACCGGGAGGTCGTCGAGCCGCGGCTGCGGCCGGGCGCGGCCATCAGCCACGTCGTCTTCGCCGGGCTGGACGGCTACCAGTCGATCGTCCTGCTCGACGACGCCCTGGCCGCGGACGTGCTCATCGCCGACCGGCTCGACGGGCAGCCGCTCGACAGCGACCACGGCGCGCCGATCCGGCTGGTGAGCCCGAGCCAGTACGGCTTCGTGAACACGAAACACCTGTGCCGCATCGAGTTCCACGTCAGCGAACCGCCCGACCCCGAACGGTTCTCACCGATCGCGGCGCACCGCCGCGCCCGGGTGTGGGCGGAGGAACGACACCGCTACCTGCCCGGTCGGGTGGTGCGGCCGATCTATCACCGGCTGATCGGGCCGATCCGGGCGCTGAGCGCCCGCGGCAGCAGCACCCGACGGGCCTGAGTCAGCCGAGCAGCTTCTTCTGCACCTTGCCCATGGCGTTGCGCGGCAGCGTGTCGACGAATCTGACCTCGCGGGGCCGCTTGTGCGCCGAGACCTGGTCGCCCACATGGGCGATCAGCGCGGCGCCGAGCTCGGCGGACCCGCCCTCGCGCGTGACGACGAAGGCGACGACGCGCTGGCCCAGATCGTCGTCGGGCAGGCCGACCACGGCGACCTCGGCGACCGCCGGATGGCCGAGCAGCGCGGTCTCGATCTCGCCGGCGCCGATCCGGTAGCCGCCGGACTTGATGAGGTCGATGGACTCGCGCCCGACGATGCGGTGGAAGCCGTCGGGGTCGATGACCGCCACGTCACCGGTGCGGAACCAGCCGTCCTCGGTCCAGTCCGCGGCGGTGGCGTCGGGGCGGTTGAGATAGCCGTCGAACAGCATCGGCCCGCGCACCTGGAGCGCGCCGATGCTCTCGCCGTCGTGCGGGACCGCGGCGTCGGACTCGTCGCGCAGCCGGGTTTCGACCCCGCGCACGGGCGTGCCGACCCAGCCCGGCCTGCGCTCGCCGTCGGCGCGGGTGGACAGCGTGATCATGGTTTCGCTCATGCCGTAGCGCTCCACCGGCGCCTGCCCGGTGAGCTCGGCCAGCTGCTCGAACACCGGCACCGGCAGCGGCGCGCTGCCCGACACCAGCAGCCGCGCCTTGCCCAATTGCCGTGCCAGCTCGGGCTGTTCGACGACGCGTGACCACACCGTCGGCACGCCGAAGTACAGGCTGCCGCCCGCCGCCGCGTAGGCCTGCGCCGTCGGCTTGCCGGTGTGGATCACCGGGCTGCCGACCCGCAGCGGGCCGAGCAGGCCGAGGATCAGCCCGTGCACGTGGAACAGCGGAAGCCCGTGTACCAGGGTGTCTTTCCAGGTCCAGCCCCACGCCTCGGCGAGCGCGTCGAGACCGGCGGCGATGGCGGCGCGGCTGAGCAGCACGCCCTTGGGCGCGCCGGTGGTGCCGGAGGTGTAGAGGATGAAGGCCGTCGACGCGGGGTCGGGCTCGGGGTAGGTGTGCCAGGACCGCGCGTGCAGCCGCACCGGCACCACCGGCAGCCCGGTCCCCTCGGGCGCGGCGCCGAGCCAGGCCTGCGCACCGGAATCGCGCAGGATGTGCTCGAGTTCGGCCGCGCCGGAATCGGGTGGCACCGGCACCACCGTCACCCCGGCGATCAGGCAGCCGACGACGGCGAGCACGGTGCGCACGGTCGGTTCGGCCAGCACCGCGACCCGGTCGGCGCGGGCGATCCGCTCGGCCACCGAGGTCGCCGCACCCAGCAGATCGGAGCGCGACAGAGTGGCATCATCGATGGTGACGGCGTCGGGAATGTCGGCACCGGCGGCGACGGCGATCGGATCGAGCGAGGCGAGCAGCAGCGGCGGCGGACCGTAAGGCATCCGTCCACGCTAACGCGGCGCGGTTCGGCGGTCGCGCGCCGCCGTCCGTTGACTCCCCGACGACATGATGAGACATTCGTCATATAGTTCTCTCACCGATGAAGGGGTCAACGATGACCATCCTTGCTCGCGCACGTTCGGGTCGCACCGAACCGGCGGAATTCGACATCCGGGACTACGTCGACGGTTCGACCGCCTTCTGGGGCGCGACCGCCAACGTGATCATGCAACTGAGCCTCGCGCCCGTCGGCTACGGCGTCGCGGAATCCCGGGTCCACAGCGGCAGCATCATGAAGCACCCGGTGAAGAGAACCCGCACTACCCTGACCTATCTGTCGGTCGCGCTGATGGGCGACGACGCCGATCGCGCCGCCTACCGCACCGCGATCAACGGCGCGCACAAGTACGTCCACTCCACCGCGGACAGCCCGGTGAAGTACAACGCCTTCGACCGGAAACTCCAGCTGTGGGTGGCCGCCTGTCTGTACTGGGGCGCGGTCGACGTGATGGCCCGCATCTACGGCCCCACCGACGACGAGATCGCCGACACCTTCTACGAATACGCCCACCACCTGGGCACCACCTTGCAGGTGCCGAAGGAGATGTGGCCCGCCGACCGCGCCGCCTTCGACGCCTACTGGACCGAGCATCTGCCGCAGGCCCACATCGACGCCACGATCAAGGCCTACTTCGACGACCTGCTCGACCTGAAGATGGTCAGCCCGGCCCTGCGGCTGCCGTTCGCCCGGTTCCACCGCTGGTTCACCACCGGCCTGCTCCCCGCCCACCTCCGCGACGAGATGGGCATGACCTGGACCGAGCGCGACGAACGCGCCCTCAACCGGCTGATGCGCGCAGGCGGCAAGGTGACCGGCAGGCTGCCGCGGGTGGTCCGCAACTTCCCGTTCAACCTCACCCTGGCCGACATGCGCCGCAGGCAGCGCCGGGGCAAGCCGCTGATCTGACCGGTCCTGCCGCGCGCCTTCCGCGCCGACCTGCGACGTTCGGGTTTCATACCCACGATCGGATCGCCGTCGCACAGAACCGGAGGACGCTCATGAGCAGGCGAACAGTGATGTGGTGCGTGGCGGCGGCCGCCGCCGGTCTGGTGATCGGCGCGCCCGCCGCCAACGCCGACGAGGACCCGGCCACGGTGCCGTCCCGGACGGCGCTGTCGGTGCGGACTCCCGGCGGATTCGCCTGGGGGACGGCCAACGAGCACGAAACACGGTCGGCGCTGTCGATGTCGAAGCTCTACATCGTCGACTACGCGCTGCGCCACGGCGACGGCGCGCCGGAGGACCGCGCGCTGGCCGAACGGATGATCCGCGACTCCGACGACGGCGCCGCCACCCAGCTGGCGAACAAGTATCCCCAGGCCATCGAGGCCACGGCGAGCGAATACGGGCTGCGCGCGACCCACGGCACCGCCGACTGGGGCCGTTCCAGCACGAGCACCGCCGATCTCACCGAGTTCCTGGTCACCAAGCAGCGCACCGATCCCGGCTCGCCGATCTTCGGGTGGATGTCGGGCGCGAGCAACACCGCCGCCGACGGCACTCCCCAGAACTGGGGCACCGCCCAGCTGCCGGGGGTGCAGGGCAGCAAGTGGGGCTGGTCGGACCTGGATGCTCCCGAGGTGGCGTCGGCGTCCTTCGGCACCGGATTCTCGGTCGCCGCGCACACCTACGGCACCCCGGCCGAGCAGTCCGCCGACGTGCTCGACGCGCTGCCCGCGGTGATCCTGAAGCTGGTCAGCGGGCGCTAGTCCATGTGCGGGTAGCGGTAGTCGGTCGGCGGGACGAAGGTCTCCTTGAGCACGCGCGGGGCGACCCAGCGCAGCAGGTTCAGCGGGGAGCCCGCCTTGTCGTCGGTGCCGGAGGCCCTGGCACCGCCGAAGGGCTGCTGGCCGACCACCGCGCCGGTGGGCTTGTCGTTGACGTAGAAGTTGCCCGCCGCGTAGCGCAGTGCGGCACTCGCCTTCTCCATCACCGCGCGGTCGCGGGCGAAGACCGCGCCGGTGAGCGCGTACGGCGAGGTCGAGTCGACCTCGGCCAGCAGGACGTCGAAGGCGTCGGGCGCGTCGTCGTCGTAGACGTACACCGACAGGATGGGCGCGAAGTACTCGGTGCGGAAGGCGTCGTCGTGCGGGTCGTCGGCGAGCAGCACCGTCGGGCGGACGAACCAGCCGACGCTGTCGTCGTAGGTGCCGCCCGCGGCGATGGTGAGGCCCGCGTCCCTGGCGCGCTCGATGGCGGCGACGCCCTTGTCGTAGGCGCGCTGATCGATCAGCGCCCCACCGAAATTCGCGAGGTCGGCGACGTCACCGTAGGTCAGCTCCTCGACCGTGGCCAGGAACTTCTCCCCCATCGTCCGCCACAGCGAGCGCGGCACGTAGGCGCGCGAGGCGGCCGAGCACTTCTGGCCCTGGTATTCGAACGCGCCACGAATCATGGCCGTGGCCAACGCGTCCGGGTCCGCGGAGGGATGGGCGAGGATGAAGTCCTTGCCGCCGGTCTCCCCGACCAGGCGCGGATAGCTGTGGTAGCCCGCGATATTGGCGCCGACCTGCTGCCACAGGTAGCGGAAGGTCTTGGTCGAGCCGGTGAAGTGGATGCCGGCCAGGCGCGGGTCCGCGAGCGCGATCTCGGAGAGGTCGCGGCCGTGGCCGGTGACCAGGTTGATCACGCCGGGCGGCAGCCCGGCGGCGACCAGGATCCGCATCGTGACCCAGGCCGCCAGGGTCTGCGACGAGGACGGCTTCCAGATCACCGTGTTGCCCATCAGCGCGGGCGCGGTGGGCAGATTGCCCGCGATGGCACTGAAATTGAACGGGGTGATCGCGTAGACGAAGCCCTCCAGCGGCCGGTAGTCCATCCGGTTCCAGACGCCGGGACCCGACTGCGGCTGCCCCTCGAGGATCTGGCGCGCGTAGGCGACATTGAACCGCCAGAAGTCGACCAGTTCGCACGGCGCGTCGATCTCGGCCTGCACCGCCGACTTGGACTGCCCGAGCATGGTGGCCGCGGCCACGGTCTCGCGCCACGGTCCCGACATCAGATCGGCGGCGCGCAGGAAGACCGCGGCCCGCTCGTCGAAGGACATCTCCCGCCACTGCGGCGCCGCCCGCACCGCGGCCTCGATCGCGTCGCTCGCCTCCTCGTGCGTGGTGTCGGTGTAGGTCCCCAGCACCAGCGACCGCCGGTGCGGCGCCACGATCCCGTGCCGCTCACCGTCCCCGCTCCGTTCCTGCCCGCCGATCAGCAGCGGCACGTCGACACACTCCCCCGCGATCTCGGCCAGCCGCGCTCGCAGCCGCTCCCGCCCCGCCGTCCCCGGCGCGTACGACTGCGCCGGCTCGTTCGCGGGCACCGGAACCACCGTGACAGCGTCCATACCCCGAGGCTATCGCCGCGGCCCCAAGATCGCCCGAACCGAGCTGTCGGCCGGCGCGTGGCGAGCACCCACCGCTACAGCGGCGCCCACAGGTACCAGCCGAGCTGGGTCGATTCGAACGAGCCGCCCGCCGCGGCGACCTCGACGACGACCGGCTGGCCGACACCGTCGACGGCGCGCCGCACCGCGAGGGTGAAGGGCTCACCGGCGCGCGGGCGCCACGCCGTCACGGTGGCGTTCGCGCCGAGCGCGGCCCCACGGGTGGTGGTGGGATCCGCCGTGGCGTGGCGACCGAGATAGGCGTCCGCGTCGGCGGCGGTGGCGTACTGGGTGTACCAGGAGGTGACGCCCAGCGAGTCGGTGCAGGTGATCTGCCGGACCGGCACCGGATCACCGGGTTGCACGATCAGCGCGCCCGTGGGGAAACACTTCGAGTCCGACCACCCCGTGGCGGTCGGATCCTTGGGCAGCATCTGGGGGAAGTCGGAGACCAGCGAACTGTGCTCACCCCACGACGCGGCGGGCGGCGGCGCGATCCGGCCGGGCCGCACGAACTTCCAGTAGACCGCACCGATCCCGACCACCCCGACACCGCCCACCATGGCGAGCACGAGCAAGGTGACCGCGAGCGCGCGCCAGCGCGACGACACGGACTTGCGCGGCGGGGCGGACCGCGCGCCCGGATGCGGGGCGTAGCCGGGTGGCGGCGCGTGCCAGCCGGGACCACCCGCGATCGGCAGCTGCGGTGCCGAGGGTGGCGGCGCTACGAGCGTCGCCATCGAGCTCGACTCCGGCTGCGTGCCGGGCCGAGGCGCCGGGTGGCCCGAACCGGGTGCGCTCGGCCCCTGGTGGCCAGAGCCGGGTGCGCTCGGCCCCTGGCCGCCCGAGCCAGATGCGCTCGGCCCCTGGCGGCCCGGGTCAGATGCGCTCGGCCCATGGTGCGATGCCCGCTCACCGTGCCCGGACGGCGTGAAAGCCGTCGGCACTTGCTGATTCGGAGCGGATGGCGACTGCGCGTTTCGCACCGACGACGGCTGCGCGCGCGAGGCGGGCGCACCGCCGAGCGCGTCCACCGCCGCCCGGGCGAATTCCGCACAGCTGTCGAATCGTTCGGCCGGGTCCTTGGCCAGCGCGCGGGCGATCACCGCATCGATACCCGGCGGCAAGGACGGAACCGTGGCGGACGCGCGCGGCACCGGCTTGCTCAGATGCGCGGCGACCACCGCGCCGGGATTGTCGGCGGGGAACGGGCTTTCGCCGGTCAGCAGGGTGAACAGGGTGCAGCCCAGCGAGTACTGGTCGGAGCGGTGGTCGACGGACGCGCCGGAGAGTTGTTCGGGCGAGGCGTAGGCCAGGGTCGCCAGGAACGCGCCGGTCCGGGTGAGCTGGCGGGCGTCACCGCGCAGGCGAGCGATGCCGAAGTCGGTGAGCAGCACGCGGTCGCCGGCGCGGGCCGCGGCCAGCAAGATGTTGGCGGGCTTCACATCCCGGTGCAGCACACCGCGCTCGTGGGCGTAGTCCAGCGCCTCGGCGGTCTGGGCGACGATGTCGATCGCGCGGGCGGGGTCCAGTGCCGCGCCGCGGAACACCGACGCGTCGGTGCCGTCGACGTACTGCATGGAGATCCACATCAGACCGTCCTCGACCCCGCGGTCGAGCACCGACACGATGCCGGGATGGTCCAGGTGCGCCGAGACATCGGCCTCGCGTTCGAACCGGCCGCGCACCTCCGGGTCCGAAGACAGTTCGCGATTCAGCAGTTTCAGCGCCACCTGGCGCGGCAGCCGCGGATGCGCCGCCAGGTAGACGGTCCCCATTCCACCCCGGCCGAGCAACCGTTCGATCCGATACCCGGCGAACACCGAGCCCGCGCCGAATTCCACCCCGTGCATCCGTGACGAGCCTTTCGATCCCATACCGCTCCGACTGCCGGACCCTAGCCGATCCGGCAGCCGGAACGCGAGATCAGCGCAGATCGTCGGCGATGATCCGCTCGATATTGCGCTCGGCCAGCGCGGTGATGGTGACGAAGGGGTTCACGCTGGTGTTACCGGGGATCAGCGCGCCGTCGATGACGTAGAGACCCGGGTAGCCGTGCAGGCGACCGTAGTTGTCGGTGGCCTCGTTGAGCACGCAACCGCCCAGCGGGTGATAGGTGAAGTCGTCACCCCAGGTCTTGTAGACGCCGAACAGATCGGTCCGGTAGATCGTGCCCTCCTTCTTGTTGATCTTGTCGAAGATCCGCTTGGCGGCGTCGATCGAGGACTGGTTCCAGGCGGTCTGCCAGTTCAGATCCACCTTGCCGGTGCCGGAGTTGAAGGTGAACTTGCCCCGGTTCGGGTTCTTCGTGATCGCCAGGTACAGGCTGACATAGGTCTCGATCCCGGACGGGAACGGCGCGACCTCGGCGAAGGCCGGACCGCCCGCGTCGGCCCAGTTGTCGATGCCGAGGCACGGCATGGCCGACTGCAGGCTGCCGGTGGCGTCCCACATGTGATTGGCCCGCCCGACCATGACATTGCCGTTGTTGCCCCACTTCTGCCCCACCGCGTCGGACAGATTGCGCAGCTGCCCTTTGGCTTTCATCGCGACCAGCAGCTTGCTGGTGCCGACGCTGCCCGCCGCGAAGAAGACCCGGTCCGCGGTCACCTTCTTGGTCGAGGTGGTCCGGCCCTGCGTATCGATCACCGCCATCTCCACCTCGTAGCCGCTGCCGCTGGGCGTGACCGAGGTGACCATGTGCTGGGCGGCGATGGTCACCTTGCCGGTGCCGGTGGCCGCCGCCAGGTAGGTCTTGTCCAGCGAGCGCTTGCCCGCGTTGTTGCCGTAGATCACCTCGCCGGCGAGCGCGGACCGGCGCACCGTGTTCGCCTGCTCCTTCTTCATGTACTCGAAGTCGTAGACGTTGGGCACGAAAGTCCAGCCGAATCCCGATCTTTCGGCATGCTTGCGGCCGACCCGCGCGAACTGGTAGCACTCGGCCGATTCGAACCAGTTCTGGTCGATGGTGTTCACCCCGAGCGCGCTGTTGGCACGCGGGTAGTAGGTGGCGTACATCTCGTCGGCGTTCACCGAGGGCAGGATGGCGCCGAAGTTCTCCCGCTTCGGCGTCACCGCCATGCCGCCGTTGACCAGCGAGCCGCCGCCGACGCCACGGCCCTGGTAGACCCGGATACCGCCGAAGCCCTCGGAGTCGAGCACGCCGGTGTAGCGGTCGATGTCCTTGTTGTAGGACCCGCCCATGAAGTACCCGACCGGCTGATCGGTGGTCTCGCGCAGCCAGTAGGAGCGGCCGTCGGGCTTCAGGACCGGACAGAAGATGTCGCCGTCGGGCCCCGGCTTGGTCCAGGACATGCCCATCTCGGCGACGAGGACGTCGACGCCCGCCTCGGCCAGGCGCAGCGCGGCGACCGAGCCACCGTAGCCGCTGCCGATCACCAGGGCGGGCACCTTGTCGCCGTCGGCCGCGGGCGCCGCCGCGGCGACCGCGCGACTCGCCAGCACGGCCGCGCCTAGCGTGAAACCTGTTGCAGCTAGGAACCCACGGCGCGAAATGCCCCGGGTGTATTGGTACTGACCTGGCTTTTCATACAAGAATTCACGCACAGAGAGGCTCCTCATCGAGACTGCAATGAGAACCTGTTATACCGAGACTTGCACTGAAACGAACGTGTTTCGAACAAACGAAACCCCGGGCACGACGGTGCCCGGGGTTTGCGGAGGCGGTGCTTCAGGCCAGACGTTCGGCCGCGGCGGCCACCCGTTCGTCGGTCGCGGTGAGCGCGATCCGCACGTGCTCCGGCGAGCGCGGACCGTAGAAATCACCGGGCGCGGCGAGGATTCCACGCTCGGCCAGCCAGTCCAGGGTGCGTCGGCACGCCTCGCCGCGGGTGGCCCACAGGTACAGTCCCGCGTCGGAGTAGTCGATCCGGAAACCGGCCTCCTGCAATGCCTTTCGCAGGATCTCGCGACGCGCGCGATAACGCTCGCGCTGGCGCGCCTCGTGCTCGTCGTCGGTCAGGGCGGCGGTCATCGCGGCCTGGATCGGGAACGGCAGCATCATGCCGGAGTGCTTGCGCACCTCGAGCAATTCGGCGACCAGTTCCGGGTCGCCCGCGACGAAGCCGGCGCGGTAGCTGGCGAGATTCGAGGTCTTCGACAGCGAGTGGATCGCCAGCAGGCCGGTGTGGTCGCCGTCGCACACGCGCGGGTCGAGGATCGAGACGGCCTCACCCTCCCAGGTCAGGCCCAGGTAGCACTCGTCGGAGGCGACGACGGCCCCGCGCTCACGCGCGAACGCGACCACCTTGCGCAGGTGCTCGATACCGAGCACCTTGCCGGTCGGGTTCGACGGCGAGTTCACGAAGATCAGCGCGGGCTTCTGCGGGCCGATCTGGGTCAGACCGTCCGCGCGCCACGGCTTGGCGCCCGCCAGCAGCACACCGACCTCGTAGGTCGGGTAGGCGATCTCGGGGATCACGACGAGATCGTCGGCGCCGAGCCCGAGCAGGCGCGGCAGCCCGGCGATGAGCTCCTTGGTGCCGATCACCGGCAGCACGGCGGCCGGGTCGACGCCGGTGATCCCGAACCGGCGCGCCATGGCCGCGACGGCGGCGGCGCGCAGCTCAGGGGTGCCGTGCGTGGTCGGGTACCCGGGCACCTCGGCGACCGATCGCAGCGCCGCCTGGATCAGCGGATCGACCGGGTCGACCGGCGTACCGACCGACAGGTCGACCAGCCCACCGGGGTGGGCGGCCGCCTTCTCCTTGACCGCGGCGATCGTGTCCCAGGGGAAATCCGGCAGCAGGCTGCTGACCCTCATTCTTCAGCCATGGGCGGCAGCGCCTTGATGAAGGCCGGGTCGAAGTCGACCTTGCCCACCTTGGTGGCGCCACCGGGGGAACCGAGCTCGTCGAAGAAGTCGACGTTGGCGTTGATGTAACCGCTCCACTGGTCCGGGGTGTCGTCCTCGTAGAAGATCGCCTCCACCGGGCAGACCGGCTCACACGCACCACAGTCAACGCACTCGTCGGGTTGGATGTAGAGCATGCGGCCACCCTCGTAGATGCAATCCACGGGGCATTCCTCGATGCACGCCTTGTCCTTCACGTCAACGCACGGTTCAGCGATGATGTACGGCACTGCCGTTCTCCTAGTCTGTCCTCACCTGCGGTGGTACTCCGCCACCGAAACCCTATCCCGAGACCGCACCTCAGTCCCAGGTCAGCCTGCCCTAACTCGCACTCTCGATCAGCCGATCACTCTTTACCTCCGGCGTATCGGACCCTAGATTCAGAACAGGATCTCGTTGTCGTCAGCGCAACGAAGGGAGCCGCCATGAGTACGGCGGAAGATCGTGCGGCCGCGCTTGATCTGGTAGCCCGGCTGAAATCCGCATATCCCGAACTTCCCGACGCGCCGCCGCCGGACCTCCTCGACCACGCGCGGCTGTGGGCCTATCTCAAGACCGACCACGATGTCGGCGGTGAACCCGACGCTGCGATCACCTACGAGAACAAACAGTACGAGGTCTGGGAGCACAACACCTATGTGATCTGCGAGGTACTCGCCTGGCGCGGGATCTGGCTGTCCGAGGAGCGGCGCCGGATCGGCAATGTCGACCTGGGCCGCACCAGGTACCTGGGCCTGCCGTACTACGGCCGCTGGCTGCTGGCCGTCGCCCGGGTGCTGGTCGAGAAGCAGCACATCGGCCTGACCGAACTCAGTGAACGCCTGCTCGAGGTCCAGGCGCGGTACGTCGACGGCCTGGGCGGGAAACCGCCGACCGCCCAGCCGAAGTTCGAGGGCGACGGCACGGGGGTCGTCCGCAACCGCCACCACCTCGCTGCGGTCGGCAAGGGCGATCCGCAGGTCTTCGCCGGGCAGGCGGGCGCGGCGGCCTTCGCGGTGGGCGACGCCGTGCGGGTCAGGGAACTGCCCGCGCTGTTCTACACCCGCACGCCGGAGTATGTGCGCGGCGCGGTCGGGCGGATCACCTCGCTGGCCTACGAGAGCCCGGCCCCCGAGGACGAGACGTGGGACCGGCACGACGCGACACCCGAGTGGTTCTACGTCGTCGAGTTCGAGCTCGCGCGCCTGTGGCACGGCTACACCGGCACCGCCGCCGACGTGTTGCGCACCGAGATCCCCGAACGCTGGCTCCAGGTGGCGTCATGACCGGCCACGGGCACGATCACGATCACGATCACGAGCGCACCGTGGCTCCCATGGTCGACGAGATCACCGATTTCGAGGTGCTCGAGATCGCGCTGCGCGAACTGTGCATCGAGAAGGGGATCTTCACCGCCGAGGAGCACCGGCGGTTCACCGAGTTCGCCGAACAGATCGGGCCGACGCCCGCGGTGCGCCTGGTGGCCAGGGCCTGGCTCGATCCCGACTTCGAGGCGCTGGCGCTGGCCGAGCCGATGACAGCGAGCAAGGCGGTGGGCGTGGACTGGCTGGAGCCGACCGGTTTCGGCACGCCCAGCGACTTCACTGCGTTCTCCATCCTCGCCGACACCCCGACGCTGCACAACGTGATCGTGTGCGCGCTGTGCTCGTGCTACCCGCGCCCGATCCTGGGCAACTCGCCCGAGTGGTATCGCACGCCGAACTACCGGCGCCGCATGGTGCGCTGGCCGCGTCAGGTGCTCTCGGAGTTCGGGCTCACCCTGCCGCCGGAGGTCGCGGTGCGGGTGCACGATTCGAATCAGAAGCACCGGTTCATGGTGCTGCCGATGCGGCCCGACGGCACCGACGGCTGGACCGAGGATCAGCTCGCGGAGATCATCACCAGGGACTGCCTGATCGGCGTCGCGCTCCCGAAGCCGGGGGTGACCACCAACGTGATCACCGCGACCCGGCCCGCCATCCACCCGGCGACCTAGCGGAAGGCAGCGATGAGTACTCCACGCGAGATCGCGGCGTTGCGGGCGATCGTCGATCGCGACCAGGTGTGGCCCCGGATGGCCGCCGAGTACGGCGTGACCAATCCCCTGCCACCGTGGAAGTCCAGCCTGGACGGCCTCTGCGACGCGCTCGATCACGCCACGTGCGCGCCGGGCGGCCTGGACTTCCAGGCCAGACGCGACGACGAGGACACCCTCGCGGCGACCGTCTACCCCAGCCTGCCCTACCCCGAGAACCAGCTCGTCGCCCTGGCGCACTCGCTGGTGGCCCGGGGCGTCATCGACGAGACCGAGCTGGCGGAGCGCCTGATCAGGATTCGAGCCCGGCTCGAATCCTGATCAACCCGTACGGCATTCGCCGCGCTCAGCCGATCGTCAGCGGCAGCGCCACCGGCTTGGGCGGCACCGTGCCGTAGACGGTGGTGCGCTCGCGCACCGGCCGGTCGATGCCGGCGGCGATCTCGGTGAGCTCGGCGACGGTCTTGGCCGAGCCGTGCTGGGAGCCCGCCATCCGGGAGATGGTCTCCTCCATCAGGGTGCCGCCGAGGTCGTTGGCGCCGCCGGTGAGCATCATCTGGGTGCCGACGGTGCCGAGCTTGACCCAGCTGGTCTGGATGTTGTCGATGCGGCCGTGCAGCATGATCCGGGCCAGCGCGTGCACCGCGCGGTTGTCGCGGTTGGTCGGGCCCGGCCTGGCCGCGCCCGCCAGGTAGAGCGGGGCGCTCTGGTGGACGAACGGCAGCGGGACGAACTCGGTGAAGCCGCCGGTCTGGTCCTGGATGCCGCGCAGCACCCGCAGGTGACCCACCCAGTGCTTCGGGTTGTCGACGTGGCCGTACATCATCGTCGAGCTGGACCGGATGCCCAGCTGGTGCGCGGTGGTGATCACCTCGATCCAGGCCGAGGTGGGCAGCTTGCCCTTGGTGAGGACCCAGCGCACCTCGTCGTCGAGGATCTCGGCCGCGGTGCCGGGAATCGAGTCGAGCCCGGCCTCCTTCAGCGCCGCCAGCCAATCGCGGATGCTCTGGCCGCCACGGGAGGCGCCGTTGACGATCTCCATCGGGCTGAACGCGTGCACGTGCATCGACGGGACGCGGGCCTTGATCGCGCGGACCAGATCGGCGTACCCGGTGACCGGCAGCTCGGGGTCGATCCCGCCCTGCATGCAGATCTCGGTGGCCCCGTCGACGTGGGCTTCCCAGGCGCGGTCGGCGACCTCGTCGGTGCTCAGCGTGAACGCGTCGGCGTCGCCCTTGCGCTGGGCGAACGCGCAGAACCGGCAGCCGGTGTAGCAGATGTTGGTGAAGTTGATGTTCCGGTTCACCACGTAGGTGACGTCGTCGCCGTTGACCGTGCGGCGCAGCGAGTCGGCCAGCGCCGCGATGGCGTCCAGGTTCACCCCGTCGGCGGTGGCCAGGGCGAGGTACTGGTCGTCGGTCAGGCCCGCCGGGTCGCGCTCGGCGGCGCGCAGGGCGTCGAGCACGTCCGAGTCGAGCCGTTCCGGCGCGGTGACGGCCAGGTCGCGGGCGTGTTCGCGGATGGTCTCCCAGTCGCCGAAGGCGCCGACGACCTCCTGGCCGAGCCCGGAATCGCTGCGGCTCTCGGTGTTTCGCCCCTCGGTGTCGATCGCGGTGTTCAGGTCGACGCGGCCGACCGAGTCCCACGATTCGTCCGGCTCCTGCCACGGCAGGCCGACCGGCAGCGCGTCGGGCCTGGCCAGGCCGGTCGCCGGATCGGTGAGCGCGGCGACGTGCGCGCCGATGCGCGGGTCGATCCACGGGTGGCCCGCGCGCACGTACTTCGGGTGCGCGGAGGTGCGTTCGACCAGGGTGTAGCCGGCCGCCTCGGTGATCTCGCGCAGGGTGTCCAGGTTCGGCCACGGGCGTTCGGGATTCACGTGGTCGACCGTCACCGGCGACACCCCGCCCCAGTCGTCGATGCCCGCGTCGATCAGCGCGCGGCAATCGCTGTGCGAGACCAGGTTCGGCGGCGCCTGCACCGGAACATCCGGTCCGAGCAGCAGTCTCGTCACCGCGACGGTGGCCAGGAACTCGGCGACATCGGCGTCGGGGACATCGCGCATGGCGGTGTCGTCCTTGGCGCGGAAGTTCTGCACGATCACTTCCTGGATGTGCCCGAACTCGCGGTGCTGCTTGCGAATCGCCATGATCGACTCGGCGCGCTCGGTGAGCGTCTCGCCGATGCCGACCAGGATGCCGGTGGTGTAGGGCACCGAAAGCCTGCCGGCGTCGGTGATCGAGCGCAGCCGCACCGCGGGGTCCTTGTCGGGACTGCCGTAGTGGCACTGCCCCTTCTCGGTGAACAGCCGCGTCGAGGTGGTCTCGAGCATCATGCCCATCGACTGCGCGACCGGCTTGAGCCGGGCGATCTCGGCCCAGCTCATCACGCCGGGGTTCAGATGCGGCAGCAGGCCGGTCTCCTCGAGCACCAGGATGGAGACGGCGCGCAGGTAGTCCAGGGTGGAGTCGTAGCCGCGCTCGTCGAGCCACTGCGCGGCCTCGGGCCAGCGGTCCTCGGGCCGGTCGCCCAGGGTGAACAGGGCCTCCTTGCAGCCGAGCGCGGCGCCCTCGCGGGCGATCGCGAGCACCTCGTCCGGTTCCAGGAACATGCCGTGGCCCTCGGCGCGCAGCTTGCCCGGCACCGTCACGAACGTGCAGTAGTGACACTTGTCCCGGCACAGCTTGGTGAGCGGGATGAAGACATTGCGCGAATAGCTGATCGTGCGGGGCCTGCCCGCCGATTCCAGGCCCGCGTCGCGGACCCGGGCCGCGCTGGCGCACAGATCGGCGAGATCGTCACCGGTCGCGTGCAGCAGGACGGTCGCCTCGTCGACATTGAGGGTGACACCGTCGCGTGCCCGGCGCAGCGCCCGGCGCATGGCGGCGGGAGTCGGCGGCGGCAGGGGAACGCTCGGGTTCGGAAGCTCGGTCACCCCGTCGATCATGCGCTACTTCTTTCCGGAACGTGCGGTCGGCTGGTCACGGGCCCGGCTGGGCACGAGTTTGTCGTCCTCGTCGCACGACAACCCTCCGCACGACCCCGCATATTCCCGAGGGGGTGAACTCCCCGGCCGCGCATGGAACCATGGCTTCATGTCGCTGCCGCGCTCCACCATTCTGGCCGAACCGGCCTGGCGTCCGAGTTCCAAGGCCAAGCTGCTGTGGGCGCTGGAGAACGCGATCGTGATCGCGGTGCTGTGCGTGGTGCTCGTCGGGTGGACACTGCTCGACAGCGACCATCGTGGATGGCAGCTGGTCGCGGCATTGGCCGTGGCCGCGCTCGCGGTGCTCGGGGTGGTCGTGGTGCCGCTGTGGCGGTACGCGGTGCACCGCTGGGAGGTCACCGACGAGGCCGTGTACACCCGGGTCGGGTGGCTGGATCAGGAGTCGCGGGTCGCGCCGATCTCGCGGGTGCAGACCGTCGACACCGAGCGCGGACCGCTGGAGCGGATGCTCGGGCTGGCCACCGTCACCGTGACCACCGCGTCCTCGGCGGGGGCGGTGAAGATCAGCGCCCTGGATCTGCCGGTCGCCGAGCAGACCGTGGCCCGGCTGGCCGCCATCGCCGCCCAGCACCGCGGGGACGCCACGTGAGCACTCCGCCCGCGCCGCAGGCCGAGTGGCAGCGACTCGATCCGCGCATGCTGATGGTGTATCCGATCAACGAGATCATGAAATACATTCCGGTGCTGCTCGGTTCGATCATCGTCGGCACCACCAGCGGCAATCCGCTGTGGAGCCTGATCCCGGTGACCCTGGTCGCCGGGTTCGGTGTCGCCCGCTGGTTCACCACCTCCTACCGGATCGACGCCGACCACGTGCAGCTGCGCAGCGGCATCGTGCAGCGCCGGACCCTGTCGGTGCCGCGACCGCGGATCCGGTCGGTGGACGTGGAAGCGCCGCTGCTGCACCGCGCGCTCGGGCTGGCGGTGCTGGCGATCGGCACCGGCAAGCAGACCGACAAGGGCGAGGAGTTCAAGCTCGACGCGCTCGACACCAGCCGGATTCCGGCCCTGCGGGCCGAATTGCTCTCGCACACCGGGCAATTCCCCACCGACCAGCCGGGATCGCCAGGGGCGCCGCATGTCGCGCCCCACGACGCGGTCACCGAAGCCGGAGTCGAGATCGGGCACTGGCGGGCCGCGTGGGTGCGCTACGCGCCGCTGTCGCTGACCGGGCTGGCCGTGGTCGCGCCGATCGCGGGCATCGGCGCGCAGTACGGGCTCATCGACATCCTGTCGGAGTCGCCCGCCGTGCAGCATCTCGACGACGACAGCCCGCCCATCGTCGCGATCGTGATCGTCGGCCTGTCGCTGTTCTCGGTGGCGCTGGTGAGCGTGGCCGCGTGCGCCCAGTACCTCGCGACCTGGTTCGGGCTTCGGGTGATCGACAACGGCGCCACCCTGCACCTGCGCCACGGCCTGTTCACCACCCGGCAGATCACCCTGGACCTGGCCCGATTCCGCGGCGCGACGCTCAACGATCCGCTGCTGCTGCGCGCCGCCAGGGCCGCGCAGCTGGAGATGATCATGACCGGGGAGAACCCGCGGCAGAAGATCCTGCCGCAGGCGCCGCGGTCCGCGGTCGAACGCACCCTCGACGAGCTGCTGCGCACCCGTCGCAAGCCGGACGGGCCGCTCGGTGCCGCCACGGCCTCCGCCGGTGGCGGCGAACCCGCGGTCCCGCCCGCGTCGCTGACGAAACAGGCCGCGCCGCAACCGATCACCGGCGCGGCGCTGGGCACGATCGAGCTGGTCCAGCACGGTCCGGCGGCGCGTCGGCGGCGCTACACCAAGGCCGCGTGGCCGGTCGGTGGGCTGATCGTCGTGATGCTCGTCCTCGCCCTGGTCAGCGGCCCGCTGCCGGGGTGGCTCTGGGGTCTGCCCGGGGCGTTCGCGGTGATCATGGCCGCGCTGGCGGAGGACCGCTATCGCAGCCTCGGCCACCGGGTGCTGCCCGGCAGCACCGGCCCCACCTGGCTGATCACCCGGCGCGGCAGCCTCGACCGCAATCGTGACTGCCTGGAAGCCCCCGGCATCATCGGCTGGACCATCCGCCGCACCTACTGGCAGCGGCGGGCCGGGCTGGCCACCGTGGTCGCCGCGACGGCGGCGGGCAAGAAGGCCTACCTGGTGGACGACATCCCGTTCGACCAGGCCGTCGCGCTCATCGAGGCCGTCACGCCCGGGGTGCAGGGCAGCCGCTGACCGGCCGTCACCGGTCGGCGATCACGCCGCACCCGCCGGTCGGCCCGAGTGTCGGCCCGCCGCCGCGCCCGCGCGCGGCGTAGCGTTCCGTACAGCGTGCTCTGTGCTGTGGACGGAGGCTGGTTGGTGTGGAGTTCACCGAGATCATCGAGACCGCGGGTCAGGCGCTCGACGGCGCGGGCGTCGCGGCGATCGTCATCGGCGGGCTCGTCGGCACCGTCAAGTTCGTCCGCGCGCTGGCCGGGCACACGGATTTCGACGTCGCCTATCGCGTCTACCGGCGCGGCCTCGGCCGGGCCATCCTGCTCGGGCTGGAATTCCTGGTCGCCGCCGACATCATCCGAACCGTCGCCATCGCACCGACTTTCACCAGTGTCGGGGTCCTGGCCCTGATCGTGCTGGTCCGGACCTTCCTCAGTTACTCGCTGGAGCTGGAGCTCACGGGCCGATGGCCGTGGCAGCGGCCGCTCGAGGACGCGGCGACCACGGCATCCTGATCGAGCCCGCCCGCGGCGGAGACCGCGAAACGGCCGGAAAGCGAACGCTTCCCGGCCGTTTCCGCGCTCGGTGACCTAGACCGCCGCCGCCTCGAGCTCCGGTTCCGGCGCACCGGTTTTCACGTCCCGCATCAGGATGACCGCGAGCACCGCGGCGGCGACCGAAGCCAGCGCGCCGACACCGAAGGTGACCTGCATGGCGGTGCAGAAGGCGTCGCGCGCCAGCCCGATGACGGTGCCGTCACCGGTACCGAGCGCACCCGCGATCGACTCCCTGGCCGCGGCGGGCGCCGAGTCCGGCATGGCACCGGCGAAGGTGCCCGCCAGCACCGCGCCGAGCACCGCGACGCCCAGCGCCGCACCGGCCTGCTGGATGGTGTCGTTGAGCGCCGAGCCGACACCCGCGTGGTCCTCGGGCACCGCGCTCATCAGGGCGCCGATCGCGGCGGGCATCGCCAGGCCGCCACCGGCACCGAGCAGCGCCATCGCGACGGCGGGCAGGGTGAAGCTCGCTCCGGCGTCGAGGGTGGCCAGCACCGCGAAGCCCGCGGCGACCACGATCAGACCCGCGATGGTGACGATCCGCGCGCCCAGCTTGCCGACCAGCACCGCGCCGATGCCGTTGGCCACCAGCAGGGTGACGGCCATCGGGGTGAAGGCCAGCGCGGTCCGCATCGGCGAGTAGTCGAGCACGAACTGCAGGTACTGGGTGAGCACCAGGACCAGGCCGCCGTTGGCGAAGGTCACCAGGACCAGCGAGAAGCTGGAACCGGTGAAGGTGCGGTTACGGAACAGCTGCAGCGGGACCATCGGCTCGTCGGTGCGCAGTTCGCGGACCACGAAGGCGCCGAGGGCGAGCACGGTGACGGCGAAGCCGGCCAGCACGTCACGATCGGTCCAGCCCGCGTGCGGCACCGAGATGATGGTCCACACCAGCGCGGTCATGCCGATGATCGAGGTCAGCATGCCGGGGAGGTCGGGCCTGCGCCACGGGCCCTTGGACTCGGGCATCAGCACCAGCGCGGCCACGATGGCGACCGCCGCGATCGGCACGTTCATCACGAACACCGACCCCCACCAGAAGTGATCGAGCAGCACACCGCCGACGACCGGGCCGCCGACCATGCCGACCGTGGCCACCGCGCTCCACGCGCCGATCGCCTTGGGTCGTTCGTCGTCGTCGAAGACGGTGATGAGGATCGACAGCGTGCTCGGCATGATCAGCACGCCGCCGATGCCCATCAGCGCGCGGCCCGCGATCAGCAGTTCGGCGCTGGTGGCGTAGGCGGCCAGCAGGGACGCGCCGCCGAAGAGGACCAGGCCGATCACCATCACCAGCTTGCGGCCGAACCGGTCCGAGAGGCTGCCCGAGGTGAGCAGCAGGCCGGCGAACACCAGCAGGTAGGCGTCGATGATCCATTGGATCTGCTGCGCGCTCGCGTCCAGGTCGGTGGCGATCTGCGGGATGGCGACCGTGAGGACCATGTTGTCCACGATCAGTACCAGCGAGCTCAGGCACAGCACGATCAGGATCAGCCACCGGCGGGGGTTGCGGACCACCGGATCGGTGGCAGCCGTTGCGAGCGGGTCCATCCTGCTCTCCTCTCGAGTATCGCCGCACAGCGTGCGGTCATGTCGAACACTGTACGATCACAGAACGCTGTGCGCAATAGGTACGGCGTGCGTGATCCGTACACCGTTCCAGAGGGGCTATGCTGTGCGGACACGCGACGTGGAGACCGACATCACCAGCACAGGAGGCAGCGATGGCCGCGGGCAGCACGAACTCGACCGAGATCGCATCGGTGTGGACCAGGCCGACCCGTGAACGCCGAGATCAGCCCGCGCTCAGTCGAGATCAGATCGTCGACGAGGCGATCGCGCTGCTGGACGAGGAGGGCTTCGACGCGCTGAGCATGCGCAAACTCGGCGCGCGCCTCGGCGCCGGAGCCACCTCGCTCTACACGCACGTCGCGAACAAGGACGAGCTGCTCGAGCTGGTCGTCGACCAGGTCATCGGCGAGGTGCCGTGCCCGGAACCGGACCCGGCGCACTGGCGCGAACGGGTACACGCCCAGGCCGACGGACTGCGCGCGACGCTGCTGGCCCACCCGTGGGTCACCATCGTGTTCGGCAACGCCGCCCTGACCTACCTCGGCCCCAACATGATGCGGCTGACCGACTCGATGCTCGGGCTCGTCGAGGCGGGCGGTTTCTCCGACGAGGTCGTCGACGCCACCACCAACACGGCCTTCCGGTTCATCGTCGGCTCGTGCGCCAACGAGGCCGCGATGCTGATGACGATCGCCCGCAGCGGGCTGTCCACCGACCAGTGGGTCGACCAGGTGATGGCGGCCAGCGTCGCGGCCTCGGCGGACTTCCCGCGCCTGCACCGGCGCTATGTCGACCAGCGCGAGGAGATCGTGGCCGAGGCGGCGAGCGGGGTCGTGAACCGGTTCACCCAGGCCATCGACCTGATCCTGGACGGCGCCGAGACCCGCCGCTGACCCTCAGGCCCGGAACAGCCCCACGTTGGAGCGGTAGTACAGGTAGGCGGCGGGCGCGAGCACCCCGCAGGCCAGCAACAGCAGGGTGCGACCGTCGCTGCCGAGCAGGATGTCGCCGCCCGGTCCGCGCGAGGCCGCCACCAGGAATCCGAAGACCCACACCACGATCGGCGCGAAGGCGAAGCCGAGCCGCGAGGTCACCGACTCCATGCCGTAGACCAGCGCCACGTTGATCGGCGCGGCCAGCAGCGCCGCGACCGGCAGCGCGACGGCACCGACGTAGAGCGGCAGGAACAGCACCTCGAGCGCCAGCGTGATCAGCGCGTCGACGAGCAGCAGCACCACGATCAGCCCCGAGATCACCGGGTCGAACCGGGCGGGCAGGCGCACTGACCGCAGCACGGCGGTCGGCGTGCCTGCGGGCTGATCGGAGTCGGTCACCATGGGGGCGAGTCTATTCGGCCGGGCGGGCAGACCACGCCGCCGTCGGCAGCCGCCATCAGCCGACGCGTGTCCGGCTCAGTCGAGCCCGGCGAACAGGTCGTGCTCGAAGCCGTCGGCGCCGGCCTGCCCACGCGTGCCGCGCACGAGCGTGAAGTGTTCCTCGGGCAGCACCGGCAGCGCGATGTTGTTGGACAGGGCGAACTCCCGGCCACTGGGCGCGACGGTCACCTGGGTGGCGTGCGCGCGCATGGCGGCACGCTTGGCGGAGACCGCGTCGGCGACATCGACCACGGTGGTGACGCCGGTCGTCGTCATCGCGGCCAGTTCGGCCTCCACCGGCAACCGCCAGCCCGCGGGCAAGGCGCCGGGCAACTCGTCCACGGTGCGGCGGGCCAGCGCCGCGGTGTGCTGGCGCAGCAGGTCGCCGTCGGTGACGGTCCAGTAGAACTTGGGCACGTCCCAGCCCCGCGCCGCGGCGGCTTCGACCGCGGCTGTGGTGATCTCGTGCGCGCGGATGTGATCGGGATGGCCGTACCCGCCGCGCGGATCGTAGGTCACCACGACCCGCGGCCGCAGCTCCAGCAGCACCTCCACCAGGGCCTCGACCGCCGCGTCACCGGAGTTCACGAAGGCCCGCGGATGCGCGGCCGACGGGGTGCCCGCCATGCCGGAATCGCGCCACCGGCCCGCGCCGCCGAGGAACCACGGCGCGCCCGCGTCCAGCGCGGCCAGCGCCGCGGTGAGCTCGGTGATGCGGTAGCCGCCGAGCTGGTCGGCCTCGGCGGCGACCAGGCCCGCCCAGCGCTCGCCGATGACCTCGCCCTCCTCGCCGAGCGTGCAGGTCACCACGGTGACCGGGACGCCGCGCTTGCGATAGTGCGCGATAGTGCCACCGGTGGTGAGGGTTTCGTCGTCGGGATGGGCGTGCACCAGCAGCAGACCGCCGGTCTCGCGGGTCGAATGCGTCATGGGATCCTCCGCCATTGCGCCGTGTCGCCGAAGATGCCGACCTGGATCGCGCCGGCCATCGAGACGCCGTCCACCCGCGGACCCGCCGCGGCGACGACGTTGTCCTGCACGATCGGCAGCACCGTCGACAGTTCCCACAGCTTGGGCTCGGCCTCGGCCAGCACGCGCGGCACCTCGACACCGCGCAGCGCCTCGTCGATCGAGGGTTGCAGGGACGGATCGCACACGCCGCCGATATTGCTCGGCGCCTTGCGGTAGGCCTCGGCCGCGGCCAGCGCCTTGCTGTCGGCACCGGGGAGTTCCGGCGGCGGGCAGCCGTAGCGGGAGGCCAGCACGGTCGCCGGGTCGTCCCCGGCCAGTTCCCAGCCGACGATGGCGTCGATCGCGGATTCGGTGAGGTCCTTGCCGTACAGCTCGTCGGCGGGCACGCCGCGCACGGTGGCATCGATGCCGGCGCTGCGCAATTGGTCGGCGGCGGTGTTGGCCACCGCCAGCGTCGCCGCGTCCTCGTTGACGGCGCCGATCCGCACCGACAGGACCTTGCCGTTGCGCGCGACCGAGCGCGGGCGCGGCGCGGGTGAGGTCGGCGAGCCGGTCTGCGGGGTCTCCGGCGCGCGGCCGAAACCGGCCTCGGCCAGCAGCGCGAACGCCTCCTCGGTGCTCAGTCGCGGCGGCGCGGTCGGCACATAGCCGGGACTCGACGGCGGAAGGACCTGGGCGCGTGCGGGTTCCACCCAACCGCCGGTCTGCGCGCCGACGGTGGCCAGCAGCGCGGGATCGAGCAGCGCGAGCACCGCCTTGCGCACGCGCGGGTCGGCGAGATCGCCCGAGCGGCCGTTGAGCGCCAGTTGCAGCTCGCGGGCCTGCGGCATGATCGTGGTCCGCACCGAGGGGATCGCGGCGAGCTGGGCCTGGGTCGCGACACCGCCGTGCACCAGCGCCATCTGGGCGTCACCGGTGCGCAGCGACTCGGCCAGCTGCGAGGGGGTGCCACCGCGGCGGAACAGGATCTGGTCCGGCGCGGCCGGGGTGCCCCAGAAGCGGTCGTTGCGCTCGAGCAGGATCTCGTCGCGACCGCGGTCGACCGACTTGATGGTGAAGTTGCCGCCCGAGACCGGAATCCGGTCGACCAGGCCGCTGGTGAAGCCGCCCGGCGAATCCTTCACCAGGTGCGAGGGCAGCAGGTTCGAGAACAGTTCGCGCCAGGCCGGATACGGCTGGGACAGCGTCACGGTCACCGTCTTGCCGCCCCCGGAGGACGCCACGTCCGAGATCAGCCGGTAGCCGGCCGGATCGACCACTCCGGGCTGCGTCGTCATCTGCTGCCACAGGAACCGGAAGTCCTCGGCCGCGATCGGGGCGCCGTCGGACCAGTTGGCCTGGTTGCGCAGCGTATAGGTGATCGTGAACGGTTCCTGCGCGGTCACCTCGGCCGACTCGATCAGCGAGGCGTCGGGCACCCAGTCGACCACGGCCGGATGCGCCTGCGCGGCCACCGGCCGGAACGGGCTCGGCAGCACCATCGAACTCACCGCGTTGGTGGCCGGCGACTGATCCGAGCGCAGATGCGGATTGAAACCGATGCCGATGTCGTCGATCGCGACCACGACCGTGTTCTTCCCCGGCTTGGCCTGGGTGGTCTTGGGCGAATCGGTGCTCTCGATCGGCGGCGGTGGATTCGCGGTGCAACCGGCGAGGACCGCCGTCGAGGCCGTCATCGCCATCACCGCCACGCGCCACCTCGCGCGTCTGACCCCCGAACTCACTCTGGCACCCTACCTCGCTCATCTGCCCGGAGCCCGGCACCGGTCACTGCGGAAACGACAGTGGGACGGTACCGAAGTACCGTCCCACTGTCAGAACCCGATCAGGAGTTGCTCACCGCGCGGTCGCGCGCCTTGCGGCGCGACAGGTCGCGAGCACGCTCGTTGGCGCCGAGCACCACCTTGCGCACGCGGACGACCTCCGGGGTGACCTCGACGCACTCGTCGCCTGCACAGAACTCCATCGCCAGCTCGAGGTCCAGGGTCAGCGGCTTGGCCAGGGTCTCCATCACGTCAGCGGTCGCGCTGCGCATGTTCGTCAGCTTCTTCTCGCGGGTGACGTTGATGTCGAGATCCTCGGCACGCGGGTTGATGCCGACGACCATGCCCTCGTAGGTGTCGGCACCCGGCTCGACGAAGAACTGACCGCGGTCGGCCAGCTGGATCATCGCGAACGGGGTGACGGAGCCTGCGCGGTCGGAGACCAGCGAACCGGTGTGGCGGGCGCGGATCTCACCGGCCCACGGCGCGTAGCCGTGCGAGACGGCGTTGGCGATGCCGGTGCCGCGGGTCTCGGTGAGGAACACGGTCCGGAAGCCGATGAGGCCACGCGAGGGCACGATGAACTCCATGCGCACCCAGCCCGCGGCGTGGTTGCTCATCTGCACCATCTTGCCCTTGCGGGCGGCCAGCAGCTGGGTGATCGCGCCCAGGTACTCGTCGGGGCAGTCGATGGTCAGCTCTTCGAACGGCTCGTGCACCTTGCCGTCGACCTGCTTGGTGACCACCTGCGGCTTGCCGACGGTCAGCTCGAAGCCCTCGCGGCGCATCTGCTCGACCAGGATGGCCAGCGCCAGCTCACCACGGCCCTGCACCTCCCAGGCGTCGGGACGGCCGATGTCGAGCACGCGCAGCGACACGTTGCCGATCAGTTCCTGGTCCAGGCGCGACTTCACCATGCGGGCGGTCAGCTTGTGGCCCTGCACCCGGCCGACCAGCGGCGAGGTGTTGGTGCCGATGACCACCGAGATGGCGGGCTCGTCGACGGAGATGCGCGGCAGCGCGACCGGGTTCTCGATGTCGGCGAGGGTGTCGCCGATCATGATGTCCGGGATGCCCGCGATGGCGACGATGTCACCGGCGACGGCGACCTCGCCGGGCTGGCGCTCGACACCGATGGTCTGCAGCAGCTCGGTGATCTTGACCTGCTTGGCGCCGTCGGCGTTGATCCAGGTGACGTTCTGGCCCTTGCGCAGCTCGCCGTTGTGCACGCGCACCAGCGCCAGGCGGCCGAGGAAGGCCGAGGCGTCGAGGTTGGTGACGTGGGCCTGCAGCGGCGCCTCCGGGTTGCCCTTGGGCGCCGGGATGTTCTCCATGAGCACGTCGAACAGGGCGTCGAGGTTCTCGGCGGCGGGCGCCTGACCGTTCTCGGGGCGCTCCTTGGAGGCCTTGCCCTCGCGGCCGGAGGCATACAGGACCGGCAGGTCCAGCGCCAGCTCGGCGGCTTCGGCGGCCTCGTCGTCGAGGTCGGAGGCCAGGTCGAGCAGCAGGTCGTGCGACTCCTCGACGACCTCCTCGATCCGGGCGTCGGGGCGGTCGGTCTTGTTGACGACCAGGATCACCGGCAGCTTGGCCGCGAGCGCCTTGCGCAGCACGAACCGAGTCTGCGGCAGCGGGCCCTCGGACGCGTCGACCAGCAGCACGACACCGTCGACCATGGACAGACCGCGCTCGACCTCACCACCGAAGTCGGCGTGGCCGGGGGTGTCGATCACGTTGATGACGGTGACGGAGCCGTCGGGGTGATGGCGGTGCACCGCCGTGTTCTTGGCGAGAATGGTGATGCCCTTCTCGCGCTCCAGATCTCCGGAGTCCATGACCCGGTCGACCAGCTCGGCTCGCTCAGCGAACGCGCCCGACTGACGAAGCATGGCGTCGACCAGCGTCGTCTTGCCGTGGTCGACGTGGGCCACGATGGCGACGTTGCGAAAATCGCGTGTAGACGACACGCCTCAATCCTCCTGCTGTTGGTGTATTGGCGCGCATTCATCTGGCATCGCGGCCTGTTACACCCTACCGGTACCGGAGTGGCACGCACGTGTCAGGCTTTGTACTTAGGGTACGCTAACCCGCATGGGCAAGGTGAAGGCTAAGAAGGTGTCGAGCCTGAAGCCGAAGAAAAAGTGCTGCAGGAAGAAGACGCGGTGCTTCAAATGTCCCGTCGTCATCATGCGCATGAAGAAGGCCGAGGCCGCCGGAGTGTGCGGCAAAGATCTCAAAAAGGCGCTGGAGAAGGCGCGCGCGGCCTGAGGCGGATGACCACGGGCGATGCGTGCTGCCCGAACCAGGCGTAGAACTGCAGGTATGGGTACTCCGAAACCGGCGTTGCTCTCCGATCCCGAGATCACCATCGCCCTGGCCACTCTCCAGGAGTGGTCCCGCGACGGTGCCGCGATCACCCGCACGGTGCAGGCCGCGTCGTTCCCGGCAGGCATCGAACTGGTGCGCAAGGTCGCCACCGCGGCCGAAGCGGCCGACCATCATCCCGACATCGATATCCGATGGCGCACACTGCGATTCACCCTGAGTACGCACTCGGCCGGTGGCCTCACCGCCAACGACACGGCCATGGCGCACACCATCGACGACATCGTCGGCGGCTGAGTCCTCAGCTGGTCGCGGGGACTTCGGCACGGCGGCCGAGCCCGCGCGCCTGGGCGCGCAGGGTCTCGCGGCCGTGCCAGATCAGCCAGCCGAGCAGCACGAACACCCCGATCACGTCGACCGCGCCGAGCCAGGCCAGCGGCCACGGCCGGGGAATCGCCCAGATCGTGGGCTGCGCGAACGACAGCACCCAGGGGACGCCGATCAGCATCGTCAGCACCCAGAAGCCCGCGATGATCCGCGCGACGCGCTCCCGCCGCAGCGGCCCGTAGAGCAGCCACAGCACGGTCGGGATCAGCCAGACCCAGTGGTGCGACCAGGAGATCGGCGAGATCATCAGCCCGAACAGCTGCACCAGCACCAGGGTGCCGAGCCGGTCGTCGGGGCCGAGCGTGCGCCAGGCCAGGACCGCCAGCACCGCCGTGACCAGCACCGCGGCGATCCACCACGGCCCGGACTGCACGTCGTAGCCGAGGATCCGGCTCAGCGTGCCGCGCAGCGACTGATTCCAGACCGAGCCCACCGGCCCGATCCGGTCCGCGTCACCGAGCAGGGTGCCGAAATACCGCTTCGCCTCGTGCGCGTTGATGAGAAAGCTCACAGCGACGGTCAGCCCGAAGGCCGCCGCCGACCACAGCACCGTCGCCCAGCGGCGGCGGGCCACGAAGTACAGCCCGGTGATCGCGGGCGTCAGCTTGATGCCGGCGATCACACCGACCAGCGTGCCCGAGATCCACCAGCGCGCACTGCGCACCGCCAGCATCGCGCCGAACACCAGGAACACATTGACCTGGCCGTAGTCGATGGTGGTGCGCACCGGCTCCAGCCAGACCCCCAGCGCCGTCCAGCCGACCGCGGCGGTGATCCAGCGTGGCTGGCGGGCCCGGTCGGCGCCGAGCAGCAGGTCGAAGCTGATCCGGATCACGCCGTAGAGCGCGGCGACGGTGGCCAGCATCCAGCCGACCGCGACCGCCGAGAACGGCAGATAGTGCAGCGGGAAGAAGACCAACGCGGCGAACGGCGGATAGGTGAACGGCAGCGGGAAGTCCGGCGTCTTCTCCGCGTAGGTGAAGTCGTAGAGGCGATCGGTGAGCAGCGCGGCCGACCCGTCCACATAGACGTGCAGATCGACGACATTGAGGCCGTTCTTCGCGAACAGCATCCAGCCCAGCCTGGCGAGCACGGACAATCCGAGCAGCGCGAGAGCCCATCGGAGGTGTCGGTTCAATGCCAGGCTTTCGGTCGAGTGGGCGGCGTCGCGGTGCTTTCCTCACCTTAACCGGGCGGGCACGGACAGCCGCGCGCACGGCCTCACGCGCGAGCGCGCGACACCATCGGTAACATTTGCATCAACATCCCCAGGTGTAACACCGACGGGGGTTAGCGTCGATGAACACGGCCGCCGGTTCGCCGCCGACGGCCGGGCGGCTGTACAACACGGCAGCGATGTCCTTAGAGTGACCCCGACATCGAAGGGCTCGACACCCCTCGCCCCATCGCAACACCGAGGTAAGGACGGCTAGACAAGTGCTTCGTAGCCGAGGATCGCGGATCGCAACGACCGCATTCGCCATTGCGGCAAGCGCCATGCTCGTCGCGCCGGCGTCGACCGTCGCCGCTCCGGCGCCTGCCCCGCAGGCCGCGCCGATCAGCGTGCCGATGGTGCCCGAGGGCGTCCCGGTCGACGCGCTCGCCGCCTTCGCCCCCGCCGTCGCGGGCCTGATCGCCGGCCCCGCCGACGTCGCCAGCCCGCAGACCGCGCTGCTCGATCAGGCGCGCGCCCTGCTGGCCACCCTGAACCTGCCGCCCGCCATCAAGTCGACGCTCGAGCGGATCATCACTTTCCTCGACGGCAGCGGCGGCGGCGGCCCGGAGATCCCGCAGGACGGCCCGGTCATCGCCCAGTTCCTGTACCCGACGATCGGCAAGGGCTGCATCGGCGACGGTGCCGACTCGGTCGGCACCGCGCTCGCGGTCGCCGGTCCGGCGCAGCTGCCCCCGCCCGGCGTCGCCGCCGGTCAGGCCGGTTTCGTGTTCACCGCGCTCGGCACCAAGGCGCCGACCGCCGAGCAGAACCCGCCGATGACGGTGCAGTGGCTCAACCTCGACACCCGCCAGTCCGCGATCCAGACGCTGACCGACGAGGCCAAGATCAACCCCGGCGGCCCGGCCACCCTGTCGGCCATCGCCAGCACCGGGCACGGCCGCGTCGTCGCCGTCGTCTCCGGTTCGCTGACCACGCAGGCCGAGGGCGCCGCCCCGCGCACCTGCAACTTCCTGCCGACCCTGGGCTTCTTCACCGTCTAGGTCCGCGACACACCGAGCCCGGTCCGTTCCCTCGGGAACCGGCCGGGCTCTGTCGTTGTCAGCGGGTTCCCGCGAGCACCGCGATGTGGTAGACCGAGAACCATGGCGACCACGCAAGGTTCACCCCGCGCCGCTCGGTCGATCCGCAGTCGGCGGTCCAGCCGCTCCATCCTGTCCTATCGATCCGAGGGTTCGATCCTGTCGATCGGGTCGGCGTATTCGATCCTGTCGATCGGCAGTGTCGGCTCGGTGCTGTCCGTCGGTTCGGTCGGCTCGTTCGGGTCGGCGATCTCCTCCGGCTCGTTCCTGAGCCTTGGCTCGGCGCTGTCCGGCCTGTCCCGCTGGTCACTGCTGGCGTGGCGGGGCGTGCTCGCCGAACCCGAGGGCAGGCCGACGCTGCGGGTCATCCCCGACGACGAGCCGGACCTGCGGCTCGCGCCGACCTGCCACTGCCAGACCTAGCTCACCACTGGCCGTAGTCGGTGGCCAGCACCCGATTCAGGTCGACGCCGATCCCGTCGATGTCGCGCTTGTCGATCTCGAACTGGTGCAGCTGCGCGCCGGGGTGCACATAGCCCTTCGGTGTGCCCCAATTGTGCTGCCAGAACCAGGAACCCAGCCCGGCGTCGAGCGCGCGGTCGATGGTGGGGGTATTGGCGTAGATGCCGACGAGGTCGGCGCCGAGCACCGACTGCCACCCCTCGATATACGGGGCGATCATCTCGTCGAACTCCTCCTCGGACGGGTTGTCGTCGATGGAGGCGTAGATCGGCGCGGTGTCGGGACCGCCCGCGGCGGTGTGTAATTCCCAGCCGCGCTCGGCGTGCCGCTTGCCCGCTTCCAGGCCGCCGCGCCAGTCGGCCGTCGGGCCCTTGCCGAACTGATAGTTCGACACGATCGACAGCCCGGCCGCCCACAGATCCTCGACCTCGGCCGCCAGCAGCGGTTTGCCTTCCATCCACTCCGCGCCGGGCCTGCGGTCGGACACATACCGGATCACCCCGATGTGCCCCGCGGCCCTGATCGACTCGGCCGAGGGCACCCCGGCGGCGTAATCGACCAGCGTGCCGAAGGATTGGGCGGCCGCGGGCGCGGCGGAGGTGGCGGCCAGGCCGAGCCCGACCGTGGTCGCGGCGGCGGCGAATCCGAAGAACTCCCGCCGGGTCACCGGAACAGAACGCATCGCAGAGCTCCTTCGCGCAACCCGACCCTCAACCGGCAGCGTGCCCGGCGCGCCTTCCCCGAATCCCGCGCGCCGGGAGCCTCGAACGTGCACTCATTTCACCACAACCACAGGAGAACCGCCAGAACCAAAGGTCACTTTCGTCCCAGCTGTCACACAGGTCAGGTGGCGCTGTCGATGGCCGCGCCCACGTCGATCGTGCGGGTCGACGGATCGGCCAGCTCGGTGCTGACCACGGCGACGACCTGCGCCACCACCTGCCGCTTGATCCCGGCCAGCCGGGCCAGCGTGGCCGCGCGCAGCCCCTTGGCGGTGAACTCCATCGAGATGTCCTCGACCGCGGGCGGCGGCACATCGATGACGATCTGCAACGGCTCGGCGGCCTTGGCCGTGAGGACCAGCGGAATCTCCAGGTCGGCGCGGTAGTGGTTGGCCTTGAGCACGTCGACGGTGATGTCGAGGCCGACGGGCAGGGTCATGTCGAACACGCGCGGGTCACCCGGGACGCCCACCCCGCGATCGATCACGCGCGGCTGCTCGATCGCGCCGCGCACGGTCACCGTGGCCGCGCCGCGCGGGCCCTCCGAGAGCGGCCCGACCACGATCTCGCTGCCCGCCATCTGCGCGACGACGTCGTGCACGCGGTCCCTGGTGACGATGTGGGTGAAGAACCGCAGGCCGAACTCGCGGAAGTCGATCCACTCGAAGACGGTGTCGTTGCGGTGCGGCGAGCGGTAGCCGTCGAGGATGGCCTCGATGTCGAAGACCCGCTCGGAGCGGACCTTCGGATCGCCGACGATGGCGTTCACCCGGTTCGCGACCTCGCGCTGCACGAGACCGGCGATCGGGTCGAGCAGCATCTCCCACGCGGTGTCGATGGCCTCGGCGCGCAGGGTGAAGCTCACGTCCCTGGCGGTCACCGGAGCCACGTCGATCACCACCAGCAGTGGTTGCGCGGTGCGCGCGTGCAGCGTCAGCCCGATCTCGACCACGGCGGCCAGGCGCAGTTTGCGCCCGCCGAGCACGAGATTCACCGCCAGGGTGAGCGGTACGCGGACGTTGAAGGCCAGCGCGTCACCGGGATTGCGGGTGACGGCGGGGGTGCCGAGGGTGCCCTCGGCGACGAATCCGGCCAGTCCGGCGGGGCCGAGGGAGAACGGTCCGATCGTGATACCGCGGCCGGTCATGCCCGCGACCGCCGCGGCGATGCGCTCCTCGGTCACCGCGTAGGTGACGAAGCGCTCGCCGAAATCGGCATAGTCGATCCACCTCGGGTCTCGACGAGCGTCCTCGGTCACCTTCGCGCGCACATCGGACACCGTACGTGACGGAGGGAAACCCCCGGGTAATGGCACAACTCCCCCGTCCTGCCGATGAGGGGGAAGCAGGACGGAGGGGTCGGCCGGGGCGCTGCCGGGCGCCACCGCTTCCATCGTACGGGTACCCGCGTGGTACCGCCGTCCAGGTTCATGGCAGTTGTCTTGAGCGACAATCGATTTCAGAAACGCCCATAACCGACCAGATCAGCGGTTTCGGCCGGTCGGATGGTCCGCACCCGTACCCCGCCCAGTTCGTTGCCGCCGATCGTGGTGATCGTGTCGCCCTCGGCCTTCAGCACGATGTTGGTGTGCTGGCCGAGCGGGCTGTCCGGGCCGTAGAGCACCACATCGCCGGTCCGGGGTCGGTAGCCGACGTTGCCGGGGGTGAACCGGCCGACCTGCTGGTAGTACTCGGTCAGCGTGTAGACGCCGGGGATGCGCCAGGACCCGGAATTCGGATTGGCCAGCGGCCTGCCCGCCGCGCGCATCGTCCAGCTGACGAAGTCGGCGCACCACGCCTCTTCGACGCCCTCGGCGTACTTCGTGCCCGCGCCGGGGCGGTCGTATTCCTGGCGCAGCACGTCGACCAGGGCGATCTGCTGTTCGTCGAGGTGTTCGCTGTCCAGCGCGGGGAACTGCTCGCCCCAGTCGTGCTGCCACCACACGAGTCCGACGACGACCACCGCCGTCACCGCGAGCAATCCCGAGATGCCGAGCGCCCAGCGCCCCCGGCGACCGGTACGTTCGGCTTGCAGTTGCGTCATCGCCCCCCGCTTTCGATCTGTCCTCTGTCCTCTAAGACGAACCGGAGGCGGTCGCGGTTCCCGGATCGGGAAGCGAATTTGTGTGCTCCGGAGCGGGCCGGGCGGGAGACGATCACCGGGTGGACCCCTGCGCCACCCGGGTATCGGCTCGCTACCGCGCTCTCGGCGCGCATCCAGCGTGCGTGCCGTCCCCTCCGGCGACGTCCACGCGCGGGGCGCGGACGTGGTTGCGAACACGTACCGCTCCGGAACACACAGTCTTGACCAGCGCGTACTCCGGCCTGGATCACCGTGCCGCGATGGACAGTCAGCCGGTCGCTGTCCCGTCCGGCTGTGAGAATTTTTGCGAACGCTTTACTGTCGGTCAAGCTAGACGACTGTCCCAGTTTGTCCCAATGATTGCCCGAAGGGATCGCGCGTGGAAGACCCGCATGCGCCGATCGCGCGGTACCTCCGCGAACGACGCGAGACGGCCGGCCTGACCAGAACGGCGCTCGGCGCCCTCGCCGGCGTCTCACCGGCGCTCATCCAGAAGATCGAGCAGGGCACCCGCTCGCCCACGCTGGAGGCGCTCACGGCACTGTGCCACGCGCTGCAGGTCCCCGACCTGATCCGCGACCACCTGGTGTCGCTGTCGCTGTCGCACCGCTTCGACAAACCGGAGCCGCCGGTGCAGCCCCAGATCTCGGCGACCGATCAGCTCCTGCTCGACAGCTTCGCGTATCCGGCCAGCATGCAGCGGTTCCCGACCTTCGACGTCCTTGCCGTCAACGACGCCTGGGCCCGGCAGTTCCCCGGGCTGGAGCCGGGCACGACCCTGCTGGAGTGGATGCTGCTGCACCCGGCGGCGCGGACGGTGGTCCTGCACTGGGAGCGGCAGATCCACATGAGCGTCTACAGCTTCCGGGTGATCAGCCCCGGCGTGGTGCCGCAGGCGCGGATCGACGAGCTCATCGCGTCGTGTGCGCGGGCGCCGGAGTGGCAGGCGCTGTGGTCGACGGAACCGCCGCCGCCCTACGGCATCGAGTCGCCGGAGCTGGTGGTCCGGCACGTCGACACCGGCGAGCCCACCGCGATGGCGATGCACAACCTCGATTTCACGTTGCCACACCGCACCTGGTCGCTGGTGGTCATGGTGCCGAAGGGGACCACCTAGTCTCTTTCCATGGCCACACCGGCCGCCCGCCCGAGTCCACCGGCCCGAAAGAGGAACTGCGACGTTGGAGAATCCGCATCCGCCGATCGCCCGGTACCTGCGCGAACGTCGCGAGTCGGCGGGCCTGACCCGCGCGGCGCTCGGCGCCGTCGCCGGGATCTCGCCCGCGCTCATCCAGAAGATCGAGCAGGGCACCCGGCCGCCGACCCTCGAGGCGCTGACCGCGCTGTTCGACGCCCTGACCGTCCCCGATGTGATGCGCGATCACCTGATCTCGCTCGCGATCGCGGCCCGCTACGAATCCGTGCCGCTGCCCCTGGTGCGCCCGGCCGACCTGGTGCTGCTCGACGGGATCACCCATCCGGCCAGCTTGCAGATGCACCCGACATTCGACGTGGTGGCCACCAACACGGCGTGGCGGCAGTGGTTTCCCGGCCTGGAGGCGGGCGCCTCGATGCTCGAGTGGATGCTGCTCGACCCGCGTGCCAAGACCGCGCTCGTGGACTGGGACGAGCAGACCCACATGTGTATCTATGGTTTCCGGCTCATGGGACCCGGCCTTGCCCCGGAGCGCCGGATCGCCGAGATCGTCGAGACCTGCGCGCAGGCGCCCGAGTGGACGAAGTTCTGGACCACCGACCCGGCCGGGGCACACAGTCTCGATGGACCGGTCATGTACCTGCGCGACCCGGCGACCGGCGCGACCACCGCGATGACCGTGCATTCGCTCGGCTCGTCGCTGGTGCCGCGCCGGGACTGGTCGCTGGTCGTCTACGCGCCGATCCCGGCCGGCTGAGCGTCAGTCGGTCTTGCGGACCGGGATGCAGGCGGTCAGCACGATCGCGACCGCCGCGCCCGCCATCGCGATGAAGAAGGCGGTGTGGAAACCCTCGCGCGAGGGCAGCACGTGCGGGCCGAGCTGCATGGTCATGTGCGCGAGCACCACGCTCATCACCGCCGCCGAGGTGGAGGTACCGATCGAGCGCATCAGCGAGTTCAGGCCGTTGGCCGCGGCCGTCTCGCTGATCGGCACCGCGCCCATGATCAGCGCGGGCATCGCGGCGTAGGCCAGGCCGACGCCACCGGCGACGATCACCGCCGACAGCACGATCTGCCAGACGCTGTCCATCATCACCAGCGCGCACAGGTAGCCGATGCCGATCACCGCCGAGCCGAGGGCCAGCGTCAGCTTGGGGCCCTTCTTCGCCGACAGCCGCGCCGAGACCGGCGAGAGCAGCATCATGACCAGCCCGGTCGGCGCCATCGCCAGACCGGCGACGACCATCGACAGGCCGAAGCCGTAGCCGGTCGCCTCGGGTGCCATCAGCAGCTGCGGGAAGGTCAGCGACATGCCGTAGAGCGCGAACCCGACCGCGATCGAGGCCAGGTTGGTGAACAGCACCCGCGGCCGCGCGGAGACCCGCAGATCGACCAGCGGCGCGGACTGACGCAGTTCGTACAGACCCCAGAGCAGGAAGCTCGCCAGCGAGACGGCGAACAGCGACAGGATGGACGCGCTGGCCCAGCCCCAGTCGGCGCCCTTGGTGATGCCGATCAGCAGCGTGAGCAGCGCGATCGACAGACCGACCGCACCACCGAAGTCGAAGCGCGCCGGCGTGCGCACCGGCGACTCCGGCACGAAGACGAACACCAGCACCGCGCACAGCGCGCCGAGCCCGGCGGCGGTCCAGAACAGCACGTGCCAGTTCGCGTTCTGCGCGATGACGGCCGCGAACGGCAGCCCGATCGCGCCGCCCACGCCGAGGGTCGCGCTCATCACGGCCATCGCGCCGCCGACCTTCTCGGCGGGCAGTTCGTCGCGCATGATGCTGATGCCCAGCGGGATCGCGCCCACCGCGGCGCCCTGCAGCGAGCGGCCGACGATCTCGGGCAGCAGCGAGGAGAAGCTCGCGCAGATCACCGAGCCGACGATCATGAAACCGAGATTGACGACGAGCACCAGCCGCTTGCCGAACATGTCGCCGAGCTTGCCCGCGATGGGCGTGGAGACCGCGCCCGCCAGCAGGGTCGCGGTGACCACCCAGGAGGCGTTGGACGCCGAGGTGTTCAGCAGGCCGGGCAGCGACGGGATGATCGGGATGACGAGCGTCTGCATGAGCGAGACGACGACACCGACGGTACTGAGCACCGCGATGAGCACGGCCGGCGTGACGCCGCGGGTTTCGGGAGAGGCCGGCGAGACGTCGGCTGCGGTAACAGACACGTTATGCACCGTACATAGCATGTGTATAGTACACAATTTGGATTCGCGGTGATCCACGCGACATAGTTGGCACATGTCCGATTCCGGCCCCGCCGACGACACCCCGTTCACCCGCCTGGTGTTCGAGCTGAACCTGATCTCGCGCCACTTCCCCACCACGACGCGCCGCCGCCCCGGCTTCGCGCTCGACCGCTCCGCGTTCCTCATCCTCACCCGCCTCGACCTGGGCGAACCGCTGAGCCTGCGCGAACTGTCGGAGGCGTTCCAGCTGGATATCTCCACCATCAACCGGCAGGTCGGCGCGATGCTGAAGCAGGATTTGGTCGAGCGGGTGCCCGATCCGGAGGGCGGCGTCGCCAGGAAGGTGCGCGCGACCGCCGAGGGCAAGGCCGCGCTGGCCGCCGATCAGAAACACCGGGCCGCGGGGATCGGCGTGGTCGTCGCCGACTGGGACGCCGAGGACGTCGCCGAATTGAGCAGGCTCATGCAGAAGTTCAACCACTCGGTCGAGCGGATCGAGGAAAACCCGTGGCCGAGACCGCCGCGCGCGCACGACTGAGCGCGCTAAGCTCCGCCGCGTGGTCACTCAACGGTCTACCCGCCCGAGCTGGCTCGCCTGGGACAACTACTTCGTCGGCGTCGGCGGACTGGTCCTCGGCCTGTGCTTCGGCACCTGCGCCGCGCTGATCGCCGGCCCCGGCCGCAATCTCGCGGCCGTCGTCCTCGTCGTGCTCGCGGTGATCTGTGTCCTGCCCGCGCTGCTGCGCGCCGTCGCCGAACTCAGCGTCTGGGTCCGGCTGGCCGTGCTGATCATCGGCTTCGCGCTGCTGCTGCCCGCGATCGCGCTCAGCCCCGACGTGCGGGACTGGGCGGCGGAACGCTGGGAACGGGCCTGGAAGTAGCTGTCCTACAGCTGATTACGCGGCACCGCGAGCAGCATCTGGATCGCCTTCTGGATGAACTGCGACGACTGCCAGGTCAGGTAGGCGCCCGCGGCGCCCGCCGCGGCCGCGCCGCCCGAGGATCCGGTGGCCGAGCCAGAGGCCAGATCCGCCGAGCCCGTGGCCGAACCGGTCGCCGAGCCCGAGCCGGGCAGCGCCGAGGCGGGCGCGGCCGCGCCGAGCAGCCCGATCGTCATGGCGACGCCCACCAGGGCGGCGCGCGCTGCGTACTTGGACGTTTCCCGACCGGACACCATCAGCTGAATCCCACTCTCCGAAAAGCACTGCGAACATGCAGTATTCACGCCGAATACACCCGCCAAACCCGATTCGCGTGGATTGACCATTTCGCACGGTTCTCGGCGGGCATTTTTCGGCGATACGGCCCGACCCGTGTTCATTCTCCGCCGGGCCGGGCATCGTCGACAGACCACGGATCTCGGGGCAGGCGCCATCGCGCCGCGACGGACTGAATACCGGTGCGGGTCAGCGCCTCCCGAGGTGAGCCGAGGTCGTCGGCTCCCTGGTCAGCGGGCGGCCGCCCGGCGTTCCCGCGCCGCTTCCTCGAATCGCTCCGCCCGCTCACGGACGAGGTCGGCCGCCTGCGCGCTCCGCGCCCACGCGACATCGAGCAGGTGCGCGCCCCGCTCCCGCGCGGCCTCGGCCAGCACCGGCCCACGTTCCCTGGCCACCTCGGCAAGATGCGCGCCCTGCGCCCTGGCCACCTCCGCCAGCGCCGGACCACGCTCCTTGGCCACCACGGCCAAATGCGCACCCCGCTCCCGCGCGGTCTCGGCCAGCTCGGGGCCACGCTCCCTGGCCACCTCGGCCAGCTGCACGCCCCGTTCCCTGGCGGCCTCGGCCAGCTCAGGACCACGCTCCCTGGCGACCTCGGCCAGCTGAACGCTCCGTTCCCGCGCGGCCTCGGCCAGCTCCGGGCCGCGTTCCTTGGCGACCTCGGCCAGCTGCGCACCGCGCTCCCGGGCCGCCTCGGCGAGCTGCGGGCCACGATCGCGCGCGATCTCGGCGAGTTGCGTGCCCCGCTCGTCGGCGACTTCGGCGAAGTGCGCGCCCCTGACCTTGGCCGCGCCGACGATGGCCGCGCTCTCGGCCGCCACCCGCGATTCCCGGCTCGACAGCGCCTGTCTGGCCCGCCAGCCCAGCGACGGCTTGCCCGCCGTATCGGACGCGGTGATCAGCAAGCCGCCGAGCAGCCCGAGATCCTTGAGGAACCCGGCGCGCTTGGCCGCCCGGCGATCCGGGTCCGGCTCGGCCCAGAAGTCCTGCTCGGTGACGGTGCCGGGGATCACCGTCGCGGCCAGCACCAGCGCGGCCGGACGCGGTGCGCGGCCGCTGGCCAGCAGTACGCCGCCCGCGATCTGGGTGACGGCATTGACCTTGACCAGGCGGCCCGGGTCGTCGGGTATCCGCGCGGCCAGCGCATCGGGCAGACTCCCCCGGCTCTGGTCGGCGAGCGCGGCCGCGGCCGCGGCCCGCGGTTTCGGATGCAGCAACGCGTTGACACCACCGGCGACGAACGTCGCCGCCAACAGGGTGCGGGCAACACGGCGGACTGGCTTGATCGGCATCGTCTGATCCCTTCGTCTACGACTGGGGAGTACGGCTCCTCCCCATTCGACTACCCGGGACCCCGCACCACAAACGATCCACACAACGATCCGATCACACCGCGCTAGCGTCGATGCCGTGTCCGACACCACCGTCCGCACGGCCTACGCCGCGATCCACAAGCTCTACATCGACCTGTTCGGCAGCCCCGCCGACCTGCATCCCGACGACGCCGACCTGGCATTACGCCATCTCACCGACGCCCCCGGCCCGGTCCTCGACCTGGGGTGCGGTCCCGGCCACTTCACCCAGTTCCTGCACGCGGCCGGCATCGCCGTCACCGGCGTCGATCTGGTCCCCGAGTTCATCGCGCACGCCCGCTCGCGCTACCCGGACGTGCCGTTCCGCGTCGATTCCCTGCGCACCGTCGACGCACCCACTGCCTCGATCGGCGGTGTGCTCGCGTGGTACTCGCTGATCCACTTCACCCCGGCCGAACTGCCGGCGATCCTGGCGGAATTCGCCCGGGTCCTCGTGCCCGGCGGTCGCCTGGTGCTCGGCTTCTTCGACAGCACCGAGCAGGTCGAGGTGTTCCCGCACAAGGTGACCGCGGCCTATCGCTGGCCGGTCGACGAGCTGGCCGAGGTGCTGCGCGCGGCCGGTTTCATCGAACGGGAACGGCGGCAGCGCCCGGCCGAGGGTGCTGTCCGCCCGCTGGCCGCGCTGGCCTGCTCACGCGCTCATCGGTAGTTCGGGCTGGGCGGGCAGCCGCACCGAGGTCGCCCTGACCACGCGGAACTGTCCCGGCGTCATGCCGGTCTCGAGCTGGAAGGCACGGTAGAACTGCCGCGCCGAGGAGAATCCGCTGGCCTCGGCGATCCTGGCCACCGCCCGCGCCCGGTCGCGCAGCAGCAGCTGGCGGGCGTGGCGCACCCGCATCCGGCGCAGCATGGCGGCCGGGCTGGTGCCCAGCGACGCGAAGGCGCGGTGCAGGGTCCGGCGCGAGACCAGGCAGCCGCGCGCGATGCCGTCGACGGTGAGCAGCGGATCGGTGAAGTGCCTGCGCAGGAACACCAGCAGCTGACCGCGCGAGAGGACCCGCGCCTGCCGCACCACCGTCCGGCGCGCGGAGGCGGCGACGATCGAGCGCACCAGATCCAGCCCGCCCGCCGCCAGCGGCCCGGCCTGCTCGGGCTGCGGCAGCGCCACGACACCGGCGAAGAACCGGGCGATCACCTCGCCCGCGCCGGCGGCCGGGATGTGCAGCGGCAGCGCCGCGCGGAACGCCGGGCTCTCGGCGAGCACCTCGGCGGGCAGCCGCAGCACGACCTGGGCCCACTCGCCGTGCATGGCCCACCGGAAGGGCTCGCTCGCGCGGTACACGATCAGGTCGCCGGGACCGACCTGGAAGGTCCGCCCGGCGTGCGCGAGCTCCCCGGTCCCTTCGAGCTGGATGCTCACCAGCAATTCGTCGCCGCGCGGCGCCGGCTCGCGCGGCGCGCGCCGCAGCGTCTGCCGCCCGGCTCGCAGGATCGTCAGATCGAAGCCGGGGAACCGGTGTGATTCGATCCGTCCCGTGCAGCTCGGCTCCGCGCCGGACTCCACCAGGACCGGGACGACGGCCTGCGAAACCCGGCGTGCCCAGTCCTCTCCAATGCACATCTCAGATGCCCCCTGACCCAACACATTTCGTGATTCGGACGGTTATCCGGTGGTTTCTCTCTCGAGATCACCTCTGCGCCAAAGGTTTTCAGATGGCAGTGACCCACACCAACCGAGCGGCCGGAATCCCCGCCACGGCGATAGTGAAATCTTCAACAAATAGCGCGCGGACATCGCTGTTCGTGGTGCCGACAAATAGCTTCGGCGCGTCGGGTGTGATCGACATCAAGGCGGTAATATCCGCTCCATGGTGGACGAGCGTTCCCGCTCGGCGCACGAGAGCGACAACGAGCTGACGCCACGGGAGCGACTGGCGTGGCGCACCTACCTCGCCGGAAAGTCCAATCTCGACGAGGTCGTCAACCGCCAATTGGAACAGGGCCACAACCTGAGCTTTCCCGAATTCCGGATTCTGCTCGCCCTACACCGCGCACCCCAGCAGGCCCTGCGCATGAGCGTGCTCGCCGACCGGGTCCACGTCTCCCGCGGCCAGCTCACCCACCTGGTCCGCGCCCTGGAAGCCCGCGATCTGGTCCTGCGCAGGCCCGACCCGCACGACCGCCGCGGCGTCGTCGCCCACCTCACCCCGACCGGCAGCCGGACCGTGGAAGCCGCCCTCCCCGGCCACGAGAGAATAGTTCGGGACCACTTCGTCGAACCCGTCACCGACATCGCGCTCGATACCGTCGCCGACGCCTTCGGGCGCATCGCGCGAAATACGACGGAATTGTCGGCGGGTACCGGAAAAGGCTCCGGAAAAGTCCGCCGGGAACCGACTGATTCGAATAAATGAATAGGAACTCGGCCGAGTTCAGTTCGGCTGGTCCGCGGTAGCGCCGAGGACGCCGCGCACCACACTTTCCAGCGCCTCGGCGGTCTGGTCGAGCGGGCGGATGCTGCGCTGCGCCCGGCACAGCGCGACAGTGCCCTCGATGGCGGCGACGATCAGGGTGGCGGTCCGCTCGGCGGCGTCCGCGGTCGCGCCGTGCTCGCGCAGCGCGTCGGCGAGCAGGACGGTCCAGTGACCGAATGCCTCGGCCGCGGCGCGGCGCGGTTCGTCGTCATCGTCGGGCTGGTCTTCCACCGACACCGCCAGCACCGGGCACCCGGCCTGGAAATCACTGTCCACCACGATCTTTCGCCACATGGCCACGAATGCGCGCAGACCGTCGACCGGACCGGCGGGCAGCTCCGCCGTCAGTTTGCGCACCGTCAGCGCGTCCGCCAGCCGCACCGCCTCGGCCGCCAGCTGCGACTTGCCGCCGGGAAAGTAGTGATACGTCGAGCCGAGCGGCGCGCCGGAGTGCTTGGCCAGCTCGCGCACGCTGGTCGCGTTCAAGCCGCGACGCCGCAGCATGTCGGCAGCACCGGCCACCAAGCGATCGCGCGCATCCGACTGCGCCATCCCACACCTCCTTGACCATAACGACCGTCATAGCGTACCGTCCGAGACTTATAACAGTCGTTATAACGGAGGTGTTCCCATGCCGATGATCCAGCTCACGCTGCCCGCGGACGTCCTGTCCGGCGCTGCCCGGCAGCAGTTGCAGAAGACGCTCGCCACCACGCTGCTCACCTGGGAAGGCGCCCCCGACACCGCGTTCTTCCGGGCCCAGGCGTGGTGCCTGATCCACGAGGTGCCCACCGGCGCCTTCGGCACCGCCGAGGACGACCTGCCCCGCTTCCGGGTCGACGCCACCGTCCCCGCGGGCGCCCTCTCCGACCGCCGCAAGGCCGGTCTGGTGCGGCAGGTGACCGACGACGTCCTCGCCGCCGCAGGCCTCACCGAGGCCGACGCCCTCCGGGTCTGGGTCCTCATCCACGAACAGCCCGAAGGTACCTGGGGCGCGGCGGGCAACATCATCCGCTTCGCCGAACTGAAAGCGCTCGCGGCCCAGGCCCGCGGCTGATGCGGGAACTGCACCTCGTCCGCGCCCACCACCTGGCCTGGCGCGAACGACCCGACCCGGTCCCGGGCTGGCGGTCGCGCACGGCGCCGAGGTCGTCGACTACGTCGATCACCGGCCCGAACGCCTCTCGATCGCCGAAAAGCTAGGCGCCAGAGCGCATCCGGTCGCCAAGGGCAAGCTGCGCCGGGCCGATCTCCCGCCCCGGCGGTACGACATCGCCGTCGAGGGCACATCCACCGCCGCCGGGGTCGACGCGGCCCTGCGCGCGCTGCGACCGGGCGCCTGCCGCGCCCACACCACCAAGCTGGTCCTGCATCGGGCGCCGCTGGGAGTGTCGGCGTAGCGGCGGATCAGGCCGCCAGGGCCAGACTCTCGACGTCGAACCGGTCGGCGCTCGCGCGGGCGACCAGTCGCGCGACGGCGTCGGTGACCTGCGCGGGCTGCTCGAGGATCACCGAGTGGCCCGCGCCATCGATCTGCACGAAGTCCGCGTAGTCGACGGCGGCGGCCATGGCGATCGAGTGCGACGGCGGCGTCATCAGATCGGCGGAGCCGCACAGGATCAGCGTCGGGATCGTCGACAGCGTCGGCAGCGCGTCGGTGCGATCGAAGATCTTGAAAGAGCTCAGGAAGGTCGCCATCGTGACGATCGAGGTGGCGTTGTGCATCGCCTCGGCCAGCGCCAGCACCCGCGCGCTGACCTGGCGATCACCGAACTCGGCGGTCCGCACCACCGGCGCGAAGACCTTGCACGCCAGCAGCTTCGCGCGCTGCATCAGCCGCGGCGCGCGCCGGACGGCGGCCTGGAAGACGCCGATGATCGGGTTGCGCAGCAGCCGCCCGAAGCCCGCGTCGGCGAGCCCGTTCGCGGCGGTCGCGACCAGCCCGACGCCGACGATGCGGGTGCCGATCTCTTCCCGGTACTGGCTGACGTAGGTCAGCACGGTCATCCCGCCCATCGAATGGCCCACCAGCACGACCGGTCCGGTCGGGGCGACAGCGTCGAGCACATCGTGCAGGTCGCGGCCGAGCTGTTCGAGGGTGTAGGTCTGGCGCGGCGCCATCGCCGAGTCGCCGTGGCCGCGGTGGTCGTAGCAGACGACCCGCGCGCCGGGGTGCTCGCGCAGCAGCGTGTCACGCACATCGGTCCAGGACTCGGTGCGCAGGCAGTGCCCGTGCAGGAGGACCACGGTGAGGTCCGCGTAGCGCTGTCCGTATTCGCGGACCGCGAGCTCGACCCCGTCACCGGTGGTGACCGTGAACCGGCGCTCCGCGTTGGCGGTGATGCTGATCGACATCGGGACCTCCGGATCGGCTGACGGTGACAGGATCAACTCTCCGCCGAATCCGCCCCCGTCATCAGGGCCCCGAGTGCTGGCGCCGAACCACCGAGGGTGCGCAGAACCCCACCTTGGTGCCTACCGCGGCGTCGCCCCCGGTTCGAGCAGCCGCTTCGGGTGCATGCCGTCGACCTGGCCGACGAACGGCGGGTGGATGCTGTAGCCGAGCATGCGCCGGATGTCCTCCGAGACCCGGCGCACGGTGTCGCGGGTCATCGACAGGGTGAACGCCTCCTGCGGCCGCAACCACGGCTCGCAGTACTGGGCGGTGACCGCCAGGCGCGGGCGATCGGTGCGGTTGGCGCCGCCGCCGTGCCACAGGGTGCCTGGAAAGAACACGCACGACCCGGCGCGCATCACCACGGGTTCGCGGGCCTCGCCCGCGGGGAGCCGATCGCCCCACCGATGGCTGCCCGGGATGATGTCGGTCGCGCCGTTGTCGGCGGTGAAGTCGTCGATGGCCCAGATCGTGGCGGCACCGAGCGCGGCGCGGGGGCGCGGCAGCGGGTAGAAGCCGTCGTCGGTGTGCAGCATCTGCGCCTGCTCGCCGGGCAGGATATTGATCACCTGCAGCATCGACAGCAGGTAGTTCGGCTGGAACAGCCGGTCGAGCAGCGCCAGCACGCGCGGATGATCGGCGATGCGGTCGCAGCTCGCCGTCTTGTTCAGCACGCTGTACACCCGCTGGGTGGTGTGGCCCTCGAACTGGTTGCGCCCGGGCCGATCCAGCAGCGGCGCCACCGCGGCCCGGATCTCGTCGAGCTGATCCGGTGTGAGCAGGTCCGGCAGGATGACGTACCCGTCGCGCAGCACCGCCGCCAGGTCCGCCTCGGCGACGGCCGGATCGACCGCGGCCCCGCTGCTCGCGGTCCGGCGATAGGTCCCGGCCAGGTCGCCACCCAGGTCCGTCAACGAGGAAACTTCGCCGGTCATCGGCCACTCCCTTGAACATAACTGAGTTCTGTTATGTTTCGAATATGGCACGCGCCCCGATCGGACGTCAACAACTGCTCACCGCCGCCCGCGAGGAACTGGTCCGCGGCAACGGCGTCCTGGAACTGAGCGCGCTCACCCGCCGCGCCAAGCTCAGCACCGGCGCGCTCTACCACCACTTCGGCTCCAAGAGCGGTCTGCTCGCCGCCATCTACGACGGCTTCTACGACGGCCTCCGCCACGCCATCGCCGACGCCCACCTCCCCGCCGACGCCGATTGGGCCACCCGCGAACGCGAACGCACCCACCTCTTCGTCGCCTACCACTACGCCGACCCCCTGGCCCCCATCCTCCTCACCCGCGCCGCCCTCGACCCCGACCTCGCCGAACTCGAAGCCGTCCACATCGAAACCATGAGCGCCATGGCCGCCGACAACATCCGCCACGGCCAATCCCTCGGCCAACTCCCCCTCGACCTCGACCCCGACAGCGCGGGCGCCTACGTCATCGGCGGCCTACGCCACGGCATCGCCCAGCAACTGCGCGCCACACCCCCGACCGACGAGCACCGAGCAACCGCCCGCCTCTGGCACCTGACCGCCGCTACCCTCGGAATCACCAGGAGCCAGGGGGGCACATGAAAGACAGCCGCGCAGCCATGCGTCAACGTTCACGCGGATTCCGAATCGCCACGGGCACCGCACAAGTCGCACTCGGCTGCGCCGCCGGCTACCTGATCAACTGGGCAACCCTCCTCGCCACCCTCGACCTCCAGATCGCCACCGGGTGGAACCTGCCGTGGCTCATCGACATCTGGCTGATTCCCCTCACGGTGACACTCGTCCTCATCACCGCCCTCTGGTCCACCCGCCCGAAGATCAGAATCGCCCTGACAGCGGCAACGACGAGTTCCCTCCTGACCTCAGCGTTCTTCGTCTGGATCTTCGCGACCTGGTAGCGCCACACCATCCGGAATCCTTGCGACCCAGGGTGTCCAGCCGACCGCTCGTAGCGACCCTGAACGAGGCGGTCGGTGAAGGCGACAGATTGCTTGTTCAATATTCACTCATGTTCAACTAAACTGAACAGCATGGAAGACCGAACAGGCCATCGTGACATAGCGAACCTGGTGTCCCAGGCCATGTCGGCGATCCCAATCGAGCTCGAGCTTCAGCACTGGACATCGGAAACCACAGCGATCGTCGGCGTGAGCCACAAGGGATTCGGCGCGAAATACCAGATGGCGTGGCTACCCAACGTCACTCTGTCAGCGCTCTCGAAGCTCGACCGGCGAGACGATCCACACCGGCTGCTCGTCACGGGACCACTGATCAGCAGTAGAACCGCAGAGGCCCTTCGCGACGCGGGCATCGACTACATCGACAGCGCCGGAAACGCGCATCTGAACTTCGATCCGGTCCTGATCGACATTCGCGGACGCCGCGGTCCCACTTCCGAGCAGAATCGACCACACCCGGAAGCCAATCTTTTCAGCGTCCGGCGGATGCAGGTCCTCTTCGTGTTGCTGGCCTGGCCGGACCTTGTGAACAAACCGGTTCGCATGATCGCTGACAGCGCTGGCACATCGGTCGGGATCACGCAATCGACACTGGAGATCATGAAGCAGTCCGACTATGTGATCGGAAGATCACTCCATCGCCGCGACGAGCTCATCGATCTCTGGTCCGCCGCATATCGAGGCACCCTGATGCCGAAAATTCAGGAGTCCTTCTTCGCAGGGGACGTAGCACACTGGTCCCCACCTCCGGGATATCTGGTAAGCGGCGAATCCGCCATCGAATCGATACGGCAGCCACAGACTCTCACGATCTATGTCAGGAACTTCGACCCGATCGAGGCCATCCGAAACGGCTGGCAAAAATCCGGGGACCCCAACATCGAGATCCGACGAAAGTTCTGGGCCGAGCCCCCGTGGTCCGTCGAGCCTGATCCACACGGCGCCTTCACCGAATCAGCGGCCCCGCCCCTGCTGGTGTATGCGGACCTCTTGGCATCGAGAGAACCACGGCAGTCCGAAGTGGCAAGCGCGCTGAGGCGGGACCACCTTGTTTGACCTCCAACTCATCGGCACCCGGTCGCTGAACCCGGTCGACACAGTGATCGACACCTTGGTGACGAACTCGGGAGTGAGCGACACATCGATCATGGTCATCGGCGCACACTGTCGCGACTTGCTGCATGCGTCGTGCGGACGCACCGATCTACTGCGTGCCACCAGCGATCTGGATATCGGCGTTGCGGTCGATGGCGATTCCGAATATCGACGCATAGTCTCGACCTTTCCCCGATCGGGGTCCACCGAAATCCGCTACTCGATCGCAGGAATTTCGGTGGACGTCGTGCCGTTCGGCGAAATCGAAGATCCGACCGGAACGACCAACTTGCCGAGCCGAAACGACTCGCTCGACGTCTTCGGATTTCAGGAAGTTTTCGCCAGATCACAGGAACTACCCTTGCCGAGCGGAAACCGAGTTCGAATCCCCACAGCGGCCGGATATACCGCACTCAAATTGAAGGCTTGGTGCGACCGATCAATTAATGGCGAATACAAGAACGCTGGTGATATCGCGACTGCGTGCAGCTGGTATCAGGAGGACGTCGACGTCCGCACATCACTGTATGAACATCGCACCGATCTCCTCCTGAGAGCCGAGATCGATGTCGATGTCGCGTCGTTGCATCTCCTGGGCGAGGAGATATCCGACGTCCTCGGAAGCAGCCGGGTAGCAGAACTGGCCGAAGCTTGGCAGCGAACCGATCGCGAGCTACTCGCCGAGTATTTCGCTCGGCAACGGTCGAGAACATGTCCCGACCGCGCGAAGGCGCGACGTGCGATCACCGGCCTGACAGCGTTCCTCTCGGACTGATCTGCCCGCTGACAACCAGTGAGCTACCTGGTCGGGGAACGCCTTGGATCGGTCTCGACACTACTCCGGCCTGGGGCTCAATTCACCCCAGGCACAACGGATTACACGTTGAAGCGGAATTCGACGACGTCGCCGTCGGCCATGATGTAGTCCTTGCCTTCCATGCGGACCTTGCCCGCGGCCTTGGCGGCGGACATGGAGCCGGCCTCGACGAGGTCGGTGAAGGCGACGAGTTCGGCCTTGATGAAGCCGCGTTCGAAGTCGGTGTGGATGACGCCGGCGGCCTTGGGGGCCGTGTCGCCCTGGTGGATGGTCCAGGCTCGGGCTTCCTTGGGGCCTGCGGTGAGGTAGGTCTGCAGGCCGAGGGTGTGGAAGCCGGCGCGGGCCAGGGCGTGCAGGCCGGGCTCGGTCTGGCCGATGGACTCGAGCAGTTCGAGGGCGGACTCGTCGTCGAGTTCGAGGAGTTCGGCTTCGACCTTGGCGTCGAGGAAGACGGCGTCGGCGGGGGCGACGGCGCCTTTGAGCTCGGCGACCTTGGCCTCGTCGGTGAGCACCGATTCGTCGGCGTTGAAGACGTAGAGGAACGGCTTGATGGTGAGCAGCGAGAGTTCGCGCAGCAGTTCGCCGTCGACCTTCTTGCCGGCGGCGAACAGGGTGGTGCCCTCGTTGAGGAACTCCTGGGCGACCTTGGCGGCGTCGAGCAGCGGCTTGCGGTCCTTCTTGACCTTGGCTTCCTTCTCGAGGCGCGGGATGGCCTTCTCGAGGGTCTGCAGGTCGGCCAGGATCAGCTCGGTCTCGATGACCTCGATGTCGGCGGTGGGATCGACGCGACCGTCGACGTGCACCACGTCGTCGTCGGCGAACACGCGCACCACCTGGCAGATGGCGTCGGCCTCACGGATGTTGGCCAGGAACTTGTTGCCCAGGCCCGCGCCCTCGGAGGCGCCCTTGACGATGCCCGCGATGTCGACGAAGGACACCACGGCGGGCACGATCTTCTCGGAACCGAAGATCTCGGCCAGCTTGTCCAGCCGCGGGTCCGGCAGCGGGACCACGCCGACGTTGGGCTCGATGGTCGCGAACGGGTAGTTCGCGGCCAGCACGTCGTTCTTGGTCAGCGCGTTGAACAGCGTCGACTTTCCGACGTTGGGCAGGCCGACGATTCCGAGGGTGAGGCTCACGAGGAGCAGAGTCTACGCGGTGCGGCCGGTCACCGAACCACCGGAACCCGCCCCGCGCGGGCGGGGCGGGCCGAGGGTGATCACGGAACCAGGACGACCTTGCCCAGGTTGGCGCGCTGCTCGATGACCGCGTGCGCGGCGGCGGCCTCGTCGAGGGCGAACTCGGCGTGCACGACCGGATGCAGCAGGCCGGAGGCGTAGAACTGCCAGACCTCCTGGCGCAGGTCCTCGTAGCGGGCCGGGTCGCGCTGGGCGAGGCGGCCGATCCGGAAGCCGGACAGCGTCTTGCCGCCGGCCAGCAGGTCCTCGGTGTCGATGAGGCCGCCGCCGGTGCCGTAGGTGACGACCCGGCCGCCCTCGGCGAGCGCGCCGAGCGCGGCGCCGAGGCCGGTGCCGCCGACGCCGTCGAGGGCGAAATCGGCCTGCTTGGCGGCCTGGAGCTGGTCGTAGGTGACCACCTCGTCCGCACCGAGCCCGCGCACGAAGTCGGTCTTGGCCTCGTCGGACACCGCCGCGACGACCCAGCCCGCGCCACGGACGCGGGCCAGCTGCACGGCGAGGTGGCCGACGCCGCCGGCGGCGGCGGTGATCAGGGCGGTCTCGCCCTCGCGCGGCGTCGCGGTGTCGAGCGCGCCCAGCGCGACCAGACCGCTGCGCATCAGCGCGACGGCGTCGACCGCGGACGCGCCGTCGGGAATGGCCGAGGCCTGATCGGCGGGCAGCACGACGTACTCGGCGTAGGCGTCGGCGCACAGGCCGACGACGCGGTACCCCTCCGCGTAGTCGTCCACCCCGTCACCGACCGCGACGACCTCACCGGCCACCTCGGCCCGCAACTCCTGCGGACCGTTGATGCGCCGGATGGCCGAGAGGGTGACCCCGATGGCCTCGACCTTGACCAGCAGCTCACCGGGACCGGCCACCGGCACCTCGGCCGCGACGACCTCGAGCACCTCCGGACCACCGCTGCGCTCGTACCGAACTCGCCGCATGACACCTCCTGAGATTGGGCGAAGGCGCAACGGTAACCGCCTGAGTGCGCGTAACCACAGCTCACGGACCTGTGAGTGCGAAATCTCACCGCCGCGCGCCGGGCGCGGCGAGCACCTTCACAGAAGGGTTACCCCGCACGGGAGCACGGGACGCGTGCGCCGCACCACATCGCTCACGACCCTGGTCGCTGCCACTGTTTCCGGCGTAGCGTGACGCGTATGGAGTCGACCACGGAGGTGGTGACCGCGGCCCCAGCGCCGATCCTGGCGGCCTTCATCGACCGCTACATCGGCTACCGGCTCGCGGGGTTCGAACCCGGCCTGCACCGGGGCCTGCCCTCGCGGCACATGACCTTCATCGTCGCCATCGGCCCGACCATCGACGTGGTCGAGCACACCGATCCGCACCAGGCGCCCGGCAGCTACCGCTGCGTACTCAGCGGCCTGCAGGCGACCCCGGCGATGATCTCGCACACCGGTTTCCAGGAGGGCATCGCGATCGAGCTGACCCCGCTGGGCAGCCGGGTCCTGTTCGGCATGCCCGCGAGCGAGCTGTGGGATGTCTCGATCGAATGTTCCGACGCCGGTGGACCGCTGGGCGATCAGCTCGCCGATGCCGTGCAGTCACACCCGGATTGGCCCGGCCGCTTCGCCGCCTGCGATCGGGCGCTGACCGCGGCGGCGCGCACCGAAACCCTCGCCGGACCCGAACTGTCCTGGGCCTGGCGCACTCTCGTCGGCACCGGCGGCACCTGCGAGATCACCCCGCTGGCGCAGCGGATCGGCTGGAGCCGCCAGCATCTGACGCGCAAGTTCACCGCCGAGTTCGGCGCGAGCCCGAAGCTGGCCGCGCGGATCATCCGGTTCGAGCGGGCGCGGCGGATGCTGGCGAACACCCCGTCCTATGTCTCCATCGCCCAGGTCGCCGCCGCCTGCGGCTACTACGACCAGGCTCATCTGAACCGCGACTTCGCCGAGCTGGCCGGCTGCGCCCCGACGACCTGGCTGGCCGAGGAGATTCCATCCGTCCAAGACCCGAACGCCCCCGAGGCGAGAGGCTGAACACATGGACACTTCCACCAACACCCAGACCGCGGTCTGGCCCTGCCTCGCCTTCGACGACGCTCGCGCCATGATCGAATTCCTCACCACCGCCTTCGGTTTCGACGAAGTCGCCGTCTACGCCAGGGAGGACGACGCGTCGGTCGTCGAACACGGCGAACTGCGCTGGCCCGCGGGCGGCGGCATCATGTTCGGCTCCACCGGTCGCGACGACAGCCCCTTCGGCACCCGCCCCGCGGGCGTCGCCTCGCTCTACCTGGTCACCGACGAGCCCGACGCGCTGCACGCGCGGGCCACCGCGGCGGGCGCCCGCCTCATCCGCGACCTGCGCGACGAGGACTACGGCTCGCGCGGGTTCACCGTCGCCGACCCCGAAGGCAACCTCTGGAGCTTCGGCACCTACCGCGGCGAATGACCCGCTGAACAAAATTTCATCTTGGCCGCGACGGTGGGTGATCCTGTCCGGCGCGCTGGGCCGATCGGCTACGTTGTCGATGTTTCACCCGAGGCTCTGCGCGTTATACCAGGAGAGTTGGCACATGGCGACCATCGAATATCTGCGGACCGACCCGGACTTGCCTCCGGTCGGTGTCGTCGATCGCACCCCGATCACGCCCGCCAAGAAGGCCGTGTTCGCGGGGATCGCCGTGCTCGGCGCGATCGCCTGGGCGATCATCGCGTTCGTCCGCGGTGAGTCGGTCAACGCGGTGTGGATCGTCATCGCGGCGGTCTGTACCTACATCATCGCGTACCGGTTCTACGCGCGGTTCATCGAATGGAAGATCACCAAGCCGCGCGACGACGTCGCCACCCCCGCCGAGATCTACGACAACGGCAAAGACTTCATGCCGATGGACCGGCGGGTGCTCTACGGTCACCACTTCGCCGCCATCGCGGGCGCCGGGCCGCTGGTCGGCCCGGTGCTCGCCGCGCAGATGGGGTACCTGCCCGGCACGATCTGGATCATCGTCGGCGTGGTCTTCGCCGGCGCGGTGCAGGACTACCTGGTGCTGTGGGCCTCGACGCGCAGGCGCGGCCGCAGCCTCGGGCAGATGGCGCGCGACGAACTCGGCACGGTCGGTGGTGTCGCCGCGATCGTGGCGATCCTGGCCATCATGACGATCCTGCTCGCGGTGCTGGCGCTGGTCGTCGTCAACGCGCTCGGGGAGAGCCCGTGGGGCGTGTTCTCCATCGCGATGACCATCCCGATCGCCCTGTTCATGGGCGTGTACCTGCGGTTCCTGCGGCCGGGCCAGGTCGGCGAGGTCTCCGCGATCGGCATCGTGCTGCTGCTGGCGGCGATCGTCGGCGGCGGCTGGGTATCGGAAACCGAGTGGGGCGCCGACTGGTTCACCCTCTCGCGCACCACCATCGCCTGGTGCCTGATCGCCTACGGCTTCTTCGCCTCGGTGCTGCCGGTGTGGCTGCTGCTCGCCCCGCGCGACTACCTGTCGACGTTCATGAAAGTCGGCACCATCGTGCTGCTGGCGGCGGGCATCCTGATCACGATGCCGGTGCTGAAGGCGCCCGCGGTCTCCGAATTCGCGCACACCGGAACGGGTCCCGCGTTCGCGGGCAGCCTGTTCCCGTTCCTGTTCATCACCATCGCCTGTGGCGCGCTGTCGGGTTTCCACGCGCTGGTCTCCTCGGGCACCACCCCCAAGCTGCTGGCCAAGGAATCCAACGCCAGGATGATCGGCTACGGCGGCATGCTGATGGAGTCGTTCGTCGCGGTGATGGCCATCATCACGGCCTCGATCATCGATCAGCACCTGTACTTCGGCATGAACGCGCCGCTCGGGCTCACCGGCGGCACGCCGGAAAAGGCCGCGGCCTACACGAATACGCTCGGCCTGTCGGGTCCGCCCGCGACGCCGGAACTGTTCGCCGACGCGGCCGCCGACGTGGGTGAGAAATCGATCATCTCGCGCACCGGTGGCGCGCCGACGCTGGCGGTCGGCATCTCCGAGGTCTTCCACAAGTTCCTCGGTGGCGAATCGATGAAGGCGTTCTGGTACCACTTCGCGATCATGTTCGAGGCGCTGTTCATCCTCACCACGATCGACGCGGGCACCCGGGTGGCCCGGTTCCTGGTCTCCGACGCGCTGGGCAACTTCGGCGGCGGGTTCACGAAGTTCCGCGATCCGTCCTGGCGGATCGGCGCGTGGCTGTGCTCGCTGCTGGTCGTCGCCGGCTGGGGTGGCGTGCTGCTGATGGGCGTCAACGATCCGTTCGGCGGCATCAACGCGCTCTACCCGCTGTTCGGCATCGCCAACCAGCTGCTCGCCGCGATCGCGCTGACGATCGTGCTGACCATCATCATCAAGCGCGGCCTGCTGAAGTGGGCCTGGATCCCCGGCGTCCCGCTGGTCTGGGATCTGCTGGTCACGATGACCGCGTCCTGGCAGAAGATCTTCTCCGCCGATCCCAAGCTCGGCTACTGGAAGCAGCACAGCCTGTGCCAGGCCGCCAAGGAGGCGGGCACGGGCTGCCTGACCGCGAAGACGCCCGAGCAGGTCGACATCGCCATCCGCAACACCTTCATCCAGGGCACGCTCTCGATCGTGTTCGCGGTGCTGGTGCTGATCGTCACCGTGGTCGGCGCGATCGTGTGCGCGCGGGCGATCCGGTCGGGCACGGTGTCGAGCACCGAGTCCGAGGAGCAGCCGTCGAAGATCTTCGCGCCCAGCGGTTTCGTCTCGACCGCCGCGGAGAAGGACGTGCAGAAGGAGTGGGATGTGCTGATCGCCGAGGGCAAGGTGACCGCACCCGGATCGGCGCACGTGTCGTGAGTGTGTCGCGGGACGGGAGCGGCCGGTTCACCGGATCGGCCGCCCCCGCCCCTGCGGCCACGGCGCCGCGCCCGGCCGCGCCGGCGCTGCTGGCGCGGGTGTGGGCGGGCGTGCGCGGGGTCGCCCGGTGGTACAGCGCGATCAACGGCGGCCAGGACTACCAGCGCTACGTCGAGCACTTGCGGCGCACCCACCCCGGCTGCCCCGTCCCCAGCGAACGCCAGTACTGGCGCGACCGCTACGCCGAAGCCGAGCGGAACCCGACCACCCGCTGCTGCTGACATCGGCCTCCATATCGTTTATCGTTAATATCGAAAAACGATAAACGGGGGGCCGATCATGCCTACGTCATCCGCATTCCGCTGGTCCGGTACCGACAATGCCGTGCTCCGGACCGTGCTTCTCCTCGCGATCGGGATCACCGGTCTCGTCGCGGTCTATCAACTGCTGTGGATCGCCGCGCTGGTGCCCGCGCGCGGTGGCGGCCATCCGACAACGATCGTCGTCGACCGGCCGGGTGACATCGCCGCGCCGGTCGTCGACGCGAGGACTGCGGGAGATGTCGGCGTCGCCGTCGACGGGAACCTGACGATCACCTTCCACCAGCCCGATGCCGTGGAGCGACTGCTGCTCGCGACGCCCGGACTGCTGCTCGCCATGGCCGTCCTGGTCGCGCTGATCGCGGTCCTGCGGATCGTCGGGAGCCTGGCGCAGGGCGACCCGTTCGTCGCGCCGAATGTCCGCCGGATCTACACCGTCGCGGGCACGGTCCTCGGCGGCGCGCTGCTGGTTCCGACGGTCGCGGCGTTCACCAGGGCCGAACTCCAGTCCCGGGCGCTCGACGGCCACGATCTGGTGCTGCTGCGGTTCACGCTCGACGCCGGATCGCCCACCCTCGCAGCGCTTCTCGTCGGGATGGTGCTCGTCGCGCTGGCCGAAGTATTCCGGCGCGGCACCGCGCTGCGCGACGACACCGCGGGCCTGATCTGATGCCGCCGGAAGAAGCCACGGGCGTGCGCGTGCACCTCGACCACCTGCTCGCCGAGCGCGGGCTGACCCTCACCGAACTCGCGGAGCGGGTCGGGATCACCGTGGTCAACATGTCGGTGCTCAAGAACGGGCACGCGAAGGCCATCAGGTTCTCCACCCTCGCCGCGCTGTGCCGGGAGCTGCAATGCCAACCGGGTGACCTCATCAGCTACGAATTACCGTCATCGGGTCACCGGGGATAGTGGCCGATTTCCGCTAGCGACCCGCTCGCTTCGCGGGCATTGTGGAACCCGTGACGATCACGGCTTTGGACTTCGAGCGCTGCTACCGGGCGGTCTCGACCCGGGACTCCCGCTTCGACGGGCAGTTCTTCACCGCGGTGCGCACGACCGGTATCTACTGCAGGCCCTCCTGCCCCGCGATCACGCCCAAGCGGGCCAATGTCTCCTTCCTGCCCACCGCCGCGGCGGCGCAGCAGGCCGGGTATCGCGCCTGCCGACGGTGCCTCCCCGATGCCGCGCCGGGCTCGCCGCTGTGGAATGTCCGGGCCGATCTGGCCGCGCGGGCCATGCGGCTGATCGGCGACGGGGTGATCGAACGCGGCGGCGTGCCCGCGCTCGCCTCGACCCTCGGCTACTCCCAGCGACAGCTCACCCGGGTACTCACCACCGAACTCGGCGCCGGACCGCTGGCCCTGGCCAGGGCGCATCGCGCGCACACCGCGCGGCTGCTGATCCAGACCACCGAGATGCCGATGTCCGACATCGCCTTCGCGGCCGGGTTCGCCAGCATCCGCCAGTTCAACGACACCGTGCGCGAGGTGTTCGCGGTCAGCCCGACGACCATGCGCACGGAGTCACGGCGCTCGCCGCGCTCCGATGCCGTCGCACCCGCCGCGCCGGGCCTGCTCACGCTGCGCCTGCCGTACCGGGAGCCGCTCGACACCGGGTGGCTGGCGTGGTTCCTGTCCGCGCACACCGTGCCCGGCATGGAGCTGTGGGAGGACGGCGTCTATACCCGCGGGCTGCGAACTCCGCACGGGCACGCCACCGTCCGGCTGTCGTTCCAGCCCGGCCACGTGCGGGCCGAACTGGCGCTGCGCGACATGCGCGACCTGGCGCCGACGGTGGCGCGCGTGCGGCACCTGCTCGACCTGGACGCCGATCCGCAGGGCATCGACGAGGGTCTCGGCCTCGCCGTCCCGGACAGCGGACTTCCCGTCGTCGCGACGGCGGTTCCCGGCCACGGGTTCGGACCGGGCATTCGCGTGCCCGGCTGCCTCGACGGCCCGGAGTTGTTGCTGCGCACCATGATCGGTCAGCAGATCTCGGTCCAGGCCGCGGCGACCCACACCGCGCGCCTGGTCGGCGCCCTCGGCGATCGGATCGACGGCCCGGCGCCCCGGCTGTTCCCCACCCCCGACGTGGTCGCCGAGCGCGGCGCGGAGGTACTCACCGGACCGGCCCGCCGGGTGTCGGCCGTCGTGGCGGCAGCCCGGGCGATCGCCGAGGGCGAGCTGGTCCTGCACTCCGGCCGCACGGCCGCCGAACTGCGCCGCGACCTGCTCGCGCTGGCCGGCGTCGGGCCGTGGACGGCCGACTACGTCACCATGCGCCTGCTCGCCGATCCGGACATCCTGCTCGGCACCGACCTGGTCGTCCGCCAGGGCGCGACGCTGGCCGGCGTCGACCTCGACCACACCACCCGCTGGGCGCCGTGGCGCTCCTACCTGTCCATGCACCTGTGGAAGACGGCACTCGAACATCGCGGCGTCATCGCCGCGCCCCGCCCTTCCCGCCCCGTCAACGGAAGCGAAGCATCATGACCGACACCAGCATTCGACGCGCCGACGTCGCCACCGTCGCCACCCCGATCGGACCGTTCACCGCCATCGTCGACGCCGACGGCGCGGTCCTCGCCTCGGGCTGGACCGCCGACCCGGCCGAGCTCACCAGCGTCATCCACGCCACCCTGCGTCCCGCCGAGCTGCGGCGGCGGGACGCGCTCGGCGAGGTCACCCGGGCGGTGACCGCCTACCACGCGGGCGAGCTCACCGCGATCGACGCGATCACCGTGCGCCAGCGCTCCGGCGAGTTCCTCACCCACGCGTGGGAGGTGCTGCGCAAGGTGCCCGCGGGCGAGCCGGTCACCTACACCGAGTTCGCCGGGCTGTCCGGTCGGCCGGCGGCGACCAGGGCCGCCGCGAACGCGTGCGCGCGCAATGCCGCGGCGCTGTTCGTGCCGTGTCATCGGGTGCTGCGGATCGGTGGTGCGCTGGGTGGGTTCCGCTGGGGACTCGACGCCAAGCGGTGGTTGCTCGCGCACGAGGCCTGAGATAGTAAGGCCAGTAACTCACGATTGGCTCTTTCATGAGGTCCAGTCGGCCCGGATGCTGATACCCATGCTCACTCGTCGCCTGATCGCGCTCTACACCGGTCTGTGGTTGTACGGGACGTCGATGGCGGTGATGATCCGGGCCGGGCTCGGGCTCGATCCGTGGGACGTCTTCCACCAGGGCGTCGCCGCGCACGTGCCGCTGAGTTTCGGCGCCGTCACCGCGGTGACCGGGGTCGTCGTGCTGCTCGCGTGGATTCCGCTTCGGCAGAAGCCGGGGCTGGGCACGGTCAGCAATGTGATCGTGATCGGGGTATCCGTGGACGTCGGGCTGTGGCTGATCCCCGCGGCCGAGGCGCTGTGGGTGCGGGTGGCGGCGATGGTGCTCGCCGTCGTCGTCAACGCCGCGGCGACCGTGCTCTACATCGGCGCGGGGATGGGTCCAGGACCCCGTGATGGACTGATGACTGGACTGGTCGCCCGGACCGGGTGGCCGGTGTGGTCGGTCCGCACCGGCATCGAGGCGACGGTGTTGATCACCGGCTGGCTACTCGGGGGCAGCGTCGGCATCGGCACGCTGGTCTATGCCTTCGGCATCGGGCCGCTGATCCAGGTGATGATCCCGTATGTCGACGGGTGGTTGCCGGGGTTCGCGCCGAAGTCCGGGGGTGCGGTTCGGGCCGATCCGGTGCCCGAACCGACGGCCTGATCTGGGGGCTCCGGGTCGGAGCTACTCCCTGAGCGACGACAGACCGAGGAGAAACCCGGCCCCCGTCGTCAGGCGACAGTTGCTTGGAGCTGCGAGCCCGTTCGGCCGCGTAGGACGTGCAGTCGGCTGGGAATCCGCTGGCGCATCTCGTCGACGTGACTGACCACGCCGACCACGCGGCCGCCCGCCCGCAGTTCGTCCAGGACGCCCATGACCGCGTCGAGGGTGTCGGCGTCGAGACTGCCGAAGCCCTCGTCGATGAACAGGGTGTCCAGGACCAGGCCGCCCGCTTCGGCGGCGACCACATCCGCCAGGCCGAGCGCCAAAGCCAGGGAGGCCATGAAGGTCTCACCGCCGGAGAGGGTCTTCGCGGAGCGGACGGCGCCGGTGTAGTCGTCGCGGACATCGAGGCCGAGGCCACCGCGCCTGCCACGCGGACCCGCCTTGTCGGAGTGCACGAATTCGTAGCGGCCACCCGACATCCGGCGCAGCCGCAGCGAACCCGCGACCGCGACCTCCTCGAGGCGCGCGGCGAGCACGTACGAGCGCAACGACATCCGGCGATTGTTCTCGCCACGCCCCGCGACCACGTCGGCCAGCGTGGCCAGCTCGTCGAAATCACGCTGCCTCGGCGCGATCCGCTCGACCTCACCCCACAGCTGGGTCCCCAGCTGCTCCAGCTGCGCGACCCGCTCGGCGGCGGCCGACTGGGTCGCCACCGCCGCGGTGAACGCGGTCTGGGCATCGGCGAAACGCTGTTCCAGCGCGGCCAGATCGGCAGGCACCTGCTCGGCCACCGCCTGGATCTGCGGCTCGGCGAGGACCGCGTCGGCGTGGGCACGGGCCCGATCGGCAGCGGTGAGCTCGGATTCGATCGCCGACTGCTGGGCCGCGGTGCGGGCGAGCACGGTGACGAGCTGGGCGTACGCCGTGAGCAGGGCGATATCGTCGCGCCGCGGCGCCGGTTCGGGCTCCGGTTCCGGTTCGTCCTCGACCGACTCGTCGTCGAAAAGGTCGAACAGCGTGGGCATCTCGGGCTCGGCGCGCACCGACCGCGCGGCTCGCTTGGAACGCGATCGCGCCCCATCCCCAGTGCCAGCGGCCTCGCCGTCGCTGCCCGAGGCCTGCCCGTCGACACCATCGGCCGTCGCCTCCACACCAGCCCCGCCGTCGATCGGCGAAGACCCCGTGCCGTCGCCAGCGACATCGGCCGGTGCTCCCGGGCCGTTCGCTGGCACCGAATCCCCCACACCATCGCCGGACATCGAAGACTGAGGTTTGCTGGGAGCCAACGACTTCAACGGCGCACCTGCGATGTCGACCGGAGTCGTTGTCGCGGGGTCACCATCGGCAGGCGCGACAGTGGCAACGTCGCCGGTAAGCGCACCGGCGGTGCCATCAACCGACGCCTCGTGCGGCACGGGGGCCGGGGTGGTGGGGATCCTTTCGTAGCCCTCGGGGACGAAACCGGCTGACTGGGCGAGGTTTTCGATGCGGGTGGCGATGTGGCGGACGGTGTCGCGGGCGGCGGATTCCTCGGTGCGGGCGGTGCGGAGGGTGGTGGCGGCGGTGATGAGGGATTCGAGGCGGGTGGTGCGGGCGTCGACCGAGTCGTCGGCGCCGGCGGCGGTGCGCAGGCGGAGGGTGAGTTCGTCGAGGCGGGTGCGGGTGGCGGTGATGGTCGCGGTGGCGGTGCCGAGGCGGGCGTCGAGGTCGCGGGACTGCTCGTGCAGGGTGGTTTCCTCGGCGCGCAGGGTGTCGAGGCGGGTGGTGAGGGTTTTGACGCGGGCGGCGCTGTCGGCGGCGTCGTCGAAGCGGTGGGTGGCGGTGCGCACGGCATCGGCCAGGGTGACCGGGTCGGCGTCGCCGCCGCGCGCGGTCAGCGCCTCGATCTCGCGTTCGATGACGCCGATGCGCTCGGCGATCCGGTCGCGTGCGGCTTCGGCCGCCTGCTCGGCCGCGGTGGCCGCGTCCTCGGCGTCCTTGGACACCGCGTCGTCGGTGGGGCGGGCGGGGTCGGGATGCTCGGCCGAACCGCACACCGCGCACGGTGCGCCTGCCGACAGGGCACCCGCGAGTTCGGCCGCCATGCCCGCCAACCGACGCGTGCGCAGATCGAGCACGCGCTCCCTGGCGTCGAGATGGGTCCGGCGCGCCGTGTCGAACTCGGTCTGCGCCCGGTCCAGCGCGGGCCGCTGCTTGGCCAATTCGACGGCGGCCGCGGCGGATTCCTGCCACTTGCCGAGCTCGGTCCGCAGTCCGGGCAGCGCGGCCGCGGCATCGGTGGCCTCGCGCAGCTGCTCCCCCGCTCCCGCGAGCACGGCGGGCAATTCGGTACGGCGCTGCGCGAGTTCGCCGGCGCGCGCGGTCAGGCGCGTCACCTCGGCCTCGTGCGCGGTGAGATCCACGGCGAGCTGACGTGCGGTCTCGGCGTCGGCCCGCACCTCACCGAGCACACCGAGCTGGGCGTTCCACTGACTCACCACGGCATCGAGATCGCCCTCGACATCGCGGACTCGGCCGAGATCCTCCGGCCGCGCGCCACGTGAACCGGAGGGGCGGCGGCCCGCCCAGGTGCCCTGTTCACTATCTGGTCCGGGTGACCCGCCGTCAGATCGCACGCCGCCGACGCGTCGCGTATCACCGAGTCCACCAGTGGAATCCACTCGCTCAACCGGCGTATCAGCGTCGTCGAAGACCACCGTCAGCAGATCCAGCCCCGCGATATCCGCAGCCGCCTCGGCACCCAACTGGACGGCCAATTCACCGGCGACCGTCCGGGTAGATCCCTCCGCGCGGCGCAGCGCACGCACAGCCGACCGCGCCTCGTCGATGGCGTGCACCACCGGCTCGGCCCGGCGGGCCTGTTCGAGTTCGCGTTCCAGCTCGGCCCGGCGCGGGGCGTCGGCGGTGTACGCGGCCAGTTCCGCGCGGGCCGCCGCCATCCGGGCGTGCAGCCCGGCGACGCGGCGCTGCTCCTCGGCCTCGGCGCGGGCTTCGCCCGACTCCTTCTGACGGAGTTCGGCGTTCGCGTTCGCCTCGGCCAGCTCGGTGCGCGCGGTGGCGAGCAGATCCTGGGACCAGGTCACCGCGTCGGGCAGGCCGACCGATTCCGCGCCGCCATAGCCCGCGGCCATGCCGACCTTGGTGATCAGTCGGTCGATGCCCTGGGTTCGGGCGGTGAGGTCGGCCTCGGCGGCGCGCCGGCGGTCCGCCAGCCACGTCTCGGCGGTGCCGAATCGCTGGGTGTCGAAGAGCTTTTCGAGCAGCTTCTCGCGATCCTCGTTCTCGGCGCGCAGGAACTTCGCGAAATCGCCCTGGGGCAACAGCACGACCTGGAAGAACTGGTCGGCGCTCATGCCGAGCAGGCGCACGACCTCGTCGCCGATATCGGTGAGCCTGGACAGATTCTCGCCCGACCCGTCCAGCCATTCCAGCGTGCCCTTGGCCTGCACCTCCGTGAACCGGGTGCTGTCGCGACTGCTCGGCCGCTCGAACGCCGGGCTGCGGGTGAGTCGCAGCCGACGACCACCGAGGGTGGCCTCGAGGGTGACCTTCGGCGGCGTCTGCGGGTCGGCGTGATCGGAATGCAGTCGCTTGCCCTCCCCGCGCGCGCCGGGCACCCGCCCGTACAGCGCGAAGGCGATGGCGTCGAGGATGCTGGTCTTGCCCGCGCCGGTGTGACCGTGCAGCAGGAACAGACCGTCCGCGCCGAGCACGTCGAAGTCCACGACGGTGGACTCGGCGAAGGGACCGAACGCGACCATCTCCAGTCGATGCAGCCTCACGCGGCACCGCCCAGCGCAGCCCTCACGCGGTCACGTCCATGGCCTCGAATTCGTCCGCAGCGCGACGGGTTTCGGCGCGACCCGCGTCGGGTTCGCGCACGGCGGCGGCCAGCGCACGCTCCACCCATCGCATCTCGCCTCCGGTCGGCGCACCGCGCACATCGGTCAGGAAACTCGCCGCGACCTCGACATCGCGGCGGCCGTGCACCCGCTCGCGGTAGCGCAGCTCCGGATTGCCCTCGGGGCGTACCCATTCCACGTGCACCGCGTGCGGGAATCGCTCGCGCAGTTTACGCATCGGGTCGACCGGGCGGGTGCTGTCGGTGAGCGTCGCGGAGACGTAATGCGGCTCGGCGTCGGCGAATCCGGCATCGGTGAGCAGCTCGTCGAGGGTGCCGGTGAGCTTGCTGAGCCCGCGCACCAGCGGTAGGTCGTGGCGGTGCACCGCGGCCAGTCCGTCGGCGTCGAGATCGACGATCCAGACCGCCTTGCGGTGGGAATTCTCGGCGAACGAGTACGGCAGCGGAGAACCGCTGTAGCGCACCGACTCCGACAGGGTCTGCGGCGAATGCAGGTGTCCCAGCGCCACATAGTCGATCCCGTCGAACGCCGACATCGACACCGTCTCGACCCCGCCCACCGAGATCGATCGCTCCGACCCCGTCGCCTCCCCGCCGACGACGAACGCGTGCGCGAGCACCACGGTGCGCGTGCCCGGCCGACCGGCGAGATCGGCGCGGATGCGGCCCATCGCGGCGTCGAGGATCTCCGCGTGCGAGCGGGCCTGCGGCACACCGAGTTCGGCGCGGGTGATCTCCGGCTCCAGATACGGGATCCCGTAGAAGGCCACCTCGCCGTGACTGTCGGCGAGCAGCACCGGCCGGTCGGCGTCGGCGACCCTGGTGCACAGATGCAGCCCGCCCGCCGCCGCGAAGCTGGCACCCGCGCCGAGGCGGGCGGGCGAATCGTGGTTGCCCGAGGTCGCGACGATCACCGCGCCCGCGGCCCGGATCGCCTCGAACCCGCGGTTGCAGACCGCGATCGCGTCGGCGTTCGGGATGGACCGGTCGTAGACGTCGCCCGGCACGACGACCACGTCGACGGACTCCGCCGCGACCAGGTCCGCGATCGACGCCAGCACCGCCGCCTGATCGGCTAACAGGTCGACACCGTGGAAGGTGCGCCCGATGTGCCAGTCGGAGGTGTGCAGGATCCGCATGCCGCGAAACTTAGGCCACACCCCCGACAGAATTCAATCGACGCACCCCTCGGGTGTGCCGCACCGGCGCGTCACCACGCCCGGGTTGCCCGGTGATTGCGAGTTTGTCGGTGGCTTCCGGCACTATCGCCGCTATGACCGCCTCGATGCTCGTCGCGCTCGTCTTGGTATTCGCTGCCGGGTTCGGTCTCGGCTGGTTGGGGCATTCCGCCCGGGGCGGGCAACGCGCCGCCGCGGCGGAGGCCAGGCTGGCGGCGGCCGGGGACAATCAACGGTTGCTGCAGCAATCGCTGCACGCGGCGAACGAGGATGCGGCGCGCAGGCATTCGGCCGCGATCGGCGCGATGGTCGATCCGCTGCGCGATGCCGTCGGCGCGCTCGAGCAGCAGATCCGCCAGGTCGAGCACCACCGGATCGACGCCTACTCGGGGCTGCGGGAGCAGGTCGCCGGGATGCAGCGCACCTCGCACCGGCTCTCCGACCAGACCGGGCAGCTGGTCGCGGCGCTGCGCGCGCCGCAGGTCCGCGGCCGCTGGGGGGAGATCCAGCTGGAGCGTGTCGTCGAGCTGGCGGGCATGACCAGGCACTGCGATTTCGATACCCAGGTGCACCGGGCCGGCGGCGGCGATCGCGGCGGGGTGCGGCCGGACCTGGTGGTCCGGCTGGCGGGCGGCAGGCACATCGTCGTCGACGCGAAGGTCCCCTTCACCGCCTACCTCGACGCCGCGACCACCGACGACCCCACCGCCCGCGACCAGCTGCTGGCCCGGCACGCCAAGCATCTGCGCGCCCATGTCGACCAGCTGGCGGACAAGGAGTATTGGGCGGCGTTCGATCCGGCGCCGGAGTTCGTCGTCCTGTTCGTGCCGGGCGATCCGTTCCTCGACGCCGCGCTCACCACCGACGCGGGGCTGCTGGAGTACGCGTTCGGGCGGAACGTGATCCTGGCGACCCCCACGACGCTCATCGCGCTGCTGCGGACGGTCGCGTTCAGCTGGCGCCAGGAAGCGCTGTCCCGCGATATGGCAACGGTGCAGCAATTGGGCAAGGAGCTCTACACCCGGGTCGGCAAGGTGGCCGACCACCTGGACAATCTCGGGGTGAATCTCGGTAAGGCAGTAGCGGCTTTCAACGCCACCGTCGGCTCGGTCGAGTCACGGGTAATGGTCACCGCGCGCCGGATGCACGATCTCGGGATCGCCGATCAGGAGCTGCCGGCAATCCGGTTGACCGAGGCCAGGCCGCGGGCCGTGGCCTTCGCCGAGGCCGAGGATCGCCGCTGAGATCCCCGTGCCGCAGCGCCTGACGGCGCGTTGTGCGGTTAGTGTCATAGTGTGGCTGCTTCCCAACGTGCGCGACCCCGGGTGCCCGCGCCGCAACGTTCGATCCTGCCCTCGGTGCCCGGCATCCCCGCCTGGGGCGCGATTCTGCTTGCCGCGGGCATGACGATGGTGGGGTTCGCGATCGACGCGATCGGGGGCGAGACCTACCCGACGGGTACCTTCTCGGCGCTGTATGTGCTCGGCTGCGTGCTGGCCGTGTGCGCCGTGCGGTTCCGCGGGCTGTTCTCCACCATGGTCATGCCGCCGCTGCTGCTGTTCGTCGCGGTGCCGGTGGCCTGCCAGCTGCTGGGTGGGCGCGCCACCACCTCCATCAAAGACGTGCTGATGAACCTTGTCATCCCGCTGGTGGAGCGCTTCCCGACGATGATGCTGGCCACGGTCCTCGTCCTCGCCATCGGCGGTGCCCGGATCGCGATCGCCAAGCGCACCCCCGCCACCGCCCGCCCGCTCTCCGACGAACGCCGGGCCGAACGCAAGACCGAGCGCAAGCCGGTCAAGCGCCGCCGTCCCGAGGCCGCGGGCGACACCGGCCGCCAGCGCACCCGCCGCGCCACCGCCGTCCTGGACGACCCGGTCACCGAGGTCGACATGGCCGGCCCGGCCCGCCGTGCGCCGCGCGCGACCGATCCCAAGCGCGCGCCCGCCGCGGCCAGGACCAGGGAGCCGCGCGCCGCCCGCAACGCCGCCCCGCGCGAGGCCGACGCCGCGCGCACCCCGCGCCGCAGGCCCGACCCGCAGCCGCATCCCCAGCCGACGGTGCGCTACCGCGATCGCGCCGACACCGGTCGCACCGAACGGCGCAGGCCCGACAACGTGTGAGAACCAGGAAGCCCCGCCGCGAACTTCGCGACGGGGCTTCCTTTATATGTCGGTCTGTGTCAGCCCTGGGCGGGGGCGTCGCGCCGCGCGGCGCGCAGCTCACGCGGCAGCGAGAACACCAGGGTCTCGTTGGCCGTGGTCACCGGCTGCACCTCGCCGAAGCCGTGCTCGGCGAGCAGGTCGAGCACACCGGTCACCAGGATCTCCGGCACCGACGCGCCCGAGGTGATACCGATCGTGCGCACCCCGTCGAGCCAGGCGAGGTCGACCTCGCGGGCGTAGTCGACCAGGTACGCGGCCCGCGCGCCCGCGCCGAGGGCGACCTCGACCAGCCGCACGGAGTTGGAGGAGTTGCGCGAGCCGACCACGATCACCAGATCGCATTCGGGTGCCATCGCCTTCACCGCGGTCTGCCGGTTGGAGGTGGCGTAGCAGATGTCGTCGCTGGGCGGATCCTGCAGCGTCGGGAACCGCTCGCGCAGCCGCTGCACCGTCTCCATGGTCTCGTCGACCGACAGCGTGGTCTGCGACAGCCAGATCACCTTCGACGGATCACGCACGGTGACCTTGTCCACCGAGTCGGGGCCGTCGACCAGCTGGACGTGCTCGGGCGCCTCACCGGCGGTGCCCTCGACCTCCTCGTGGCCCTCGTGGCCGATCAGCAGGATGTCGTAGTCGTCGCGGGCGAAGCGCTTGGCTTCCTGGTGCACCTTGGTGACCAGCGGACAGGTCGCGTCGATGGTGCGCAGGTTCCGCTCGGCGGCGGTCTCGTGCACGATCGGCGCCACGCCGTGGGCGGAGAACACGACCAGCGCGCCCTCGGGCACCTCGTCGGTCTCGTCGACGAACACGACACCGCGCTCACGTAGCGTCTCCACCACGTGCCGGTTGTGCACGATCTCCTTGCGGACGTAGATCGGGGCGCCGTGCTTCTCCAGCGCCTTCTCCACGGTCTCGACGGCGCGGTCGACGCCTGCGCAGTAGCCGCGCGGCTCGGCCAGCAGCACGCGCTTGCCACCGGCAGCGGACGCGCCCGCGGAGCGCGTGATACCGACGTTCAAGGGAATTGCCGAGGTCATAGTCCACAGCTTACGTGCGCCGCGCGGGCGGGATCAGGGCGGATCGAGGGGCGAAAGTCACATCGGGGTGGTCTGGACCTTTGCATCACAGGCGGTTTGCGGCAGGCTGGGACCATGTTCCGTCCTCCGTACCTGGCCCGGGTCGCCGCCGGTGCCGCCGTCTACGCCTTAGAAGAGACCCGGCGGCTGCCCGTCGCCGCGGTCAACTTCCCGATCACCGCGCTGAGCCGCGTGCTGCAGACCACCATGCACGTGCAGCAGTTCGTCACCAGCCTCGCGCTCAAGGGCGACGGCCTGTTCGAACGTCTGGGTTCGGCCCCGCAGGAGCAGCCCGCCTGGGCCACCTTCGACGAGGACGTCGCCCCGGAGCCCGCCGTCGCCACCAACGGCCATGCCAGCCGCTTCGACCTGTTCACCGAGGAGATCCCGGCCGAGCAGACCAACGGCAAGGCCGCGCCCGCGTCGCTGCTGCTGCTCGAGTCCGAGCAGGCCGCCGAGGAGCCCGCCGCCGAGCCGGAGCCCGAGGAGGTGCAGGCCCCCGAGGTCGCCATCCGCTACGACTACCCGGCGATGACGCTGGCCCAGCTGCGCGCCCGGCTGCGCATGCTGACCGTCGAGGAGCTGGCCCAGCTGCTGGCCTTCGAGCAGCAGACCCGGGCCCGCGCGCCGTTCGTCACCATGCTGACCAACCGGATCGCGACGGTCCAGGCGCAGTAGCCTCCCCCCTTCGCAGCGACCGCGACCGGGGCCAACGCGCCGGTCGCGGTCGCTTTTGTTTGTGTCGGCAGCGCCGCGTATACCTGACGTATGACTGAGGACGGCTCCGGCGCTTCCGCCCCGGCGGACACCGCCGCGGGCGCACCGGGCAGTTCCGCGGAGCAGCCGTGGCCGGTGCGCTCGATCGCGGTGAAGGTCGCGCAGTGGATCGACCGGCTCGGCAGCGTGTGGGTGGAGGGCCAGGTCACCCAGATCAGTCTGCGGCCCGGCACCCGCACCGCCTTCCTGGTGCTGCGCGATACCTCGGCGGACATGTCGCTGTCGGTGACCTGCGATCCGGAGTTGTTGCGGCGCAGTCCCGTTCCGCTCACCGAGGGCAGCCGGGTGGTCGTCTACGGCAAGCTGCAGTTCTTCACCGGACGGGGCACGCTGTCGCTGCGGGTCACCGAGATCCGGCCGGTCGGCATCGGCGAACTGCTCGCCCGGATCGAGCGGCTCAAGGCGCTGCTGTCGGCGGAGGGGCTGTTCGATCCACGGCTCAAGCGGCCGTTGCCCTTTCTGCCCGGCACGGTCGGGCTGATCACCGGGCGGGCGAGCGCGGCCGAACGCGACGTGCTGACCGTCGCCCAGAATCGCTGGCCCGCGGTGCGTTTCGTCGTCAAGAATACGGCGGTGCAGGGCCCGACGGCGGTGCCGCAGATGCTGGAGGCGCTGGCCGCCCTCGATCGCGATCCGGCCGTCGACGTGATCGTGCTCGCTCGCGGCGGCGGCAGCACCGAGGACCTGCTGCCGTTCTCCGACGAGGCGCTGTGCCGGGCCATCGCCGCCGCGACCACCCCGATCGTCAGCGCGATCGGGCACGAACCCGACGCGCCACTGAGCGATCTCGTCGCCGACGTGCGCGCCGCCACCCCCACCGACGCCGCCAAACGGATCGTCCCCGATGCCGCCGCCGAACTCGCCGGCGTGCGCGAGATGCGGGCCCGCTCGGCCGCCGCGCTGCGCGGCTGGGTGCAGCGCGAGACCCACATCATCGCCCAATTGCGCTCGCGCCCTGTGCTCGCCGATCCGCTGCGCGAGCTGCGGCACCGCCACGACGAGGTGGAGCGATTGCGGCTGGCGGCCCGGCGCACCGTCGAGCAGACGCTGCGCACCGAGTCGACCGCCGCGGCGCACCTGCGTGAGAAGCTCACCGCCGTCGGCCCGGCCGCGACGCTGGCCCGTGGCTACGCTGTCGTGCAGCGCGTCGCCGGGAAGGACCGGCACGTGGTCCGCGCGATCGAGGACGCCCCCGCGGGCAGCCAGCTCCGCATCCGCGTCGCCGACGGCGCCGTCACCGCCGCCGCGCTCGGCACCCAGCGCCTGACACCCACCAACGACAAGGGGAACTGACCGTGCCCGACGCCGGAACCGAGCCCGCCGACACCCTCGCCGAGATCGCCGCCTTCGGCTACGAACGCGCCCGCGACGAACTCGTCAACGTCGTCAAGATGCTGGAGCAGGGCGGTCTCGATCTCGACGACTCGCTCGCCCTCTGGGAGCGCGGCGAGGCCCTGGCCACCCGCTGCGAGCAGCACCTGGCCGGTGCCCGCCAGCGCGTGGAAGACGCCATCTCACACGCCGACGACGCGAGCGAGTAGCCGGGCAACGCCGCCTTTACGGCGACGAAACACGGTGCGGGCACCCTGGTGCGCACGTCTCGACGGCACTGGGAGGCACCGCGATGTCACGCACCGAAGCGCTGGCCCGACTGCGCACCGAACTCGGCGCGGTCGACCATTCCGTCGACACGCGCAGGCTGCGCACCAAGAGCCGGGACCGGTTCGCTCAGAGCCCGGTCCTGCGTGATCTGCTGCGCGGCCGCAATGCCGAGATCTTCATCGCCCCGCGCACCAAGGAGGAACTGCGCGTCGCCGTCGCGGCGTGCGCCCGGCATCGGGTTCCGATCACGGTGCGCGGCGCGGGGTCCGGCCAGTTCGGCCAGGGCGTTCCACTTTCCGGCGGCGCGGTGATCGATGTCACCGCCATCGCCGGGGTCGTCGGCTGGCACGGTGACCGAGCCCGACAGCCACCGCGCTCGGTGCGCGCGCTGACCGGCACCGTGGTCGCCGACATCGACGCGACGATCCGCCCGTCCGGCTGGGAGCTGCGGATGCACCCCTCCACCGCGCACCAGGCCACGATCGGCGGCTACATCGCCGGTGGGCACGCGGGGGTCGGCAGCTGCCAGTGGGGCATCCTGCGCGACGCGGGCAATATCACCGCGCTGGAGGTGATGACAGTCGAGGAACAGCCGCGCCTGGTCGAGCTACGCGGCAGCGACGTCACCACCGTGCACCACGCCTACGGCGCCAACGGCATCATCACGGAGGTCGAGCTGCCCGTCGCGCCCGCCTGGGAGTGGCACGAGCTGGTGATCGCGTTCCCGGAATTCGAGCAGGCCGCCCGGTTCTCGGTCGACCTCGGCACCAGCGACGGGGTGCTCAAGAAGGTGGTCTCGCCCCACGCGCATCCGCTCCCGCAGTACTTCCCCGGCCTGGCCGGGCTGATCCCCGACGGTGCGGCGATGGTGCTGGTGCTGGCCGCGGTGCAGTCGGTGCCGAACGTGGAGGATCTGGCGCACGCGTGCGGCGGGCAGGTCCGCTACCGCTGCCTCGAGGGCAAGGGCGTCTACGGCGTGCCGCTCTACGAGTTCACCTGGGGCCATTCGATGCTGCACTACCAGCGCCGCGACGAGCGCCTCACCGGGTTGATGGCGCTGTTCCCGCCCGCCGACCTGTACGCGTCGATCGTGCGGGTGCACCGGGAGTTCGCCGACCTCGGGCCGCTGCACGTGGAGATGAAGCGGATCGACGGCAGCCTGTCCGCCCAGGGCTCGCCGGTGTTCGCCTACGAGAGCCGAGCCCAGCTCGCCGCGATCACCGAGCGCTTGCAGCGGGCCGGGCTCTCCATCGCCAATCCGCACACACCGGTCCTCGGCGCGGGCGGCATGAAACCGTGGGGACCGCGGGAGATCGCGACCAAACGCGCCTTCGACCCGCATGGTCTGCTCGCGCAGGGCAAGGTCGACGACCTGCTCGCCACCGACGTCATCACGACCTCGACGGCCCTGCCCACCTCCGGCTGGACCTACCGGCTCAGTGACACGGCAGGCCGCTGAGCTACTTCGACAGCGGCTGCGCGGTGGTGACCGCCTGCGCCAGCGTGGTGAACGCGGCCTCGTTGCCCGCGCCGGTGATCAGGATCCGGACGCCGCCCAGATCGGTGATCCAGGCGGTCTCCTCGGTCGGTTCGGTGTAGACGACCCACTTCTGCCCGGCGATGTCCTGGGTGCCGGTGGCGTACCGCGAGCCGAGCACGTGGCGGGCGAGGGCTTCCTCGGAGGCGGAGGTCTGCGAATACCGCATGTAGGTGCCCTGCGGAGTCAGGTAGCCGACGGTGCTGACCGGGCCGCCGCCCGAGCTGACGATCGTGTCGCGGCTGCCCGAGTTAGACACCCAGTCCTGCGGCAGCTCCGGCTTGCGGATCGCGAACGGCAGGGTCTTGGCGTCGGATTTCAAGGCCGCGTCGGCGTCGAAATGCGGGATCTGACCTTGGGTCGGACCGTTCGTCGCGACGGTGCACTGGCTCGCCGCGCCCGCCAGCACGATGGCGATCAGCACCAGCGGAATCAGCGACCAGAACAGGTCGCGATAGTCGTTGAAGATCCGGTGCTTCTGCTGGGCCACGGCTACCAGTATCCACTCGGGCTCTGACCAGGCCACCGACGGGGCATCGCAGGTCGTGCACGGGCGTGCCGATCCTAATGCGACAATTGCCCCCGTACACCAACGCCCAAGGAGGCACTTCGCAATGACGGCATCATCGCCCGCCCCCAGCCGCCGCGAGGCACCCGACCGTAACCTCGCACTCGAGCTGGTCCGAGTCACCGAGGCAGGCGCGATGGCAGCGGGCCGCTGGGTCGGCCGCGGCGACAAGGAAGGCGGCGACGGTGCGGCCGTCGACGCCATGCGTCAGCTCGTCAGCTCCGTCTCCATGCAGGGCGTCGTCGTCATCGGCGAGGGCGAGAAGGACGAAGCGCCGATGCTGTACAACGGCGAGGCGGTCGGTGACGGCACCGGTCCCGAGGTCGACTTCGCGGTCGACCCGATCGACGGCACGACGCTGATGTCGAAGGGCTCCCCCGGCGCCATCTCGGTGCTCGCGGTCGCCGAGCGCGGCGCCATGTTCGACCCGTCGGCCGTGTTCTACATGCACAAGATCGCCGTCGGCCCGGACGCCGCGGGCTCGATCGACATCACCGCCCCGATCGGCGAGAACATCCGCCGCGTCGCCAAGGCCAAGAAGTCCTCGGTGTCCGACCTCACCGTCTGCATCCTGGACCGCCCCCGGCACGCCGAGATCATCCAGCAGACCCGCGACGCGGGCGCCCGGATCCGCCTGATCTCCGACGGTGACGTCGCCGGCGCCATCGCCGCCGCGCGCCCCGAGTCCGGCGTCGACATCCTGGTCGGCATCGGCGGCACCCCCGAGGGCATCATCGCCGCCGCCGCGCTGCGCTGCCTCGGCGGTGAACTCCAGGGCATGCTCGCGCCCAAGGACGACGAGGAGCGCCAGAAGGCCATCGACGCGGGCCACGACCTGGACCGCGTCCTGTCCACCACCGACCTGGTCGCCGGCGAGAACGTCTTCTTCTGCGCCACCGGCGTCACCGACGGCGACCTCCTGCGCGGCGTCCGCTACTTCGGCGGCGGCGCCTCCACCCAGTCGATCGTCATGCGCTCCAAGTCCGGCACCGTCCGCATGATCGACGCCTACCACCGCCTCACCAAGCTCCGCGAATACTCCTCCGTCGACTTCGACGGCGACGACAGCGCCAACCCGCCCCTCCCCTGATCCCGTGACGGGCCGCGCACCCGGGGTGCGCGGCCCTGTCCTTGATCGATCCCCGCACAGTTCACTACGGTGGCCTGCAGGGGTACCAGGGGATGGGGGGGGGAACCGACATGAGTGTCATCGACGTGGATTCCGGGCGGTTGCGCTCGGAGATCGCCGCGTTCTACGCCGGGTTCGGCGCTCCGACCGAGCTGTCGGCAGCCTTCGAATCCTCAGCCCTGCTCGTGCCGTTGATCGGCCCCGAAGATCGGGTGTACACACTCGAATCCGGTGCGGTGCAGTGGTTATGCGCGTTCACCGGCGTCGCCGAGTACGCGCATTTCATGACGACACGCGGAGTCGTCGCCGAGCAGGAATATCGATTCCACACCTTCCTCGGCATCCGCCTCCGTGAGTTCGCCGCCGCACAGACGGACCCGACCGGCGTAGCGATCGACATGCTGTCCGCGGCACCCATGGTCTTCCCTCCGGTGATGACGGAAGAACCGACCCGCCACGGACACGGCTGATGTCGGACCTGAATGTCGACCCGGCCCTGCTGAACCAGGCCGCGACCGGTATCACGAGCATCATCAGCGAGCTCTCGGAACTGGGTGTCGGCGAGACCGGCGCGGTGGGTCGGGGATTCTCACAATTGACGATGTCGGCGATGGAAGCGGGAAAGGCGAACGTGCAAGCCACGTTCGAGACCTTCACCGAGCGCTGGTCGTGGGGTGTGCGCGCGCTGGTGCAATCCGGCAACGAGATCGCCGAGGTTCTCGACCTGTCCGCCGGCCGCTACTACCTCATGGACCAGCAGGCCTCGAACACGCTCAAAGAGATGTTCACCCACCTCGCCGGTAACCCGCATCTCACCGACGAGGAAATCGACAAGAAGTCCTGGGACCAGGTCCTCAGCGAGAACACGTGGAACCTCGCCGCCGATCCCAACTACAGCGGAGCTTCATTCTCCGAAGCGTTTTCCCATATGGGCGACAACGTGTCGACGCTGGGCCAGGTCGGGCAGTACCTCGCGACCAATCCGGACAAGGCGTACTCGCTGGACACCGGCGTGGCGGCCAAGGTCACCCAGATCAACGAGGACAGGCAGAAGGCCGGGGGGCAATAGTTCATGGGTATCGGGGATTTCCTCAACGACCTCGGTGACAAGATCGAAGACGGGCTGGAGAGCGCCACCGAGAAGGTCGGCCAGGTCTACAACACCGTCCTCGATGCCGAGTCCAAGGTCGCGAAAGCCGTCGGTGCCGACGGATTGTCGAACTTCCTCGACGATCTGGGCGACAAGATCGTCGACGCCACCGGCGGCTCGGTGCCGGAGAAAGAACTCGGCGAAACCACCGATCCCAAAGAACTGATCCGCGGTGACGTAGCCAAGATCAACGAGGTCGCCGAGCACCTGGGCACCATCGGAACCGCGATCGATCAGACCGGTGACGCACTGCGCAAGATCGATGTCGCCGATTGGTCGGGTTCTGCGGCCTCCGCCTTCCACGACGAATACTCCAAGCAGCCCAAGCTGTGGTGGGACGGCGCGGACGCGATGGGCAAGGCCAAGACCGCGTTGGCCGCGTGGTCGGCCGAAGTCACCGCCGCGCAAGCCAAAGCTTCCGACGCCATCGCGAAGTGGGAAGCCGCCGACCGCGAGGAACGCGACCGCAAGAACGAGTGGAACGCGAAATCCGACGAGGACCGCAAGGGCAAGAACCTCACCGACACCTGGACCGATATCCGCAACGAGGCCAGGGCGATCCTGACCGGCGCCCGCACCCAACGCGACAACGCCGCGAACTCCGCCGTCGCCGCGATCGCCGCGGCAACCGAGACCGCGCCCACCGAACCACCATTCCTGTCCCGGTGGGGCAGCAACTTCGAAGACCTCAGCGCGGCGCTGGACCAGGCAAAACTCAACTTCTCGTCCGGCCTGCTGACCTCACTGACCGGAATGGTCCAGTTCGTGCGATCGATCTCACCGATCGACGCCTACAACGCCACCCATCCCGCCGAGTACCTGTCGAAGATGTCGGATCTCGGCACCGGCATGGTGCTGGCCGCCGCCGATCCCAAAGCGACCGCGTCGGCCATGCTGTCCGGCTTCAAGACCAACCCTTCCGAAGCGCTCGGCGCGCTGACCGGTGACGCCTTGATGACCGTGGCGACCGGTGGTGCCGGTGGTGCCGCCAAAGCCGGCGCGAATGTGGTCGACAAGGCTTCCGAGGCCGCGCGCCTCGGCAATGCCGGGCGCAATGTCATCGACGACACCGCCGGTGCTGCGTCCCGAAACGCGCCGCACGACGTCCCCGAGGCACCCAAGACCCAGCCCGCGGCCCATGCGCCGGAGAACCCCGCGGCTCCTGCGAACGACGCCCCGGCGGCGAACCCCAGCCCGGAAGCACCGACCAACCCCGCCGGGCACGGCGGTGACCCGGATGTGCCTGCACCGGACAACCTTCGCGCCAACGATCCGGAATCCCCGAAGCTCGACGACAACGCACCCGCACCCCGCGACGGCTCCCCCGAATCGCCCGCACCCGCGACCACACCGGAAAGCCCGGGAGCCGGCACAAACCCCGATGCCCCGCCGGTTCGCGAGGACGGAGCTCCACACAACGGCGATGCGGACAACGGTCCCGAGCCCGACCCGGAGGTCCCCAACGATCGGGGCGACGGGAAGCCCGAATCGGATTCGCCGGGAGCGGCATCCCCGGATCCCGACAACGCGCCGCCCACAAACCCCGACAACGCGGCTCCCCACACCGACGACGCGGGAAACCACCAGGGTGACACCGACGGCGACACCCAGCCTGGCGCGCACAACGGTCCCGACAGCGGCGCCCCGAACAATTCCGACAACCTGATCGACCGGGACGGCAACGACCGAGGCGGAGATGGAAAGCCGAGCGTGGGCGACGACGCCCAGACCGACGGACCCGCGAAGACCGCCACCGACGACCAAACGCCCAAGGCCGGTGATCCGGTCAAGATCGCCACCGGCGATTTCCTCCTCCCCCTGACAGACATCGATCTCCCCGGTGTCCTGCGCCTGGCCCTCAAGCGAGCTCACCACTCCAACTACCGGTTCGGCCGCTGGTTCGGTCCTTCGTGGTCCGCCACGCTGGACATGCGCGTCGTTGTCGACGACGACTGTGTCACGGTCGTTTTCGAAGACGGGATGCTGCTCGCCTATCCGCACGCGGAAGTCGGCGTCGGCGTCGAACCGATCACCGGCGGACAACGCTGGAAGCTCACCCGCACCGACACCGGCGGGTACCGGCTCTGGGACCCGGATCGCGAACTGGTCTGGCATTTCGCACCCGAACCCACACTCGACGGCCTCGACACGCTGCTCGGCAATTTCGCGATCTCCGCGATCACCGACCGCCACCACAACCGGATCCGCTTCCACTACAACGACAATGGCGATCCGATCGAAGTCACCCACTCCGGCGGCTATCGCGTCGTCCTCGACTCCGCCGATGGCAGGGTCACCGCGATCTCCGTGGCAGGCGAACTCGATGGCGTCGAAACCTCTACTCCGGTACGCGAATTCGGCTACGAGAACGGCGACCTGACCACCGTCACGAACGGCGTCGGGGGCGTCACGCGCTTCGACTACGACGACGAGCACCGCATGCTGTCGTGGACCGATTCCAATGGCAGTTGGGTCACCAACACCTATGACGAGTCCGGCCGGGTGGTCTCCCAGCGCGGCACCAACGGCGTCTTCGACGCCGAATACGAATACCTGGAATTCGGCAACGGCACCGGTCGCCTGACCCGCATGACCGACTCCCGGGGCGCAGTCACCGGCTATGGATTCGACAGCGACCTACGTCTGCGCGATCTCCGCGCACCCGACGGCGGCCACCGGCACATCGACTACAACGCGGCCCGGAAGCCGCTCTCGGTGAGCGAACCAGACGGCGCGACAACCACTTACAACTACACCGCTGACGGCGATGTCGCCGTCATCACCCGACCCGACGGTCGCCAGATCACCATCGACTACGCCTACCCGAACCGCCCGTCGACCGTCACCAATGCCGACGGCACCACGCAGCACCGTGAGTGGGACAAGGCAGGCAACCTCGTCGCGGTCATCGACCCCGCCGGCGCGCGAACCGAGTACCGCCACCACGAAGGCGGCGCGGTCGCCGAAATCCGCGACCCCGACGGCGCCCGAACCCAGATCGACGTCGACCTCGCGGGTCTGCCGGTCAAGGTGACAGACCCCTACGGCGCATCCACCGAAATCCGACGCGACACCTTCGGCCGCCCCATCCAGGTCACCAACCAACTCGGCGCCGTCACCTCCTACGAGTGGACACCCGAAGGCCGACCCGCCCGCCGCGTCGACCCCGACGGCTACGCGGAATCCTGGACCTACGACGGCGAGAACAACCTCCTCACCCACACCAACCGAGCCGGCCACATCACGTCATACGCCTACGGCGGCTTCGACAAGGTCTCCACCCGCACCGACCCCGACGGCTCGGTCCACCGCTACCTCTACAACACCGAACGCGCCCTCACCGCCGTCATCAATCCCCTCGGCCAACGCTGGACCTACGAATACGACCTCGCAGGCCGCCTCGAAGCCGAAACCGACTACACCGGCGCCACGACCCGCTACACGTACACCTCCACGGGCCGGGTCGCGACGGTCACCCCGGCCACCGGCGTCACCCGCCACCACACCTACGACAACCTCGGCAACCTCCTCGATATCACCGCCGACACCGGCGAATACATCCGCAACACCTACGACCCCGCAGGCCGCGTCCTCACCGCCGTCAACGGCACCGCCGAAGCGATCACCCACACCCTCCGCTTCACCTACACCCCCACCGGCCAGGTCGCCACCGAACAACTAGACGACCAGCCCCCGATGCGCAACGACTACGACCACCGCAGCCGCCGCATCCGCCGAACCACCCCCAGCGGCGCCGTCACCACCTGGAACCACGACACGCTCAACCGCGTCGCCAGCCTCGACGCCGACGGCGAACGCATCACCTTCAACTACGACCCTGCAAGCCGTCTGACCGGCTGGCGTATCGGCGAAGTACAGATCGACCGCACCTTCACCCCGACCAACCAACTCGCCTCCCAAACCGTCACCGGCTTCCCCTCCATGGGCCTGAACCTCGATTTCGGAGACACCCCGCCCCGCCCAGATCCCTTTGTCATTCGCCACGACGAATACACCTACTGCACCGACGGTTTCCTCGCCGCCCACACCACGACCCGGTCCGACACTGCCCCCACTCACCGCAGGTACGACCTCGACTCCATCGGCCGAGTCACCGCTATCGCCGACAACGGCACCCTTTCCGAGACGTATTCCTACGACGCGCTCTCCAACATCACGTCTGCTCTCACACCCAACACCCCAACCTCATCCCGCGACCGCCGCGAATACCGTAACAATCTCCTCGTCCGTGATGGCCGCACCCAATTCCACTATGACTCCGCTGGCCGCCTGATCCGCAAAGTCACCCGGGACTCCTACAAACCAATAATTTGGCACTATCGCTACAATGCGTTCGGCCAACTGACAGATATTTACACGCCAGAAAAGGAATGGTGGCATTACTCCTACGATCCGGTCGGTAGGCGCACCGAGAAGCAAAACATTGGACGGGATAATCAAAACATCTCGTCCACGACCTCCTACCATTGGGACGGGACAAAAATTGTCTCAGAGAGCGCACCGGATTCAAGGTCCACCACCCTTTGGACATACCAACCTGGAACTTTCAGACCGATCCTCCAGTTATGTCGAGCCGAAGAACGAAACCTCTCTCTAGACACTATGCTAGAGGGCCACCCTGGGACGTTGTCGGAGTTGGTCGATCCCAACACCTGCACGATCACTGCCCGAGGGCAGAGCGATTTCTGGGGACAAACAATTTGGAGTGGCAGCCGCACTACAAGAATACGATTTCCCGGCCAGTATCACGATATCGAGTCCGGGTTGCACTACAGCCTATTCAGAACCTACGATCCGTCTTCCGGCCGGTTCTTAACATCCGATCCTCTCGGCCTAATACCCGCGGATAACCCGAACTCCTATCCGAGAAATACTTCACGATGGGCAGACCCGCTGGGACTTACTCCCGATGTTTACAGCGGCAATACGAATGGTGGCTCATGGAGCCCGGAACAGGAGCCATATTTGTACCGTGGCGTCCCTCATCAGGGACCACTTGACCCGGAAGAATTCCAGCGAATGTATCAGAATGCCCTCGACGGTATTGCGGAACCCCGCGGCGGACCCAACTCTGCACAAGGCCACGTAGGTGGCCAAACCGAAAGCCCCTACACTTCGTGGACTACCGACTACGATGACGTCGCACTCGATGCAGCAACCGAGTTGCCCGGCCCTGGCGTGGTCATGCGCATCCCGAACGCAGACGGTCCCGACTACCATCGCGTAGGCGGAATAAATTACCCGTACGCCGAGTCGGAAGTTACGATCATGGGCACCGTCACAGGCGCCGATGTCAGAGTCCTTGGTGGCCCTTGGCGATCCACCAGATAGCACAAAGAGAAGCCCGACAGACAGCCAGCGATATCGGGCCATACATGGCCAGACGCCCGGTGGTGTGGATACCGCTAACAACATGCCCAGGAAGGCTTGATAGAGCATGGACCGAGAGGCATTGGAGCACCTGGTAGCGGACGCCATCCCAAGAGGAATTGCCGATCCGAACCTACTCGCCCGAATACGTCAGGCATCGGAAATAGGTGCGCACCCCGCGTCCAGACCGAGCTTGCTTCGAATCTACAAGCGGAGATTAAAACACACTCGCGGCGACGCCACGCTCACGAGACTGACCGAGGATCTTGTCGATTTCTTGACGACCTATCCGCACGACGATTTATTGATGATAGAGGTTGCCAACGAGGACGGCTACTACACTTTTCTACTAGCCGACCTCGAAGCGTCACAACTTCTTCACTGGATGCAGATGTTCGGTGCGGGCAAAACCACGCCAGATTAGACCTATCGCAATCGAGCAGCAGTCCAGATGCGACCGAAAGGCGCATTTTCCCAACCAAGCCCGCAGCGAAAAATCATAGCGTAGGCAAGTAACGGGCACCGAAATAGCCCGGTTCTTGGCAGTGCTCGCGTGCGACCTGCACATCCACCATACTACTACGAAATTCGAGTCATCGACGATGAATTACCTCTCCGAGGCACGGAAGCTTCCACGATCATAGAAGGATTGCCGCTCTATGTGTTCGCCACCCCAAATGCAGTCAATCGACTGACGAAATCGGCGGCTATCCCGCTGCCGGTTGCGTGAACGCACCATGAGAGCCAATTCCAATGTCATCGCGCACACTGATCTGATTTCTCAGCATTCACACTCAGTAACCAACTTGGCAAGATCAATGTTTGCCCGACATTCTCATAGTCGAATCGGCCTTCTCCACCAAAGCCGATCGCAGGACCGCAGCTACAACCGATACGGGTCCACCAGACTGATCGGGGTTCGGGCCGTCTCCAGTACATTCTGCGGAAAGCTTTCCCCAGCAACGTAATAGCGTGCCCGCGTTCGCCCGACCGGCCGCAAGATGTCGCGCTGTACCAGTACCTTCAGATCTCGCTGGGCCTGCTGCACGCTCAGCCCTTCGCTCATTCCGTACCGTGACCTACGAACTCGGCCGGCCATCGCCACGTCATGCAACGCGGACAGGGTCCGTTCGTCGATTCCGGTTTTCACCGCGAACTCCGACGATTGCTCCCACACCCGCCCCGACCGCTCGAACCTCGCGTGCACGGTCTGTGCCTGCTGGTGATAGGCGAGCAGATTGAAGGTGATCCATTCGGAGACGTCCTGATCCGGCCGATAGTGCGCACCGCGGCGGGCCAGCACCTGGTAGTACTCCCAGGTGTTTCCCGGCCGCCCGAGCCACGCCTCGATCGACGAGAACTCCGGCGCCAGTACACCTTCCCGCGCGATCAGCAAGGTTTGCAGGGACCGCGACATCCGGCCGTTGCCGTCACACCAGGGGTGAATCGACACCAGATGGAGGTGCGCCATTGCGGCGCGTACGAGGGCGTGCGTGTCGTCAGGGCTGTTCAGCCACACCACCAGCTCATCCGTAAGAACGGGTACCTCGTCTGCATCGGGAGCGGTATAGGCCGCGATACTGGGGTCCCGCGCGTCGGTGACATAGACTGGACCGGAACGCCACTGACCGGCGGGCTTGCGTGAAGTGTGCCGGTGACCCTGCAGGATCCAGTGCAGTGCGTTCAGCTGCCCCTTGCTGAAACGGAAGTCCGGGGCATCATGAAGCGTTTGCAGGTAGGTCATCATCCGCTGGTAAGCGAGCGTCTCCTCCCGATTCTCATCGGACACATCGACGTCCTGCTCACCGGCCATCAGGTCCTCTACGTCTACGGTGGAGACCTTGAATCCCTCGATCGAGTTCGAAGCCGCCACCGCGTCAGCGGTGAGGAACTTCCGCAGCCCACCGGTCCACTTCGCCGGAACGCCTTGCACCTGGCGCCGAAGTCGTTCCCGCATGCTGTCGACCTCGGCCAGCACTTTCTCGTCCTGGCCATTCAGCCGCGGCGTGGGGAACAACATCACCTAATGATGCATTGACGCGATCATTACGTCAATCAGCGCCCAGATGCGATCTATTGCCTTGCGACCTGGCGCCGAGATGGATCTGATTATCAGATTCTGATACCCTGACTAAATGAAGGAGATCAGTGCGACCGAGGCCGCGCGGGCGTTCGCGCGGGTTCTCGATGAGGCCGAGGCGGGGGAAGAGTTCGTCATTACCCGTAAGGGCGTGTGTGTGGCGCGCCTCGTTCCGGCGCCGCGGGCGAACGGTAAGAGCCTGAACAAGCTGGCAAAGCAGTGGGCGGGCCACATCGGTTTGGATGCGGAGTTCGAGGCTGCGGTCGAGTCGATCGACCGATACGCGAGCGCCGACGCGGACAGCGATCCATGGGAAGACTGATCCTCGATACCGGCATTCTGATCGCCATCGATCGTGGCACTGTCGCCCTCCCTGATGTCATCGCCGATGACGACAACGTCGCCGTCGCGGCGGTCGTCATCGCGGAGTACCTCACCGGGCTGGCTGGTCAGACGAACCCGGCCAAGCAAGCGAGCGCGCGAGCCTTCCTCACCGAGTTCCGGGCCATCGTGCCGAGCATCCCTTACGACGACTCGGTCGCCGAGCATCATGCTGAGCTACTGACTTACGTCCGGGGTACGGGGTCGCCCCGAGGTGCGCACGATCTGATCATCGCGGCGACCGCGCGGGCGACCGGGCGCACCGTCGTCACTACCGACAAACGCGCCGATTTCGGCGCACTTCCCGGAGTAGACGTCCGCCTGGTCGGGTGATGGCGTATTCCCCGCCGGAGTGTGGGATTTTGCGGGGGTGTGGGGACCCCATTCGGGGTGGGATCGTCCTAGGGTCGAGTCATGGCTGATGACGACGTGCAGTACCGCATCGAGCACGACACGATGGGGGAGGTTCGGGTTCCGGTCGACGCGTTGTGGCGGGCGCAGACGCAGCGGGCCGTGGAGAACTTTCCGATCAGTGGGCGGGGGTTGGAGCGGGCGCAGATCCGGGCGCTGGGGCTGTTGAAGGCGGCTTGCGCGCAGGTCAACAAGGATCTGGGGTTGCTGGATCCGGGGAAGGCGGACGCGATCATCGCGGCGGCGAACGAGATCGCCGAGGGGCGCCACGATGATCAGTTCCCGATCGATGTGTTCCAGACCGGGTCGGGCACCAGTTCCAATATGAACGCCAACGAGGTGATCGCCTCGATCGCGGCGCGCAACGGGGTGAGCGTGCACCCCAACGACGACGTGAACATGTCGCAGTCGTCCAACGACACCTTCCCCACCGCCACGCATCTGGCCGCCACCGAGGCCGTCATCACCGAACTGGTTCCGGCGCTGGACCATCTGCGCCTCGCGCTGCTGGACAAGTCGGAGCAGTGGCGCACGGTGGTGAAGTCGGGCCGCACGCATCTGATGGACGCGGTGCCGGTGACGCTGGGGCAGGAGTTCGGCGGCTACACCCGCCAGATCGAGGCGGGCATCGAGCGGGCGCTGGCCACGCTGCCGCGGCTGGGCGAGCTGCCGATCGGCGGCACCGCGGTCGGCACCGGGCTCAACGCGCCCGCCGGTTTCGGCACGAAGGTCGTCGCGGAACTGGTGCGCAGCACCGGAATCGACGCGCTGCGCGAGGCGAAGGATCACTTCGAGGCCCAGGCCGCGCGCGACGGGCTGGTCGAGGCCTCCGGCGCGCTGCGCACTATCGCGGTCAGCCTGACCAAGATCGCCAACGACATCCGCTGGATGGGGTCGGGCCCGCTGACCGGTCTCGGCGAGCTGCAGCTGCCGGATCTGCAGCCGGGCAGCTCGATCATGCCGGGCAAGGTGAATCCGGTTCTGCCCGAAGCGGTCACGCAGGTCGCGGTGCAGGTCGTCGGCAACGACGCGGCCATCGCGTTCGGCGGCGCGAGCGGCGCGTTCGAGCTCAATGTCTACATCCCGGTGATGGCGCGCAACCTGCTCGAGTCGATTCGGCTGCTGGCCAACGTCTCTCGGCTGTTCGCCGACAAGTGCGTCGTCGGTCTGGTCGCCAACGAGGAGCATCTGCGCACGCTGGCCGAATCGTCGCCGTCGATCGTCACCCCGCTCAACTCGGCCATCGGCTACGAGGAGGCGGCCGCTGTCGCCAAACAGGCACTGCGCGAGAAGAAGACGATCCGCCAGACGGTCATCGACCGGGGCCTGACCCCGGACAAGCTCTCGGTCGAGGAGCTCGACAGCAAGCTCGACGTGCTGGCGATGGCCAACGTGGACCGCGACTGAAACGGCGAACGGCCGTCACCTCGCGAGGTGACGGCCGTTCGCGCGAAAGCTCAGGCCAGGTGCGCCAGTTCGGCGCGGGCCTTCTCGCCTTCTTCGCTGAAGTCGGTGCGGGTGAAGATGTTCCAGCGCTGCAGCAGCGGCTTGAACACCAGCTCGCCTTCCTTGGCGGGGTCGTAGATGCCCGCCGCGGCCAGGGCTTCGTCGCTGGAACCGCCGCCGGGCAGGTCGACGTGCGGGACGCGGAAGGCGGCGACCTGGTCGGCGATGGCGCGCACGGCCTGGTCGGGGACCAGGTCGAGGGCGGCGGCGACGAGGACGGCGAAGAAGTCGGCCTGCAGTTCGTCGTCGGCGGCCAGCTTCTCGGCGATGGCGGTGACGACCGGGTTCTCCCCGAGCGCGGCGGTGTTGCGGTGCCGGATCGCGGCGGCGAGCTCTTCGAAGGCACAGGTGGCCAGCACGTCGATCAGGTGCAGCGGCGGACGGTTGAAGCCCTCGGTCATGTGCGCCATGCGGGCCCGCTCGAGCGCGACCGGATCCACCGCGCGCGTCACCATCAGGTAGTTGCGGATCAGGATCTCGTGGCGGTTCTCCTCGGCCGTCCACCGGCCGACCCAGCGCCACCACGGACCGGTGCGCAGATGCTTGCCGAGCTCCCGGTGGTAGGAGGGCAGATTGTCGGCGACCAGGACGCTCACCGTCAGCGCGAGCTCGGCGGTCGCGCTCAGCTCGGACTGCTCGGGGGTCCAGTCGGTGCCGCCGAGGAAGGCGAAGTTGCGCCCGTCGGCCCACGGCACGAACTCGTGCGGCTGCCAGCCCTCGGCCACCTCGGTGTGCCGCGCCAGGTTGGTTTCCACCACATCCGCGAGCGAATCCAGCAGCTCACGGTCGGTCAAAGTTTTCTGCACCCCGACAACATAGTGGTTCGGCCGTCGGCGCGGGGACCTACGGGGCGATCGGGTCCCCACGCCGGACCGGGGCACGAGCTACTTCGTGGTCACCGTGGTCTCGCCGTTGACCCAGACGATGGTGCCGCCGGTGAACTCGCTCTGCTTGCCACCGTTGGCGGTGTTGGTCTCGTCGCTGGTCGGGTAGCCGAGCTGGCCGTTGGCGCCGCCCTGTTCCTCCCAGGTCTCGCGGATGTCACCCCACACGATGTGGGCGCCGGAGTCGCTGCTCCAGTAGATGGTGCCGCCGGTGAAGTCCTGGTACTGGCCGCCGTTGGGGCCGCTCTCCTGGGGCTCTTCGGGGGCGCCGAGCGGGCTGCTCGCGCCGCCGACCGCGACGTACTTCTTGTAGACCTCGCCGGAGACGGTGATGTCGCCGTTCGGGGTGGAGATGGTGGTCGAGCCGCCCGCCGCGGTCGCGGTGGTGGTCATCCCGCCTTCGCCGGGGGTGGTGGTCGCCGCGCCTTCGCCGGGAGTGGTCGTCATCCCGCCGTGGTCCATGGTGGTGGTCGACCCGGCGCCGCCCATGACCGAGGTCACGGTGCCGACGGTGTCGTTGGCCTTGTCCTTGTCCTCGTCGCTGCAACCCGCGGCGAGCAACAGTCCGGCAGCGGCGAGAACCGCGGCGCCGCCTGCGGCAGTACGTCGAGCGAAGTGGTTCATATCCATCCTCTCGCGAGTGGCCCCCCGGGGGCACGCCCCCGGAATGGAGCCTGGCCGACATCCGCAACGGCCCGGCGGAACAGTGTTCGCCGAGCCGTTGCTGGATTGGTGTCGTGGCGGATAATACCCACAGTTCGCCGTAATCAAACGGATTCAGGCCGCGACGCGGCCTGATTGCCGAGCGATCAGGCGTTCGGTCCGTACTCCTCGAGCATCTCGGTCACCAGCGCCGCGATCGGCGAGCGCTCGGAACGGGTGAGCGTGATGTGCGCGAAAAGCGGGTGCCCCTTGAGCTTCTCGATCACCGCGGCTACGCCGTCGTGCCTGCCGACCCGCAGATTGTCGCGCTGGGCGACATCGTGGGTGAGCACCACGCGGGAGCCGGTGCCCAGCCGGCTCAGCACCGTCAGCAGCACATTGCGCTCGAGCGACTGCGCCTCGTCGACGATCACGAAGGAATCGTGCAGCGAGCGCCCGCGGATGTGGGTCAGCGGCAGCACTTCGAGCATGTCGCGGCTGAGCACCTCCTCCATCACCTCGCGGCTGGCCAGCCCGTCGAGCGTGTCGAAGACGGCCTGCGCCCACGGGCCCATCTTCTCGCTCTCCGAACCGGGCAGGTACCCCAGTTCCTGGCCGCCCACCGCGTACAGCGGCCGGAACACGACCACCTTGCGCTGGGTCCGCCGCTCCAGCACGGCTTCCAGCCCGGCGGTCAGCGCGAGCGCCGACTTTCCGGTGCCGGCCCGGCCACCCATCGACACGATGCCGATGCTCTCGTCGAGCAGCAGATCGAGCGCGATCCGCTGTTCGGCGGAGCGGCCGTGCAGGCCGAACGCCTCCCGCTCGCGGACCAGCTGGACCCGCTTGTCGGCGGTGACCCGGCCCAGCGCGCTGGAGCTGCTGCCCAGCAGCCGGATCCCGGTGTGGCAGGGCAGTTCCCGCGCCTCGTCCAGGTCGATCACCGAATCGGCGTAGAGCTGGTCGATCTGGGTGCCCGCGACATCGAGTTCGACCATGCCGCTCCAGCCGGAGGTGACCACGTCCTGGGCGTGGTACTCGTCGGCGGACAGGCCGACCGCGCTCGCCTTGACCCGCAGCGGGATGTCCTTGGACACCAGCACCACGTCCTCGCCCTCGGCCGAGAAGTTCAGCGCGCAGGCCAGGATGCGGGAATCGTTGGTCTCCGAACGGAATCCGGCGGGCAACACCGACGGATCGGTGTGGTTGAGCTCCACCTGCAGTGTGCCGCCCTCGGTGCCGATCGGCAGCGCCTGGTCGAGCCTGCCGTGGTTGACCCGCAGGTCGTCGAGCATCCGCAGGGCTTCCCTGGCGAACCAGCCGAGTTCGTGGTGGTGTCGCTTGGCCTCCAGTTCACTGATCACGACCAGCGGTAGAACCACCTTGTGTTCGCCGAACCTGGTGACGGCCCACGGATCCGAGAGCAGGACCGAGGTGTCGACGATGAAAGTCTTGCGACCGGAACGCGAGGGGCGGACCCCCTTCTTCGAGGCCGAGGCCGTGTGCATCGCGGGGGCGGAAACGGAGCGTGCAGCAGTCACGGTGGGCTCCTTATGTGTTCGCACGGCACCCGCGCGAACGATCTCGCTGGACCGGTCCGTCCTGGTAGGCGGTGACGCGCTGGTCAACCGCCACGAGGGCCGGGTGCCGGCCCTCTCGCACTGAGTTGCTCAGTCACGGTCAGGACCTCCCGTACGAGTCACACCGACGCGACCCGCATCACCGACGCTACCGTCCATCTCCCGGCCGCGCTGCCGGACAGCCGCACGTGTCCGTGAATTTGTCGTTAACCGGCGCCGACGCAGCGGATCCGCGCCAGGTGAGTCGCCGAGCGCTAGAGTCGAGGCATGGCCGAAGACCAGGATCTGGAGAAGCTGTCGTCGAAGGAACTGCACGATCGCGCGGTGAAGACGGCCGTGCGGCGCGGCGACGTGAAGTTCCTGTGGAACCTGCTCAAGTCGATCCCGGCGGCCCAGGCCGAAGCGGGCGAGCTCGGTGAGAGCGAGGCCGACATCAAGTACGTGCTGCCGATGATCGACGACTACATCCACGCGGGCGACGGCAAACTGGCCGATGTCCTGCGGCCCACCTACCTGGACTACCTGAGCAAGCACCGGTAGTCCGGGCCGGGCTCAGCGGCGCAGCACCGCCCGCGCCGCCCCGACGACCGTGCCGCGCAGCACATTGCCCATGCTGAAGTGGTCGTCCCACAGCACGATCCGGCCCTCGCGCAGTTCGAAGGTGCCGCTCACCCAGAACCCGATCCGGACCGGTCCGGCGCGCAGATAATCGGTGCGGTCGGTGAGCACGATGTCACCGGTGCCCGCGATGTGGTGCATGTCCGCCCCGAACCCCAGCTGCGGCCGGTCCAGCCCGCGCAACAGCGTGGCGACCCGGTCCTTGCCACGGACGGTCGGCAGTCCGGTGTTCTTCCAGACGATCGCCGGGTCGAGTAGGTCGAGCGCCTCGTCGACGGAGCCGAGTTCGAGCGCGGCGAAGAACTCGCGCACGACGGTGACGGCGTCCTCCGGCAGCTCCGGTTGGTCGGTCATGAGGCGAGCCTAGGACGTTCGCCGGGCGCAGGCCAGACCTCGGCGCTACCGATCCGCGCGTCGCGCGATCAGCACCGCGAGCCCGTCCAGGATGCGCTCGATGCCGTAGTCGAAGGCGGCGCCGGGGGCGGCTGACGGCGCGGCGGCCGCCGCGGATTCCTCGGCGAAGGCCGCGCTGACCGCGGGGAACCGGTCGCCTGCGGCGTCCATCATCGCGGTGAACTGCTCGGTGAACTGGATCGCCGAATCGCCGCCGCCGACCGATTCGACCTGCTGGGCCAGGCTGCGCGCGTGCCCGTTGAGCAGCACGATGGTGTCGAGCCGTTCGGGGCCGGTCAGGCCGGTGCCGTCGAGGGCGGTGAGCGCGGCCTCGGTCCAGCTCATCTCGTTGGGGCCGATGGGCCGGATGCCGAGGGTGAGCTCGATGACCCACGGATGGGCCCGGTAGCGCTCGAAGATGGCCTCCACCCAGGCGCGCAGGCCGTCGCGCCAGTGCGCGGGCGCGCCGCCGGTGGCGGGCGGGTCGCCCATCGCCGCGTCGAGCATCAGCGCGGTGAGCTGCTCTTTCCCCGGCACGTACCGGTACAGCGACATCTTGGTGAAGCCGAGCCGTTCGGCCAGCCGCTGCATCGATAGCGCGGACAGACCGTCGGCGTCGGCCAGCGTGATCGCCTCGGCGACGATCCCGTCCAGGGTGAGCGCGGGTTTGGGCCCGCGCTTGGGGCGTGGGGCGGTACCCCACAGCAGTTCGACGGTGGTCGGCGGCGGCATCGATCCATCCTCTCGAGAATTCCGGTTGACGCAAAACTGTGTCTACCATACTCTTATTCGTGTCCACCGGATACAGATTCCATCGGACACAGATCCCGAGCCGAGGAGCAGACCATGCGCAACCTGACCGTTCTCATTTCCGGCGCCAGCATCGCAGGCCCCGCCCTGGCCTACTGGCTGCATCGCTACGGCTGCACCGTCACCGTGGTCGAGCGCGCCGCCGGTCCGCGCCCCGGCGGCCAGGCCGTCGACTTCAAGGGCGCCACGCATCTGACCGTGCTCGAGCGGATGGGCATCCTCGACGAGGTCCGTGCCCGGCGCACCGGCACCACCGATGTCGTCTTCGTCGACGAGAACGAGCGCGAGCTGGCCTTCCTCTCCGGCGACTTCACCGGCGGCGACCTCGAGATCCTGCGCGGCGACTTGGCCGAGATCATGTACCGGCGGACCGAGCGGCACTGCGAGTACGTCTTCGGCGACACCGTCACCGCGCTCACCGACACCGCCGCCGGCGTGCGGGTGGAGTTCGAACACGGCACTCCGCGCACCTTCGATCTCGTGCTCGGCGCCGACGGAATCCACTCGCGGGTGCGGAAGCTGGCGTTCGGTCCGGAAGACGAGTTCGTGCGGCACCTCGGGCACTACTACTGCGTCGCGGGCGCGAGCCCGTGGAGCGACACCAACCGCCCGCGCGAGCGAGCGCGGGGATACGCCCACAACTCCCCCGGCAAGCTCGCGATCGACGGCGGCTCCAAGGCCCAGCAGCTGTACATGTTCGCGTCCGGGCCGCTCGACTACGCCCGCGAGGACATCGCCGCCCAGCGGCGCATCATCGAACAGACCTACGCGGGCATCGGCTGGCACCTTCCGCGCATGCTCGCCGACCTGGCCGGCTTCGACGACATCTACCTCGACTCGATCAGCCAGGTGCGAATGAAGGGCGCCTACACGCGGGGGCGCGTCGCCCTGGTCGGCGACTCCGCCTACGGCAACACCCTCGGCGGGTTCGGCACCGGCCTGGCCGTGGTCGGCGCGTACGTGCTCGCGGGCGAACTGGCCGTGGCCGACGGTGACCACGTCACCGCGTTCGCCGCCTACGACCGGATCATGAAGCGCTACGCCAAGATCGCGGGCAACAGCAACGCCGGGCCGTTCCTCGCGCCGAAGACCGCGCTCGGGATCAAGGTCCGCAACCGGTTCCTCGGCTCACGCGCCTTCTCGATGATGCTGAAGTACGGCGACAAGGCCGCCAACGACATCGACCTGATCGACTACCCGGCGCGAGTCTCCTACACCGAGGCCTGACGAGGCCTTGACTTGGAGTGCACTCCAGGTCATATCGTCGCCGGTATGAGCATTCGTCTCGGTTACCAGATGCCCAACTTCAGCAACACGTCCTCGGTGCGCGAGCTGTTCCCCACGGTGATCGCGCAGGCCAGAGCGGCGGAAGCGGCCGGTTTCGACGCCGCCTTCGTGATGGACCACTTCTACCAGCTACCCGGCATCGGCGCGCCGGACGAGCCGATGCTCGAGGCCTACACCGCGCTCGGCGCGCTGGCCACCGCGACCGAGCGAATCCAGTTGTCCGCCTTGGTCACCGGCAACACCTACCGCAATCCGGCGTTGCTCGCCAAGACCGTCACCACCCTCGACGTGGTCAGCGGCGGGCGGGCCGTGCTCGGCATCGGCGCGGGCTGGTTCGAGCTCGAGCACCAGCAGTACGGCTTCGAGTTCGGCACCTTCACCGAGCGCTTCCAGCGGCTGGAGGAGGCGCTGCGGATCATCGCCCCGATGCTGCACGGACAGCGGCCCACCGTCGACGGCGCCTGGTACCACACCGAGAACGCCATGAACGAGCCGCGCGTGCGCGACGACCTGCCGATCATGCTCGGCGGCGGCGGTGAGAAGAAGACCTTCGCGCTGGCGGCCCGCTTCGCCGATCACCTCAACATCATCAGCAACGCCTCGCTGCTGCCACAGAAGGTCGCGGCCCTGCACCAGCGCTGCGCCGAGGCCGACCGCGACCCGGCCACCCTGGAGACCAGCTTCCTCGCCTTCGTCATCGCCGACGAAGACGGCGACCGCGCCCGTAAACTCCAGTCCGACATGCTCGCCCGTGCCGGCATCGACCTGTCCGCCCTGTCCCCGGCGGAAATCCGCAACTCCCCCGCCGACCGTCAGTTCGTCGGCACTCCCGACGAGGTCGCCGAGCAGATCCAGACCCGCGTCCTCGACCACGGCATCGACGGCGTCATCGTCAACATGATCACCAACGGACACGAGCCGGGTGTCATCGAGGCGGCGGGGCGGGCGCTCAAGCCCCTGGTCGGCTGACCACCTCTTTTCTCGTTCGGAAGCATGAGCCCGCCCCGCGGCGCCGACAGCGGCACCGCGGGGCGGCTATGTTGGCAGACCGGAACACGCGTTCGTCGCACTCCGAAATCCGGGGGAACCGAATCGACAGTTCGTGCGTCCAACAAACAGAACGAGAGAATCGGGGAGGGTAGATGACTGGAATTCTCCAGGTCGACATCGATGTCCTTGGCAAAACCGTCCAGTTGCTGCGCGGAACGGAGCAGGTGCTCACCGACGCCATGAACGCGCTGTCCAAGGACGGGAATTCCGACATCGGCACCGCCAAGCTGAACGACGCCGCCGACAACTTCCAGAGCAAGTGGAAGTACGGCATCGAACGGATCTGTGAGTCCACGACCGTCACCGCCGACGGCATCGCGCAGTGCCACACCGCCTATCAGCAACTCGATGCGGCGGTCGCGCAGGCGCTCGCCCAGGCGGGCGCGCAGACCGATCCACAGGCGGTCGCTCCGGGGACCACGCAGTGACCGACAACCCCTACCCGAATCTCGGTTTCAACCCCACCCCGGGCGACGCAGGCGAGGTCGCCACCCTCGGTACGAAGCTCAAGACCGCGGCCGACGCCGTCACCGAGACCAACACGCTGCTCACCAGCATTCGCAACAGCAACGACCAGGTGTGGAAAGGCGAGGCGGGCGACGCCTTCCGCGCCAGCTTCGACGCCACGCTCGCCCAGGACCTCGGTCTCGCCCAAACCTCACTGCAGCAGGCCAACACCGCGATCGCCGCGTGGCACACCGATCTCGTGGCCTTCCAGGACACCGCGAAAGGTCTGGAGACCGAGGCCGCCACCGCCAGGGCCAACCACGCCCAGGCGGTCACCGCGCTCCAGCAGGCCAAGGCGGATCCCGACCTCGGCCTGGCAGGCAAGACCTTCTCCGACGCGTCCGAACTGGCCGATGCCCAGTCCCGCCTGAACGCCGCCAACGCCAAGGTGACCTCGGCGTCGACCGCGGTCGACAACTGCCAGGGCGCGATCGACGCGATCATCGCCCGCGCGAAAGACCTCGAGATCGCGCACAACGCCAAGGCCACCACGACAGCGAGCGAGCTGGAGGCCGCGGCGAACTTCGCGCCGAGCGAGCCGGACAAGAGCTGGTGGGAGAGTTTCACCGACTGGATCGATGAGAACCGCGACGCGATCCACGAGGTGCTGTCGACCGTCTCCGCGATCGGCGGCATTCTGGCGCTGGTCACCCCACCCCCGATCAGCGCTATCGCGTTGGGTATCTCGCTGGCCGCCGGCGCGGGCGCGCTGGCCCTGACCACCACCGACGCCGAATGGCGCGACGACCTGGTCAACGGCAGCTGGACCGAGAAGCTCAGTGCCGCCGGGACTCTCGGCGGTGACGTGCTGAGCGTGGTTCCCGGCGCCTCCGGCGTGTTCAAGGCGGGCAAGGTGGGCCTCTTGGGTGGCGGCGCCGACGATCTCGGCCGGTTCGGAATGATGGCCCAGACCTGGGGTCAGGCGGCGCACGATCCGGGTCTGGTCGCCCGGGTATTCACCGACAAGAACACGTTCGGTATCTCCGACAAACTCACCTCCTCCGGCGCGACCACCGGTGTGCATTCGCTGCTGCAGCTCACCGGAGCCGGGGGCAAGGAATTCATGCAGGAGAGCCCGGCCACCGCGCTGGCGGTGTTGCAGCGGATGACCGGTGCCTCCTACAAATCGATCGATCTGACCCAGGGAGTTGGAGATTGACCGCGCACACCACATCCAACGGGTCGACGACCTCGCTGTCGGTCCTCCTGCCGCGCGGCTATTACGAATTGCCGCTGGACTCGATTCACGAAGCGGTCGAGTCGGCCGGAAGCATCGTCGAGTTCCTGCCCGCCGAGGTCGCCGGTGATTTTCCCGAGGTCGCGGCAGCCATCGCCGATCTGCTGACCGCCCTGCGCGCCAACAACGCCTGCTACTGCGCGATCGGTCAACACGCGTCCGCGGACGGCACCCCGGTGACCTCGTGGCTGACCCTCTCGCAGCTCGATCGCGGCCGCGCCCAGAACCCCCGGGTGACCATCGCCGAACTGGCCGAGGAGAAGGCGAGCGACGGCCGCGGCGCGCACATCGAAACGGTCGAACTCGGTGGGCGCACGGTCCTGTTCGTCGAATCGTCGACAACCTATGCGGTCGTGGATGATTCGGCACCGGAGCCGCCGGGCCGCGCCGTCCATCAGATCGAGGCGATCGTCGTCTCCGACGACGGCGCCCGGATCGCCGTCGCCGTGCTGTCGACCGCCGATGTGGCGCACGGGTCCGACTTCGGGGCGATGATGGTGCTGCTGGCCCGCTCGATCACCTTCGAGACCGTCGTCCATCCACAATTCACGCTCGCGCTGTGAACGGAACGGACACCCGCGCGTGGAGCACACCACGGACCTGCTGGACTCTCCTCTGGACCACCCTGCGCGCGCTGGTCGTGCTCGGGCTCGGCGTGGGGTGCGCGGTGGCGTTCCTCCACTTCGTCGACGTGTCGCAGACGAAGACGGGCCGGACGGCGGAGGATGCCGACCGGATGGCCCTGCTGTGTTTCTTCGCGGTCTTACCGCTCACCGTGACGGGAATCGTCATGACCCGGACCGCGATTCGGCGATGGCTGTCGGCGCGGCATCGGTGGCAGGTGTGGCATATCGAGACGCTTCGAACCGGAATTCAGGAATGGGTCCATCTGATAGATGACCGGGGAACCATCGCAGGCACCCTGGTGCTGCGGAAGTGGACCTCGCGCACGTTCAGCGACGACGACCGGCTGGTGTGGTTCGCCGGAGTGCCGAACAAGGCGGGCCTCATCGCGAAACCGGGCGGAGCCGGCCCACAGCTGGCCTACCGTTCGCTCTTCTCCACGCCGCCGCGCTTCGGCACCTCGCTGTTCGTCGAGAACCAGCCGTCTGCTCCGGCTCCGCAGCCGGACCGCGCTGCTCCGGCGACAACCCCCGAACCACCCGGCAAGCACGGCGGATTGGACGATGCCGCGTTCCCCTCACCACGAAAGCTCCGTCGAGCACTGGCCTACCCGCTCGATGTCGCCCTGCATCTGGCGATCGGGTTCGGTGTCGTGTTCTGCACCGACGAGGCGACGCGGCTTGCTGTGACGCACCAGGATTGGAACAGTCCCCAGATCAAGTGGTGGACGATGGTCGGATACTTCCTGCTCGCGTCGTTCGTCGACCGGGTCGTTCTCCAGTCCGTGACGAGGACAACGCTCGGCAAAGCCGTGTTCGGGCTGGTCGTCATCGACCGCGACACGGGCCGCTATCCCCGTGCGCGTCGGCTGCTCGCGGCCTGGCTGATCGGGGTGATCATGCCGCTGTTGGTCCTCGGGGACAGCTCCGTCCCGGAACGCCCCGAGCGCTACCTGCTCCCGGCGGTGCGGCGCACCGATGCGCGCCAGGTGATCCGGCAGACTGGCTGAGACGACGAAAGGCCCTCGCCTGCTGGATGATTCAGCGGGGCGAGGGCCTTCGGTGAGATGTCGGCTCAGCCGAGCAGGCGCCAGTCCTCCAGGCCCTGGTAGAGCGGGACGCTCTGGGCCAGCTTGGCGACGCGGGCGCGCAGCGACTCGGTGTCGGAGGTGCCCGCCAGGGCGGCGGCGATGATGTCGGCGACCTCGGTGAACTCGGCGTCGCCGAAGCCACGGGTGGCCAGGGCGGCGGTGCCGATGCGCAGGCCGGAGGTGACCATCGGCGGGCGCGGGTCGAACGGGACCGCGTTGCGGTTGACCGTGATGCCGACCTCGTGCAGGAGGTCCTCGGCCTGCTGGCCGTCGAGCTCGGAGTTGCGCAGGTCGACCAGGACCAGGTGCACATCGGTGCCGCCGGTCAGCACCGAGACGCCCTTGTCCTTGACGTCGGCGCCGGTCAGGCGCTCGGCGAGGATGCGCGAACCCGAGAGGGTGCGCACCTGACGGTCCTTGAACTCCTCGGTCGCGGCGATCTTGAACGCGGCGGCCTTGGCGGCGATGACGTGCATCAGCGGGCCACCCTGCTGACCCGGGAACACCGCCGAGTTCAGCTTCTTGGCGAATTCCTGCTTGGCCAGGATCAGGCCGGAGCGGGGGCCGCCGAGGGTCTTGTGCACGGTGGAGGACACCACGTCGGCATACGGCACCGGGGAGGGGTGCAGGCCTGCGGCGACCAGACCCGCGAAGTGCGCCATGTCGACCCACAGGTAGGCGCCGACCTCGTCGGCGATCTCGCGGAACTTCGCGAAGTCCTGGTGGCGCGGGTAGGCCGACCAGCCTGCGACGATCACCTTCGGCTTCGAGGCCTTGGCGATGTCACGCACCTCGTCCATGTCGATGCGGTGGTCTTCCTTCGACACACCGTAGGAGTGGACGTCGTAGAGCTTGCCGGAGAAGTTCAGGCGCATGCCGTGGGTGAGGTGACCGCCGTGCGCCAGGTCCAGGCCCAGCAGGGTCTCGCCCGGGTTCATCAGCGCCATCAGCACGGCGGCGTTGGCCTGCGCGCCCGAGTGGGGCTGCACGTTGGCGAACTCGGCGCCGAAGAGCTCCTTGGCGCGGTCGCGCGCCAGGGTCTCCACCACGTCGACGGCCTCGCAGCCACCGTAGTAGCGGCGGCCCGGGTAGCCCTCGGCGTACTTGTTGGTGAGCACGGAGCCCTGCGCCTGCAGGACCGCGCGCGGCACGAAGTTCTCCGAGGCGATCATCTCGAGGGTGTCGCGCTCGCGGGCGAGCTCGCCCGCCATCGCGGCGGCCAACTCGGGATCGAGCTCACCGAGAGACTGGGTATTCACCGAAGCGGTCGTCTGCGTCACGACCCTCAGTCTATGGGCCGCGCGCGGACGCCCGAGCACGGGGATAGCGCAACCGGGCCGCGGCCGCCACCCGGGAGACCCAGGTCACAGGCCTACGGCCGGACCGTCGACCGGCCCGACAGGGCGAAACGCGGTAACGGCGGCGGACGCGGTGACCGATGACACAGGTATGAACCCCCTACCCGTGACCCCGGCCATCGCGCCGGCCAACCCGATCGAGGCGCTGCTGATGCAGCTGAGCTATCTCGTCTGCTCGCTGTTCAGCCCCGGCGGTTGCGCCGTCGTCCTGTAGCTCAGACCGGCATCCGCCGGATCGCGCCCGGCGTGAGCGGCTCGTCGAGCAGACGGCCGAATCGCTCGACCCGGTCCTGCGCGTCGACGGCGTTGTCCAGCCAGCCGCCGAGCAGGCGGTAGCCCTCCACGTAGGTGCTGATGTAGGCCCGCCACAGCGGCGAGGACAGGAATCGCAGCGACTGCCGCGCCCGCTCCGGCGTGGCCAGGCTCCACCGCTGCAGGAACGCCGCGACCTCGTCTTCGCCCCGATGCTGGTCGTGCAGCAGCAGCGCCGCGTCCTGACGCACGCTCAGCAGTTTCGCCGACGCGGTCGAGAAGCGCTCGGCCCGCTCACCGTCGAACCGCAGCCCGAGATCGGCGTAGATCTCCTGCGCCCACAGCCCCCAGCCCGGCCCGACGATCGACTGCAGCGCCAGGTCGGCCAGTCCCTCGGCCATCAGGCACTGCGGGGTGTTGACCAGGAACAGCGTCTGCTCGTCCTCGCCCGCGGCGACCAGCCCGGCCTCCTTGCGGCAGTGCTCGGTGTGGTGACCCGGGTAGGCCTCGTGCGCGATGAGCGCGGGCAGGTGCGCCATGTGCTGCTTGAGGTCGGAGTTGATCGCGACCTTGGAGTGGAAATTGCCCAGGTAGTAGTTGAATCCGGACCACGGCTTGTCGCCGACCACCTCGTAGGTGACGGTCTCGTGGTCGGGCAGCGGGTAGCGCTCGCGGACCCGCTCGCGCAGCGCGCTGGAGAAGGCCTCGACGCAGGTCGCGAGCTTGTCCGGCGGGATCTCGTCGCCGCGCCGGTAGGCGGCGGCCCGCTCGGCCAGCGGGCCGTCCCCGCCGAGCACCTCGTCCATCCGGCGGTGCGCCTCGCGGTAGTCGTCGGGGTCGCCGGGCGCGATGTCGACGTCGAAGTAGGCGCGGACCTCGTCGACGAACCCGATGTCCTCCCCGGCGAACTTGCGCGCCGAGCATTCCATCGCCACCAGGTGGGCGTCGAGGAATTCGGTGCGCCGCGCCGAGAGCCCGGCGTCGGCCAGGGCCGCGCGCAGGTCGACGGCCCGGTGCACCAGCTCCGCCGGGTCGGGGACCGGCGCGTTCTCGCTGTCGCGGCGCAGCTGCGGGTCGCCGGTGTAGGCGTCGACGAAGCCTTCTTCGAGCCGGTCGAAAGCCAGTCCGAGCCGCAGGTATTCAGTGACGAGTGGATGAGACCCCATGCCGCCCGACCTTACGGGGTAATTCGGAAAAGCGGGCCCTACCTCGGTGTTGTTGCTCGTTACCGACGGGTAGCCAAACCCCCTGTTGCGCGCGGATGGCCGGGACGGAGCACAATCGCGACATGCGGTCAGAGTTATCCCGGATCTCACTGGACGGGCAGCCCAGCTGTGCGTGTGCGCCCGAACGGAGCGTCGGGTAGGTGGCACGGATGAGCGAGCCCAGCCCGTATGTGGAGTTCGACCGGAAGCAGTGGCGCACCCTGCGCAAGTCGACTCCGCTGGTCCTGACCGAGGAGGAACTGACCGGCCTCCGTGGTCTCGGCGAGCAGATCGATCTCGAGGAAGTCGCCGAGGTCTACCTGCCGCTCGCCCGTCTCATCCACCTGCAGGTCGCGGCCCGCCAGCGGCTGTTCGCCGCCACCGCGACCTTCCTCGGGGAGAAGCATCCCGACAAGCAGGTGCCGTTCGTGATCGGCGTCGCGGGCAGTGTCGCGGTCGGCAAGTCGACCACCGCGCGCGTGCTGCAGGCGCTGCTGGCCCGCTGGGATCACCATCCCCGGGTCGACCTGGTGACCACCGACGGATTCCTCTACCCCACCGCCGAACTCACCCGCCGCGGCATCATGCACCGCAAGGGATTCCCGGAGAGCTACGACCGGCGCAAGCTGCTGCGCTTCGTCACCGAGGTGAAGTCGGGCGCCGAAGAGGTGTGCGCGCCGGTCTACTCGCACATCTCCTACGACATCGTGCCCGACGAGAAGCACTGCGTGCGCCAGCCCGACATCCTCATCGTCGAGGGCCTGAACGTGCTGCAGACCGGGCCGCGGCTGATGGTCTCGGACCTGTTCGACTTCTCCATCTACGTCGACGCCAGGATCGAGGACATCGAGAACTGGTACGTGCAGCGCTTTCTCGCGCTGCGCAAGACCGGCTTCGCCGACCCCGACGCGCACTTCCACCATTACTCCGCGCTGAACGACGAGCAGGCCACCGCGGCCGCGCGCGACATCTGGAACTCCACCAACCGGCCCAATCTGGTGGAGAACATCCTGCCGACCCGCCCGCGCGCGACCCTGGTGCTGCGCAAGGACTCCGACCACACCATCAACCGGCTGCGGCTGCGCAAGCTCTGATCAGCGGTGCGTGGCCCGCACCTCGATCACGTTGCGCAGCACCGGCTTCCCGTCGACGACCAGGTCACCGTCGATGGTGCCGAACGGGGAAGCCGCGCCGGTGTGCCGGAGTTCGACGGCGATCGGGTCGGTGAGGACGCGCACGGCGGGGTCGGCGCCGACCTGGGTCCAGCCGTCGCGGTAGCGCCAGACCGTCGAGGACACCAGCCGCTTCGGTTCGTCGCGGTCCCAGACCAGGCGGGTCAGCACGACATCGCTGCCGTCACCGCGGATGTCGGCGATCGAGCTGCACGACGGGAACGGCGGGCCGACGGAATCGACTGTCCCGGTGACGAGATCGAGCCGGTGCGCCGAGGCGGTGCCGCAGGCGACATTGTCTCGACTGTAGCCCGCAACGACGACCGACCGGCCGCCGGGAGCGATCGCCGCCTGCCGGAAGGGCATGTTCACGTCGGCGATGCGACCGAACTGTTGCACCGCACCGGAATTCAGATCGACCACGTAGAGGTGGTTGATGCCCCAGATCGCGCCGGGGATGGTCTCGATGCGGGTGAGCACGGCCCGGTCGCGGTCGAGGGCGATCAGCTCGGTGCCGGTGAGGGCTGCCCCATCGCCCAGCGGATCACGGGGTGCGGGCAGCGAAATCGACCGCAGCACCGTGGGATCGGGCGTGCGCAGGTCGGCCTGCATGATCACGCCGTCGCGCCACCAGCCGACCACCGCGTCGCGCAGCGGGAACACCCGGGTGCAGTGGCAGTCGATGCGGCCCGAGGCGACGAGCAGCTCGGCGACCTCCATCGCGGTCACCACGCCCGCGCCGTCGACCGTGTAGGCCAGCGAATTGTCCTGGCTGAACCCGATATCGCGATAGTCGCCGACCCGGTCGCCGCGCATCCCCGAGGCGTCGGCCACCCCCATCCCGGTCGTCGTGCGCACCGCGAACAGCGGCGCCGACTGCGGCGCCGTCGTCACGATCTGCGGTCCCTGCGGCGTGGCGGTCGCACAGCCCGCCCCCAGCATCGCGACGGCCGCCGCGGCGACCGCCATCCGTAATCCACTGATCCGCATCGGTACCTCCGGCGCTCCCCCGCCTCGGCGTCGCCCGTGCGGCGCCGATCGGCCGGGCACTGTGCCCGGCGCGCGGGTATACGGACTCGGCACCGGATCGGTTCGATGGGCCGAACTCGCCCCCCGGTGGCGCACCGCTTCGTGGCCCGCTCGCCGCCAGGACCGTGCGAATCACCGGACGCGCGTGGGCGGGCCCGGGACGTGCTGCGGTCGATCGTCGCGCCGGCGCGGGCACACGGCGGGCGCCGACCCCGCTACCGCTGCACGGCGGACGGCGCGCCCAGCGAGACGACCTGGGTGGCGAGTTCGGTTCGCGTACCGCCCTTCTCGACGACCAGCACCCCGCGCGGAGTGTCGCGCGCGGCCGTCGGATCACCGGCGACCACCTGGATCACCGACTCCTGCGGGCGCGGCAGCAGCATGTCGACCACCGGCTGCTCGCCGACCGGTGCCCAGCCCTGGGCCGCCGACTGCAACCGGTCGACGGTGCTCGGCGCGCCCGCCACGTCGGCCCACTTCCTGGTGGCGACGGTGATCGTGCCGTCACCGCCCCAGCGTGGGCGGTAGGCCGACGAGCACTCGCCCGGCAGCTCGGGCAGTTCCTGCACCGCGTTGGAGCGGGCGTCGATGGTCGCCACGTGGCCGGTGCCGCAGGACGCGCTGCGGGCGGTCGTGCCCGCCAGCACGAAGGTGTGGCCGTCGGGTCCGGCGGCGGCCGACAGGTCGGCGTCGATGCCGGGCACCCGGCCCAGCGGCAGGATCGCCTCGGTGCCGATCGCGTACAGGTGGTTCTTCTCCCACCACAGTCCGCGCGACTCGACCCTGGCCAGCAGCAGGAACTCGTCGGTCGCCGCGACCAGCCTGGCCCCGTCCCAGGTGCCACCGGAGAGCGGGCTCGGCGAATCCGGCAGTGTCACATCCTGTTCCGGCGCCGCGGGCGCGGTGCCCGACAGATCCATGGTCATGATCTGGCCCGGCTCCCGCCACCAGGCCAGCACCGACCCGCGCAGGGCCACCGCGTCGGTGCAGTCGCACTCGATCCGCGATACCGCACCGTCGGCGACCCGCAACGCCACCAGTGTCTTCGACCCCGACTCCACCGCGAACGCGAACTTGCCGTCCCTGGTGAAATTCACCGCGGCCGACGAATACCCGAAGCTCCCCGGCGCGCGCAGGGTGTCGGCCCCGCGCACCACCGCCAGCTCCCCCTCGGTGCGATAGGCGAACACCGCGCCCGCCGCCTGCGGCTGATCCTCGGGCGTGATCCGGGGCGGCGCCGGCTGATCGGCGCCGCAGCCCGCGACCAGCAGCACGGCACTCGACACCGCACCGAGCGCCGCGATCCGCGCGCGCCGACTCGGTCCTGGCTTGGTCACAACTCCCACAACTCACCCCTGCATGTGTCGTCGGGCCTGGTCTCGCGCAGCAGCGTAGCCCGCGCCCGCCCGGGATCGGGGCGACTCTCCTACAACTTCCAGGCCGCGTCGAGCCTGGTCGCCACGTCGATATTGCGGACCGCCGCGATCTCCGGCTTCCGGATCTCCTGGGCCACATACCGGGCGACGAACCGGCGGATCTCGTGATCGACACTGGCCAGCACCCGCAGCAACTCCCCCCGCTTGGTCGCGCTCGCCACGTTCACCCGCACATCACTGGCCCGCGGCTCCGCGATGTCGATGACCACCCGCAGCGGGTCGGCGGTGCGCGCCGTCAGATGCAGATGCACCGTGCCGTCCACCCGGAACCGCGACCGATCCACCGCCAGATCGACGACCAGATCCACATGCAGCGGAATGGTGAGTTCGAAGGAGATGTAGGCGTCGATGTAGCGCAGGATGCGCGGCCGCCCCAGCTCGACCTGCGCCGTCACCTTCGCCAGGCGACCCGGCCCCACCCCGATCGGCCCGAAATCGAAAGCCGCGCCGGTGAGTTCACCGAACGCCGCGGCGATTCGCTGCTCGGAGACGGCGTATTCCAGGAAACGCCTGCCGAATTCCTCATAGCTGATGTAGGAAGACTGTTCGGGGTCCACTGCCCGCAGAGTACGCGAGCCGAGTCATCTCACACGCCGAAACGGCGGTGCCGCGCGGCGTAATCCCGCAGCGCGCGCAAGAAGTCGACCCGCCGGAACTCCGGCCAGTACGCCTCGGTGAACCAGATCTCCGAATAGGCGCTCTGCCACAGCAGGAAACCCGAAAGCCGCTGCTCACCAGAGGTTCTGATGACCAGATCCGGATCCGGCTGACCCGAGGTGTAGAGATGCTGGCCGATCGCGTCGACCGTGATCGACTGCACCAGATCCTCGCCCGACTCACCCGCGGCGATCTCCTGGCGCACCAGCGAACGCACCGCGTCGGTGATCTCCTGGCGCCCGCCGTACCCCACCGCCACATTCACATGCACACCGTCGCGGCCGCTCGTGCGCTCCGCCGCCACCCGCAGCCGCTTCGCGATCAGCTCCGGGAAACCCGCCAGCGAGCCGACGATCCGCACGCTCCAGTTCTGCTCCGGCGCCGACAGCTCCTCCACCACGTCGGTGATGACCTCGAACAGCGTCTCCAGCTCGTCCGGATCGCGGCGCAGGTTCTCCGTCGACAGCAGATAGACGGTCACCATCTCGATGCCCTCGTCGGAACACCAGCCGACCAGCTCGGCGATCTTCAGCGCACCGACCCGATGACCGTGGCTGACATCGGTGAACCCGTTCTCGCGCGCCCAGCGGCGATTGCCGTCGCACATCACGGCGACATGGCGAGGATGCTGCTTGTCGGCCAGCTGCTTGGACAGTCTGGCTTCGTAGATGCGGTACGGCAGACCACGCACCCGACCGAGAAACTCCACGCCCGCACCCTACGCTCCCCCGCCTCCCCGCGTTTTTTGCCGGTCGTGGGGAGGGCACGGCGGTGTGGGGGTGGGCACGTTTGTGGTGGTGGAGGTGGGTGCTGACGTACCGTTGGCGGTAACCTACGGTACCGTAGGTTTGGACTTGGGAGGATTCGTGGAGGCTGTGCGGGCCGAGGTGCCGGAGCCGGTGGTGCTCGGCAAGCCGCTGCTGCGGGGGTGGATTCATACCTGGGCGGTGGGGGTCGCCGCGGTCGCGGTGGCGGTGCTCGTGGTGTTCGGGTTCCGGGAGTCGGCGACCGCCGGGTGGTCGACGCTGCTCTACGGGGTCTCGGTGATCGCGCTGTTCGGGATCAGCGCGGTGTATCACCGGGTGACCTGGCGCAGCGCGCGGGCCCGGGTGCGGATGAAGCGGGCCGATCATTCGATGATCTTCCTGTTCATCGCGGGCAGCTACACGCCGTTCGCGTTGCTCGGGCTGCCGGGGACGACCGGGCGGACATTGCTGATCGTCGTCTGGGCGGGCGCGCTCGCCGGGGTGGCGTTGAAGCTGTGGTGGCCGACCGCGCCGCGCTGGGTGGGGGTGCCGCTGTATCTGCTGCTCGGCTGGGCGATCGTGCCGGTGGCGCCCGAACTGCTGCACAACGTGGGCGTCTGGCCGCTGGTGCTGCTCGCGGTCGGCGGCGTGATCTACAGCGTCGGCGCGATCCTCTACGCGACGAAATGGCCGAACCCGTGGCCGACGCACTTCGGGCACCACGAGTTCTTCCACGCCGCGACCGTGGTCGCCGCGCTGTGCCACTACATCGCGATCTGGCTGGTCGTCCTCGGCTGATCGGCGCGTGCGCGTCGTGGGCGCGACCGGGCCTTCTATGCTCGATATTCGTGTCATCCGTCAGCGCAGCTCGTGACCGCCGGGCGCCTCGGCGCGCCGGACCCGGGCGTGCGCGATGAACCGGCTGGTCCGCTGGGCGCTGCGCAGCTACTGGGGCCTGGCGCTGGTCGTCATCACCGCCAATATCGTCGGCCTCGCGGCCATCTTCCTCATCGCCTGGGCGGACGGCGTCTTCAGCCGCGTCGGGCCGAACTGGCGGGAAGCGGCCTGGCTGCTGGCCATCTATCCCGTCTTCGCGGTGGCCGTCGGCATCGCGATGGCCATCTACGACCGGCGCCGCTATCTGCGCTGGCTCGACGACGGCCGCAAGCCGACACCGGAGGAAGCGCGGCGGCTGATCGCGCTGCCCGCCGCGATCACGGTGCGCGCGGTGGTGCTGTGGATCCCTGGCATCGCGCTGACGGTCTGGCTGGTCGACCGGTTCACCGACTACGACAACAAAGCGGTCGTGATCGCCGGCTTCACGCTCGGCGCCCTGGAATCGGCGGGCGCGACCTACCTGATCCTCGACCGGCTGATCCGGCCCGCGGTCCCGATCATCACCTCGGTGCTCGGACCCACCGTGCACCCGAGCGCCACCGTGCTCGTGCGCGTGCTCGTCACCTGGGCGGTGTCGAGCGCGCTGCCCGGGCTGATCATCATCACGGTGCTCAACGATCCGGCCACCCCGGCCGAGGACCGGGTGCGCGCGGCCTGGATCTTCACCCTCGTCGCCCTCGCCGTCGGCGCCCTGGCCACCGCGCTGCTGGCCCGTTCGGTCGCCACCCCGATGCGCACGATGTACCGGGCGCTGGACCGGATCACCCGCGGCGAACTCGACGTGCGGGTGCCGGTGGGCAGCGCCAGTGAGATCGGGCGGCTGGAACACTCCGTCAACGAACTGGCCTCGACGCTGCAGGATCAGCAGCACACCGAGGACGTGTTCGGCAGGCACGTGGGCTCGACCGTCGCCGAACGCGCGCTCTCCGGCAGCACCGACCTGACCGGTGACGTGCGGATCGTGTCGGCGCTGTTCGTCGACGTCACCGGATCGGTGCAGCTGTCGGCCGAGATGGCGCCGGAACAGTTCGTGCACAAGCTCAACCGGCTGCTGGCCACCGTCGTGGCCGCCACCGAGGACAACGGCGGCCTGGTCAACAAGTTCGCCGGCGACGCCGCCCTGTGCATCTTCGGCGCCCCCTCCGCCCTCGACGACAACGCCACCCCCGCGCTGCGCGCCGCCCGCCGCATCCGCGACGAGGTGGTCGCCACCGGCGAACTCGACGTCGGCATCGGCGTCGCCCGCGGCCAGGTCTTCGCCGGTGACGTCGGCGCCGACACCCGCCTCGAATTCACCGTCATCGGCGACGCGGTCAACGAAGCCGCCCGCCTCACCGCCATGGCCAAGGAGGTCGACCGCCGCGTCCTCGTCAGCGACGCCGTCCTCCAGGCCGCGACCGCCACCGAACGCGCCCACTGGAAGCGCTACAAGGACCTGCGCCTCCGCGGCATCCCCGGCCGCACCCGCACCTGGACCGACATCCCACCGGGACGCGGGTGAACCGCGCTAGGCGCGCAGCGCGGTGGTGAGGGCGGCCGGGTCGGTGACCGGGAGGTCGCAGACCGAGCCGCGGCAGACGTAGGCGGCGGGGGCGTCGTCGACCAGGGGGCGGTCGGCCAGGAGTGGGGCGGAGTCGGGTGGGCCCGCGAGGACGACCGCGCCGCCGGGGGCCCAGGTGCGGGCGGCGGCGAGGAGTTCGGTGGCGGCCGAGGACTTCTCGGTGGCGGTGACGGCCACCTGGAGGGGGCCGCGCAGCGACGCTTCGGCGACCGACAGCCAGTGGCCCGCGGTGCGGGGGGCGCGGGCCAGCAGGACCGCGCCGCGCGCCAGGGTGTGGTCGGCGAGTTCGCGGTAGCGCACGGCGCGTTCGGGGTCGGTGACGGCGGACGCGGTCAGCAGGGCTTCGGCGAGGGCGGAGGAGCCCGCCGGGGTGGCGCCGTCGACCGGGTCGCGTGGGCGGGCGACGAGGGTCTCGGCGTCGTCGGCGGTGTCGAACCAGCTGCCGGGGCGGTCGGGATCGGCGAAGTGGTCGATCGCGCTGTCCAGCAACACCTGTGCGGCGGCGAGCCAGTCGGGTTCGCCGGTGGCCTGGTAGAGGGCCAGCAGGCCGGTGGTGAGCCAGGCGTAGTCCTCGAGGACACCGGGCGGGGTCCCGACGACGCCGTCGAGCGAGGCGCGACGCAGCCTGCCGTCGACCAGGTGGACGTCGAGCAGGAAGCGCGCGCAACGGACAGCGGCCGCCACCCACGACGGTTCCTCCAGTGCCGCACCGGCTTCGGCGAGAGCGGTGATCACCATGCCGTTCCAGGCGGTGACCACCTTGTCGTCGCGGTCGGGCTGCGGGCGTTCGGCGCGCAGTTCCAGCAGCCGGGCGCGCAGCCGGTCGAAACGGGCCGACTGCTCGGCGTCGACGGGATCGCTGCGCCGGGTGAGCACCGAGGTGCCCTGTTCGAAGTTGCCCGCCGTGCTGACGCCGAAAGCCTCCGCGGCCCAGACGCCGTCGAGCGGGCCCAGGTCGCCGATCAGTTCCGACGGCGTCCACACATAGGTGGCACCCTCGACCCCGGGACCACCCGGTTCCAGGTGGGTGTCGGCGTCGAGCGCGGAGGCGAACGCGCCCTCGGCGGTGCCGAGGTCGGCGAGCAGGAATTCGACGGTCTCGCGAGTCACCCGGTGCGGCAACGACTCCAGCGGGGTCGCGGGCGCGCGGCGGGCGAGATGGGCGTAGGCGCGCAGCAGCAGGGCGTTGTCGTAGAGCATCTTCTCGAAGTGCGGGATGAGCCAGCCCGCGTCGACCGAGTAGCGGGAGAAGCCACCGCGCAGCTGGTCGTAGATGCCGCCGCGCGCCATCGCCTCGGCGGTCCGCTCGACGAGGTCGAACACGGCCTGGTCGCCGGTGCGTTCCCAGTGCCGCAGCAGACCTTCCAGCAGCGCCGACGGCGGAAACTTCGGCGCCCCACCGAAACCGCCGCGCTCGCGGTCCTCGTCGGCGGCGATCGCGAGCACCGCCTTGTCGAGCAGGTCGGGGACGACGGCGAATTCGGCATCGGGCAACCCGGTCGCCTGCGCGCGCAGCGCGTCGGTGACCTGCTCGGCCGCCTTGTCGACATCCTCGCGACGGTTGCGCCAGGTGTCGGTGATGGCGCTGAGCAACTGGGTGAACGACGGCATCCCGCCGCGCGGCGCCTTCGGGTAGTAGGTGCCGCAGTAGAACGGCGCGCCGTCGGGTGTCAGGAAGCAGGTCATCGGCCACCCGCCCTGCCCGGTCATGGCGACGGTCGCGTTCATGTACACCGCGTCCAGGTCGGGCCGTTCCTCCCGGTCCACCTTCACACACACGAACCCGGCGTTCATCTGCTCGGCGGTGGCCGCGTCCTCGAACGACTCGTGCGCCATCACATGGCACCAGTGACACGACGCGTACCCGATCGACAACAGGATCGGCACGTCCCGCTCGGCCGCCTCGGCGAGCGCGTCGGCGTCCCACTCCCGCCAATGCACCGGATTGTCGGCGTGCTGACGCAGATACGGCGAAGTCGCGTTACCCAACCGGTTCACAGTGCCAGCCTCCCAGATCGGTGTGACCTCAGCCTAGTGCGCGGCCGTTTCCCGGCGAGTGACCCATGCCACGCGGAGCCGCTGTCAGGAAATCCGGGGCTGCCTCGTTCAAGGAGCACGCGAAGCAGACAGGAGCCAATCATGAAGCACCGCATCGTCGTCCTCGGCGCCGGATACGCCGGGGCCTTCACCGCCGGATATCTGGCCCGCCGACTCCACGCCGACGACATCGAGATCACCGTCGTCAACGCCGCGCCCGATTTCGTCGAACGGTTGCGCCTGCACCAGCTCGCCGCCGGGCACGAACTCCCGCACCGGCCGCTGACCGAGATCTTCGCCGGCACCGGCATCCGGCTCCGCGTGGCCAGGGTGACCGGCCTCGACGTCGACGGCAGGACGGTGACGGTCAGCGACGACAACGGCACCGACCAGCTCGGTTACGACACCCTGCTCTACACGCTCGGCAGCACCGCCGCCGACCACGGCGTTCCCGGCGTCGCCGAGCACGCCTTCCATGTCGCGGAGCGGTCGTCCGCGCTGCGCCTGCGGGCCCGCCTGGACGAGCTGGCCGAGGGTGGGCGGGTGCTGGTGGTCGGCGGCAACCTGACCGCGATCGAGACCGCCACCGAGATCGCCGAAGCCCATCCGGGGCTGCGCGTCAGTCTGGCCACCGGCGGTGAGCTGGGCGGCTGGCTGGGCCCGAAGGCGCGCGCGCACCTCCTGCGCGCCTTCGACCGCTTCGGCATCACGGTGCACGAGCACAGCGAGATCGAGCGGGTCGAGCGGACCGGTGCCGTCGTCGTCGACGGGACCGTCCTCGCCGCCGACGTGACCGTGTGGGCCGCCGGGTTCGCCGTCCCGCCGATCGCCGCCGCCAGTGCGCTCGCGGTGGAACCCGACGGCCGGATCACCGTCGACCGGCAGATGCGGTCGATCTCGCATCCCGAGGTGTACGTGGCCGGGGACAGCGTTTACGTGCTCGGCGAGAACGGTCTGCCGCTGCCGATGTCGTGCGCGTCGGCGGGGTTCACCGGCTCGCAGGCGGCAGCGGCGATCATCGGGGACCTGACCGGGCGCGCGATCAAGACGACGGCGCTGTCGTATGTCGGCAACCACATCAGCCTGGGTCGCAAGGACGGGCTGTTCCAGCTGGTCGACCGCCGCGCGCGGGCCAGGGCCGGTGCCCTGCGCGGGCGACCGGCGGCGCGGGTCAAGGCGGCGATCGTGGCGACCAGCGCCTGGGCGATCAGCCGCCCGACCTTCGGGCAGCGCAACCGCCGATACCGCCTGGCCACCGCTCGCGCGGTCTCGTCCCGGGTGGTTCCCGCCTAGGGTCGTGCGCATGGACCTCGCCGCTGTGGCGCACTTCGAGGCCAGCCGGAACCGGCTGGCCTCGCTGGCGTATCGCCTGCTCGGTTCGGCCGCCGACGCCGAGGACACGGTGCAGGACGCGTTCCTGCGGTGGCACGCCGCCGACCGGGAGTACGTCGAGGTGCCGGAGGCCTGGTTGACCAAGATCGTCACCAACCTGGCGATCGACCGCCTCCGTTCGGCGCAGGTCCGCCGCGAACGCGCGGTCGGCGCGTGGCTGCCCGAGCCGCTGCTCGACGGCGATCCCCTGCTCGGCCCGGCCGAGACCGCCGTGCAGCGCGAATCGGTGACGCTGGCGGTGCTGTTGCTGATGGAGCGGCTCTCCCCGGTCGAACGGGCCGTCTACGTACTGCGCGAAGCCTTTTCGCACAGCCATGCCGAGATCGCCGAGATGCTCGGCATCACCGAATCGGCGAGTCAGCAGCACGCGCACCGGGCCCGGCGCCGAATCGCCGCCGCGGGCACCGAGACCCGCACCGACGAGGTGTCCGCGCGGCGGATCGTCGAGGCGTTCGTCGCGGCCGCGACGTCGGGCCGGACCGAGCGCCTGGTCGCCCTGCTGACCGACGACGCGACCGGCGTCTCCGACGGCGCACTCGGCCTGGCCACCACCCTGATCCGGTACGCGACCCCGGCGCAGCTCGCCACGGCGGTGCGGGTCGGCTTCACGCCGACACCCGCCAAGCGCAAGCTCGTCGGCGGCTCGCCCGCGATCCACGCGGCCGTCGTCAACGGCTGCCCGGCCATGCTGTTCACCCTCGACGATCGTGTCCTCGGTGTGTCGATCCTGGCGATCCGGGACGGCAGGATCGCGAGCATCGGCAGTGTCTCCGCCCCGGCCCGGCTCGGTCGCCTCACCGAGTCGTGGCGACAGCGCGCCCACGATGCCCCGCTGGTCGAATCCTGGTGAGCCCGCCCGCCGACCGATCACCCGATGGCGTCGGCGCGTGATTCCTTGTCGCCCACCGCGACACCGGCGGCGAGAGCACCGACGACCAGGCTGAACGGCGAATACACCGCCAGGTCCCAGCGGGTGAACAGGCTGCGCTTGCTCACGAATCCCGAATAGACCAGGCCCAGCGCCCCGCGCAGCAGGAGCCCACCGGCGACGGTGGCGACGGCCGCGCGGCCGAGCCGGGCGGGGAGTGCGCGCGGCGCCAGTCCCGCCTGCGCCGACACCGTGTAGGCGGCCGCGGCGAACGTCGCGGCGGCCGCGGCGGTGGCGACGGGGCCGGGCGCGTCGTCGACGGAGTCACCGCTGGTCGCGCCGGCGAATACCGCGCGATCGGCGAACGGCCACGGGGAGAAGACCCAGACGACGTGCATGGCCGCGGCGATGCCGAGACCGGTCGTGGCGAGCCTCGCGGCCGGCTTCCTGAACCTCATGATCGCTTGTCCTTTGTCCAGCTCGAATTACGAAACCATTGGTATCGAAACCAACCGCTCGAATAGTGCCACGCGAGCCGGGACGCGGCAAGGGTCAACCGACCGGCGCCGCCCGCAGGCCGGGCCTGCGCCCGATGGTGATCCAGCGCAACAGCCATTCGGCGGGCCCATACCGGTACCGGCGCAACCAGATCGCGCTCACCCACAGCTGGAGCGCGAAGATCGCCAGCGCCAGCGTCATCGTCGCAGGCGGCGACAACCGGCCTGCCAGGCCGAACCCGACACCGGTGAAGAGGATCAGCCCGATCGCGGACTGGCCGAGGTAGTTGGTCAGGGCGATCCGCCCCGCCGGTGCCAGCGCCGAGCGGATCCACGTGGTGCGCGGGGCGTGCATCAGCCGCAGCAGCGTCGCGACATAGGCGGCGGCGAGCAGCGGCGCGGTGGCGACGCTCGCGGCGACGGCGAGCGTGTGCCCATTGCCCCCGCCGAAGGCGTACAGCAGCCCACCGGCCACGCCCACTGGAAAGCCGATCCACTGGATGCGCCGCAGGATCGGCTCGTCGCCGCGCACCCGCGCGAGCAGTTGCCTGCGACCGGCGACCAGGCCGAGCAGGAACATCGCGAGCGCGGTCGGGCCCTGCATGGTGAGGGCCTGCAGGATCAGCAGCGGCAGGCCGTCGAGATGGTGGCCGATGATGTCACCCCAGCCACCCAGCATGGCCGCGGTCGATCGCTCCGCGTTCACGCGAGCCTCCTCGGCCGACGGCAGCACGGTCGACGCGTCGAGGAACAGCCCGCTCGCCACCAGGCTCACCAGCACCACGCCGTACAGCGCGGCGGCGACCCGCAGCGCCGTCCGGTCCGCGCACCGCCGCATCCAGAACAGGACCAGGCAGGCCACCGCGTAGGTCGTCAGCACGTCACCGCCGTACAGGAACACGATGTGCAGGACGCCGAGGACGAACAGCCCCGCGATCCGGCGCAGCATGCGCGGCTCGAAGGCGGCCCCGGCGGCGGCCGCCGAATCCATCTGGAGGGTGAAGCTGTAGCCGAACAGGAACGAGAACAGCACGTAGAACTTCATGTCGACGAACACCGACGACACCCCGCGCACGACCTCGTCGAGGGTCGAGGTGAACTGCGGGTCGACGACCAGGTTTCCCGGATACCCCGAGGCCATGAAGGTGATGTTGACGATGAAGATCCCCAGCAGCGCGAAGCCGCGCAGCGCGTCGACATCGTGCACCCGGGATCCGGGAACAACCAGCTGATCGGTCATGCGATCGCCCACTCTCGCCGAGCTCCTGAATAATTTCCCTGGGATACTATCCTATAGATACTAAGTCGGGCGATAGTATTCGGGAGCGGCCGCGCCGACGCCGCCGAACTCCGAGGAGGTAGTTGCCGTGACGCCCGACGAGGCGATGCCCGCCGACCTGGGCAGGCTCTGGCGACTGCCCGCCCCGGCGCGACTCGGACGACCGGCCGAACTCGACGTCGACACGGTCGTGCGCACGGCGGTCGACCTGGCCGACCGCGGCGGCCTGGACGAGGTGACGCTGGCGAAAGTCGCGTCCGCCCTCGGCTTCACGAAGATGGCGCTCTATCGCCACGTAGGTTCGAAGGACGAGTTGTTCGAGCTGATGTCCGACCACGCGCTCGGCCCCGCACCGGACCCGACGGCCGCGCCCGGCCGATGGCGCGACGGCCTGCGGCAGTGGGCGCACGCCCTGCTCGCGGCCTACGCCGCGCACCCGTGGGTGCCGCAACTGCCGATCGCCGGACCGCCCCGTGGCCCCAACGCGGTCGGCTGGCTCGACGCCGCGCTGCGCCCCCTCGCCGCGACCGGGCTCGACTGGGGGACCAAGGTGGGCATCGTGATGCTGGTGAGCATGCACGTCCGGCAGGCGAGCCTGCTCACCCAGCAATTGTCCGACGGCAGAGCGGGAACGGGCCTGAGCGAGGCGCAGGTCAATCAGAACTACGGCAGCGCGCTCGCCCGCCTGGTCGACGCGCAACGGTACCCGGAGGCGGCGCGACTGTTCGCCGCACCGCTGTTCCGGTCGCCGCCGAACGCACCGGACGACAGCGACTTCACCTTCGGTCTCGAACTCATCCTCAACGGCGTTGCCGCGGAGATCGCCGCGCCGCAAGCCGATCGGTGAGGAACTCGGTCATCTGGGCCAGCGCGGTCTTCGCCTGCGGGACCAGGCCGGGCAGGGCGATGAAGGCGTGTGGTGCGCCGGGGTGCTCGAAAAGCCGGACCGGCGTACCGGATTCGCGCAGCCGCTCGGCGTAGCGGCGGCCGTGATCGGCGATCGGGTCGACGGTCGGGACCAGGATCAGGGCCGGTGCCAGGTCGTGCAGGTCGGCGTGGATCGGCGAGACGGCGCCCGCGTCCGCGCCCGCCAGCCGCTGGAAGAAACGCAGGCGCGCGACCGGCAGCATCGGGCTGTCGCCCGGGTCGGTCATCGAGGGGTAGTCGAGCATCGTGGCCGTCGGGTCGACGGCCGGGTTGACCAGGACCTGCGCCTGCACCGGGAGATCGGCGTCGCGGGCCCGGATCGCGGCCATGGCCGCGATGAGGCCACCGCAGCTCTCCCCGGCGACGGCGACGCGAGCCGGGTCGATCCCCCAGTCGGCGGCCTCGGCCACCACGTGCCGCAGCACGTCCCACCCGTCGTCGACCGCCGCCGCCAGCGGCGTGCCGGGCGCCAGCAGCCGGTGCTCGACCGAGACGACGACGGCGGGCAGCCGGGCGGCGAGACGACTGTTGGCCCAATCGCATTGGGCCGCGGTTCCGACATAGGCACCGCCGTGGATGTGCACGACGAGCGGCAGGGCCGCCGCCGTCGTGCGCGTCGGCCGGTAGACCCGGACCGGGATCACCCGATCCGGCAGCGACACGTCCTGCCAGGTGATCGCGGCGCCCCGGTCCGGGAATCCGGTGATCACCCGGGAGAACCGCGACGACGCCGTGCGATTCGCCGCGTCACGGACGGTGATCAATTCCGCCGGCGTCAGCGACTCCCACTCCGGTTCCTTGCGCAGCGCGTGCAGCAACCGAACGCGGTAGGACACCTGGGCCCTCCGGGTCGCGTCGTTCATGGTCGTTCCTCCTCGATCACACCGCGCCGGATGTCGCCGGTCTCGCGGTAGCGGACACGACACTCAGCATCGGCCGCCGACGAATCGAGGTATTGGACAAATGTTCCCGTCGCGGATCACCGGCGCGGGTCACTCCCGGCGGACCGGGCGCGACCCACCCCGATGCGCCGTCAGGATCCGCTGGTGAGCAGGCACCACGCGGTCAGCAGCGGGTGGGCGGTGCACGGGCTCGGCGGGACGGGCGACGGGCCGATGGGAGCGGGGTCGGCCAGGGCGGTGCCGCCGCCGGCCAGGGTCGCGGTGCCGATCACGGCGGCGACGACGATGCCACGCAGTGTGTTCATGGTGAAACCTTTGCTGTCGAGGGGGTGCCGGGTCAGAGGGCGACGCAGGCGGATCCGAGATCGATGCCGGTGCCGACGTCGACGACCTGCCTGGTCTCGGGCCACGCGTCGGGCTGGACGGCGTAGATGTAGGTGATGCCCGGCTTGGACGGGGTCCAGGTCGTCTCGGCCACGCCATCGACCGGCATCGCGTCGGCGAAACCGCTGGGGCCCTGGCCTTCTTCGAAGAAGTAGACGCGCTTGGTGTTGTCGTCGACGGTCACGCTCACGTCGTAGGTGCAGGTCGTGCCGTAGCGGTGGGCGCCGAGGGTGACCGAGGGCGCGATGCCGATGCTGGTCACGGTCGCCGAGGCGGCAGGCGCGAGCACGGCGGTCACGCCCGCGACGACGCCGACCGCGACCGTCGCGGTGGCGCCGCGAATCAGGGTGGGTAAGTGGCTATTTCGAGCCATAGGACGATCCTCCAGCGGCTTGTTGCGATCGGATGACGGCTCAGAGTTTTGCATATTTGACTGATCGGTCGCAATAAGTGACCGGAGGTGAAAATTGCTGTAACACAATGCTCTTCGACCTCGATATCGCCACGTAGGACCATTCTTGTCCCGCTGGAACGACCGGTCTGGAATATCGCTGTGCGCGAGTCAGACGACGGTCGCGTAGGGCCGACCGGCCCACGCCACCTCGTCGACGGACAACCACGGCGCGCTCGCCAGCCCAGCGGGCGTCAGCCCGGCGAAAGTCGCTGCCGCGCGGCTCAGGTGGGACTGGTCGACGTACCCGCTCTCCGCCGACACCAGCGCCACGCTGTCCCCGGCGGCCAGCCGGTGCGCGGCGTAGTCGAAGCGCACCAGCTGCGCCGCCTGCTTCGGCGTCACCCCGAGCTGCGCCCGGAACCGCGCCCACAGCCGCTTCCGGCTCCACCCGAGCTCGTCCGCCAGCGCCGCGACCCGAATCCGGCCCCGGGACACCACGATCCGGTGCCACGCGGCGGCGACCTCGGGATCCACCCGGCTGCCCGACGCGACGCGCCTGCCGAGCTCCGCGCGCACGATCGCGAACCGCTCGTCCCACCCGGCGGCGTCGCGCATCCGCTCACGCAGGCGCTCGGCCGCCCGGCCCCACACCTCGTCGAGCGCGACCACCGGCGCCCCCGTCATCGGCCCGAGGACCGCGTGCGCCACCACCGGTGACAACCGCACCTGCATCAGCTCCACTTCGCGGGCCCGCCCGCGCACCCGCGCGGCCCCGAGCCCAACCACCGCGCTCCCCCGCTGCCCCGCCCCGCCGCCCGCGTCGACCAGCAGGCCGTCCCCGAAGTCGAGAAAGACCGTCAAGGCCGGATACGGCACCACCCGCAACTCGACGTCCGCCGGAGCCCGCCCGGCGAACCCCGCCATACCCACCCCCGCCATCGACCACCCCGGGACCGCGACGTCCACCTCGGCCCCGGCGATCCGAACCGGCTCGACAGGCACACCGCCATGGTACGAGCGGCCCGCGACCACGGCCGCACAGCGTGACGACCGCGTGCAGGCCGGCCGAACGCTGGATGCCCGCCGCGTTCCCGGTGCACAGCAGGTGGTCCGCATCCCCGGCAACGACCGCGGCGCGCCCCGAAACCGCTGCTCAGTGCCAGATACTGAGGCATGATGAGGGGTGACCGACCCGATTCGCGATCGCACAGGAAGACGCCGATGGCCTCGCAGCTGACACTCTCGGCGCAGCGCGCTGCGCTGGAACGAGAGTGGGAGCAGTGGGTGCCCGCGGGCGGGTCCGCGCCGGGAACGGGGAGTTCGGCGGTGCGGACAGAGGTCGCGCAGTCGTGGTTGCGGTCGCTGCGGACGGTGGATCCGGGGCGCGACTGCGCGCCGGAGAGCGAGCTCGACGACATCGGGCCGCGGTGGGCGGAGTCGCCGCTGCGGGGGCCGGTCACCGAGTTGAGCGAGCAACTGCGCGGCGCCGCCGAGGCCGGATTCGTGGCCGCGGTCACCGACGCCTCGGGCACCATCCTGTGGACCGACGGTGGACCGGTCATGCGCAGACGGGCCGAACAGGTGAATTTCGCGCCCGGCGGGCGCTGGGACGAGGCGCACATGGGCACCAACGCCCTCTCGCTCGCGCTGCGCACCGATCAGCCGCACACCGTGTTCTCCGCCGAACATCTCGTCGCCGCCCTGCACGGCTGGGTCTGCTACTGCGCGCCGATCCGGGGCGCCGACGGCACCCTGCTCGGCGTGCTCGACCTGTCGACCACCTGGAAGCGCTCGCACCCGCTGGCCATGGCGACCGTGCGCACCATGACCAGCGCGATCGAGTCGAAACTGCACGCCGCCACGCCCGCGCCCGCCGGGATGCGGCTCACCTGCCTCGGCACCGGTCGGCTGCTCCGCGATGGCACCCCGATCCGGCTGCGCCCGCGCCAGCTCGAGATCCTCACCCTGCTCGCCCTCGACGACGACGGCTACAGCCACGAACGCCTGCACTACGCCGTCTACGGCGATCGCGCGGTCGGGGCGAGCACCCTGAAATCGGAGATGTCCTACCTGCGCCGCGCCACCGGCGGCGACATCACCAGCCGCGTCTACCGCTTCACCACGGCCCTGTCCTGCGACGCCGTCGACGTACTGCGCGCGCTGGAATCCGGCGACCTCGACAGCGCCGTCCGGCTGTATCACGGTCCGCTGCTGCCGGATTCGGACACCCCGGGCATCAGCGAATGGCGCGACTACCTCGCGGTCGCCATGCGCAACGCCGTGCTGGCCAGCCCCGACGCCGACCACGCGCTGACCTACGGTGAGGCCGCCCCCGACGACATCGCCGTCCACGAACACGCGCTGGCCCTGCTGCCCCCGCGCGACGCGCGACGCGCGGTCGCCGCGGCCCGCCTGCACAGCGCTCTTCGCGCCTGATCGGTCCGGCTTCAACGTTTCATCAACCCTCGCGGCGGATAGTGATGGGCGTCACGCTTCACCGGAATCAGCGAGGAGCCTCCGCACATGATCTACGCCAAGCCGGGCACCGAGGGCAGTATCGTCAGCTACGCGCCGCGGTACGACAATTTCATCGACGGCAAGTGGGTTCCGCCCGTCGAGGGCCGGTACTTCGAGAACACCTCGCCGGTGGACGGCCAGCCGTTCTGCGAGATCGCCCGCTCCACCGCCGCCGACATCGAGCTGGCGCTGGACGCCGCGCACCGGGCCGCCGACGCCTGGGGTGAGACCTCCGCGGCCGAGCGCGCCAACATCCTGAACAAGATCGCCGACCGGATCGAGGCCAACCTCGAGGCCCTCGCCGTCGCCGAGACCTGGGACAACGGCAAGCCGGTCCGCGAGACCCTGGCCGCCGACCTGCCGCTGGCGGTCGACCACTTCCGCTACTTCGCCGGTGTGCTGCGCGCGCAGGAGGGCGGGATCAGCGAGGTCGACAAGGACACCATCGCCTACCACTTCCACGAGCCGCTCGGCGTCGTCGCGCAGATCATCCCGTGGAACTTCCCCATCCTGATGGCCACCTGGAAGCTGGCGCCCGCGCTCGCGGCCGGTAACGCCGTGGTGCTCAAGCCCGCCGAGCAGACGCCCGCCTCGATCATGAAGGTGGTCGAGCTGGTCGCGGATCTGCTGCCGCCGGGTGTGCTCAACGTCGTCAACGGTTTCGGCGTCGAGGCGGGCAAGCCGCTGGCGTCGAGCCCGCGCGTGGCCAAGGTCGCCTTCACCGGCGAGACCACCACCGGCAGGCTGATCATGCAGTACGCCAGCGAGAACATCATCCCGGTGACGCTGGAACTGGGCGGCAAGAGCCCCAACATCTTCCTGCCCGACGTGATGGCCGCCGACGACGATTTCCTGGACAAGGCGATCGAGGGCTTCGTGATGTTCGCGCTCAACCAGGGCGAGGTCTGCACCTGTCCCTCGCGCGCGCTGATCGCGTCCTCGATCTACGACGAGTTCATGGCCCGCTGCGTGGAGCGCACCAAGGCGATCGTCAGCGGTAACCCGCTCGACGAGGCCACCATGATCGGCGCGCAGGCCAGCAACGATCAGTTCGAGAAGATCCTGTCCTACATCGACATCGGCAAGAAGGAAGGCGCCGAGGTGCTCACCGGCGGCGCGGTCCGCGCGGTCGACGGGCTGGCGGACGGCTTCTACATCGAGCCGACGATCTTCAAGGGCAGCAACGACATGCGCGTGTTCCAGGAGGAGATCTTCGGCCCGGTCGTCGCGGTGACCACCTTCGACTCCACCGACGAGGCGCTGAAGATCGCCAACGACACCCTCTACGGCCTCGGCGCCGGCGTGTGGACGCGCGACATGAACACCGCCTACCGGCTCGGCCGCGGCATCAAGGCGGGCCGGGTGTGGACCAACTGCTACCACGCCTACCCGGCGCACGCGGCCTTCGGCGGCTACAAGAAGTCCGGCATCGGCCGCGAGAACCACAAGATGATGCTCGAGCACTACCAGCAGACCAAGAACCTGCTGGTCAGCTACTCGCCGCAGAAGCTCGGCTTCTTCTGATGGTGCGGCGCGTCGACCTCACCGAACAGGCGGCGACGCTGCTGCGGGAACTGACCGGGCAGCACGGCCCGGTCATGTTCCACCAATCCGGCGGTTGCTGCGACGGCAGCTCCCCGATGTGCTACCCACGCGGTGAATTCCGCGTCGGCGCCTCGGACGTGCTGCTGGGATATCTGCCGGGCGACACCCCGTTCTGGATGAGTGCCGACCAGTTCGAGTACTGGAAGCACACCCATCTCACCGTCGACGTGGTGCCCGGCCGGGGCAGCGGTTTCTCGCTGGAGGCCCCCGAGGGCGTGCGGTTCCTGATCCGCTCGCGCCTGCTCACCGACGCCGAGGTGGCCGAGCTGGACGCCCAGCCGCCGCCACCCACCGGTGACACCGTTCCACAGTGATGTGAAACACGCGTTGTCACATCGTTTCCGCAGGTCGGCGGCGCTCGATACGCGCCGCTGACCTGTGGGATCCACGGCCGTAACAGTCGTCAACCATTCTTCAACCCTCGACGATCACCGTTGCCGTCGCTACGCGCTTGTTTGTTGATGAGGAGCTTTCCTGTGAGTACCGACGCGATTCCCGGCACGGGTGCGGAGACGCCCGCCGACGACTATCTCGCCAAACGCACCCTGCGCTCCGGCTCGGCCGGCTGGGTGCTGCTGGCCGGTCTCGGCGTGAGCTACGTGATCTCCGGTGACTACTCCGGCTGGAACTTCGGCCTCGCCGAGGGCGGTTTCGGTGGTCTGCTGATCGCCGCGATCGTCATCGCCGCCATGTATCTGGCCATGGTGCTCGGCATGGCCGAGCTGTCCTCGGCCCTGCCCGCGGCGGGCGGTGGCTACACCTTCGCCCGGCGCGCCCTCGGCCCGTGGGGCGGATTCGCCACCGGCACCGCGGTGCTCATCGAGTACGCGATCGCGCCCGCCGCCATCGCCACCTTCATCGGCGCCTACGTGGAATCGCTGAACCTGTTCGGGATCACCGACGGCTGGTGGGTGTATCTGGCGGTGTACGCGCTGTTCATCGGCATCCACCTGGGTGGCGCGGGTGAAGCGCTCAAGGCGATGTTCGTGATCACCGCGATCGCGCTGGTCGGCCTGGTGATCTTCGCGGTGGCGGCGCTCGGCGAGTTCGACGTGGCCAACCTGACGAATATCGCGCCCGACCCCGACGCCACCGGTTCCTCGTCCTTCCTGCCGTTCGGCTACCTGGGCATCTGGGCCGCGATCCCGTTCGCCATCTGGTTCTTCCTGGCCGTCGAGGGCGTGCCGCTGGCGGCCGAGGAGGCCACCGAGCCGGAGAAGAACGTGCCCAAGGGCATCATCGTCGCGATGCTGCTGCTGGTCGTCACCGGCGCGGTGGTGCTGGTCCTGGTGACCGGCGCGCTCGGCGCGCAGGGCGCGTCGACCTCGGGCAACCCGCTGGTGGAGGCGCTCGGTGACGGCGCGGCGGCCAAGGTGGTCAACTACATCGGCCTGGCCGGTCTGATCGCCAGCTTCTTCTCCATCGTCTACGCCTACTCCCGGCAGACCTTCGCGCTCTCGCGGGCCGGCTACCTGCCCACCAGCCTGTCGGTGACCAACTCCCGCAAGGCGCCGGTGCTCGCGCTGATCGTGCCCGGCCTGATCGGCTTCGCCCTCTCGCTCACCGGCGAGGGCGCGATGCTGCTGAACATGGCCGTGTTCGGCGCCGCGGTGAGCTACGTGCTGATGATGGTGAGCCACATCGTGCTGCGGGTCCGCGAGCCGAACATGCCGCGCCCCTACCGCACCCCGGGCGGCATCGCGACCACCGCGTTCGCGCTGGTCATCGCGGCGGCCTCGGTGGCGGCGACCTTCCTGGTCGACCCGAAGGCGGCGCTGTTCACCCTCGGTGTGTTCTGCGCCTTCATGGCCTACTTCGGCCTCTACAGTCGCAAACACCTGGTCGCCAAGTCCCCCGACGAGGAATTCGCGGCATTGGCCAAGGCCGAACAAGAACTCGAGTAACCCGCACCACGAACCCCGCGAAAGGAGGCGGCACCCGATGACCGTGTACCGCAGCTCTGTCGGCGTCACGACCTACACGTTCGACGGCCTGGTCGATCTCCTCGCCAAGGCGACGCCCGAACGCAGCGGCGACCAGCTGGCCGGTTGCGCCGCCGCGACCGATGCCGAACGGGCGGCCGCGCAGTGGGCCCTGGCCGACGTGCCGCTGACCACCTTCCTCGACGAGGTGGTCGTGCCGTACGAGACCGACGAGGTCACCCGGCTGATCATCGACAGCCACGACCGGACCGCGTTCGGCCCGATCGCGCATCTCACCGTCGGCGGGCTGCGGGACTGGCTGCTCGCGGTCGCCGCCACCGACGACGCGGCGGCCACCCTGGCCGCGGTCGCGCCGGGACTGACGCCGGAGATGGTGGCGGCGGTCAGCAAGATCATGCGCAATCAGGATCTGATCGCCGTCGCCAAGGCGACCGTGGTGACCGCGGGCTTCCGCACCACCATCGGTCTGCCGGGGCGGTTGAGCACCCGCCTGCAGCCCAACCATCCGACCGACGACCCGCGCGGGATCGCCGCCGCCACCCTCGACGGGCTGCTGCTCGGCTGCGGCGACGCGGTGATCGGCATCAACCCGGCCACCGACTCGCCCCAGGCCACCGCCGACCTGCTGCACCTGCTCGACGAGGTCCGGCTGCGCTTCGACATCCCGACCCAGTCGTGCGTGCTCTCCCACGTCACCACGACCATCGGCCTGATCGAGGCCGGTGCGCCGGTGGATCTGGTGTTCCAGTCGGTGGCGGGCACCGAGGGCGCCAATGCCGGTTTCGGCGTGAACCTGGCGCTGCTGCGCGAGGGCAACGAGGCCGGGCGCTCGCTCGGGCGCGGCACCGTCGGCGACAACGTGATGTATCTGGAGACCGGACAGGGGTCGGCGCTGAGCGCGAACGCCCATCTGGGCGTGGGTGATCGGCCGGTGGACCAGCAGACCCTGGAGGCGCGCGCCTACGCCGTCGCCAGGGAGCTGCGACCGCTGCTGGTGAACACCGTCGTCGGGTTCATCGGGCCCGAGTATCTCTACGACGGCAAACAGATCATCCGGGCCGGGCTGGAGGACCACTTCTGCGGCAAGCTGCTCGGCCTGCCGATGGGCGTCGACGTCTGCTACACCAACCACGCCGAGGCCGACCAGGACGACATGGACACCCTGCTCACCCTGCTGGGCGCGGCCGGATGTGCCTTCGTCATCGCGGTGCCGGGCGCCGACGACGTGATGCTCGGCTACCAGAGCCTGAGCTTCCACGACGCGCTCTACGCGCGGCAGGTGCTGAACCTGCGCCCCGCACCGGAATTCGAGGCGTGGCTGTCCGGGCTCGGCATGCTCGACGCCAACGGCCGGATCCGTCAGGTGGCGCCGCTGTCGTCGCCGCTGCGCGCCCTGGCGGCGAACCGATGAAACCCACTGCGACGAAACCAGTTCTGCGCATCGTGCGATCGAACACCGAGCCGAGAGGACACGTCGTGGGCGAGCCGACACCGGACGAACGGGCCGAAGCCGCGGTGGCCCAGGAGTTCTGGCGCGATCTGCGGCGCAACACCCAGGCCAGGATCGGTCTCGGCCGCACCGGCGACGCCCTGCCCACCACCGAGGTCCTGACCCTGCGGGCCGCGCACGCCGCCGCCCGCGACGCGGTGCACGTCCCGCTCGACGTGGACATCTTCACCGAGCAGATCGCGAGCATGGGCCTGGGCGACCCGGTGACCGTGACCAGCAAGGCCGCCGACCGCTCGGAATACCTGCGCCGCCCCGACCTCGGCAGGCTGCCCGCCGACCTGTCCGGCCTCGGCGACCACGGGGCCGACATCGGTTTCGTGCTCGCCGACGGGCTGTCCCCGCGCGCGCTCACCGACCACGGCGCGGGCCTGCTCGCGGCACTGGCCGACGAACTCGCCGACCGCTACACCCTCGCCCCGCCGGTGATCGCCACCCAGGCGCGCGTCGCCCTGGGCGACCACATCGCCGAGGCCATGGGCGTGCGGACGGTGCTGGTGATCATCGGGGAACGCCCCGGCCTCTCGGTCGCCGACAGCCTGGGCATCTATCTCACCCATGCCCCGCGCCCTGGTCGCGCCGACGCCGAACGCAACTGCATCTCCAACATCCATCCGCCCGACGGCCTCACCTACGCCGACGCCGCCCGCGTCGTGGCGGGCCTGGTGGCGGGCGCGCGCGAGCTAGGCCGCTCGGGCGTCGACCTCAAGGACACCTCGCGCACCGGCGCGCTCACCGCCTCCGACCCGCTGACCATCGACGGGGCTTGACTCTCCCCACGCGGGAGAGTCCACGCTGGGTGCCATGAAATTGGACCTGGCCAAGACCGACCGCCCCTACTACACCGCCCCGGCCGACCCTGTCCTGCGCACCTTCCCGACCTACTCCTACCTCACCGCGCCCGGCCGGGGCGCCCCCGGCGGAGCCGCCTACAGCGCGGCCGTCGAATCGCTGTACCGCGCCGCCTACGGCGCGAAGAAGCAGGCCAAGGCCGCTGGCACCGATTTCGTCGTGCCCAAGCTGGAGGGCCTGTGGTGGGTGGAATCGGACCTGCCGCCGCTCACCGTCCCGCGCGACGAATGGCACTGGAAGCTGCTGATCCGCATGCCCGAGCCGGTCACCGCGGACATGGTCGACGGTGTCGGATTCGAGCAGCTCACCGAGGGCGAGGCGATCCAGGTGCTGCACGTGGGACCGTTCGCCGACGAGCCGGCGACCCTGGCCCGGATGGACGCGTACATGGCCGAGCACGACCTGACGATGAACGGCCTGCACCACGAGATCTACCTGTCCGACCTGCGCCGCACCCCACCGGAAGCGACACGGACGATCCTGCGCCACCCGGTTCGCCGCGAGCGGGAGCCGATCGCTCCCTAGAGTGATCTCCATGATCCGCACCGCCGCCCTCGCCCATGTCCGCGACCGCAGGCTGATCCAGACGCGCCCGGAGGGCAAGGACGTCTTCTACATGGCGGGCGGCAAGATCGATCCGGGCGAAACCCCCTTAGAGGCGCTACATCGCGAAATCGAGGAAGAACTCGGCGTCGGGCTGTCCGGCGTCGCCGAACTCGGCATCTTCGAGGCCGAGGCCTTCGGCCACGGCCGCAACACCGGCCTGCACATGACCTGTTTCCTCGCCGACTTCACCGGCGAACCCCACGCCACCGGCGAGATCGCCGAATTCCGCTACTTCACCGTCAGCGAATACGCCGCCATGGACCACGTGGCCCCCGGCTCCATGATGGTCTTCCGCCGCCTCCACGAACTCGACCTCATCGATTGGTGACCACCCGAGCGGTGCGCTGGCTAGATTCGACCCCGGCGGAGGAGGAATGGCGATGCGGATCCGGCATGTGAAGCTGCCAGTGAGCGACTTGCGGCGCAGCGCCGCCTGGTACCGGGAGCTGCTCGGGCTCTCGCTCGCGGGAGAATTCGCGGAGGCGGGCGTGGTGCGCGGCGTGCAGCTGATGCACCCGTCCGGATTCGGGATCGCGCTGCGGGAGCGAGCCTTCTGCGCGGGCACGCCGGATCTGGGTGGATTCGATGTGTTCGCGCTCGAGGTCGATACGGTCGACGAGCTGCATCGGATCGCCGCGGTGGCCACCGGGATGGGCGCCGAGATCTCCGGAGTGGGTGACCGCGGCGAGTACGGCGCGGCGCTCGACGTGATCGATCCGGACGGGCATGTCGTCCGGTTCCTCGCCAACAACCCGTTCCGGGCCGACCGCTTCCTCGGCGTCGATTTCGACGACGCGGGCGGGTTCGCGGTGTACACCGAGCCGACCCTGCCCGCGCAGGGTTGACCACGCCCGTTTCGGCGAAACGTTGTGTCCCGGTGCGACGATCACACTCTCGTGACGGGGACAGAGATATTAGGCAGCACCGAATTGTCCGCGGCCGAGCGCAGGGCGGCCCTGCGCAGGCTCGTGGTCATCTTCGGGTTGATGAACAAGATGATCGAGCTCAGCGCGACCGGCGCGCCACGGCAGCTGGCCGAGCACGCGGCCGCCGCCAGGGATCTGGTCGGCGAGCTGGTGACCGATATCGCGCAGCTGCCCTAGCTCAGTCGGTTTTCGGGGTCTGCGGAGCGCCGTCGCCGGTGTCCGGCTCGATGGCGCCCGGTTCCGTGCCCTCGTCGGCCTTCTGGTCCGGTTCCGGGTGCTCGGGCTCGAACGTCTCGGGCAGGCCCTTGAGATGCTTGTTCATCGAGCGCACGAGCAGCACGGTGCCCGCCAGCAGGATCAGGATGACCAGCAGGCCGAGCGGCGACGCCTTGCCGAACTCGGGTCCGGTCGGGGTGTTCTGAGCGAGGTAGACCAACATCACCGGTCGGCGTCCTCGATGCCGGCGAACAGGTCGGTCTCCGGGATGGCGGTGCTCACCCTCGTCTTGGCCAATTCGAACTCCTCGGTCGGCCAGAGCCGCTGCTGCATCTCCAACGGGATCGCGAAGAACGCCCCGTTCGGATCGATCTGGGTCGCGTGCGCGCGCAGGGCGTCGTCACGCTGGGGGAAATATTTGGAGCATTCGATCTGGGTGGTGACCCGGCCCCAGGAATCGCCGCGCTTGAACTGCTTCATCCGGTCCAGCCACTCCTGCAGCGGGAACGGTTCGCCGATGCGCTCGTACTCCTCGGCGAAGGCCTCCAGGCGCTTCATGCTGAAGCCGTGGTCGTAGTAGAGCTTGAGCGGCGTCCACGGCTCGCCCGCCGCGGGGAACTTCGCCGGATCGCCCGCCGCCTCGTACGCGGCCATCGACACCTCGTGGCACCGGATGTGGTCCGGATGCGGGTAGCCGCCGTTCTCGTCGTAGGTGGTGATCACGTGCGGCTGGAACTCGCGCACGACGCGCACCAGCGCCTCGGTCGACTCCTCGAGCGGCACCAGCGCGAAGCAGCCCTCGGGCAGCGGCGGCAGCGGGTCGCCCTCGGGCAGGCCGGAGTCGACGAAGCCGAGCCAGTGCTGGCGCACACCGAGCGCGTGCGCGGCCGCGGCCATCTCCTCGCGCCGGACCTCCTCGATCCGGTCCAGGACGCCGGGGGTGTCCATCGCGGGGTTGAGAATGCTGCCGCGCTCGCCACCGGTCAACGTCACGACCAGGACGTCCACGCCCTCGGCCGCGTACCTGGCCATGGTCGCGGCGCCCTTGCTCGATTCGTCGTCGGGGTGTGCGTGCACCGCCATGAGGCGAAGGCCACTCACGTCTCGTTCACCATCGCTCTCGCTCGCGGGTGTCAGAACTTCGTTCCCTATAGTTCCATCCGACCCCCCGTTTGTTCCGACCACCCCCGGGAGCGAGAAACCGATGACCGAGCCCGCACCGGACTCCGCGGCGACCTCGGCCGCCGCCGCAGCCCGACACGCCGACCGTTACGGCACCAAACCACCGGCGCGTCGGACATGGCTGCTGGTCGTGCTCGGGATCGGTGTGCTGGTCGCCGGGGTCGGCGTCGCCTTTCTGGGGTTCCAGAAGTACGGCCCGAAGGCGATCGAGACCGAGCAGCTCGGCTACGTGGTCGTCGACGACTCGACGCTGACCGTGCGGATGAAGGTCACCCGCGACAACCCGGAGCAGGCCGTCGTCTGCTTCGTGCGGGCCATGGACCGCGACAGCGCCGAGGTCGGCAGGCGCGAGGTATTGGTGCCCGGATCGGACTCCACCAGCGTCCAGGTGACCACCACGGTCAAGTCCTCCGCGCGTCCGTCGGCGGGCGACATCTACGGCTGCACCGAGCAAGTACCGGGCTATCTGCGCGTGGAATAGCAGCCTCGCCTAGCCTGACCTGCATATTTATGAGACATGCTAAAATGGCCTGATACACGGTTCCGGGGCTCGGAGCCGTGTTTGCTGCATTGGCGGCCAGCGGTGCTGTTTCCGGGTTACGGGTTCACCCCCCAGGATCGCTCCAGCCGTCGGGCTGGTGCATGCCCTCCTCCGGAGGGTATCGCGCTGGTTTCAGGGAATCCCGGTGCGCCGGGAACAACTACTAGGGAGTGATCGAGATGACCGAGAATGTGACCTGGCTTACCCAGGAGTCGCACGACAGGCTCAAGGGCGAGCTGGACTCGCTCATTGCCAATCGTCCGGTCATTGCCGCCGAGATCAACGAGCGCCGCGAAGAGGGCGACCTCAAGGAGAACGGCGGCTACCACGCCGCGCGTGAGGAGCAGGGCCAGCAGGAGGCGCGAATCCGCCAGCTGCAGGAACTGCTGAACAACGCCAAGGTCGGCGTCGCCCCCACCAAGTCCGGTGTGGCTCTGCCGGGTTCGGTCGTCACCGTGTACTACGACGGCGACTCCGACGACACCGAGACCTTCCTGATCGCGACCCGCGAAGAGGGCCTCGGCGCCACCAACCTGGAGACCTACTCGCCGAACTCCCCGCTGGGCGGCGCGCTGATCGACGCCAAGGTGGGCGAGACCCGCGAGTACACGCTGCCCAACGGCAACACCATGAAGGTGACGCTGGTCAGCGCCGAGCCGTACCACGGCTGATCCTGGCCTGACCGAGCCCGCACCGACCGAACCCGAACGCGAACGGCCGCATCCGAACATCGGATGCGGCCGTTTCGTCATCTGGGGGTCCCGGTCAGCTCAGTGCCTGCTCGACATCGGCGAGGAGATCGCTGATGTCCTCGATACCGACCGAGAGCCGCACCAGGTCGGCGGGGACCTCCAGCGCCGAACCCTCGGTGCTGGCGTGGGTCATCGCGCCCGGGTGCTCGATGAGCGACTCGATGCCGCCCAGCGACTCGGCCAGGGTGAAGATCTCGGTGCGCGAGCAGAACTTCAGCGCCGCCTCGCGGCCGCCGGCCAGCCGCACCGAGATCATGCCGCCGCTGCGGCGCATCTGCTTCTGCGCGATCTCGTAGCCGGGGTGGGTCGGCAGGCCGGGGTAGATCACCTGCGAGATGGCCGGGTGGTTGGTCAGGAACTCCGCGATCACCTCGGCGTTGTCGCAGTGCTTCTCCATCCGCACGGCCAGCGTCTTGATGCCGCGCAGGGTGAGGAAGGCGTCGAACGGGCCGGGCACGGCGCCCGCGCCGTTCTGCAGGAACGCGAACGCGGTGTCGAGTTCCTTGCTGTTGGTGATCAGCGCGCCGCCGACGACGTCGGAGTGGCCGCCCAGGTACTTGGTGGTCGAGTGCACGACGATGTCGGCGCCGAGCAGCAGCGGCTGCTGCAGGTACGGGGTGGCGAAGGTGTTGTCGACGACCAGCTTGGCGTCGGCCTCGTGCGCGATATCGGCCAGCGCGGGAATGTCACCGATGCTCAGCAGCGGGTTGGTCGGCGTCTCGATCCACACCAGCTTGGTGTTCGGGCGGATGGCCGCGCGCACCTCGTCGAGGTTCGCGATGTGGGCGGGCGAGTGCTCGATGCCCCACTGGCTGAAGACCTTGTCGATGAGCCGGAAGGTGCCGCCGTAGGCGTCGTCGGGGATCACGATGTGATCGCCGGGGCGCAGCGTGGCGCGCAGCGCGCAGTCGGTGGCCGCCATGCCGGAGGCGAAGGCCCGCGCGAAGATGCCCGATTCGAGGGCGGCGAGGTTGCCTTCCAGCGCGGTGCGCGTCGGATTGCCGGTGCGCGCGTATTCGTAGCCGCCGCGCATGCCGCCGACGCCGTCCTGGGCGAAGGTGGAGCTCGCGTAGATGGGCACGTTGACCGCACCGGTCTGAGGATCGGGTTCATATCCGGCGTGGATGGCCCTGGTCGAGAATCCCAGCTCACTCATGGCCCCAGACTAGTTGGCCGGTTTCGGGGCCGTGCGCAGGGGTATTCGCGGTGTACCAAGTGCCGGATTCGCCGAAGACCGTGCGGCTACGCTGGCGCCATGGTGACTGTCGAAGAGTTGTTCGCGATCGACCCGTTGCTCTCCCCGGAGGAGCGCGAGATCCGCGACACGGTGGCCCGTTTCGGCGAGCGCAGGCTGCGCCCGCACATTGCCGAGTGGTTCGAGGCAGGCACCTTCCCGGCCAGGGAGATCGCCCCCGAACTCGGCAAGCTCGGCCTGCTCGGCATGCACCTGGACGGCTACGGCTGTGCCGGGGCGTCGGCGACCGCCTACGGGCTGGCGTGCCAGGAACTCGAGGCGGTCGACTCGGGCGTGCGCAGCATGGTCTCGGTGCAGGGCTCGCTGGCGATGACCGCGATCCATTTCTTCGGCTCCGAGGAGCAGAAGCAGCAGTACCTGCCCGCGATGGCGGCGGGCGAGGTGATCGGCTGCTTCGGTCTCACCGAGCCCGACTACGGCTCCAACCCGGGCGGGATGCGCACCAGGGCCAAGCGCGACGGTGACGACTGGGTGCTCAACGGGTCCAAGATGTGGATCACCAACGGCTCGGTGGCCGATATCGCCGTCGTCTGGGCCTACGCCGAGGATCCGGGCCGGGACAAGCCGCGGGTGCGTGGCTTCCTTGTGCCCGCGGGGACGCCCGGCTTCACCACCCGCGAGATCCACCGCAAGCTGTCGCTGCGCGCTTCCCTCACCGCCGCACTGGATTTCGACGACGTCCGGCTGCCCGCCGACACGGTGCTGCCCGAGTCGGGTGGCCTGAGCTCGCCGCTGGCGTGCCTGAGCGAGGCGCGCTTCGGCATCGTCTTCGGCGCGCTGGGCGCGGCCCGGGACTGCCTGGCCTCGGCGATCGACTACGCGCGCACCCGCGAGGTGTTCGACAAGCCGCTGGCCGCCTACCAGCTCACCCAGGCCAAGCTCGCCGACATGGCCCTGGAACTCGGCAAGGGCCAGTTGCTGGCGCTGCACCTTGGCCGGTTGAAGGACCGGCACGAGATCACCGGCGAGCAGATCAGCGCGGGCAAGCTCAACAGCACCCGCGAGGCCATCGCGATCGCCCGCGAGTGCCGAACCATCCTGGGCGCCAACGGGATCACGCTGGACTACCCGGTGCTGCGGCACGCGAACAACCTGGAGTCGGTGCTCACCTACGAGGGCACCGCCGAGGTGCATCAGCTCGTGCTCGGCAAGGCGCTCACCGACGCCAACGCCTTCCGCTAGCCGGATCCGGACCGGTCGGGATCAACGCCCGGCCGGCACTCCCGGCCCGCGCCCGGCGACCGGCGCGGGCCGAATCAGGCCGCCCGCGAAGGCGATCGCCAGTATCGCGAGCACGACGGTCAGGACCGTGAGCGCGATCGGCACGGTGATCGCTGCCGGGATGCCGAGCACCGTCAACGACGCCAACCCGCCGCAACCCCACGCGAACGCGGCGACGAGACGGCCGAGCAGCGGGGCGTACGGCGACCGGCGCAGCGACCGGACGACGCCCTCACGCGCCAAATACCCTGCGACAGCAGGAAATATCGGGGTCATGCCGAGCAGCTGGATGGCCGGTTCGGTGACGTCCACTACAGGCCCCTTCGCTCGCCGTGTCGGTTAGCCGAAAGTTGTCTCGAGTCGGTGCTACCCGCTCAGAATCCCCCCGGCGCCCCGTTGACGCAACTCCGCCGCACCCCGCGACCAGCGATAGACCCTTGACGACGACAGTGATCTGCGCCACAATTCTAACTGTGTTAGGTGAAACTACTCGCGATAGGCAGGCCGAACGCCGTGAGGCGACGCGGCGGGAGATCCTGCAGGTCGCGTGGGAACTCGCCAGGGAGAACGGGCTGGCGCAGATCACCCTGCGCGATGTCGCCGCCAGGGTCGGCATGCGCGCACCCTCCCTCTACACCCATTTCGCGGCCAAGCACGCGATCTACGACGCGATGTTCGAGCAGGCGTGGGCCGAATACGAGGCGCACGCGGCCCGGGTCACCGCCACGTTGCCCACCGCGCCGCGGCCCCGGCTGCTCGCGCTCGCCTACAGCTTCTTCGATTTCGCGGTGGCGGACCTGGCCCGCTACCAGCTGATGAATCAGCGCACGGTGCCCGGATTCGAGCCGTCGCCCGCGGCGTTCGCGCCGTCGGTGCGGGTGGTCCGCGAAGCCGTCGCCATGTTCGCCGAGGCAGGTGTCACCGATCGGGGTGACATCGAGATCTGGTTCAGCCTGATCGGCGGCCTCATCGACCAGCAACTCGCCAACGATCCGGCCGGCGACAGCCGACGCAGGCTGATCGAACGCGCGATGACCATGTGGGCCGACAGCGTCGGCCTGCCCCCGGAACCGAGGGACCCGCCATGACCACCACGACCCCGGCGCCGACCACTCCGCGCCGCAGCGCCCTGCCCCGCCCCGACTCGATGACGCTGGCCGCGACCGAATACACCCGCGTCGGCGCCGCCCTCGCGGCGCTCGACCCCGCCGACTGGGACCGGCCCACCGATTGCCCGGAATGGACTGTGCACCAGCTGATCGCCCACGTGGTCGGCATGGCCGCGATGACCGCGTCGCTCCCCGAGATGATCCGGCAGAACCGGGTCGCCGATCGGCGGCCGAACGGCGAGGAACAGCGCATCGACGCGCTGACCGCCTTCCAGGTCGCCCGCTACGGCACGCACTCCCCCGCCGAGCTCACCGCCCTGCTCGCCCGCCTCGGCCCGCGCGCCGCGGCCGCCCGGCGCAGGCTGCCCGGCTTCCTGCGCAAGCTGACGATGCCCGGGTCCGAGCGGGTCAACGGGGCCGACGAGCGCTGGACGGTCGGCTACCTGACCGAGGTGATCCTCACCCGCGACCCGTGGATGCACCGGATCGACCTGAGCCGGGCGACCGGGCGACCACTCGAGCTCACCGCCGAGCACGACGGACGCCTCGTCGACGATGTCGTCCGCGAGTGGGCCCAGCGCCACGGCGCCTCCTACCGGCTCACCCTGCACGGCCCGGCGGGCGGCACCTGGGCGAGCGGCCCGACCGCGGCACCGGCCATCGAGCTGGACGCGATCGAGTTCTGCCGCATCGTGTCCCGGCGCGCCGACGGCACCGGTCTGCTGAGCACCGAGGTGCCGTTCTGACCCGCTAGCCGACCGCGGGCAGTTCCAGGTTCTCCCGGTAGGTGCCCGCCAGGTAGTCGGTGTCGACGAGCCCGCGCCTGCGCAGTTCCGGCAGCAGCCCGTTGACGACGAAGTCGCGGGTGCGCTCCTCGGCCAGGCCGCCGAGGGAGATCACGTCGAGCACGTTCGCCCGGTAGCGCTCCTCGATGGCATCGGCGAGCTGTTCCGGGGTACCCGCGGCGGCCCAGTGGCCGGTGTCCTTGGCGGCGACGATCAGCTCGCGCAGGGTGGCGCCGGTGGCGGCGAGCTTGCTGAAGATCTCCACCCGGCCCCGGCGCCGACGCACCGTATCGAGTTGCGGGAGCAGGCTTTCCGGGAGCGGCTTGTCCAGCGGCAGCTCGGACAGGTCGATGCCGCCGCCGAGCATGTCGGCCAGCTGACGGCGGCCCGCGTCGAAGTCGGTGGCCTCGGCCGCCTCGCGGACCAGCCGGGCGGCCTCGGCCTCGGTGGCGCCGTAGGTGGCGTGGAAGGAACTGAAGATGAGCGGAAGTCCGTCGGGCCTGCCGAGTTCCGCGGCGCGGGTGCGGATCTTCTTCGTGTAGGTGACCGCGTCCTCGAGCGTCGGCAGCGAGGTGAACACCACCTCGGCGAACCGCGCGCCGAGCTCGATGCCGCCCGCCGACTGCCCGGCCTGGAACTGCACCGGCCTGCCCTGCGGCAGCGGCGGGATGTTCAGCGGGCCACGGACCGAGAAGTACTGTCCCGCATGGTCGATCGGCCGGACGAGCGCATCGTCGAGCACCGCGCCACCGTGCCCGTCAGGCCGCAGCGCGCCGGGCCGCCAGCTGTCGAACAGCGCGTTGGTCACGGTCAGCACCTCGCTCGCGCGGGCATAGCGCTGCTCCGGGCTCGGCAGGTCACCGTCGCCGTAGTTCTCCTCGCCGAGCGAGGAGGTCACCGCGTTCCACGCCGCGCGGCCGTTGCTGACGTGATCGAGGGTGCCGAACAGCCGGGCCAGATTGTAGGGGTGGTGGAAGGTCGTGGTGACCGTCGCGATGAGGCCGACGTGGGAGGTCACCGCGCTCAGCGCGGCCAGCTGGATCAGCGGTTCCTGCGCCCCGATCGCCCCCTGGGCCCCGAAGGCGAGCAGGTCGGCCGCGAACACCGCGCCGATCTTGTTGTCCTCGGCGATCCTGGCGATCCGCTGCGCCTCGTCGAGGGTGGAGCGGGTCGGATCGAGTGCGGCCGCGTAGACATCACGCGACCCGCTCACGCCCGTGACGGTCTTCAACTTGCGGCGTTCGGTGCCCATACCCGCCAGTCCAGCAGGGCGGTGGCGGGCCCGACCATGGTTGCGCTCAACACAATTCGAGCGGAATGCGCGGTAGCGCCCGGTTAGCCACCGGCCGATATTTCGAGATTGTTACCATTTGGTGGTGTTTGCGCCCGGCCCCGCGTTGCTCGAATTATCGGCACGTCGAAATCTGCGACAACTGAATACCGTGTACGGAATTCCCGCGGCGGCCGCTGCCGCGCGAGCGCCCGGATTGTCCGCGCAGCTCGATCAGCACGCCGCGGCGGTGCGTGACATTCTCACGTTCGGCGTCGACGGGTCGGCGCGTATCCCGATCGCCATTCTGCTGTCCGGTTACGCGCGCGGACTGCTCGATCACGTCGCCGAAGCGCTGCTGCCCACCGCCCCGCACTCCTGGCACACCGCCGATTGGTGGCAGCTGCGCCTGGCCGCGGTCTGCCTGCACGCCGAACCCGCCTGACACCGGAATCGGCGCTCCGCCACCGGGCACGGTGACGGAGCGCCGGCGCCGGTCGGTTCATCGAGCCGTTTCGCCGCCCCAGTCCGGTCGGCCCTGCTCCGGGTAGCCCGCGCCAGGGGCGACCCATTCCTGCGCGCCTTCGGTGCGCGCGGGCTGCCCGCTCGCCCGCGCCGCGTCCTCACGCCCGCGCTGGTAGGCCTCGGCATGGCCCTTCATCGCGGGCATCTCCGCCTCGAGATTGCCGAGCCAGCTGTTCCAGCGCTGCTCCATGGGCCTGACCAGGCCACCACCGACACCGACCACCAGGATGCCGCCGATGGTGGCGAGCACGGCGATCAGGATCGGCGTGGTCACCGAGGTCGCGACACCGATCTGGTTCAGCGCGGCGATGATGCCGATACCCCAGATGAACACCGCGGCGATCCGGCCGAGCATCCGGCCGTAGGACAGCCCGCCGAGCACCGAGGTGACCAACTCGCTCACCGCGTGCGCGATGGCGGCCGCGATCACCACGATCACGATCGCCACCGCGGCCTTCGGCAGCCAGGCCACGATGCCGGTGAGCAGATCGCTGACCGGATTGGGCCCGAAGACCCCGAAACCGATCTGCAGCGCGATCAGCAGAATCGCGTAGTAGGCGATCTTCGCCAGCAGATCGGAGGCGTCGTATCTACTGCGGGACATCATCTTCTGGAGCTGCCCGCGCTCCACCAGCCGATCGAAGCCGACGCGTTCGAGCACCGCGTCGACGATCTTGGCGACTACTTTCGCGATGATCCAGCCGATCACCAGGATGGCGACGAACGCGGCCAGTTTGGGAAGGAATTGCGCGACCGAACTCCAGGCATCGGTGAAACCCTGCTGGAAATCGATCGCGATCACGGAGTTGTCCACAACACGTCCTTTCGCTCGTCCCGCCCCGGATGCCGTCTTTCGGTGGATACCCGGTGCACCGGAACCGAATCGTCAATTTGCGAGAAATTTGCTATCTGCCTTCGAGCGGGCCGCCGACCGGTCGACGACGGGGCTTGCGCCCGGCCACGATCTGGGTCATCGTGTAAGTAAGTGGTTACTTACTACGGAGGCGACGTGACCCCGACATCGCGAGAGCGGATCATGACCGAGGCCTTGCGGCTGTTCGGCGAGCAGGGGTTCGCCAAGACCTCGATCGCTCAGATCGAGCAGGCGGCGGGCCTGTCCGGCGGGTCGGGAGCGCTGTACCGACACTTCGAATCCAAGGACCAACTGCTCGTACGCGCCGTGGCGACCCGGCTCGAGGACCGGGGCGAGTGGGAGCGGTTCATGGCGCCGGAGTTCTCCGTCGCCGCGGCGCTGGACTCGGCCACCGACGGGGGTGATCTCGTCGACAAGCTCGTCGCGCTGTGCCGGATCGGCCTGGCCCGCCTCGACCACGACCGCGATGTCACGAGGATCTTGTTGCGGGACAACTCGATCCCCGCCGAGCTGCTGGAGGTTTTCCGGCAGCGGGAGTACGCGGTCGTGATGTCGGCGGTGACTCGCGGGCTGATCGAACTCGCCGGTCCCGGTGCGCACGTTGCGGATTGGGACGCCACCGCCGCCGTCCTGGTCGGCGCGCTCGCGCACTTCTGGATGATTCGCGACATCTTCGGTGGTGGCCACCCGGCGAACGTCGATGCCGACCGCTATCTGCGCGCCACCGCGGAACTGATCGCCGCCCGGCTCGACCGGGCGGGAACCGAGGGAGAGGACAGCTGATGACCACACCCATCACCGTTGTCGGAGGCGGCCTGGCCGGGCTCACGGCCGCGATCGCCTGCGCCGAAGCCGGCACGCCGGTGCGACTGTACGAGGCGCACCACACGCTCGGCGGCCGCGGGCGGGCGACCCCGGCACCGCACGTCGCCCACGACGGCGCGCACGTCTTCTACGCCGACGGTCCGCACTACACCTGGCTGAAGCAGCGCGGCCTCGTCGCCGGGCTCGGCTGGCCCGGCCTCGCCGACGCGACGAAGGTCGGCTTCCGGATCGACGGCCGGGTCCGGCAACTGCCCTCGCCGGGAATGCTGCGCGCCCAGTCGCGCAAGTGGCTGCAAGCGCCGGTCGACGTCGACTTCCACAGCTGGGCGACCGAGCGCTGGAACGAACGCACCGCGAGGCAGGTCGCCAACGCGATCAGCGTGGTCACCTATGACGCGGACACCGGCCGCCTGTCGGCCGCGTTCGTCTGGGACCTGTTCCAGCGCGCGCTCGGCGCGAACATCCCCGGCGTCCGGTGGGTGCGCGGCGGCTGGCAACGAGTACTCGATCGGATGATCGCGCGGGCCACCGCACTCGGCGTCGTCATCGAGACCGGCGCACGGGTGGACGCGCTGCCCGACGGCGGGCCGGTCATCGTGGCCACCGATCTCGACTCCGCGCGCCGCCTGCTCGGTGACGAGACACTCACCGGCACCGGCGGTTTCGCGGTGCTGCTCGATCTCGCGGTGACGCGGGACCGGCGCGACCGGTTCGTCGTCTTCGACCTGGACGAAGGCGGCTTCCACGAGTGCTACAGCGCGCAGGACGACAGCGTCGCGCCCGCGGGCGAGTCACTGTTCCAGCTCCAGATGCCGGTGCGCGACACCGAGTCCCGTGCGGCTGCGCACCGCAGACTGGCCGCCTTCGCCGATGCCACCATCCCCCAGTGGCGTTCCCGCACCACCTTTCAGCGGACGGCGACCGCGAAGGGGCGCACCGGCGCGTTGGATCTGCCCGGCACCACCTGGCGCGACCGGCACGCCATCGATCGTGGCGACGGGGTGTACCTGGTGGGCGACATGGTCGCGGCGCCGGGGATGCGCGGCGAGATCTCCATCAACAGCGCGCTGACCGCCGCCGCCGCGGCGGTCGCGGCGGCCGGGACCGGCACGCGGCGCCGCGTGGGCACCGTCTGAGCGCGGCCCCGCCACGGCCGCCGGTCAGCGGGAGAGACCTTCGAGGGTGAGGCCGAGCAGGCGGCGGGCCTGTTCGGCGTCCCCATCGCCCGCGTGGGCGATCGCGGCGACCAGGGTCATCAGCTCGGTCACCGTCAGATCGGGTCGGATCCGGCCCGCCTCCTGCGCGTCCCGCAGCAGGGGCGCGGCGGCGGCGTCGGTCCTGCGGTGCCACTCGGCGACCTCGGGGGATTCGTCGCCGTCGCGGAGGCGGTAGGCCGCCATGAACGCCTCACGCAGGCCACGACTTTCGGTGATGTGGTCGATCACCGCGTGCAGCCAGCCGAGCAGGGCGGCACCGGCCGGATCGCTCGCGCGTGCCTCGGCGGCGGCGGTGCACAGCCCGTCGATCCGTTCCACGTACACCGCGGAGATCAGCTGCTCGCGGGTGGGGAAATGCCGGTAGAGGGTCGCGTTGGCGACGCCGGCGGCGCGGGCGATGTCGTCGAGCGAGGCGGCACCGCCCCACCGATTGAACGCCACCTCCGCGGCGGCGAGCAGCTGTCCACGGTTGCGCTGGGCGTCGGCGCGTGGTCGGGGCGTGGTCCCTGGGGTTCTCGGCACGGCATCCTTGTCTATCCGGGGACTTTCCCCGTATCGTACGGCACAGCTAAGCGAGGAGAGTCCCCGTTTAGCTGACGGGAGGTACGACCATGACCGAAGCACTGGGACCAGCCGCTGTCACCGCGGCGATCATCCAGGCCAGGGCCGCAGGCGATCTCGACGCCGCGCTCGGCTACATCGCCGCCGAATCCTGGGACCAGGGCAAGAAGGTGACCCACGACGACTGGCGCGCGAAATGGCAGTCGATGTTCGCCGGCGCACCGGATCTGGACGTCACCACCGAGACGACCGTCGAGCACGGGGACTGGGTCGCGCACCGCTACACGGTGCGCGGCACCCACACCGGCGAGTTCCTTGGGCTGTCGGCGACCGGCCTGCCGTTCGAGACCGTCGGCATGGACATGATCCGGACCGACAACGGCAAGCTGGTCGAGCACTGGATGGTCGCCGAACCCTTCCCGGAGCCGGGCGAATCGCGGTAGCCGAAATTCGGTTGCGCGGGCGGCCGCCCCGTTCCTAAGGTGTGCCGCATGTCGTGCCACGTGTTCATTCGCATCCGCTACGTCCGGGCTCTGGCCCGCTAGCGGACGCGGATACCTCATCGGCGTCCACCGGCGCGCCCAGGGCCCATCGAGCTCTCATTCACTCGATGACCCGAAGGGGCAACTGCCGTGGCGCAGGATTTTGCACATCGAAACTACTCACACACTCAGCGCAAGGTCACCGGGCACAGTGGTGGCCGGACGTCGCGTGACCTGGCGAGACGGACGCTCTCGCAGAACTTCCTGGTGGATCGGACCGCCGTCGACACGATGCTGACGGTCGCCGATCCGGCGGGCGAGGTCCTCGAGCCCGGCGCGGGCGAAGGCGTTCTGACGCGGGCGCTGGCAGGTCGTGGCGCGCGGGTCACGGCCTACGAGATCGATCCACTGCTGGCGGCGAAGCTCTCGGCGCAGACCAGGGCCGAGCGCGGAATCCGGGTGGTGCGTGGCGATTTCACCAAGGCCAAGGCGCCGCGCACGCCGTTCGCGGTGGTGGGGAACATCCCGTTCTCGGTCACCGCCGAGATTGTCGACTGGTGCCTGGCCGCACCGGCGCTCACTTCGGCGACCCTGCTCACCCAGCGGGAGTACGCACGCAAACGCACCGGCGACTACGGACGCTGGAGTCTGCTGACCGCGACGAGCTGGCCGTGGTTCGACTGGCGGCTGCACGGACAGGTGCACCGCACCAGCTTCCGTCCGGTCCCCGCCGTCGACTCCGCCATCCTGCGGATCGATCGCCGACCGGAACCGCTTGTCGCCCACCGGGATTCCTACACCGACCTGGTGCGCACCGGATTCTCCGGCATCGGCGGCACGGTGCGCGCCTCGCTGCGCACCCGCTATCAGGGCGTGGACGCGGCCCTGGCCGAGGCGGGCATCGCCCACGACACCGTGGTCGCCTACGTCCACCCGGAACAGTGGGTGGCATTGCACGCCGCGCTCACCCGCTAGCCGGACCCCGTTGCCGCCCCTTCACCACGGGGCGGCAACGGGATGCAGCTTCAGGTTCATTTACCTAAACGAAAAGCACTCTGCGCCCACCGCATCGCGAAACCCCGAACCACTTCAGCGATTCCGGTGTAGTCGTCCCTGGCTCAGTGGCCGATGGAGCCGGTGCTGAGGAAGCCGAGGAGGTCGTGGCGGGTGATGACGCCGACCGGCTTGCCGTCCTCGACGACCATCAGGGCGTCGGTGTCGGACAGGGCCTTGGTGGCCGTCGACAGCGGCTCGCCGGAGCCGATCAGTGGGAAGGACGGGCTCATGTGCTGGGCGACGGAATCGGTGAGCTGCGCGCGGCCCTCGAAGACGGCCGAGAGCAAGTCGCGCTCGGTGACGCTGCCCGCGACCTCGCCCGCCATCACCGGCGGCTCGGCGCCGACGACCGGCATCTGCGAGACGCCGTACTCGCGCAGGATCTCGATGGCGTCGCGCAGGGTCTCCGACGGGTGGGTGTGCACCAGGTCGGGCAGCTCGCCGGACTTGCCGCGCAGCACGTCACCGACGAGCGGTTCCGGACCGGCCTCCAGCGGGGTGGTGAGGAAGCCGTAGGAGCTCATCCACTTGTCGTTGAAGATCTTCGACAGGTAGCCGCGGCCGCCGTCGGGCAGCAGCACCACGACCACGGCGTCGGGATCGCGGCGGGCGACCTCGATCGCGGCGACCACGGCCATGCCGCAGGAGCCACCGACCAGCAGGCCCTCCTCGCGGGCCAGACGGCGGGTCATCTCGAAGGAGTCGGCGTCGGAGACGGCGATGATCTCGTCCGGGATGGTCGGGTCGTAGGCGGAGGGCCAGAAGTCCTCGCCGACCCCCTCGACCAGGTACGGGCGACCGGTGCCGCCCGAGTACACCGAACCCTCGGGATCGGCGCCGACGATCTTCACCTTGCCGCCCGAGACCTCCTTGAGGTAGCGGCCGGTGCCGGTGATGGTGCCGCCGGTACCGACACCGGCGACGAAGTGGGTGACCTTGCCTTCGGTATCGCGCCAGATCTCGGGACCGGTGGTCTCGTAGTGGCTGTCCGGGCCGCCCGGGTTGGCGTACTGGTTGGGCTTCCAGGCGCCCTCGATCTCGCGGACCAGGCGATCGGAGACGTTGTAGTAGCTGTCCGGGTGCTCCGGCGGCACGGCGGTCGGGCAGACCACGACCTCGGCGCCGTAGGCACGCAGCACGTTGCGCTTGTCCTCGCTGACCTTGTCCGGGCAGACGAACACGCACTTGTAGCCGCGCTGCTGGGCGACCAGCGCGAGGCCGACACCGGTGTTCCCCGAGGTGGGCTCGACGATGGTGCCGCCCGGCTTCAGCAGCCCTTCCTCTTCGGCGGCATCGATCATCTTGACCGCGATCCGGTCCTTGGAACTGCCGCCCGGGTTGAGGTATTCGATCTTGGCGGCGACCAGGCCCGCGTTCGGGCCGACCACAGAGTTCAGCCGAACCAGAGGGGTGTTCCCGATGAGGTCGACGACATGATCCGCGATACGCATACCCCCATCGTTGCAGAGCCGTAGCTCGGCGTCGCGACCTGGTCGGATCCTGTGAGCAGTGGCACCACCGGCGACGCCGCGCTGGGCCGGTTCGGGATCTGCTGCCCGGCCGATGCACACCGTAGAATTTTCGGATGTGAGCGCACCTCGAATCAGCTGGCGGACGGCGGTCGTCACCGGCGCCACCACCGTGCTCGCCGGATCGAGCGCGGGCACCGTCTCGTGGGCGACCTACCGGCTGCTGATGACCCAGGCCGGGGCGGCGCGGGCGGTCATCGGGCGCGACACCTCCAAGCCGCCGGAGGCCGACGGCGTCTACGCCCCGGGGGCACAACTCCCCGAACCGTGGCGCAAGGGCGTGCCGAGCGACCTGCACCTGATGATCTTCGGCGACTCCACCGCCGCCGGGCTCGGCTGCCTCGGGGCCGCCGATGTGCCCGGGGTGCGGCTGGCGCGCGGGCTGGCCGAGGCGACCGGGCTGCGGATCCGGCTCAGCACCAAGGCGATCTCCGGCGCCACCTCCAAGGGGCTCGCCGGACAGGTGGACGCGATGTTCGTCGCGGGGCCGCCGCCGGACGCTGCGGTCATCCTGGTCGGCGCCAACGACATCACCAAGAAGCACTCCATCCGGGCCTCGGCGCGCAGGCTGGCCGCGGCGGTGTCGCGGCTGCGCGAGGCCGACGCGCTGGTCGTCGTCGGCACCTGCCCGAACCTGGGCACCGTCACCGCGATCCAGCAGCCGCTGCGCACGGTGGTCGCGAACTGGAGTGTGCGCCTGGCCAAGGCGCAGACCGTCGCGACCACGCTGGCGGGCGGGATCGCGGTGCCGATGGGTTCCCCGCTGGTCGCCTCGGAGTTCCGCGCGGCCCCGGAGATCCTGTTCGCGACCGATGGATTCCATCCCTCCGCGGCGGGGTACGAATTGGCGGCGGCTCAGCTGTTGCCCGTCCTCGTCGAAGCGGTGCAGACCCGCCCTGGTCTTCCCGTCGCGCACGGCGAGACGTAGATTCCAGAAAGACCGGCTTGTAAACGCCGTTCACTGAACCACCCGAAAAGGAGTCCTCATGCCCGAGGCCGTAATCGTCTCCGTCGCCCGTTCCCCCATCGGCCGTGCCGTCAAGGGTTCCCTGGCGGGTATGCGTCCGGACGACCTGACCGCCCAGATGGTGCGGGCCGCGCTGGCCAAGGTCCCCGCGCTCGACGCGAGCTCGATCAACGACATCATGCTGGGCACCGGCTCCCCCGCGGGTGAGGGTGGCTTCGGCATGGCTCGCAACGTCGCCGTGCAGCTCGGCCTCGACACCGTGCCGGGCACCACCGTGCAGCGCTACTGTGCGTCGTCGCTGCAGACCACCCGGATGGCCTTCCACGCGATCAAGGCGGGCGAGGGCGACGTGTTCGTCTCCGCCGGTGTGGAGACCGTCTCCCGCTACGCCCGGGGTTCGGCCGACAGCTGGCCCGACACCAAGAACCCCGAGTTCGCGCAGGCGATGGCCCGCACCGCCAAGACCGCCGAGGGCGGCGCCGGCGTGTGGCACGACCCGCGTGAGGACGGCCTGCTCCCCGACACCTACATCGCGATGGGCCAGACCGCCGAGAACGTGGCGTCGCTGACCGGCATCTCCCGCGAGGACCAGGACCACTGGGGCGTGCGTTCGCAGAACCGCGCCGAGGAGGCCATCAAGAACGGCTTCTTCGAGCGCGAGATCACCCCGGTGACCCTGCCCGACGGCTCGGTCGTCAGCAAGGACGACGGCCCGCGCGCCGGCGTCACCTACGAGGCGGTCAGCCAGCTCAAGCCGGTCTTCCGTCCCGACGGCACCGTCACCGCCGGTAACTGCTGCCCGCTCAACGACGGCGCGGCCGCGCTGGTCATCATGAGCGACACCAAGGCCAAGGAGCTGGGCCTGACCCCGCTGGCCCGGATCGTCTCCACCGGTGTCTCCGGCCTGTCCCCCGAGATCATGGGCCTCGGCCCGGTCGAGGCCGTCAAGCGCGCGCTCGCGCTGGCGGGCAAGTCGGTCTCCGACATCGACCTGTTCGAGATCAACGAGGCCTTCGCGGTGCAGGTGCTCGGCTCGGCGCGCGAGCTGAAGATCGACGAGGACAAGCTCAACGTCTCCGGTGGCGCCATCGCGCTCGGCCACCCGTTCGGCATGACCGGTGCCCGCATCACCGCCACCCTGCTGAACAACCTGCAGACCCACGACAAGCAGTTCGGCGTCGAGACCATGTGCGTCGGCGGCGGGCAAGGAATGGCCCTGGTGATCGAGCGCTTGAGCTAGGACCTCCGACAAACACGAAAAGCGGCCCCGAGCAGATGGCGATTTGCTCGGGGCCGCTTTGTTGATCTCGTGAGCACATGGGTAACTCGCCGGGTACCGGCTAACCCAACTCCCGGTCCGCCGCCGGCCGCCCAGGCAGCTGATACGCACCTAGGTCTGGCCAGAATCGCGGGGAGGCGGGTCAGTCGCGCTGGAAGTAGCTCAGCAGGCGGAGGATCTCGATGTAGAGCCAGACCAGGGTGACGGTCAGGCCGAGGGCAACGCCCCAGGCGGCCTTCTCGGGGGCCTGGGCGCGGATCAGCTGATCGGCGGCGTCGAAGTCCAGCAGGAAGCTGAACGCGGCGATGGCGATGCAGACCAGGCTGAACACGATCGCCAGGACGCCACCGTCGCGCAGGCCGAAGCCGCCGTCGGTGAAGAAGCTCGCGATCAGGTTGCCGACCATCAGGACCAGCACGCCGACCATGGCGCCGAGCAGCATGCGGGTGAAGCGCGGGGTGACCCGGATCGCGCCCGTCTTGTAGACGACCAGCATGCCGAAGAACACGCCGAAGGTGCCGAGCACCGCCTGGCCGATCAGGGCGCTACCGCCGACGCCGCCGAAGGTGACATCGGTGAACATCAGCGAGATCGCGCCGAGGAACAGGCCCTCGAACGCCGCGTAGGACAGCACGATGGCGGGGTTGTCCATCTTGTTGCCGAAGCTCGCCACCAGGACCAGCACCAGGCCGATCAGGCCGCCGCCGATGACGAACAGCGGAGCCAGCGCGGGGTTCGCCGAGGACAGCGCGAACGAGGCGATCGCCGCGACGGTCAGCACCGCGAGGGTGATGCCGGTCTTGGTGACCACGTCGTCGATGGTCATCGCACGGGTGGCGGGGGCCTGCTGGAACTGCTGGCCGTACTGCTGCCCGTACTCGCCGTACTGCTGCTGGCCGTACTGCTGGTTGCCCAGCTGGCCCGCGCCGGCGACGCCCGAACCGAAGTTCGCGTAACCGCCGACTCCCTCCTGGCGAGGTAAGTTCTTGAACACCGGATTCGATGAGGTACGCACCGTGCGCCTTTCTTGGAGTGATTAGTCGCTGTTCGCCTGTCGGCGGGCAACAGCTCCAACTGCCCTGTTCAACGCCTCGTGATCGGACAAAGTTCCCGGCGGACCGGTCGCCCGCCGAACGGACAAATCGGACTCTACCCGGTTCGACCGGCTCTATCGTTGTACGTCGCGCAGACCACGAACGGACCGCGTCACCGTGAACTTCTGGTTCCGGCCGATCACATCGGTGCGCCCGACCATCCGCTCGACCACCCCGCGATAGTTCAGATGCGAGTTGTAGACCGTCCACAGCTCGCCGCCCGGCCGCAGCACCCGGCCGGTCTCGGCGAACATCTTGATCGCCGAACCGGTGTGCACGGCCGCGCCGACGTGGAACGGCGGATTGCACAGCACCAGGTCGGCGCTGTTGTCCGCGGCCGAGGACATCGCGTCGTCGCGCACCACCGTCACCCGGTCGGCCACACCATTGGCGGCCGCGGTGGCCCGCGCCGAGGCGACCGCCGCGGCGGACTGATCGGTGCCGACGACCCGCAGGTGCGGCCGCGACTTGGCCAGCGCCACCGCGAGGATGCCTGTCCCGCAGCCGAGGTCGATGGCCTCGCGCGCGTCGGGCTTCATCCGGTCCAGGTGCTCGAGCAGGAACCGGGTGCCGATATCGAGGCGGGCCCCGGAGAAGGCGGCGCCGTAGGCGAGGACGTCGCCGTCGATCTCGGCGATGTGCTCGGCCACCGGGAACCGCGACTCGCCGACCGGCAGCGGCTCGCCGACGACCAGCACCCGGGACTTCTGCCTGCCCCGCCCCGCGCGCACCTGCCCGAAGGACTCGGCGAGCACCTCGTTCATGGCCGGGGTGAGGTACTTGTCGCGCCCGCCGGCGAACACGACGACGTCCGGCGCGGCGTACCTGGCGACGGCCTCGGCGATCTCGGCCAGCCCCGACAGCATCCGCGGCAGGCGCATCAGCACCACCCGGGCGCCGGTCAGCAACCCGGCGTCGAGGCCGTGCGCGGTGTAGCGGTCGGTCAGGCCGAGATTCTTGGCGTTGCCCGCGAGCGCGAGTTCGCCGGTGAGCAGGTCCTGATGCACGCGCAGGCCGGTGAGATCGTGGCGGGTGGCCGCGCCGATGGTGAGCGCGCCGTAGGCGTCGCCGATCACCGCAACTTCGCCGCTACCCGCCGCCGAGAGGGCATCGGCCGCGGTATCGAGGAGTAACCGGTCGGCGGCGTCGACGGCATAGAGGTTCGGCGCCTCCACGTCCGGATACCGGCGCAGCCGGGTGAATACGTCCTCGACTCTGTCCACGCGACAAGTGTGCTAGATCGTTGCCCCACCGTCACATCCGACCCTGATATCCGCCGGTGGCCTTGCTCACAGTGGGTAGTCGGAGCACGTATTCCGATGGGCACGAACAGCTTCCACCGATTTGCGACACCCTTGCAGGTCGGCGCGGATCGGCCGATCTCACGAATCCCCTTGTTCCCCAATGTTTCGGCCAGGTGAACCGGCGGCCACCGGCCCCGAACATCGCGGTGACGGCGGTTCACCGGGCGGGCGAATCCGTCGCCACCACGGGCCGATCGGGGCACCAGCGCCGATCCGAGCGCCCCGCGCAGGGTCGAGCGCCCCAGCAAACTCACCGTAGCCCGAACACGCCCCGCGCCGGTTCGCCCGCCGGACCGCCGACGCTGAGTACCATCAGCCCCATGCGTAACGCTCTCGTGTTCGGATTGGTCGCCGTCGCCGCGCTGACACTGCCCGGCTGCGGCACCGAGGACGCGCCGGCGGCCACGCCACCCCCGACGAGCACCACCAGCACCTTCGCCGACGCCACCGGCGCGGCCCCCAGCGACAACGCCCCCAAGTCCGGCGCGGCGTCCCCGGGCGCGGCGCTGACCGTCACCGACATCAGGATCGGCCACCAGCCCGGCTTCGACCGGGTGGTCTTCGCGCTCGGCGGCACCGGGACCCCCGGCTGGCAGGTCGGCTACACCGATCGCGCGGTGCAGGACGGCAGCGGCAAGACCGTCGATGTGGCCGGTCGCTCGATCCTCGAGGTGCGCATCCTCGGGTCGATCTATCCGTTCGACTCGCCGGTGCCGTCCTTCAGCGGGCCCGATCCGGTGACCGACCCGAGCGTCCCGGAGATCACCGGCGTCTACAAGAAGACCGTGTACGAGGGCACCACCCAGTCCTTCATCGGCGTCGACGCCGACGCGCCCGCCTTCGCCGTCACAGCACTGTCCGACCCGCCGCGCCTGGTCGTCGACATCGCGCACCCGTAGCCACTACCCCTACCGTGTGCGGGTATTGCGGGTCACTCGATCGCGCTGGTTAGACTGGGCGCCGTGACCGACCAGCATTCGCGCGTGCGCGCACCCGGCATCGCCAGGGTGCTCGCGCTGCTGGCGCTGCTGGCCGGGATCCTCGCCATGCACTCGGCGGTCTTCGGCACCGCCCACGCCGCGCACCCGGGTGGCGCCGAGTCGTCCCATCTCGGCACGGCACCCGGTCAGGAGCGCCCCGGCGGCCACACGGCCGACGAGCTGCTCACGGCCGACCACCTCGCCGCCGCCCACGTCGCCCTCCCCGGCGAGGACAAGCACGCCATGGGATCCGGCTGCGGGGCCTCGGGGTGCGACGAGCGCGCGGGCATCCACGGCTGCGTCTTCGTCCTCGCGGCACTGGCCGCCGCGCTCACCCTGGTCCTGCTCTACCGGCTATCCGACGACGGCACGGCGGGCGGCACCACCGCCACCCGGCCCTGGCGTGGCAGGCGCGAGCGCCCGCCGCCGTGGACCGTGCTCTCCCTCTCCCAACTGGCGATTCTGCGGATCTGACAGGTCCGCCGCCCCGGCATGCCCGGCGGCGGGACCGAATCACATCCACCCGAATCCCCAGGAGGATCACCCATGTCCATCAGCCGTACCCGCGCCACCCTGCTCGCCGTCACCGCCGCGAGCGCCCTGCTGCTCGCCGCTGGCTGTAGCGACGACAACGACCAGGCCGCGCACGACACCCACGCCGCGACGAGCACCACCAGCTCGGCCGCACCCTCGGCGGCGGCCCGCACCGACTTCAACGACGTCGACGTCACCTTCCTGCAGATGATGTACCCGCATCACGCGCAGGCCGTCGACATGGCGAAGATGGTGCCGACGCACACCCAGAACGCGCAGCTGATCGCGCTGGCCGCGCAGGTGGAGAAGGCCCAGGCGCCGGAGATGCAGCAGATCACCACCCTGCTGACCAGCTTCGGCAAGCCGGCGCCGAGCGCGAGCGGCGGCCACGACGGGCACGCCATGCCCGGCATGATGACCGACGCGCAGATGACCGCGCTGCAGGCCGCCCAGGGCGCCGATTTCGACCGGCAGTGGCTGGAGATGATGATCGCCCACCACGAGGGCGCGGTCGACATGGCCCAGACCGAGCTGAACGGCGGCGTGAACCCGGAATCCCGGCAGCTGGCGACGGCGATCGTGGCCGATCAGCAGGCCGAGATCGCCACCATGCGCGGCATGCTCGGCCAGAGCTGAGCGGGAGCGGGGCCGGGGCAGGCCGGGCCCGCGCCCCCCCCCGCCCCCGGGGCGGGTGGGGCAAGGAACACCCCCCCCCCGCAGGCGGGACCCGCCCACCACCCCGAACGGGGGGTATTTGGGGGGCGGGGCCAAACC
>NZ_JBHVWX010000001.1:318033-1129570 GCF_042882065.1 Nocardia sp. NPDC058244 | reverse complement strand
CGGAACCTGGGTCACCGGCAGCCCGGCGAGGCTGAACGGGGCGACCGCGTCGGTGGGGCCCCGCGGCCCCGGGGGGGGGGCGGGGGGCGGGCCCCGCCGGCCCCGCCCCCGCGCCCGGCCGACGTCTCGGTTGGTCATCGAAATCGCCACCGCGAGCTGACGTCACCCGCCTCCAGCCAGTACGGTCGATATGTTCGGCTCCGGCGCAATCCGCGAGCCGGCGGTCCCGAGGGAGGAGAGGGAGACATGAGACAACGGGAACGAATGGGGGTCGGCACGGCGCTCGTGGCCGTGGCGACCGGCCTGGTCCTGGTCGCCTGCACCAAGCAGGTGCCCGGCGACGCGCAGGCCAACCAGACCGACCTCGCCTCCTATACCTCCGAGGTCGCCGCGTCGTCGGCGGCGCGGGTGGCCAAGGCCAACGACGCGGCCTGCGACGGCCTGCGCGCGGCGAACAAGAGCTCGGTGACCGCGTTCAACGCCTATATCGACGCCAGCAACACCAGGGCCGCCGACACCGACGCCAAGGCCAACGACGCGGTCACCACGCTGCGCAACAACGCCAAGGACCTCGGCCGCAAGATCACCAACGACGTGATCTCGACGCTGGCCACCCCGTTGCGCGCCTACCGCGACAACACCAACACCCTCGCCGACACGCTCGAACGCCGCGCGCCCACCGACGAACTCAACGGCGTGATCGACACGTTCAACGACGCCAAGGACACCGCGATCGATGTCTGCAAACCGTACGGAAACTGAGCACAAGTAACGAGAACGTGACTGTTCACGATTCCCCTCCGAAATCTCTTTCTGGAGGGTGGAGTGCACGGCTATCTGAAACATGTTGTGGCGGTGGCGGTTACCGCGCTGACGCTGTCGTCGGGCGCGCTGCTGCCCACGGTGGCCCAGGCCGCGCCGGTCACCGCCAAGCAGTGTGAGGTCAGTTCGGGGCGCACGCCGCAGACCGCGACGCCCGCCGAGGCGGCCCTCGACCCCGCGCGGGTCGCCGACGCCATGAACCTGGCGGTCGACACCACCCGCTTCAACATCCAGCTGTACCGCAACAACTGCCTGATCGCCGCGGGCCCGCGCAACGCCGAATCCGGCGGCGTGGCCTGGAATCTGTGGAGCGGGACCAAGAGCGTGGTCGCGCTGGTCGCCGGGTTGGCCGTGGACGAGGGCAAACTGCTCATCGACGAGCCGATCGGCCGCTACCTGCCCGCGGGCCTCGGCGACGAGGCGCACCGGTCCATCACGGTGCGCAACCTGCTCACCGAGTCGTCCGGGATGGAGGTCGCGGTCGCCGCCGAGGGCGCGACCGGGCTGGCCGCGCTGGATCCGAATGTCGTCGCGCAGGCGCTGGCGATGCCGATCGAGCGCCCGCAGGGCACCATGTTCCGCTACAGCCAGCGCGCGGTCGACCTGCTCGTCTACGTCATCGGGCAATCGGTCGGCGAAGACTTCCAGAGCTTCGCGCAGCGGAAACTGTTCGACCCCTTGGGCATCGCCCGCGGCGACTACTTCTGGGCCCGCGACCGCGCCGGAAACACCTACGGCCACGCGCATCTGATCCTGCCGCCGGACGACTTCGCGAAACTCGGCCTGCTCGTCGGCAATCGGGGCCGCTGGAACGACCAGCAGGTGATCTCGGACGAGTACATGCGCGCGGCGCTGTCGCCCTCGCCGAGCATGCCCTGCTACGGCTTCCTGTTCGTGATCAACGGCACGCCGTGCGTGCTCGAGTTCCCCGGCCTGCCGCTGGACGCGGTGAAGATGTCGGGCATGCTGCGCAACGACAGCTACATCGTGCCCAGCCTGGGCCTGATGCTGAACTGGACCGGTGTCGCGACGCCGGGCGCCTCGTCCACCTACACCCACAACGTGCTGCGCACCCTGGTCTCGGCCTTCGTCGACCAGCAGCTCCCCGATCCCGGCCCGTACCGGGAACGCCCGGACGTGAGCGTCACCGATCCGATGATCGCCCGGCCCGACGCACTGCTGGGCACCTTCGGCATCGGGCCCTACGCCTACCCGGGGTGCAGTTTCGTCGACTGCCTCGGCGAGACCCCGAAGCCGCCGTTCTCCGACTGGCCGCCCGGCTGCGTCGTCCTCGGCTGCGTCGGCAACAACCCCGCCACACCCGGGATCCGCTGACCGACACGGGTGGCGGCGGTGTGCCGCCACCTGCGAGGGGGCCATCCGCGCGCGTACGCTGACGGGTACCCACCCTGCACAGGGTCAAAGAAACGCTCGACGACCGGCAATTTTCCAGCAAAAAGCGTGCTTCAATCGATCGCCCGCAACGGACGATCGATCCCTCTCCCCCTCGAGGTGTGCCATGTCATTCTGGGAAGTCATCTGGCTCATCATTGTGAGCTTCGCGTTTGTCGCCTATCTACTGATGGTCTTCATGATCATCGGGGACCTGTTCCGGGATCACAAGACATCGGGCTGGGTGAAGGCGGTCTGGATCATCTGCTTGATCTTCCTGCCCTTCCTCACGGCGCTGGCCTACCTGATCTTCCGGGGTCAGGGGATGGCCGAGCGCTCGAACGCCCAGGCCGAGCAGATCCAGCAGGCGCAGGATTCCTACATCAAGGAGACCGCGGGCACCAACCCCGCGGCGCAGATCGCCGACGCCAAGAAGCTGCTCGACGAAGGCTCGATCACCCAGGCCGAGTACGAACAGCTCAAGGCCAAAGCGCTGTCCTGATCGCCCGCTCCACCCGAAAGCCCCGCACCGAGACCCTCGGTCAGCGGGGCTTTCGGCGTTCCGGCGGAGAATTTCCTGGGCCCCGGGGTCGGGGTCGCGTATTCTCGAACACACCGGACAGGACCAGTAGGGACCGGTGCACCCTCACCGAAGGAGCCACCTTCATGCCCGCACCGCTGCGCGACAGCGCAGTGCCCAAACACGAACAGCTGCGCGCGATCCTGTTGCAGAAATGCACGCGCGAGCTACAGCCGGGCGACCTGATGACCAGCGAGCGCAACCTCATGCAGGACTACGGCGTCAGCCGGATCACCGTACGCGAGGCGATCGGGCAGCTGGTCAACGAGGGCTATCTGGTCCGGGTCCGCGGCAAGGGCACCTTCGTCGCGCACCGGCCGGTGCAGTCCCGGCTGCATCTGGCCTCGTTCACCGAGGAGATGCGCACCCTCGGACATCAGCCGACCACCCTGGTGCTGGTCGCCGAGGAGGCGGTGCCGCCCGAGGCCACCGCCCGCGCGCTGCGCCTGCCCCCGGAGACCGCGGCCTATCACGTGCGCAGGCTGCGGCTGGCCGACGAGGAACCGGTCAGCGTCGACGACGCCTGGTTCAACCCCGAACTGCTCCCCGGCCTGATCTCGCACGACCTCACCGGCTCGATCTACCGGACCACCGCCGATCGCTACGGCAGGCCGATCGAGCGGGCCGAGCAGACCGTCGACGCCCAGGCCGCCGAGGCGGGCGTCGCGGCGCTGCTCGGCGTCAAGAAGGGCGCTCCCGTCCTGCATTTCGACCGGGTGTCGTTCAGCGCGGAGGTGCCGATCGAGCACACCCACAGCTGGTATCGCGCCGACCGCTATCGCGTGCAGATGGAAGTCGGCCACCGATCGCAGGTATGAAACTGGCATATTTCAGATACTGTATGAGCGCTATCACAGCGAAGTGCTCGGAGGTATCACCCCATGTCCATCCGTAAGTCCACCACCCGGGCGGGCCTGCTGGCCGCGCTCGCCGCGGGAACCCTGCTCGGTGCGGGCGGCACCGCCCATGCCGCCGGCGGCCTCGATTGGGATCTGTGGCCCTCGGGCTCGGTCGAGATCGGCCCACCCACCGGCAGCTCGATGGGCTCGGTCGACGCCGACTTCGGCAGCGGCACCGGCTCCTTCGACGCCGACCTCGGCTCCGCCGGGCCGCGTCCGCCCGCGACAGGCTCCGCGGTGCTGCCCATCCCGGGCTCCGCGGGCTGATCCACGTTCGGCGCGCCACCCTCGGCGGCGCGCCGAACCCCGCTCAGATCGCCGTGCCCACGTCGGTGCGGACCAGATTCGCCAGCGCGCGCTCGGCGATCGCGGCGATGGTCATCGACGGATTGCAGGCCGCGGTATTGCCCGGCATGAGCGCGCCGTCGAGGACGTAGAGCCCCCGCTGCCCGAGGACGCGGCCGTCGAGATCGCAGACCGTACCCATATTGGCGCCGCCGAGCGGATGCCAGGTGGAGGGGAACAGGGCATTGGTGTCGATGAGCGTGCTGTCCGGGCCCGCGATGCGCTGCACGGCGGGGCCGATGTGGTTGTCCTGGATCGCCTGGTCGCCGTCGCCCGGCCACCGCAGGGTCGCGATGTCGGCACCCGGCTCGTAGGCGAATTCGCCACGCCCGGAACTGACGCCGTAGCCGACCAGCATGGTGGCGCCCGGGTCGATCGGCAGCGACGGGATCGAAGCCTGGATGACGGTGAACGCCGACCGCGGGTCGTCCCAGTTCTTGCTGCCGTAGACCACCGGACCGCCCTGCGCCGCGCCGAATCCGGCGGAGGCGTTGCGCCACACATAGATCCGGTCGGCATTGGTCCCCCAGCCCCGGCCCAGCTCGTCGGGCAGATCGGGAATGTGGCCGAGCGCCTGCGCGCGCACCAGCATCCGGGTGGTGTTCAGACTGCCCGCCGCCAGTACCAGCGCGCCGGTGGTGATGACCTTGTTCTCCAGCACGGTGCCCGCGGTGTCGACCCGGTCGACGCGCACCACCCAGCGACCGTCGGCCGCGCGCTCGATCCCGGTCACCTCGTGCAGAGTCCGCACCTCCACCAGGCCGGTCGCCTCGGCCGCCGCGACATAGGTGACGTCGACGGAGTGCTTACCGCCGTTGTTCACACCCATGGCGCCGTCGCCGTTGGTGTAGGACGGGGTCATCTCCCCGCGCAGTTCGGCCAGCGCGTAGTTCCAGTCGATCGGCATCGGGATCTTCGACAGCGGCATCCCGGCGCCCCGCACCCGGTCGGCGAAAACCCGGGCCGCGGTGTAGTTCTTGTGTTCGATCAGTTCGTCCGGGGCGGTGGCGAGCCCGAGCATGCGGGCCACCGTCGGGTAGTGGACCCGGTCCATCCGGTCCCAGTCCAGCCCCGCCGGGAAGTGCGTCTCGAACACCTCGCGCGTCGGTTGCAGCGACATGCCCTGGTAGATCAGGGAACCGCCACCGAGCCCGGCGGCGCACAGCGCGGTCATCCCGGCGCCCGGAACCGCTTCCACCAGACCGGCATACGGCTCGAACACCAGGGGCCTGCCGAACACCATCGGGTCGGAGCGGTACCAGAGCAGGCGCTTGTCCGGGCGGGTGGCCAGCGGGAAGGTCTGGGCGTTCGGCCCGGTCTCCCAGCGCCTGCCGCGTTCGAGCAGCAGCACCGCGACGCCCGCCTCGGCCAGGCGCAGCGCGGTCACGCCGCCGCCGAAGCCCGAGCCGATCACGACGACCCGGCGGTCCTCGGTGGTGAGGGGGATGCCGCCGGTGCGGGCGGCGACGGGCCGCGCGCCCGCGGTTCCGGCGGCCGCCAGGGTGAGACCGGCGGCGGCCGCGCCGGTCAGCAGGGTACGGCGGGAGAACTTCGACATTCGGCAAACCTTCATCGGGGTAGGGATTTTCGGGTGTCCGGCTTACGCGCGGCGGTCGAGCAGCAGGCCGAGCAGTCCGGCCTCGCGGCCCTGGCCGGTGATCATGTCGCGGGCGGCGCGCTCGACCTCGCCGCCGTCGAGCAGCGCGTCGGCGGTGGCGGCCATCTCGATGCCGCCGTAGTGATGGCGCTGCATGAGCCGCAGGAACAGCACCTCGGCCTGAGTGCCGGTGGCGGCGGCGAGCTCGTCGAGTTCGGCGGTCGTCGCCATTCCCGGCATCGCCGAGTCGTGCTGTGCGGCATCGGCACCGGCGTGCCGATGCGCGCCGACCGGGCGCATCCAGGCCATCGGGTCGGTCCCGACGACGGGCGCGCCCGCCAGCCGCAACCAGCCGAGCAGCATGCCCAGCTCGGTGCGCTGGGTGTCGGCGATCTGTCCGGCCAGCACCAGGACCGCGGGATCGACGCCCCGGTCGAGGCGCTGGACCAGGACCAGCGCCTGGCTGTGATGGGTGACCATGTCCTGGACGAAACCGATCTCGGTCGCGGTCAGCACCGGCGGCGCGGCGGGGGCGGGCAGCAGCGGGCGCAGGGCGGCGCCCATGGCGAGCAACAGTGCCGCCCCACACGCCAGCGCGGCCACCCGGAAGCCCTTGTGCCCGCTCATGATCCGGTGGTCGAGAGCTGGTCGGTGGGTGGGGTGTACACCTCGGGCGCGAGTTCCAGGGCGAGGAATCCGTTGTCCGCGCAGGTGGTCCACAGCTGGTTGCCGCGCCATTCCGGTGGAGAGAAGCACCAGTCGGTCGACAGGTCACCGAAGGCCAGGGTGCCGGTGCGCGCGCTGAGTGCCTGCGCGGGATCGAAGGCGCCCCCGAGCATCGCCTGGGCGACGGTCGGCGCCGCCAGCAGCGGCGGGCCGATGATCGAGGCGAGCGCGTGCGGCGAATTCCACAGTTCGGCGTTCTCGCCGGTGCGGGCGGGCGGGTTGAAGTAGCCGATCTCCCGGATGGCGGCGGGATCGCGGACGTCGAAGACCCGGATGCCCGAGGAGGTCCAGCTGCACGCCAGCGCGGTCGGGTCCGCCGGGCGATCGGCCGCGCAGTAGTGCGCGTCGTAGGCGAACAGCGAACCACCCGAGGCGGAGGCGAGCATGCTGTCCTGGTTCTCGGGCAGGTTGATCGCGAGCTTGATCGACCGGGCGATCCGGGGATTGCGCTCGTCGGCGACGTCGATGAGCTTCACCCCGCCCGAGCCCGCCTCGTCGACGGCGAACACGTACGGCGTGCCCTGATAGGTCACCGGGACGGTGTGCTGGGTGGCCCAGCCGTCGGTCCAGGACAGGTCGGCGAGTTCGGGGACGTGCGGTCGCGGGTCGCGGCGCTGCACGGCGGCGACGTCGAGGACCTTCAGACCGCCCAGGTTGTTCGCGAGGTACATCCGATTGCCGTCGGGCGAGAAGCCGAAGCCGTGCATGGACAGGCCGGGCAGGCCCTGCCAGATCACCCGGGGATTCGCCGGATCGGTGAGATCGACCGCGCTGAGCAGGCCCGGCGCCGTTCCCGACGCCCAGTAGGTGCGGCCGTCGGGCGAGAAGCCGCCTTCGTGCGCCGTGATCGGCACCGGCAGCGCGAGATCGGTGCCGGGGCCCGGATTGAGCAGCCGGGGATGGGCGCAGTCGGAGATGTCGTAGACCGAGAGCAGGCCAGCGCCGGTCAGGGCCGGAACACCAGCGCCGACAAGGAGTTTGCGCGCGGCGTTGACCTTCAGGCTCTCCCAGGTGCCGGCCAGCATCGCCGGCTCGGTGAGCGTGGTGGTGTGGACCGGGGCCGACGGGTCGGCGATGTCGAGCACCCGCACGCCCTCGTCCGGGCCGAGCAGATTGCCGGGGAAGAACGTGCCGACGTAGGCGCAGTGATCGAAGGTGACCGAGGTGATACCGCCGCCGCGGCCCGGCGCACTGCCGAGCAGCCGCATATTGCAGCGGAATCCGTCGCGGGAGCGGCCGCTGTCGCGGTCGGCGGCGGGGACGTCGCCCTGCAGGCCGGTCTCGGGCAGGGAGCCGGGCAGGCAGGCGGTTCGGTCGGTGGGTGCACCGGTCGCCGTCGGGACGGCGGCGCCGAGCGGTAGCAGCAGCAGCGCCACCGCGACGAGGCCGTAGCGGCGGGCCGCACGGGAGAACAAACGAGTCATGGAGTTGTCGTCGACCCCACGAACGGGGCCGCCTTCCTGTGTCCTGCGAGCACGCGGCGGCAGCGGGCGCCTCGGCTCGGGAGTGGTCGGGTGTCGCGTCGTCGGGACGGGGCGTGCACCGACCCCATCCAGCGGTAACTGGGTTACCGCTGCGCGACGCTACCATTCACCCGTGAGCAGCGGAACGGAATCGGACGCATCGGCGAAGATCATCGCGGTGGTGCTCGGCCTGCTGACCACCGAGGGCTACGACGCCGTCCAGCTCCGCGCCGTCGCCGCCGAGGCCCATGTCTCGCTGGCCAAGATCTACCGGCTCTTCCGCACCAGGGACGAGCTGATCATCGCCGCGCTGGAACAGTGGATGGCCGCCAACGCCTACGCCGACGTGACCCCGCCCGAACCCGGCGAACCCTTGCGCGAGAGCCTGATCCGCCTGCTGCGCACCGTCTTCGAGCCCTGGGAGCGCAACCCCAAGATGCTCGAGGCCTACCACCACGCCCGCACCGGCCCCGGCGGCGAACGCCTCGACAGCCAGGGCCTGATCGCGGTGCTCCCGGCCGCCGAGGTCGCCCTGCGCGACCTCGACCCCGGCTACCTCGACGACCTCGGCCTGATCCTGGGCAATATGGTGCTGGCGCTGATCGCGCGATTCGCCGCGGGCACCCTGCCGATCACCGGCATCCTGCCGACCCTCGAACGCACCGTCTACCGGATGACCGCCGACAACGAGTCGGCCGCCCGCCGCCGCACAGCCACCCCGCCGCCCACCCGCTGACCGCGCGGATCCGTTCCGGCGCGAACCAGAGCTGTTTCCGATCGGCACAACGGGGCATATGCCCGATGTGACGTGCGATCCGGCACGTCACGACGTAGTACCCCGTATCGAACAGGTGAGCTCAAATGATTCTTCTAGGCGCAATACTCCTCATAGCCGGACTCGTCTTCGGCATCTCCCTGCTGTCCACCGTGGGCGTGGTCCTGCTGGTGATCGGCCTGGTCCTGCTCCTCGCCGGTAGTGTCGGCCGCCCGATCGGCGGCAGGCGCCACTACTACTGACCCCGGCCGGACCCTTCCGAGGAGGAACATCATGTCGGCGAATCTGCCCCGAATACTGTCGATCCTGGTGCTGGTGTGGCTGGTGATCGGTGTCGTCGCCGCGGGCCAACGCGGCTACTTCACCGATCGTGACCAGAACTGCGCCACCCTCGGCACCATCGCGGTGACGATGCTGGCCGGGCCGTTGAACTATATGGGCGTCAACCCCAAGGTCGACGACTGTGCGTTGCCCGAACCCAGCCAGTAGGCCGGGCTCAGCCCTGACGCGGCCACTGCCTGCCGCTGTCGGACAGGGTGGCCGGGTCCGTGCTGCGCATGACCCCACCGGTCACGCGCACCGGATCCGGCCGCGCCCGGTCCCCGGCGTCGACGTCCAGTTCGGCCAGCCCGACCAGGATCACCAGCCCGGTGACCACCAGCGACACGCTCCCGATCAACGGCAGCAGCAATTGCACCGGCGCCACCCCGTCGACCGGCCGCTCGGCGCCGCTGTGGTGCGCGCTCATCGCGGCCATCGCCGTGTAGTGCATGCCGCAGACCGCGACCCCCATGACCAGTGCCGCGCCCGCCGTCCGGACCAGACCGCGCACGTGCAGCATGAACCACAGCGCCACGGTCGCCGCGACCACCGCGATGACGATCGAGAGCACCACCAGCGGCGGCCGATAGCCGATGACGGCCCCGCTGCGCATCGCGCGCATGCCCAGGTAGTGCATGGCGGCCACGCCGAGCCCGGTGATCGTGCCGCCCACCGGCAGGCTGAGCCATTCGCGCCGCCCCATGGTCACGATGGTCAGCCCGGCCAGGACGACGCCGATGGAGATGACCGCGCTGAGCAAGGTCGTCGGCACGTCGTAGCGAATCGGCGTCCCATCGATACTGAATCCGAGCATGGCCGTAAAATGCATGACCCAGATCGCCGCCCCGCCGATCGCGACCGCCGCGGCGATCAACCACCCGATCGGCGCGGTCGACGTTTTGGCGTGCACCGCGCACCGCAACCCCAATACCGAGCCGATGAACGACAGACTGAAAGCGAGAACCGGATTCATCCAGCCATTGTTGAAATGCTCGATGTGCAGCACATCATCCCCCGGAGGTCGATCATTTCCGCATGCGCGATGGCTAGAGACTAGACCATTCGACCTGGCCGTATCGGCTTTGCCGACAGTTCGAAATTCATGATTCGAATTCCGTTCCGGCACATTCTGTTTCGCAATTATCGAGATGAATCCAACGTGCGCGAACTCCTGGAACGGCGCCCCTGGAAATAGGGGCATTCATTTCGAACCGACCGGTTGCGACCTTGCGATCAGGAGTTCTGCGCCCGCGCCCTGATCAAATCCGCCAGCCGATCCAGCGATTCCTGATTGCGCGCGGCGAAGACCAGATCCTGCGCCACCCCGGGAATCAGTTGCGCGGGCCCGCCGGACGCGCGCTCGGTCATCCGGATGGTGGTGTGCCCCGGCGTCGCCTCGGACAGGGTGAGCCGGATCCACGCCGAGCCGACCGACCACAGGCGCGCCTCCAGCTCCAGCCGATGCGGCGGATCGGCGGCGCGGACCACCGTGGTATCGCTGATCAGCACCGGCCAGAGCCCGAATCGATAGTGGATCCGGCTGCCGACGGCGGGCCAGTCGGGATCGACCCGGCCGATATGCGAAGCGCCGACCACCCAGCTCGCGTACAGCCAGCCGTCGGCCAGGGTCGCGAAGGCCGCCGCGCGGTCGACCGGCACGGTCACCTCGGCAGTCAGCATGTCTGATTTCCTCGTCCGTCGCGGGAATCCGGCCACTCCAGGGTAATTCGCGCGCGGGCCCGCCGCGCGCCGAGAACATCGGCGCCGAGGCGGCGCGGCGCGCCGAAGCCGCGACGATGCGGGAAAATTGCTGTACACCGTTTGGACGTGGGATCGTTCCCGTATGTCCACCGAAGAAACGCGGCTCGGCGACCCGCCCGGCCCCGCCGACGAGGCTGGCGAACGGACCCTGTTCGGCCATCCGATCGGACTCACCAACCTGTTCGGTGTCGAGCTGTGGGAGCGTTTCTCCTTCTACGGCATGCTCACGATCCTGGGCTATTACCTCTACTACTCCACCACCGAAGGTGGACTCGGCCTCGACCAGAGCACGGCACTCGGCATCGTCGGCGCCTACGGCGGGCTGGTGTATCTGTCGACGGTCCTCGGCGGCTGGATTGCCGACCGGGTGCTGGGCATGGAGCGCACCGTCTTCTACGGCGGTGTCGTGGTCATGGCGGGCCATATCGCGCTGGCGGTGCTGCCCGGATTGGCCGGGGTCGGCGTCGGCCTCGTGCTCGTCGCGTTCGGCAGCGGCGCGCTCAAGGCCAACGCCTCCTCCCTGCTCGGCACGCTGTACTCGCCGACGGACGCGCGGGTCGACGGTGGCTTCACCCTCTTCTATCTCGGCATCAATCTCGGTGCCTTCACCGGCCCGCTGCTGACCGGCCTGCTGCAACGCGAGTGGGGCTTCCACGCCGGTTTCGCCGCCGCCGCGGTCGGCATGGCCCTCGGCCTGACCCAGTACGTGGTCTTCCGGCGCAACCTCGGCACGCACGGCCGCGACGTGCCCAATCCGCTCACCCGCCGCGAGCTGAATCCGGTGCTGATCGGCGTGGCCATCGCCGCCGTCGCGGTGCTGGTGGCGGTGCTGACCGGGCTGCTCACCCTGGACAATCTGTCCGATGTCACCACCGGCGTCATCGTGGTCGCCTCGGTCGTCTACTTCGCCGTGCTGCTCACCAGCGCCAAGGTGACCCAGGTCGAGCGCACCAGGGTGCGCGCGTTCATCCCGCTGTTCATCGCCAACGCGGTGTTCTGGTCGCTGTTCCAGCAGATGTTCACCATGCTCGCGGTGTACTCCGACGAACGCGTCGACTGGAACATCTTCGGCTGGGAGGCGCCGGCCAGCTGGATCGGCTCGGTGGAGCCGGTGTGGATCATCGCGCTCTCGCCGTTGTTCGCGCTGATGTGGACCAGGCTGGGCAACCGGGCGCCCAGCACCCCGATCAAGTTCGCACTCGGTGTCATCGGCATGGGTATCGCGTTCTGGATGTTCGCGCTGCTGAGCGGTTTCGAGGGCAAGACCGTCCCGGTGCTCGCGGTCTTCCTCATCCTGGGCGGCTTCGCCGTCTCCGAGCTGCTGCTCTCGCCGATCGGTCTCGCGGTGACCACCCATCTCGCCCCCGCCGCGTACCGCTCGCAGATGATGGCCCTGTACTTCTTCTCGGTCGGTATCGGCACGTCCATGGCGGGCACCCTGGCCCGCTACTACAGCCCCGACAACGAGACCGCGTACTTCGGCATCAGCGGTGGCGCCGCCATCGTGGCCGGTCTCGTCGTTGCCGCGCTCGCGCCCTGGATCAAGCGCCATATGCAGGGCGTGCACTGACCTGCCGCCGGGTATCCCCCGAAGACGTTCGCACAGAAGGAGAAGACCGTGCCGACACCGGACGCCACGCCAGCGGCAGGCCGTTCCACAGGCCGAGGCAGCGGATTGTTCCGCACCAAATCCGTCGAGCAATCCATCCTCGACACCGATGAGCCCGATTCCAAACTCCGCAAAGACCTGACGGCCTGGGATCTGACGATCTTCGGTGTCGCCGTGGTGGTCGGCGCGGGCATCTTCACGCTGACCGCCCGCACCGCGGGCAATGTGGCCGGGCCGTCGGTCTCGCTGGCGTTCGTGTTCGCCGCCATCGCGTGCGGTCTCACCGCGTTCTGCTACGCCGAATTCGCCTCGACCGTGCCGGTGGCGGGCAGCGCGTACACCTATTCGTACGCGACCTTCGGTGAACTGGTGGCCTGGATCATCGGCTGGGACCTCATTCTCGAATTCGCGCTCGCCGCGTCGGTCGTCGCGAAGGGCTGGTCGCAGTACCTGGGCACCGTCTTCGGCTTCGAGACCGCCACCGTGCAGCTCGGCTCGGTCACCTTCGACTGGGGCGCGGTCACGCTGATCGCGGTGCTCGGTGTGCTGCTGGCCATCGGCACCAAGGTGTCCTCGCGGGTGTCGGCGATCGCGGTCGCGATCAAGCTCGCCGTCATCGCGCTGGTGCTGGTCCTCGGCATCACCTACTTCAAGGCTTCCAACCTGAGCCCCTACATCCCGCCGTCACAGCCCGAGGAGGACGGCGCCAGCGGCCTGCACCAGTCCCTGTTCTCGTTCCTCACCGGCGCGGGCAACAGCAACTTCGGCTGGTACGGCCTGCTCGCCGCGGCCAGCCTGGTGTTCTTCGCGTTCATCGGTTTCGACGTCGTCGCCACCGCCGCCGAGGAGACCAAGAACCCGCAGAAGGCGGTGCCGCGCGGCATTCTCGGCTCGCTGCTCATCGTGACCGTGCTCTACGTCGCGGTGTCGCTGGTGCTCACCGGCATGGTGCCCTACACCGATCTGGCGGGCGAGAACGCCACGCTGGCCACCGCGTTCGCCATCCACGGCGTGGACTGGGCCAAGAACGTCATCTCCATCGGCGCGCTGGCCGGTCTGACCACGGTCGTGATGGTGCTGTTCCTCGGGCAGACCCGTGTGCTGTTCGCGATGGCGCGCGACGGGCTGCTGCCGCGCTGGCTTGCCCACACCGGTTCGCGCGGCACGCCGGTTCGCCTGACCGTCATCGTCGGCATCGTCTGCTGCGTGCTGGCCGGCTTCGTCGACTTCGGCACGCTCGAAGAGATGGTGAACATCGGCACCCTGTTCGCCTTCGTGCTGGTCTCGGTCGGCGTGATCATCCTGCGCCGCACCCGTCCCGACCTGCCGCGTGGTTTCCGCGTCCCGTTCGTCCCGCTGATCCCCATCCTGGCCGTGCTCTCCTGCCTGTGGCTGATGGTCAACCTCTCGGTGGAGACCTGGCTGCGCTTCATCGTCTGGATGATCCTCGGCTTCGCCGTCTACTTCGCCTACGGCCGCCGCCACTCCGTCCTCGGTAATCGCCCGCCGACCGGCTGACCAGCCCCATCGGCGATAAGGTCGGTTCGGCGCTGTCACCGGCGACACGCCGGGCCGACCTTGTATACCGACACGATTCCGGTACACCCGTACGAGTCGCTAGGCTGTCCCGGACGCCCCTATAGCCCAATTGGCAGAGGCAGCGGACTTAAAATCCGCCAAGTCAGGGTTCGAGTCCCTGTGGGGGCACTTCATCGGCGCAGGTAGCCGGGGTCACTGCGGGATGACGATGGGGCAGGACATGGCGCCTACGGCGCAGGCGAAGGCCTCGATGAGGTCTTGGGCGGAGCCGGTGCCGAGTGAGCTGCTGCCCGTGCCGGGGGTTTCCGCGGCGGCTGGGGCTGCTGCGAGGAGGAGTCCGGTGGTGAGGGCGAGCGCCGCGACACCGACGCGCGATAGCCGAGTCAGGAGAATCATGACCGAATCGTAGAGTCGGGCCTGCGAATTCGATTGCCCCGAATGTCGGGGTCAGCGATCAGATCGGGCTCGGTCCCTCGTTAGAATCGCCTATGACATCGACGCACCCCTTCTTTCAGCTGGGAGCCGACAGTCGACGACTCGTTCATCTCTCGCTGTGCGACGATGCCCTGCTGACCTGGAACGATTACGTCCGGGGAAAGTCCGCCGCGCTTCGCTACCGCGACTCGGTGGTCGGGATGTGGCACGACGTCGATGTCGAGTTGCCCGCCGATGCCCTGCGCGCGGCGCGGGCCGGTGTGGATCACGCGGATGTCGACAGCCGGTATCTCGAGCCCCTCGCCGCGCTGCAAGACGACGATCTGGCCTTTCCCGATTCGATCGAGCTCGGCTACTACGCGATCTACAACTGTTTCCGCAAATATGTCCGCGGTGACGACATCGCGGATTGGCTGATTGTCAACCAGGCCCTGTCTGTTCACCCACAGGGCGAAGTCGCGCAGCGCCTGACGCGCGCGGTCGACGGGATGCGCTGATCGGCGTCCCCGCGGGGTTCTCCGGCCGTGGGGTGGTCTATGTTGGGTCGCGAGCCGACCGCGGTGACGTGGACGTGCGGATTCTTCGACAGTTCGACAGTTCGAGCGCAGCGGAGGGATCGTCATGCATTCGGTTGTTGCCTTGCTCGTCCGGCTGGGGTGCGTGGTCGCCCTGATCTCGGGAGTGGTCGGGTTCGCCGCGCCCGCCTCCGCGGGGCCACCGGACTCGGCGCTGTGCGCGTGGCGGTTCATGTCCAACGACACCGTGCTGAATGTGGCGTTCCCCGACGCGAACTCGACGTACTGGCTGATGCCGTACGCGCTGGGGCCGGGCGACTCGATCGAGTTGTCGGGGACCTATCCGGCCGCGCGGTATTTCTCACTGAACACCTACGGGACCGATCTGAACACCGTGGACACGTTGCGCGACAACCAGATCGCCCCTGACCCGGGCAGCGGCAACCCGTATGTCGACGCCTCCGCCGCCGCGCTGCCGACGGACCAGCAGCGGTGGCACGCCAGGTTGGTCAACGGCCCGGCCGACCACAGCCGCAACGAGATCCAGGCGGTCGCGAGCGGGCAGAGCACGCCGATCGGGTTCGTCATCGTCCGGGTCTACGTGCCGACCGATCCGGCCTCGCTCAGCGGTGGTGTTCCCCTGCCGGACGTGCGGCTCACCCTCGCGGGCAACCAGGTTCCGGCCCAGCCGTGCGAGCAGCCGTTCAACCCGGCGACCTACACCGGTCCCGTCGCCGACGCCGCGAAGGCGGTCTTCGATCAGGGCATCGCCGCGGCCGCCTCTGGCGCGTTCCCCGGCAATGCCCCGGAGGCCACCTTCGGCAATCCGGCCAGCACCGCCGGGCTCTTCCCGAACGGCGACAACAAGTACGTCGGGACCCGCATCAGCTATCAGCCGGGCCGCCTGGTGGTGGTGCGAGCGAAGGCCCCGACCTTCCCGGACACCAGGGCCGGGCAGTCAGCGACCGAACCGACCCAGGTGCGGTACTGGTCGATGTGCCAGAACGACCTGCGCACCCCGTACCCCGTCGTCGCCTGCGCGTCCGACTTCCAGACCGCGCTCGACGCCGACGGCTACTACACCTATGTGCTCGCCGCGCCCGCGGACCTGCCCGCGAATCTCCCGTCGACCGTGACAACGATTCCCTGGGGCAGCACCGACGTGGACAAGGTGCTGTTCCTGCGGAACATGACTCCGAGCGCGGCGTTCTATCCGAACTCGGTCCAGGCGTCGCAGGATTCGGGAACCGACCCGGCCGTCACGATGGGCCCGTACTACCCGACGGCCGCCTATTGCAGCACCGAGACGTTCGCCGCGGGCGGCACCGGGGCCTGCCTCGGCGCCTGACCACACCCGCCGATCGGACGGCGCCGAAGCGCGGCTCGGCACCGAGGACCGCCCTGCCGGGACCGCCGGAACCGCGAGGATCGACGGCCCGCCGACTACGGACAGTCCGGGTCGGCGGCGTCGACGAAGAGCGGTTCGTTCGCGCGGTTGAGGTAGGCGACATACAGCTCGGCGGGCACGGTGCCGAGATTGCGGCCGACGTGGACGTGATCGGGGCCGACCGTCTCGGACAGGCCCTGACCCGCGGCGTACGTCACCGGCAGGCAGTCCGCCGCCTCGTACCGGGTGACCTCACCCGCGGTGACGAACGCGAGGACGTTGCCGTCGTGATAGTGCCAGCCGAGGGTGCCGCCGGGAGCGAGCGTGATCCGGCGGAAGGTGAACTTGCTCGGTAGCGAGGCGAACGGGCTGAAGGCGCTCACGTCGACCTGCGCGAGCGGTTCGACCGTGACGCCGGAGGACGGCGTCGCCGCGGCCGCCGGCGCGAGGGTGACCGCCGCGGTGACCACCGCGGCGCCGACGAGGACAACCCGGCGGATTCGCATCTCCGCAGTATACGAGCCCGCTACCTGCGCGAACAGCGAAAACCCGCCATCCGCGCGGTGGCGCGCCCCGAGCTATCCGGCGATCAGACCCTTCGCGATGTGGGTGACCTGGATTTCGTTGCTGCCCGCGTAGATCATCAGGGACTTGGCGTCGCGGGCGAGCTGCTCGACCTTGTACTCGGCCATGTAGCCGTTGCCGCCGAAGAGCTGGACGGCCTCCATCGCCACCTCGGTGGCGGCACGGGAGGAGTAGAGCTTCATCGCGGAGGCTTCGGCGAGGGTCACCTTGTCGCCCGCGGCGGTGCGCTCGATGGCGTTGAAGACCATGTTCTGCACATTGATCCGCGCGATCTCCATCTCGGCGAGCTTGAGCTGGATGAGCTGGAACTGCGCGATCTCCTTGCCCCACAGCTTGCGGGACTTGGCGTAATCGATGCACAGGCGGTGACATTCGTTGATGATGCCCAGCGCCAGCGAGGCGATGCCGATGCGCTCGGCCGCGAAAGACTCCTTGGCACTGTCCTTTCCGTCGCCCTTGGCCGGGTTCTCGGTCTCGCCGAGCAGGCGGTCGGGGGTGATGCGGACGTTCTCGAAGAACAGCTCGCCGGTGGGTGAGGAGTTCATGCCCATCTTCTTGAACGGCGGGCTCTGCACGAAACCGGGCATGTCCTTGTCCAGCACGAACGCGAGCACCTTGCGGTCGCGGCGGTCGGTGCCGTCCTCTTCGTCCAGCTTGGCGTAGACGACGGTGACGTCGGCGTACGGGCCGTTGGTGATGAAGGTCTTGCGGCCGTTGAGGATGTAGTCCGCGCCGTCGCGGCGGACGTAGGACTTCATCCCGCCGAAGGCGTCGGAGCCCGAGTCCGGCTCGGTGATGGCCCAGGCGCCGACCTTGGCCATGGTGACCAGCTCGGGCAGCCAGCGCTTCTTCTGGGCGAGGGTGCCGCGGCTGCGGATGGTGCCGGCGGTGAGGCCGAGGCTCACGCCCATCGACGCCACCAGGCCCAGGCTGACCCCGGCCAGCTCGCTGTTGAGGATGACGCCCATGCTGCCCGCGCCACTGAACCCGCCGCCCGATTTGCCCGATCCGGTGGTGCCCGCCTCCTCGCGGGCGAGGGCCTTGTCCAGCCCTTCGCGCGCCATCTCGTCCAGACCGAAGGTGGCGTAGAGCTTGCGGATGATGTCGAACGGCGGCAGCGCCCCGCTCTCCAGCTGGTCGACGTGCGGGGTGATCTCCTTGGCGATGAACCCGCGCACAGCGTCGCGGAACATCAGGTCTTCGTCGGACCACTGGTACATATCTGGACTCCCGAGGGATCGCCGGAACTTTCCTCGAATATAGAACACGTTATAGTTGAGGCGACGGGGTAGGTTCGGGGGTAGACGAATCGTCGACACGAAGGGGTGGTTTCGATGCGAGTGGTCGAGCGGATCAGGGGATACGCCACGGTGATCGGGCAGGCGCGGCGCAATCGCGGCGATCTGATCGGCTGGCTGGGCCGACGCCCGCAGATCGGGGCGGCGACCATGGCCTACGAGACGGCGCTGCTGTTCAGCAACAAGCTCGATCCCCGGCTCAAGGAACTCGCCGAGCTGAAGACGGCGGGGCTGGTGGCCTGTCAGTTCTGTCTCGACATCGGCTCGGCGCTGGCGCACACCTCCGGACTGACCAGGGCCCAGATCACCGAGCTGCCCCGCTACCGGACCAGCGACGCCTACACCGAGCTGGAGAAGCTGGTGATCGAGTTCGCCGAGGCGATGACCTCGACCCCGGCGGTCGACCTCGACGACCTGCGCGCGACCCTGCTCACCCACCTGTCCAAGGCCCAGCTGACTGAGCTGGCCGCGTCGATCGCGTGGGAGAACCAGCGGGCGCGGCTCAACCAGGGCCTCGGTGTGCAGCCGACCGGCATGGCCGACGGGCTGACGTGCGCGATGCCGGAACCGCGCGTCGCCCACCTCGACCGGAAGACCGCCGAACCGGGGCGCTGACTCAGCGGTCGGCCCAGGTGGGGGCGGCGCGCGTGACGATCGGGGCGACGTACTCCCGCAGCATCGCGCGTTCGTCGGCGTCGTCACGGCCCGGCGTGGCAAGGAACGAGACGATGACGCGGGTCAGCCAGCGGGCCAGCCTGCTGCGTTCGGGGTCGCCGAGGTCGATGTCGGCGAAGATGGTCGCGGCCAGTGACTCGATGACGTCGGAGTCCTGGCTGATGCGCCCGGCGGTGCCGGAATCGCCGGGGCGGAACCAGGCGATCAGCAGCGGGTCGGCGCGGACCGCGGCGATCGCGGCGATCATCGCGGCGATGATCCGCTCCCCCGGGTCGGCGATGTCGCGCACCTGATCGGTGAGCCCGGCGACGATGCGCCGGGTCTCGCGGTGCACGAAGGCGATCCGCACGGCCTGCCGATTGTCGAAGTAGCGGTACAGCGTGGCTCGGGAGCACCCGGCCGCCGCGGCGATATCGCGCATGCCGACCGCGGCCACCCCGCGCTCGGCGAACAGTTCGGCGGCCGCGTCGAGAATCCGCTCGGCGGCCAGATCCGCGCGGTCGGTGGCCAGCCAGTCGCCGCTCACGCCGCACCCGTCGCGTGGAACGGCACCGACAGTGGCCAGCGGACGTAGTTGCCGTGGGCCCACCGCACAGCGTCGAGGTCGACGGTGAAATCGGGGCAGCGGGCCAGCAGTTCCTCAAGCGCGACGCGCGCCTGCATCCGGGCCGCGGCCGCCCCCAGGCAGTGGTGGTGCCCGTGACTGAAGGTGAGGATGCGCTTCGGATTGCGGCGGATGTCGAGTTCGGCTGCCGTGGCACCGAATTCGCGCTCGTCCCGGTTGGCCGAGCCGTAGAGCAGCAGCACGCGCCGCCCGGCGGGAATGGTGGTGTCGTGGAGTTCGACATCGCGGGTGGCGGTGCGGGCCAGGCCCTGCACCGGCGAGGTCATGCGGAGGAATTCCTCGATGGCGTCCGGGATGAGCGACGGGTCGTCGGCGAGCTGCCTGCGCTGGTCGGGGTAGGCGGTGAGGAGCTGGACCGCGCCGCCCAGATTGCCGGTGGTGGTGTCGTTGCCGCCGGTGATCATGGTGAACGCGAAGCCGAGGATCGCGATCAGGCCGTCGTTGTCGCCGTCGGCGCCGAGGCCGGAGGCCAGCAGGTGTGAGATGGTGTCGTCGCCCGGTTCGACCCGGCGACGGGCGATCAGCTCGGAGAAGTAGCCGACCAGCTCACCGACGGCGGTGAAGGCGTGCTCATCGCCCGCGGCCAGCCCGGCGCCGGCAACCGCGCCGCCGACGATGTTCTCGGTCCACTCGTCGAACTTGCCGTGATCGCGTTCCGGCACACCGAGATAGTGCGCGACGACCATCGTGGGCAGGGGCTTGAACAGCTCCTGCACGATGTCACCCTCGCCCGCAGCGCGCAGCCGCTCGATCCGCTCGACGACGAAGCGGCGGACCGCGGGCTCCACCGAATTCACCTGGCGCGGAGTGAATCCCGGGGCCACCCGGCGCCGGAAATCGGTGTGCTCGGGCGGGTCCATGAAGACGAACGGCTTGACGGCGCCGAAGCCCGCCGCCGCCAGGTCGACGTAGTCGACGGTCAATCCCGCCGCGGAGGAGAAGGTCTCGGGATCCCTGGCCGCGGCCCAGACATCGGCGTGGCGAGACAGCACATAGAAGTCGTCGGCTTCCCGCCCGTCGGGGATCACCCGGTGGACCGGGTCCTGGTCACGCAGCGCGGAGTACATGGACCAGGGGTCGCGCCAGGTTTCCCCGGAGCGCAGCTCGAACCCGACCACATGAGACGTCGTTGAACTCATGCCTCCAAGGTAAGACAAACACTCGCATATGTCTAACACTAGTTTCTGTCGGTGGCGGCGGGGAATATCTGGGCATGGGTTCCGGGGAGGATTTCGGCAGTTGGGGGGCGGCGCTCATCTGGGCGGTGCTCGCGGCGACGATCGGCGTGCCGATCTGGCTGTGGACCGGCCAGGAGCTGTGGCTGGCGCTGCTGCTCCTGCCCGGCATCGGGTTCACCGGCGCGGGCCGGGCGGCGGTGTGGCTGGCGCTGGCGGCGCTGCCGCGGCGCGGAATACTGCTCGCCGGTTGGTCTTTCGTGGCGGTGGCGGTGGCGGACGTGGTCGCGGTCGCGGTGTGGAAGCTGTCGCCGTCGGGGTGGACGTGGCCGGTCGCGGTGGTGTCGGCGCTGGTGGTCGGGGCGGTGATGTATCTCGCGGTCGCCGCCGAGGTGGTCGGCGGGTGGACGCTCACCCACGGTGCCGCCCTGCATCTCGTGGACAGCGGAATCGCCTGGGACAAGGCACATCCGCAACCGGATCGCTACAGCTCGCTGCTGTCGGCCGGGCGCACGGCGGAGGTGATCGGGCTGCGGCCGCCGCCGTTCGCGATCGGCACCCACGTCCTCGCCGACAAGCTCGGCGAGTTCCACAGCCGGATCGCGCGCAGACACTGGGTCGTCGACGATACGGCCGCGGCGCTGCGGCACGCGGCGGAGTCGACGGCGGTGCGCCGCGAGATGGTCGCGATGCCGCTCGGCCGCGCCAAGACGACCAGCTTCGCGCAGTCGCTCTACGAGGAGTCGTTCTACCTCGACGAACTCGGGCGGACGCGAGAGGCCGTCGCCCTGCGGGCCGAGGAGATCGAACTGCGCCGCTGGATCGTCGGCCGATTCGACAAGAAGTTCCCGGCCCTGGTGGCGAAAGCGACTCGGCCGCAGGCGAAAACGACAACGAAGCGCCTGGTGATCGAGGTCGAGAAGCTCGGGCGGAGCATGAAGGACGCCCTCGCCCTCGCGCTGCGCGCCCAGGCGGACGGATTGTCCGCACTGGACCGCGCCGACGAGGCGACCGCGCTGCGCGCCGAGGCCGACACCATCGCGCCACTGCCCGGCTAGCCGCCCGGTGGTCCAACCAACCCGGGCCGCGCAGATCAAGGCGGCGAAGGGACCGACGAGCGGCACCCAACCGACCGCGGAACTACAGAACGCCATGGCGCCGGGAGAGCCGCCGAGGGCGACCTCCTGGATGGGCACCGGCATGGGCACCGACGCGGTAGGAGGTCAGAACGACCCTGGCGTGGTGCTCGGGGTGGGTGGTGCGTCGGGTTCGCGCACCATGCGGAACGAATTGAGCAGGCCGAGGAGCCCGGCCAGGATCGGGACCAGCAGCGCCGCCTGGAGCGCGAGGGGCCGCGCGTCGGTGTTGATCCGGATGATCTCCTCGCTGATCGCCGGAGGCTGGCCCGCGAGCAGGGACTCGAGTTCGGTGTTGCTCATGACCTGCGCGTCGTCCTCGAGGACCTGGGCGACGTGCGCCTGCTCGGCGGGTGGGAGCACCTCGCTCGACTCCGCCATCGCGGTGAAGGTCAGCGACAGCGTGGCCAGCATGATCGCGCCGGCGAAGGCCAGACCGAACGAGAGCCCGAACGACCCGGCGGCGGAGTTGGTGCCCGAGGCTTCGCTGACCCGCTCCTCCGAGATCGGCGCGAGCGTGTAGTTGTTCAACTGCGAGACGAGCAGACCCAAGCCCGCGCCCGCCACGACGAGCGGCGCCAGCAGCGCCCACCCGAACTCCGCGCGCGGCACCAGCGGGACGAGCACCGCGATACCGACGGTGACCAGGACGAACCCCCACCGGATGATCGGCGCCGAGCGCCGCGCCCCCGCCCGCCGACCCGCGATCAGCGCGACGGCGAACATGCTCAGCGAGAGCGGCGCCAACGACAGGCCCGCCTGCATCGCGTTGTACTCGAGCACCATCTGCAGATAGATCGGCAGCGCGATCATCGTGCCGCCCAGCGCGATCTGCTGGAGCATCTGCCCGGTGACCCCGAGCCGGAACGCCTTGGACCGGAACAGGTCCGGATCCATCAGCGCGGGTTCGCCCCGCCGCTTCCGGCGGATCAGCCAGTACGCCAGCCCGATCAGCGCGGCCGCACCGGCCACCAGCAAGGCCGCGACGGCCTCGCCGCCCTCCTGCCACACCAGGATCCCCAGCACGATGCCGCCCATGCCGAGGACCGACAGCGCGGCACCGACCACATCCACGCCGCGCGACCCCGTGTAGGGCACGTCGCGAACCAGCCCGATACCGGACAGGACGGCGGCGATGATCACCACTTCGAGCGCGAACCCGACGCGCCACGACAGGTAGGTCGTGACGAAGCCGCCGAGCAGCGGTCCCACCGCGGCGGCGATCGCGGCCGCCGCGCCGACGAGCGCGTACACCTTCTTCTGCGCCGCCCCGTGGAAGTTGCCGTGTACCAGGGACTGCATGGCGGGCAGCAGCAGGGACGCGCCGATGCCACCGACCACGGCCCACAGCACGATCACCGCGGTGAGGCTCTGCGCGAACGTCATCGCGGTCGCGCCGGTCGCGTAGCCGAGCAGGCCGAGCACGTAGGCACGGCGACGGCCGATCAGGTCCCCGACCTTGCTGCCGATCAGGATGAAGGCCGCCGACACCAGCGCCTCGAGCGCGATCGCGGACTGCACGCCGCTGACGGTGGTGTCGAGGTCACGCACCACCGCCGAGATCGACACGTTCATCAGCGAGGTGTCCACGACGAGGACGAACATCGCCATCGCCAGCAGGACCGCCAGTAATCGCCTGCTCCCCGACAACTGATCGGCATCTCCGGAAATCGCCTCGTCGGCCATGGCAGTCCCACCACCTCACGCGTCGTGAACCGGCGGCAACCCGGTTCGGCCAACCCAGTGCTCACCCCGACAGTAAGCTCCCGGCGACCCGGAAAGCCGCAACCAGCCACGAACCGTTACGACAGGCCAACCTCGGCGCGATCAGCCGCGCGGAAAAGCCGTTGCCCGCGCGCGGGGCGATGTGGCCTCCTTGGGGAGATGAAAAGACAACGGCCCGGGAATGCCCGGGATATCTCGGACGGGTTGAAACTGCACCGGCATGCGGTGCGGGGAGTGCGTGGTGTGCGGACGGTGATCGCGCCACGGCCGGGGACGCGCGCCCGGTTCAGCACGAATCGGTTCCACGAGACGTGGCATGTGCTGTCGGATGACCACGGCGCGAAGCTGCTGGCCAGGCTGCTGTGGGGGCTGTCGTATCAATCGCGGCCGGGGACCGTGATCCTCCTCGACCGGGAGTTCCTGGTGCCGACGCCCTTCGACGCCGACCCCGCCGATCCCATCGTGCTGGTGCCGGGCTGGCACACCCGACTCGACGATCAGGCCGCGGCGGCTCTGAAGCGGCAGACACGGGAAGGCGATCCAGCGGGGACCGTCCGCTGGCAAACGTTCGGCCTGGACCGGACGCTGGAGCCACGCGCCGCGAACGCGTGGTCGGCCGGGCACCGCCGTCGCCGGGTCGGCGGGGACATCACCCGTCGCCGCGGGATGCTGGTGCTCACCCCACGCACCCCCGACGACTGCCGGGTCTGGGCGCTCGACGCCGCACGACTCGATTCCGCCGGATTCGGCACCGACCACGTGTATCTGGACGAATGGTGGCACGGTCACGACGGCGAGATCCAGATCTTCCGGGCATTTCGCCCGATGGTCGGCGTCGCCCGGCAGGCGCGCGCCCGCGTTCTCGCCCGCGCCGACCAGCCGGCTTCCCCGGACGCCTTGCGCGCCGAGGTCTGGCGCGAAGCCGAAACCGTCCGGGGTGACGCCCATTTGCGTATTCGCGAATATCGCGGGCGCGGCGCCGAACTCGGGCACGCGGCCGCGGTGATGCTCGCGCACGCGGACGTGCGTTCGCTCGACGAACTCGCCGAACTCGGCGCGGTGGAAACCTATCGGCGGCTGCGCGCGGCGCAAGTGCGCGGCCTGAATCCGGAAATGCTCTGGGCGATGGAGGGCGCGCTCAGTTTTCGCGACCGGCGGTTCATCGGGCCGGAGCGGCGCCGGGAATTGATCGCCGCGCTCGGTCCGGCACCCGTCCCCGCGCGGATATCGCGGCCGCGTTACCGCGCGCCGGTCCGGCCGGGCCCGCGCGCAACACTCCGCGCCACGCCCGGGCGGAATTAGCACGGCCGGGAATTCCATCCAAGACGGCGGGGCAATCCGAATCATCTGTGTTCATCGACCACGATATTTCGGATTCACCCGGGGGGCCGATTTCTTCGGGCGAATTCGGAGAGGGAGTTTCTCCGATATGTTCCAGAACTCGAGTTCCGGCCTCGGCCGGCGGCTGCTCGCCGCCGCCCTGCCGGTCGCCGTGGCCGTCACCTGCGCCGGGGTGGCCTCGGCCGATGTCGATGCCGATCAGCAGGCCCGGTTCGTCCAGGGGCTGGCCTCGCACGGCCAGGCCGAGGGCATCGCCTACCGCACCGACGTCACACCGGATCTGCGGACCGTGTCGGCGACCGTCGACGACGGACGATTCGTCCTCAGCCAGGACGGCATGCTGACGGTCGAATCGGCGACCGGCAGCCCGATCGCGCAGGTGCCCACCACCTTCGGCACCGTCGGCGGCAACACCATCACCGTGGCCACCGAGATCTCCGCCGACGGGCGCACGCTGCGGGCGACCCCGCAGGTCTCGCAGGCCGCGGCCACCGAACTGAAGACCATCGCCACCAACCCGACCGCGCAGAATTCCGATCCGGTGCACAATGCCGCCGCGATCGGCGCAGGCGTCGGCCTGATCGCCGCCGCGGTGGTGTGCGTGCCGATGATCACGACCATGATCCTGTACCTGCCGTGCGTCGGGTTGGTCGGCCTGCCCAACGCCCTGGTCGGCGCGCTCATCGGCGCGGCCGTCGGTGCCGTGGCGCCGGAGGTCATTCCCCAGGTGCTGCCCTGATCCGACGGTCCACGTCGCCGCGCATCGGAAGCCTTCCGGTGCGCGGCGCTGTCGTGTCGATCAGGCGATGACGGACATCGCGATGCCGTCGAGGATGTCGTGCTCGCTGACGATCAGCTCGGAAACGCCGGCGCGCCTGGCCAATTCGTCGGCCAGCACCTCGGTGATGACGGCGCCGCCACCGATGACGTCGACCCGGCCGGGGTGCATGGGGCCCAGCGCCGCGCGCTCGTCGTGGTTCATGGCGATCAGGCGGTCGCACACCTGGTGGACCTCGGCCAGGCTCAGCCGGGTCAGGTGGACCCGGGTCGAGTCGTATTCGGGCAGGTCCAGCGCGACGGCGGTGATGGTGGTCATGGTGCCCGCGACACCGACCCAGGTGTGCACCCGGTCCACCGGAACCTTCGCGAACGCCTCGTCGAGCTTGGTCTGCGCGAATTCCCGCGCCGCCTCGACCTGTTCGGGCGTCGGCGGATTGCCGGGCAGACAGCGTTCGGTGACCCGCACGCAGCCGATGTCGGCGGAGTAGGCCGCCTGCACGCCGTCGCCGTCGCCGACGACCAGTTCGGTGGAGCCACCACCCAGGTCGACCACCACGAACGGCCCGGCGTCGGCGGACAGTTCGCCGACCGCGCCGGCGAAGGACAGCCGCGCCTCCTCGTCGCCGGTGATCACCTCGGCGACCGCGCCCGGCACGACCCGGCCCAGCTCGGCGCGGGTCATGTCGAAGAAGTCGTCGCGGTTGGCGGCATCGCGGGTGGCGGAGGTGGCGACCATGCGCACCCGGGAAACGCCCTGGGCGAGCATCACATCGACGTAGTCCGCCAGCGCGACGCGCGTGCGCTCGATCGCCTCGGGCGCGAGCCTGCCGGTCGCGTCGACCCCCTGGCCGAGCCGCACGATGCGCATCTCCCGGTGCACATCGGTGAGGCCACCGTCGGCGCCGACCTCGGAGATCAGCAGACGAATCGAGTTGGTACCGCAGTCCACCGCGGCGATGCGCTCGGTCATGATGTTCCTCCTGGTCGGCCCGATCGCCCGGCGCCGGTGCGAATCCGGCGCCACGCGCTGTCCGCGATTATGCCGATTCTTCGGGCGTGCGTGCGGCGGGCCAGTCGGCGGGGATGGCGGTGCCGCGCAGGCCGGCGTCGGCGGCCAGGGCGACGGCCTCGTCGCCGAAGGGGTTCAGGCCGGGGCCCTTGGCCAGCGAGTGCGCGATCAGCACGTGCAGGCACTTCACCCGGTCGGGCATGCCGCCGCCGGTGAAATCGGTGCCGAGCGATTCGATCTCGTCGCGTTCGGCCAGGTAGCTCTCGTGCGCGGCGCGGTAGGCCGCGGCCAGCTCGGGATCGGCGGCGAGGCGTTCGGTCATCTCGCGCATCACCCCGGCGGATTCCTGCCTGCTCGCCTCGGCGGTCAGCCGGGGGTCGGTCAGGTAGTACAGGGTGGGGAACGGGGTGCCGTCGGGCAGCCGCGGCGCGGTCTTCACCACGGCGGGCAGGCCGTCGGGGGTGCGGTAGGCGACGGCGAGGACACCGCGCGGCTCGCGGCCCAGCTGCTGGGCGATGATCTCGAGGTCGCGCTCGTTCGGTGCGGTCACCTTGGTCCTTCCGGGGCCGGTTCGGAGATGCTGCGCCACAGGTCGGTGTACCAGGGGTCGGGCGCCGCTGTTCGGGTGCTCATCGGCGGCGGCGCCGGTGCTTCGATGCCGGGGATCTGCACGATGTAGGGGGTTTCGCCGGGCATCACCAGGCGCAACCGGTCGCGGGCCTCGGAGCGGATGTAGGCCGGGTCCTGCTGCTGGGCCCGGCGATCACGCAGGGCCGCCAGGTCGGCGTCGAGTTCCGCGCGCTGCTGGGCCAGCGCGGCCGCCTCGGCCCGCTGACTGAAGTAGGTGCGGGTCGGTACGGCCAGGGTCAGCGCCAGGCCGCACAGCACGGCCGCGAGGATCACCGCCTTGCCGGTCGAGAGACCGAGGATGGTGTGCTCGCTGCGTTCGAGCCTGCCGCTGGTCTTGCGCTTGCCCGTGGTCGCGCCGGTGGCGGACTCGGGACGGCGCCGGGTGGTGCGTTTGGCCGCAGCGGGGCGGCCGGGGGCGTCGAGATGACTGGGGCGGGAGCGCGCGGCCCGCGACGTGCGGCGGTCGCCTCGTCCACCCGGACTGGTTCCACGCGCACGTCGCTCGGTCATTCGCTACCGCCCCGTCATCTCACTGCCTGTCTTGCGGTACTACTACTGCTCAGAAAACGCCGGTGAAGCGCGGGAAGGCCACGTCACCCGCGTAACGCGCCGAGTCGCCGAGTGCGTCCTCGATGCGCAGCAGCTGGTTGTACTTGGCGACCCGCTCGGAACGGGCGGGGGCGCCGGTCTTGATCTGGCCCGAGCCCACCGCGACCGCGAGGTCGGCGATGGTGGTGTCCTCGGTCTCGCCCGAACGGTGCGACATCATGGTCTTGTAGCCGTTGCGGTGCGCCAGCTCGACGGCGTCGAGGGTCTCGGTCAGGGTGCCGATCTGGTTGACCTTCACCAGCAGCGCGTTGGCCGCGCCCTTGGCGATGCCCTCTTCGAGGCGCTCGGGGTTGGTGACGAACAGGTCGTCGCCGACCAGCTGCACCTTGTCGCCGATGGCGTCGGTCAGCGCGACCCAGCCGTCCCAGTCGTCCTCCGACAGCGGGTCCTCGATGGAGACCAGCGGGTACCGGGTGAGCAGGTCGGCGTAGAACTCGCCCATCTCGGCGGCCGTGCGGACCTGGCCCTCGAACTTGTAGCCCTCGCCCGCGGTGTAGAACTCGGTGGCGGCCACGTCGAGCGCGAGCGCGACATCGGTGCCGAGCTTGTAGCCCGCGCGCTCGATGGCGACGCTGATCAGGTCGAGCGCCTCCACGGTGCCCGCGACGTCGGGGGCGAAGCCACCCTCGTCACCGAGGCCGGTGGACAGGCCCTTCTCCTTGAGCACGGCCTTGAGCGAGTGGTACACCTCGGTGCCCCAGCGCAGCGCCTCGCGGAAGGTGGGCGCGCCGATCGGGGCGACCATGAACTCCTGGACATCGACGCCGGTGTCGGCGTGCGCGCCACCGTTGAGGATGTTCATCATCGGCACGGGCAGCACGTGGGCGTTCGGGCCGCCCAGGTAGCGGAACAGCTCCAGGCCCGAGGACTCGGCCGCGCCGCGCGCGACGGCCAGCGAGACGCCGAGCAGGGCGTTCGCGCCGAGGCGGGACTTGTCGGGGGTGCCGTCCAGATCCAGCAGGACCTGGTCGACGGTGCGCTGCTCGACGGCGTCGAGGCCGATGATGGCGGGCGCGATCTCGTCGAGGACACCCTCGACGGCCTTGGTGACGCCCTTGCCGTTGTAGCGGTCGCCGCCGTCACGCAGCTCGACGGCCTCGTGCTCACCGGTGGACGCGCCGGACGGGACATCCGCCCTGGTCAGGGTGCCGTCGTCGAGGGCGATCTCGACCTCGACAGTGGGATTGCCGCGCGAATCCAGAATCTCGCGCGCTCCGACCTGTTCGATGATGGCCACGAAAACGACTCCTTACGACTGAAGGCACGGTAGGTCTCACGGGATGGGCCGTGCGGTGCCGAGCCTATCGTCTCGGCGTGACGTGGAGTAACCGGCACTCCGGCCGGTCGGTAACTACACCCGGCGGCCGATGCTGTAGGTGGCGGCGCGGTCGCGCACGACCCGCATGTATTTGTTCGACTGGTTGTAGGCGAACAGCGCGCGCTGCCAGCCGTCGGCCGAGGTCAGGTCGCCGCCGCGGACGCACAGGTACCGCGCGGCGGTGAGGGCCGCGTCGTCGATGTTCTGCGGGTCGACGACCCCGTCGCCGTTGGCGTCGACACCCCAGCGCCGCCAGGTCTCGGGGATGAACTGCAGCGGCCCGACCGCCCGGTCGTAGGTGGTGTCGCCGTCGAGGGTGCCGCCGTCGGTGTCGCGGATGTCGGCATTGCCCTTCGTGCCGTCCAGGGCGACCCCGATGATCGCCGGGCGCACCGTCCCGTCGGCGTCGACGCCGGCGCCGCGATGGGTGCCGTGCCCGCTCTCCACGCTGGCGATCCCGGCCAGCGTGGTCCAGGCGATCCCGCATTCGGGCTTGGACCTGGCCAGCACCGCCGCCGCGTACCCGTAGGCCTCCAGCGCCACCGGTTCGATCCCGACCGCCCCCGACTGCTCGTCGGCCCACGCGCGCAACTGCTCGGACGCGCGCCCCGGCGCGTCGACATCGATCGCGGGCAGCGCGGCGCCCGGACCGGGCGGCATGTCACCGGGGATCGACGCGAGCGAACTACACCCCGCGAGCAGCGCGGTCACCGCCACGGCGGCGAGCACGCCGACTTTCTGCACAGACACCCCATCCATCATCCAGGTCGGTCGCATCCCTGGCACCTCTCACAGCGACTTCTCAGAGTGGGCGCGGTCGCCCATCCCGTGCGAACCGACCGCGCTGCCCGGGGTGTCAGCCCAGCAAAGCGGCGGTGGCATGGTGGGCCGGATCAGCGAAAACAGCGGCCGGGGTGCCGGATTCGACCACCCGGCCGTGGTCGAGCACGACCAGTTCGGTGCAGTGCGTCGTGACCAGCGCCATATCGTGGCTGATCAGCACAACCGCCGTGCCGCGCGCGGCGCGCAGGTCGTCGAGCAGGGTCATGATCGCGGCGGCGGTGGAGCTGTCCAGGGCCGTGGTGATCTCGTCGCAGATCAGTACGGCGGGGTCGGCGGCGAGAGCACGAGCCAGGGCCACGCGCTGGCGTTGACCGCCGGAGAGTTCGTGCGGATGTCGCTCGGCCAGATCGGTGGGGAGTTCGACGGCGGTGAGCAGGGATTCGACCCGGTCGCGCAGCTCCGCCCTCGGCACGCGGGCGATGCGGCGCAGCGGGCGCGCGAGGGTCTGTTCGACGGTGCGGCGGGGATTCAGTGCGGCGAGCGGGTTCTGGGTGACCAGTTGAATGCCCTTGGCCCCCGCCTTGATCCGACGTCGACGATCGACAGTGATTCGCGCGCCGACCAATTCGAGCGAACCCGCACCCACGCGCAGGCCCGCGATCACCCGGGCGAGCGTCGTCTTGCCCGCCCCCGACGGGCCGACCACGGCCAGCGCTTCGCCCGCGCGCACGGTGAAGCCGACGTCGGCGAGGATCTCGTGCCCGTCGCCGACCGCGCCGATCCCCTCTACGCGCAGGATCGGCGTCTCGGCCGCGTCGGCCGGGAGTGCCGTCGTTCGTTCGGCGCCACCGCTCCCCTGGCCCTGGTCGTCATCCGGTTGCCCAGTCGCCTCCGTCTGATGCGCTACCGCGCGCTTGACCGGCGCTGGTCCCTTGCCCCGCACCACCTGCACACCGCCGGACCTCGCCGCTCCCGCGGGTACCGGCAGCCGTTCTGCCGCGCCCCCGGCATCGACCGTGTCTTCCTCGAGTAGGGCCGACGACGATTCGTGATTCGCGCCCGCGACAACGGTCACCGGTGCGGGCGCGCACCCAGCCGAACGATCCACCTGATCGGACGGCTGGTCGTGGCGATCGGACGGTGTGCCGGTGTCGCCCACCGGTGCCCGGCTCGGCGGATACACCTCGATCACCGTGTCGGCGATGGCGTGCACGGTGGCGGTGTCGTGGCCGGAGAGCAGGACGGCGGTGGATTCGCGGGCGGCGACTTCGGCGATGAGGCGGGCGATGTCGGTGCGGAGCGCGCCGTGCAGGCCGGCCAGGGGTTCGTCGAGGAGGAGGACCTGGGGCTTGCGGAGGAGTGCGCGGGCGAGGGCGACGCGGCGCTGCTGACCGCCGGACAGGCGGGCGCAGCGGCGGCGCAGGTGCGTGGCGTCGAGGCCGACGAGGGCGAGGGCGGCGTGGCGTTCGGCGGCGGTGGCGGTGGGCGCGGCCTCGGCGAGGAGGGCGCGCACGCGCAGCAGCGGGTTGAGTTCGGAGCCGGGATCCTGGCCGACGTAGGCGACCCGGGACCGCCGAAACTTCCGCAGCGCACCGGAATCCACCGCGAACACGTCGTGCCCGGCGACCAGCACAGCCCCTTCCTGCCTGGTACCGGCGGGAAGATGGCCGAGCAGCGCACGCATCGCGGTCGACTTGCCCGCACCCGACGGCCCGGTCAGCGCGGTCACGGTCCCGGCCTTCAATCGGAAGGACAACGGCGCCACCAACAACGCGCCGCTGTCGGCGACCACAGTCAGTCCTTCGACCACCGCCGCGTCCCCGGCATCGACCACCGAGATCCCGCAGTCCTCGCGCCGCCGGCCCGTCGGCCGATCCCGACCCCCGGCCGGGGTACGACTCACCACAGCGGGCCTGGCGACACCGGTCGCCGTGTCGGCGGGCCGCGGGGCAGTCACGGATTCAGTGGCCTGGCGATCGGGTTTCCGGGCCATCCCACCGGTGACGACGAGGTTGACGCCGACCGCGACGACCGCGATGGCCGCACTGGGTGCGAGCACCGCCCAGGGGTTCAACAACAGACCGGAGGCGTTGTCGCGCACCATATTCGCCCAATTGTCGTCGTCGAGGGCGGGCAGACCGAGGAAGGAAACCGTGCTGACGAGGTAGATCGCGACGACGAAGCGCAGGCCGAGCTGGGTGGTGAACACCGCGCGCAGGTTCGGCAGGATCTCGCGGAAGACCAGGTGTGGCAGGGACTCTCCGCTGGCGACGGCGGCCTCGACGTAGCCGCTGGCCGCGATGGGGGCGGCCCCGGCGGCGAAGATCCGGGCGCAATAGGGGACGCCGAACAGCAGCGAGACCACGATGAGCGCGGTGACGCCGCCCTGGGGCCACGCGGTGAGAACGAGCAGGATGCCGAGCACGGCCGGGAGCAGGATCACCAGATCGCCGCCCAGCTCGATCACTGTGCCCGCTCGCGGGCGAACCGCCGCGATCGCGCCGAGCACCGCCGACAGCATCGTCACCGCGAGCGCGATCACCGCCGAGACGACCAGCAGCTGGGTGCCGCCGGTCAGCAGATGGCTCAGCACATCCCGCCCGAGCCGATCGGTCCCGAGCACCGCTCCCCCACCCGGCGTGGCGAACGGCATCCCCACCGCTCGCTCCGCCGGGTAGGGCGCGAGCAGCGGCCCCACCACCGCGACCAGCACCACCAGCCCGACCCCGGCCGCCGCGGACCACCGCCACCACAGGGACCCACGGCGTGGGGTCACGCGCCTCGCGAGGATTCTCCACGCCGCCCGCAGTCCGGCGGCCGCCGCGACTCGGATCGGCGAGGCGCGGTTCATCGTGCGCCTCCCGAGGCCCAGGTGCGGACGAAGTCGGCGACCGCGAGCAGCACCATGATGACGATGGCCGTCAGCGCGACGACCGCGGCGACGGTGGCGGTGTCGCGATCGGCGACCGAACCCGCCAGGACCGCACCGACACCGGGGTAGTTGAACAGCGTCTCCACGACCAATGCGCCGCCGAAGAGCATGCCGACGGAGGTGGCGTAGCCGGCGACGATGGCGGGAGCCGCGAAGGGCAGCATGTGCCGCAGCAGCACGGTGCGGGACGGAAGCCCCTCCAGCACAGCGTTCTCCACGTGCGGTGCGGTGGCGACGTCCTCGAGGGCCGAGCGCACGACGCGGGCGTTCCAGCCGATCTGCGGTATCGCCAACGCCAGCACCGGCAGGACCAGCATCTCCGGCCCGGCCGGGAACCCCGAGCGATCGGTGATGGTGACGGCGGGCAGCCACCCGGTGGCCAGCGAGAACACCAGGATCAGCAGTGTGCCGCAGACGAATTCGGGCACCGCGACCGCGACCGTGCTGGCCGGTTGCAGCAGACGCGCGCCGAACGCCCGCGGGCGCATCGCCCACCAGCAGCCCAGCGCCAGCGACACCGTGACGGTGAGCGCCAGCGCGATCCCGCCGAGCACCAGGGTCTGCGGGAACTTGTCCGCCAGCAGGTCCCCGACCGAGTTGCCGCGCGCGGTCTGCCCGAAGTCCCCGGTCAGCACGCCGGAGAGCCAGTGCCAGAACTGCACCGGGAGCGCGCGATCCAGGCCGAGTTCGTGTTCCTTCGCGGCCAGTTCGCCCTGCCCGGCGTCGCGGCCGAGCGCCGAGGAGGCCGCGCTGCCGGGCAGCAGGTCCACCGCGACGAACACGATGGCCAGCAGTGCAACGAGCAGCGCGAGCCGCCGGAGCAGCGGCAGGGCGAAGGTCCGCACGGCGCTCACGCCAGCCAGGCGCGTTCCAGCTGCACGCGGGCGAAGCCGCCGAGCGTCGGCAGACCACGCACCGGCGCGGCGGCGATGTCGACGCCGTCGGCCATGCCCCACACCAGATAGCCGCCGCGCTCGAACTCGATGCGCTGGATATCGCGGCAGGACTTCGTGTAGTCGTCACCGGAGGACGCCAGCGCCTTGGCCGTCGCGGCATCGAATTCCGGGTCGCGGAAGGCGGTTTCGTTGCGGTTGGTCGCCGAGGTCATCAGCTTGTCGGCGAAGAACAGCACCGAGTCGTTGGTGCCCCACGACACCGTGTAGAGCGGGGCGGTGAGCCAGGTCGTGTCGTAGAAGGCGGCGGGTTCGACCACCTGCACGTCGAGCCGGACGCCGATGTCGGCGAGCTGAGCGGCGATCACCTTCGCCGACTCGACCTCACCCGGCACCTCGGCCTTGGTGACGAAGGGGTAGCTGCGCCCGGTGTCGAAATTCGCCTCCCGCAGCAGCGTCTCGGCCCGCTCGACGTCGCGGTCGCGCCGCGCGAGCGCGGTGTCGTAGAGCGGGTCGGCGGTGCCCAGGATGTCGGCGGCGACGGTGCCGTAGCCGGAGTGCACCTGGTTGACCAGCGCGGTCCGGTCGACGCCGAGCCGCAGCGCGGTGCGCACCCGCGCGTCGGCGAACGGCCCGTCGGCGGCGCGCATGGCCACACCGAGCATGGTGTCGTTCGCGCGCCGGACCACCTGCAGGTCACCGCGGCTCGCGGCGGTGCGGCCCGCGATCGCGCCGACATTGGAGGCGAGGTCGATCTGCCCGGCCAGCGCGGCGTTGCCGAGCGCGGTGACGCTGTCGAACATGGTCACCTCGATCGCGTCGAGCAGCGGCGGGGTGCCGTGCCACTGCTCGTTGCGGACCAGCCGGGCATTGCCGCCCTGGTAGGACTCGAGCCGGAACGGGCCGGTGCCGATGGCGGCGGCGAAGTCGGTGGTGCCCTGCGGCACGGTGAAGGTCATCAGCCGGAGCAGCAGCGGCAGCTGGGTATTGGGCGCGGCGAGGGTGAACACGACGCGGTTCGGCCCGTCGGCGACGATGTCGTTCTCGGCGACCGGCATCTTCGACGCCCCGCCGACCGAGCGCAGCCGCCGCATCGACCACACCACGTCGTCGGCGGTGACCGGCGCGCCGTTGTGGAACTTCGCGCCCTCGGCGATGGTGAACGTCCAGCGGCGGTTGTCGGCGGAGGGTTCCCAGTGCGAGGCGAGGCGGGGCGCGACGGTCGGGTCGGCGCCGGGGACGGTCAGCGCGTCGTAGACGAGCGAGGCGATCAGGAAGTCGCTGTCGTTGCTGAGGTTGGCGTGCGGATCGCGTTCGACGCGGGCGGCCGTGCCGAGCGCGCCGACGCGCAGTGTGCCGCCCGGCTGGGCGGGGCCGTCGGCCTCGTCGTCGCTCGTGCACGCGGCCACCACCAGTAGTGCGGTGACGCCGAGCCCGGATTGCAGGAGCTGCCTGCGCGTGAAACCCATGGTGTTCCTCCCTCGAACCGCGTGCGCCGCACCACTTTTCCTGGCGCCGCAAACTAGGCGAGGCTAGCCTAAAACAGTCGCCGGCTGGGGAGCTTCCCGGCGACCGTCACCGAACCGCAGCACGTCATCCGGACCCCGGATGACGTGCGCTTCGACCGTTCCGGTAGAACTCTGCGTTATATGAATAGGCTATTTCTCAGCCAACACGTTAGGTAAGTCTTGCCTAATTAGAGCACAGGCACTACCTTCGCACTTCGAGTCTGAAGATCACCCGCGTTCGACCGATGCGAAGAAGGGAAGGCCGGTGAAAAGCGTTCTGTCCGAACGTATGACGCTTCACCTGCACGACATCGAAAATCGCGAGCTACCCCCCGACGCCGCCTCGGCCGTCCGTGCGCTCGCCACCGACATCCGGCACCGATTAGGTGACGAACCCCACACCGACACGCTGCACGACCCGGTCCTGCTGGCCCAGGTCGACGAGCGGGTCGGCGAACTGCCCGCCGCCGTGCGCCACGCCGTGCGCCCGCCCGCCACCGCGGCGGGCGCCACCGTCGTGCGCGGCCTGCCCGTCGACGACGCCGAATTCGGCCCGACGCCGCCGCATTGGCAGGCCGCGGCCACCTCCGCCGCCGATCCCCGGCACACCGGCTCGCTCGAGCTGGACATCGCGATGCTGCTGCTGGCGCGGTGCGCGGGCGAACCGTTCGGCTGGGCGGGCCAGCAGAACGGCAGGCTGGTCAACAACATCCTGCCCGCCGTCGGCCACGAGGACGAGCAGTCCGGCGCGAGCAGTTCCACCCTGCTCAGCCCGCACACCGAGGACGCCTTCCACGCCGCGCGCGCCAACCTGCTGATGCTGACCTGCCTGCGCAACCCCGACCGGGTGGCCACCACGGTGTCGTCGGTGCGGCAGGTCCGGCTGGCCGAGGCGGACCTGGCGGCCCTGACCGTGCCGACGCTGCCGATCCTGCCCGACGTGTCCTACGGCACCGGCTTCGATCAGCCCGCCCCCGCGCTGCCGACCGTGTGGTTCGACGAATCAGGCAGTGCCACACTGCGTTACGATCCCGCCTATACCCCGCTCGACGACGCCGACCCGGCGTTCCGGGCGGCCTATGCCCAGCTCACCGCCGAGCTCGCCCGGGTCTGCCACGCGCCCGCGCTCGCTCCCGGGGAGATCCTGCTGGTGGACAACGACGTCGCCGTGCACGGGCGGGTGCCCTTCCGGGCCCGCTACGACGGCACCGATCGCTGGCTCAAGCGCGTCAACATCCGGTTGCCCGAACGTCGCAGGCGCGCGAACGAGTCGTCCGAGAATGGGTATGGGCAAAGGGTGGTCGCGCCGTTCCGGGCGGCCATCGATCGGACGGCAGAGCGGGGCAGCACAGATGAACGAGGATCCGTTGAACAACCGTGACCGGAGCATCCCGCTGCGGGTGCTCTCGCGCAGCGACCTGGCCGACGTACCGATCACCCCCGCCGAGGTGGTCCGGGCCGTGGAGGAGGCGTATCTCGCCTTCGCGGCGGGCGAATCCGACAACCCGCGCAAGCTGAGCGTCGCCGATCCCGGCGGCTCCTCGGTGTCCTACGCGATGCTGGGCCGCGACGGCAGGCGTCGGGTGGTGGCCATGAAGACCTCCTACAAGTTCGATCCAGGCCACGACCGCAGCACCAAGCGGTACTACACCACCATCACGCTCTACGACGACACCACCGGCGCGCCCATCGCGATGATGGACTGCGCCAGGGTCGGCGCGTTACGTACGCCCGCGGTCTCGGCGCTGCTGGTGCGCGAGACCGTGCGGCGCGGTGCGGAGAGCGCGCTGCTGATCGGCACCGGCACCCAGGGCCGCAACGCGCTGCCGCATCTGCTGGCGGTGAATCCGCAGCTGCGCAAGCTGATGGTGTTCGGCACGCATCCGGAGGGACTGTCGGCCGTGCACGCGCATCTCGCCGACGCGGCGCCGCACGCGCTGCTCGAGGTGGTCGACGATCCGTACGCGGCGGCGGCCAACGCCGACGTGGTGCTGGCGACCGCCGGTCCCGGCACCGAGGTGGCGCTCGAATCCACCCATCTCGCCCCGGGTTCGGTGGCGGTGCTGGTCGGCTACGGGCTCGCGCCGTCGACGCTGGTCGAGGCCGACCGGGTGGTCGCGACCAGCGCCGCGCAGATGGCGCTCACCGGGACCGACATGGTCGGGCCGGACGGCACCCTGCGCAGCGTCGACGCCGAACTGCCGCAGATCCTCACCCGCGGCGCGGCCGCGCGACGCAGCGAGGACGAGAAGATCTTCGTCTACAACAGCGGGCTGGTGCTCACCGATATCGCGGTCGCGCACGCGCTGGCGGCGCGGGCCATCGCCGAGGGACGGGGTGTCGAGGTGCCGTTGTGGGACTGACGGACGACGCGTCCGGTGGCGGCGTCGGTGGTTCGTCCGCCGACGCCGCCGTCCTGCGTCGGGCGGACCCGCCGCGGCCGGGCGGCATCGCCGATCGGGGCACGGTGCGCACAGCTGATCTGCCTGCGCACTGCGCGCCGCCGATGCCCGCCCGGATCAGCGCGGCGGAACAGCGGCTGATCGATGATCCGCAGCTGCTCGACGAGATCGCGGAGGTCGTCGGCGGGCCGTTCCATGTGCTGTTTCCCGAGCGGGTCGCGGTGAATATCAACGCCTTTCACGCGGCGTTCCGCCGGGCCGAGGTCGACGGGTTCGTGTACTTCGGGAAGAAGGCGAACAAGGCGGCGTGCGTGGCCCGCGCCTGTGCCGAGAACGGGGCGGGCATCGATGTCGCCAGTACCGGCGAGCTGGTCGCCGCCCTGGCTCAGGGTGTCCGCGGCGAGGACCTGATGGTGACCGGGCCGGCGAAGTCCGACGAGCTGCTGTGGCTGGCGGCGCGGCACCGGGCACTGATCGCGATCGACGCGCTCGACGAGCTCGATCGCCTGCGCGCCATGGAGCTGCCCGCCCGCATCCTGCTGCGGGTACTGCCCGAGGGGTCGGCCAGCCGCTTCGGGCTCGACCCGATCGAGCTGGAACAGGCCGTGCAGGCGGTCGCCGGTCCGATCACACTGTCCGGCTTCAGCTTCCACCTGTCCGGCTACGACGCCACAGCCAGGGCCGAACAGGCTGTCGCGCTGGTCGGGCACTGTCTGCGGGCACGGGCGGACGGGCACCCGGCCGCCACGATCTCGATCGGCGGCGGATTCGGGGTGGACTACCTCGACGCCGACGCGTGGGCGCGATTCCAGGACACCCTGAGCGAGAACTGGTTCCACGCCGACCCGCCCACCGGCGGCTACTACCCGTACCACTTCCCGGTGCCCGGCGCGGACATGCTCGCCGCCGTCCTCGCCCACCACGACCTGGCAGGCCTGCTGCGCGACAACGACATCCGGCTCGCGGTCGAACCCGGACGCGCCCTGCTGGACCGGGCGGGCAGTTCGGTCTTCCGGGTGCAGGGCGTGAAGACCCGGACCGCGCACGGCGCTCCCTACGACATCCTCACCGTCGACGGCACCAGCCTGAGCCTGTCCGAGCAGTGGTTCGCCAGCGAATACCTGCCCGATCCCGTGCTGTGGCCCGCGCATCCCGGCGACCGCACCCCCACCTGTGTCGGCGCCACCACCTGTCTGGAGTCCGACCTGCTGAGCAGGCGGCGCATCCCGCTGCCCCGCCGCGCCCGCGTCGGCGATCTGCTCGTCTACCCGAACACCGCCGGGTACCAGATGGACTCCAACGAGTCCCCGTTCCACGAACTCCCGCTCCCGCCGAAGGTCGTGCTGCGCGCTCGCGGCGACCGGTGGCGCTGGAGTATGGACGCCCGCTGATCCACCCGAGCTCCCAATCCGATGGAGGAACACCCCATGGCTCTCGTCACGCGCGTGACGGATCTGATCGGCCGCACCCCGCTGTTCGAACTCGCCGTCACCGACGCCGGAACCCGGCTGCTGCTCAAGCTCGAACAGTTCAACCCGACCGGCGCCGCCAAGATCAGAATGGCCCGCTCGATGGTGCTCGACGCGGAGCGACGAGGTTTGCTGCGCGATGGCGGGCATATCATCGAGTCGACGTCCGGGAACACCGGGCTCGGCTTGGCGGTGGTCGCGGCCGAACGTGGCTATCGATTCACCGCCGTGGTCGACAACCACGCCTGTAAGGACAAACTGCGCGCGATGCGGGCCATGGGCACCGACCTGGTGGTCGTCGCCGACGACGGTGACGACGAGCTGGCCACCTCGGCACGAGAGGATCTCGCCGAGGCGATGGCGGCCGCCCGCGACGACGCCTACTTCACCGAACAGCACAACAACGACGCCAATGCCGTCGGCTACTACGCGGTGGCCGAGGAGTTGCTGGCCGACGTCGAGCGGGTCGACATCCTGCTGTCCGCGGTCGGCACCGGCGGCTCGCTGTTCGGCACCGCCACCCGGTTGCGCGAACTCGGCGCGCCCGCCCGGGTGATCGGCGTGGAACCGGTCGGCTCCATCGCCTTCGGCGGCGAGGGCGGGCCGTACTGGCAGTCGGGCACGGGCACCCCGCCCGGCGCGACCATCGGCACCGCCGTGGACTACTCCCTGCTCGACGAGGGGGTCAAGGTCAGCGATACCGACGCCTTCGCCACCGCGCGCGCCGTCGCCAGGACACACGGTCTGCTGATCGGTGGTTCCGCGGGCGGTTCGGTGCACAATGCCCTGGCGCGGCTCGAGGAGTTCCCGGCCGGGTCGACCGTGGTGACCATCGTGTGTGACGGTGGCGAGAAGTATCTCGATACCGTGTTCGACGACGACTGGATGGCCGCGCGCGATCTGCTCGACCCCGCCGCCGAGTGCGAGGTCACCACCCTGCTGCGCCGCTACTCGCCGCTGCGGCGACACGACGAACTGATGGAGGTCAGGTGAGCGCGAACGCGCGCGGGACGAATCGCGGAGTGGGTGGGTGAGCGCGCGGCCCACCGACAGCAGCGCGCTGGCCCGGCTGGCGACGCCGATCGCGCTCACCCAGCTGGCGCAGATCGCGGTCTCGACCACCAATCTGGCCCTGATGGGCACGCTCGGCGTGCGCGAGGTCGCCGCGGGCGGACTGGCGCTGGTGCTGTTCAACCAGATCCGCACCATGTGCGTCGGGTTGATCACCGGCACCGGTAACCAGATCGCCGGGGCGATCGGCGCGGCGGGCAAGCGCGGCGACTCCGCCGACGACGAGATCCGCGGCGTGGTGCGCGCGGCGTTCGTCATCGCCACCATCGCGGGCCTGCTCGGCGGGGCCCTGCTGATCGGGCTCGGATGGATCCTGCCCTGGCTCGGGCAGGACGAGGGCGTGCTCGCGCTCGCCCGGCCGATGATGATCGCGCTGGCGCCCGGTCTGCTGCCCTGCCTGTGGTTCCAGGTGTTGCGGCAGTACACCGTCGGCATGCAGCGCCCGCAGGCGCTGCTGCTGGTGACGCTCGGCTCGGTCGCGCTGAACCTGGTGCTCGCGCTGACCTTCATCCACGGCTGGGCGGGTATCCCCGCGTCCGGCCTGACCGGCGTCGGCATCGCGACCTCGCTGGTCTTCCTGATCACCTTCGGGGTGTTCTGGGCGATGGTCGCCCGCGACGAACGCCTCGGCCCGACCCTGCCGCGCACCCCGTGGCCGGTGCGCTGGTCGATCGTGCGCGAGGAACTGCGCCTGGGCACCCCGATCGCGCTGACCTACGGATCGGAGGCGGGCATGTTCTCCGTGCTGGCGCTGGTGATGGGCAGTTTCGGGCCCGCCGCGCTGGCCGCGCACAATGTCGTCTACCAGATCATCTACATCGTGTTCCAGGTCGCGATCGGCATCTCGCACGGCGCGTCGATCCTGGTCAGCCATGCTGTGGCGCGCGACGAGTACAGCCACGCCAGGGCACTGGCCTGGCTGGCGCTGCGGCACGCGGGCATCGTCGCCGCGGTCACCGGCGCGGTCTACGTGGTCGCCCCGAACCTGGTGCTCGCCCCGTTCCTGGACTCCGGCGACACCGACACCATCGCGATCGCCCACACCCTGCTACTCATCGGCATCGTCCTGCAATTCTTCGACGCCGCCCAGAACATCGGCACCGGCCTGCTCCGCGGCCTGAAGGAAACCTCGGCAGGCTTCCGCCTGTCCGTGATCGGCTACTGGGGCGTCGGCCTCCCCTCCGCCCTCCTCTTCGCCTTCCCCCTGCATTTGGGCGCGGCAGGCGTCTGGTGGGGTCTCACGGCGGGCCTGGCCACCACCGCGATGCTGATGCTGCGCAAGTACTTCGCCCTGCTGGACCGAGCCGCCGCGAAACCGGCGGTGCGCGTACCCGTCACCCAGGCGAACTGACGAGGACCTACGGGACCGGAAGGATCGGGTAGCCCGCTACTCGTTACGCCGGTCCCGCGCGGGTATTGGATCGATGGTGGGTAGTTCGTGACCCGTTTCCACAGGCAGAGAGCGACGTAGTGACGGCTTCATAGCGCGGCTAACGGATCGAGGTAGCTCCAGATGACCGATTTCGGCAGGAGTGCGGATTCACTCATCGACATCATCGAACAACGCGCGACGATGATCACCTATCTCGGCCAAGGCGACTATGGAGCGGCGCTGTCCGTCGGCCACATGATACTGAGCTCGATCCCGGCGTTCGACGCTGCGGAGCCAGGCAATCTCCCGCTGCTGACACAGGTCAACGCCGTTCTCAGCGATACGGTGCTCGCCGCGATCGGCGCAGGCGCGGAAGCACATGCCCGAGTGCTGCTCGAACAGCTCGTCGTGTCGGCTGGTGAGACCCGGAAGGCGGGGGAATCCGCGCTGGTGTCGGGGATCACCCGGTGCGCACACGGTCACATGACCCTCAGCGCGAACGGCGGGTGCATGTCCAGGCCACCATGTCCGTGAGCCTGGGACTCCTCGAGGTCCCGCACACGACCGTGCTGATCAGCTTCGTGATCGTGCTGGTTCTCACGCGCGTGTTCCTCTTCTCGGACTTCGTCATCTGGGCGTGGCGTAAGGCCGAGGGCCACTCCGGCGGGCGCGTGGCCGGCACCAAGACCCTGCTCCGCCGAACCTCGGCGCAGTTGGAACCCGACGACCAGACACCGATGTCGGACAAGCACCGAGCACAGCTCGCGGAAGACTCTCGAACATTCGAGATCATGTTGGTCGGCGGTTCGATCGGCATCGCGGCGTGGGGCGGACTCTTCGCGGCCTCCGCCGAACCCCCTGCCGACAGGCTGAGCGGGCTCACCCTGTACCTGCTGTTCGCCGGCACGGCATGCCTGCTGGCCGGACCGCTGATCTGGCGGGCGCGCGGCGTCTACCTCACCGCGCTGGGCAGAAGATCGGCTACCGAGCTGGGTTTCTCACTGATCGTGTTCTCGCTGGCGTCGATCGTCATCGACCTTCGCGTACCGGTCGCGATGGGAGCCGCGCTCGCTGTCGCCGGGATCATCGTCGTGCGGGATGGTTGGGATGGCTATCTGTGGTCCAGTGGCGTCCATCGGCACATGAACGGCTCCCCGTGAACGACGAACCGGGCCCATCGCGGACGACGGGCCCGGTCGAAGGAGTACCGCCTCAGATATTGACGCCGTAGTCCCTGGCGATGCCTGCCAAGCCGGAGGCATAGCCCTGGCCGATGGCGCGGAACTTCCACTCGGCGTTGTGGCGGTAGAGCTCGCCGAAGACCATGGCGGTCTCGGTGGAGGCGTCTTCGGAGAGGTCGTAGCGGGCCAGTTCGACGCCGGTGACGGCGTCGGTGACGCGGATGTAGGCGTTGCGGATCTGGCCGAAGGACTGGCCGCGGGCCTGGGCGTCGTGGATCGAGACCGGGAAGAAGATGTTGGTGATCGTCGGCGGGGTGGCCGCCAGGTCGACGTTGATCACCTCGTCGTCGCCGTCGCCGGCACCGGTCAGGTTGTCGCCGGTGTGCTCGATCGTGCCTTCCGGCGAGCGCAGGTTGTTGTAGAAGATGAAGTGCTGGTCGGAGAGCACCTTCAGGTTGGCGCCGGTCGCCAGCGCGCTGGCGTCGAGGTCGTGGTCGGCGCCGGTCGTGGTGCGCACGTCCCAGCCCAGACCCACCGCGACCTTGGTGAGATTGTCGGTCTGCTTCGACAGCGAGACATTGCCGCCCTTGGCGAGTGTGACGCTCATGGAAACCCTTCTATCTGATGATGTGTGTCAGTGCCCGTCCTCGGCCCAGGTCCGCAACGTCTCGACCCGGCCCTCCAGTGCGCGCAGTTCGGAGTCGTCGAGCACGGTGCGCTGGATGCCCCGGTCCACCGCGAAGGCCGACTGCCGGTGGTCGTCGATCACCTCGACATCGAGCTGCACGGCGGTGTAGTCCTCGGCCGACGGCATCTGCTCGGCGACCACCGACGCCCGCCCGCGCGCGCACAGCGCGACATTGCCGCCGCCCAGGATCAGCAGGGCGACCTCCGGCCGCGCCCGCAGCCTGGCCAGCGAGCCGCGATCGGACTTCAGGCTGATCAGGATGCGCCGGTCGCCGGCGCGCACCGGCCACGACACGGGAATCGCATGCGGCGCCGGATCGGTCGTGACCAGCACGGCGATCGTCTCCTGCGGCCACACCGGCAACACGTCGAGCTCGGGATGATCGGTCACGTAGTCCTGTTCCGCCGGATCCACTTCTGTTGCCATCTACCTCACCTCGACGATCGTCGGACATCACCGCGCACGCCGCGAACGGCGGGCCACCTCCGAGTCTAAATCGGTGTGCCACTTGCTCGCTGGCTCGCGCCGGATTGTCCGGCAGCTCTCAGCAACGTCTCAGCCGCCACCTGGGCGAACTGTCCGATTAACTGACCGATAACTCTTCCGGCCAGTACGCGCGCCACTCCGGCGCTGTCAGCGCGGCCCGCTCGCCCCGCGCGGCTTCGGCGGCGTCCTCGGCGGCGCGGATCGCGGCGGCGAAATCGATGGTGGCCTTGCGCAGTCGTTCCTCGGCGGAATCGGGGCCGCCGAGCTCGATCACGCGCAGCGCCGCTGGCACCAGATCCTCGGGCAGACCGGCTCTGGCGCTGCGCGAGCGCACCTTCTCGGCCAGGGCGAGCGCGGGCTGGGCCATGGCGATGCCGTCCAGGCAGGACCGCCGCGACTTCTCCGCGGATTTGCGTTCCTCCCAGGCCTTTTCCTGCGCGGCGATCTTGTCGGCCACCGAGGTGCCCGCGGGCAGATCGGCGTCGATCAGGTGCGGACTGCGGTGCACGAGCTTGCCCACCAGCGTCGCCGCCACCTCGTCGACGGTGAATTCGCCAGCGGCTTCGGCGATCCGGGAGTGGAACAGCACCTGCAGCAGCAGGTCGCCGAGTTCCTCCTTGATCGTCTCGTAGTCGCCCGCCTGGATCGCGTCGAGCAGTTCGTAGGTCTCCTCGAGCAGGTACGGGCGCAGCGAGTCGTGGGTCTGGGTGGTCTCCCAGCCGCCGAAATGCCAGAGCCGGTCCATCACCTCGACCGCGCCCGCCAGCCCGGCCGCGACCACCGCGGTGTCGGCCGCCTCCTGCGCGCCGTCGGCCATCAGACCGGCGTCGCTTCGGTCGGCACCGAAAGATCCACCATGCCTTGGGGTTTCCCGTCGAGCGCGAGCAGCAGATCGGCGACGAACTGCAGCACGGCCACATCGCGCACCCGGTCGGCGCCGACGCTGTCGGTGACCCGGGGCAGCGGCAGCTGCACCAGGCCGCTGGCCGCGCGGTAGGTGGCGCTCGGGTAGAGCCGCTTGAGCCGGAGCTGTTTGGAATCGGGCAGCGTCAGCGGGGCGATCTTGAGTGTCGTTCCGGTGACCACGATCTCGGCCACGTCGTAGGCGCGGGCCAGCAGCCGCAGCTTGGCGACCGAGACGAGCCTGCCCACCTCCACCGGCAGCGGGCCGTACCGGTCGACGAGTTCCTCGACCACCGCGGCCAGCGCGGCGTCGTCCTGCGCGGCGGCGAGCTTGCGGTAGGCCTCGAGCCGCAGCCGGTCGCTGGCGACGTAGTCGGGCGGGATGTGCGCGTCCACCGGCAGGTCGATGCGCACCTCCTTGGTCTCCTCGGTGACGATCGGCTTGCCGTCGGCGGCCGCCCGATAGGCCTCGACGGCCTCGCCGACCAGCCGCACGTACAGGTCGAAGCCGACGCCGGCGACATGGCCGGACTGCTCGGCGCCGAGCACGTTGCCCGCGCCGCGGATCTCGAGGTCCTTCATGGCCACGGCCATACCGGCGCCCAGGTCCGAGTTCTGCGCGATGGTGGCGAGCCGGTCGTAGGCGGTCTCGGTGAGCGGCTTCTCCGGCGGGTACAGGAAGTAGGCGTAGCCGCGCTCGCGGGAGCGGCCGACGCGGCCGCGCAGCTGGTGCAGCTGCGAGAGGCCCAGCGAGTCGGCGCGTTCCACGATCAGGGTGTTGGCGTTGGAGATGTCGAGGCCGGTCTCGATGATCGTGGTGCAGACCAGCACGTCGTATTCGCGCTGCCAGAAGCCCTGCACGGTGCGCTCGAGCTGGTCCTCGTTCATCTGCCCGTGCGCGACGACCACCCTGGCCTCGGGCACCAGCTCACGAATCTTCTTGGCCGCCTTGTCGATCGAGGAGACCCGGTTGTGCACGTAGAAGACCTGGCCGTCGCGCATCAGCTCGCGGCGGATGGCAGCGGTGACCTGCTTGTCGTTGTAGGCGCCGACGTAGGTGAGCACCGGGTGCCGTTCCTCGGGCGGGGTGAGGATGGTCGACATCTCGCGGATGCCGGCCAGGCTCATCTCCAGGGTGCGCGGGATCGGCGTGGCCGACATGGTGAGCACGTCGACGTGGGTGCGCAGCGCCTTGATGTGCTCCTTGTGCTCGACGCCGAAGCGCTGCTCCTCGTCGACGATGACCAGGCCGAGGTCCTTCCAGCGCACGCCGGTCTGCAGCAGCCGGTGCGTGCCGACGACGATGTCGACCTCGCCCTCGGCCATTCCGGCCATGATCTCCTTGGACTCGGCCGCGTCGGTGAACCGCGACAGGCCCTTCACCGTCACCGGGAAGCCGGCGACCCGCTCGGTGAACGTCTGCAGATGCTGCTGGGCCAGCAGCGTCGTCGGCACCAGCACGACGACCTGCTTGCCGTCCTGGACCGCCTTGAACGCGGCGCGCACCGCGATCTCGGTCTTGCCGTAGCCGACGTCGCCGCACACCACGCGGTCCATCGGGACCGCCTTCTCCATATCGGCCTTGACGTCGGTGATGGCGGTCATCTGGTCGACGGTCTCGGTGTACGCGAACGCGTCCTCCATCTCCTGCTGCCACGGCGTGTCCGGAGCGAATGCGTGACCCGGCGCGGCCTGCCGGGCCGCGTAGAGCTGCACCAGCTCACCGGCGATCTCGCGAACGGCCTTGCGCGCCTTGCGTTTCGTATTCGCCCAGTCCGACCCGCCGAGCTTGGACAGGCTGGGCAGTTCGCCGCCGACATAGCGGGAGAGCTGATCGAGCGACTCCATCGGCACGAACAGCCGGTCACCGGGCTGACCGCGCTTGCTCGGCGCGTACTCGATGACCAGGTACTCGCGTCGCGCGCCGCCGATGGTGCGCTCGATCATCTCGACGAAGCGGCCGATGCCGTGCTGGTCGTGCACCACCATGTCGCCCGCCGACAGCGCCAGCGGATCGACCTGATTGCGACGCTTGGCGGGCAGCCGCTTGCCCTCGGTGGGGGCGGTGACCCGGTTGCCGGTGAGGTCGGACTCGGCGACGACGACCAGTCCGGCGTCGTCGAAGATCAGGCCGTCGTGCAGCGATCCGCAGAGCACCCCGACCACCCCCGATTCCGGCACCGCGCCCGCCGCCAGCGCGGCCGCGGGCACCTCGGCGTCGGCGAGGCGTTCCAGGATGCGTTGCGCCGTACCGTGTCCGGTGACCACGACGACGGCGCGGCCGCCGGTGGCGACATGCGCGCGCAGCGAGGCGAAGATGGTGGCGACCAGTTCCTCGGAACCGCGCGCCGTCGGACCGGCCAGCACGGGCAGGTTCACCTCGACCGGATCGCCGGAGCTGAGCGGGCTCAGCGACCACCACGGCAGCCCGAGTTCGTCGGCGCTGGTGTGCAATTCCGGCAGGGTGCGGTAGCCGGAGGCGGCCAGGTCCAGACCGTGTGCGCCCAGCGGCGCGTCGCTGCCGAACGAGGCCGCGGTCCAGGAGGCTTCGAGGAATTCCTCGCCGGTGCGCACGAGATCGGCGGCGCGGGTACGGATCTTCTCCGGATCGCACAGCAGCAGGTGGGTGCCCGCGGGCAGGGCCTCGGTGAGCAGGCTCAGCTTGCCGGGCGCGAGGACCGGCAGCAGTGCCTCCATGCCGTCGACCGGGATGCCCTCGGCGATCTTGTCCAGCATCTCGACCAGGGCGGCGTCGGCGGCGTTGTCGGCCGCGACGGCGGCGGCGCGTTCCCGCACCGGCACGGTGAGCAGCAGTTCCCGGCACGGCGGCGCGACCACGGTGTCGACGGTGTGCTCGCCCAGCGAGCGCTGGTCGGCCACCGAGAACGGGCGCAGCTCGGTGATCTCGTCGCCCCAGAACTCCACGCGCACCGGATGATCGGCGGTCGGCGGGAACAGGTCGAGGATGCCGCCGCGGACCGCGAACTCACCGCGCTTGCCGACCATGTCGACCCGGGTGTAGGCGAATTCGACCAGGCGGGTGAGCAATTCGTCGAAGTCGTAGTCGGCGCCGGTGCGCAGCACGATCGGTTCGATGTCGCCGAGGCCAGCCGTCATCGGCTGCATCAGCGAGCGCACCGTGGTCACCACCACGCGCAGCGGCTCGGGGTAGACCGGGTCGTCGGGGTGGGCCAGCCTGCGCAGCACCTCGAGCCTGCGGCCCACCGTGTCGGGGCCGGGCGAGAGCCGCTCGTGCGGCAGCGTCTCCCAGGACGGGAACATCGCGACCGAGGGACCGAGGATCTCGGCCAGCTCGACGGTGAGGTCGTCGGCCTCGCGGCCGGTGGCGGTGACCACCACCAGCGGCTGCTGGGCCGCGATCGTCGCGGCGACGAACGGTCGCACGGCCGACGGCGCGACCAGCTCCACCCCGGACTTGCCGACCAGGTCGGCAACCGTCCGCAGTGCGGCGTCACCCCCAGCCGCCTCGGCCAGACCGGCGAGCGGAGGACGAAGGGAGGACATGAACGCTCCTGAATACGCAGACGGGGGGGTTCCGGGTCGAGTCTATTGACTTCCTCTCGACCCTGAGGGGTCGGGGTTCCCCGCGTCACGGCGAGGGGTTCCTGTTTCACCGACGGCTGCCTTCCCGCATCAGCTGCGGGGCGGTCTCACACCATCTCCGCAGGCGAGCACGGCCAGCCCGGCCGCTCGTATGTTCTTGGCTGCGTTCACATCCCGATCGTGGACAGCGCCGCACGGACAGGTCCATACACGGACGGGTAGCGGCAGCTTCCCGGCGATCCGCCCGCACGCAGAGCAGGTCTTGCTCGACGGATAGAACCGGTCCACCGCGACTACGGTTCGACCGTACCAGCCCGCCTTGTACTCGAGCATCGACCGGAACTGCGACCAGCTCGCATCGGAGATCGCCCGCGCGAGGTAGCGGTTCCGAACCATGTTCCGCACACTCAGGTCCTCGATGGCGATCACTTGGTTTTCGCGCACCAACCGAGTCGAGAGCTTGTGCAGATGATCACGGCGACGATCCGCGATCCGCGCATGGATCCGAGCCAACTTCACCCGGGCCTTGGCCTGGTTCGCCGAGCCTTTCTGCTTCCTGGCGAGCGTACGTTGAGCCTTCGCCAGGCGGTCGCGGTCCTTCTTCTCGTGCCGGGGATTTGCGATCTTCTCCCCGGTCGAGAATGCATACAGCGAAGTAATCCCCGCGTCTACACCCACCGATTCCTGCGACGGCCCGAGCTCGGTGATCGTCTCATCGACCAGTAGGGAGATGTGGTAGCGGCCGGCCGAGTCCTTCGACACCGTCACCTGCGACGGCACCGCACCCTCCGGCAGCGGGCGCGACCACCTGATGTCGAGCGGTTCGGACTGCTTGGCGAGCTTGATCCGCCCATCGCGATAAGTGAAGCAGTTCGAGAAGTAGGTGGCCGAATCTTTCGATCCGCCCTTCTTCTTGAACTTCGGATACCCGGCCTGTTTGCGCCAGAACTTGTCGTAGGCGCCCTGCAGATTCTGCAGCGCGACCTGCAGCGGGCCCTTCGACGGCTCAGTCAGCCAGACAGTTTCCGGGTCACGTTTCCACCCGGTGAGCATCTTGCTGGTGTCGACGTAGTTGACCCGCCGTCGCTCTAGAGTCCAGGCACGGGAGCGCTCGGCGAGCGCTCGGTTGTAGACGTAGCGGACGCAGCCGAAGGTGCGAGCGAGCTGGTCGACCTGCTCGTTGGTCGGATAGAAGCGGTACTTGTACGCCCGCTTCACCACCCTCGCAACCATGGATGAGACGATAGCATGTCAATTTTTCATCCTTCGCCTGCTCCTCGTGTGGCTACACGACGTGGCAGCGCACCGGCAGCCGGCGAACTCGCGAAAGACCGGCACTACTTTCCAGGCCGATGCCCACCCCTACACATGGCGCCGGTGCGCCCGCCGCCGCTCGGCGCGTACCGTCGAGACCGTGAGTCTGGCTCAACGCGAACGCCACGCCCTGGTGGCGACAATGATCGAAGCTGGGCCGTCGGCGCCCACCCTGTGCGGTACGTGGACGGTGCACGATCTCGCCGCCCACCTGGTGGTCCGCGAGCGCAGGCCCGACGCCTCCCTGGGCATCCTGGTCAAGCCGCTGGCCGGGTACCTGGACGCGGCCCAGGACAAGATCGCCCAGCGGCCGTTCGCCGAACTGGCCGAGCTGGTGCGCACCGGGCCGCCGTGGTGGTCGCCGCTCAAGCCGGTCGACGCCTACGCCAACCTGACCGAGATGTTCGTCCACCACGAGGACGTCCGCCGAGCCGAACCCGGTTGGACGCCACGGGAATTGGCGGCCGCCGACGAGAAGCGGCTGTGGTCGGCGCTGCGCATGGTGGCGCGCACGGCCTACCGCAAGTCGCCGGTCGCCGTGGTGCTCGCGACGCCGGACGGCGACCGGGTGACCGCGCACCGCGCCGCGGGCCCGGAGGTCGTGCTCACCGGCAAGCCGTCGGAGCTGCTGCTGCACGCGTTCGGGCGCAACGAGGTCAGGATCGAGACCACGGGCACCGAGGACGACGTGCGCGCGGTGCTCGCCACCGACCGCAGCGTCTAGAGCACGTAGCGACGCAGACGGCGGGCGGCGAACTCGCGGAAGTAGGACAGCTTCTCCGCGGGCACGATCGAGGGCAGCAGGAAGTACCAGGCGCGTTCCATCCTGGACGCCATCTGATCCATCGACTCGGTGCCGACCGCGACGATGTGCACGCCCGCCGTCAGCTCGTGCAGCAGCAGCCCGACCACCTCGGGATCGAGCTCGGCGTGCAGATCGCCCTGGGCGATCGCCCGCTCGGCCAGCACCCGGTACGTCTCACTCCACACCTTGGCGATGTTGTCGCCCTGGGCGCCGCGATAGTCACCGATCTGGTGGGTGAGCTTGAGCATCGCCCCGACCATCGGATCGTTCATCGACAGGTCGGCCACCACGTAGGTGATGCCGATGCACGCCTCCAGCGCGGGCACCCGGGAATCGAAGAACCCCTGGCACGAACCGACCAGGCGCTCGTTGCCCTGGTCGACCACCGCCCTGGCCAGCTCCTCCTTGGAGCCGAAGTGAAAGTACAAGGCGCCCTTGGTCACATTGGACTGCGCGATGATTTCGCTGAGGCTCGCGTTGGCGTAGCCCAAACGGAGAAAGACATCGGCAGCGCCAGCAAGGACGGAGTCGCGGGTGATCTCCGCGCGCGCTTGCCTAGCCATCAGATCCGCCTGTCATCCAATAATCCAGCCATCCTGAAGTAGACCGACATCCCGAAGTTTGATCGACTTACCGCCCGGCAGCACCCAAAAGGATGGGTGAACCGTACCACCAGGCGGCTACGCGGCAGCCGAATCCTGGATTCGCTGTAGCCGCGGGCGCTATCGTCCGGTTACCCCGCCGATCCGCCTGCCTGTCCCGTATTCCATTCGGAGCTGAGCCCCGGTTCGGCTTCCAAGTGGCTCAATCCGTTCCAGCACAGGTTGACCAGATGCGCCGCGACCACTTCTTTCGACGGCGTGCGCTCGTCGAGCCACCAGGTCGCCGCGGTGGAGACCATGCCGACGAGCGCCTGCGCGTAGAGCGGGGCCAGGCTCGGATCCAGATCGCGGCGCGCGAAGTCACCGGCGAGCAGGTGCGCGACCTGGTTGACGGCCTCGTTGAGCAGGCTCGAGTAGCGGCCGTCGGCGTTCACGGCGGGCTGGTCGCGCACCAGGATCCGGAAGCCGTCGGTGCGCTCCTCGATGTAGGCCAGCAGGGCCAGCGCCACCTGTTCGAGCCGGACCCGGGAGCGGTTCTGGGTGAGCGAGGAGGTGATCATGTCCAGCAGCATCGACATCTCACGGTCGACCACGACCGCGTAGAGCCCCTCCTTGCCGCCGAAGTGCTCGTAGACGACCGGCTTGGACACCTGGGCGCGCTGCGCGATCTCCTCGATCGATGTCGCGTCATATCCCCGTTCGGCGAACAACGCGCGACCGATCTCGATCAGTTGCTGCCGCCGTTGCGTTCCGGTCATCCTCGGTCTGGTAGGACGCCCCGACTCCGTCGACGACATGCTCCCCCGCCTCTCCGTGATTTCGGCTCACGAGATCTGTACGTGCGTTCCAGAAGGCTAACAACGGGCCGGGCGGGTGCTCGCGACAGGCGTACACAAGATTCGCCGGGTGGCGGGATCATGTGCGAGGATCATGCCGTGCCGTAGCACAGTGGTGGGCTCTCACGGCCCACTGGTGTGGCGATCCGCCGTAGTGTAATGGCAGCACCTCTGATTTTGGTTCAGATAGTTCAGGTTCGAGTCCTGGCGGCGGAGCACACGGACACAGTGACGTATCGTCGGCCCGCACCATCACCGACCGAACCCGCCACAGCACACTCGCTGACAGGCAGCCGAGGGAGATCCATGCCACCGCAGACCGCCGTCGTCGTTCTCGCCGCTGGTGCCGGGACGCGAATGCGGTCGAAGACTCCGAAAGTGCTGCACCCATTGGCCGGTCGGTCGATGCTCTCGCACGCGCTGCACGCCGCCGTCGAGATCGACCCGACCCATCTGATCACCGTGGTCGGCCACGACCGCGACAAGGTCGGCGCCGCCGTCGCCGAGGTGGGCAAGGAACTCGGCCGCGAGATCGTCTGCGCGGTGCAGGAGGAGCAGCTCGGTACCGGCCACGCGGTGCAGTGCGCGCTGGACTCGGTGCCTGCGGACTTCGACGGCGACCTGCTCGTCACCTCGGCCGACGTCCCGCTGCTGGACGGGCACACCCTCGCCGCGCTGCTCGACGAGCACCGCAGCTACGCCGAACGCCCTGCGGTCACCGTGCTGACCTTCGTCCCCGACGACGCCAACGGCTACGGCCGGATCGTGCGCGATGTCGACGGCCAGGTCGCCGAGATCGTCGAGCACGCCGACGCCACCCCGGCACAGGCCGCGATCAAAGAGGTCAACTCCGGCGTCTACGCCTTCGACGCCTCGGTGCTGCGCACCATGATCGGACGGCTGTCCACCGCCAACGCCCAGCACGAGCTGTACCTCACCGATGTGCTCCGGCTGGCCCGCGAGGCCGGGCATCCGGTGCACGGCGCGCGCCTGGTCGACTCCAACAAGGTGACCGGCGTCAACGACCGCGTGCAGCTCTCGCAGGCGGGCGCCACCCTCAACCGGTACATCCTCGAACGGCACATGCGGGCCGGCGTGACGATCATCGATCCGGCCACGACCTGGGTCGACGCGAGCGTGCGGATCGGGCGCGACGCCGTGCTGCGGCCGGGCACCCAGCTCTTCGGCGAGACCCACATCGGCGAGGACGCCGAGATCGGACCGGACACCACGCTGACCGACGTCGTCGTCGGCGCCGGCGCGAGCGTCGTGCGCACGCACGGCGAGCGCGCCGAGATCGGCGACAGCGCGACCATCGGCCCGTACAGCTATCTGCGGCCGGGCACCGTCGTCGGTGAGCAGGGCAAGCTGGGCGCCTTCGTCGAAACCAAGAACGCCTCGATCGGAGCGCACTCGAAGGTGCCGCACCTGACCTACGTCGGTGACGCGACCATCGGTGAGTACAGCAACATCGGCGCTTCCAGCGTTTTCGTGAACTATGACGGCGTCAACAAGCACCACACCGTGGTCGGTTCCCATGTGCGGACCGGTAGCGACACGATGTTCATCGCCCCGGTCACCGTGGGTGACGGCGCCTATACGGGTGCGGGTACTGTGCTGCGTAGAAGCGTTCCACCGGGGGCACTGGCCGTGTCGGGTGGACCACAGCGCATCATTGAGAACTGGGTGCAGCGTTACCGTCCAGGAACCGCTGCGGCGCGCGCGGCGGCGGATGCCATCGCGGCAAACGAGACGTCTGATCAGACAATCGAGCAAAAGGATGGCAACCAGCAGTGACCGCGTTCTCGATCGACAACCAGAAGAACTTGATGCTCTTCGCCGGCCGGTCACATCCTGAGCTGGCCGAGCAGGTCGCCAAGGAGCTGGACGTCGACATCACGCCGCAGACCGCGCGCGACTTCGCCAACGGCGAGATCTTCGTTCGGTTCGAGGAGTCGGTGCGCGGTTCCGACGCCTTCGTGCTGCAGAGCTTCCCGGCCCCGCTGAACCAGTGGCTGATGGAACAGCTCATCATGATCGACGCGCTCAAGCGCGGCTCGGCCAAGCGGATCACCGCGGTGCTGCCGTTCTACCCGTACGCGCGCCAGGACAAGAAGCACCGCGGCCGCGAGCCGATCTCGGCCCGTCTCGTCGCCGACCTGCTCAAGACCGCGGGCGCCGACCGCATCATCACCGTCGACCTGCACACCGACCAGATCCAGGGCTTCTTCGACGGCCCCGTCGATCACATGCACGCGCTGGTGCAGCTCTCGGAGTACATCCGCACCAACTACCCGTCGGACAACCTGGCCGTGGTCTCGCCCGACGCGGGCCGCGTGAAGGTCGCCGAGAAGTGGGCCGACTCGCTCGGCGGTACCCCGCTGGCGTTCATCCACAAGACACGCGACCCGCTGGTCCCCAACCAGGTGAAGTCCAACCGCGTCGTCGGTGACGTCGAGGGCCGCACCTGCGTGCTGATCGACGACATGATCGACACCGGTGGCACCATCGCCGGCGCGGTCAAGGTGCTCAAGGAAGCCGGCGCGGGCGACGTCATCATCGCCGCCACCCACGGCGTGCTGAGCGACCCGGCCGCCGAGCGCCTGGCCAACTGCGGTGCCAGGGAAGTGGTCATCACCAATACCCTGCCGATCAGCGAGGAGAAGAAGTTCCCCACGCTGACCGTGCTGTCGATCGCGCCGCTGCTGGCCCGCACCATCCGTGAGGTCTTCGAGAACGGCTCGGTCACCGGCCTCTTCAACGGCAACGCCTGACCGCCTCTCCGCGATTCTTGGCCAGACCTAGGTGCGGAGTGAGTTGGGGACGCGGCAAGCCTTCCTGGGTGGAGGGTTCGCCCGTGCCCGGTGAGTTACCCATGTTCTGACGTGATCGGTCGGCGCGCTTCGTCTTCGGACGTGGCGCGCTGACTGGTTTCGGGGCATGGTGGTGCTGTAGTTCGGGATGCGGCAGGTGGCAGGGGGAACATGAGTAGCGAGCCGGAGCGGCGGGTCGAGCTGGGCAAGGATCGGGTGGTGCCTCGGGTGCAGGATGCGCCTGCGCCCACCGAGCGGATGTGGACCGACGGCTTGCCGCCCGCCGAGTTGCCGCCACCACCGCCCGCGCCCTCCGTGCCGCAGGCCGCGCCCGCCGCGCCGCCGCCTGTGGCCGCCGTGCCGCAGGCCGCGCCTGGCGTGCCGCCGCCTGTGGCCGCCGTGCCGCAGGCCGCGCCTGCCGTGCCGCCGCCCGTGGCCGCCGTGCCGCAGGCCGAGGCGCCGTGGGCCGGGGTCGAGCGGGCCGCGCCGCCGGTTGAACCGCTGCCGCCCGCCGTGCCGCAGGCCCAGGCGCCCTGGGCCGGGGTGGAGCGGGCAGTGCCGCCGGTCGAGTTGCCGCCGTATCCGGCGCCGCCACCGGTTGTCGGACCGATGTTCCCGCGTCCGGCGTATCCGCCCGCGGTGGGCTATCCGGGGTATGCGCCGCCTGCCTACGGGCCGCCGCAGCCGCTGGCGCCGCGCTACGGCTATGTCGACAGCACGCCCATCTGGTCGATCATCAGTTTCTGCTGTGTGGCCGCCTCGGTGCTGGGCGGGCTGATGCTGTGTGGGCTGCCGGTGCTGGTCACCGCGCCGACCGGGATCGTGCTCGGGGTCGTCGGCCACGCCAAGGGCGAGCAGATGGGCAAGTGGGCGGCGATCGCCAACGGCGCGGTCGCCGCGCTCGCGGTGCTGGTGTTCGTGCTGTTCATCGCGGCGATCGGCGGCGCCTGACCGGCGCGGACGATACTGGTACACCATGGACGCTTTCACTGGTTTTCCGCTGGCGGCCCTCGACTTCTACGAGGACCTGGAAGCCGACAACTCCAAGGCCTTCTGGACCGCGCACAAGCGCACCTACGACGAGGCGGTGCGCGCACCGATGACGGCGCTGACCGCCGAACTCGAGGCCGAGTTCGGACCCGCCAAGATCTTCCGGCCCTATCGCGACGTCCGGTTCTCCGCCGACAAGGTGCCCTACAAGAACCATCAGGGCGCGGTCGCGGCCACCGCGCCCGGCGTGGGCTGGTACGTCCAGATCGGCGCGGCGGGGCTGTTCGTGGCGGGCGGCTGCTACATGATGTCGCCCGCGGCCCTGGCCACCCTGCGGGCCACCATCGACGACGACGTACGCGGCGCCGAACTCGAGGCGATCCTGGCCACGGCCACCGCGGCGGGCTTCACCATCGGCGGCGACCGCCTCAAGACCAAGCCGAAGGGCTACTCCGCCGACCATCCCCGGATCGAGCTGCTGCGGCACAAGTCGCTCACCGCGCACCGCGAGTTCGGCGCGCCCGACTGGCTGAGCACCCCGGCGGCGGCCACCGAGATCCGGCGCGCGTGGACCGAGCTGCGGCCACTGGTCGAGTGGTTCACCGGCGTCTTCGAGGGCGTCGCCCACTGACCCGGCGGGCGTGGCAGCGGTGACGGACGCCGACCGGAGGCCGATACTGGACTCATGAGCCGTGAACCACTGGACATGGACATGGGCGACGACGATCAGGCCGACGACATCGTCGAATACGAGCGGTACGTCGAGGACCCGCCGCAGGACTACGTCATCCGCAACCACGAGGCCGACGCCGACGGCTTCCTCGGCATCAACGAGGAGGTCGACGAGGAGTGGTCGGAGGCGGGCGCCGCCCGCGAGGCCATCGCGGAGGACGAACGCCCCGCCGAGGTGTCGGCGGTCCGGGTCGTCGGTGACGACGCCGTCGACGGCGACCTCTACGACGACGGCGCCGAACGCGACCTCGAGGGCGACGAGAACCTGACCGACGGCGAGTACCTCGCCGACGAGCTCGACCTGTAGCCGCTCAGCGGCGCTCGGCCAGCACCAGGGCGAAGCGGTTGTCCGGGTCGGTCCAGGTGCGCGCGGTGCTGAACCCGGCGGCGTCGAGTTCGGCGCGCAGGCCCTCGGGCCGGAACTTGGCGGAGATCTCGGTCCGCATCTGCTCGCCCGCCGCGAAGTCGACGGTCAGGTCCAGGTCGGCGACGGTGGCCGTCATCGCCTCGGTCGCGCGCAGGCGCATCTCGATCCACTCGTGCTCGGCGTCCCACAGCGCCACGTGCTCGAACTTCTCCGGGACGAAGTCGGCGCCGAGACGGTGGTTGAGCACGTGCAGCACATTGCGGTTGAACTCGGCGGTGACGCCGGCCGCGTCGTCGTAGGCCGGGACCAGGACGGCCGGGTCGATCACCAGACCGGCGCCGAGCAGCAGCAGCTCACCGGGTTCGAGCACCTCGGTGATGCCGGCCAGGAACTCGGCCCGCTCGGCGGGCACCAGGTTGCCGATGGTGCCGCCGAGGAAGGCGATCATCCGGCGGCCGCCACGCGGCAGATTGTGCAGGGTGTCGGTGAAATCGCTGACCACGCCGTGCACGCCGAGCTGCGGGTACTCGGCGGCGATCTCGGCGGCGGCGCCCCGCAGCGCGGAGGCCGAGACATCCTGCGGAACATAGGTTTTCAGCGACCCTTCGGCGGTGAGCGCGTTCAGCAGCAGCCGGGTCTTGGCCGCCGAGCCGGACCCGAGCTCCACCAGGACCTCGGGCCGGGCCGCCGCGGCGATCTCGCCGACGACGCGGGCCAGCAGGGCGCGCTCGGTGCGGGTGGGGTAGTACTCGGGTAGCTCGGTGATCCGCTCGAACAGCTCGCTGCCGCGCGCGTCGTAGAACCACTTGGGCGGCAGCGATTTCGGGGTGGCGGTGAGGCCGGTCCTGGCGTCGGCGCGCAAGGCCGCGGTGAGATCGTCGTCGGTGAGATGGATGTCCAGCAGCGGCGCGGTCATGAACGGACCCTTTCGGTGACGGGAAGCTCGAGAGCGGTGACGGTGCAGTGGCCGGGGGTGGCGATCACCAGCTGGTGATCGGCGATCGGGCGCCACCGCGGATCGGCGTCGTACGGTTCGGAGGAGAGCACGGTGTAGTCGTCGGCCACCAGGACCGACAGGGCATGCCAGCAGGTGGTCGCCCAGAGCTCGGTCCCGTTGCCGAGCAACAGGTTCAGCCGGGCGGTGGGCTGGTGGCGCAGGACTGCGGCGACCAGCAGGCGGAGCGCGTCGGCGGGCGAGGTGACGGGGCCGTCGGGGGTGATGGCGCCGAGCAGTCCGCGCAGCAGCACCCACAGGGCGGCGGAGTCGGTGAGCGCCTCGGCCCGCAACAGCACCTCGGCCGAACCGAGCAGCGGACCCGCGGCCTCCGGCACCGAACCGGCCCGCGACTCGGCGGCGGCCCCCGGCTGCGCGGCCGACGCCGGTCCGTGGCTCGCCGGTGGCCACGATGCCGCCGAGTGAGCGAGTGCCGTTGGGGTGGCGAACATTTCGTCCAGGTCCGCACGGACCCGCGCCAATGTCGTCCGCCAGTCGGGCACGACACCGTTGTGGCTGAAGGCCCAGTGCTCGTCGACGAACGGCGCGCACGCGGCCCGTTCCACCGGCATGCCGACCGTGGCGGAGCGCACCGCCGCGAGCACGGCGCGCGACTCCAGCTGCCCGAGCACCTCGGCCACGGCCGGGTCGGTCCAGATCGGCGCCGCGTTGCGATAGCGGGTGACCGTGTCGCGCGCGCCCTCGGCCCCACGCCACCAGGCGACGCCGAAGCCGTCGGCGTTGATCGTGCCGCCGGCCCGCATATCGGCGGGCGCCCAGGACTGCTGGTACAGCGAATGGGGCCCGCGCACGACCAGCTCGCCGACCGCCACCGGCGGGCCGACATACCCCAGATGACGGCACATCAGCGGACCGCCGACCGGGTGGACTCGGCATCGCCGGACTCCGACGAACCCCGCGGCGACGCGGACCGCGTCGGGCACGCGGCCGTTCCCGATCGGCGGGCCGAGCTCGGCCGCCGGTCGCCGATGTCACCACCGCGCATCAGATCTCGTCCTCGCGCAGGTCGCGAGCCAGTCGGAAGCCGGCGAAGATCTGCCTGCGGATCGGGTGGTCCCAGTTGCGGAAGGTGCCGCGGCACGCCACCTCGTCGGTGCCGAACGAGCCACCGCGCAGGATCCGGTAGTCGCCGCCGAAGAAGACCTCGGAGTACTCCCGGTACGGGAAGGCGCGGAAGCCCGGGTAGGCCTCGAAGCCCGAGGAGCACCACTCCCAGACATCGCCGATCAGCTGGTGCACGCCGGTCGCCGAGACGCCGGCCGGGTAGGCGCCGACCTCGGCGGGTTCCAGATGCCGCTGACCGAGGTTGGCCAGGTGCTCGTCGGGGGTGTCCTCGCCCCACGGGTAGCGGCGGGAGTCGCCGGTGGCCGGATCGAACCGGGCCGCCTTCTCCCATTCGGCCTCGGTCGGCAGGCGCTTGCCCGCCCAGCGCGCGTACGCCTCGGCCTCGAACCAGCACACGTGCACGACGGGCTGACGCGGCCGCAGCGGGGTGCGCGCGCCGAACGCGACGCGGGTCCACTGCCCACCGTCGCGCTCCCAGAACTGCGGCGCGACGAGCCCGGCCTCCTGCCGGTGCGCCCAGCCCCGCTCCGACCACAGCTCGGGGCGGTCGTAGCCGCCGTCGTCGAGGAAGGCCAGGTACTGCTCGTTGGTCACCGGCGCGACGTCGATGGCGAAGCCGGGCACGTGCACCGGATGGGCCGGGCGTTCGTTGTCCAGAGCCCAGGGGTCGGCGGAGGTGCCCATCAGGAATTCGCCTGCGGGAACCCGCACTTCGCCGGTAGCGGGGATCGACACGGTGGGCGCGGGTAGCGCCGAGAGCACCGGCCCGCCGCGCCGCAGCTGATGGGTGGCGAGCATGGTCTCGTCGTGCTGCTGTTCGTGCTGGGCGATCATGCCGAAGGCGAAACCCTTGTCCACCAGCGGATCACCGGACAGATCACTGGAACCGAGCACGTCCCAGACCTTCTCGCGCACGGCGCCGACGTAACCGCGTGCCTGATCGGGATTCAGCAGGGGCAGCGCGGGCCGGTTCACGCGGGCGTGTTTGAAGGCGTCGTAGAGCTCGTCGATATCGGCCCGGACCGCCTCACGGCCGCCGACATCGCGCACCAGCCACAGTTCTTCCTGATTGCCGATATGGGCGAGGTCCCAGACCAGCGGGCTCATCAGCGGCGAGTGCTGGGCGACGAGATCGGCCTCGTCGACGCTGTCGGTGAGGACGGCGGTGCGGCGGCGGGCCCGCTGCAGTACCTCGGCGATGCGGTCGCGCATGCGGTCGCGGTCGCTGTGATCGGCGGGGGCGGAAAGGGTCACGGGATCAACTCCGAAAGGATGTGGGCGACAACGTCATCGGGCCTGCGGGCGCGGAACCTGTCAGGAACCGCCCGACCCGTTGCGCGCACGCGCCACGGCGAGGGGACTGCCGCCGGTGCGACATCGGCGGGCGGCGAGCGCCAATTCCTGTGCGGCGGGTGCGGATCGGGCGTGCTGTGCGGCCAGCTCGAGCAGGTCGACCGCGACCCGGCGCACCTGCGGGTCGAGCAGGCCGGTGCGGGCCGCGCCCAGCCACTCCCCCGCGGTCGGCGCGGCCAGGGCGGTCGCCTCGGCCACCACGGCGGGCGTGGACAGCAGCGCGTCGAACAGGTGGATCGGGGTGGTCCAGGTGTCGCCGGGCTGGGTGTCGAGGTAGCGCACCTCGAGATGGCCGGCGGCCCGGACCGGCGGGAACAGGGTGGTCAGGTGGTAGTCCAGGTCGGCGGTGCCGGGGCGGCGGCCGACCTCGTCGTCGAGCGCGCCCGCCAGCCAGTCGGCGAAGGTGGCGCCAGGTGGGGGTGACCAGTCGGCGTCGCGCTCGGTGCAGCGCACGCACAGCAGCGGTACGTCCAGTGCCCAGTGCGCGTAGGCGGCGATCGGATCGGACCAGTCGGCGACCGGCGGGCGGGTGCGGGACGGGTCGAGCCGCAGCCAGGTGCGCATCCGCTGCGAGGCCCACTCCCCCGGCGGGGCGCCGTAGAGCCGGGGCGAGCAGGCGAAGGCGGCGATCAGGGCAGGCCCGAGGACGTAGAGCGCCGTCCAGCGGGCCCTGACCTCGGCGGGATCGGCGCCCGCGTCGATGCTGACCTGGGTGGCCGCGGTATTGCACATCATGAGGGTGCCGAACGGTCCGACCCCGGCGAACCGGCGTTCCATGGCCGCGTAGCGGGGCAGCCGGAGCAGGCGTTCGGCCGGACGACGAGCGTCGGAGGCGAGGGATTCGATGCCGATGTCGTGGGCGGCGAGCAGGTCCCGCAAACGGGCCGCATCAGCCGCGAGCTGCTGCGTCAGCACCGCCGGATCGGCGAACGGGGCGCTGGAGAGTTCTATCTGACCACCGGGTTCGATGGTCACCCTGCTGCCGCCGGGCAGGGGTGCCGCGGCCGAGGCCGGGGCGATCGAGGTGGGTGCGTGGGGCCCGAGGGCCGCCGCCATGAGCTCGAGCGAGGGACGCGCACCGGTGGGCCCGGCGGTGAGCCACTCCAGTTCCGCGCCGATCAGCGCCGGTGGTCCCAGCTTGAAACAGACCCCGCCGACATAGGCCTCCGCCGCCGCCCTGGACGATAGTTCGCCCTGGTCGGTGACGGAATCGGGCCACGAAGAACGTTCCAGAGTGACCGCCATGCCAACCTCCGCGTACTGGGTACCGCCGTGGAAACCGCGTGCTCGTGCAACCGACTCATTCCAGAGTAGCGATGGGCACCGACAGGAAAAGTGACGAAATGGGGAACAGCTCGGCGGCGGTAGGGTCGTCGCCATGATGGACCTCGCCGCGATCAGAGCCGACACTCCCGGACTCGCGTCCGGGCAGGTATTCCTGGACAGCGCCGGATCGTCGCTGTCGCCGCGGGTGGTCACCGACACCGTGATCGCCCATCTGCGCCGGGAGGCGGAGATCGGTGGCTACCGTACGGCAAACGAGCGCCTCGACGACCTGGCCGCGGTGAAGACCTCGATCGCGACCCTGATCGGCGCCACCGCCGACACCATCGCGCTCAGCGACAGTGCGAGCCGGTCATGGGCCGATTTCGCCTATTCGGTCGCGCTGCGTCCCGGCGACCGCATCCTGATCTCCGGTGCCGATTACGCCAGCAACGCCATCGCCGCGCTCCAGCGCGCCCGGCAGACCGGCGCGGTGGTCGAGCACATTCCCAGCGACGACACCGGCCGACTCGATACCGACGCCCTCGCGGCCATGCTGGACGAGCGCGTCAAGCTGGTCTCGCTGCAGCACGCGCCGACCAACGGCGGCCTGGTGAACCCGGTCGGCGAGGCCACCCGGATCGCCCACGAGGCGGGCGCGCTGGTGCTGCTGGACGCCTGCCAGTCGATCGGGCAGCTGCCCATCGATGTCGGCGCGCTCGGCGTCGACGCGCTCTCGGCCACCGGCCGCAAGTGGCTGCGCGGGCCGCGCGGCACCGGATTCCTTTATGTCCGTAACGAACTGGTGCGCACGATGGAACCGGGCCGCCTCGACCTGCACAGCGCGCAGTGGGTGAGCCCGGCCGAGTACCGGCTGGCCCCGGACGCGTCCCGCTTCGAGTTCTGGGAGTGCGACGTGGCCGCCCGGCTCGGGCTCGGCGCCGCCGTGGACTACCTGCTCGCCCTCGGCCCCGACGAGGTCTACGCCGCCGTCGCGGACCGGGCGGGTTACCTGCGCAAGGCCCTGCCCGGCATCCCCGGGGTGACCGTGCGCGATCTGGGCACCGAACACAGCGGGATCGTCTCGTTCACCGTCGACGGTCACGAGCCGGTCGCGCTGCGCGACCGGCTCGCCGAGCACGCCGTCACCGTGACCGTCAGCCACGCGGGCTCCACCCTGCTGGACATGACCGCGCGCGAGCTGCCCGCGATCGTGCGGGCCTCCCCGCACTATTTCGTCGACACCGACGACCTCGACCGCTTCGTCGCCGCGCTGGCCGAGATCACCCGCTAGCTCCCGAGGTGCTCGCCGACGATCCGGTCGGCGAGCGCGCGTGGGTCAGCGTCGGGGGCGACGACCTCGAGGGTCCGGTTGGCGGCGACGGTGGCCATGCCGTGCACATTGGTCCACAGCAGCAGGGCCGTGCCCGCGGCATCGGCGCCCGGCCGGGCCGCGGCGACCAGCGCGACGACCTGACCGTAGAGCGGCTCGGTCGTCGCACGCAGGTTCTCGCCGGCGCCCGCCAGCAGGTCGTGGCGGAACATCAGGGTGAACATCTCGGGCCGGGTGAGCGCGAAGTCGACGTAGTCGATCGCCATCCGGCGCAGCCGTTCGCGCGGGTCGTCGATGGTGGCGAGCGCGGCGAAGCGGTCGATCAGGTCGGCGAAGCCGCGCGCGGCGATGGCGGCCAGCAACGCGCCGTGGGTGGGGAACCAGCGCCGCGGGGCGCCGTGCGAGACACCGGCGGCCCTGGCGATGGCCCGGGTACCAGCTGTGCAAACACGTCCTGATCGGCCCGCTGCTGCGGCTGCTCGGACGACCGCGCGTCGAGGGGCTCGAGCACGTGCCGCGCACCGGGCCGGTGATCATCGCGGCCAATCACCTGGCCTTCATCGACTCGCTCTACCTGGCGCTGGTGATCCCGCGCCCGCTCACCTTCCTCGCCAAACAGGAGTACTTCGCCGGCACCGGTCTGCGCGGGCGCGCCACGCGCTGGTTCTTCACCGCCGCCGGGCAGGTGCCGGTGGACCGGACCGGGGGCGACGCGGCCGCCGACGCCCTCGCGGCGGCCACCAGGATCCTCGACGCGGGCGGCGCCTGGGCAATTCACCCGGAGGGCACGCGATCGGTGGACGGCAGGGTCTATCGTGGTCGCACCGGGGCGCTGCGCGTTGCCATGGCTACAGGGGCGCCGGTGGTGCCCGTGGTGCTGGAGGGAACCGACCGCATGAACCCCCGCGGTCGGAAACTGTTGCGTTTCACCAAGGTGCGCATCAGCATCCAGCCGGCGCGGCGGTATCCGGCAGCGGTGCACCACGCCCAGGTCAGAGTGGCAACTGACCAGCTGATGCGGGAAATTGCGCTGCAATCAGGTAGACCATATGTGGACCGCTACGCTGCCTCCTTTGCCGCCGAACGCTGATCGGCGAGGACGCTCGGTTGTCAGTCGGGGTTAACACCGGGTGGGCGGGGCGGGATTTTCTGTTGGGAGAGCACGGCCGTAACCGATCGTTGGCGTAAAGGGAGTCCGACGTTGAGCAGGTTCACCGACGAAATGTTTGCCACAGCGTTGACCAGCCACAGGGGGCTGGTCACCGGGGAGCCCGAGGCGCCGTTGCGGCAGACCTGGGGGGAAATCCACCGCGCCGCGCGGCGGATGGCGGGTGGCCTGGCGGCCGCCGGGATCGAGCACGGCGACGCGGTAGGCGTCCTGGCCGGTCTGCCCGTCGACATCGCCCCTGTCTGCCAGGGCATCTGGATGCGCGGCGCGTCGATCACCATGCTGCACCAGCCGACACCGCGGACCGACCTCGCGGTCTGGGTGCGCGACACCGAGACGGTGCTCGACATGATCGAGGCCAAGGCCGTCGTCCTCGGCGCGCCGTTCGCGGCCGCCGAACCCGTGCTACTGGAGCGCGGCATCACCGTGGTCAAGATCGAGGACCTGCACGACGGCCCCGACACCGACCCGGTACCGACCGGCGAGTCCGATATCGCGCTGCAGCAGTTGACCTCTGGATCGACCGGCTCGCCCAAGGCCGTCCGGATCACCCACGGCAACTTCAACGTCAACGCGCGCGCGATGTTCAATCGGGTGAAATTCCAGCTCGACGACGACGTCATGATCAGCTGGCTGCCGCTGTTCCACGACATGGGCATGGTCGGCTTCCTCAGCGTACCCATGCAATTCGGCGCCGAGGTGGTCTGCGTGACCCCGCTGGACTTCCTGGCCAGGCCGCTGCTGTGGGCCGAGCTGATCGACAAGTACCGCGGAACCGTCACCGCGGCACCGAACTTCGCCTACTCGCTGCTGGCCCGGCGGCTGCGCCAGGCCGAGCCGGGTTCGATGGACCTGTCCAGCGTGCGCTACATGTGGAACGGCGCCGAACCGGTCGACCCGGACACGATGATCGCGCTCGCGGAGGCGGGCAAGCACTTCGGGCTCAACCCGATGGCGCTGACCCCGGTCTACGGCATGGCCGAGACCACCCTGGCCGTCTCGATCCCCGACCCCGGCCACGGCATGGTCCTCGACGTCATCGACGCCGACCTGCTCGAAGCCGTCGGCAAGGCCGTGCCGGTCGCCGAGGACGGGCACCACGGCACGCCGCGCAGGCTGCCGACGCTGGGCCACCTCGTCGACGACCTGGAGGGTCGGGTCGTCGACGCCGAACGGCAGCCGCTGCCGGTGCGCACGGTCGGCATCATCGAATTGCGCGGGCCCGCGGTGACTTCGGGCTACGTGACCGTCGACGGGTTCCGGCCCGCGCAGGACGCGGAGGGCTGGCTCGACACCGGCGACATCGGCTACCTCACCGAGGCGGGCATGGTCGTGGTGTGCGGGCGGATGAAGGACGTCATCATCATGGGCGGCCGCAACATCTACCCGACCGATATCGAGCGGGCCGCGATGCGGGTGCCCGGGGTCCGTCCCGGCAATGCCGTGGCGGTGCGCCTGGACGCGGGCGAGAAGCGCGAAAGCTTCGCCGTGGTGGTGGAATCCAACGACTACCAGGACCCCGACGAGGTGAAGCGGATGGAGCGCGAGATCGTGCACGAGGTGTTCGCCGAGGTCGGCGCCCGCCCGCGCACGGTCGCGGTGCTCGGCCCCGGCGCGCTGCCCAAGACGTCGTCGGGCAAGCTGCGGCGCGCTGCCACCGCGGTCCACCTGCGCTGAACGCACTCGGCGCGCCCTGGCGAATTCGCCTGGGCGCGCCGGGAAGCGGGGTCAGTGCAGCGAGTTCTGGGCGGTTTCCAGTCCGACCTTCAGCAGCAGTTCGACCGCGTCGGCGGCCTGCTCGACGATCACCGGGACCTCTTTACGCTCCGGGGCCGCGAACGGCTTGAGCACGTAGTCGGCCGGATCCTGGCGGCCGGGCGGGCGGCCGATGCCGATCCTGGTGCGCAGGTAGTCCTTGGTGGTCAGGGCCTGCGAGATCGAGCGCAGGCCGTTGTGGCCGCCCTCGCCGCCGCCCTGCTTGAGCCGGATCGTGCCGAACGGCAGGTCGAGCTCGTCGTGGACGACGATGACCTGATCGACGGGCACCGAGAAGAACTTGGCCAGCGCGGCCACCGGCCTGCCGGACAGGTTCATGTAGGCGCGCGGCTTGGCGATCAGGATCTGGCGTCCGTCCAGGCGGGCCTGCAGCAGGTCGGCGCCGGACTTCTTGTGCACGGCAAAACGGCCGCCGACGCGCTCGGCGAGCACGTCGGCGACCAGGAAGCCCACATTGTGGCGGGTACGCTCGTATTCGGGGCCGGGGTTACCCAACCCGACTACGAGCGCGGGCCCGGAGGATTCGGTCATGCGCCGAACCGTAGTGCAGGAGTCTTACTCGGACTCGGAAGCCGACTCGGCGGTCTCCTCGGCGGCGGCGCCTTCGCCCTCTTCGTCGAGCTGCGCGGCCGACGGCGCGGCGATCACGTTGACGATCAGCGCCTCCGGGTCACCGGCCAGGGTGACGCCCGCGGGCAGCGCGATGGCGCCGGCCAGGATCTGGGTGCCCGCCTCGATGCCCTCGACCGAGACCTCGATGGCCTCGGGCAGCTTCAGCGCGTCGGCCTCGATGGACAGGGTGGTGGCTTCCTGGGTGACCAGGGTGCCGGAGGCGGCATCGCCGGTGACGGTGACGTTGACGTCGGTGGTGACGCGCTCGCCACGCTTGACGATCAGCAGGTCGGCGTGCTCGATGTAGCGGCGGATCGGGTGGACGACGACCGACTTGGTCATGGCGAGCTGCTGCTTGCCGTCGACGACCAGGTTCAGGATGGCGTTGGTGCCGTGCTCACGCAGGATCGCGGCGAAGGCCTTGGCGTTCAGGCTCAGGTGCTGCGGCTCGGCCTGGTGGCCGTACAGCACGGCGGGCACATTGCCGTCGCGACGGGTACGGCGAGCGGCGCCCTTACCGAATTCGGTGCGGACGGCGGCTTCGATCTGGTTCACGTCGGACATGACTGAATGCGCTCCTACGGCTCTTCCGGGCTGGTCATTGTGGCGACCCATCTGCGGGGTCAACGTCTACTCGTCGGACGAAGAACGAACGAGGACGACCGGGAAGGCCGAGCCGCGTCGATCACGGTGAGCACAACCACTGGGGGCAACTCACCCTCGCCGAGACAACCCGACAACCATACCGCATCCACATCGCCCGGAAAAACCGGGTCGGTTCGGCAGAACACCCCGTCGACCTCGCCGAACCGGCGACCTTTAGGCTCTATAAGTTGCCGACCACTGCGAAAGGTTCCGCGTTGACCGAGTCCGGAGAGAGCGCCGCCCCCACCCCGCGCGGACTACCCGCCGAGGTCGCGCGCCGCCGCACCTTCGCCGTGATCTCGCACCCCGACGCGGGTAAGTCGACGCTGACCGAGGCGCTGGCGCTGCACGCCAAGATGATCTCGGAAGCGGGCGCGATCCACGGTAAGGCCGGTCGCAAGTCGACCGTGTCGGACTGGATGGAGATGGAGAAGGCCCGCGGCATCTCGGTGAGTTCCACGGCGCTGCAGTTCAACTACCGCGCCGCCGGGTCCGACATCGACAATGTCATCAACCTGGTCGACACCCCCGGTCACTCCGACTTCTCCGAGGACACCTACCGCGTGCTCACCGCGGTAGACGCCGCGGTCATGCTGATCGACGCCGCCAAGGGCCTCGAGCCGCAGACGCTGAAGCTGTTCCAGGTCTGCCGCCACCGTGGCATTCCGGTCATCACCGTCATCAACAAGTGGGACCGCCCCGGCCAGGCGCCGCTGGAGCTGCTCGACGAGATCAGCGAGCGGATCGGTCTCACCCCCACCCCGCTGTTCCTGCCGGTCGGCATCGCGGGCGATTTCCGCGGCCTGCTGCGGCGCGGTCCCGAGGGCGCGGCCGACGAGTACATCCACTTCACCCGCACCGCCGGTGGCGCGACCATCGCGCCGGAGGAGTCGCTGACCCCGGCCGAGGCCGAGGCGCGCGAGGGCGAGGCGTGGACGACCGCCGCCGAGGAGAGCGAGCTGCTCTCGGCCACCGGGCAAGACCACGACCAGGAGCTGTTCCTGGCCGGGCAGACCTCGCCGGTCATCTACGCCTCGGCGATGCTGAACTTCGGTGTGCGCCAGCTGCTGGAGACCCTGGTCGCCTTGGCGCCCGCGCCGGGCGCGCGCGCCGATGTGGCGGGCAAGGACCGCGAGACCGGCGATCCGTTCAGCGCGGTGGTCTTCAAGGTGCAGGCGGGCATGGACACCGCGCACCGCGACCGGCTGGCGTTCATGCGGATCGTCTCCGGTGAGTTCGAGCGCGGCATGGTCGTCACGCACGCGCAGACCGGCCGCCCGTTCGCCACCAAGTACGCGCTGACCGTGTTCGGCCGCGAGCGCACCACCGTCGACACCGCCTACCCGGGCGATGTGGTCGGCCTGGTGAACGCGACCGCGCTCGCCCCCGGCCACACCTTGTTCGTGGACAAGAAGGTGGAGTTCCCGCCGATCCCGAGCTTCGCCCCCGAGCATTTCGCGACGCTGCGCGCGCAGAGCGCGGGCAAGTACAAGCAGTTCCGCAAGGCCATCGACCAGCTCGACTCCGAGGGCGTGGTGCAGGTGCTGCGCAACGACGCCCGTGGCGACCAGTCCCCGGTGCTGGCCGCGGTCGGCCCGATGCAGTTCGAGGTCGTCACCGCGCGCATGCAGGCGGAGTTCAACGTGGAAACCCAACTGGATTTCCTGCCGTTCACGCTGGCCCGCCGGACCGACGCCGAATCGGCGCCGGACTTGGATCGGCAGCGCGGCGTCGAGGTGTTCACCCGCACCGACGGCGCGATTCTGGCCCTGTTCAGCGACAAATGGCGGCTGCAGTACATCGAGAAAGAGCATCCGAAGCTCACGCTGGAGCCCCTGGTGGCGACCGCCGACTAACTGGTCGACTGTCTGAGTCGGCCTCAGGCGGCCGGTCCGGGGTTGCGCTCCACCGAGGAGATGTGATTCTCCTGCGCGATCATGCCCCAGCGGCTCGCGGTCAGCCGCAGGCTGGGCAGGTCGCTGAGCGAGAGGACCACCTCGTAGGTGCGCTCGTACCCGGTGTGCGCGATGCGCCAGTGCCCGTCCTCGCAGCGGACGTAGCGATCGGTGTAGAAGGCCGCGCCGCGCAGGCACATGTTGTGCTCGGGGATGATCACCGTGTCGGCCAGGTACCAGGTGCCGGTCGCGGTGTCGCCGTCGACATCGATCTCCGGATGGTCGCAACGGTGCTCGGTGATGACGTGCGGTCCGAGGGTGTTGCGCAGGAAGGCCAGGAACGCCTCGCGCGACTCGAACTGCAGGTATTCGCTGTAGGTGGCGGTCGCCTCGGGGATCAGGGTGTCGGCGAACTCGTCCCAGGACTTGGTGTCGAGTGCCCGCAGATAGCGGAACTTGAGCCGGCTGAGCGCGATGAGGTCGTCGGGATGATCGGGCGGGCGCTGGACCGGCTCGGGCTGCTCGTCGTCCATCGCGTCCGCGTGCGGCACGTCGGCCATCCGGACCTCCCCCGTCTCCATCCCGGCGACCAGCGGTTCGTCGTCACCGGGCAGCAGCGGACCAGGCCGCGCCGAGGTGGGCGCGACAGGATCGTCGACGCGCACGTTCGGAGATCCGGACCCCTGCTCCATCCCTCCACGATCCCACTGAAACGAGCGCAGTGCCGGATCTGTATCTGATCGCTATCACTGCCGACACCGGAGCGTGACCTCCGGCGCCGACTGCCCGCGCTGTCTCAGCTACCCGATGGTGAAGCAGGTGCGGCAGAAGTCCTCGCCGAATTCCGACAGCCGCAGGCTCTTGCGGACGATCTTCGGCGCGCGGCCCGCCTTCTTGAGCGCGTCCTCGACCACGGGCTGCACTTCCAGCACCATGTAGCGGCTCAGCACCACCGGATCCTCGGAGGTGAAGGTCAGGCCGAGGCGGTTGAGGTTGATCAGGTACGACCGCGCCCGGTCCGGGTAGCGCACGCCCGCCTGCTCGGGCACCGAGGTCAGATCGCCCTGCACCAGCTCCGAGCCGATGCCGAGCGGCCGGTTGGTGCGCACGTCGACCGAGGGCTGCGGACCGTTGAGGGCCATGAAGCGCAGGATGCGGGCCTCGTCGGGCGCGATCTCGTCGAGGATGCGGTCGTAGGCCGGGTGCACGTCCTCGGTGAAATAGACATCGGCCGAGCGGGCCAGCAGCGCGTCGCCGCGGCGGCGCAGGTCCTCGGTGCTGGCCGAGCGCAGGTAGGGGCCGACGGTGATGGCCTGCTGGGAGGACCCGTTGGGCGTCGGCACATAGCTGACGATCTCGCGCACCGACCCCTCGGTGACACCGAGCGCGCTACGCGCGATCGAGCGCAGGGCATTGCCGGTGCGCTCGGCGATATCGGCCGAGGACTCGCCGTCCAGGGCCGCCTGGGCCAGCTCCTTGGTCACCTCGTAGGTGGTGCCGACCGCCCACTGGCTGCCGCGCACCGCGGTGCCCGCCGCCAGTCCGGCGGCGCGGAACACCCCGCGGATCAACCGGGCTTCGTTACTGATCTGTCGCTGCTCGACGTCCGAGCTGCGCTCGACGGCGCGGGTACCGGCACGGGCCAGGTCCTGTCCGGTCCTGTCGTCTGTCACGTCCTACTCCGAAGTCTCGCATGGGAACGATCGCCCACAGATTATTGCCCGACCACGCTCCGAACACAGTGCGTACGCAGCGCGCCCCCTGAACGCGCTGGTTGTGGCCTGTCACCAAATGTGGTGGTGCTCATTGTTCCGACTCGCCAGGACGAATACGGCATTCGGGACAGGTTCTGTGACTGATGTCTCAGACACTACCCTGTGTCCTGGCACACGACGAATGGACCCAGTTCCGCAACTCACAGTAGGGTCACCGCGGCGCGGGGGTGCTAATTTTGGGTGCCGGTGAGGCGGTGATCACCGGATAACGGCAGGAGGGTGTCGTGTTGGAGAGTGTGTTCGGGTTGCATCCGACACTCCTGCTAGAAATTCTGACTATTCCTCTTTTCACAGGAATAATCGGCTACATCACGAACTGGACCGGCATTCTGATGCTGTTCCAGCCGATCAAGTTCCACGGCGTGAAGCTGCCCGGCTTGCGCGCGATCTTCCCGTACCTGCCCAAGCGGATCCAGGTGTTGCCGCTGCTCAGCTATGACGGGCGGATCGGCTGGCAGGGCATCGTGCCCTCGCGCGCGGACAAGATGGCCAGCATCGCCGTCGACAAGGGATTGTCCAAGCTCGGCAGCGTGTCCGACTTCTACCGTGAGCTCGATCCGGAGAAGCTGGCCGAACATCTGGCCGAGGTCGCCGACGCCCAGATCAGCGACATCGTCGAGGTGATCCTGCGCCGCGAGCATCCGCAGCTCTGGTACAACCTGCCCACCCAGGTGCGCGAGATGGTGCATCAGCGGGTGCGCTCGCAGCTGCCGGAGATCCTGCGCGAACTCACCACCGAACTCGGCACCAATATCGATCAGCTGCTCGATGTGAAGCAGATGGTCATCCGCTATTTCCAGGCGCGGCCACAATTGCTCAACCAGTTGTTCCAGGTGCTCGGCGCCAAGGAACTGCGGTTCATGCAGAACTTCGGCTTCTATTTCGGCGCGCCCTGCGGCCTGCTGCTGGTGCTCGCGCTGCACACCACCGGCCTCTCGCCGCTGATCGTGCTGCCCATCGGCGGCATCATCATCGGCTGGGTGGTCAACTGGGTCGGCATCAACATGATCTTCGCGCCCGCCACGCCCAAGTGGTGGTGCCCGTGGCGGCAGGGTCTGCTGATCAAGCGGCAGCCCGAGATCACCGCCGGCTACGCCGAACTCGTCTCCACCGAGGTCGTCACCGTCGCCAATATCGGCGACGAGCTGCTCAACGGCCCGCGCTCGGACCGCACCCTGCAGATGCTCGAGGACACCCTGCGCCCGGCCGCCGATCGCGCGCTCGGCCCGGCCCGGCCCGCGGTGAAGTTCATGCTGGGCAGCCGCGAGTACGACTCGCTGCAATCCACGCTCACCGCCGAGGCGATGACGATCGCGCCGATGGCCTTCGCCGACCCCGCGTTCAACGTCCAGCAGGGCAGGCAGGTCAACGAATACATCGCCCGGCAAATGTCCGCACTTTCCCCACACGACTTCGTGGACATGCTGCGGTCGGCCATCAAACAGGACGAATGGTTGCTTTTCGTCCATGGCGGCGCGCTGGGGCTGCTCGCCGGATACGCTCACATCCTGGTCTTCGGAACAGGAGTAGCGACGACATGGATATAGACGACGGGACCCCGTCCACCGAACTGGTGCGACGGACGGTACCGCCGATCGAAGCCACCGGTGACCGGCGTGGCGTGCTGCCGGTCTCGCCGGTGCGCACGGTGCGGGCGGCGACCGGTGTCGCGCGGGTCGCGCTCACCGCGGCCTCGGGGGTGACCCTGTGGACGCTCGACACCGCCCTCGGCGTGACGGTCACCGTGCTGCGCGGCAGCATCGCGGGCACCCCGCCCAAGGAAGTCCTCGCCGAAGCCGAAGGCGAAGTGCGCGACCGGCTCCGCCACGCGCTCGGCCTGCCCGTCGGCACCGAACACCCCGGCGACGGCGGCATGCCGACGCTGCGCGAACAGGGCGCCGAACTGCTGCGACTATCGGCCAGCACGCACGCCGCCCAGCCCGACGCGCACCCCGCCTACCCCGGCATCCTGGCCGAGATCACCCCCGACGAAGCGCGGATCCTGCGGTTCATGCACGTCGACGGACCGCAGCCCGCGCTCGACGTCCGCACCGGCCGTCAGCGGGCCTTCGGCGGGGAACGCCTGATCAGCGGCCTGACCCTGATCGGCGAGCACGCCGGCCTGCGCTTCCCGAACCGGGTGCCGCAGTACCTGCCCAACCTGCGCAGACTCGGGCTCATCGAGTCCACCAGGGAGCCGGTCGGCAACCCGAGCCGCTACCAGCTCATCGAGGCGCAGGAGCAGGTGCGCGACGCGCTCAAGCGCGGCTTCGGCACCAAGGTGAGCTACCGCAGCATCATCCTCACCGAATTCGGCGCCGACTTCGTGCAGACCTGTCTGCCCGTCGTCATCACCGACGGGCAGACCGCCACCTAGGAGATCAGTGGTCTTCGGCTAGTTCCAGCCAGCGTTCCTCGGCGGCTTCCTTCTCCGCCACCACCTCTTTGAGTTCGGCGCCGAGCTTCACCAGTTTGTCCGGGTCGGTAGCGGCGTCGGCCAGGGCGACGTGGAGTTTCTGTTCGCGCTCGTCGAGCTTGGCGATGCTGCGCTCGAGGCGGGACAGTTCCTTGCGGGCCGCGCGGCGGTCGGCCGAATCCGTGGTCGCCGCTGCCGGTTTCGCGGCGGCGGGCTTGGCGGCGGTGGCCAGGGTGGCGCGCTTGGTGAGGTACTGGTCGATGCCGCCGGGCAGGTTGGTGAGCTTGCCGTCACCGAAGAGTGCCCAGGTGGTGTCGCAGATGCGCTCGACCAGATAGCGGTCGTGGCTGATGACGACCAGCGTGCCCGCCCAGTTGTCGAGCAGGTCCTCGAGCTGCTGCAGGGTGTCGATGTCGAGGTCGTTGGTCGGCTCGTCGAGCAGCAGGACGTTGGGCTCCGCCATCAGGATGCGGGTCAGCTGCAGCCGGCGGCGCTCGCCACCGGAGAGGTCGCCGACCGGGGTGCGCTGCCGGGCGGGCGTGAAGCCGAGCCGTTCGGCCAGCTGACCGGCCGAGATCTCCTTGTCGCCGAGCATGATTCGCTGCGCGATCTGCTGCACGGCCTCGAGCACCCGCATATCGGTGGGCAGGTCGTCGAGTTCCTGCCGCAGCCAGCCGATCTGGACGGTCTGGCCCTGGATGCGCTTGCCCGTGGCCGGTTCGGCGTCGCCGGCCAGCGCGCGCAGCAGCGTGGTCTTGCCCGAGCCGTTGACACCGACCAGACCGACCCGCTCGCCCGGCGCGAGCCGCCAGGTCAGCTCGTCGACCAGCACGCGGCCGTCGGGGGTGGTGAGGGTGGCGTCCTCGAGTTCGATCACCACGCGGCCGAGGCGCTTGCGCGCGAACGCGGCCAGCGAGACCGAGTCGCGCGGCGGCGGCACGTCGGCGATCAGCGCCTCGGCGGCCTCCACCCGGTAGCGCGGCTTGGAGGTGCGGGCCTTGGCGCCGCGCCGCAGCCAGGCCAGTTCCTTGCGGGCCAGGTTCTGGCGGCGGGCCTCGGTGGCATCGGCCTGCCTGGCGCGTTCGGCGCGGGCGAAGATCCAGTCGCCGTAGCCGCCCTCGTAGGTCTCCACCTTGCCGCCGACGACCTCCCAGGTCCGGGTGGCGACGGTGTCGAGGAACCAGCGATCGTGGGTGACCACGACGAGCGCGGTGCGCCGGGCGACCAGGTGCTCGGCGAGCCACTGCACGCCCTCGATGTCGAGGTGGTTGGTCGGCTCGTCGAGGACGAGCAGGTCCAGGTCGCGCACCAGCGCGGCGGCCAGCGCGACGCGGCGGCGCTCGCCACCGGAGAGGTTGGTGACCGGGGTGTCCAGGCCGAGGTCGGCGATGCCGATGCCGTCGAGCACCGAGCGCACGCGCGCGTCGGCGGCCCATTCGTGTTCGGCGATATCGGCGGTCGACAGGTCGTCGGACAGGCCGGCGAGCACGATGGAGCCGATGGTGGCGCCCTCGGGCAGCACGCCGCGCTGGGTGACCACCGCCATCCGCAGGCCACCGACCCGGCTCACCCGGCCGCTGTCGGGCTGCTCCAGGCCGGTCAGCACCTCGAGCAGCGTCGTCTTGCCGCCACCGTTGAGACCGACCACCCCGATCCGCTCTCCCGCGTGCACTCCGAGCGAGACGTCGTCCAGCAGCGGCTTGATGCCGAAGCTCTTGGCGACCTGTTCGAGGTTGATCAGGTTGGACATAGGTGTTGCTCGCCCGCCTTCCGCGCGACTGTGGGGCCGTGACGAGCCTACTTGCCCGGTCGGCGGCGGTCCGATCCGCTCCGCCTTGTGCGACGAACGCCGTTCGTTTAACGTTGTTCGTAGCGAACAACGTTCGACACGAACAACGTTCTTGACTCGGAGGATTCCATGCACATCGGCCTCGGCCTCCCCATTTCCGATCCGATCGCCCTGTTCGACTGGGCCCGTCGCGCCGACGACGGCCCGTTCTCCTCCCTCGGCCTGCTCGACCGGCTGGCCTACGACAACCCCGAACCGCTGACCACCCTCGCCGCGCTGGCCGGCGCCACCCGCCGCATCCGGTTGCAGACCGAGGTACTCCTGGCCCCGCTACGCGAGACCGCGCTGCTGGCCAAGCAGGCCGCCACTCTCGACGTGCTGTCGGGCGGCCGGTTCGTCCTCGGCGTCGGCGTCGGCGGGCGCGCCGACGACCACGTCGCCGCGGGCACCGAGCTGCGCACCCGCGGTCGCCGCCTCGACGCGCAGATCGGCCTGCTCCACCGCCTCTGGGCCGGTGCACCGTTCGGCCCCGACTGCGGCCCGATCGGCCCGGCCCCGCTCTCCCCCACCGGACCCGAGCTGCTGTTCGGCGGCTTCCAGCCCGCCGCGCTCGACCGGGTCGGCCGCTGGGGCGGCGGATTCCTCGCCGCCGCGCCGCCGTCCTGGGCGGGCAACCTGTTCGACACGGTGCGCCGCTCCTGGAAGGACCACGGCCGCGCGGGCGCGCCGCGGATGGTCGCCCAGGTGAATGTGGCCGTCGGCGACGACGACCTGCTCGCCGACGCCCGCGCGTCCATGAGCGCCTACTACGCCTTCGCCGGCGACCGCTCGAAGTTCATGCTCGACGGGCTGCTCACCACACCCGAAGCCATTCGCGCCACCATCGCGCGATTCGACGAGCTCGGCGCCGACGAGGTGATGCTCTACTGCTACGGCCGCGACGCCGACCAGGTCGACCGGCTGGCCGACGTCATCGGCTGACGCTCAATGCTTCCCGTGCGCCTCAGTGTCGAGCACCCGGGCCCCCGGCACCGGACCGCTGGCCGTGCGCACACTGCGGCACACGCCCGCACCGGCCAGTTCGGCCGCCACCGCGATCGCCGCCTCCTCCGTCTCGCACAGGAACGCGCAGGTGGGGCCCGATCCGGAGACCAGACCGGCGAGCGCGCCCGCCCCGACCCCGGCGCGCAGCGTGCGCCGCAGCTCGGGCTTCAGCGACAGCGCCGCGGCCTGCAGATCGTTGCCGAGCAGCGGCGCGAGGGTGTGCGGGTCGCCCGCGGCCAGCGCCTGCATGAGTTTCTGCGGATCGCCCAGCCGCGGCGGATCGCCCTCGGCGCGTAGTCGATCGAGTTCGCGGAACACCGCCGGGGTGGACAGGCCGTCCTTGGCCAGCGCGAGCACCCAGTGAAAGGTGTTGCGCGACAGCACCGGAAGCAACCGCTCCCCGCGCCCGGTGCCGAGCGCGGTGCCACCGTGCAGCGCGAACGGGACATCGCTGCCGAGTTCGGCGGCCACCGCGGACAACTCGTCACGGCCCAGGCCCAGGTCCCACAGTTCGTTCAGCCCGACCAGCGCGGCGGCCGCGTCGGCACTGCCGCCCGCCATGCCGCCCGCGACCGGAATACCCTTGGCGATGGCGATCTCCACCAGCGGCGCGCGCCCGGCCAGGTGCGCCAGGCGCACCGCGGCCTTCCACACCAGGTTCTCCCGATCGGTCGGCACCTCGGCCGCGCCCTCGCCGGTGACCCGCACGGCCAGCGAGGCCGACGGGGCGAGTTCGAGCTCGTCGGCCAGCGACAATGCCTGGAAGACGGTGGTCAGGTCGTGATATCCATCCGGACGCAGATCACCGACTCCGAGATGCAGGTTCACCTTCGAAGGAGCGCGCACGACGACCGGGCTGGGCACAACTGACAGCACGATCACCAAGCGTAACGGGTTACACCGACGAGTACGCGCGCTGAATCCTCGCCCGGCGGGCGGGGCTTGCGTCAGATACCCATAGGGGGTATGTTCATTCGTGTCGGGGACATACCCCTGGACCGTATGATCGAAGAGCGAAGGAGTCGGCCATGGCCACCACCACCTACACCGTCACGGGGATGACCTGCGGACACTGCGTGAGCTCGGTCAAGCAGGAGATCGGCAAGATCGACGGTGTCACCAGCGTCGACGTCGACCTGGCCAGCGGTCTCGTCAAGGTCGACAGCGCGAACGAGCTGACCGAGTCCGAGGTCGCCGCCGCCGTCGACGAGGCGGGGTACGAACTGGCTCGCTGACCCCCGATTCGCGAAGTCATCCGCGGCCCGCGCCCTCCGGCGCGGGCCGCGGCGCGTTCACCAGCGGTTCATCCGTCGCGACGACGCCGCGAATCATCCACAGCGTCATCCACATCTGCACCCAGCGGCCCGCCACCGGCGGATTTCGCGCCGGACCGGTGATGTCGTCCGTGCATCATGATCAACTCCGCCGGCGGCGAAAACCGGTTGTCCACAATTGCTTTCACAGGGTGCGCGGACGGGCCCCGATGAACAGCCGGTGTACTGCGGGTTCGACTGCGCGAGGCAGCGATTCGCGGACTACCCCTGGGCGGCCAGGCGGACGAACGCCGCGGTGTCGAGCGTCTCGCCGCGGGCGGTCGGATCGATGCCGGCCGCCACCAGCCTGCGCTCGGACTCCGCGGGCGAACCCGCCCAGCCGGACAGCGCCGAGCGCAACGTCTTCCGGCGCTGCGCGAAGGCTGCGTCGATCACCTCGAACACGCGCCTGCGATGCGCCTCGTCCATCGGCCACGGCGGCTCGGCGTAGCGATCGATGCGGACCAGGCCGGATTCGACGCGCGGCACCGGCCAGAAGACCTGGGTGCCGACCGCGCCCGCCCGGCGCACCTTGCCGAAGAAACCGGCCTTGACGCTCGGCACCCCGTACACCCGGTTGCCCGGTTCGGCCGCCAGCCGGTCGGCCACCTCGGCCTGCACCATCACCAGCGACACCCCGATGCTCGGCAGTACCGCGAGCAGGTGCAACAGCACCGGGACCGCCACGTTGTAGGGCAGGTTCGCGACCAGCGCGGTCGGCTCGGCGGGCAGCTGGTCGGGGCGCACGCGCAGGGCGTCGGCCTCGACGACCTGGAGCCGGTCGACCAGGCCGGGGGCGCGGTCGGCGACGGTCTCGGGCAGGTAGTTGGCCAACACGGGGTCGATCTCGACGGCGACCACCCGGTCGACCACGTCGAGCAGCGCCAGGGTCAGCGAGCCGAGACCGGGACCGACCTCGAGCACGGTGTCCTTCGGGCCGACGCCCGCGGCGGTGACGATGCGGCGCACCGTGTTCGCGTCGTGCACGAAGTTCTGCCCGAGCTGCTTGGTCGGCCGGACGCCGAAGCGTTCGGCCAGCGTCCGCACCTCGGCGGGACCGAGCAGTGCGGCGCTACCGCGCGCGGGAATCTCTGGTTCGGGCACCGCTAGAACCTACCAACCCGGTCGATCGAGCAGCTCAGCGCTGCGGCGGGGCGGCATTGACCCGCGCGAGGAAGGCGTCCATCGCGGCCCGCTGCTCCGCCGACACCGAGCCGTGCGTGCCCGTGCCGGGGACCACCTGCTGATCGACGCCGTTGGCGGCGAGCTGCGCGACCAGCGCCGCGTGCAGCGGGGACGGCACGATCGTGTCGGTGACGTTCATGGTCAGCAGGATCGGGGCGTCGTAGCCGCTGGTCGGCAGGGTCATGTAGGCGGCGAGGACATCGCGCAGGCCGGTCAGCGGGCGGGCGAGCAGGTCGCGCGCCGTCAGGCCCTTGGCCGAGGCGATGATCGCGTCCAGGCACCGGTCGCCCGCGGCGTCGACGAGCGACTTACCCAGCGGCGTGAGGTAGGAGTCCACCTCGGCCTCGGGGTGGGTGGCGCGCAGTCCGGCCAGGATGCTGACGACGAACGAGGTGGCCGCGGCCAGCACCGGGATCTCCGGCAGTTCGGGCCCGATGAACGGCAGCACCTTCTCCACGTCGGAGGCGGCGTCGACGGCAATCGTGCCGCGGAAGTCCAGCTCGGGGGCGTAACTCTGCTGCACGTGCGCGGTGCTGAGCGCGGCGTGCCCGCCCTGCGAGACACCGAGGACGCTCCAGGTGCGCGACAGCTCGGGATCGGCGGCGCGGGCGGCCCGCACCAGATCGATCGTCGCGGTCGCCTCGCTGCGCACCTCGAGATACGGGTGCGGGCCGGTCTCGAAGCGGCCGAGGCCGAGGTAGTCGGGCGCGACGACGGCGTAGCCCTGGTCGACGAAGCGCTTGATCAGCGCGTCTTCGGCGGCACGATGCTGCGGCAGCGCCGCGAGTTCGGGATCGGCCTGGCCGCCGCAGCCCGGGCCGGAGCCGGAGGTGCCGTGGTCGTAGGCCAGGATCGGCCAGCCGGTGGCCGGGGCATCGCCCGCGGGCAGATACATCGCGCCGCTGGCCGGGCGCGCGACGCCCGCCGAGTCGGTCATCCAGTATTCGACGACCGACCCGCGCGCCATTCCGTGCCACCCCGCGGGCTTGCGCTCGACCGAGATGATCGAACCGGGCGCTTCGGCGGCCGCGGGCGCGAACCCGGCGGCGCACAGCGCGCTCACGGTGACGGCGGCGACGAGCGTCCCGCGGATCGTGGTCTTCGGCAACGGATTCAGCTCTCCACCAGGCGACAGTTCCTGGACGAGTGTACAGATCAGTCGCCGGTCCGCTCGGCGCGTCGAGCGACCATGCGCGCCGGCGGACCCGCGTCGTCAGCGCTGTGGCGGCACCGCGTTGACCCGGGCGACGAACCCGTCGAGCGCGTTCCACATCCGCTGATCGAGCACGGTGTGCTCGCCGAAGCCGGTCACCGTCTCGAAATCGACGCCACCGGCCGCGAGCTGGGCCACCAGTGCGGCGTGCAGCGGCGAGGGCACGACCGTGTCGGTCGCGTTGATCAGCAGCAGGATCGGCGCGTCGTAGCCGCTGGTCGGCACGGTCATGTACGCGATCAGGGCCGGGCGCAGCGGCCCGTCGGAGAGCCTGCGGGCGAACAGGTCGCCGAAGCCGAGTCCCTTGACGTTCCGGACGATCTCGTCGATGCACTGGGTACCGGCGGCGTCGAGGATCGCCTTTCCTCTCGGCGTGAGATATGAGTCGACCTCGGCCTCGGGATGGGTGGCGCGCAGACCCGCCAGGATGCTGACGGTGAAACCGGTCAGGCCCGCGGTGCCCTCGATCTCCGGGAAGCCGGGGCCGAGCAGCGGCAGGACCTTCTCCACGTCGGAGGCCGGGTCGACGGCGGCGATGCCACGGAAGTCCAGCTCGGGGGCGTAGCTCTGCTGCACGTGCGCGGTGCTCAGCGCGGCGTGGCCGCCCTGCGAGGCGCCGAGGGCGGTCCAGGTCCGCGAGAGTTCGGGATGCGCAGCCCTGGCGGCGCGCACCAGGTCGATGGTGGCGGTGGCCTCGCTGCGCACCTCCAGGTAGGGGTGCGGGCCGGTCGCGAAGCGGCCGAGCCCGAGGTAGTCCGGCGCGACGACGGCGTAGCCCTGGTCGACCAGGCGCCCGATCAGCTCGTCCTCGGCGGCGCGGTTGGCCGGCAGCGGGGCCAGGTCGGGATCGGCCTGACCGCCGCAGCCGGGACCGGAGCCCAGGGTGCCGTGGTCGTAGGCGATGATCGGCCAGCCGGTGGCGGGCGCGGTGCCCGCGGGCAGGAACAGCGCACCGCTGGCCGGACGCTCGGCGCCCGCGGAATCGGTGGTCGTGTACTCGATCACCGAGCCGCGTGCCTGGCCGTGCCAGCCCGCGGGTCGCGCTTCGGTGGCCAGGACGTCACCGGGGGCCGCCGAAGCGGGCGCGTTGGCGGCGGTCACCAGCACAGCGGCGAGGGCGGCTGCGATCGCAGCGCGGCTCAGGGTCTTCGGCATCAGGGGTTACCTTTCCGGCCGATCGGCAGCAATGAACTGGACGATCGTACAGTTCGCTGAACGGTTGCTTGGACACCACTCGCGACCTGCGTCGGAGCGGGGAAGGGAACCGGTCAGCGCGCCCGGGCCAGGAAATCGTCGATCGCGGCGATCATCGCCGGGTTCAGTTCGCAGTGTTTGCCGGTGCCGACGACCGGGGTGTAGTCCACGCCGTTGGCGGTGAACTGGGCGGCCAGCGCGGCGTGCAGCGGCGAGGGCACCGTGCGGTCGGTGGCGTTGACCAGCAGCAGGATCGGCGCGTCGTAGCCGCTGGTCGGCACGGCCATGTAGTCGGCCATCACCGAGCGCAGCGGTTCGTCGCCGAGGGATCGGGTGAGCAGCTGCCCGAGCGTCAGATCCGCGACGCGCTCGTCGATCGCGTCCTGGCACAGGGTGCCGATCTCGTCGAGGACCTGGCGGCCCAGCGGGCTGAGGTAGCTGTCGACCTGCGCGTCCGGCCTGGCCGCCCGCAGCCCGGCCAGAATGCTCACCGAGAAACCGAGCACGCCGCCGCTGACCCGATCCGGATTGCCGGGCCCGAGCAGGGTGGCCACCTTCTCGACATCGGATTCCGGGTCGATGGCGATGGTCCCGCGGAAGTCCAGCTCCGGCGCGTAGCTCGCCTGCCGGTGCCCGGTGCCGAGCGCGGCCTGCCCGCCCTGCGACATGCCCGCCGCCACCCACACCGGCGACAGATCCGAGCGCACCGACCGCGCCGCGCGCAGCAGGTCGAGGGTGGCGGTGGCCTCGGTGTCGATGCCCAGATACGGGTGCGGCCCGGTGTCGAACCGCCCGAGCCCCAGGTAGTCCGGCGCGACGACGGCATACCCCTGCGCCACCAGATGACGCAGGAACTCGTCCTGCCCGGCCTGAGATTCCGGCCAGGGCGCACCCGCCGGATCGGACTGCCCGCCGCAGCCGGCGCCGAGCCCGGTGGTCCCGTGGTCGAAGGCGACCACCGGCCAGCCACCAGCGGGCGCGTCACCCTCGGGCAGGTACAGCGCACCGCTCGCGGGCTGCGTCACCCCGCCGACACCCCTGGTCCAGTAGTCGATGACCTGCGCGCCGGACATCCCGTGGAATCCGTCGGCCTGCGGAACGACCGCGATCACCGCCCCCGGCGTCTCCGCGTGCGCGGGCGTCAGCGGCACACAGACCCCCGCACCCACCGACAACGCCACCGCGACAGCCGCCCGCCGCCAGGCCGAAACCCCACGCATCACAACCCACCCTCGACTCGACGAGCCGGGACAACGCACGAGACACAGACCCGGCGAAACGAGTGCAAACTACCCCGCGAATTCCCCCGGTCAACCCGACCCGCCGAAGCAAACCCAGATCAGGCGCCGACAACCCACTCAGCCAACACGCCCCGACCTCGAGGAGGGGCAGGCCGACGCAGTCGGCCGTCGCGGCCGTCCCGCCGATCAGGCGCCGTGGCGTACGCGACGAAGGAGCAAGCCACGGTGCCTGATCGGCAGGACCGGAGGGCCGCGACTCTAGCGCGCCAGCGCTCCGAAGACTCAGCTCAGGCCGAGGCGGCCCGTGCACGCAGGCCAGGCGCCCCAGCCCTGCCGGGCGCGGGTGACCTCGGCGATGGCGATCTGCTCTTCGCGGGTGGCCAGGTCGGCGCGGGGGGCGTACTTCAGGCCGCCCTGGCGTTCCCAGGTGCTCTGGTCGAACTGGATGCCGCCGTAGTAGCCGTTGCCGGTGTTGATGGCCCAGTTGCCGGTCGACTCGCAGCGGGCCAGCGCGTCCCAGATCGCGCCGTCGCGCACCGGCGGCACCTCGGTGCCCGGCTTGGCGCCCTTGCGGATGGTCTTGGGCTGCGCCGGGGTGATGACGTTGGAGTTGGTCTGCACGCGGCTGGACTCGACACCGTTGGTCAGGGTGACCGCGAAGGTCGCCTCGTGCAGCCCGGCCTCGCCCGGGTTCTCCACGACGGTGCGGCTCATGTTCATGGTCGGGTCCTCGATCACCAGTTCGGCGGGATCGAGCGGCAGGGTCTCGGTGCGCTGCTCGACGCGCTGCCGGGTGACGGTCACCTTCATGCCCTCGGTGAGCGGCGTGGTGGCGGCCGGTTCGGTGAAGTCCTGGTCTTTGAGCGGAATGCCAGCCGCGGTGAGGAATTCGCCGATGGTGGCGGCGGCCAGGCGCACGTCGACCGCGGCGGCGCCGCCGTCGACGAGCGAGACGGTGCGCGGCGAGTAGACGCTGAGCGCGGCGCCTGCCAGCGGCAGCTTCTCGGTGCGGGTCGGCACGACGTGGGTGTCGGCCGGGATCTGCATCTGCGCGAGCGCGTCGCCCGCGGTGATGCCGGTGGTCCACACCTTGCGCTCGGTGCCGTCGACGGAGACGGTGATCTCGCGGCCGCGGTTGAGCGTGATGGTGGCGCCGTCGGAGACCTTGGACCCGGCGGCGGGGGTGACGGCGTCGTGCTCGGAGAGCTCGTAGCCGGCGTCGGCCAGGATGGCTCGCACATCACGGGACATGGTGGAGAGCTCGCTGCGCTCACCGTCGACGACCAGGGCGACCGTCTTGTGGTTCACGATGGCCATCGACGCACCGACCATGAGAATCAGCAGCATGGCCGCCACCGCCGCGTACAGCAGCGGCGAGCGAGACGAGTTGATCCGCGCAAAAGCCGACATGGTTACAGAACGATAACGACAAGGTTTGCCCCAGACAACACCGTGTGCCCCGATCAGCGGGATCGCAGGTCACGATTCGATATAGACGTCGCTGGTAGATAACGACTATGACCGGCGGATGTGAGCCGAAACACGTTTATCGTCCAGCCCCCTATCGACCGGACGAATCGGGCTAGCGAATCCGGTACAGCCTGCGCGCGTTCGCGGTGGTGATCTCGGCCAGTTCCGCCGGGTCCTGTTCGCGCACCTCGGCCAGCGCCCGCACCGTGTACGGCAGGCAGTACGACTCGTTCGGCGCGCCGCGATACGGGTGCGGCGTCAGATACGGCGCGTCGGTCTCGACCAAGATCTGGTCGTCGGGCACCAGCTGGGCCGCCTCGCGTAGTTCGTGCGCGTTCTTGAAGCTGACCGTGCCCGAGAAACTGAGCACGTATCCCTCGGCAACGCAGGCCTGCGCCATGGTCGCGTCGGACGAGAAGCAGTGGAAGATCACGGTGTCCGGGGCGCCCTCGTCGAGCAGCACCGTGAGCAGGTCGTGGTCGGCCTCGCGGTTGTGGATCATCAGTGGCTTGCGGACCCGCTTGGCCAGGTCGATGTGCCAGCGGAAACCCTCGATCTGGGTCTCGATATCGGCGCAGCCGTCGAGCTTGCCCGGCCAGTAGTAGTCCAGGCCGGTCTCCCCGATCGCGACCACGCGAGGGTCGGTGGCCAGGTACTCCAGCTCGGCCTTGGCCTTGTCGTCGAGGGCGTTGGCCCTGGTCGGATGCAGCGCGACGGCGGCGTAGACCCGCGGGTCCCACTGCGCGGCCTGTACGGCCCACTGCGCGGCGGCGAGATCGTCGGCGACGGTCACCACGTGCCCGACGCCCGCCGCGGCGGCGCGGTCCACGATCGCCGTGGTCGAGGCGGCATCGGTTGCGCCACAGGCGTCGAGGTGGGTGTGCGCATCGATCAGGGGCGCGAGCGGCGGCGGAAGGGGCGGAGCCGGACGATTCTGGTTTGCCACGCGGATTACAGTAGTTGCCATCATGAGCGCACTTGAAGGCGCCGAGGCGCCCGCCTTCTACATCACCACGGCCATCGCGTACCCCAACGGTGCGCCGCATATCGGGCACGCGTACGAGTACATCTCGACCGACGCGCTGGCCCGGTTCAAGCGACTCGACGGCTACGACGTGTTCTTCATGACCGGCACCGACGAGCACGGTCAGAAGATGCAGCAGACCGCGGCCACCGAGGGCATCCCGGTGCAGGAACTCGCGGCCCGCAACTCCGACGTCTTCGAGGCGATGGACAAGGCGCTCGACATCTCCTTCGACCGCTTCATCCGCACCACCGACGAGGACCACAAGGCCGCCAGCGTCGCCCTCTGGGAGAAGATGCTCGCCAACGGCGACATCTACCTGGGCAACTACTCCGGCTGGTACTCGGTGCGCGACGAGGCCTTCTACACCGAGGAGGAGACCACCCTCCTCGACGACGGCACCCGCGTCTCGACCGAGACCCAGACCCCGGTCACCTGGACCGAGGAGTCGAACTACTTCTTCAAGCTCTCCGAGTACCAGGACAAGCTGCTGGCGCTCTACGAGGAGCAGCCGGAGTTCATCGCGCCCGCGACCCGGCGCAACGAGATCGTGAGCTACGTCAAGGCCGGACTGAAGGATCTGTCGATCTCGCGGACCACCTTCGACTGGGGCGTCCCGGTGCCCGGCCACCCCGATCACGTCATGTACGTGTGGGTCGACGCGCTCACCAACTATCTGACCGGTGTCGGCTTCCCGCACACCGATTCGGCGGCGTTCCAGAAGTTCTGGCCCGCCAATGTGCACATCATCGGCAAGGACATCACCCGGTTCCACACGGTGTACTGGCCCGCGTTCCTGATGTCGGCCGGGATCGAGCTGCCGGACCGCGTCTTCGTGCACGGGTTCCTGTACAACAAGGGCGAGAAGATGTCGAAGTCGACGGGCAATGTCGTCGACCCGCTCGCCCTGGTGTCGACCTACGGCCTGGACCAGGTGCGTTTCTTCCTGCTGCGCGAGATCTCATACGGTCAGGACGGCAGCTACAGCAACGACGCCATCGCGGGCCGGATCAACGCCGACCTGGCCAACGAGTTCGGCAACCTGGTCCAGCGCAGCCTGACCATGGTCAACAAGAACTGCGACGCCAAGGCACCAGCGCCGGGCGCCTTCACCGAGGACGACCGGGCCCTGCTCGACCGCGCCAACGCCCTGCTGGAGCGCTGCCGCGCCGACTTCGACGCCCAGCAGATGCACCTGGCGCTGGAGGCCATCTGGCTGACCCTCGGCGAGACCAACCGGTACTTCTCCGCCAATGCCCCGTGGGCGCTGCGCAAGTCGGGCACAGAGGAAGACCTGGCCAGGATGGCCACGGTCCTCTACGTCACGCTCGAGGTGGTCCGGATCGTGGCGATCCTGGTGCAGCCGGTGATGCCGGGTTCGGCCGCGAAGATCCTGGACCTGCTCGCCCAGGACGGCCGCGCCTTCGCCGATATCGCCACTCCCCTGGTCCCCGGGATCGACCTGCCCGCGCCGGAACCGGTGTTCCCGCGCTACGTCGAACCCAAGGAGTGAGCTAGCCCGCCGCCCGCGTATTCGGGCCAGGCCCGGGTCCGGATCACCTACCGTCGGCGACCGGCGGTAGGTGATCCGAGCTGTCCGTGCGGGATCAGTTCCAGGCGGCGAGCAGCTTGCTCGCTTCGGCGCCGAGTGCCGCCTGCAACAGCGGCCCGAAGCTGATCCGGCCGACGCCGAGTTCGGCGAGATGCGCCCTGGCCGGCGTCCCCGGCTGCGCGATCGCGTTGATCGGCAACGGCAGTTCGGTGGCGAGCCTGCGCTGGACCTCGTCGGAGTGCCAGCCCACCGGGTACAGCACGTCCGCGCCCGCGTCGGCGGCCAGCCGCAGCCGGGCGATGACCCGATCGACCCGGTCGGCCTCGTCCCCGTCCTGACGCAGGAACAGATCGGTGCGCGCGTTCACCACGACGTGCACTCCCGCCGCGTCGGCCGCCGCACGCAGCCCGCCGACCAGCTCGGCGTGCTCCTCGGGCGAGCGCAGCCGCTTGCCCTCGCTGTGCACGGTGTCCTCGATATTGAGCCCGACCGCGCCGGCGCCGAGCAGCCCCTCGATCAGCCGCGCGGGTTCGAGCCCGTAGCCCGACTCGATGTCCACCGAGACCGGCACCTCCACGGCCCCGGTCACCTGCGTGACGCGCGCGAGCAATTCGTCGAAGGTCATCCCCTCGCCGTCGCTGCGCCCGACCGAATCGGCGACCGGATGGCTACCCAGTGTGAGCCCCGAAAAGCCAGCGGCCACAGCGACATTCGCCGACCACGCGTCCCACACGGTCGGCAGCACCACCGGATCACCGGGCTGGTGCAGTTCGAGCAGAGTCTTCGCTTTCGCGTCCAGAGAGGTCATACCCGCGATGATGCCGCACCGCGGCCGCGCGCGCCGTAGACCGAGCTAGACGCACCCCGATCGCGGCGGGCAGTTGAGCTGGACGTCGAGCACGCGCGCGCCCGGCCCCTCCGCGCCGAGCCGGTCGTGCTCGTTGACGAGCTTGCATGAGCCCAGCGACAGGCACCCGCAGCCGATGCAGCCGGTGAGGTTGTCGCGCAGCCGGGTGAGCTGGGTGATGCGGTCGTCGAGGTCCTCGCGCCAGGTGGTGGACAGCGTCTCCCAATCGCGGCGGGTGGGCGTGCGGCCTTCGGGGAGCCGGTCCAGCGCCGAGCGGATCTCACTGAGTGGGATGCCGACGCGCTGAGAGATGCGGATGAAAGCGACCCGGCGCAGCGTTTCGCGAGCGTAGCGCCGTTGATTGCCACTGGTTCGACGACTCGATATGAGACCTTCACGTTCGTAGAAGTGCAACGCGGACACTGCAACTCCACTACGATCGGATAGCTGCCCGGGGGTCAGCTCCTTCGTTTGCCAATCGGCCGTCGTCATCTGCGCTCCTCCCGTTTTCGCCCTCAACAATACTTGAGGTTTTCGTGGCGTGTACGAAAAACGGGAGGACTCCGCACCCACCGGGTCTGCGGGTCTTCCGTGCCGACGCGCGCTCCGCGGATTACGGTTTCCGCATGGGAACCGCCCCCGACTCGCGCCTGGCCGTCACCTCCGAGGTCGGCACGCTCCGGACGGTGCTGCTGCACCGCCCCGGCGACGAACTGCGCAGGCTCACCCCCAGCAACAACGATCAGCTGCTGTTCGACGGCATCCCCTGGGTCGAACGCGCCCAAGCCGAGCATGATTCCTTCGCCGCCCTGCTGCGCGAACGCGGCGTGGAGGTCCTGCTGCTGTCGGACCTGCTCGCCGAGACGCTCGAGGTGAGCGGCGCGGCCAGGATCCAGGGTATCTCCGCCGCCGTCGACGCCCGCAGGCTGGGCCACGGCCTGGCCGATCAGCTCGCGGCCGAGCTGCGCAAGGTCGAGGCCCGCGAGCTCGCCGACATCCTGATGGCCGGGATGACCTTCGACGAGCTGCCGTTCGGCCCGGACACCACCTCGCTGGTGCGCCGGATGCACCACGGCGGCGACTTCGTCATCGACCCGCTGCCCAATCTGCTGTTCACCAGGGACTCCTCGTTCTGGGTCGGCCCCAAGGTCGCGATCACCTCCCTCGCGCTGCCCGCCCGCATCCGCGAGACCTCGATCACCGATCTCGTCTACGCCTTCCATCCACGCTTCCTCGGCGTGCGCCGCGCCTACGAATCGCACACCGCGCCGATCGAAGGCGGTGACGTGCTGCTGCTCGCGCCGGGCGTGGTCGCGGTCGGCGTCGGCGAGCGGACCACCCCCGCCGGCGCGGAAGCGCTGGCGCGCAGCCTCTTCGACGACGACCTCGCGCACACCGTGCTGGTGGTGCCGATCGCGCAGAACCGCGCGACCATGCACCTGGACACCGTGTGCACGATGGTCGACACCGACGCGGTGGTGATGTACCCGGGCGTGCGGGAAACCCTGCGGGCCTTCACGATCCGCCGCGAGGACGGCTTCTCCGGCCGCGGCGACCTGGACCGGATCAGCATCACCGGACCCGAACCGTTCCTGCCCGCCGCTGCGGCCGCGATGGGCATCGCGAACCTCCGGGTGATCGACACCGGCCGCGACGGGCCGACCGCCGAACGCGAGCAGTGGGACGACGGCAACAACACGCTGGCGCTGGCGCCCGGTGTCGTGGTGGCCTACGAGCGCAACGAGATGACCAATTCGCGGCTGACCGACGCCGGTGTCGAGGTGCTCACCATCCAGGGCTCGGAGCTGGGCTCCGGCCGGGGCGGTCCGCGCTGCATGTCCTGCCCCCTGGCCCGAGACGAGGTGTGAGCGAACGTGTTCCACGTCGAGCTGTCCGCCGATTCCACCCAACCGCCCTACGAGCAGTTGCGCATGGCCGTGATCGAACAGGTCCGCGCCGGCACGCTCACCGCGGGCACCAAGATCCCGACCGTGCGCGCCCTGGCCGCCGACCTCGGCATCGCGCCGAACACCGTCGCCCGCGCCTACCGGGAACTCGAAGCCGACGGCGTGCTCGAGACCCGGGGCCGCCAGGGCTCGTTCATCGCCTCCTCCGGCGACCCCACCCGGGACATCGCGGGCCGCGCCGCCGTCGACTACGTGGCGACCATCCGGCGGCTCGGCCTCCCCGACGCCGACGCCGTCACCTTCGTCCAGCGCGCGCTGGACAGCTGACCCGGGGCTAGCGCCAGCTCGGGAGCCAGAGGTGGTCCTGCCAGCTGGCCGGACTGATCGGCTGGGCGGTGAGAATCGGCCACAGCCAGACGAAATTCGCGATCACCAGGCCCAGATAGATGCTGACGATCAGCAGGCCCAGGGCGTAGCGCTCGTTCACCGGGGCCGGGAGATACGTGCCGGTGGGACTGCGCGGTATCCCCGCCGGCCGGGCCGAACCGAGGATGTCACCGAGGATCAGCGCGACGCCCATCGCCAGGAACGGCGCGAGCACCACCGCGTAGAAGAAGTACATCTGCCGGTCCAGGGTCAGGAACCAGGGCAGCAGGCCCGCGCCGTAGCCGACCAGCACCGCCGCGTAGCGCCAGTCCTTGCGCACCACCGAGCGCCACAGCATCCAGCCGAGCGCGGGCAGCGCCAGCCACCACAGCGCGGGAGTGCCGACGGCCATCACGGCTTTCACGCACTGCGACTCGCCACAGCCGGTGACGGTGCCGTCGGCGTAGTAGTAGAGCATCGGGCGCAGGCCCATCGGCCAGGTCCACGGCTTGGATTCCCACGGGTGATGGTTGCCCGCGGAATTGGTCAGGCTGGAATGGAAGTCGAGGGTCTCGCCCTGGTAGTACCAGAGCGAGCGCAGCGCGTCGGGCAGGAACGCGAACGGTCCGCCGGTGCCGACCTGATTGCCGACCGCGTACCGGTACACCCCGGACTCGCTGGCGAACCAAGCCCAGTACGAGGACAGATACACCACCAGCGGAATCACGACGAGCGCGTACAGCGCCGGACCGACATCGCGGACCAGCGTGCCGACCCACGGCCTGCGCACCCCGTACGCGCGCCGCGCGCTGACGTCGAAGGCCACGCTGAGCAGGCCGAAGAACATGATGAAGTAGATGCCCGACCACTTGGTGCCGCAGGCCAGCCCGAGCAGCACGCCCGCGCCGAACCGCCACCAGCGCACGCCGAGTCGCGGTCCCCAGTCGGTGATCCCGACCCGGCCCGCCAGATCCGCGCTGGCCAGCCGTGCGCGCACGTCGTCGCGGTCGACGATGAGACAGCCGAACGCGGCGGTCACCAGCAGCGCCATGAAGATGTCGAGCATGCCGATGCGGGAGGAGACGAAGGTCAGCCCGTCGGCGATGAGCAGGATGCCGGCGAACGCGCCGATCAGCGTCGAGCGCGACATACGCCGCACGATCCGGATCACCAGCAGGACCAGGACGGTGCCCGCCAGCGCCGCCGTGCCGCGCCAGCCCCAGGCGTTGTAGCCGAACAGCGCCTCGCTGATCGCGATGAACTGCTTGCCGACCGGCGGATGCACCACCAGGCCGTAGGCGGGGTTGTCCTCCACGCCACCGCCGGTGACCATCTGCCAGGCCTGCGGCGCGTAGTGCTTCTCGTCGAAGACGGGGGTGCGCGCGTCGGTCGGATAGTTCAGGTTCGCGAACCGGGTGATGGCCGCGATCGCGGTGAGTACCAAGGTGACTGCCCAGCCGCGGGCGGTGTCGAGCGGGCCGAAATCCGGCGTCGGTCGCAGCGGAGCCGGACCGACCAGCACGGAGGCGGGCCGTGACGGTGGCATCGCACGCGTTTCGGTCACCGGGATCACGCCCCGATCGTAGGCGGTGCGCCCACTGAAGTCCGACCCGACACTTGTCCCCCTCCTCCGATGCGCGAACCGGCTCGGCGCGCGCGCCTGACAGAATGACCCAAACTACCGGAGAGGCTGGACGACACTGTGTTGGTCTTAGCGGCTACGCCGATGGGCGACATCGGGGACGCGTCCCAGCGACTACGCGACGCGCTCGGCTCGGCCGATGTGGTCGCCGCGGAGGACACCCGCCGGACCAAGTCGCTGGCCAAGGCGCTGGGCGTGGAGATCACCGGCCGGGTGGTCAGCTTCTACGACCACGTCGAAACCGCCCGCATCCCCGCCCTGCTCGACGACCTCGCCAGCGGCCTGACCGTGCTGCTGGTGACCGACGCGGGCATGCCGTCGGTCAGCGACCCCGGCTATCGCCTGGTCGCCGCCGCCGTCGAACGCGATCTCCCGGTCACCTGCCTGCCCGGCCCGTCCGCGGTCACCACCGCGCTCGCGCTGTCCGGGCTGCCGGTCGAGCGGTTCTGCTTCGACGGTTTCGCGCCGCGCAAGGGCGGTCAGCGCCGGGAGTGGTTGCGCACCTTGGCCGCCGAACAACGCGCGTGCGTCTTCTTCGAGGCGCCGCACCGGTTGGCCGACTGCCTGGCCGACGCGGTCACCGTCCTCGGGCCCGACCGGCGCGCGGCCGTCTGCCGGGAACTCACCAAGACCTACGAGGAGGTCGTGCGCGGCACGCTCGGCGAGCTCGCCGCCTGGGCCGTCGAGGGCGCGCGCGGGGAGATCACCGTGGTACTCGCCGGGGCCCAGCCGGTCTCGGCCGATCCCGCTGATCTGGTGGCCGAGGTGGAGGCCCTGGTCGAGTCCGGCCTGCGGCTCAAGGACGCGTGCGCCGAGGTCTCGGCGGGGCGGGGCGCTTCCCGGAAAGACCTGTACGAGGCGGTCCTGGCCGCCCGCAGCGAGAGCTGAGCCGCCACGCGGGTCCGCCCGGGCCTGCGAGTACCGCACCGGCTCAGCGATCGAGGACGGCGAGCATGCCCGCGACGGCCCGCGGCCAGGTGAACTGTTCGGCGCGGGTGCGGGCCGCTTTGCGGCGGCCCGAGGTGGGCATGGCCAGGACGTCGGTGACGGCCTGGGCGAAGGCGCGGGGGCGGTCGGCGGCGATGGCGCCGCATTCGGCGGTGACGATGTCGGCCAGCGCCGAGGAGCGGCTGGCGACGACCGGGGTGCCGGCGGCGAGGGCCTCCAGGGCGGCGAGGCCGAAGGTCTCGTGTGGGCCGGGGGCGAGTGAGACATCCGCGGTGGCAAGCAGTTTCGCGACCATGGACCGGTCGCTGATGAAGCCGGTGAAGTGGACCGACGGCGCGCCGCCGGGCAGCGCGGGCAGGGTGCGGGCGCGGCGTTCGAGCGATTCGCGGCGCGGTCCGTCACCGGCGACGACCAGCCGGGCGGGCAGCCCGGCGCGATGCAGCGCGCCCACCGCCTCGATGCTGCGGTCGACCCGCTTCTCCACCGACAACCGGCCGCAGTGCACCAGCAGCGGATGCCCCTCGACCCCGAGGTCGGCGCGCAGCCTGCGGTCGCGGCGGCGCGGACTGAACAGGTCGAGGTCGACGCCGAGCGGCACCAGTTCCACATTGGGGGCGCCGATGCGCTGGAACTCCTCGCGCGCGAAGTCGGTCGTGCACACCACCATGTCGTAGTCGTCGGCGGTGCGGCGGTTGGCCACGTCGGCGCACCGCCGCGCGGCGGGCCCCGGCAGGAACTGCCCGAGCAGCCGATCGAGCCGCTCGTGCGAGATCATCACGCTCGCCACCCCGCGCCGCCCGGCCCACCGCCCGAACCCGCGCAGCGTGAGCCGATCCGACACCTCGAGCACATCGGGCCGCAGCCCACCGAGCACATCGGCGACCCGCCGCGGATCGGCCGCCCGATACCCACCGGTGAACGGAATGGCCACCGCGGGCAGGGTGATCCGCAACGCCCCGGTCGGCAGCACTTCCTCCCCGCGCCGCGCCCCCGGCACGATCAGCACCACCTCGTGCCCGGCCGCGACATACCCCTCCCCCAGGTGGTGCAGGGCGGTGCGCAACCCACCCGATCGCGGGCCGTAGAAATTGGCGAGCTGCACGATGCGCACTCGCCGATCGTCCAGCCGCGCGGGTTACCCACGGAACCGGGCCGTGGAACAGCGCGTGAACAGCGGCGAAAGAAGCGGCTAACCGGATTCGGGTGGGTCGTCGGACCAGACGCGGAGGAGGCCGTGGCCGGTGGCGGCGGTGGTGATGGTGACCAGTTCGGCGTTGGCGCGGATCCAGGGGGTCTCGGCGAAGCGGACGCGGAGGGCGAGGCGGCGGGAGGTTCCGGGGTGGTGGGCGACGTCGGCGCAGGCGGCGCGGAGGGCGGCGAGGTCGATCGGGTCGACGGTGGGGCGTTCCACCGCCCAGCGGTCCAGCGGGGGTGGCGGGTCGCCCGCCCACTCGTAGATGAGGCCGCTGGACAGCAGGATCAGGCCGACGCCGACGCCGCTGTGCTGAGAGACCGCGCGCAGCATCGTGATGTCGGGGTCGACCGCCGCAGCGTCGTCGTCGAGTTCGGGGATGGCGTGCATCAGGGCGCTCACCCGGCGCGGGCCGGGGCGGGCCCTGGTGATCATCTGGAACCGGCGCGGGCACTCGTCGTCGCCGAGCATGTCGACCTGGCCCTGCCAGCGTCCGCCCGGTGCCAGCTCGGTGGCCATGGCGAAGTACTCGACCCGGCCGTCGAAGCGGACCATCCGGCCGAACGCGTCGGGCGGGGTGCGGATCACCCGCACGTGCTCGGGTTCCCTGGCGAAGACGAGTTCCTCCAGGCCGGGGCCGTGGTGGGCCAGCTCGGTCACCGAGTCCCAGTCCCAGGCCGCGACCCGGCGGCGCGGCCGCACCGGCGCGTCGACGGGGCCGGTCCAGACCTGCACGCCGTGGATACCGCCGAACGCGCACCGAACGGGCTCGGTGAGCACCAGCGTGTCACCGACGACATCGCGGGTCGATGCACCGCGCTCCTGGCACCGCCGCACCGCCTCGCGCAGCAGCCGCGCCCTGGCCGTCCCGATCGCGCGCGGCCACCGCGACGGTGGGAGCCAATCGCGCGGGTGCGCGTCCACCGCGACCAGCGTCGGCGCGAGATCCTCGGCGAGGGTCTCCACCAGCAGCCATCCGCCTGCCGACATCACCGCGATCAGCTCGGCGCCACGCCGCGTCCCGCGCGGGGCAGATCGAGATCGAGGGGGATGCGCCCTTCCCGCAGTTGCGCTTCGACTTCCTCGGCGGGCATCGGCCGGGCGATGAGGAAGCCCTGCGCGCGATAGCAGCCGAGGCCGACCAGGGTCCTGGCCGCCATCGGCGTCTCGACGCCCTCCCCGACCACGCCGAGCCCGAAGGAGCCGGCCAGGCCGATGATCGACTTCACGATCGCCAGGTCGTCGTTGCTGTCACCGAGGCGCTGCACGAAACCGCGGTCGATCTTGACCGCGTCGACCGGCAGGGCCTTGAGGTGCGAGAGCGAGCTGTAGCCGGTGCCGAAATCGTCGATGGCGATCTGCACGCCCATCCGCTTGAGCCCGCGCAGGGTGAGCCGGGTGCGCACGAGATCCTGCACGACCACGTGCTCGGTGATCTCCAGGCAGACCGAGCTGCCATCGATCCCGAACAGCCGCAGGATGTCCTCGATCCGCTCGACGAAATCGGCGCTGACCAGCTGCACCGGCGACACATTGATCCGGATCACCACATTGGCGGCCAGCCCACGGCGGCGCCAGTCGGCGAATTGCGAACAGGCCGACCGGATGACCCAGCGCCCCAGCTCACCGGCCAGATTGGTGGCCTCGGCCACCGAGACGAACGCGCCGGGCGGCAGCAGTCCGCGGGTGGGATGCTGCCAGCGGACCAGCGCCTCCAGCGCCACGATCCGGCCGGTGCGCAGGTCGACCTCGGGCTGGTAGTGCAGCACCAGCGAGCCGTCGGACACCGCGCTGCGCAGGTTGAGCTCCACGTCGTCCTGGAGTTCGAACTGCGCGCGCATGGCGTCGGTGAACACCGCGACCCCGTTGCCGCCGCCCGACTTCGCCGACAGCAGGGCGTGATCGGCGCGGCGCAGCACGTCCGAGACCGAGGTCTCGCCCGGAAGGCCGAGCGCCACACCGACGCTCACCCCGCGGCTGACCGATTCCTGCCCGACCGACACCCGGCGGCCGATCAGCTGCTGGATCCGGGTGGCCTCGAGTTCGGCGGCCACCGCGTCCATCGGCGCCGCCGGCACGATGACGAACTCGTCGCCGCCGAGCCGGGCGATCATGTCGCCGGGTTCCAGGTTCTGTTTGAGCCTGCGCGCCAGCGTGCGGATGAAGTTGTCGCCCGCGCTGTGGCCGAGGAAGTCGTTGAGTGCCTTGAGCCGGTCCAGGTCGAGGAAGAAGGTGGCGATCGGGCCGGGTTCACCCGCGCGCAGCCGCTCCTCCATGTACTCGAGCAGGGCGCGGCGGTTGGCCAGGCCGGTCAGGTCGTCGTGCAGCGCGATGTAGCGCAGCTTCTCCTCGGCGACCACGCGCGCCTGCAACTGGGCGAACAGCGCGGCGATGGCCTTGAGCACGTTGAGTTCCCGCTTGGACCAGGCCCGGTCGCCCATCTTCACGAATCCGAGCACGCCGGTCGACTCGCCGCGCGAGACCAGCGGCACGCAGGCCATGGCCACCTCGGGAATGCCCGAGGACTTGCGGATCGTCTCCTGGTAGTCGGCGCTCTCGCCGCCCGGCCGCACGATCAGCGGCTCGGTGGCGAACTCGAGTGCGCGGAACACCGAATCCGCGTGTTCGAACTCGACCGTGTGCAGCGGGTCGGGGTCGGGGACCTCGGGGCGCCGCGGCCATTCCGCGACCAGCACGGTCGCGCGCTTGGCGCGATCGGTGTGGCGCAGATAGCTGACGTCGACGTCGAAATGATCGACGAGGGAGGCGAGCACCCGCTCGCTCGCCGCCACCATGGTCGTGGCGTCGACACCCATCAACTCGGAGGCGACCTGCGTCACCAGGGAGTCGAGCGTTTGCCGAGGCACGTTGTCTCCGATCCGCGCTATCCGTCGTTCCTACTGCCGGGCACCGGCAACCGTCGACTGCGAACGCTCGCAGCCGCGGCGTAGCTCAGACGAAGAACCAATGCCACGTTCTCATCCTCAGGGATCCCCAGCAGGTCCTGGAAAAGCCTCTGAATGTTGGCAAGTGTATCTGTGAACTCGGAAGAAACGATGCGCAAATCCTCGCGCCGGTCGGCATAGAGGAACACCGGGGACACCGGCTGCACCGCCAGCCCCAGTAGTTGCGCCCGTAGCCACACCCTTTCCACTGCGGCACCGGCCATCGCGTAGTCGGCAAGATCAGGTGTACCCCCTGCTCGCGCGCGGAAACCGATCGCGACCAGAGCCGAGCTCGAGCGCACCCGATCGACGGTGAATTCGCCCAGCGCGGTGCCCGCCGACCACTCGCGCAGCCGGTCCATCACATCGGTGCGCCTGCCGACCTGGAGCTTGGCCAGTTCGTCGGGCGCCGGGTCGAGCGTGCGCACGTCGATGCCGGTGCGGACATCCTCACCGGGCCAGCGCAATTCACCGTAGAGCTGCTGGTGCAGCTGCGGCGTGAGGTAGCGGACCCGATCGCTGGCGCCGAGCAGCGCCGCGGCCTCGGCCAGCGCCTCGACCCCGGTGATCGCGTGCACGGTGGCGCCCTCGGCCGCGGCGGCGGTGCCGAGGGCGGGCACCACGGTGCCGGGCAGCGGCGCGACATCACCGAGCCTGCGATTGGTGTGCCTGGCCAGCGCGAGCGGGTAGTCCGCGGCCAGATCGGCGTCGGTCCCCTCGCGCAGCCGCAGCCGGGCCAGCAGGGGGCCCGCCGGATCGTCGACGCGCAGCTCCGGCTCGCCGAGCAGGCCGTGCGCGGCCGCGGCGGCGCGAGCGTTGTGCAGCGCGGCACCCACCGCGACGGCGCTGCCGCGCAGGCCGATGTCCATCGCGGTCGAACCGGCCGGGTCGAGGGCGATCTCGATCAGGTCCGCGGTACCGCGCAGCCGCCACGGCTGCACATTGCCGCCCGAGGGCGCGCGCTGGGCGCAGGCCAGGATCGCCGCGACCGGGTCGGCGGGCGCCGGTTCGTCGGCGGGCGGCTCGGGGGCCTGGTCGACGCCGTCGTCGAGGTAGCCGGGTTCGGCGAGGGAGTCCAGCGCCGCCTCCAGGTCGACGCGGGTCCGGCCGGAGGACAGCTTGGCGCCGAGCCCGATCCGGCGCACCGCCGCGGTCACGATGGCCGCGCCCAGCTGCACGTCACTGCCCAATTGCGGCCAGGTGGTGATCGTTTCGCCGATCTCGGCCAGGCTGGCCGCCATCCGCGAGGACAGCTGGCCCGGGTCGAGGATGCGCAGCACGTGCGGCGCCTTCCCCTTGGTGTCGAGGTCGGCCAGCTGGGCGCCGGTGGTCGTGCCGAGCAGCCCGTGGAAGGGTTCGCGGCCCGGTTCCAGGTCGTAGCGCTCGACGTCGAAGAGCCCGCGGTCGCTGGTGTCCATCAGCAACGGGATCCGGCGCCTGCGGGCGGCCTCGCGGACCGCGAACTTGATGTCGAGCGAATCGCATTCCTCGACGACCACCGAGAGCCCGTCGAGGAATTCGTCGGCGGTGTCGGTCAGCACGCCGGCGGACCAGATCTCCACCGGCAGGAAGGGGTCGAGCTCGGCGATCCGGCGCGCGGTGACCACGGCCTTGTTGACGCCGACGTCGAACAGCCCGCCCGGCACCCGGTTCAGGTTCGACAGCTCGATGGTGTCGAAGTCGGCCAGCCGCAGCAGCCCGCACGCGCCCTCCAGCGCCAGCGTGTACGCGACAGAGTGGCCGACACTCTGCCCGACCACGCCGACCGTCAGCCCGGCGAGGCGCTGCTGTTCGGCCCTGGTGAGCTTGTTGCGGTTGCGGTCGGAGCGGATCACCTGGAAGGCCGCGGGGCCGAGGATCGCGACGAGCGCGTGCCGCCACGGGTAGTAGACCCACCGTTCCTCGTCGGGGTCGAGCCCCGGCGGAAGTCCGGTGAGCTGAGCCAGCTCGGCACGCAGGCCGGCGCGCAGGTCGTAGGTGCTGATGCCGGGCGCCGCGGCGAGCTGCCGCAGGGTTGCCGCATCGGTGGGGTCGGTCGGATCGAGCACGAGGGGGCGGTGGTCCGCGGCAGGCGGGTCCGGTTCGGTCATCTACGGATCCGACCCACGAACCGCGCCACCGCGTCCCGACCGGCGCGACGGTGAACGCGCCGCAACCTCTTCTCGTTGCGCGCTGCTTCGACAGCCATCGTGTTCCTAGCTCCGTGCTACGCGCCCGCGCGCGGTCGGCGTCCTACCGATGCCGACTGGTGCAGTATCCGTCATCCGCAACGTTTCCACCAGACGAGTGGCTATTTTTCCGATAACCGTCCGAGACGGTTGAAATAACCGCAGCTCAGAAGGGGTAGGAACGCGGAAGCCCCCGAGATCCAGACCGATCGGTTCGAATCCGGCTAACCGTCAGCTATCCACCGTGATCGAAACGAACAATTCTACGGTGTCCGGGCCGTGCCAGACCTCGATCTCCTCGCGATAGGCCCGCGAGATCTCCGCCGACGCCGTCGCGTCGTCGACCTGGGCCCAGACATCCTCGACTGGATCGTGGTAATCGCCGTTGGGGGCGAAGCGGGCGTAGATGCCCTTGGGCACCCGCACCATCAGGTCACCGACCGGCACGTCGTCGGGCGTCGCGTACTCGCGCGCCACCAACGCGTTCCAGTTGCCGGCCGGATCGGGGACGTAGACGGTGTGCAGCGGCTCGCGCCCGCCGGGACGGTCGCGCAGGCGGTCCTTGAGGAACTCGATCAGGTCGCTGTTGCTCACCTTGAAGCTCGGATGGACCCGCGGCACGGCCAGGCCGCCGTACAGTGCGCCACCGCGCACCACGATCGTGTAGCTCATCGCGGATCGACCGCCAGGTACAGGTCGATCTTGTACGCGTGCGGGTAGCACTCGAAATCGCCGGTGAAGGTGCGCTTGATCTGGTTGTGCTCCTCGGCGTAGGCGATCTGGGTCCACAGATCCGTCATCACCTGGGGAAAGTTACCGACCGAGGAGAAGCGCGCGTAGGTGCCGCGCGGCAGCCGCGCCGCCAGATGTCCGCGGGTGACCTGATCCAGCGACGCGCACTGGTAGCCGACGATCTGGGTGTTGTAGGTGCTCAGCTCACCGGTGTAGTCGGTGTAGGCACTGGCCAGCGGGCCGCCCAGATCCTGGTGCAGGACGGCCGACCACGCGGCTTCGAGATCCCGGTCGCGCAGCTCTCCGAGCGCGCGCTTGGGACTGCGGACCGGCAGACCGGCCACCCATGTCTCGTCCCGCTCGACGATTTCGAACTGCATTGATGACTCTCTCGAAGGGTCGGCTCGGTGGGGCCATGCTATCAACTTCGCGCTCGACAGCGCGGCCACACCGAGTTGGGCTTACCCCAACCTAACCACACCTGAGCTGGACAAACGTCCACCACCACGCCGCGACACCCCGGCTTATTGTCGGATTCACCTGAATGCCCTATGCTCCCGCGCTCGTGTGGGTACGCGCGGCGTTCGAACCGCGAAAACAAGTGGTGCAGTGGGCGATCGTCGTCATGATCGCGGTACTGGCCGGGTACATCGCGGTCTTGCTCGGCGACTCGCGGCACTTCTACACCGACGACACCGAGGCGCAGTACGTGCCCATGTGGCAGCTGCTCGGCGCCGAACTCAGGGCGGGCCGGTTCCCGGCGATGGTGCCGTGGGAGTGGATGGCGGGCAACTACAGCCTCGAGGAAGCCGGGCTCTACAACCCGCCGCAGCTGCTGGTCTATCTGCTCGCGCCCTCGTTCGACGATCTCGCGCTGTACGCGACCGCGGTGAAGCTGGTGTTCTCCACCATCGCGGCGCTCGGCGTGTTCCGGATCTGCCTGGCCTACGGCGCCCGCGCGCCCTGGGCCGCCGTGGCCGGGGTGGCGTTCCCGTTCAGCGGCTGGTTCCTGTTCTTCGACGAGGCCAGCTGGTTCACCTCGCACACCGGCACCGCCTGGCTCGTGCACGCGTGGGCCTCGGCCGTGCTCTACGCCAGGGGCCGCTCGGGACCGATCCCGCTGTTCGTGTTCCTGTACCTGGCGCTGACCATCCAATACGCGTTCCCCGCCGTCGAATCCGGCCTGATGATCGCCGCCGTCGCCGCCGGTGAGTTCCTGTACCGGCGCCGCTGGGCTCCGGTGCTGCGGCTGCTCACCGCGTCCGGGCTCGCGGTGGCCGCCTCGATGGTCGCCAACCTGCCGATCCTGCTGTCCTCGCAGGCGACCTGGCGCGGCGACGTCTCCACCATCCACAACGACCCCTTCCTGACCGTGCCGTGGTCGGAATCGCTCAATGCCAGCCTGCCCAGCACGGTGCCCGCGTTCACCGCGTGGTGGGGCCACGTGCAGCCGCTGCCGATGGTCTACATCGCCTGGTTCGTGATCCCGGCGCTGGCGTTCATCGACTGGAAGGCCGCCGCGCGCACCGCCGCCGAGTGGAGCGGGATCGCGCTGTTCGCCGTCGCCGCGCTGATGTGGACCGCCGGACCCGGCGCGATCGGCCCGCTGCGCTGGCCTGCCAGGGTGCTGCCGATGCTGGCGATCGCCCTGCTGGTGCTGGTGTGCGTGCTGCTGAGCCGCTACGGGGTGTTCGCCTCGTCCCGGCGCCGGTACGCGGCCGCGGGCGCGCTGATCGGCCTGCTGTTCATCCGGTCGTTCTCGGCCGCGCCGAAACTGCTCGAACGGCATCTGATCGCGGTGGTCTTCGTGGTCGCGCTCGGCGCGGGCGTGCTGTGGCTGGCCCGGAACCGCGGGATCGGCGCCGCCGCCGCGCTGACCATCATCGCGACCTTCCCGATCGCCTTCGTCCAAGTGGCCGCCGCCCCCGCGACGCCGCTGTCGTACGGATTCCCCGAGCGGCGCTCCGAGATGACCGCCGCGTTCCCCGACTTCGGCGGTCGCACACTGCAACTGGCCGACCGGATCATGGTCCGCGACGAGGACCGCACGCTCGCGGCGACCTACGGCTCGATCGCGCTCGGCAGCTACGCCAAGAACCTCGGCCTGCAGTACGTGAACGGCTACACCCCGGTCGGGCACGCGGCCTTCGCCGGGCTGCTGTGCATGGCCTGGGACGGCGGCACCTGCCCCGACGCGTATCGCCGGGTGTTCGCGGTCGAGCCGTCGACCGATACCCCGGTCGTCGACCTGATGCGGATGGATCGCGTCGTCCTGCAGCGGGCCCAGTACCCCGACGCGGGCGAGAAGCCCGCGCCGCCGGGCTGGAAGTTCGTCCACTACCCCGGGCACGAGCAGCAGATCTGGGTGCTGGAGCGGGTCAATCCGCTGCCCTCGCCCGGCGACCTCATCGCACACGAGTCGGGCGTGCACGCCACCGTGATGCCGGAGGCGGGCCTGACCAACCGGGCCACCGTCTCCTCCGGCACCGGCGGGCGGATCGTGCTGGCCCGCCTGGCCTGGCCCGGCTACACCGCGAGCCTGGGCGACCGGGAGATCCCCGTGCGCGCCGTCGCGGGCACCTTCGTCGCCGTCGACATCCCGCCCGGCACGCACAACGCGCAGCTCACCGTCACCTGGCGGCCGCCGGGCCTGTCGATCAGCCTGACCAGCGCGCTGCTGGCGGTACTCGGGATCGGGCTGCTGCAGTGGTGGTTCCGGCGCGGCGGGCGCGAGCCCGAGCTCGGCCCGGTCGTCGACGACGCCGCCACCCCGCAGGCGCAGCGCCCGGTCGCCGTCGAGGCCTGAGCTCAGGCGCCGATGGCGGCGGCCAGGTGCGGCCACGCCTCGTGCAGGTCGGTCTGGAACTGTCCCCAGGTGTGCGCGCCGGTCGGCCGGTGGACGTAGGTGGCCGGGATGCCGAGCTGCCCGAGGCGACCAGCGAAGGCCGCGGTGCACGCCCCCGCGATCGTCTCCAGCGGCGGCATGGGGAGCCCGCGGTCGGCGGCGCCGGGCAGGCCGGTGGCGGCCGACAGGAAGATCGTCTTGCCCGCCAGCGCGCCCGCGTTGGCGAAGACGTCGTGTTCGCGCCAGACCGCGCCGCCCGGCACGCCCCACATGTTGCCGGGATTGCCGCCGCCGCGCGCCGCCTGCGCGCTGACCATCGTGATACCGAGCGGGTCGGCCGCCCAGGGGCAGCCGCTCAGCGCGGCCACCGCGGCGAAGCGGGAGCCGCCGCGGATGGTCAGGTCCAGCGCCGACGACGCGCTCATCGACACGCCCGCGATGGCATTGCGCCCGCTGGCGCCGAGCGCGCCGTCGATCACGCCGGGTAGCTCCTCGGTCAGGTAGGTCTCCCAGCGGGCCCGGCCGACGCCGGGATCGTCGGCGATCCAGTCGGTGTAGAGCGTGAACGCGCCGCCGACCGGCATCACCACGTTGACGTGCTTGTCGGCGAAGAAATCCCGCACATCGGTGTTGTCCCACCAGGAGATCCCGTCGGCCCCGCCGCCAGCGCCGGTCAGCAGGTACAGCGTCGGCGCACCCGCCCCCGCCGCCGCGAGCACCCGGTTCTGGATCACCCGGCCCATCGCGGGCGAGTACACATCGAGCTGAGCGGCCCGCCCACCCAGCGGCGCCTCCCCCGCCACGTACGCCCCCGGATCGGCCTTCGCCTGCACACCCCCCAGCGAAGCGACGATCGCGCACACCACAGCAAGCCACAGTCTCGATGCAGTCACTCTTCCGGTATACCCCTCGGAATCACGGCGCACACGTGGTCACACCCGCCCCATCTGTCACAGGTTCCAGACAGTGACGAGGGTCACGCACGAGCTGATCGATGGTCCAGATTCTGCCCCCAGCTGCGGTTTCGCGCGCCACCGTAGACCGCTGAACGGCGAAAACAAGGTGATTTGTGTCGGAGGTGAGCGGAATACTGGCCCGCGCCCGATGAGTTGGACCGACGGACTCCGTCTTCTCTCACGTGGTGCCGGGACACAGCCGACCCGGCATCGGGCCACCGCACGCCCAGCCGATCCCGCTCCTGGAGGTACCCCGATGCCCGCCGAACTAACCCCGCCGACGACGAAAGGCGGGACGCCGACCGTCATCCGGGTGCTGGTGCTCGCGACCTTCGTGGTGATCCTCAACGAGACCATCATGATCAACGCCATCCCGCGGCTGATGAGCGATCTGCACGTCACCGAGGTGGCCGCGCAGTGGGTCTCCACCGCCTTCATGCTGACGATGGCCGCGATCATTCCCACCACCGGCTGGTTCCTGCAGCGGGTCACCACCCGCCAGGCCTACGCGATCGCGATGGGCGTCTTCATCGCGGGCACCGTGCTCTCGGCGCTCGCGCCCACCTTCGCGGTCCTGCTGGTCGGCCGGATCATCCAGGCCGGCGGCACCGCGGTGATGATGCCGCTGCTGATGACCACCCTGATGACCGTGGTGGCCTTGCAGGATCGCGGCCGGGTGATGGGCAACGTCACCCTCGCCATCTCGGTCGCGCCCGCCATGGGCCCGGTCATCTCCGGCCTGATCCTGCAGATCGACGTCCCCGCGATCGACTCGTGGCGGCTGCTGTTCGTGGTGATGCTGCCGATCGCCGGTGTGGTCACCTGGCTGGGTCTGCGGCAGCTCGAGAACGTCGGGGAACCGCAGCCCGGTGTGCTCGACATCCCCAGCGTGCTGCTGGCCGCGCTCGGCTTCGGCGGCCTGGTGTTCGGCCTGAGCAAGTTCCACAGCGGCAACTACGCCACCCCGGCGCTGATCGTCGCCGGCGGCGCGCTGCTGATCGCCACGTTCGCCTGGCGTCAGATCCGGTTGCAGCGCACCGGCACCCCGCTGCTCGACCTGCGGGTGCTGCTGTCGGGCACCTACGCCAAGGCGCTGGTGCTGATGGCCATCGCGTTCCTGGCGATGATGGGCTCGATGATCCTGCTGCCGCTGTACCTGCAGAACCTGCGGCACCTGAGCCCGCTGGAGACCGGTCTGCTGGTGATGCCGGGTGGTCTGGCCATGGGTCTGCTCGGCCCGACGGTCGGCCGCCTGTTCGACAAGTTCGGCGGGCGCCTGCTGGTGATCCCCGGCTCGATCGGCATCGCCGTCTCGCTGGCCGGCTTCACCCAGATCTCGCTGACCATGCCGTACTGGCAGCTGCTCGCCCTGCACATCCTGCTGATGATCTCGCTGGCCGCCGCCTTCACCCCGGTGTTCACGCTGGGTCTGGGCGCGCTGCCGATGCACCTGTACTCGCACGGCAGCTCCATGCTGGGCACCCTGCAGCAGGTCGCCGCGGCCTTCGGTACCGCGCTGGTGGTGACGATCATGTCGGCCCGCAGCACCTCGCTCATCGCCGAGGGCACCGACGCGGTCACCGCGAGCCTGGACGGCATGCGCCTGGCCTTCGCGGTCTCGGCGGGCCTGGCGCTGATCGTGATCGCCATGGCGGTCCTGCTGCCGAACCGCTCGGCGGGTGACCCGCACGGCGCCCACGCGCCCGAGGTCGCCGACGAGCCGGAGACGCCGCAGCTGGTCAAGAACTGAGTCATCGCTGGTAGCAAGCCCCCGGTCGCCGCGCGCGGCCGGGGGCTTTCTTCGGTCGGCCCGGCGTTGCGTGCCACGATCCGGCGCCGCGGGCGGGTTAGGTTCGCTCCCATGGTTGCCGACGCATCGCGGGTCCGCGTGGACAGTGAGTTCGCTCCGCTGCGCACGGTGGTGGTGTCCCGCAGCGAGTTCCGGGCACCGGCCGACGCCGCGGTCTTCGGGCACGCGCTACCGGTGGAACCCGGTGCGGTGGAGATCCTGGACGCGGTGTGGGGCAAGGACTTCGGCGAGGTCTACCCGGACAGGCAGCGGGCCTGGGAGGCCGAGCGCGCCGAGCTGACCGCGGTGCTGCGCAGATACGGCGTCGAAGTGCTGCGCCCGCGCCTGTTCACCGACGCCGAGAAGGCGGCGACCGGACCGGCCGGCTACGCCAACTTCTTCGTCCGCGACCCGTGGTTCACCGTCGGCGACCACGTCATCGAGGGTGTGCTGCGGTTCCCGCACCGCCGGGCGGAGGTGCTCCCGAGCCGGGAGCTGCTGCTGGACCGGGTGCTGCCGTCCACCGCGCGCTATGTCTCGCTGCCGCAGCCGGAGATCGTCGCGCCGGGGCAGGCCGGGCCGGGGCCGTTCCTCGAGGGCGGCGATGTGCTGGTCCTCGGCGATCAGGTTTTCGTCGGCTGCTCGGGGATGGCCACCAACGAACTGGGCTACCGCTGGCTCGCGAAGTACCTGGAGCCCTTCGGTTTCACCGTCACCCTGGTCCGGCTGCCCGCGCACGTCCTGCACCTGGACTGCGCGCTCGGGCTGGTCCGGCAGGGCCTGCTGATCGCCTGCCCCGACCGGCTGCCCGACGGCCTGCCCGCCCCGCTGCGCGGCTGGGACATGATCGAGGTCGACGAGGACGAGGCCGCCGCCATGGCCACCAACGGCCTGCCCATCGACGCCGACACCTACATCACCGACCCGGAGTTCGCCCGGGTCGGTGACGCGCTGAAGGAGCGCGGCGTCATCGTCGAGTACATCGATTTCTCGGTCTCGCGCCTGTTCGGCGGCGCCTTCCGCTGCTCCACCCAGCCACTGCTGCGCGCCCAGGCCGCCACGCACCGCTAGCGATCGGTCCAGCTGACCGGCAGGGCGTGCACGCCGTAGATGTTCATGTCGGTGCGCAGCCGCACCTCCCCGGCGGGCACGGCGAGCGCGAGGGTCGGGAAGCGGCGTAGCAGGCCGGCGAAACCGGCGCGCATCTCGATCCGGGCCAGCTGCTGGCCGAGGCACTGGTGGATGCCGTGACCGAAACTCGTGTGGCCCCGCGCTTTCCGGTGGACATCGAGGCTGTCGGGATCGTCGAAGCGCAGCGGATCGCGATTGGCGGCCAGCAGCGAGACGACGACGGTGGACCCGGCGGGAATCGTCTCGCCGCACAGTTCGATGTCCTCGGTGGCGTAGCGGTAGAAGATGTCGGCGACCGACAGGTAGCGCAGCAGTTCCTCGACGGCATCGGGAACCAGCTCCGGGTCCGCCTGCAGCAGGGCCAGCTGCTCGGGGTGCTCGAGCAGCGCGAAAGTGCCGAGCGCCAGCATGTTCGCGGTGGTCTCGTGCCCGGCGAGCAGCAGCAGGAAGGCGATGCCGGTCAGTTCCTCGACGCTCAGGTCGTCGTGGCGGGCCAGGTCGGACAGGATGTCCTCGCCGGGCTCGGCCCGCTTGCGCTGCACCAGTTCGGCCAAATACATGTTCATCGCGCCGAACGCGGCCATCTTCTCCTCCAGCGTCTGGTCCTTGACCAGGAACTGGGCGGAGTTGATCTGGAAGTTGGCCCGGTCTTCGTAAGGGACGCCGAGCAATTCGCAGATCACCAGCGAGGGCACCGGCAGCGCGAAGGCCTGGACCAGGTCGACGGGCGGGGTCAGCCGCGCCATCTCGTCGAGCTGTCGCTCGGTGATCTCGACGATGTGCTCTTCGAGCTGTTTCATCCGCTTGACCGTGAAGGCGCCGGTGAGCTTGCGGCGCAGCCGGGTGTGATCCGGCGGGTCCATCGCGACGAACAGGCCGGGGATCTGCGGGGACGGCTCGGTCGCGGCCGGCATGCCGGGGGTCTCGTAGGGCACGTGCACGATGCCGAGGTCCTGGCGGGAGCTGAACCGGGTGTCGGCCAGCAGCCTGCGCACCGCCTCGTACCCGGTGACCAGCCAGCCTTCGTGCCCGTCCGGGAAGATCAGCGGGCTGACCGGCCGGGCCGCGCGCAGCCGGGTGATCGCGCGGGGCGGATCGAAGGGGCCCGCGTCGCGGTCGAGGGGCAGTCCGTGCGGGACGGGAATGGTGTCACTCATTGTCTTTCCTTGTCGGAGAGGAGGATTCACGGGAGACGAAGGTGATCGCTCCCGACGGGCACAGCAGGACGGCCTCGTGAACGGCCTGCTCCCACTCGGCCGCACGGGTGGTGGCCTGCGCGAGTACGCGACCGTCGTCGGGGTCCTGGTCGAAGACGTCGGGTGCGGTCAGCGCGCACATGCCCGCGCCGATGCAGCGCTCCCGGTCGACCCGCAGTTCCAGCACGGCCGGTCCTCAGACGGCGGCGGTGTGCCGGATGACGATGTTGCCCAGCGCGTTCCGCGCGGACACCGTGACGGTGTCGCCCGACGGCGCGACCGGCGCCAGCAGGTTGCGCACGCTGCCGACCGTCGCCGCGGTCTCCAGCCGCACCGCGCTGCCGGGGCGCACGCCCACCTCGACCTCGCCCACCGAGGTCTCCAGCCGGAACTCGCCGCGGGTGGCCTCGCCGATGCGGATATCGCCCTTGGCGGTCTTCGCGGTGACCGAGCCCAGCGGACGCTCGACGACGATGTCACCGAGGGACACCGTCAGGTCGCACTCGCCGAGTTCGCCCGCGCCGAGCAGGCGGCCCACGCCGGCGGTGCCGGTGAACCGGGAGCCGGTGGGGACCTCGATGATCACTTCGATCGAGGGGTTGCCGCCGAAGGGGGTGTAGGTGCGCCAGTTCTTCGGCGTCGTCACCGTCAGGACGCCGTCGGCGCACTCGACCCGGGTCTGCTCGGCGGCGCGCACGTCGGCCTTCTTGGCCGCGTCGGCGGGCCGGATCTCGACGACCGCGTCGCCGCGATCGGCGGCGACGACGGTGACGCTCGCGGACAGGACGTCGACGGTGACGGCGATCGGCTGCGGGGTCTGGAAGGTGTACATGCGAATCTCCTGGAGATCGGGGGCTCCCGGTGGGGGCCGCGTCGTTGATGGGACTACTGTCGCGAGCTCGCCTGACACCGACCTGACACCGACCTGACGCCAGCGCTGACGCGTATCCGGACCGGCGACCAGTTGACGCGCGAGGCACAATGGGCCGGGTGCAGATCGGGATATTGGGGCCGCTGGAGATCCGGACGAAGGACGGTGGATCGATAGCGGTACCGGGCGCCCGGCTGCGGGCACTGCTCGTCGCGCTGGCCCTGGAACCCGGCCGCGCGGTGTCGAAAGAGCGCCTGGTCGACTGGATCTGGGGCGAGCAGCCACCCGCCGACGCGGCGAACGCCCTGCAGGCGCTGGTCTCCCGCCTGCGCCGGGTCCTGCCCGACGGCGCCATCGACGTGCGGGCCGGCGGCTACCGGCTGACGGTGGCGCCCGACGCCGTCGACGCGATCCGGTTCGAGCAGCTCGTCGACCGCGCGCGCGGCGGCGACGACGCACACCGGGCCCGGCTGCTGAGCGAGGCCACCGACCTGTGGCGCGGCGACCCGATGCGCGACCTGGGCGACAGTGCCGCCGTCGACGCGGTCATCACCCGCTTCGACGGGCTGTACCTGGCCGCCCTGGAGGACCGCTACGAGGCGCAGATCCAGCTGGGCGATGGGGCCGACCTGGTCGCCGAGCTGACCGAACTCGTGGCCCGGCATCCGGTGCGGGAGCGACTGGTCGCCGCACTGATGCGCGCCCTCGGCGCGGCGGGCCGGGCGCCCGAGGCGCTGATCGTGTACCAGCGCGCCAGGGCGGCCCTGGCCGACGAACTGGGCGTCGACCCGTCACCGGAGCTGTCGGCGCTGCACGTCGCGCTGCTGCGCGGCGAGGTCGGCGCGCGGCCGCAGGAACGCACGACCAATCTGCGCGCGGAACTGACCACCTTCGTCGGCAAGGACGCCGATATCGCCGTGGTCCGCGAACTCATCGCCGACCACCGGCTCACCACCCTCACCGGTCCTGGCGGCTCGGGCAAGACCCGGCTGGCCGTGGAGACCGCGCGAACCATGCTCGGCGACCTGCCCGACGGCGCCTGGCTGGTGGAACTGGCCGCCGCCGACGCCAACGGCGACCTGGCGCAATCGGCCCTGGCCGCGCTCGGCCTCCGGGACGCGCTGCTCGGCAGCTCGCCGAACGCCGAACCGATGGACCGGCTCGTCGCCGCGATCCGCGACCGCGAGACCCTGCTGATCCTGGACAACTGCGAGCACGTGATCGAGGCGGCCGCGACCTTCGCCCATCGGATCCTCGGCGAGTGCACCCGGCTGCGCATCCTGGCGACGAGCCGGGAACCGCTCGGCATCACCGGCGAGGCGCTGTGGCAGGTGCGGCCGCTGACGTTGCCCGCCGCGGTGGCCGATCCGCGCGAGATCGAGTCCTCCCCCGCCGTCGCCCTGCTGCGCGACCGGGCGAGCGCGGTGCGCACCGACCTCGGCACCGATCCGGACACCTGGGCCACCATGGCGCGGGTCTGCCGGGCGCTCGACGGCATCCCGCTGGCGATCGAGCTGGCCGCGGCCCGCCTGCGCACCATGTCCCTCGACCAGCTCGCCCACCGCCTCGACGACCGGTTCCGCCTGCTGACCGGCGGCAGCCGGACCGCGATCGCGCAGCACCGGACCCTGCGCGCGGTGGTCGACTGGAGCTGGGAACTGCTCAGCGACGCCGAACGCCGGGTGCTGTCCCGGCTCGCGGTGTTCGCCGGTGGCGCGAGTCTGGAAGCGGCCGAGCAGGTCTGCGCCGGCGACACCGTCGAGCAGTGGGAGGTGCTCGACCTGCTCACCGCGCTGACCGAGAAGTCGCTGCTGGTCGTCACCGAGGACCCGGCCCCGCGCTACCGCATGCTGGAGACGATCAAGCAGTACGCCGCCGACCGGCTGATCGAAGCCGACGACGCGGAGCAGGCCCGGCGAGCACACCTGGACTACTTCACCGGGCTGGCCGCCACCGCCGAGCCGCACCTGCGCCGCGCCGAGCAGCTGACCTGGCTGGCCGTCCTCGAGGCCGAGCACGACAACCTCGCCCTGGCCATGCGCGGCGCGCTCGCGAGCGCGGACGCCGCGGCGGCGATGCGGCTGGCCGCGGCCGCGGGCTGGTACTGGTGGCTGGGCGGGCACAAGGGCGAGGGCACCGAGCTGGTCATCGCGGCCGCCGAACTGCCCGGCGAGGTCGACGACGAGACACGGGCGCTGGTGTACGGGCTGGTCGTGCATTTCGTCACCTCGGGCCGCAACGACGAACAGCAGGTCGCGGAATGGATCCGTAAGGCACACCGATTCGGCAGAGATACGATCGGCAGCCATCCGGCGCTGCGGTTCACCGCCGCACTGGAGCGCATGCTGGGCGGCCCGGACGAATACCTGCCCGCCTTCGAATCGGTGCTCGGCGACGAGGATCCGTGGGCGCGCGCACTCGCCCGGCTCCAGCTGGGCAAGCTGCGCACCGTGCTCGGGCACAGCGGACCGGAGCCGGACGAGTATCTCGCGCAGGCGCTCACCGAATTCCGCGCGCTCGGCGAACGCTGGGGCATGTCGTTCGCCCTCACCGAGCTGGCCAACCGGACCGCGATGCGCGGCGAATTCGCCGCCGCGGTCGCCCTTTTCGACGAGGCCATCGCGGTGGTGACCGAGGTCGGCGCGATCGAGGACGTGGTCGCGATGCGGGCGCGCCAAGCGCAGCTGCACTGGCTGCTCGGCGATCCGGACGCCAGCGCGGGCGCGCTCGCCGAGGCGCAGCGCTGCGCCGATCTCAACGGCTGGCCCACCGCGCTGGCCGAAGTCGCCCTGGCGCGTGCGGAACTGGCCCGCTGGAGTGGCGACCCCGCCCTCGCGCACGGGCAGATCGTCCACGCGCGGACCCTCCTCGGCCCCGACGCCGAACAACCGAATGTCGGTGCGATGGTGGAGATCTCGCTCGGCTACCTCGCCGACGACCTCACCGAGGCCGCGAATCACTGCGACGCCGCGTTCCGTTCGGCGACGGCGGCGGGCCACGCGCCCCTGCTGGCCTACGTCCTCGTCGGAATCGCCGACCTGGCGGTGCGCACCGACCAGTACGAACAGGCCACGCGGCTGCTCGCGGCCGGCACCGCGGCGCGCGGACTGCCCGATCACTCCCATCCCGACGTGGCCAGGATCGAGCGGATAGCCCGAGATCGCCTCGGCGACAACGCCTTCACCGAGGCAGCGCGCGAAGGCGCGGAAGCCGACCGACCGGCCCTGGTCGCACTCACCCTCGCCCGGTGACCACAGCCGACATCGCCCCGGTGACCACATGGTCACCGAGGCGATGGGGAGCTGAACCGGATCGAGCCGAGAACGGTCACGCCCGCTTGGTGAAGGTCGCCCGCGACCACAGGTAACCGACGACCGCGAAACCCGCGCACCAGGCCAGCGCCGCCCAGGTGTGACCCGCCGAGGGATGGCCGGTCAGAAAGCCGCGCACCGACTCGATGATCGGCGTGAACGGCTGGTACTGGGCGAACTGCCGGACGCCCTGGCCCATCTTGTCGGCGGGCACGATCGCGCTGCTCACGAAGGGCAGCATGATCAACGGCACCACCGACATGCCCGCGGCCTCCGGGGTTTTGGCGGCCATGCCGAGGGCGACGGTGAGCCAGGCCGCGGCGAAGGCGGTGGCCAGCACCACCCCGAGCGCGCCGAGCCACTGCGCCGCGGTCGCCGGCGACCGGAAGCCGAGGGCGAACCCGACACCGAGCACGGAGGCGATGGCGACCACGTTGGTCAGCATGCTCGCCGCGACGTGGCCGGTCAGCACGGCGCCCCGGGAGACGTCCATGACCTTGAACCGGTTGATGACACCGGTGGTCATATCGGAGCTCACCGACACCGCGGTGCCGGACAGCCCGTAGCTGATGGCCAGCATGAGCATGCCGGGCACCGCGTAGTCGATGTAGTTCTCGCCGACATCGAAGGCGTCACCGAAGACGTAGACGAAGATCAGCATCATCACCACCGGCATCAGCGCCGCGTTGAAGATGGTGACGGGCGAGCGGGTGATGTGGGTGAAGTTGCGGCGCAACATGACCGACGAGTCGAACAGCGCGGCGGACAGGGTGCTGGGTGCGGTGGTGGTGCTCATCGGGCTTCGGCCTCCGTGGTGGGGTGCCCGGTCAGGGCGAGAAAGACGTCGTCGAGGTCAGGGGTGTGCAGGGAGACCTGCTCGGCCTCCAGGGCGTGGGCGGCGAGCTGATCCAGCAGGGCCCGCAGGGATTTCGAGTCACCGTCGCCGGGGACGTTCAGGGTCAGCGCGTCCTGGTCGGGGGTGGCGCCGGGCAGGATCCGCGCGGCCGTGGCCAGTTCGGTGGCGTCGGCGAAGCGCAGCCGGACGTGGCTGCCGGGGATGCGGCGCTTGAGCTCCTCGGCGGTGCCCTCGGCCACGATGCGGCCCTGGTCCAGCACGGCGATCCGATCGGCCAGCTGATCGGCTTCCTCGAGGTACTGGGTGGTGAGGAAGATCGTCACGCCGTCGGCGGTCAGCTCGCGCACGATCTCCCACATGGTGCGCCTGCTGCGCGGGTCGAGTCCGGTGGTCGGCTCGTCGAGGAAGACGATCTCGGGCTTGGTCACCAGGGTCATCGCCAGGTCCAGCTTCCGGCGCATGCCACCGGAGTAGCTCGCGGCCGGCTTGCCCGCCGATTCGACCAGGTCGAAGCGTTCCAGCAGCCCGGCGATCACCCGCTTGCCCGCCGGACCGCGCAGGCGGTGCAGGTCGGCCATCAGTTTCAGGTTTTCCGCGCCGGTCAGCAGGTCGTCCACGGCCGCGAACTGGCCGGTGACGCCGATCGCCTTGCGGACGGCCTTGGTCTCGGTCGCGAGGTCGTGGCCCGCCACCCTGGCGGTGCCGCCGTCGGCGGTCAGCAGGGTGGTCAGCACGTTGACCGTGGTGGTCTTGCCCGCGCCGTTGGGGCCGAGCAGGGCGAAGATCGTGCCCGCGTCGACCCGGAGGTCGATGCCGTCGAGGACGGTCTTGTCCCCGTATGCCTTGCGCAGCCCGGAGGCCGCGATCGCTGTGTTGTTCATGCCGATCACCGTCGCCGGTGCAGCTGATACCGGGCTGACACCGCCCTGACATCCCCGCTGACGCCATCGGCGGCGGCCGTGCCAGTGGCATGTCAGTCCGGCGTCAGGTCGGCGTCAGCGCAGGCGGCGACGGTAGTTCTCGTGAACAGCACCGCCTTCGCCGCCCCGCCCCTGCGCCCCGCCCTCGTCGTGCTGCCGCGCGTGGACCTGTCCGGCCGCGTGCGGCGGTTCCTGCGCGCCGATCACCCGCTCGCGCAGCTGATCCGCTTCGCGCTGGTCGGCGGCGTCAGCAATATCGCCTACGTCGCGCTGTTCGTGGCCTGCGCCGGGCTCGGACCGCTGGCCGCCAATGTCACGGGGTCGCTGGTGAGCACGGTGATCGCGAACGAGCTACACCGTCAGCTCACCTTCCGGGCGGCGGGCCGGGTCGGCTGGTTCACCGCGCAGTGGGAGGGCGGCGGCCTGGCCCTGATCGGCCTGCTGACCAGCACCGCCGCCCTGGCCGGGCTGGACGCGCTGGCGCCCGGCCTCGGCCAGTTCGCCCAGGCGGGCGCCGTGCTCGCCGTCATGGCGGCGGCGGGTGGCCTGCGCTTCCTGGCCCTGCGCGGCCTGTTCTGAGCCGGGTGGCTCAGCGCGTCGGGCGGGTGGTGGCCCTGGGGTCGCGCCAGAGCCCGAGATCGAAGTACAGGGTGGTCATGTCGTCCCACATGACCGACCACGGCTGCTTCGGTCCCGTGCAGCGCCAGACCGCGACCATGCGGTCGATGCCGGGGATACCCATCGGATCGTCGAGCTGCGTGACCCGCTCCACCTCGGTGAACCGGGCGCGCAGGTCGGCCTCGGCGGTGTCGAGCCCGAGGTAGATCACCGAGGTCGCCGAGTCCGGCGGCGGCCCGAAGAAGCCGAAACCCCGGCTCGGGCTGTAGGTGGCGGGCAGACCGTGTTGCCCGCCGAATTGCTCGACAGCGCCCGCCTGCCAGTACCCCTGCACGACGACGGCGGAGTTCGCCTTTTCCTCTGGCGTCAGCGTGTGGTAACCGGCACCGACCGCGGCCACCATTTCCGACCAATTGGTGGTGCCCCAGAACGCCGATCGGAAGCCGAGATCGATGGCGTCCTCGGCCTGCATGCGCCAACTCGCAGGCAACGGCGTGACGGTGATCATGGCAATGAATGTCAGCACCGAGATTCCGGCGATCGGAATCAATGCCAGGTTCATCCATCGTTTACGGTCGAACTGCCAGAGGCCGACGGCGCCGAGGGCGAACATCGCCGGAAAGAATCCCGTCGGGTAATACGGCCGGCCGTGCGTGACGACCACGAATGTGGTCATGATCACCAAGGCGACCGCGATGAACCGATACGGGCGCAGCGATTCCTGTTTGTACACCGCCCAAAAGCCGAACGCGAGCAACAACGCGCCGAGCGCACCCGCCAAGCCGACCCACTGCGGAAAGAAACCGGGCGGGCCGTAGCCGGTCGCGTCCTGCTCCGCGCCGATGATCGAGCCCATGGCCAGCTGCGGCCAATTGTGCTGGGACTGCCAGATCAGGATCGGGATCAGCGAGGCGGCGAGGATGCCGGTCGCCACCCACAGCGCGGGACGGCGCAGGATCTCCCGCGGACCACACAGCACCACGGCCAGGCCGAGACATGCCCAGACCAGCGGAATCATCCACTTCACCTGCATGTCCAGCGCGGCGACCAGGCCGGCGATAACGAGCAGCCGGTCCTGGCGGGTGCGCACCCAGCGGATGAACAGCCAGGTGATCACGGCGGTGAAGGTGGCGTCGAAGGAGAAGGTGCTCAGGATGACCTGGGTCGCCACCAGGTACGACGTCGCGTAGGTGCCCGCGGCGAGCAGCTGCGCGCGGTGACTGCCGCGCAGCTCGTAGGCGATCAGCGCCGACACGACGACCGCGCCCACGCCCATCACCACCGCGGGAAAGCGCAGCGCCGTCGTCGATCCCGGCGCGAGCACATCCGCGATCCAGGCGAACAGCGGCACCACCACGCCCTGGTCGGCGTAGGTGTAGTCGAGCCGCCTGCCCGCCGACAGGAAGTAGAGCTCGTCACCGAAGAACTCGTAGCGTCCCGCCGTCACAGTCAGCGCTATCGCGGTGATCGTCGCGATCAGCGCGACACCGCGAAAAGCGAACGACGGGTCGGTATTCGGAATTTCCGGCTCGGCGCGAACCGCGACGACCGCTGTCATGAATTACCCCTGGTACTCCCACAGACGCATTCGGCGCCCCCTCCCGACTGGTGGCGCCACATCTGTTCGCTGATGAACCGATTCCTCCCCGGCAGCGAACTTGATGAGCGCGAGCGCTCGCGGTCCTGCTCGGATTATCCAGTTTCGGAGAACGTTAATGCCTGCTACCAGGGTCCGCAAATACACAGCACAGCCATAGCGGATGGCTGTAAATAAGCAGAGCGAGGCTACCGCGAAATTGTGACCTGGGTAATAAATTCCAGGTGAACAAATATGTAACGCGAGTCATTCGAATCGACAGAACGCAAACCGAGTCATTCAGATACGCGCCGGTAACCCTACAGTGGACCGACAAAAACGAAGTACCCCACGAACATCGGTGCAAACCATATTTTTATGGGCATGTTCGCGGGGCACCCCGTACGTAGAAACCGCGCCGCGCGCGCGGCCGAGCCCCAGCCCGTTCGCGGTGCCGCGCCGCAGGGCGACGGCAGCCGCTGTCGCCGACAGCTATGTCTGACGACCCGTCTGGCCTCGGCCTGCCCGACACACCACCCAAGCGGCCGACAGTGTCACCGATGATGCGAACACCGGAACGGACAGGCGCGAGACCGTGAGCCCGACCATCGAGTCCACCCGGACCCACAGAGAAGACCGTCCGGAAACCGCCCGAAATCGTTCTCGGGCAACACGGCTGGCCCGGCCAAGGCAAGAAGACTCAATCCTGATATCCGCAAACCGGGCCTCCGGAAACCAGAAGACCTCCGTCCGAGTCCGCTACCGTTGAGTGATGGAGTCGCAGGGGGGTACCAGCTACCCACTGATCCGCCGCAGTGCGTGCTACGACGCGGTCGTACTGGTTCCCGGAATCATGGGTAGTCGCCTGTACGACACAGAGAACAACTGCTGGGTATGGGGCATGGAACAGGTGGTTCAGTACTCGCTGCGGTGGCGACATCGACGAGGTCTACGGGCACTGCATGTCACCGACGCGGAGCGCGAGGGGCGCACCGGACGGATCAAGGCTTGCGGCCTGCTGGAGGCACCTGCGTGGGCGCCCGTCCTACGAGGGCAGGAGCCGTACCGAGATCTCGTAGACGGATTGCGGACCGCGGTCGCCCACCCCGATGCCATCCTGGAATTCGCCTATGACTGGCGGCTTTCCGTCGATCACAATGCCGCCCTGCTGGCACGTGCCGCGACTGACCATCTGGCAGCCTGGAGAAGGCACCCAGCCTACGACAAGGCACGACAGGCGGACCCTGATGCGCGGGATGCCCAGCTGGTCATGTTGGCCCACTCCATGGGAGGCCTGCTGTGCTGGGCGATGGCCGGAATATCCGGGGCGTCCGACGACGTACGAGCCACTCTGACCTTCGGTACGCCGTTCCAGGGGGCTGTCAAAACCACGGAGATGCTGAACTCGGGACGGGGTGCACCGGGGCTAATGTCGCGCAAGCACGTCGGCGAACTGGCCAAAACCCTTCCGGGACTACACGATCTCCTGCCAACCTACCGATGCCTGCAAGGACGCGATGGTCTTTCCGCGTTGACAGTCAGCGACGTTGCCGCCATCGGTGGCGACGCCGACCTCTCGAAGGAAACTTTCGAGAGATTCCGACGACTCGCCGACACCACAATGGTCGGACACCGGCGGTTCGTCGGCACCGGGCAAGAGACCTCGCAGAGCCTACGCATGGTCGACGGAAGAGTTCTGCCGATGAACTTCCGAGTCCGTCTAGGCCCCGACGGCGCGGTGGTCACCGACCCCCGAACGAGACGCCCGATCGCGGACAACCACAAGGGTGACGGCACGGTCTACCGATACGCCGGCGATTTTCCCGGTACCGAGGAGAACACCGTCGTCCAGCAACATCAGTCGTTGGGCCGATCGAAGACGGTGATCGACGCGGCCTATGGCTTGCTCACGCATATCCCGGAGCGCGAATTCGTCCTCGGTAAAGCCGAACTCGGCCTCGTCGTCCCTGAATTCGTTCCCGTAGGCGAACCGTTCGACATCGTCGCCACAGACGTCACCGAACCCGACCGCGTGAGCTGCCGTGTCGAGAACACTGGCAGCTACGACGAAACAGTAGCGCGGCCGACGCTCTACCGGCGAGACCACGACGACCAGGTGACAGCCACTGTCACCATCCGTCAGCCGGGACTGTACCGAGTTGCGGTCAGCGGTGGTGCCGAACCGGTCACACAATTGGTGATGGTCGATCGGCTCGATAACGATGACAGCGATTGACCCGACCTCTAGCACCGCATCGGACGACCGCTCGAACCGATTCGATGTCGTGTTGCTGCCACACGGCGATTACCGGGACACCCAACGGTACCCGGGGTTCGATGCCGATACCGAGGCATCCGCTATCGCGGAGCTGCTGAACCAGCTCGGTGGCGAGGGGCACGTATGGGAGCCGAGAGGAGGACTACGAGACCTGTCGGCCACCGTCCACCGATTGCAAGAGTGGTCAGGGCGGGCGAGCGGGCGAAGTTCAGTTCTCGTCTGGATCGGGCACGGACCGTCCAACGCGGATTCCGCGTCGCTGATCGTCAGCGGTGCGCAGGGCGAGCGTGAGGACCTCGATCTACAGCCCGCCATCGTGGCGTGGCACATTCGCCGCGAATATGCCCGACGACGTGATCGGCGCGACTGGGTCATCGTCGTGGTCGAGGCATGCTCAGCGGCCGCGTTCGTATCCGAGGTTGGTCTCGAATTGCGCAAGACGCGGGGTCTCGAAGGGATTCTGCTGCTCGCTTCCGGCGGTGACCAGGGCAGCGGATACCTTGCTCGGTTCCGGCGCGCGCTGGCGGAGTGGATCGACGAGCTCCAGCCGACCGATACTGTCATTCGCCTCGCGGACCTCCACACTCGTTTCGAGGAGTCGCTCGTACCGGGTCTGGTCGATAAGTTCACGCTTGCGCGCAGCCACCCGATCGTCCGACCAACTCGTTTGCCAGGTTTGCAGACCTCGGTCGAGGCCTTTGCCGAGCTCACCCGGATCGTTGAAGGCCTACCCGCACAGCAGCGAATCACGTTCGCACGCATGGGCAGCAACGCCGATCTCGGCGAGGTCGCTTGGCATTTCGTCGGTCGCGACCACGAACGAGCCGAGATTGCGACCTGGCTGGCCGGTTCCAATCATGGAGTCCTGGCTGTGACAGGCCCGCGCGGCGTCGGGAAATCAGCGGTATTGGGGAACCTGTTGCTGCATTCCCGCCCAGAGCTGGCTGGAGTGCTCGCCGAAGCTGGATTCTCCAGCGGGCGATGGCCGAGGTCCGGACGTCCGCCGACAATCGACGCGTCGGTCCATCTCGCTGGAATGACCGTGGCGGAAGTCATCTCAAGTCTCGTCGATGCCCTGGGGATTTCCGCACCAGGAGCCGTCCCGGAGCAACCGCGCCACGACATCGTCTCCGCATTGGGCGAGGTGGGTCAGGCGGCCGGATTCACCGTCCTGGCAGATGCCCTCGATGAAGCCGCCGAACCGATGGGGGTGGCCGCGCTGTTGAACGAGATCGGTTCGCTCTGCGGCGTACGCGTCGTGGTGGGTGTTCGAACACCGGAATCACGTCCACAGCATTCCGCCGGTGATCCAACTCTGCTACGCCAACTCGGGTTGGGTCACCCGCATGTTCGCGATCTCGTCATCACCTCCTCGAACGAACTTATCGCGGAATACCTGGAGCGGCGGATGGCCGGCGCGGGCGTCGCCGGGGCCGCCGTCGGAAAGGTGCTCGGGCTTGCGCGGTCCGTGCAGGTCGGCCACACTGCTGGACTACGCACCTTCCTCGACGCGAATCTGGCTGCGCACGCCATTCTGTCCGACCGGGAGATACTTTCTGAGGAACGGACAGACGAGCTCGTCGAGCTGCTGTCTTCAGACTACGAGCGCCTCTTTCGCTCCACCGTCGACCAATTGACCGACCGGATTCCGAAAGCGCGCTACGCGTTGGAGGCCCTCGCTGTCGCCCAGGGCAGAGGTCTGCCGATGGCGGGGCAGATCTGGGCTGCGTCAGCGACAGCGCTCTACGGCGAAAAAGTCACCGGCGCTGACATATCGGCGGCACGCTCGGCTGCGGCCCCCTACATCTTGCTCGATGTCGAAGACGGCCAGAGTGTCTATCGGCTGGCCAACCAGGCGCTTCGTGAGGCCCTGCAAGCGTCTGCAGTCTCGACGGCCCCTGCGGAGAACGTGGCAAAGGCGCTGTTGACAGTCGCGACACAGACGGGTTCGGATCTGAATCCCTATCTTGTGCGGCATCTCCCAGCTCACCTCGCAGCCTTGGGAGGAAAGGGTTGGGACCTGGTGGTCGAGCACCTCGACGTGCTCGATCGGCTGGATGCTCGGGCAGTCGCCTTCTACGCCATGAGAGACGGCGATACATCCGCGCTTCCTCCGGCAGTAACCGGCACGATCGCGACGGCCCACTTGGCCGTTGATACCGATTCGAACCGCGCCGGCCTACGCGAACTCGGATCCGCACGCACGACAGGAGTTCCGCCGGCCGCGCATTACACAGAGGATCAGGTCTGGGGTGTCCGCTGGGCACATCTGGCTCGCCACTCGCTGCACCTCACACTGAACGCCCATCCCGGCCAAGTCAGGACGCTGGCGGCATTCCCGTCCGGCTCCGGCACGCTGCTCGCCACCGGGAGCAGCGATGGGCTGGTACGGGTGTGGGATCCGCTCACCGGCAATCTCGCCGCACAGGCACCCGTGCCCCACGCCGGGGCCATCACCGCTCTGGCAGCGTGCGGAACGCCAGCGGGAGGCGTGGTGGCAAGTCTCGGCGCGGACATGGTTGTCCATGTGTGGAACTACGCGACCCGTCAACCGATGTGTGCCCCATTTCCGGTCAAGGAGAACATCTCAGCGCTGTGCTTGATCGCCGAAGATGATCAGCCGATACTTCTGGCCAGCGGCGGGTGGAACGGTCGAATCCGTTTGTGGAGATTGGATTCAAGTACACCGACCTCCGCCCGCCCGCCGAATCACGACGGTGCCGCGGTGTCCGCCCTCCACACCTGGGTCGACCCCACTGGTGTGCTTCAGCTGGTCTCGGCTGGAGCCGACCACGTTGTGAATATTTGGCGCCACGACGGAACCGACGCTCCGCTCCGCTGGCGGTGTCCGATCCCATTCTCGACCGTAGCCGTATTTTCGGACCGAGATGGCCGGCTCAGAATCGCGACCGCTGGTAAGGACTCGACAGTTCGATTGTGGGACAAAGACTCTAGGCAGATCGGGCAACCGCTCTCGGCGCCGCTCGTGCGTGTCTTGACCGTGCTGAGATACTCCGACCGCTCGTTGCTCGCCGCCGCCGGAGCTGACGGCGTTATCAGACTGTGGGATACCAGCACCGGCGCTACGGTCGACGCTCCGCTCACAGGGCACGCGGGTGAGATCACCTCGATTGTGGCGATCAGCCACTCGGACGGCCGCGTCGAACTGGCCACCGGAGGGCTTGATCGCACCGTACGAGTATGGGACCCCGTCGGGAATGGTCAGCATGATCGCCCTGTGATAACCGCATCGGGTAGCCATCCCACGATGCTTGCCGCAGTAGCCTCAAGTTCGGGAACAGTCCTCGTCACAGGCGTCGCGGCCGGGATCACCCTGTTCGATGCGACAAGCGGGGAGAAGCTCTCGCGGCGACGGCCGATGCTCGATGAGCCGATCTGCGCGCTACATGCGTCGTCCGCGCTCGGCACGAAATTGGTGATCGGAACGGAATCAGCGTTGTGGCTATCAGATCTGGCGGACGCCAGGATTTCGTGCCTCGCCAGTACCGAGTCGATGTGTGCAACAGCATCTTTTGACAACGGAGGGGGAGTCACTGTCGTCGTTGTCGTCTGCGAGGACGACGGCGTGGCCCACCTGTGGGATGCGTCGACCGGGCGCGAGGCCCGCCCCTCGTTCGCCGCTCACAACGGACGCGTTCGCACGGTGGCCGCGGGGTACGACCAGGCGGGGCGCGCAATCTTGGCCGTTGGCGGCGACGACCATACGGTCGCCGTATGGGACCCGTGGACCCCGAAAGCTATCGCGCCGCGACTGACCGGCTTCGGTTATCCAGTGCGTAACCTCGCGTTCCTGACAGGCCGAGACGGAACGAAACTCCTCGCAGCAGCTGATCGCGAGTGCGTCCTCACTTGGAATACCGAAACGTGGCAACGATCCGGCTCTGCCCTGAACGGCCTCCAGGAATGGATCGTCGCCCTGGCGGTACTGCCCAGCGGCGGGGGCGATCTGTTGGTCGCGGGAACCGACGACGGGATGGTGTGTGTCTGGGATCCGATTGCGCCCGAGCCGAAACACTATATTCCGCTGGGCTCCCCAGTGCTGTCAATGGTGGTACTTGGCAATGACTTGGCCGTCGCGACATCGGACGGCACTGTCGCACTCCGTTGGAATCCGGCCTGGTTGAACAAGGAGAACCCATGACATCTGAGGCGATCAGCCAACATGAACACTACAAGGCTCTCATCAATCGGCTCTTCTGTCGGAAGTCCGCGCCGTACGGCGGGTTCGATATCATCGGCGATCCGACCATCCTGGCGGCAGACACAATTGTGCGGGCCCAGCTCATGCGAAAAGGAGACGAGCTGGGTCGGTACGAGCTCCAGTTGTTCGACGGAGTTGAAGGTTTCGCCGGGGATCTTTGGGAATACGGTCTGCACAGTTTGATGCGGCTGGACGCGTTGGACCATCCCGCCCTCCCCCGGATCGAGAACGGCGCTTTCGACGTCGCCGAACGTATAGCATTCACGCTGACGGACTATCCCGGCGAGCCGGTGAATCTCGACGAGACCATCGAATGGGCACGCACGAATCCAGCCGCAGCCTGGGAACAATTCAGTCTGCTCACAGATGCTCTGAGTGAATTGAACGGCGCGCAGGTGCTGCATCGGAATCTGACCGTTGCCTCATTGCGCTCGTACCATCCGGACGACGGCGACCGCGCTCTGCGCCTGTGCGGTTTCGAGATGAGCACTCTAATCGGCGACATTCTCCGCCGGGGTAGCTATCGCGAGCAACGGGAACGAGAGCGTCTGCGGGAGTTGTACTTACAACCACCGCCGAATCTGGAGCGTGCACGGCACTACCTGTACTTTGCACCCGAATTGCACACCTACCTCTTCGAGAGCCGAGCCGACGGTAGACACGAGTGGGTGACAACCGATGTCTTCGGATTGGGTGTTCTCGGATGGGAACTGTTCGTTGGCCCGATACCGGAGCTGCTCCCACAACCGTATGCCGCCGTGGCTGCGGCGACAGGCTCAGACATCGCAGATGCCCTTGCCCGGATGCACCGCGAGATGCGGTCCCGCCTGACCAGCCAGGGAAACTTGCCGCGCGCCCTCACAACGCTGCTGTTGTCGATGCTCGACAGCGATCCCGTCACCCGCACAACTTCGTTCGACGCAGCGACCGCCATAGCCAAGAACTGGGAAATGTTCAGCGAACGTGACGAGATCACGCTCCCGGCACCGTACCTGATCGCCTTTATGCCAGACCTGTCCGTCGAAACGCTCTATACCGAGCGGCATTGGATCGCGCACCCACCGACGGAGGCCGCCGGCCGAGCCGAACTCGCGACGTTTTTGGAAAAGGAACTGTCAGGAACGGAATTGGTGCATTGCCCGACCGGAGCGATCGGCTACGTTCCGCCCCGTTATCGTGGCGATACCGCGCTGGAAGATGCCCAGTGGGTGCTCATCGGTGCGCAGGCAGTGTGGTTCTGCGCCCCTCTCAAAGAGTGGATCGGCGAGCAGGAGATCGTCGACGACCGAATCCTGGTGATCAGATTTCTCGCCGATCGCCCGTTCGCCCGAGATCTCATCGGCAAGCGACCTCGGCGAAGCGTGAGCTCATTCGAGCTGATCCCCTTCCGGCTTCGCACACCGATTCACAAGGATCGCACCGACCATCCTTCCTGGAAGTCACTTTTCGACGGAGTCACCTCGACCAAGCGTAAGCACCCCGCCGATTTCGAGTTCGTACAATCGCTTCGGTTCCTACTGGAATATCAGCAGACCGAGACGGTGGCACGTTGCTATGCCTTCCATAGACTCGACCCGGCGGAACGCGGAACGGTTGTGATCGAATTCGACTCCGCACGTGACGATCTCCGTCGACACGGTTCGCCGATGTTGACCTACTTCGCCATGGACAATCGCCGACGGCCGATGTTCGGCGATTTCTTCGATCAGCTCGACCCAGGGGACAAACCTATCGTTCAGCTGGAGATCTCGCGTAGCGGGCGCAGGCCGGACTTTCGTCGGGCCACCATCGTGGTCGACTTTGTACGCCGACGCAGCGCGACCGAGATCGAGGTGTTGACGCTCGGCGGTGACCGGATACCTGCACATGGCTGGATACGCGCAACCTCCGACAGCGGAACCGCCCCGCAGTTGCGGCGACAAGCCCGAGCGCTGATCGATCTGGAGAACAAGACCGCATTGATCCGCGCGCTGCGCAATCCCACGTCCATCGACTTCAGCCGTGGGAGGAACTACTCCGGACCGCCCGAGAAGCTGCAGGGAAACGCGGAGACCGTGATAAGCAAGATGCTTGCGCTACAGCCCTTCTACGCTCTTCAGGGGCCACCAGGCACGGGCAAGACCATGGTCGCGTCGGAGGCTCTACTCCGGTACCTGACGGCAGATCCAGGAAGACGGGTCCTGGTCACCGCACAGGCCAACTTCGCGCTGGACCACCTCGGCCTCGAGTTGATCAAGAAACTCCCGAAACACACACTTGTGCTGCGCTGGACATCCGACAGCCTGGATACCGACCCGGAAGGCGCAGGGACAGATCCTTCGGCAGCCACCGCTGGCCGCCGAAGGATCCACGAGGATCTCGTGCCGCATGTGATCGAACGCCTCACTCACCGCACGGTCGCCGATATCGAACGCGAAATAGCCGCGCGGATGGACGGATCGATCTCTGCCGAGGAGTCGTGGTCGCCTGAGGAGTTGCGGCTTGCCAAGCAATGGGCCCAGATCGTTCGGGATGACCGGATCGAGTTGTCCGATCGCATCATTGCCGGCGCGAACGTGGTGCTGGCTACATGTTCGATGGCAGCGAAGCTGCGGGGTGATGTGCCGAGCTCCGGGGAGCACTTCGATTGGGTGATCGTCGAGGAGGCTGCCAAGGCGTGGCCTACGGAACTCATCGTCCCGTTGACCCTCGGCACACGATGGACGCTGATCGGAGATCATCGCCAGCTCGGGGCGCATCGCGCGCACGACGTCGAGAATTTTCTCGATGGTCTGTCGACAGCCTCCGACGATTCTCCGATCAAAGCCCATTTTCAGCAGAAGGCGATGCGATTGGAAGCACTCAATCTGTTCCGTACTTTCTTCGAGCGCGAGACCGAACCGCTCTCGCCGGAACAGCTCGCGCGGCGACCATGGGATAGCTTGACCAAGCAGTTCCGTATGCATCCAGATATCGCAGAGCCGGTTGGGCGGTCTTTCTACCCGATAACACCACTGCAGGAGGATGCGGACGATCTGCCCATGAGCTTCCTCACCACCGGTACGAAGCCTGGATGGAATCCGTCACACAGAATCACTTCACCGACCGAGCTATGTGAGCGCCCGCTGGTGTGGATCGACACGAAGGGAGCGGAGACTCATCGGCAGATACCACGCTGGAGCAATCCAGGCGAAGTCGAACTGGTCGCCAAGCTCGTCGAAACGATCCGACCAAAATCACTGCCCGCCGGCGCCGAGGGCGAGAACAGTCTGGTTGTCCTGACACCCTATGCATCCCAAGTACTTGCTCTACGGCGCATGGGCGAACTGGCCGGACGAGTGCACACGGTGCACTCGTTCCAGGGGCGACAGGCTGATCGAGTAGTGGTATCACTGGTCCGCACCGGACCAGCGCGCGGAGCGACGGTGATGTCGAATGTCGGGCACGTGGGTCAGCCGGAGGTTGCCAACGTACTGTTGTCCCGGGCGCAGCGGTTGCTGGTGCTGGTCGGCGACCTGGAGCACTTTGCAGAGTACGGCGGCGAGTGCTGGACCACTATCGTCTCGACAATCGAACGATACGGTGCTGTGGTCGGGATCGATGATCTGGAGTGGCTGTGAACGGCGTCGTCGAACTGGCCATCCCGTGCCGGCAGGTGATCCTGACAGTCGATGTGGGCCACGAGGCGGACTTCACCAGCCTCGAGGAGTTGGTCGCGCGGGCCTTGTTGGTGCCACGGGCACAAGTGCACGATGACGAATACCCTCAACATCACGATGCCACAAGCCTGTCAGCCCTGTTCGCCGTGCCGCACCGGGTCATGATCAACGTGCTGCATACATTGTGGAGTAAAGGCTACATCTGCATCGACTTCGACAGCGGAGGTCGGCTGAACCTGGCCGAACATGCGCTGGAGCGCCTCACCAAGCACCAAACACTCCAGGATGCTTCGGTCACCCGACAGCGAAGATCGTTTCTGTTCGAGCCGATCACCGGCCGCATCTTCAGCGTAGACCAGGGTGATTCCAGGCCACATGAGGGCAGTTTGATTCTGCCCCGGGTATCGGGTTCAGAGGAACGTGATCTGCCGCCGACCGAGCTACTCCGGGCCGTACAGCGAGCTTTTCGGAGTGAGCGACGCTGGGCAGGTCGTCGCAATATCCTGCGCGTGGGTTTCGACAACCCGATACTGCGCGAGCCTGCGAAGGACCTGTGGATTCACGAAATCGCGGACGTCCAGCTCGACTCGGAGTCCGGTCGGCTGCGCACGACTATTCGCAACGACCTGTTGTGGGGCCACACCGCAGTATGGCGACTGAGCAACTATCTTGCCGATCTAGTCCTCGAACAGCCGCCAGAGTTGCCGTTCGTACAGTCGTTGACAGCCAACGCGAGGAGGGACCGCACCGAGGCGGTCAGCGCAGAACGGACGCTGGCAGCGATGTGGTCGATGGTGCACGAACTCGCGGACATCGAGGTCAATTCAGCTGACGCGCAACAGAAGGTCTTGACCAGGCACCTCAGTCGGTTGTCTGAACGGATTGATGTCTTGGACCGGGCGCGCGCGGAAGTGACACCAGTGCAACGTGCCGCCGGTTTCGCATGGCAGATAGAGGAGTTACTGCGCACGGCCCGAAAGCAGGTCGTATTCCTGGTCCCAGAGATCCGGTACAGCGCACTGCATCCTCTGTTGCCGTTGCTGCGAGAGACTGTGGACCGAGGCGTCCGTCTGGTTCTCGTCTGGGGACGTCGAGCGGGAGCCGCACTCGACGTCCCGGTCAGTAATGCCCTGGTGGAACTCGCCCGACGTCGAGGTGGTCCTGTGCTCTACTCCGCGACCAAGAGCGCTGAGAGCAGCGCGTGTGCTGTGATCAAGGACAATACCCATGCCCTCGTCAGCTATCGCAGCGTCATGACGATGGACCTGGCCGGACAGGCGAACGACGTTGGCGTGGTGATCAGCCCGAGCTCGGACGGGCCGAGAGATCCGGTGGCAGTCACCGAGATGCTGCGTTGGGCATCCGACCGGCTACCGGGGTTGTTGGGCAGGCGGATGCTGATGCGCGCGGAGGACTTCCAGCCCACACAGCATGCTCGAACACATGCGACTTCCACGACCAGCACTTTGCACCCACCCGTACTCGGATCCGACGCCGATCATCCAGCGCTGAAGCTCTGGGCGCAGAAGTGGGCGGAATGCTGCACGATCATGGGCGATGAGCTGCGCCGACGCTACACCAGCGGATCGGTGGCTGAATTCCTCTCAGGCGGTACACAGTACGACGCGATGTGGGAGGCGCTTCACGCCGCCGAGCGCGACATCGTCATCTCGTCCGATTTCGGCGACGGTGGCGGAGCTCTGCTCGGTGTGTTGCGCGAACGGCTCCGCACGGGTACCACCGTTCAAGTCGTCTACGGACCGGACAACCGATCCGCGGGACGCCCCGCGATCTGCGGCCTCGGCTCCGAGAAATACACCAACGCTCCTCGGATTCTCAGTAGACAACCGGCAGCAAATATCGTGTGCGCCGACGACGTAACAGTGATCGGATGCTTCGTGCCGTTGGGGGCCTCGATCACCCGCGAAAATGCACAGTCCCGCGGAACGAACGGATTCGGTCTGCGAATCGCATCACATGCCTTCCCCACAGAGATCGCCGGCGCTGTCGGGTGCGGGTTCAGAAGCGAACGGCCCGCCGGAGATACGGATGATTCCAGCCCTGTCGGCACACGGACGAGCGGCCGGTCAGCAGCGCTGCTCGTCCGCGCCGATGCGCTGCGGCACAAGGCTTCGGGCCGTTTCGGCCATGTGGTCGGGGCGCGGATAGCCGAGCTCGATCAGCCGTGGACCCTGCTCGACGCGTGGCAGGAATCGGGCGTGCCATCCGACGAACTTCGAGCGGCGGCCGCGGCATTCGTAAGAATTGCCGAGCCCAGATCGTCAGAACGGTTCACCTGGACGCGGTGGCTACTGGAGGACTCCTGGGCGCGCGGAGCGTTTGTCGAGGCCGCGGTGCTAGCGGGCGCAATCCGACATCATCGGGATTCCCCGTTTGCGCCGCACGCATGGGTCGCGGCAGCCGCGTTGGAGGTCCCGGTCGGTGCCGAACTCGACAATGCGGCGCTGGAGTTGTCCTTTCGCGAGCCGGACGAGCAGATCGGCGGTGTAGCTGGTGCACTCGCGGAGACTCTGCTGTGGTCTGGCCACAACGGACCCGGTGCGACCGAGATTCTCCAGGAATCGCTGCCGGATTCCTGGCGGACAGTCGCAGACCACACCACTCGTGTGGCCGCGAGTACATGGTCGAGGGTTCCGCTATCGGAAGCTCTGCCACTGTTGACCAGCTCGAGAAACAGGCTGAATGCCCGAGCACGATGGGAGACGATCGCTTCCGAAATCGACAAGATCAAGCGGTTGAATCGGTTCAGCTTCTCGGTCGGCGTGGCACTGCATCGCAGGCTATTCGAACCCGACGGGTTGCTGACGATGATCGAATCTGCGTCTCTGAGTGCTGATTCGGATCGCAAACTCTCAGCGTCGGAGCTCCCGAAAGACGTGCGCGGCTATCTCGACGACGAGATCGCCGCTATCGGCGCGGAGCCGATGGAGTGGTCGCGACAACTGGCGTTCGCCAGGAACATCGAAAGCATCGTGCTCCAGACCCGAATGCTGCTCGAATCCGGTCCCCGATCGGAAACCGCGGCACGCCACGACCTGATCCTTGCGCCGTATTCAGAATTGGCGGATCTGGTCCTCGATACAAGGGATGCGCTCTATACCGACGCCAATGCACTACCCCGTCCACATGCGTATCCGATACTCGCCTTGCTGGATCGGCTCCAGCCGTTGGCGACCTGGGCGAAAGTACGCCGATGACTCAGTTGCCGATCAGTGTGTTAGCAGTCTGGCCGGGCCGCTTCCGCTTCGTGGAGTTGCTGATCGTGCTCACCGAGTCGCCTGATTCTGCAAGCACGACCGCTGTGGACGCAGTTCTCGCCGGGCTCGTTGCCGGTCAGGACGAACCGGCCGTCTTCGATGAATTGGTGGCTGCGGGGAGGTTCGATGTCGCATCCAGGATGGTCGAGGAGTACCCGGGGTTCACCGACGACGCCACACGACTTCGACAGTGTATTCACGACGCTCAGGAAGCTCGCCGCGGCGAGCTCGAGGTCCGCCTACGGGCGCTGTCCGAGCGTGCTGAGCACGCAGGGGTGTCATTCGTGTGCGACATGGACCGCTGGATGGACGTGTGCGGGTCGGATTGGTCAAAGGTCGAACGCGACCTTCGGAAGCTCGAAGACCAGCTGTCGACGGATATCGATAGCCGCCGCACCGAGCTCCGAGCTCTGCGCGCAATCGAAGCGTCTCAGCCTGCCGAGAGGCAGGTCTACACAGCATTGATCGATGCCGGACACCTTCGTGCCGCACAAAGGATGCTCGACAGCGGTGCGGCACCGACAGGTCCGGAGGCCGCGCCACGTCTGTCCCGGTGGGAATGGACTGACCCAGCAGAAGAGGTACTGCGCTGGTACACCGATGCGCCACAACGTCGCCCGATGCGATTCGAACGCCTCAACCGACGCGACACGGCGGCCAATGACGCGGTCGAAGCCTGCCAGCGGCTGTGGGACGACATAGCGGGTGCAAGTTCGGAAGTAGCCATCGCGTTCAACAGCCTTCTCGGCGCGGACCGGGATGCGATCGTCGTTCATGCGGTACCAGGCGGCTCCTTGGCGACTTTGCACAATCTCTTCGACCACCCGCAGACGCGCCGATTCCATCCCGGCGGCACAATCGAGGTCTACGTCGCTGAGCGCGGAACTACGCACGTTCCAGACGAGTTGGTCACCGCGACACCGTGTATTGCACTCGGACCTGATCTCGTGAAGTCGAGTGCAGTGGGGCGCATCGCTGTCGCAACGATCACGCTGCGCGACTTGCTGCTGCTGGTCACGCAACCCGCGCAATATCGGTCGGTATCGGTGCTCCGCCTAGCCGCGCGGCAATGGCCGATAGCAGCCTTGTCGGCCGACAGCACCGTACGACTGGAAAAGCTCTGGGGAAACGATGAAGGTGATCGGTTCTCGACTCTATGCTGGCTACTGGACCTCGCGGGACTCGGGGACACTGTCGCCGCCGACATGATCGCGTATCAAACCGGGCTGGATTCCGGGCTGACCGTCCAATTGCTCGACTACCTTTTGCAGCGGGAGAACCGCAGATTGCCGATACCGGCGGGCATCGGAATCTGGGCCCGCGACGGTGGAAACAGGGATCGTGTGGCAGCGACGATTCTGACGCCGATCAGTCGGTCTCCTCAGGCCGTACTCGCATTCTGGGCCGCCTACACGGCGCAGGCTGAAGGAACGAGCCGCGCGTCCGATGCCGCAGCCCAATGCGACGATGAGGTAGCCGCGGACGCGGTGCGTGCGGGATGGAACGAACTGGAGCCACTGTGGCTGTTGAACCACCAGCGGGACGGTGTAATTCGGTTCCGATCTTGTGGAGCGCTCGTCGCGTTGCGCGATCTGGCGCCCGCCAAGCTCGAAGAGGCCCAGCGGGAGGTTCTCAAGCGATCGATCGCGGTCGACGCCGACAGCCTCCGACTCGATAGGTGGGTTCGTCATCGGCATGCGCTCAGCCCCGCCCGCGAGGAGTATCTACGATTGGTCGACGACCCAACCGTCGCCGCCACCGCCCGCATGGCCGTCTGGGACCGTATGCACGCGCAATCTGCAGGAATTGTCGATGTGCATCCACGCCTCACAGGACAAGCAGATGTCGACGCGGTACTGCAGGCAATGCGCAGCGACTTCGTCGACACCCACCCTGACCTCCATCTCGTGGTGGACAACGTATCAGGGCTGACAGTCGCGGTCACGGCAGAATTGCTCGCATTCGTCGTGTTCGAACTCGTCGACAACGCGGCAGAAGCAGTCCGCGACAACACTGGCCGGGGCACCATTTCCGTTTCGGCGCGCGCTGAGGAGAGGGATGTCATCGTAACTGTGAGGGACAGCGGCCCTGGGTTCGGCCGTGAAACAGAAAGTACCTACCGCTTTCTTCGCAAGGGAGTGGGAACACGAGGTCCCGGCCGCGGGAATGGGCTCTACCAGGTCCGCCAGCTTGCGCAATCAGTCGACGGCGACCTTTTCCTGGATTCCGGGCCCCAAAACCATCCAGTGTTGTCCGGCGCCCGGGTACGCGTAGTGCTCCCCGCTGGCTGAGGAATATCGTGTTCAGTCGGCACGCTCACCAGCGAGCGGTGACAAGGGCAAACAACGAACGGCGACGTGATTGCCCCGGCTTCCGCATCCCGCTCCACCAACGGGCGCCGCCAGCCTGCCATGCGAGCTACATATGCCTACGACTCAGAAAAATGGTGCATGCCCATGCTGGGCATGCACCATTCCCTAAGTGGAGCTAAGGGGAATCGAACCCCTGACCTTCTCGATGCGAACGAGACGCGCTACCAACTGCGCTATAGCCCCGTGCGGCTCTGGCGAACCGCGCTGTGACACTGTATCAGGCGTTGCGCCCAGATACCGAATCGGTACTCTGACCTGCTGTTCTGCGTGGTTCGACCAGTTATTCGCCGACGGCGCGCCCGAGGTCTTCGACCCGGGTGCGGAGGGCGCGTGCGGTGGCCGGATCGAAGGTTTCCAGATGCTCGAACATCGGGTCCTCGTCGTCGGTGTCGAGCAGGGTGGAACGGCGGCGCAGGGCCCGCGCGGTGTCGCGGTCCATGGTGCGCCGGGTCGTCGCCGCCTCGGGGGTGGCGGTGTCCTCGTGGCGCTTGCCCCGGGTGAGGCGGGCCGCGCGCCTGCGGCGGATCTCCTCCTCCACGTGGACCTGCTTGCGCAGGTAGGCCAGATAGCCCACCAGGACGGCCGTGGACAGCCCGCACGCCCACCAGAACATCGAGTTCAGCAGCAGGCCGAACGCGGCGAACAGGATGGTCGCGATGATCAGCCCGAGCACGGCGCGCTGCCGGAAGCTGTAGCGGGCGGCGCGGGCGATGGCGTCGGCCTCGGGGTCGTACCCGCCGCGGCCGCGCCGGTTCGGGACGAAGTCCTCGTCGTCGTCGGCCGGCTCGGCGGTGTCCTCGGCGATGTCATCGAGCCGGGCGGGCGGCGCGGGTGGGATGCGCGCGGCGACCGGCGGGTCGGCGGCGGCATCGTCGTCGTCGTCCGCGGCGGCCTCGTCCTCCGGATCCGATTCCGCCGCAGCGTCATCGATCGCGGGAGGTGCGGAATCGGCCGCCTCGGTGGCGGCTCCGGGCTCGTCGCCGGTCGCGGCCTCGCCGAGGTCGGCCTCGGCGTCGGCCGCGGCCTCGAGTTCCGGTGTGGGGGTGAGCAACTCGTCGTCAGCTTCGGTGACGGGCTCGTCGGCCGGTGTCGTCATCCGATCCTCCGAATCAGTACGGTGGGGGCGCTTGGTCAGCACACGGGGGCGGTAGTCGGGGTCGGTCTCGTGACCGCCCGCAGCCCCGATGCGAATCCGTCGTTCGGCCCCGCCACGGTGCAGCACACGCGTGGCGAGTGCGGCATCGGTGGTGCGGCGGATCCGGGGATGCCGGTCCGCCAGGATCGGGAACAGGACGAAGACCCACAGCACCACAAGTCCGATCCACAGGATCGAATTCGGCATCGCGGTCATCACCTCCCGTCCCCGCCTGCGCGTTTATCCATAGTTGGACGCACTACCGACGTCCGTAGGTTAATTCGGACACGCCTGCCCTCGCGGCAGGCGCGCCGTGCACACCTGCCACATGAGTAACAGAAATTTCACGGCAGCGCCGCTCGACCCTCTCTGACCAGGCGATCGACGACGGTGCCCATAACTTCCTCGACCGTCAAGCCCACCAGCAGGTGATCCCGCCATTCGCCGTCCACATCGAGATAGCGACGCAGCAAACCCTCTTCGCGGAACCCGACATTGCGCAGGACCGCCTGGCTGGGCAGGTTCTCCGGCCGCACCGTGGCCTCCACCCGGTGCAGGCCGACCGGCCCGAAACAGTGGTCCAGACCCAGCGCGAGCGCGGCCGTGGCGACGCCCTGGCCGCCGAGATCCTTGGCCACCCAGTAGCCGATCCAGGCCGAGCGCAGCGCGCCGCGCACGATATTGCCGATCGTCAGCTGTCCGCTGAACTGCCCGTTGACCTCGATCACCAGCGGGATCATCGCGCCCCGCCTGGCCTCGGCCTTGAGGCTCGTCCACAGCGACGGCCAGTTGGACGCGTGATTGCGCGCCTCCCAGCTGCCGCGCCCGGTCGGCTCCCAGCGTTCCAGATGGTCGCGATCGCGCAGCCGGATCCGGCTCCACGCCGCGGCGTCACGGAAACGCACCGGGCGCAATGTCACCTGGCCACCCGCGACGATCACCGGACCGAGCCGGGCGGGCCATCCGGGATGCTGACCTGCCCGGAATACGTTCATCGAGTCCACTGATCAGCCGCGCTGCGCCAGGAAAGCCACCCGCACCTCGTCACCGGTGCGGAAATCGGTGTCGTCGGGCTCCACCACGATGAGGCTGTTGGCCTCGGCCAGCGTCGCCAGCAGATGCGACGACCCGCCGTTGCCGTTGCCCAGCGGCTGCACCAGGTAGTCACCGGTGGCCTCGTCGCGCAGCAGCTGCGCGCGCAGATAGCCCTTGCGACCTGGCATCGAGGTGATCGGAGTGATGGTGCGGGCGTTGACGATCCGGCGCATCGGCTGCCTGCGGCCCAGCGCGATCCGGATCAGCGGACGCACCATCACCTCGAAGACCACCAGCGCGCTCACCGGATTCGACGGCAGCAGGAAGGTCGGCACCTCGTCGCGACCGAGCCTGCCGAAACCCTGCACCGAGCCCGGATGCATGGCCACCCGGTCCACCTCGAGTTCACCGAGCCCGTCCAGCGCCTCGCGCACCTGCTCGGACGCCCAGCCGCCGACCGCGCCTGCGATCACCACGACCTCCGAGCGCACCAGCTGACCCTCGACCACATCGCGCAGCCTGCGCGGATCGGCGCTGACGATGCCGACCCGGTTGACGTCGGCGCCCGCGTCGCGCGCGGCCGCGGCCAGCGCGTAGGAGTTCACGTCGTAGACCTGGCCGGGGCCGGGCGTGCGATCGATATCGATCAGCTCGCCGCCGATGGAGATCACCGACAGGCGCGGACGCGGATGCACCAGCACCTTGTCCTGCCCGACCGCGGCCAGCAGGCCCACCTGGGCGGCGCCGATGATGGTGCCCGCGCGCACGGCCACGTCGCCGGGCTGCACGTCGTCGCCGATGCGGCGGACGTAGTCGCCCGAGCGGACCGGCTCGAAGACCTTGATCCTGGCCCGGCCGCCGTCGGTGAAGTCCAGCGGCAGCACCGCGTCGGCCAGCGTCGGCAGCGGAGCGCCGGTGTCGACGCGCACGGTCTGGCGCGGCTGCAGCCGGATGGGCTGGCGCGAACCGGCGACCACCTCGCCGACCACCGGCAGGGTGAGGTCGATCAGCTCGCCCTCTTCGTCGCGCACGTCGGTGCCCGCGGCGGAGACGTCGACGCTGCGCACCGCGTATCCGTCGATGGCGGCCTGATCGAAGCCGGGCAGCGGCCGTTCGGTGACGACGTCCTCCGCGCACAGCAGACCCTGGGCCTCGGATATCGCGACCCGGACCGGCCTGGGTGCGACCGCGGCCGCGGTGACCTTGATCAGCTGATCCTCAACCGAGCGCATCGAGCTCCTGTGTCTATGTGTCCATCGCTTGCCGCGCTTACGCGTTCGGGGAGTTGGGATCCCACTCCGGGCTGAGCCGGAACTTCAGCCACTCACGCAATTGCGGGCCGTATTCCTCCCGCTCGAGGGCGAAATCGACGGCAGCTCGAAGATAGCCGCCCGGGTTACCCAAATCGTGGCGCGACCCACGGTGGACGACCACATGGACCGGGTGTCCCTCCGCGATCAGCAGGGCGATCGCGTCGGTGATCTGCAGTTCCCCGCCCGCGCCCGGCTCGATCCGGCGCAGTGCGTCGAAGATCACCCGGTCGAGCAGGTAGCGGCCGGCCGCGGCCAGGGTCGAGGGCGCGTCGGCCAGCTCGGGCTTCTCGACCATGCCCTTGACCCGCAGCACGTCGGCCTCGGCACCCTCGGTCAGCTCCTCGACGTCGAAGACGCCGTACGCGCTGACCTGCGACTTCGGCACGTCGATGGCGCACAGTACCGAGCCGCCGCGCTCCCGGCGCACCCGGCTCATGGTCTCGAGCACGCCGCACGGCAGCACCAGGTCGTCGGGCAGCAGCACGGCGATGGCGTCCTCGTCGTCGTCGAGCGCCGCTTCGGCCTGGGCCACCGCGTGGCCGAGACCCAGCGGCTCCTCCTGCACGACCGAGGTCACGTCGAGCAGGCCGGGCGCCTTGCGGACCTTCTCCAGCAGCGCGAACTTGCCGCGCTCGGCCAGGGTGCTCTCCAGCACCAGATCCTCGACGAAATGGGCGACGACGCCGTCCTTGCCCGGCGAGGTCACGATCACCAGCCGCTCGGCGCCGGAATCGGCGGCCTCGGCGGCGACGAGCTCGATGCCGGGGGTGTCGACCACCGGCAGCAATTCCTTGGGCACCGTCTTGGTGGCAGGCAGAAACCGCGTTCCGAGTCCGGCCGCGGGTACCACCGCAGTGCGGAAACCGGAAGTCTTGTCTGTCATGCGCATACCCTATCCATTCAGCGTGCCGTCCGATCGCCCGTCGCGACGATCCGGCGTCGGCAAGAGCTTAGGGTGGTCGCTGTGGAGATGCCCGGTGAGCGCACCAAATATGCGTGGCGCAGCCACATCCTCGCCGAACGTGCGCAGGTCGGGGCCGCCGAGCACGCGCGCGAGGCCGCGGCGCTCGCCGCCGCGATCGGCCCGCTGGCCGGGGCGGATGACGTCGTCTGCGCCTATGTCCCGATCCGCGGCGAGCCCGGCGATCTGCGCATGCTCGACGCGCTGCGTGTGCGCGACGCCACGGTGTTGCTGCCGGTGACCGGGGAGCCGGGGCCCCTGAGCTGGGCGCGCTACGAGGGCCCCGATTCGCTGCGCAAGGCCCGCTTCGGCCTGCTCGAACCGACCACGGCGACGCTGCCGCCGGACACCGTGGCTACCGCGGCGACGATCCTGGTGCCCGCGCTCGCGGTGGACCGCCGTGGCGTCCGGCTGGGGCGCGGGGCCGGGTACTACGACCGCACGCTGGGCGCCGCCGGGATCAGCACTCGCCTGATCGCCGTCGTCCGGGATAATGAACTCGTCGACCGGCTGCCGGAGGAACCGCACGACCGGCGAATGGGGTGGGCACTGACGCCCGGCGGTGGCCTGCGTGAACTCGGCGGTGACCGGCCCGTTCCGCCGGAATGAAACGGCGATTTCCGACGTTGGCAGTGTCGGCGGTAGAGTGCTAGATCGACGAGACTTGCGGAGGATCCTGTGCCAACTTATTCATACGCGTGCACCGAGTGTGACAACCGCTTCGACATCGTTCAGTCCTTCTCCGACGACACACTGACGGAGTGCCCGCAGTGTTCCGGGAAGCTGCGGAAGCTGTTCAACTCGGTGGGCATCGTGTTCAAGGGCAGCGGTTTCTACCGCACCGACAGCCGGGGCGGCGCGTCCACCGCGAGCGAGCCCGCGAAGTCCTCCTCCTCGGACAGCGGCAGCAACGGCAGCAGCTCCACCTCGACGTCGACCACGAGCTCGACGCCCGCCGCCGCGAGCTGATCTCCGCCGGTTTGTCCACAGCCCCCGAGTTGTCCACAACCAGGACTTTCACCGGCTGATCCCCGCTGCCACGCTCCTAGGCTTCGGGCATGACTCGCAGTCTTGCCGATCTGGGACGTGGCAGTTCCTGGCGCTTCGCCCTCGGTAACCGCCCGGCCTGGGCCGACGCGCTGCTCGCCCGCCGCATCGCGGCCGCCGTGCTCGCGCTGGTCGCGCTGGCGCTGTTCGTCCGCGGCGATCCCGGCACCACCCGCGACGACGTCGTCGTCGCCGCCCGCGAGCTGGCCCCCGGCAGACTGCTCACCGCCGACGACCTGCGCGTCGATCGGCACGAATCCCGTTCGCTGCCTTCGGGTTCCGTCACCGACCCCGCCGTTCTGCTCGGCGCGACGCTCACCGGCGCGATGCGCGCCGGGGAAACCTTCACCGATCTGCGCGTGGTCGGCCCCCGGCTGGCGGCGGCCGCCGCGGGCAGTCCCGAGGCCCGGATCGTGCCGATCCGGCTGGCCGATCCCGCGGTGGCCGAGGTGTTGCGCGCGGGTGACCGGGTCGATGTCGTCGGGGTCGAGGACGCGGGCGGCCCCGGCGCGAGCAAGCCGGCGCGCACCCTCGCCACCGACGCCGCCGTCGTTCTGGTCACCGCGACCGGTGAGCGTCGCTCCGGGGCGGAACGCGTGGTCCTGGTCGCGCTGGACGCCGAATACGCCACGGCCGTCGCGGGCGCCTCGTTGCGCACGGCGCTGACGGTGGTCTTCCATTGACGGCGGGACCGTGGCGCCGGACGCACCGGGAAGCAGTTCGCGAGAAATTTGCCGCAACTCTCGTTAGCATCACACAGGAACCAGCACGACCGTTCGCAGCATTCGACACGGAGCGCAGCGCCTGGGGCCGGCTCCTGCACGAAGGAGACATCGGCAATGCTCAAAGGTTTCAAGGATTTCCTGCTCCGCGGCAACGTAGTCGACCTGGCGGTCGCCGTCGTGATCGGCACGGCCTTCGTCGCGATCGTCACGGCGTTCACCAACGGAGTCATCAATCCCTTGCTGGCGGTCTTCGGCGGAAGCAACGAGCTGGGTCTCGGTTTCCAGCTCGTCGCCGGCAAACCGGCCACTTTCGTCGAAGTCGGACCGATCATCACGGCGGGCATCAACTTCCTGCTCATCGCGGCGATCCTGTACTTCGTCCTGGTACTTCCGTCCACTCTGGCCAAGAAGCGGATGGGCATCGAGGACGACCTCACCGACAACGAGGTGCTCGTCCAGATCCGCGACCTGCTCGCCGAGCAGGGCAACACCTCCAACGGCAAGCACGGCATCCTGCCGGAGCCGTCGCGGGGCAACGGCGACCACACCCGCTGAGTTCGGGCGAACCCGAAAATCGGGGCTGGTCCAGGGAACTCGCGTTCCGGGACCAGCCCCGATCTCTGCGTACCGAACCGTCAGCCGAGGCTGAAGGGCTGACCCCACAGCGTGACCCAGCTGATCACATTGTCGGTCTCCACCTCGACGCTCACGAACGAGCGCGCCTGGGCGTAGCCGCCGCAGCCGGACAGGCCGATGGTCTCGTCGGCCCAGGTCACCGAGCCACTGCCGTTCTTGAAGGCATTGCGGGTCTTGTGGGATTCCTCGCCGTAGTCGTCGGGCATCTCCAGGTCGAGGACGTAGAACGACTTGGACTGGCCGGGGCCGAGCGAGAGCGCTCCGCCGCCGAGGCCCACCGCGCCCTCGGAGTCGAACCCGCCTTCGGCCCGCGGGCCGCCGCCCTCGATATTGACCTGGCAGCCGACGGTGTAGCCGGGGAAGATCTTGCCGCCGCCACCGCCCGACACCGACACCTGCGCACTACCCGACACCCAGGCATTCCGGTGCGCCGGCGTCGATCCCATCGACGGATTGATGTTCGCGGACTCCCCGACCATGCTGATGTCGACGACGGTGCCGTCGGACAGGGTCTTGCTGATATGCCCGCCCGGCAGCGGAACGAAGGTGTCGGCGTGTGCCGCACCGGTGGAGAACAGGCCCAACGCCATGGTCGCCGCGGCGGTGAGACCGGCCGCGCGCGCCATGCTTCCGAGATTGATCATCACTGTTGACCCCTCGAGGGTGAATTCGTGTGAGCTAGCGAGAATTTCGTCGACTCGGCCGCGATCAGCCGATGCTGAACGGCATGCCGTACAGGGTGGTCTTCGAGTAGTGGTCGCCGATGATCTCGACCACCGTGTACGACCGGGCCTGGGCATAGCCCGCGCACCCTTGGATCTGGATCTCGGCGTCCTGGTACTCCACCGAGTAGACGCCCGGCTTCAGAATGTCCTTGGAACTGATCTGGGCGAAGCCCACCTCACCGGGACCGAGATCCAGACCGATGGAGGCCTCACCGATCGCGCCGTCGGTGTCCAGACCGACGCCGACCTGACCCCCGATCGCGTCGTCGCCGATGCTCACCTGGCAGCCGACGATGTAGCCCGTACTCAGTTGCGACGCACCGTGGGTCGACGAATTATTGGAGCCCGGACGGTTCGACGGGCCGTTCCACGGGCCCACCTCGCCCTCCGGGGTGACCTGAACGTCGGCGCGCGCGTTGCCCGAAACCCAGACGACGCGCCCCGCACCGTTGGCGGCCAGCGACGGCGAGACGATCGCGCTCTCGCCGGTGCGGCTGACGGTGACGCCGGGACCGTTCTTCTGGCCGTCCGGCAACGGAACGAAGGTATCCGCGTTGGCAGCACCGGCCGACAACAGGCCGATCGTCACGGCCACTGCGGCACCGGCGCCCCAGGCGCCGCGACGCACGCGGTTGGTGCGGTTCTCGCTCATACTTCCCCTCGAGGTGTACGCAAAATCGACCTCGACCGTCGAGGTCGATATCTGTGCTGCGCCCGGACCCAGCCCAGACGGGTCCGCGGACCGCGTCGCTGGCAACAGGGCAGACTCGCCCAGCCGGAAGGTGTATCGAGAAGCTGAAAAGCAAATTTCGCCACAAACATAATGAGGCAGCCCGGCAATGTCCAGCGCCACAAACATTGCAGAGACAACAAAACGGGCCGGTCGCAACTGCGACCGGCCCGTTGTGCGTTCGTGATCGAACAATCAGCCCAGGCTGAACGGCTGACCCCACAGGGTCACCCAGCTGATGACGTTGTCGGTTTCGACCTCGACGCTCACGAAGGCACGAGCCTGCGCGTAGCCGCCGCAGCCGGACAGACCGATGGTCGAATCCGACCAGGTCACCGAGCCGGCGCCGTTCTTGAACTTGTTCGACTTGCCGTGCGACTCCGAGCCGTAGTCGTCGGCCTTCTCGATGTCGAGAATGTAGAACGACTTCGACTGGCCGGGGCCGAGCGAGAGCTCGCCGCCGGTGCCGACGCCACCGGAAGCGTTGCCTTCCCAGTCGCTTTCGACCGTCGCGTCACCGGAGACACCGCCGCCGGCGATGTTGACCTGGCAACCCACGGTGTAACCCGGGAAGATCTTGCCGGAGCCGCCGTCGGAGACGGTGACCTGCGCGCTACCGGAGACCCACGCGTTGCGGTGCACCGGGGTGGAGCCCATCGACGGGCTGATGTTGGCCGACTCGCCCACCAGGCTGATCTCGACGACGGTGCCGTCGGACAGGGTCTTGGTGATGTGGCCGCCCGGCAGGGGAACGAAGGTGTCGGCGTTGGCCGCGCCCGTGGAGAACAGGCCGACGGCCACGGTGGCCGCGGCGCTGACGCCCGCCATCCGCGCCATGAACTTACGGTTGATCATAGGAATTGTCCCTCGAGATTGAGTTCGCCGCAGCGAGAAGAAGATTCGGGCCGGTTCGAAAGACGTCAGCCGATGCTGAACGGCATGCCGTACAGGGTGGTCTTCGAGTAGTTGTCACCGATGATCTCGACCACGGTGTACGCCCGGGCCTGCGCGTAGCCGGCGCAGCCCTGGATCTCGATCTCCGCGTCCTGGTAATCGATCGCGTAGGTGCCGGCCTTCTGGATGTCCTTCGAGCTGATCTGCACGAACTTGACCTCGCCCGGGCCCAGGTTGACGCCGATCGAGCCGCCGGCGCTCACGCCACCGGTGCTCAGGCCGCCGGAGACGCCGGCGCCGATCGCGTCGTCGGCGATGCTCACCTGGCAACCGACGATGTAGCCGGTGTTCAGCTGGGAGGTGCCGTGGGTGGAGGAGTTGTTGGAACCGGGGCGGCCGGACGGACCGTTCCAGGGGCCGACCTCGCCCTCGGGGGTGTCGGCGACCTCGGCCAGCGCGGTGCCGGAGACCCAGACGACGCGACCCGCGCCGTTGGCGGCCAGCGACGGCGAGATCAAAGCGTGCTCACCCGTGCGGGTGATGGTCACGCCGGCAGGGCTCACCTTCTGGCCGTCCGGCAACGGCACGAAGGTGTCGGCGTTGGCGGCACCGGTCGACAGCAGGCCGAAAGCCACGGCGGCCGCGGCAGCGCCGACGCCCGCGGCACGGGCGCCGCGGCGCACACCGGTGGTGCGGTTCTCGCTCATACTTCCCCTCATCAGTGTCTAACAGCCGGTCTCGACTTTCGAGACCGGACGGGTGGACCTCACAGGCCCAGCTCAGTGTGTCGCCCCTTTGTTGCCGTTACGTAACCAACTGTTATTTCGACGATACGGACGGGGCCGGTGTGGCGAACCCGAGCCAGGGTTCCACCGGGTGGTTCAACACACAGAAGTGGGGTACTGCGGGGGCCAATAGTTGATGGCTCGATGGCGAACATTAAACGCTGTGCAGCCGTTCCGGCAACGAAAGAGTTCGTAAATTTCAATGTGACCCCAAGCACAGGTGCGCACATCGCCACATGCTTTGACGTGCATAAATGCATCGGAGATCAGCGGCGTCAACGGGACTGAACCGGAAGTGGTTACTGGCGAGTTTCGAACACTTATACGACAAAGGACCACGCTTTCGCGTGGTCCCGAGGAATTGTCACCCGTTCGCAATCACACCCGAAACGGCATTTCGGTGCGTGCCTATTACGTAGCGGCTACGTAGATAACGGTAAGGTCACCCGTGGTGCGGTGGCACCTGCGAACGTAACCATTCGTCGTTATCCGAGCGCCCCCCGCGCTCGTCGCCGGTGGTTTCGGGCAGCACGTCGCCGAAAATACGGGCCAGGCGCGCGGCCTCGGCGGCCTTGCGCCGGACGGCCTCCTGGCCCCCCGGCGACGTGCTGTCCGACGACGTCATCGCCGTCACTCGTCCAATCCGGAGAGCTCATCGATCACCCGGCTCGCGAGCGGGCCCAGCGTGGCCATGCCGTCGCGGATGGCGGAGCGGGTGCCCGGCAGATTCACGACCAGGGTGCTGCCGGAGATGCCGGCGACGCCGCGCGACAGACCCGCGTCCAGCGAGCCGGCCACCCGGCCCGAGGCCCGCAGCGCCTCGGTGATGCCGGGCAGTTCCCGGTCGAGCACCTGCACGGTGGCCTCGGGGGTGATGTCGCGGGGCGACATACCGGTGCCGCCGACCGAGATCACCAGATCGACGCCGCCGATCACCGCGGTGTTGAGCGCGTTGCGGATCTCGACCTCCTCGGCCTGCACCGTCACCGAGGCGTCGACCAGGAAGCCCGCCTCGCTGAGCAGTTCGGTGACGAGCGGGCCGAACGAATCCACGCCGCCATGCGCCGTCCGATCGTCGACGACAACAACCAGTGCACGCCCTGCCACGGGAGCATCGATGTCCATGCTCATCACCGTAGCGCCTACACACGACAGCGCCGCGCTCGAACGCATCATCGGCCGCCCTCCGCCGCGGCGCCGGTGAGGGTGACCTCGACCGTCTTGGCATTGCCGCCCTGCTCGTCGGTGTAGGTGAGCTTCACCTTGTCGCCCGGCTGATGCGAGCGGACCGCCGCGATCAGCGCGTCGCCGGAGTCGATCGGCCGGTCGTCGAGCCGGGTGACGACCGCGCCTGCGGGCACGCCCGCCTTCGCCGCGGGCCCGTCCGGGGTGACCTCGAGTACCCGGGCCGCGGTGTCCTGCGGCCGCAGCTTGATGCCGACCTGGGCGTAGGTGGCGTGGCCGGTCTTGATCAGTTCGTCGGCGACCCGGCGGGCCTGATCCACCGGGATGGCGAAGCCGAGGCCGATCGATCCACTCTGCGCGCCGCCCGCGGCCTCGCCGCCGAGGCTGGCGATGGCGGTGTTGATGCCGATCAGCTTGCCCTGGCCGTCGACCAGCGCGCCGCCGGAGTTGCCCGGGTTGATCGCCGCGTCGGTCTGGATCGCGTCGATCACCGGGTTGACCTGGCTGGGGGTGCCCTCACCGCTGGTCGAGACCGGGCGGTTGAGCGCGGAGACGATGCCGGTGGTGACGGTGCCCGCCAGGCCGAGCGGCGAGCCGATCGCGATCACCGGCTGCCCCACCGCGAGCCCGTCGGAGGTGCCGAGTTCGATCGGGGTGAGCCCGCTCTTGCCGCTGACCTTGATGACGGCCAGGTCCGAGACCGGATCGGCGCCGATCATGGTGGCCGGCGCGGTGCTGCCGTCGCTGAACACCACTTCCATCTTCGCCGAGGCGCCCGCGCCCGCGGCGACGTGATTGTTGGTGAGGATCAAGCCGTCGGTGGACAGCACGACCCCGGAGCCCTCGCCGGAGGCGCGCGCACCGGCCACCTTGATCATCACGACGCTGGGCAGCACCCGCTGGGCAACCGCCTGGGTCGACCCGGCCGGGGCGTTGGCGACGTTGTTGACCGCGGGCTTGGGCGCGTCGAGCGCGTTGGTCACCGGGGCGGACTCGGAACCGGTCGCCAGCACGCCGACGACACCACCGATACCGCCACTGACCAGCGCCAGCGCCGTGGCTCCCGCCACCAGACCGAGCCGCAGCGGCTTCCGCGGCGGCGCGACGACACCACCGGGCTGTCCCCCGAAGGCGGGCGGAACCTGCTGACCGTGCGACACGCCGTAAGCGGACACGCCGGGCAGTGGCGCCGTGCCATAGGAATCCGCGGTGCCGTAGTGCTGCGGCGAGCCGTACGGCTGCTCGGCGCTGTGGGAGGACGCGGCGCCGTACGGCTGCTCAGGGGCGTGAGGTGGCACCGGGCCCGCGGGCTGGCCGCCCGGCTGTGCCCCGGGGAACGGGCCCGGCTGACCGGGGTGCGGCACCCCACCGAAGGGTTGGGCGGCACCGGCGGCGGGCAGCTGGCCCGAGGCCGGACCCGGACCGGGGAACGGCGCCCCGGCGGGATGATCCGCGCCGCCCGGTCCGGAGTCGGCGGGCTGGTCAGCAGGTCGCTGCTGGGGATCGTCGGTCATGGTGTCTGTCTCCTCACGCTTGCCTACCAGCTTCGTGACGGGTACTGAGAGGCGGCTGAGATCGTCCCGTCAGTTCGCCGAGACTCCGCGGATCACACCGAGCCGGGCTCGGCGTCGTCCGGAACCGCCGGTGCCTCACCGGGCAACACGATCCGGACCAGGGCGCCGCCGCGGTCGGAGGTGTCGATCGCGATCGTGCCACCGTGCTTGGTCACCACCTGCTTGACGATCGCGAGCCCGAGCCCGGAACCCGGCATCGACCGCGAGGCCGTGGTCCGGTAGAAGCGCTCGAACACCAGCTCCCGTTCGTCGCTGGGGATGCCGGGGCCGGCATCGGCGACCACCAGCTCGAGCAGGCCGGGCCCGGCCGGGCGCATGGTGATCCTGACCTCCGCGTCGCCGGGACTCCACTTGGCGGCGTTGTCGAGCACGTTGAGCACCGCGCGTTCCAGGCCCGCCTCGTGCCCGTAGACGAACCACGGGCGCAGTTCGGCGGTGAAGGTGATGCCGGTGCGCCTGCGCCGCGCACGCTCGAGCGCGCGCTCGGCCACCTCGCCGAGATCCACCCGCTCGTAGACGGTTTCGGGCGCGTCCTCGCGGGCCAGGTCGACGAGGTCGCCGACCAGCGTCGAGAGCTCCTCGATCTGGGCGACCACGTCCGCGCGCAGCTCCGCCATGTCCTCGTCGGGCAGCTGCGGCGCGCCCGGCCTGCCCGAGGCGATGAGCAGCTCCATATTGGTGCGCAGGGAGGTCAGCGGGGTGCGCAGTTCGTGGCCCGCGTCGGCGACGAGCCTGCGCTGGCGGTCGCGGGATTCGGCCAGCGCCCGCAGCATCGTGTTGAAACTCTCGGTGAGCCTGGCCAGTTCGTCGTCACCGGTGACCGGGATCGGGGTGAGGTCGTCGGTGCGGGCGACCCGCTCGGTCGCGGCGGTCAGCCGGGCGATCGGGCGCAGGCCGGTACGGCCCACCGCGGTGCCCGCCGCGGCCGCGAGCACGACGCCACAGGCGCCGACCACGAACAGCAGCCAGGCCAGCCGATCGAGCACCTCACGGGTGCGGTAGAGCTTCTGCGAGATGATCAGCGTCGCGCCGCTGTGCGTGCGCGCGGCGAGCACCCGCTGGTCACCGACGGTGCGCAGCGACGAGTTGATCTTGCCGTCGGCGACGGCGAGCTCCTGCGCGCCGACCGGCGGAATCGTCTGCTGCGGCGGCATGTACGGCTTGTGGTCGGCGTAGATCAGCGCGACGCCGACATCGTTGGAGAACAACCCGGCCAGCACGATCGACTGGAAGCCGAGCGTCTCGAAGTTGTTGTTGATCATCGTCGCCGCCCTGGCCTCGAGCTGGGCGTCGACGTCGGCGTAGAGCGCGCGGGCCACCATCGCGTAGGCCGCGATGGAGGTGACCGCGACGGCGATGAGCACCACCGACGCGGCCAGCAGGGTCACCCGCCAGCGCAGCGACACCGAGCGCGTCAGCGGCATCGGTGGGCGCATCTCCCCCGCGTCCGGCGGGCGCCGCAGCACGGCGACGGCGGGTTCCTTGGATGCCATCGCGGCCGCCTACGGAGGGGTCTCGCGCAGCACGTACCCGACGCCGCGCACCGTGTGGATCAAGCGTTCCTCGCCGTCGGCCTCGGTCTTGCGCCGCAAATAGCCGATGTAGACCTCCAGCGCATTTCCCGAGGTGGGAAAGTCGTAGCCCCAGACCTCTTCGAGGATGCGGCCGCGGGTGAGCACGCGACGCGGATTGGCCATCAACATCTCGAGCAACGAGAACTCGGTTCGGGTGAGGCTGATGGCGCGATCGCCGCGCGAGACCTCCCGGGTCACCGGATCCAGCGACAGATCAGCGAACACCATCGCTTCCGACGCCTCGCCCGGGTCGGGTGCGCGCCTGCGCAGCAACGCGCGCAAACGCGCCAGCAATTCCTCCAACGCGAAAGGCTTCGGCAAATAATCGTCGGCGCCCGCGTCGAGGCCGGCGACTCGTTCGGAGACCGAATCCCGGGCGGTCAATACCAGAATCGGCAGATCATCGCCGGTGCTGCGCAGGCGGCGGCACACTTCGAGGCCGTCCAGCCTGGGCATCATCACATCGAGAACCAGGGCATCGGGCCTGGCCGCGGTGACTTTCTCCAACGCGTCCATGCCATCCACCGCCAGGTCGACGGTGTAGCCGTTGAAGCTCAGCGACCGGCGCAGTGATTCCCGCACCGCGCGATCGTCGTCGACTACCAGAATGCGCATGTGCCCAGTTTGCCGTGAACGACTGAGAACGTACTGAGAGGGGCACGCTCCGCGTGGCGGTCGCGATGTGCCAGCGTATATTCGGCGAATTGCAGACCGTGTGGTCCGGATTGCCGATGCCCACCCATCCGGGTATCTTTCCTGCGGTAAAAGAAGACCTCCAGTTGGTTCTGCGCTCGCATCGCTCCGCGACCTCCCCGCGCGGGCCGGGGTCTCACGTGGAAGCAGAGGCAACGCACGCGGATGGAACCTGCATCGCGCTCCTGGCAATTCAGCCTGTCGAACTGGTCGGTTACGCGCAAGGTCGGTGTGGTGCTGGTGCTGCCGGTGATGCTGGCGACCACGTTCGCCGTGCTCCGGATCAACAACGAGCTGCAAATGATGACGCAGCTCAGCGCCGCCACCGAGCAAGCCACCGTCATCCGCCCCGTCGTCAAATTCGCCACCGCCACCGAGCAACTCGCGGTCGCGGCGACGGCCAACTGGGGCGCGATCGCCGACCCACAGACCGACGCGGCGCTCACCACCTACGACCAGGCGCTGGCCGAGGTACAGAGCGCCATGCGCTCGGCCCGGCTCTCGCCGACGATCCAGACCGAGCTCACCGCGGCCACCGCCACCGGCGCCACCCTGCGCAACACCGTGCGCGGCGGCTCCCCGGCGATGGTCGGTGAGCAGTCCGACGAGATCGCCGAGCGGATCGCGAACGCGCTCGCGCAGACGCCGAACGTCGAGGACTTCGTCGTCCAGCGCTACTTCTTGCAGCTGACCGCGCTGCATCAGGCGCGCCGGATCCTCACCCACCAGCGTCTGCTGGTCGTCTCCCCCGACGCGGGCCGCAGCCAGAGCGCGCGGGCGCGGATGCTGGTCGAGCTCGGTTCCGAGATGACCACGATCATGACCTACGCCATGATCATGCCGGAGAAGGCGGGCAGCCGGGCCGCGATGATGGACGCCGTCCAGACCAGGATGAGCGTGCTCAGCCAGAACGCGGGCGACCCGACCAGCAACGCCGCGGTGCTCAACACCCTCCAGGTCAGCGCCGACACCTACGCGTCGAGCCTGAACCAGCTGCTCGACAGCATCGACCACACTCTCGAGACCAACACCGCCAACGCGCAGACCGGCGCGCTGCGCGAGACCACCCTGGTGCTCGGCATGCTGCTGGCCGGTCTGGCGCTGGCCCTCGCGGTGGCCCGCACGCTGGTCGTCCCGGTGCGCAGGCTGCGGCGCGACGCGCTCGAGGTCGCGCACGTGAAGCTGCCCGACGAGCTCGCGGTCGTCCGCAGCGGCGGCGCGACCCCCGAGATCGCCCCGGTCGGCGTGCATTCCACCGACGAGATCGGCCAGCTGGCCCGCGCCGTCGACGAGATCCACGAGCAGGCCCTGAACCTGGCCGCCGACCAGGCCCGCCTGCGCCTGCAGATCGGCAACATGTTCGAGACGCTGTCGCGGCGCAGCCAGTCGCTGGTCGAGCAGCAGCTCGCGCTCATCGAGGAACTCGAGCACGACGAGGACAACCCCTCGCGCCTGCAGACGCTGTTCCGCCTCGACCACCTCGCCACCCGCATGCGCCGCAACGGCGACAACCTGCTGGTGCTCGCCGGTACCGTGCTGCGCCGCGGTCACCTGCCGCCGGTGCCGCTGTCGGACATGCTCTGGAGCGCGGTCTCGCAGGTGGAGGACTACCAGCGGGTCGAGATCGGCAACGTGCCCGACGGTGTCGTCGCCGGTGAGTCCGCGGTCGACATCGAGCACCTGCTCGCCGAGCTCATCGACAACGCCCTGCGCTACTCGCCGCCGAGCACCTCGGTGGCGGTCATCGTCGGCCGCGCGGTCGACGGCGGCTACCTGATCGAGATCACCGACCGCGGTCTCGGCATGTCCGCCGACGATCTGCAGACCACCAACGACCGGCTCGCCTCCGGTGGTGAGGTCACCATCGAGACCGCCCGCCGGATGGGTCTTTTCGTCGTCGGCAGGCTGGCCAAGCGGCACACCATCACCGTCAGCCTGCGGCGCACCTCCACCCAGGCGCCGCAGCCAGGCATCACCGCGAGCGTGCACCTGCCCAGCGCGCTCGTCTCGCCGCCGCCCACGGTGTCGGGTCCGCCGACCGGCCCCAACCCGATCGTGTCGACCGGCTCGCACGCGCTGGTGCCCTCGGCCATCGGCCCGCACGCCCTGACCCCCGCCGACATCACCGGGCCCAATCCGGTCATGTCGCCGACCGGCCCGAACCCGCTCGTTGTGCCGGTGCCCGCCGGCCCGAACCCACTGGTGCCGACGGGTCCGAATCCCCTCGTGCCGACCGGCCCGAATCCCCTCGTGCCGACCGGCTTCGGTCCCGCCGAGCACATCGAGCCGCCGAGTGCGCCGCTGACCGGAGCCGGCCTGCCGCAGCGGCGGCCCAACGGCCAGGAGCCGCCCGTACCCGTCGAGCCCGAGCCGGAGCCCGAGGAACCGACCGGGCTGTGGGCCGAGCACGAGCACGACACCGACGATCTGCCGGTCCCGGCGACCGCCCCGGCCGACGAGGCCCCGGCCAGGACGATCGGCCTGCCGCAACGCGTTCCCGCCTCCGCGCTCAGCGAGCTCACCGAGACACGGCAGGTGCCGCGCTTACCCGAGCCCGAACGGGCACCCGAGCCGACGCCTGCGCCGGTCGCCGCGGCGGATCCGATGCCGACCGCGAGCACCCGGCTGCAACCGGTGCCCGGCGAGGCCCCGACCCCCATCTATCAGCGGATGGTCTCGGAATGGCTCGTCGAACCAGCTTCCGCCACTGCCGAATCCGGCGGCAACGGCGCATCATGGAGTTCCCCCGGAGACGCGGGCTGGTCGGCAGCGGCCAGCGCGGGCAATCCACCGACATCGTCGCGCACCGTCGGTGGCCTACCGATCCGTAAACCGGGCGCCCAGCTGGTCCCCGGCGGTCTCACCCCGGCCGAGGAGGCGGGTGCTCGCGATCCCGAGGAGATCCGCAACAACTTGACCAGACATCTCAGCGGCGTCCGCAGTGGCCGTGCCGAGATCCAGTACAACGACGGAGGCCTCGAATGAGCAACGCGCACCCCACGGACGAGAATCTGAATTGGCTGGTCGCCCGCTTCACCCGGGACGTGCCCGGCGTCTCGCACGCGGTGCTGGTCTCGGCGGACGGTCTGCTGCAGGCGACCAGCCCGCACCTGCCCTCGGACCGGGCCGAGCAGCTGGCCGCGGTGACCGCGGGGCTGGCGAGTCTATCGATGGGCGCGGCGCATCTGTTCGACGGCGGCAAGGTCATGCAGTCGATCGTCGAGATGCAGCGGGGATACCTGCTGGTGATGAGCGTCGGAAACGGCTCGCACCTCGCGGTTCTGGCCAACAAGAGCCACGACATCGGCCGCATCGGCTACGAGATGGCGCTGCTCGTCGACCGAGTGGGCTCGGCGGTCACCGCCACCGCCCGCTCCGCCGGCTGAGGTGAGATGTCGAGTCCGTACGGATCAGAAAACCGGCCGACGACCAGGGTCAGGCCCTACGCTCTGACCTCGGGCCGGACCGAGCCCGCGATCTCGCTGCCCTTGGAGGCAGTGGTGGAGACGGTCTCCTACACCGCGCACATGGAATGGCCCGTAGGGGACTTGCGCACCGAAATCGTGCGACTGGGTACACATCGGCTCTCGGTCGCGGAAATAGCTGCATACCTCGGACGCCCACTGGGTATGGTCCGGGTGATGATCGGCGATCTCGTAGTCGGCGGGATTCTTCGAGTGCATTCGACGCTGACCGAGCAGGCGAGCTATGACGAACGCCGATCACTGATGGAGAGGACTTTGCGTGGACTCCGTGGCCTCTGAGGGCATGCGCCCCCCGAACCCCGATCAACGGGTCGCGTCGACCAAGATCGTCGTGGCAGGCGGATTCGGCGCAGGCAAGACGACTTTCGTCGGTGCGGTGTCGGAGATCGTTCCGCTGCGCACCGAGGCGATGGTCACCCATTTCTCCGACGGCATCGACGATCTCGCCGAGACGCCGGAGAAGGAGACGACCACCGTCGCCATGGACTTCGGCCGCATCGTGCTGCCGGGCAACCTGGTGCTGTACCTGTTCGGCACGCCCGGCCAGAAGCGGTTCTGGTTCATGTGGGACGACCTGATCCGCGGCGCCATCGGCGCGGTGGTGCTGATCGATACCCGCAGGCTGGAGGACAGCTTCGCCGCGGTCGACTTCTTCGAGGCGCGCGGCCTGCCGTTCCTGATCGCGGTGAACCGCTTCCCGAACGCGCCGCGCTTCCCGATCGCCGAACTGCGCGAGGCGCTCTCGGTGCGCGAGGGCATCCCGATCGTCGACATCGACGCGCGCAACGCGGTCGAGGTCAGGCAGGCGCTGGCGGCGGTCACCGAGTACGCCATCGCGCAGCTCGAGCCGCAGCAGTTCGAGGAGGCCGGCCGGCGTGGCTGACCTGCTCGCCGCGACCGGCGCCGAGACGTTCGGTCGCGGTACCGGCATCGCCTGGCTCGCGTTCGGCCTGTCGGTCCTCGGCGCGCTGGTGGCGTTCGCCTGCGTGCGGCACGCGAAGTACTCCCAGCGGTTCCGGCTGCTCTGGCTGACGATGGCGGCGGTCTCGCTCGGCGGGGTCGGCCTGTGGCTGGCGAATTCGGTGGCGCTGCTCGGCATCCGGGTGCAGGAGACCACGCTGCGGTACAACGCGGCGCTCGGCGCCGCGGCGGCCGCCACCGCGGTCGTCGGCGTGCTGGCCGGTCTGCTGATCGGCGGCCGGACCCCGCAGCTGCCGCGGCTGATCATCGGCGGGCTGACGATGGGTCTCAGCGTCGGCCTGTCGACCTACCTGACGCTGGACGCGCTGGCGGTGCAGGGCACCGTGGACGAGTCGCTCGGGCTGATCGGTGTCGCCGTGCTGGCGTCGATGGCGCTGTGCACCGCGACGCTGTGGGCGTTCCAGGTCGTGCGGGTGGTCCTCGTGCGGGTGGCGGCCTCGGCACTGTTCGCGGTCGGCGTCGCCGCCGTGTACTACACCGCGCTAGCCGCACTGGAGTTCACGATCGATCCGGGCAGCCGGACGCCGGGCGGGCTCACCCCGTTCGACCTGGTGTTCCCGATGTTCGTGCTCGGCGCTCTCGGCCTGACGGTGCCGATCACCGCGGTGCTGATCGCGCCGGACCGGCGGGACGCGGCCGAACGCCAGCGCGAGGCGCGCACCGTCGCCGCCCGGTGACCAGCTAACGTCCGGTTTGTCGGAAAATTTGTGAACGAGCGCCCCGCTCGTGGAATCCATCGCGACGGGCCGCATTCGGCCCGAAAACCGCCCCTGAAGTGGCGATGAGCGGGTTCTCCTTAACCGGAGAACCCGCCCTCCCGCACGAGAGTACATACCCGCCAAGGACTCCGCATCAGTCACTCGGGAATTTTCTTGTGCCACAAAACAAACCAAGAGTTGGTTATGCGCCTTCCAGCAATCGCCCGGCAAGCCGTCCGCCCTGCTCACGCCAAGTGGCATCTGTCACATCGGTAACCGGCCGATTGCCCGGCACCCACCGATCCGGCGCTGAGCAGGCACGACAACCGCACCGAAAGCCCCCTGGACAGCGTGCGCGGAAGAACCGGCCGCTGACGGCGCGTTCGGCCCCCACCAGGCCCGTCAGCGGGTTATCGTCGGCCGGGGCGCATTCGTCTCGCCCAGCACATCCAAGGTTCGTTCGAAGGAGTTCGCATGGCCGTCAACGTGGTGCTCGACAAAGTTCTCGACAAGGAATACGAGAACAAGACGCTGAAGGAAATCCTCGCCGCGCCGCCGTCGGCCCTGGCCGGCCTGACCGAGGCGCACGACAAGCAGCTGCTCGAGGCCCTGAAGATCAAGACCATCGCCGACCTCGGCAGCAACAAGTTCTTCCAGCTCGCCGCGGCCCTGGCCGAACTGGCCGAGCGCGAGGGCTGATCCCTCGTACCAGCGACGACAACGGCCTGCCGGACGTATCCGGCAGGCCGTTGCTGTTGTCCGATCCCCGATTCGGATTGTCCCCTCCGAACCAGCTCTCGAACTCCGCGTACGGGCGAACCTAGATCCGCGACGGGTCGATCAGACCCTTCCGCACCGCCCCAACGATACGACGCGGCACCTGGTATTCCACACCGGCGACGGTGACCGGAACCAGCTGCGGAACGGCGGCTTTCCACTGCGAACGCCTGCTGCGGGTGTTCGACCGCGACATCCTGCGCTTCGGCACTGCCATGACTCAGCCCTCCTTGCCTGCGCGCGAACGCTTTCCGTACTTGCGCTCGAACTTCTCCACCCGGCCCTGGGTGTCGAGATTGCGATGGGTGCCGGTCCAGAACGGATGCGAATCCGAGGTGACGTCGACGACCAGCAACGGATACGTCGCGCCGTCGGCCCATTCGACGGTGCGATCGCTGGTCGAGGTCGACCGGGTCAGGAACCGCTTGCCGGTGCTCGAATCCTCGAAGACCACCGGGTGGTAGTCGGGGTGGATGCCCGCTTTCATGACGTTTCTCCTCTCTCGGTGCGCTCGCCCGCCGTGGCCGCGGCCTCGGACGGATCGGCGCAGGGGTCTTCGTGCCAGTCGCCGAAGGGGTCGTCCCACAACGCGACTCGTTCCGGCGCCCGGTCGACGAGCAGCAGCTCGTCGTCTTCGACCAGCGCCCAGTGCAGCGCGTGCCGGATCTCGGCGGGATCGGCGTCGTGGGCCAGGATCACCAGCGACACATCGCGATCGCCGAACCGCTCGTCCCAGCGCAGCGCGGCCATCGCCCGGCGGTCCGGATCGGCCTCGGCCTGCTCCTCGGCGCTCATCGCGGCCAGCCAGCGACCGGCGCCGCCGACCCGCAGGCCACCGCCCGCCGATTCCAGCCACACCACCTGGTCGGGCTGGGTGGCCAGCCAGATCCGGCCGCGCGCGGTGACCACGCCGTCGAACAGCACGTCCAGCGCGTCGTGCAGCCGGCCGGGATGGAACGGCCTGCGCGCGGCGAATTCGATGAGCGAGACACCGCAGTCGGTGGTCAGCGGCGGCTGACCGCGCAGCAGCGGAGCGTGGGCGTCGAAGATCCGGCCGCGGCGCGCGTCGGCCGGGACGCGGGTCAGCAGCGCGCCGACCTCGACCGCGTCGAAGGCGGGCAGCTGGTCGAGCCAGGCGACCGGCGCGGTGGGCGTCATCCGGCCCAGGACGGCGCCGAGGCGTTCGCGGTCGAGCGCGTCGACCCCGGTGGCCAGCACCACCAGCGCGTCGGCGAACTCGACCTGGCCGACGGCCACCTGCGCGACCGTCCGCTCGTCGTCGGCCGCGGCGAGCCCGCGGTCGGCCAGCACCTCGTCGCCGGTGGCGTCGGCCAGCCACTGCTGCCCGTCCAGGCAGGTCAGCGTGGCCTCGATCCGCACGTTCCGGCTCGCGGGCCCGTCGACCCGGTCCGCCACTCCGGTCACCTCGACCGTGTCGATCGCGTGGCACAGCGCCTCGGCCTCGATGGCCGGGTCGAGCGCGAGCACGATGCGGCGCACGTGCTCGCGGGCGGCGAGCGTGCACAGCATCGGCAGCAGATCCGCGCGCAGCGTGCACGACACGCAGCCGTGCGCGAGCTCGAGCACGGTGGTCGTGACGGTGCCCGCGGTGCGCACCGTGCGCCGCACGACGCCTTCGCGCAGCTCGGCGAGGTCGTGGTGCACCACCACGGTGCCCGCGTCCGCACTCAGTGTCGCCGCGATGTGCTCGACGCCGGTCATGGCAGGTCCGGAGAAGCCGGCCAGCAGCACGACGGGCGTTCTCCGGTCGGACTGGTCCAGCACCCGAAACCCCTTTCGATAACGATTTTCATTTACGTTACCCCCACGGTACAGTGCGGAATAACTGTTGTCGAAAATGGTTGTCATCACCATGGAGGGAGGTCGCATGTCGGCCCACTGCCAGGTCACCGGTCGCAAGCCCGGCTTCGGAAAAGCCGTCTCGCACTCACACCGGCGCACCAACCGGCGCTGGAACCCCAACATCCAGCGCAAGACCTACTACCTGCCCAGCGAGGGCCGCCGCATCACGCTGACGGTCTCCGCCAAGGGCATCAAGACCATCGACCGGGACGGGATCGAGGCCGTGGTGGCCCGCATCCGCGCCCGCGGCGACAAGATCTAGGAGGAGCACACATGGCCTCGAAATCGACCGATATCCGGCCGATCGTCAAACTCAAGTCCACCGCGGGGACCGGCTACACCTACGTCACCCGCAAGAACCGCCGCAACGACCCCGACCGGCTGGTCCTGCGCAAATACGACCCCGTCGTGCGCAAGCACGTCGACTTCCGCGAGGAGCGCTGATGGCGAAGAAGTCCAAGATCGCCCGCAACGAGCAACGCCGCGCGATCGTGGCGCGCTACGCCGCCCGGCGCGCCGAGCTCAAGGAGCTCATCCGCAAGCCGTCCACCGGGGACGCCGAGCGGGCCGCCGCGCAGGCGGAACTGCGCAACCAGCCCCGCGACGCCAGTCCGGTACGATTGCGCAATCGGGATGCAGCCGATGGCCGGCCACGCGGCCATCTCCGGAAGTTCGGCCTCTCCCGTGTTCGTGTGCGCGAGATGGCCCACCGGGGCGAGCTCCCTGGGGTCCACAAATCGAGCTGGTAGACACCCACTGATCTCGTGAGAAGGAACATCGCATGGCAGTGAAGCGAGCACCGTCCAAGAAGGCACGCGCCGAGCAGGGCCGTAAGCCGAAGAAGAACCCGTTGATCGCCGCGGGCATCGAAGTCGTCGACTACAAAGACGTCAACCTGCTGCGCACCTTCATCTCCGATCGCGGCAAGATCCGCAGCCGCCGGGTGACCGGCCTGACCCCGCAGCAGCAGCGTCAGGTCGCCGTCGCGGTGAAGAACGCGCGCGAGATGGCGCTGCTGCCCTTCACCAGCCGGTAGGCACCGCAGAACCAAAAGTGGCCCCGAAGCTGTTGCCTCGGGGCCACTTTCGTTGTGCAGGCGATGAACGCTGCGGCTACGTCATCACGGGATGGTGAGGACCTGGCCCGCGTTGATCAGGTCCGGGTTGTCGATACCGCTGGCCGACGCGATCTCGTGGTAGCGATTGCCGTCGCCGTAGAAACGCTCGGAGATGGCCCACAGGGTGTCGCCCGGCTCGACCGTGTAGGTCTGCGCCGCGGGCGGCGGGGGGACCTCTTCGGCGATCGGGGCGGCGGCGACCGGCTCCGGCTCGGCAGCCGGGGCGGGCAGCGGGTTGTCGGTGTTGGTGGCGGTGGCCCACGCGACCGAGTCGTCGGTGCCGTAGAGCACGACGTTGCGGTCGGGCTGCACCACCAGGCGCTCGACGTTCTTGCCGCTGGTGTCGGTCGCCCAGACGCGCGAGCCGTCACCCTTGTAGATGACGAAGTCGCCATCGTGCTGCAGGGCCGCGCGCTGCACGTCCTGCCCATGAGTCTGTGCGGCCCACACGACGTTACCGTCGGGCTCGGTCAGCACAAGGTTGCCGTCCGGCTGCAGGGCCAGGGTGTACGCACCGCCGGTCAGGGACTGTCCCAGTCCCAGTTCTTCGCCTACGCGCAGCGTGTCGCCCACGTTTGTCCTTTCGAAGATCCAGTTGCAGAGCATCCAACATCAGTGATGCTCGCCGCTTGCCACGGCGTCGCATCGGAAGCGAATGTAGTCCCCACCGAGCCGAAACGGGTGAGTTACGCGCAGGGTTCGCGGAAAGTTCACTGTGGGGAGTATCGCGTTTAGAATGCCCCACTCGGCCGGGCGAGCGCGAACGCCACGCCGACTAGGCTCACGGTATGCGAACGACGTCGCGTTTCACCGCCGCCGCGGCCGCCCTGGCCGTGCTGCTGGGCCCGATCACCGCCTGCTCGAGCTCCGATGACGCTGCACCCCAATCGAATTCGACGACAACGAGCGCCCGGCCGGAAGACGGCAACGCGAGCCTCGGCCATCGATTCACGCCCGATCCCACCATCGTCAACCCCCATCCCCTGCCCTTCACCTCGTGGACCCGCCTGAGCGACAACACGATCGGCGTGAATTTCCAGACCGGCAACCCGGAGTGCTACGGCGTCGACGCCACCGTCACCGAGTCGGCCACCGCCGTCGCGGTCGCCCTGCGCGGGGGCACCCGCGCCGACGCGGTCGGCAAGATGTGCACCATGAACGCCGTCTTCGGCACCGTCGAGATCACCCTGAAGTCACCGCTGGGCAGCCGCCAGGTGGTCGACGCCGGATAACGAGAACGGGTGCCGCACCGAGGATTCGGTGCGGCACCCGTCCGGGTTCGCCGTGACTCAGTGCGCGAAGTGACGCGCTCCGGTCAGGTACAGCGTGACGCCGGCTTCCTTGCAGAGCTCGACGGTGTCCTTGTCGCGGATCGAGCCACCGGGGTGCACGATCGCGCGCACGCCCGCCGCCACCAGGATCTGCGGGCCGTCGGAGAACGGGAAGAACGCGTCGGACGCGGCGACCGAGCCCTTGGCCCGCTCACCGGCCCGCTCGACGGCCAGCTTGCAGGAGTCGACCCGGTTGACCTGACCCATGCCGACGCCGACGGCGGCACCGTCGTCGGCCAGCAGGATCGCGTTCGACTTCACGGCACGGCAAGCGCGCCAAGCGAATTCGAGGTCGGCCAGGGTGGTGGCGTCGGCCGGGTCGCCCGCGGCGAGGGTCCAGTTGGCCGGATCGTCGCCCGTGGCGTCGAGGACGTCGCGGTCCTGCAGCAGCGCGCCGCCGCTGATCGGGCGCAGCTCCACACCCTTGCGCTGCGGCGCCGCGGCCACCAGCACGCGCACGTTCTTCTTGCGCTGCAGCACCTCGACCGCGCCGGGCGCGTAGCCGGGGGCCACGATGACCTCGGTGAAGATCTCCGCGACCTGCTCGGCCATCTCCACGCTGACCTCGCGGTTGGCCGCGATCACGCCGCCGTAGGCGCTGACCGGGTCGGTGGCGTGGGCCTTGCGGTGCGCCTCGGCGATATCGGCGCCGACGGCGATGCCACACGGGTTGGCGTGCTTGATCACCGCGACGGCGGGCTCGTCGAAGTCGTAGGCGGCGCGCCAGGCGGCGTCACCGTCGGTGTAGTTGTTGTACGACATCTCCTTGCCGTGCAGCTGCTCCGCCTGCGCGATCCCGACCGTGCCGTCGTTGCTGGTGTACAGCGCGGCGGCCTGGTGCGGGTTCTCGCCGTAGCGCAGCACCGCGGCGCGCTCCCACGAACCGGCGACCCAGCCGGGGAACTGCTCGGTCTCGGGCTGCACGGCGGGCACGGCGACCGAGCCCATCCAGCTCGCGACGGCCACGTCGTAGCTCGCGGTGTGCTGGAAGGCCTTGGCGGCCAGGCCGGTCCGCTCGGCGAGGGTGAAGCCGCCGGACTTCACCGCGGCGAGCACGTCGTCGTAGTCGTTGACGTCGACGACCACACCGACCGAGGGGTGGTTCTTCGCGGCGGCGCGCACCATCGACGGACCGCCGATGTCGATCTGCTCGACGCACTCGTCGATGCTCGCGCCGCTGGCCACCGTCTGGGTGAACGGGTAGAGGTTCACCACCACCAGCTGGAAGGCCTCCACGCCCAGCTCGGCGAGCTGGTCGACGTGCTCCGCGCGGCGGGTGTCGGCCAGGATGCCCGCGTGCACCCGGGGGTGCAGGGTCTTGACCCGGCCGTCGAGGGTCTCCGGGAAACCGGTCAGGTCCTCGACCTTGGTGACCGGAATGCCCGCCTCGGCGATCTTGCCCGCGGTCGAACCGGTCGACACCAGCTCCACGCCGGCGGCGTGCAGTCCGGTGGCCAGCTCGATGAGCCCGGTCTTGTCGTAGACGCTCACCAGCGCCCTGCGGATCGCCTTACGTTCACTCACCGGCGTGCTCGCTCATCTGGAATTTCTGCCTTTCGTCCGTCGGAGACAATGCCTCGGGTGGCGACAGCGGCGATGACCTCCGCCAGCAACCGTCGCTCGACAACCTTGATGCGCTCGTGCAGGGCGGCCTCGTCGTCGCCGGGCAGCACGTCGACCGCCTCCTGCGCGAGGATCGGGCCGGTGTCGACGCCACCGTCGACCAGGTGCACGGTGCAGCCGGTGACCTTGGCGCCGTAGGCGAGCGCGTCCCGTACCCCGTGCGCGCCGGGGAACGAGGGCAGCAGCGCGGGATGGGTGTTGATGAACCGGCCGCCGAACCGCTCGAGGAACGCGGGACCGACGATCTTCATGAAGCCGGCGGAGACGACCAGGTCGGGCCGGAAGGCGTCGACGGCCTCGGTCAGCGCGCGATCCCAGGCGGCCCGATCGTCGAAGTCCCGCACCGCGACCCGGAAGTGCTCGATCCCGGCGGTCTCGGCGTGTTCGGTCGCCTGGCACACCCGGTCGACGCCGACCGCGACGATCTTCGCGGGATAGCCGGGCTCGCGCGCGGCGGCCAGCAGCGCGTTGAGCAGCGAGCCGGTGCCCGAGGCGAGGACGACGACGGTAGCCGGTGTCCCTGCGGGCTTCCACTGGGCAAACGAGGACGTCAGCGCTCTACTCCTGCGTGTGTCGGGTGGCGGCGATCGGCGATACCGCCGGGTCGAGCTTAACGACCGGTGCTCTTGTCACCTTCCGGCAGGTCCGACTCGACGACCTCCGCGTCGACGATGTCGTCGGTCGGCGGGGCCGTCGAGCCCGGTGCGGCGATACTCACCTCGACGTCGTCGTCGAAGTCGGTGACCAGTTCGGCGTCGACCTCGACGGCGGAATCGTCGTCGTCGTAGTCGGGTTCGTCCTCGTCGTCGTAGTAGTAGTCGTCTTCGTCGTCGTACTCGTCGTCGAAGTCGTCGTGGTCGGCGTAGGTGTCGTCGTACTCGTCGTAGTCGTCGGCCGGGGCGGCGGGGGCGAGGAAGCGCCGGGCGAAGAACATGCCGACGAATCCGCCGAAGCCGAACCAGGTGACCATCAGCACGACAAGCATCAGCAGGTCGACCCCGGCCCGGCCGACGGCGCCGAGCTGTCCGCCGCCGAGGATCGCGAGCACGAGGAAGATCAGGGTGGACAGCGCGGCGGAGGTGAGCGTCGCCCACGGCGCGCCCGGCCGGTCGTCGCTGGTGCGGCCCAGCTCGATACCGCCGAGTACCCCCACCGCGATCGGGATCAGCAGCAGCACCGGCCACCAGGCCGCCGACGGCCCCTCCGGCAGCGGGATCAGCGCGGGCAGCGCGGGCACCGGTCCGGCAGTGACCCCGAACAGCCCGACCGACCCCGCGCCGAACTGCACCGGCGCGCCGCACAGCATTCCGGCCGCGGCGATCACCACGTTCGGCAGATAGAGCAGCGACAGCAGCGTCATGCCGAGCACGTCGGTGACGTTGTGCGCCTGGTCGTACGCGCCGTCGAGCCGGGACAGGTGCAGGAAGAACGACACCGCCGTGGCCAGCGCGGCGCAGCCGAGCATTCGCAGCACGGTGCGCCGGGCGGCGCGGGCGCCGAGCACGGCCCACGCCGGGATCTCGACCGGCAGCAGCGCGCACACCGAGGGCCAGGCGCGGGTGGCGATCCCGCCCGCCGCCGCGCCGAGGTAGAGCACGAGCACCCAGCCGAACGCGGTCACCGGGCCGGGTGGTTCGAGCGGGGTGACGCCCGCGGCGTCACCGGTGACGGCCAGGCAGACGGCGGTCATCAGCAGCGGGCCGGCGAGCACGGCGCCGGCGAGCCAGCCGAGGTCGACCGGGGTGGGACGGCGGGGCACCGCGCGGGCGCATTCGCGGGCGGCCATCAGGACCAGGATCATGGTCGGGACGAGCGGCAGCACACCCAGCGTCGTCCGGCCCACGGTCAGCGGAACCTGATGGGCGGCGAGCCAGGTCGCCGCGACCGCGCCGGGTGCGCTGGTCAGATCGGTATCGGTGGTCAGCATGACCACCAGGACCAGCAGGACCGTCGCCGCCAGCCCACAGATCGTCGGCCGGGCGGCGACCAGCAGCAGCGTGCGCGCCCGCTCGGGCGACAGCGACCACCAGGGCGGTTCGTGACCGTGCCCGGACGGCGGTGCGGTGGCCTCCCCGTCACCGCGTGACCCGGAGGTCCGGCGCACGAGGGAGTTACGGGAGCTCATGACAATTCAGCGTGGCAGCTTCCCCGGCGGGCGCGGGTCAGGCGCGCCGCGAGCCCACAGGCGCACCTGTGGGCTCGCGATCGAACCTGTGCCACGCGCGGCGGCCGTCGGTTTACTTGTTGTCGTCGGTCGGGCGGAACGCCGTCGTCGCGTCGGACGCCGGGTCGGCGTTCTGCTCGCCACCGAACGGCTGGCCCTGCTGCGGCGCGGCCGCACCGGGCTGCGCGCCACCGTAGGTCGGCGCGCCGAAGGGCTGACCCTGGCCGGGCTGCTGCCCGCCGAAGTGCTGGGTCGCGCTCTCGTCCGGCCGCGGCTGCGCCTGCGGCGCGGCACCGTAGGGCGACTGCTGCTGCGGCGCACCGTACTGCTGGCCGTACGGCGACTGCGGCGGCTGCTGGCCGTAGGACGGCTGCTGGCCCGGCTGGCCGTAGGACGGCTGCGGCGCCTGCGGCACCGACGGCTGGCTCTGCTGGCCGTACGGCGACTGGGTCGGGTACTGGCCGCCGGTCTGGCTCTGGCCGTAACCGCCCTGCCCGTACGCCTGCTGGCCGGTGCCCTGGCCGTAGCCCTGCTGGCCGTAGCCCGGCTGCTGGCCGTACTGGCCGTACTGACCCGGCTGCTGCTGCGGCTGGGCGGGCTTGGGCGCGGGCGGCTTGATGATGCCCAGCTCGAACAGCACCGCGACGATCGCGGCAGCCGCGGTGAGCAGCGCGAAGACGATCACGATGTAGGCGCCGAACTCCAGCTCGGCGCCCTCGGGGACCGAGAAGGTCAGCGCGAGCACGGCGAACAGGCCCGCCACCGCGGCCGCGGCCGAGGCGCCGAGCAGCTTCTGCTTGGGCAGCAACGACACACCGGCCAGCAGACCGGCCAGCAGCACGATGCCCAGCGTGGCCGAGCCGCCGAAGTAGGCGAAGAAGCTGTCGGTCTCGTCGCTGCTGACGGTGGTGCCGCCGATGGTCACCGGCTTGGTGCCGACGAACGGCAGGAAGCCGAGCAGGAAGGTCAGCACGCCGAGGCCTGCGGTCGCCGCGGTCAGAATGAAGGGCAGCCCTTTGCCTTCCGCGTCGGTCGCGGACGATGGCGCAGCGCCGGCGGCACCGGTGCTCGGGCCCTGGCTGGGCGCGGCGGGTGTCGCGGGTGCGTTGTACCCGGAGCCCCCGGTCGGGTAGGACATGTCGTCGTCTCCTTGTCGAGTCGTGCGCATCGGTCGCGTCGAACTGACTGGTGCTGATCCGGTTACTGACGCTACTGCACGTCCTGTCCCCGGTCATCACCTACCGAGCGGGGCTGTGGACAACCACCGCCCTGTGCAGAATCGACGAAGGCCGCCCCGGTCAAACCTGGAGGCGGCCTTCGTAGCTGTTGCGTGCGGATCAGGCGGAGGCGATGGACGCCTTCTCCAGGATCTCGCGCGCGAGCGCGGCGGTGGCGGACGGCGTCTTGCCGACCTTCACACCCGCGGCCTCGAGCGCTTCCTGCTTGGCCTGCGCGGTACCGCCGCCGCTGGAGACGATGGCGCCGGCGTGGCCCATGGTCTTGCCCTCGGGCGCGGTGAAGCCGGCGACGTAGCCGACGACCGGCTTGGTCACGTTGGCCTTGATGTAGGCCGCGGCCCGCTCCTCGGCGTCGCCACCGATCTCGCCGATCATGACGATGATCTTGGTCTCCGGGTCCTTCTCGAACGCCTCGATGGCGTCGATGTGGGTGGTGCCGATGACCGGGTCGCCGCCGATGCCGATCGCGGTCGAGAAACCGAAATCGCGCAGCTCGTACATCATCTGGTAGGTCAGGGTGCCCGACTTCGACACCAGGCCGATCGGGCCCTTGCCGGTGATGTTGTTCGGGGTGATGCCGACCAGCGCCTCGCCGGGGGTGATGATGCCGGGGCAGTTCGGGCCGATGATGCGGGTCTTCTCGCCCTTCTCCACGTTGTAGGCCCACGCGTAGGCGGAGTCCTGCACCGGGATGCCCTCGGTGATGACCACGAGCAGCGGGATCTCCGCGTCGATGGCCTCGACGATGGCGTCCTTGGAGAAGGCGGGCGGCACGAACGCGATGGAGGTGTCGGCGCCGGTCTTCTCCATCGCCTCGGCGACGGAAGCGAACACGGGCAGCTCGATCTCGTTGCCGTCTTTGTCGGTGTGCTTGACGGTGGTGCCCGCCTTGCGCGCGTTCACGCCGCCGACGACGTTGGTGCCCGCCTTCAGCATCAGCGCGGTGTGCTTGGTGCCCTCGCCGCCGGTGATGCCCTGGACGATGACCTTGTTGTCCTTGTTCAGGAAGATGGACATGTTCGTGTTCCTTACTTGGCTGCGGCCAGTTCGGCAGCCTTGTCGGCGCCTTCGTCCATGGTCTGGGCCAGCGTCACCAGCGGGTGGTTGGCCTCGGCGAGGATCTTGCGGCCCTCGTCGACGTTGTTGCCGTCGAGACGGACGACCAGCGGCTTGGTGGCCGCGTCGCCGAGGATCTCCAGCGCCTTCACGATGCCGTTGGCGACCGCGTCGCACGCGGTGATGCCACCGAACACGTTGACGAACACGCTCTTGACCTGCGCGTCGCCCAGGATGACGTCCAGACCCGCGGCCATCACGGAAGCCGAAGCGCCACCGCCGATGTCGAGGAAGTTGGCCGGCTTCACGCCGCCGTGGTTCTCACCGGCGTACGCGACGACATCCAGGGTCGACATGACCAGGCCGGCGCCGTTGCCGATGATGCCGACCTCACCGTCGAGCTTGACGTAGTTGAGGTCGTTCTCCTTGGCCTTCAGCTCGAGCGGGTCGGTCGCGTCGACGTCGGCGAAGTTCAGGTGATCGGGGTGCCGGTACTCGGCGTTCTCGTCCAGGGTGACCTTGCCGTCGAGGGCGAGGATCTCGTCCTGCGGGGTGCGCACCAGCGGGTTGACCTCGACCAGGGTGGTGTCTTCGGAGATGAAGACCTCCCACAGCTTCTGGATGGTCACGGCCGCGGCGTCGAGCACGTCGGCGGGCAGGTGGCCCTTCTCCGCGATCTCGCGGGCGAAGGCCAGGTCGACACCCTTGACGGCGTCGACGGCGATCTTGGCGAGGCGCTCGGGGGTCTTCTCCGCGACCTCTTCGATCTCCATGCCGCCCTCGACCGAACACATGGCCAGGTAGGTGCGGTTGGACCGATCGAGCAGGAAGGAGATGTAGTACTCCTCCGCGATGTCCTTGGCCTCGGCGACAAGGAGCTTCTTGACGATGTGGCCCTTGATGTCCAGGCCGAGAATGTTCTGCGCGTGCGTGAACGCGTCCTCCGGGGTGGCGGCGTACTTGACGCCACCCGCCTTACCACGGCCGCCCACCTTGACCTGCGCCTTGACCATCACCGGCTTGCCGATTTCCTCGGCAATCGCGCGAGCTTCTTCGGCCGTGTCGCAAACACGACCCTCGGACGAAGGCACTCCGTGCTTAACGAAGAGCTCCTTCGCCTGATATTCGAAGAGATCCATGTACTCACCGTCTCGTCTGCGTTGCTATGACAACGTCTTTGTTGGCGGCCCGACGTCGGTAGCGGGTCGGGTCGGACTCTAACCAGTCACATGGAGGGCCAATCGGCCACATTCATCCTAAGTGGCGCAGGTCACGACGTGTTACGGGAGGTCGGGAAAACCGCTGGCCAAGGCTACTGGCGAGTAGTTTTTCGGCGATTTCCGGCACCGTGGCAGGTCGGGACACGTAAAGCCGTGACCCCTCACGATCTACTACGTTATGTCGTCGAAGGTCCTCACCCGGGAGGCCTCGAAATGGTGAGACATTCCGACGCGTTACGGTGACGAATCTCACACACTACGGTACGTTTTCGACGAGCGCTTGCCACTCTGCAATCGCTTCGTTACCGTCAATGCGGTCGAAGTCACAACCAGGTCACGACAACCAGGTCACGACTGGCAAGTCAGGACTGAGGAGGACGACAAGCTTGAGGCACGTCAGCACTCGCTTGGAACAGCCGTCGGCGATTCGGCGCAGCCGATGAACCACCGCTCCACCTTCACAGTCGAAGATCGCACCAACTCCGGCCACCGTTACCGGTACACCGACGAGTACACCTCGCACCCGCAGGGCAGGCGCGCCCCCGCCGCGGCGCCCGAGCCCGCGTGGCCGCAGCAGAACACCTGGCAGGACCAGAACCACTGGAACGCCGACAGCGCGTGGACCCCCGCCGAGGACGAGTGGACTCCGGACGAGTCCGACACCTATGACTCCGGCACCTACGCCACCGCGTGGGAGCCCACCCGCGCCACCGAATCCGAAGAGCCCGCGCCGCGCCGCGCCGAACGTCGTGGTGGCGCGCACCGCGTGCCCGCTCCCCCCGCCGCGCTGAAGGGCCGCGCCGCGGTCATCGCCGTCGCCGCGGGCGCTGTCGTCGCCGCCGGTCAGGCCGCGATGGCCGATCCGGGCCAGCCGGCGCACGGTGTCGACTACGAGGCCGCCGGTCAGATCCACGAGATCGCGGCCCAGTCGATGAGCACCGCCGATCTCGACGAGAACGGCACCGGCGCTTCGGTTCTCGACGCCACCACCATCGCCGACAAGAGCCACTTCGACGACATCCTGGCCAAGGGCCAGAAGTTCGCCGAAGATCTCGCCGCGCAGGAATCGGCCAAGCTGCGCCCGCTGTTCGCGAAGTTCACCTCCGGTAACTACACCTCCGGTTTCGGCGCCCGCTGGGGTGTGCAGCACCTCGGCATCGACGTCGCCGGTCCGATCGGTACCCCGATCTACTCGGTCGCCGACGGCACCGTCATCGAGGCCGGGCCCGCCTCCGGCTTCGGCATGTGGGTGCGCGTCCTGCACGACGACGGCACCGTCACGATCTACGGCCACATCGACACCGCGACCGTAGTGCAGGGTGAGCGGGTCATGGCGGGCGATCAGATCGCCACCATGGGCAACCGCGGCTTCTCCACCGGCCCGCACTGCCACTTCGAGGTGTGGCTCAACGGCACCGACAAGATCGATCCGGTCCCGTGGCTGGCCACCCGCGGCATCAGCCTGGGCGCCCAGCGCGACTGAGGTGAGGTGATCAGCGGCACCCTTCCCAGTGCCGCCGGTCCCGGTTAGCGTTCCAGTCATGGCTGGTACGACGAAGTACACGCAGTTCATCGCGCTCCCACCGGAATCCGTGTGGAGCGTCCTGGGGGATCTCGAACAGTGGCCGGAGTGGAATCCGGGCGTGCGGTCGGTGCGGATGCACGGGCCGGTCGCCGTCGGCGCCACCGGTGACTACCTGCCGAGCGGACAGGTCGCGGCGCGTATTCACGGCCGATTCGGCGAATCGTTCACCGTCACCACCGTCATCCCCGACCGGGAACTGAGCATCGAACAGCCCGAACCCGCCGGGACCATGCGGCTCACCTGGCGGCTGACCCCGCGCGACGGCGGCACCGAGATCACCCAGGAGCTGCGGTTCACCGGTCCGACCGCCGCGGCGGCGCGCGCGGTGGTCCGGCCGTTCATCGAAACCGATGCGCGCGTGAACTTCTCGCGGCTGGCGCGGCTGGCCGGGCTGGTGCCCGCCGACGACGCGCTCACCGTGGTCATCGCCGGTGGCACCGGTGCGCTCGGCACCCAGATCGCCGCCGACCTCACCTGTCGCGGCCAGCGCGTCACCCTGCTCACCCGCAGGCGCATGCCCGCGCTGCCGTTCCGGCAGACCGAATGGGACGGCCGCTCGGTCGGCGCCTGGGCCGCGGAACTGCGGGAACCGGGCAGGCTCGCGGTGATCAACCTGGCAGGCAAGCTGGTCGACTGCCGGCCCACCGAACGCAACATCACCGAACTGCGCACCAGCCGAGTCGATTCCACCGCCGCCCTGGTCGCCGCCGCCGGGCTGCGCGACACCCCGGTCGACTACTGGGTGCAGGCCAGCACCACCGCGATCTGGTCGGACGCGGGCGAAACCCGCTGCACCGAAACCACTCCCCTGCCCGTGGGCCTGCCGCAGATGACCGGCGTCGCCCAGCCGTGGGAGGAGGCGTTCGATCCGGCTCGCGCCGCGCACTGGACGATCCTGCGCACCTCCATCGTCCTCGACCCCGACGCTCCCGCGCTGAAGCGCCTCGCCCAGCTCACCAAGGCGGGTCTCGGCGGGCGGGTCGGCCCCGGTGACCAGTGGTTCAGCTGGATCCACATCGAGGACTGGCTCGCCGTCGTCCGGGCGACCCTCGGTCTCGATCCCGACCTCGCCCTCCCCGACGGCGTCCTCGTCGCCGCGACCGAATTCCCGGTCCGCAACACCGAACTCATGGCGACGCTGCGCCGCCTGCTGCACCGGCCGCCGTCGCCGCCGACCCCGGCGGCGATCCTGAAGGTCGGCGCCGTCGTCCTGCGCACCGACCCGGCTCTCGGCCTGACCGGCCGCCACGCCACCTCGGAAGTCCTGCACAAGGCGGGCTTCGCCTTCCGCTATCCGACTCTCGACGAAGCCCTGACGGATCTACTGCCGCACTGAGGTTCTGAGGTTCGCCCTACAGCTTCACAATGGTCCGGCTGAACTGGGGGATCAGCCGGATCTTTCCGGCCGTGCCGAAGTCGATGGTGACGGTCGCCAAGGGGCCGACACCGTCGGCGGCGACCACCCGGCCCAGGCCGTACTTGTCGTCGCTGACCCGATCGCCCACGGCGAGTACGAGATCGGTGTTGTTCCGCTTGACCGCGCCGCCACCCGGCGCGGGCCTGCGCTGACCGGTACCGCCGCGCACACCGGGACGCTGATCCCAGCCGTCGCCCCTGGTCCAGTCGCGTTCGAAACCGCTCTCCTCGCGCCTGCGGCCACGCTGGACGGGCGAGACCACCGGCTCCAGGCGACGCCAGTCCAGCAGGTGCTGCGGGATCTCCTGCAGAAAACGCGATTCCGGGTTCGACACCGGCTGGCCCCAGCCCGAGCGCACCACGGCGCGCGAGAGATAGAGCCGCTGCCGCGCCCTGGTGATACCGACGTAGGCGAGCCTGCGCTCCTCGGCCAGCTCGGTCGGATCGCCCAGCGCGCGCATGTGCGGGAACTGGCCGTCCTCCCAGCCGGTCACGAAGACGACCGGGAACTCCAGGCCCTTCGCGGTGTGCAGCGTCATCATGGTGACCACGCCCGACCCCTCGTCGGGGATCTGGTCGGTGTCGGCCACCAGCGACACCCGCTCGAGGAACGCCGCGAGCGAGCCGGGCTCGGGTTCGCCGTCGCCCGCCTCCGGCAGCAGCCCCTCCTCGCGCGCGGCCTCGGCGTTGTTGAACGCCTCGGAGCTGAATTCGCGGGCCACGCTGACCAGTTCGTTCAGGTTGTCCAGGCGCGCGCCGTCCTGCGGATCGTCGGAGGCTTCCAGTTCGGCCCGGTATCCGGTGCGGTCGAGCACCGCGTCGACGACATTGCCCACGTCGGGATACTCGCTGTCGGCGCGCTTTCCGGCCGCGCGGATCTCGTCGAGCAGTCCGAGGAAGCCGGCGATGGCCCGCACCGCCCTGGTGTTCAGCAGCGCGACCTTGCCGTCGGCGGCGTCGCGCAGCGCGGCGGCGAAACCGATGTCGCGCTGTTCGGCGTGCACCGCGACGCACGCCTCGGCGCGATCGCCGATCCCGCGGCGCGGGGTGTTGAGGATGCGGCGCAGGCTCACCGCGTCGTCGGGGTTCTCCAGCACGCGCAGGTAGGCCACCACATCGCGGACTTCCTTGCGCTCGTAGAACCGGACGCCGCCGACCACCTTGTACGGCAGGCCCATCCGGATGAAGATCTCCTCCAGCGCCCGCGAATTGTTGTTGGTGCGGTAGAAGACCGCCACATCGCCGTAGTTCGCGTCGCCCGCGTCGACCAGCTTGTCGATCTCCTTGGCGACGAACGCGGCCTCGTCGTGCTCGTTGTCGGCGACGTAGCCGGTGATCAGCTCGCCCTCGCCCGAGTCGGTCCAGAGCTTCTTCTCGCGCCTGCCCTCGTTGCGCGAGATCACCGCGTTGGCGGCGGAGAGGATGTGCTGGGTGGAGCGGTAGTTCTGCTCCAGCAGAATGGTTTCCGCGTCGGGGAAATCGCGCTCGAATTCCTCGATGTTGCGGATCGTCGCGCCGCGGAAGGCGTAGATGGACTGATCCGCGTCGCCGACCACACACAGCTCGCTCGGCTCGACGCCGGCTTCCTCGTCGGTCTGCGCGCTGTGGTGGCCGACGAGTTCACGCACCAGCACGTACTGCGCGTGGTTGGTGTCCTGGTACTCGTCGACCAGGACGTGCCGGAACCGGCGCCGGTAGTACTCGGCCACCTGCGGGTGGTTCTGCAACAGCGCGACCGTCTCGCCGATCAGGTCGTCGAAGTCCATGGCATTGGCCGCGCGCAAGCGCTTCTGGTACTCGGCGTAGACCCGGGCCACCAGCGCGGGCAGTTCGGTCTCGTCGGCCTCGGCGTCGGCGGCGGCCTGCTCGGGCCCGATGAGTTCGTTCTTCAAGTTGGAAATTGCGGTCGCCAGCAACCGCGCCGAATACTTCTTGGTGTCGATGTCGAAATCGCGGCTGATCATCGTCAGCAAACGGCGCGAATCGTCGGCGTCGTAGATGGAGAAATTCGAATTCAGGCCAGGCAACAGGGCGGCCTGCATCCGCAGAATGCGCACACAGCTGGAATGGAAGGTCGAGACCCACATGCTGGCCGCGCGCGGGCCGACCAGCCCCGCGACCCGCTCGCGCATCTCGGCGGCGGCCTTGTTGGTGAAGGTGATCGCCAGGATCTGCCCGGTGTGCACGCCGCGCGCGGCGAGCAGGTAGGCGATGCGCCGGGTGAGCACCGCGGTCTTGCCCGAGCCGGCGCCCGCGACGATCAGCAGGGGCGAGCCCGCGTGCACGACGGCCGCGCGCTGCTGCGGATTCAGTCCGTCGAGCAGGCGTTCGGTCTCCTCGACGCGGCGCTGCTCGCGTTCCTTGCGGCGCTGTTCCTGCTCGGCGCTGTGCCGCGCCGCCGCCTCGGCCAGCCCGCCACCGGACGCGCCGGAACCACCACCGTCCCGGCGCGATAGCTCCGCGGGCGCGGACGCTGGTTCACTGGGATCGGCGGCTGAGGCGTGGGGAGCGACCGTGATATCCATCGTCTGTCCACGCTACCGGCGGGCACCGACAGGCGGCGAACCGCGGGCTTCTCAGCAGATTCACAAACACAACTGTTTTGCATGACTGGGGGCCCGTGGCACACTGGGCCTCATGGCCAGTGCTTCTCCGCATGCCCGGATCGGCAAACGATCCGATATCGTGGCGGTGCGCGCGGCTATTTGCGCACTCCCGGGGGGATCACGTACCGCCCATCGGGAAAGTTTCAGGGTGAAGGAACAGATCGGGTAACAGGCCGTGCGGCCCCACCGATCCAAGTTCTGACACGAGGAGATGAATGATGAGCACCCCTGCTACGACCACCGGGTCCGATTCGGCTCTGCCGCAATCCGAGGCGGAGATCGAGAAGCTCCGCCTCGAGATCGACCAGCTCGACGCCACGATCCTCGCCGCGATCAAACGCCGGAGCGAGATCTCCCGGATCATCGGCCGTACCCGGATGGCCTCCGGTGGTCCGCGCCTGGTCCACAGCCGCGAGATGAAGGTGCTCGAGCGCTTCAGTGAGCTCGGCCAGGAGGGCCACACCCTCGCCATGCTCCTGCTCCGCCTCGGCCGAGGTCGCCTCGGCCGCTAGGCACCGATCAAGCCACGCGGCGGACCACCAGTTCGCCGCCTCCACAAAGCCGCCCCGGGTGCGACACCATCCCCGGGGCGGTTTCGTGTCTCAGGTCAGCGCGACGTACTTCGTGTTCAGGTATTCCTCGATGCCCTCGATGCCGCCCTCGCGCCCGAAGCCCGATTCCTTGACGCCGCCGAACGGCGCGGCCGGGTCGGAGATGACGCCGCGATTGACGCCGACCATGCCCGTCTCCAGCGCCTCCGACACGCGCAGCGCCCGGTCCAGGTCCCGCGTGTACAGGTAGCTGACCAGGCCGTATTCGGTGTCGTTGGCGGCGGCGACGCCCTCGTCCTCGGTATCGAAGGCGACGATCGGGGCGACCGGGCCGAAGACCTCCTCGCGCAGGATGCGCGCCGAGGCGGGCACGTCACCGAGGACGGTGGCCGGGTAGAACCAGCCGGGTCCACCGGGCGCCTTGCCGCCGAGCAGCAGCTGCGCGCCCTGGTCGACGGCGTCGTCGACCAGCTCGCTGACGATCTCCCGCTGCTCCTCGCTGACCAGCGGACCGAGGGTGCTGGCCGGATCGGTGCCCGGCCCGAGCACCACGGTGTCGGTCATCGCGGCGACCAGCTTGGCGGTGAACTCGGCGACCACCCCGCGCTGCACGTGGAAGCGGTTGGCCGCGGTGCACGCCTCACCGCCGTTGCGCAGCTTCGCCTGCATCGCGCCCGCCACCGCGGCGTCGATGTCGGCGTCGTCGAACACGACGAACGGGGCATTGCCACCCAATTCCATCGAGGTGCGCAGCAGCCGGTTCGCCGACGCCGAGACGAGCTTCTTACCGACCTCGGTGGACCCGGTGAAGGTGAGTTTGCGCAGCCGCGGATCGTCGATCAGCGGGCCGGTGACGGCACCGGAACGCTGGGTCGTGACCACCGACAGCACGCCGTCGGGCAGCCCGGCCTCGCTGCACAGCTTGGCCAGCGCCAGCATGGTCAGCGGGGTCGCCGAGGCGGGCTTGACGATCATCGTGCAGCCCGCGGCGAGCGCGGGCCCGATCTTGCGGGTACCCATGGCCAGCGGGAAGTTCCACGGCGTGATCGCCAAACACGGACCGACCGGTTGCTTTGTCACCATGATCCGGCCCGCTCCCGACGGCGCGTGCAGGTAGCGGCCGTGCACCCGCACCGCCTCCTCGCTGAACCAGCGGAAGAACTCGGCGCCGTAGCGCACCTCGTTGCGGCTCTCGGCCAGCGCCTTGCCCATCTCGAGGGTCATCAGCAGCGCGAACTCCTCGGCCCGCGCGGTCAGCTGCTCGAACACCGCCCGCAGGATCTCGCCGCGCTCGCGCGACGGGGTCGCCGCCCACGCCTCGCCCGCCGCGACGGCCGCGTCGAGCGCGCGCATCGCGTCGTCCGGCGTGGCATCGGCGACCTGCGCGATCACCGAGCCGTCGGCGGGATTGCGCACCGCGAAGGTGCCACCGCCCGTCGCCTCGACCGGCCCGGAGCCGATCCACAAACCCTTCGGTACGAATTCGAGTACGTCACGTTCGGACACCATGGGAGTCAGCGTAGGCCGCGGGCCGTGAGCGCACATCGAACTGCGGCGCCGGACTTCATCGGACGCTGTAATGTCGGCTGACGTGAGCAGCGACATCACCGCGTCGGCGGCTTGGCAGGCACTGTCGGACAACCACCGCAGCGTCGCACCCCTACACCTGCGCAAACTGTTCGCCGATGATCCGGCGCGCGGCAAAGACCTGACCGTGCGGGTCGCCGACCTGCACATCGACTACAGCAAGCATCGGGTGACGCGCGAAACCCTCGCGCTGCTCGTCGATCTCGCCCGCACCGCGGGCGTGCCGGAACGGCGCGACGCGATGTACGCGGGCGCCCACATCAACACCTCCGAGGACCGCGCGGTCGGGCACATCGCCCTGCGGCTGCCGGTCGGCGATCAGCTCAGTATCGACGGCGCCGACGCCGACGCCGAGGTGCACGAGGTGCTGCGCCGGATGGGCGAATTCGCCGATTCGGTGCGTTCGGGCGAGTGGCGCGGCGCGACCGGCGAGCGCATCACCGCCGTGGTCAACATCGGCATCGGCGGCTCGGATCTCGGGCCCGACATGGTGTACCGCGCACTGCGCCATTACACCGATCCCGGCATCGAGGCCAGGTTCGTCTCGAACGTCGACCCGTGCGATCTGGTCGCCAAGCTCACCGGGCTCGACCCGGCGACGACGCTGTTCATCGTCGCCTCCAAGACCTTCTCCACCCTGGAGACCCTGACCAACGCCACAGCGGCCCGCCGCTGGCTGGTCGCCGCGCTCGGCGAGGACGCGGTCGCCAAGCACTTCGTCGCGGTGTCGACCAACGCGCAGCGGGTGGCCGAGTTCGGCATCGACCCCGCGCACATGTTCGGCTTCTGGGACTGGGTGGGCGGCCGGTATTCGGTCGACTCCGCGATCGGCCTGTCGGTGATGGTGACCATCGGCAAGGAGCAGTTCGCCGAATTCCTCAGCGGAATGCACGCCGTCGACCGGCATTTCGCCACGGCTCCGCTGGAGCAGAACGGGCCGGTGCTACTGGCCATGCTCGGGGTCTGGTACACGAATTTCTTCGGCGCGGAATCGCGCGCGGTGCTGCCGTATTCGAACGACCTCGCCCGCTTCCCCGCCTATCTGCAACAGCTGACGATGGAATCCAACGGCAAGTCGGTACGCGCCGACGGCACCCCGGTGACCACCTCGACCGGCGAGATCTTCTGGGGCGAGCCGGGCACCAACGGCCAGCACGCCTTCTACCAGCTGCTGCACCAGGGCACCCGGCTGATCCCGGCCGATTTCCTCGGTTTCGCCCGGTCCACCGACGACCTGCCGACCCGCGACGGCACCGGCAGCATGCACGACATCCTGATGAGCAACCTGTTCGCGCAGACCAAGGTGCTGGCCTTCGGCAAGACCGCCGAGGAGATCGCCGCCGAGGGCACCGATCCGGAGCTGGTGCCGCACAAGGTGATGCCGGGCAACCGGCCGAGCACCACGGTGCTGGCGCCGGAGCTCACGCCGTCGACGGTGGGTCAGCTGATCGCCCTCTACGAGCATCAGGTGTTCGTCGAGGGCACCGTATGGGGTATCGACAGTTTCGATCAGTGGGGCGTCGAGCTGGGCAAACAGCAGGCGCTGGAGCTGATGCCGCTGCTCAGCGAGCCCGCGCAGCCGGTGACGCAGGGCGATTCGTCGACCGACGAACTCATCGAGTGGTATCGGGCCCATCGTCGCTGACGTCGGCGACCGGCGTCGCGCGGGCGGCGGCGGCGCGGTCCGCGGCGGCGATCCGGGTGTTCACGCTGTTGGTCGCGATGGAGATCAGCGTGCCGAGGACGACCAGGTCGAACACGATCTGCACCATCGTCGCGATGCGGGCCGCCTGACCCACCGCGTGCACGTCGCCGTAACCGATCGTGCCCAGGGTGACCATCGTGTAGTAGAGAGCGTCGGTGCGCGTCGTCAGGCCCTGGAACTGGCCGGGTTGCAGCTGCTGGAGCCGGAAGTAGTACAGCGAGAAGACCACACAGACGATGCACACCACGAGCAGCACACCGTCGACCCGTCCGCCCGCCGAGGTCGGCGCGTTCAGGAAGTGCTCGACCCGGCGCCAGACCAGCCAGCCGAGCCCGATGATCCCGGCGATGAAGGTGCACACCCCCATCACCCGGCCGGGCCACGCGTTCAGGTCGAAGAAGAACCCCACCGGCACGCTGTAGTAGAGCAGCAGCGCGAACACGGCCGCCGCCGCGTTGCGCAGCGCGTGCCCGGGCATGCGGGTCCGCCACCGTCGCGTCATCGCTCCATGATTGCCCGCCGAGCGCCCATTTCCGCGCGTACGCGCCGACAGCGGGCCGCGACCGACCACCACTGCCGAGTCAGCTAGCCGATCCGATAGCCCTCGCCGTCCGCCGTCAGGACCTGATCGGCGCGAGGTCTGCTCCCCGCGACGAGGTCGGCGTTGCGCAGATCACTGTCGGTGACCTTCACTTTCGCCTGCGCAGGCGTGCGACCACCGACGGTGTGCCGGTGCAGCAGCCGCTCGGTGAGGACCTCGCGGGGCGCGTCGAGGTACCAGCAGGCATCGAGCAGGTCGCGCACCGCCGCCCACCCGGGTGCTTCGGCGTCGGTGAGCAGCAGGTAGTTGCCCTCGACGAGGACGATGTCCTCGTCGCGCACGACCACTCCGGCCGCGGTCGGCTCGTCGATCGCCCGATCGAACAGCGGCCACGGCACCGGTTCCCCGAGCCGTGACCGCCGCAGCGCGCGCAGGTCGGCGACGAACCCGGCGGCGTCGAAAGTGTCGGGCTCCCCCTTCCGCGCCAGCGCGCCCCGCGCGCGCAACACCGCGTTGCGCAGGTGGTAACCGTCCATCGGTGCCACCACCGCGCGCCGCCCCGCACGGGCGAGTTCGGCGCACAGCCGGTGCGCCAGCGTCGATTTGCCCGCGCCCGGCGGACCGGCGATGCCGAGCAGATACCGCTGCCCCGGCACGCAGGCCGCCGGAACGCGCCGGGCGAGGTCGCGCACCGACAGGAGGTCGCTCGTCGAGGTCACCGGATCACCCTAGGCGACAGAGAATGCCCGTCGGCGGTCGTCGACAGGCGCACCGGTGGCGGTCCGCTCGATCCGCCACGCGGCTCAGGCCAGGTCGACGAAGGCCCGTTCGATGATCGAGCCGGTGTCCGCCCCGACGGGCAGCGTGCCGAAGGCGATGCCCCAGTCGGCACCGAGCCGGGTCGCGCAGAAGGCGTCGGCGACCGCCGGGTGACCGTGGCGCACGAGCTGCGCGCCCTGGAGCACCAGCGCCATCAGTTCCACGACCCGGCGGGCGCGGTACTCGATGTCGGACAGGTCGCTGAGTTCCTTACCGACGCGGTCGATCGCGTCGTCCAGGCGCGCGTCGGCGCCACGGGCGAGGCCGACCTCGGCGAAGTACGCCTCGACGGTCTCGGGCTGACGGCCCATGGCGCGCAACGCGTCCAACGCGGCCACATTGCCCGAGCCCTCCCAGATCGACATGAGCGGCGCCTCCCTGTACAGCCGGGGCATACCGGACTCCTCGGCATACCCGTTGCCGCCCAGGCATTCCAGCGCCTCGGCCGCGTGCGCGGGCGCCCGCTTGCACACCCAGTACTTGGTGATCGCCAGCGCGATCCGGCGCAGCGCCGCCTCGGCCGGGTCGCTGCCCGCGCGGTCGGTGGCACCGGCAAGGCGCATCATCACCGTGGTCGCGGCATCGGACTCGATCACCAGGTCGGCCAGCACATTGCGCATGGCGGGCTGGTCGATGAGCTTGGCGCCGAACGCCTCCCGGTGCCTGGCGTGATGCACGGCGGTGACCGCGCCGAGCCGCATGCCGGTGGCCGAGCCGATCACGCAGTCGAGGCGGGTCATGTTGACCATCTCGATGATCGTCTTCACGCCGGCGCCCTCGGCGCCGACGAGCCAGCCGGTGGCGTTCTCGTACTCGATCTCCGAGGACGCGTTGGACTTGTTGCCCAGCTTGTCCTTGAGCCGCTGGATGCGGATCGGGTTGCGGGTGCCGTCGGGCAGCACGCGCGGCAGCAGGAAGCACGACAGCCCGCCCGGCGCCTGGGCCAGCGTCAGGAACATGTCCGACATGGGCGCGGAGGTGAACCACTTGTGCCCGACGATCCGGTACGCGCCGTCCGGCTGCGGGGTGGCGGTGGTGGTGTTGGCCCGCACATCCGAGCCGCCCTGCTTCTCCGTCATCGACATGCCCGCGATGAGCCCGGCCTTCGTCGACGGTTCACGCAGGCCGAAATCGTAGGTGCGCGAACCGAGCAGCGGCTCGTACTTCGCGGCGAGCTCCGGATTGTGGCGCAGCGCGGGCACCACCGCGTAGGTCATCGAGATCGGGCACATGTGCCCGGCGTCGGCGATGCCCCAGGTGTAGAACTTGGCGGCGCGGGCGGTGTGCGCGCCGGGCCGCTCGTCCAGCCACGGCGAGCCGTGCAGGCCGTGCGCGACAGCGACATTCATCAGGTCGTGCCAGTGCGGGTGGAACTCCACCTCGTCGACGCGATGCCCCCAGCGGTCGTGGGTGTGCAGCACCGGCGGGTACTCGTTGGCGAGCCTGCCCCACTCCTGCGCGGCGACATCGCCCGCGAGCCTGCCGAGTTCGCGCACCTCGGCCTCGGCCCAGCCCGCGCCCTCCCGGTGCAGGCCCTCGAGCAGCGCGGGGTTGCGCGCGGCGTCGAAGGGGACGAGCGGAGGCACCTGGTTGAACACTTCATGGGTCGGCATGGCCGGAACTCCTTCGACTACGACGTTTCCGGGCGCGCACCCAGGGCGCGCACGGCGAAAGCAACCAATTCGGGGATGACGGTCTCGGCGTGCGGCGCGGCGGCCAGCGGACCGACCAGCACCTCGCCGATCGCGCCGACGAGCGCGGCGGCGCTGATCGCGGTGTCCTGCGCGGGCAGGCGGCCCTCGGCGATGCCGTGCGCGATCGCGGCTTCGAACGCGGCGGCGAACGCGCGCCGGAACTCGAGCCGTTGCGCGTCGACGGCCGCGTCGACCGGCTCGGCCAGCAGCACGTACGCCAGTTTCGGGTTCTTGAGCGCGCGCCCGGCGAAGGTCTCCACCGCCGCGCTCACCCGCTGCAGGACATCGCCCTCGGCCACCGCGGCGCGGACCGCCTCGACCTCGCGGGCGACCACGGTCTCGAAGACCGCGGCGACCAGTTCGGCCTTGTTCTCGAACTGCTTGTAGACCGTGCCGGTGGCGACGCCCGCCTCCGCGGCGACCGCGGCCATCGAGAGCCCGGCGAAGCCGTCGCGGGAGAGCACGCGGGTGGCGCCCTGCACGATCAGCGCCCGTTGCGCGTCGAGCCGGGCCTGCACGGCCGGGGTCCTGCGGTACACCATACGAAGAAGTGAACCACCGATTCACCCCTTCACACAAGGGGCGATCCGCCGTATGGTCGAACGATGTCTGTACGTGTCGAACACGCGGGCCCGGTCACCACCGTGATCCTGGACCGGCCGGAAGCCCGCAACGCCGTCGACGGCCCGACCGCCCGCGCCCTGGCCGACGCCTTCCGGGCGTTCGACGCCGACCCGAACGCCTCGGTGGCGGTGCTGTGGGGCGAGCACGGCACCTTCTGCGCCGGCGCCGACCTCAAGTCGCTGGGCACCGAGAACAGCAATCAGGCCACCGTCGAGGGCGACGGCCCGATGGGACCGACCCGGCTGCGGCTGTCCAAGCCGGTGATCGCCGCGGTCGCCGGCTACGCCGTGGCGGGTGGACTGGAACTGGCGCTGTGGTGCGATCTGCGGATCGCCGAGCAGGACGCCACCTTCGGCGTCTTCTGCCGGCGCTGGGGCGTGCCGCTGATCGACGGCGGCACCGTGCGGTTGCCCCGGATCATCGGCGAGGGCAGGGCGCTGGACCTGATCCTCACCGGCAGGCCGGTGAGCGCGCCGGAGGCGTTGCAGATGGGCCTGGTCACCCGGGTCGTCCCGACCGGTGACGCCCGCCGGGTCGCCGAGGAACTGGCCGCCCAGCTGGCCGCCCTCCCGCAGACCTGTCTGCGCTCGGACCGCGCCGCGCTCTACGAGCAGCACGGCCACCCCGAGGACGAGGCGATGCGCATCGAATTCCAGCACGGCCTGACCGCGCTCACCGGCGGCGCGCTCGACGGCGCCGCCCGCTTCGCCGCGGGCGCGGGCAGGCACGGTAGCGCCGACCAGCGGTGATGGACCGGCTCACGGTCGTCGACGAGATCTTCCTGCGCACCCATCGCGGCATGGGCACGCCCATCGCGCTCCAGGGGCTCTGGCGGATCCCGGACGCGATGGAACCCGCACTGCTGCACCGGATCCACGATCGGCTGCGGGCCGGCGACCTCGGCCGCCGGGTGGTCCGCGCACGTGTCCCCGGAGCACGGCGCGGCTGGCGGCCGAACACCTCGGCCCATCCCCTCGATCGCGCCGGCGCCCCGCTACCGGAGCACGCGATCCTCCCGTGGGCCGACACACTCGGCACCGACCTCGACCCGGAGTTCGGTCCCGGTTGGCGGCTGTCCTGCGCGCCGCTGCACGACGGCGGAACCGTTGTCGCCCTGACCTGTTCGCACGCGCTGGCCGATGCCCGCGGCCTCATCCACGCGGTCGACGCCGCCCTCGGTGAACTCGGCGCCATCGACGACGACCTGCCCGACGCACTCGCAACGACATCGGACTGGGCCGATGCCCGCGCCCAGTGGTCCACCATCATCGGCGGCACGGCACGCGCCCTGCGCCGTGGGATTCCCCGGCCCCCCGCCACCACTGCGCACGAGCCGTCGCCGGGCAGGTCCGTCCACAGCACGCTGCTGGTCTTCGACGCCGCCGAGTGGGACGCCACCGCCGCCGCGACCGGCGGAACTCCCAACAGCTTGTTCATCCACCTGGTGGCGAACATTCTGTGGGAGACCGGATTCCAGCGTCCGGAGATCGCCGCGAGCCTGCCGGTCGACACCCGCGACGAACCGCGCGTGGACAACGACCTCGCGATGACCGAGATCGCGATCGACCGCACCGACACCCCCGCGACGATCCGCGACAAGGCCCGCACCGCCTACCTGCGCCGCATGTCGAGCCCCGCGGGACTGCCGGAGGAGATCCTCCAGGTCCTCCCCGACCGCTGGGCCTACGCGCTCAGCCGGGGCGCGGGCGAGCGAGACATCCTGTGCTCCAATATCGGAACGCTGCCCGACAGCCTGCGCACGGTCGGCACGCACCACTGCGATCGGGTCGCCGCGCGCGCGATCCACCCGGGGATCACCGAGTTCCCTCGCACCCGGCTCGCCGGGTATCTGTCCCGACTCGGCGATACCTACACCCTCGCGCTGGTCAGCCTGGCCGCGGACCGCGAGACCCTGCGCACCGCGCTGACGCGGGCCTGCGCCACGGCCGGAATATCCGCCGCGAGTTGGTGATCCGGCCGGACCGGTGTCCGGCCACGCACGCGTCCGCCGCGTACCTCGCCCTCAGCTCGCCGTCATCCCGGTGAGCAAGGCCCGCAACCCCCAGACGAACTGATCCACCGAGTTCCACGCGGCGATCTCGTCCAGGTGCGCGGCCGTGCGCGGCCATCGGGTGCCGTCGAGTTCGTCCAGGGCGGCCCTGCGCAGCGCGATCCGCTCGGATTCCGGTGGTAGCGGCGGCTTTCCGTCGGTCTCGGCGACCTCGAGCGCGACCGCGCCGAGTACCTGCACGATCACCGCGTACACCCCGTGCGCCCGGGTCTGCGCGGGCAGCCCGCCGCGCGCCAGACAGCCGAACATCGCCTCGCCGACATCACGCGCCGCCGGGCCGTCCATCGGACCCGACATCATCAGCGTGGCGACCGCCGGATGCGCCAGCAGCTGGTCGCGCAGGCCGAGGGCGAACTGGATCACCGCGGCGGTCCACTCCACGCCGGGATCGACGAGCGGGCCGAGCGGCACCGCGGCGAGCACCCGTTCGATCACCGCGCGCTCCAGGTCGGCGCGGCTGGCGACATAGGTGTACACGGCGTTCGGGTTGACGCCCAGCCGCCCGGCCACGGCCCGGATCGAGAGGGCGCTCGGCCCGCCTTCGTCGAGCAGGTCGAGCGCGGTGTCGACGACCTGCCCCTCGGTGAACGACCGCCGCGTCGGCCGCGGCGCACCGGCCGCGGCGCGCCGACCTGTTGACTTCTCCTCCGGCATGCGATGGACTGTACCCCGTACAGCTACCTGTACCCCGTACAGCCAGAATGGAAATCTCATGCGCACCAAGCCATGGCCCGCCATCACGCTGCTGATCGCGGCCCCGCTCCTGATGAACCTCGCCTTCACCGGTCTGGGTGTGTCGTTCGACTACCCCGACGTCCTGCACCTGCCCGCCACCGAGGCGCTCGCGAAATTCCGCGCCGAGCAGACCACCGTCGTCGCGCTGTTCACCCTGCTCGCCGCCGCGGCCTGCGCCTTCGCCCCGCTGGCCGTCCTGGTCGGCAAACTCGACGACGCACCGACCATGCGGTGGGCCGTGCGGGTCGGCATCGCGGCCGCGATCGTCCAGACGGTCGGCCTGCTGCGCTGGCCGCTGCTCGTCCCCCGGCTCGCCGACCGGGTCGCCACCGAGGGCCCCGGCTCCCCCGCGATCGACACCTTCGAGACTGCCAACACCGTCCTCGGCACCGTCATCGGCGAGACCGCCGGCTACACCCTCACCGCGCTGTGGACGGTCCTGGTCGTCCGCGCGCTGCGCGACCGTGTCCCCCGCTGGTTCGCCGTCCTCGGCTACCTCGGCGCGGCCGCCGTCGCGACCGGCGTGCTGGTCCCGCTCGGCGTCGAGGCGGCCGGGCTCACCAATTTCCTCGGCTACCTGCTGTGGAGCGGCTGGCTGCTCGCCTTCGCCGCGCTGCTGATCCGCTATCCGGTGAGGCCGAGTCTGGTGGCCAGCCACGGGAGTTGATCGCGCAGCCCGGCGGACCACAGCGCGAAGCTGTGCCCGCCGGGCAGCACCCGCAGCCGGACATCCATCCCGGCGTCCTTCGCCGCCTGGTACATCCGCTCGACCTGCGGGCGATAGATGTCGTCGTCGGCGCCGACCACGAACGCGCCGGCGGAGTCCGGGTAGGACCGGCTGCGCAGCAGGTCGAGCGGATTGACCCGCAGCAGGGCGGCGGTGTCGCCGCCGAAGGCCGCGTCGACCGTGCGCCGGCGATCACCGAGCGTCGGCTCGTCCTCCCCGGACAGGTCGAGGAAGGTGGGATAGACCTGCGGATAGTTGGTCGCCAGTTGCAGCGCGCAGGTTCCGCCGTAGGACAGTCCGCCCACCGCCCAGGCGCGCGGATCCGGGTCGACCTGGAGATTCGCCCGCACCCACGCGGGCACGTCGACGGCCAGATACGTGGCGACATTGCCCAGCCGCGAGTCCAGGCACAGCGGGTTCGCCAGCTGACTGCCGGTGCCGTCGGCGACCACCACGACCGGCGCGAGCCCGTGGTGCGCGCGGGCGAAGGCGTCCATCGTCTCGACCAGCTGCCCGCCGACGATCCAGTCGTCGGGCGCGCCGGGCTGACCGGCGAGCAGGACCAGCACCGGCAGCAGCGGCCGTGGATCGGCGAAATAGGCGGGTGGCAGATAGATCTCGGCGGCGCGGGCGGTGAACCCGGACTCGGTCGGCGGCACCGTCGCGGTCAGCACCTTGCCGCCGGGTGGCAGTCCGGTGGGCTCGGTCCACACCGATTCCAGCGGCCGCCCGCTCACCACCTCCGCGGTCCGGCTCAGTGCGCTCGCGTCGACGCGCTGGATGTCGTCGATGCCGAGGGCCGAACCCACCGTCGGATACGACGCGTAGACGAGGTTGATCCGGACACCGACCGCCACCAGCACCGCGACCGCGGCGAGCAGGGTCACGAGCGCGGTCCACACCCTGCGGCGCACCAGGATTCGCGGCACCACCAGCAGCGCCGCCGCCACGCCGACGCCGATCAGCGCGTAGACCGACACCGCGATCGGATCGGGGAACGGCCGCCACACCTCTTCGACGAACAGGTACAGCGCGACGGTCACCACGGCGGCCGCCAGCAGCACGATCGGCATCGTCGTCGTGACGTAGCGCCGCGACCGCGCGCACAGCAACCACATCGCACCCAGGACGCCGAGCAGGGTGAGCGTCACCGGGAGCCATCCGGCGAGCAACGACAGATCGGTGATCCTCGACATCGCTGACCTCCACAGATGCCACCTCGACGTGCGGACCCGGGTCCGCACGCGGCCACGATGACATACGGTACACAGACGACTTCACCGCGTCCGCGTGGCGCACTCGCAGCAAAGGGTGGATCGATGGACGACGACACAGCTGCCACCGCGCCCGCCCCGCCGGGCGCACTCGCCACCGCCGGTACCGTGCTGCGGCGCGTGCCGTTCACGGTCGGCTTCCTCGTCCTGGTGATCGTCCTCGGCCTCGCGACCGGTGGCCTCTGGCGGCGGCTCGACGCCAGGTCCTGGTTCCCCGACATCGCCTACGGCTGGCCGCCGCTCACCGAGGGCAAGTGGTGGACCCCGGTGTCCGGCTGGTTCTTCGGACTCACCCCGTTCCAGTACGCCGTCATGACAGTGCTTTTCGCGCTCGCGGTGGGCTGGGCCGAGTGGCGGCTCGGCACTGCGCGCACCGCGCTGGTCTGCGTCAGCGCCCAGCTCACCGGCGTGCTGGTCGCGTCGGTGCTCGTCGGCGTGCTGCAACACACCCATCTCGGCTGGGCCGATCGGCTGGCCGAGGTCCGCGACGTCGGATTCACCACCGCGGCCCTCGCCGCGATCGCCGCGGCCTCGGCGACGCTGCGCTCGCCCTGGCGGCTGCGGGTGCGCGCTGTGCTGGCGGCGCACGTGTCGATCACCTTCCTGTTCGAGTCGACCTTCGCCGACCTCACGCACCTGATCGCGGTGGCGCTGTGGTTCCCGCTGGGCGAGAAGCTGTTCAGCACCACCGAGCACGGCTTCTGGCCGCGCACCCGGCGCGAGGTGCGGATGCTCGCCTTCATCGGGCTGCTGCTGATCGCCGCGGTCTCGGTACTGGTGTACTTCTTCCCGACCGACAGCCTGCTCGGCCCGACCGGGGAGGAGCGCGGCTCGCTGTGGAGCACGATCGTGACCGTCGCGGTGATCGCGGTGATCGCCGATCAGCTGCGCAAGGGCAGGCGCTGGGCCTGGTGGATCGCGATCGGCTACGGCACCGTGCACGTGGTCCTCACCCTGGTGCTGCTCGGGGTGGCCATGGGTACCGACTACGCCACGACCGGCGCGGTGACCGTCGGCACCGCGCTGCTGTGGGCGGGCGAAGTGGCCCTGCTCTACGGCGGACGCGGCGCGTTCCGGGTGCCCAACCGGCGCAAGATCACCGGCGGCGCGCTGTCGGGGACCGAGCCCGGCGCCGCGGCGCGCGCGCTGCTGGCCCGCTTCGGCGGCAGCACCATGTCGTGGATGATCACCTGGCCGGAGAACAAGTACTGGTTCGCCGCCGACGGCGAACGCTGCGTCGCCTACCAGCGGCACGCGGGCACGGTGATCGTGCTGACCGATCCGGTCGGCCCGCCGGACCTGCTGCCCGACACCCTCGCCCGCTTCACCGACCGCTGCGAAGCCGACGGCCTGGTCCCCTGCCTGTTCTCCACCACCGGTGCCGTCGCCGAGCTGGCGGGCGAACTCGGCTGGCGCAGTGCGCAGATCGCCGAGGACACGATCGTCGACCTGCCGCAGCTCGAGTTCAAAGGCAAACCGTGGCAGGACATCCGGTCGGCGATCAACAAGGCGAACAAGGAGGGCATCTCCTTCCGGATGGTCCATCTCGCCGAGGAACCGTTCGCGGTGCTGGCGCAGGTGCGCGCGATCTCGGAGGAGTGGGTCGGCGAAAAGGGCCTGCCGGAAATGGGATTCACGCTCGGCGGGGTCGAGGAGGCGCTCGATCCCGAGGTGCGGGTCGGCCTGGCGATGGACACCGACGGCAGCGTGCACGGCGTCACCTCGTGGCTGCCGGTGTACGCCGCCGGCGGCGAGATCCGCGGCTGGACCCTCGATGTCATGCGCAGGCGGCCCGACGGCTTCCGGCCGGTCATCGAGTTCCTCATCGCCTCGGCCTGCCAGACGTTCAAAGAGGAAGGCGCCGAGATCGTTTCGCTCTCCGGCGCCCCGCTGGCGCGCAGTGCGGGCACCGACGACGCCGAGCCGATCGATCGACTGCTCGAAGGACTCGGCGCCGCCATGGAGCCGTACTACGGATTCCGGTCGCTGCACACGTTCAAGGCGAAGTTCCAGCCCCGCCACGAACCGGTGTTCCTGTGCTACCGCGACGAGGCCGACCTGCCGCGGATCGGCATCGCGCTGACGAAGGCGTACCTGCCGGAGGTGTCGGCCAAGGACCTGATGGCCCTGAGCGCGGCACCGCGCTGAGGCCGCCTCAGCCGACGATCACCGGACTCGGCGTCACCCGGGCCGCGACATCGGCGGGCACCGCGACGCCGGGTTCCAGATCGGCGGCGTCGATCGGCTCGCCCCAGACCTGGCGCAGCGGCAGCACCCCTGCCCAGACGCCGCCGGTCTCGATATCGGCCGCGTCGTCGTTGGGGCCGCCGGTCCGCACCTTCACCGAGGCCTCGGTGAGATCCAGCGCGAGCACCATGGTGGCCGCCATCTCCTTGCGACTGGGCGGGCGCACCCGGTCCCAGGCGCCCGGCGCGGCGTGCTCGACGATCACCCGCAGCGCGTTGTCGCGCTCGGCCTCGTCGGTGACCAGCGCCGCGCGGCCCCGGATCACCGCGGACCGGTAGTTCATCGAGAAGTGCATGGCCGAGCGCGAGTAGACCAGTCCGTCGACGTGGGTCACCGCGATCGAGATCTCGGTCCCGATGGCGGCGCGCATGTTGCCCGCACCGGTCGAACCGTGCAGGTAGAGGGTGTCGCCCGCGCGGCCGTAGACGGTCGGCAGCACCACCGGCGAGCCGCCGAGCAGCACGCCGAGGTGGCAGACCAGGCCCGCGTCGAGCACCGCGTCGAGCTCGGCGCGGTCGGCGCGGCCACGTTCCTTGGACCGCGTCAGAGTGGTGCGCGGAGTCGGCGACAAGGGGGTGCGGGTGCTGTCGTGCGTGGTCATAAGATGAGCTTCGCCGATCAAGTGGACCACAGACAGGTCCACTTCGGCAGTAGATCAACAGGCCAATTCGAGGTGGGCGATGCTCGACGATCTGCCGATTCCGCTCGACCGGACCGCGCCGGAACCGCTGTCGGTGCAGGTAGCCGATGCCCTGCGCGCCGCGGCGACCGGCGGGGTGCTGCGCGTCGGCGAGCGGCTGCCGTCCTCGCGCACCCTCGCCCAGCGGCTCGGGGTCAGCCGGGCGGTGGTGTCGACCGCCTACGACCAACTGCACGCGGAAGGCTGGATCGCCGGGCGGCGCGGGTCGGGCACCTATCTGCGCACCGCCCCCGCCGCCGCGCCGCCGCGCACCGCTCCCGGTGGCGACACCGATCCCGACGCGGGCCTGCTCGATCTGGGTCCGGGCGCGCCGTGCGCGGACGCCGTCGACCCGGCCGCCTGGCGCCGGGCCTGGCGCGCGGCGGGCGACCAACCCGCCGATGCCCGCAAGGACCGGGCGGGCGAACCCGCGTTCCGGGTCGCCGTCGCCGAGCACCTGCTGCGCCATCGCGGCCTGGCCGCCGGGACCGCCTCGATGGTGCTCGCCACGGCCGGGACCAGCGCGGGGGTCGGCGAGCTGGCCTCGGCGCTGCTGCGTCCCGGCGACACCGTCGCGATCGAGGACCCCGGCTATCAGCGGGCCGTCGGCGCGTTGCGGGCGGCGGGCATCCGCGTGCTGCCCGTGCCGGTCGACGCCGACGGACTGCGCGTAGACCTCATCCCGACCGGTGTGCGCGCGGTCTATTGCACACCGGCGCACCAGTTTCCACTCGGCGCGCGGATGCAGGCCGCGCGCCGGGTCGAGCTGATCGAATTCGCCAGGGCGACGGGCAGCTTCGTCATCGAGGACGACTACGACGGCGAATTGCGCTACGACACAGCGCCGTTGCCGCTGCTCGCCGCGATGGCGCCCGACGTGGTCGTGCATCTCGGCACCACCAGCAAGATCATCGCCACCACCCTCGGCGTCGGCTGGCTCGTCGCCGGGCCCGAGATCGCCGACGCGGTGCTCGCCCACCGCGCCGACACCGGCACCGCCCCCAGTCCCGCGGGCCAGCGGGTGCTCAGCGAGTTCGCCCGGCACGGCGACCTGGCCCGGCACCTGCGCAGGCTGCGCCGGGTGGTGCCGCCGCGACGCGCCCTGGTGGTCGACGCGCTCGCCCGCCACGGCCTGCCGGTAGTCGGTGACGACGCCGGCTCGCACGTGGTGGTCGAGCTCCCCGACGCGGCCGCCGAGCAGCGCGCGATCGCCGCCGCCCGCGCCCGCGGCGTCCTGCTCGACGGCCTCGCCCGGCATCATCTCGGCGCGGAGTACCGGTTCGGCGTCGCCATCGGCTACACCGCGCCGAGCCGGGCCGAACTGGCCGCTGCGGTGCCGATCGCGGCCGACTGCCTGGCCGCCGCCCGGCCCGATCTCCCCAGGTAGCGCCGCTGATCGCCGCGCCGCCACCCGGCACGGTCGTAGCATGGACCCCGACCCGGTGCGGGTCGCTGTTCGGGCACTACCCTCCGACCATCGAAGTGGTGAGCACATGAACGATCAGGACATTCTGGCGCGGATCAAGCAACTGGTCGACGACGAGCACGCCCTGCGCGCCAAGGCCACCGCGGGCGAGATCGACCCGGTCGCCGAACGCCAGCAGCTGGCCCAGCTGGAGGTGATGCTCGACCAGGCGTGGGATCTGTTGCGGCAGCGCCGCGCCCGCTCCGGCGCCGACGAATCCCCCAACGACACCGAGATGCGGTCCCCGCGTGAGGTCGAGGGCTATCTGCAGTGACCGACGCCGAATACGACGTCGTCGTCCTCGGCGCGGGCCCGGCCGGTGAGAACGCCGCCGCCTACGCCATCGCGGGCAGCGACCGCACCGCCGCGCTCGTCGAACGGGAGCTGTACGGCGGCGAGTGCAGCTACTGGGCCTGCATCCCCAGCAAGGCGCTGTTGCGCTCGGGCGCGGTCCTCGGCCTGAGCCGGGCGATGCCGGGGGTGACCGCGAGCGGCCCGCAGGTGGCCGACGTGCTGGCCCGCCGCGACGCCTTCACCCACGATCGCGACGACAGTTCCCAGGTCGACTGGGCGAAATCGGCCCGCATCGACCCGGTGCGCGGCTCCGGCAGGCTGCTGGGCGAACGGCTCGTCGAAGTCGCCACCGAGGACGGCGTGCGCGTCCTGCGCGCCCGGCACGCGGTCGTGCTCGCCACCGGCACCACCGCCACCATTCCGCGCGTTCCCGGCGTCGCCGAGGCCCTGCCGTGGATCTCCCGCGACGTCACCAATCTGACGGTCGTCCCGCGCCGGGTCGCCATCATCGGCGGCGGCGTCGTCGCCTGCGAGGCGGCCACCTGGCTGGCCGAGCTGGGCGCCGAGGAGGTGACGCTGCTGGTCCGCGGCGACCGCCTGCTGCCGCGCGCCGAACCGTTCGCCTCGGAGCTGGTGCTGCGCGGCCTGCGCGACACCGGCGTCGTGACGGTGCGGCTGCACACCGAACCGTCGCTGATCTCCCGCCGCGACCCCGCCGACACCGGTGTCGGCCGCATCCACGGCGGTCCGGTCACCCTGGTCCTCGACGACGGCGAACTCGAGGTCGACGAACTCGTCGTCGCCACCGGCCGCACCCCCGCCACCGACGGGCTCGGCCTCGACGCCGTCGGCCTGCCCGCGGGCTACGTCGAGGTCGACGACCAGCTGACCGTGCGCGGGGTGCCCGGCGACTGGCTCTACGCCGTCGGCGACGTGAATCACCGTGCGGCACTGACCCACATGGGCAAGTACCAGGCCAGGGTGTGCGGTGACGTCATCGCCGCGCGCGCCGAGGGCAGGCCGCTGGACCGGCCCCGGTTCACCGCGAGCGCCGACCACCAGCAGGTGCCCCAGGTCGTCTACACCGCACCGGAACTCGCCTCCGTCGGCATCACCGAACACGAGGCGCGCACCGCCGGGCACGCGGTCGGCACCGTCGAGATCGATATCGCCGTGGCCGGTTCGTCGCTGTCCCGCGACGATTTCCGCGGCCGCGCGAAACTCGTCGTCGACACCGCCTCGGACCGCCTGCTCGGCGCGACCTTCGTCGGTCCCGACATGGGCGAGCAGTTGCACGCGGCGACCATCGCGGTGGTCGGCCGGGTGCCGCTGGAGACGCTGTGGCATGCCGTGCCGTCGTTTCCCGCCGTCAGCGAGTTCTGGCTGCGCCTGCTGGAGGCGTGGCGCGACCGCTGAGCCCTACTTGAGCAGCCGCGACATCCGCCGGTCGGCGAGCACCTTGCCACCGGTCTGGCAGGTGGCGCAGTACTGGAACGAACGCTCCGCGTAGGACACCTCGCGTACGGTGTCACCGCATACCGGGCACTTCAGCCCGGTGCGCGCGTGCACCCGCATGCCCGACCGCTTCTCACCCTTCAGCCGGGCCGCGTCCTGCCCGACCGAGCGCTGGACCGCGTCGAGCAGGACTTCGCGCATCGCGGTGTAGAGCTGCGAGACCTTGTCCGCCGCCAGCGTTCTCGTATTCGCGAACGGCGAGATCTTGGCGGTGTGCAGGATCTCGTCGGAGTAGGCGTTGCCGATGCCGGCGATCAGCGTCTGGTCGACCAGCGCGGTCTTGATCCGCTGCGAGGTGCCCGCCAGCAGCGCGGCGAACTCGTCCTCGGTGACCGCAAGCGCGTCCGGTCCGAGCCGCGCGATGCCGGGCACCGCCTTCGGATCGTCGACGACATAGACCGCCAGCCGCTTCTTCGTCCCCGCCTCGGTCAGGTCGATCGACGGCGTCGCCCCCTCCGGGGTGAAGAAGTGCACCCGCAGGGCCAGCGGCGATTTCCCGCCCGGCTTGGGCGGCAGTGGATTCGGTTCGTCCACCCAGCGCAGCCAGCCGCCCCGCGACAGATGGGTGATCAACCACAGCCCGCCGCAGTCCATCCCGAGGAACTTGCCCCAGCGCCCCGCCCCGGTGACATCGCGTCCGGACAGCGCCGTGACCGGCGGGTCGAACGTCTTCACCGCGCTCAGCGCGGCCACGTCGACTCGTCCCACCACCGCGCCGACGGCGTGATCCCGCAGGAACTGCGCCAGCGCCTCTACCTCGGGTAGCTCGGGCACCCGGCCAGTTTATCGGTCATCGGCCGCGCAGGAGGTATACGTCCATGATCCAGCCCTTGGCGGCGCGCAGCTCCGCGCGCCGGGCCACGATCCGCTGCTCGACCTCGCGCAGCGGTCCCTCGATCAGGGTCTCGTCGGGCATGCCGAGGTAGGCGCCCCACCAGATGTGCACGTCGTCGCCGGGGATCTCGGTGAACGCGCAGTCGCCGTCGAGCATCACCACCGTGGAGCCCGCGCCCAGACCCTCTTCGCGAAGCCTGCGTCCGGTGGTGACGTGGACCGGCTCGCCGATGCGGTGCAGCACAACGCGGTGCTGGGCGGCCAGCGCGGCGACGCTGGTGACGCCGGGGATCACCGCGTAGTCGAACTCCGCGCGGCCGCGGGCCAGCACGTGCTCGACCATGCGCAGGGTGCTGTCGTAGAGCGCCGGGTCGCCCCACACCAGGATCGCGCCGACCCCGTCGACCTCGGCGAAGGCGGCCTCGAGCAGTTCGGCACGGCGCTCGTGCCAGTCCCGCACGACACCGGCGTAGTCGTCGGGGGTGCGATCGCGCGGCGGGTCGGTGATCTCGATGATCCGGTGCGGGCCAGGGACGTGCTCGGTCAGGATCGCGGTGCGCACCTCGACGAGTTCCCGTTTCTCGGCGCCCTTGCCGATGACGAAGAAGGCGTCGGCGTGTCGCATGGCCTTGATCGCCTGCATCGTCACCTGGTCGGGGTCACCGGCACCGATGCCGATCACGTAGAGCTTGCGCATACGCGGAGACTTTGCCAGGTGCCGCGCACCGTAGAATCGCCAGGCGTGGCCACCCCTGATACGCAGTACGAGGATCTGCTCCGGCACGTGCTGGAGAACGGCACCCCCAAAGCCGATCGCACCGGCACCGGAACCCGCAGCATCTTCGGTCATCAGCTGCGCTACGACCTGGCCGAGAGCTTCCCGCTGATCACCACCAAGCGGGTCCACCTCAAGTCGATCGCCTACGAGCTGCTGTGGTTCCTGCGCGGCGATTCCAACGTGTCCTGGCTGCAGGAGCACGGCGTGACCATCTGGGACGAGTGGGCCGACGCCAAGGGCGAGCTCGGACCGGTCTACGGCGTGCAGTGGCGCTCCTGGCCGACGCCCGACGGCACCCACATCGACCAGATCGCCCAGGTGCTGCACACCCTGCGCACCGACCCGGACTCGCGCCGGATGATCGTCTCGGCCTGGAACGTGGCCGACCTGGACAAGATGGCTCTGGCGCCGTGCCACGCCTTCTTCCAGTTCTACGTGGCCGACGGCAAGCTCTCCTGCCAGCTCTACCAGCGCAGCGCCGACCTGTTCCTCGGCGTGCCGTTCAATATCGCCAGCTACGCGCTGCTCACCCTGATGGTGGCCCAGCAGACCGAGCTGGAGCCGGGCGAGTTCATCTGGACCGGCGGCGACGTGCACATCTACGACAACCACGTCGACCAGGCGCGCGAGCAGCTCGGCCGCGAGCCCTACCCGTTCCCGACGCTGCGCCTGCGCCCGGCGGCGGGCCTGTTCGACTACACCTACGACGACATCGAGCTCACCGGCTACCAGCACCACCCGGCCATCAAGGCGCCGGTGGCGGTGTGAGCGGACAGATCGGCCTGATCTGGGCGCAGGCCGCCGACGGCGTCATCGGCGTCGACAACACCATCCCGTGGCGCCTCCCCGAGGACATGGCCAATTTCCGGGACACCACCATGGGTCATCCGGTGATCATGGGCAGGCGCACCTGGGACTCGCTGCCCGCCGCCTACCGTCCGCTGGCGGGCCGCCGCAACATCGTGGTCACCCGCCAGACCGATTGGGCGGCCGAGGGCGCCGAACGCGCCGCCTCGCTGCCCGACGCGCTGGCCCTGGCCGGACCGGGTGATCTCTGGGTGGCCGGCGGCGGCGAGATCTACCGCGCCGCGCTCCCCCTGGCGACAACGCTGCTGGTCACCGAGGTCGACACGCGGGTGGCGGGCGACGCGTTCGCCCCGGTCATCGGCCCCGAGTGGCAGGCGCCGGAAACCCCGTGGCAGGAATCGAAAACCGGTCTCCGCTACCGCATTCGCCGCTACACCCGGCGCTGACAACGCCTGGCTAACGGTCTGGCAAAACGCCCGACCGCGGGCACGGTCTCGGGCATACTCCCAGATACCAAGCCCCGCGAGAGCCTGCGAAAGGCGCTATGCCATGGACAAGAAATCGCTGACCGCGGTGGCCCGCCAACAGCTCAAGCTGGCGGCCACCTCGACGAGTGGCCGGAGTTCGCAGACCGTCATCGGCGGCCACACCCATGCGCTGCGCCAGACCGTCGTCGCGTTGACCGAGGGCCAGAGCCTGGCCGAGCACGACAACGCGGGCGACGCCACCATCCAGGTTCTCAGCGGCACGCTGGTGCTGATCGCGGGCACCGACGAGTGGAAGGGTTCGGCGGGCGATCTCATCGTGGTCCCGCGCGCCCGGCACAGCGTCAAAGCCATCGATGACGTGGCGTTTCTGCTGACAGTCGCCAAATAAGGGTTGCCTGAGGGTCGCTGACACGCCAGGGCGTGCCGCGAACCTGTCCGCGCGGCGCTCTACTCTGGACGGCATGGGTGAGCCACAGCCGATCCTCGAACCGCTCACGCCGGCCGCCATCTTCCTCGTCGCCACCATCGACGAGGGCGGCGAGTCGGCGGTCCGCGACCTCTTGTCGAATATCTCCGGTTTGCGCCGTTCGGTGGGTTTCCGGGTGCCCGGCGAGGGCCTGACCTGCGTCACCTCGATCGGCTCGACAGCCTGGGACCGGCTCTTCGCCGGACCCAAACCCGTTGAGCTGCACGAATTCCCCGGCTACAACGGGCCGATCCACAGCGCGCCGACCACCCCGGGCGACCTGCTGTTCCACATCAAGGGCGAAACCCAGGGCGCCTGTTTCGAACTCGCCATGGCGATCGGCAACCGCCTGCGCGGCGCCGCCACCATCGTCGACGAGACGGTCGGCTTCCGGTACTTCAAGCAGCGCGACCTGCTCGGCTTCGTCGACGGCACCGAGAATCCCGAGGGCGGCGCGGCCGCCTCGGCGGCGCTGATCGGCGACGAGGACCCCGACTTCGCCGGCGGTAGCTACGTCATCGTGCAGAAGTACACCCACCCGCTCGACCAGTGGGAGGCGCTCTCGATCGAGGAGCAGGAACGGGTGATCGGGCGCACCAAGCTCGGCGACTACGAACTGCCCGACGACATCAAGCCGGCCAATTCCCATGTCGCGGTGAACACCCTGATCGACCCCGACGGCACCGAACGCCAGATCGTGCGCGCCAACATGCCGTTCGGCACCGTCGGCCAGGGCGAGTTCGGCACCTACTACATCGCCTACGCCGCCACCCCGAGCGTCACCGAGCGCATGCTGGAACGGATGTTCCTCGGCACCGGCGAGGCGGCCTACGACCGCATCCTGGACTTCTCCTTCGCGGTCACCGGCACGCTGTTCTTCACGCCCACCGTCGATTTCCTCGACGACCTGCCGGATGCCCCCGACTCCGTTGCCACCGAAGAAATTTCCGATTCGCTGCCCGTGTTCACCCCTGTGGAACGGGCCGACGCCGCCGCTTCCGGTTCGGACGGTTCGCTCGCCATCGGCTCGATGAAAAGGAGTATCTGAATGAACAACCTGCATCGCGAACTCGCGCCGATCACCGGCGAAGCCTGGGCGCAGATCGAAGAGGAAGCCACCCGCACGTTCAAGCGGAATATCGCCGGACGCCGGGTCGTCGACGTCTCGGGTCCGCACGGCGTGGCCTACTCGGCGCTCAACCGCGGCAGGTTGACCGCGATCTCCTCGCCCGACGACGGTGTCGTCGCCCACCAGCGCGTGGTACAGCCGCTGGTGGAACTGCGGGTGCCGTTCACCCTGAAGCGCAGCGAACTCGACGACATCGAGCGCGGCGCGGGCGACGCCGACTTCGACAGCCTCAAGGCCGCCGCCCAGAAGATCGCCTTCGCCGAGGACCGCGCGATCTTCGAGAGCTACGCCGCCGCGGGCATCACCGGCATCCGCGAGGCCGCCTCCAACGACCCCGTCGCGCTGCCGAGCAATGTCGTCGACATCCCCGACGCGATCTCGCACGCGCTCACCGGGTTGCGCCTGGCCGGTGTGCAGGGCCCGTACTCGGTGGTGCTCAGCGCCGAGCTGTACACGCAGGTCAGCGAGACCTCCGATCACGGTCACCCGATCCGCACCCATATCGAGCGACTGATCGACGGCGAGATCATCTGGGCGCCCGCGATCACCGGCGGTTTCGCGCTCACCACCCGTGGCGGCGACTTCGAGCTGGCGCTGGGTCAAGACCTGTCGATCGGTTACCTCAGCCACGACGCGGAAACGGTGCAGCTGTACTTCCAGGAGACGTTCACCTTCCTCGTCGAGACCTCCGAGGCGGCGGTATCGCTCGGGTCGTGAACCCGGCGCGGCCCACCCCGCTAGGGTGGGCCGCGAGTTCGTGAGAGGGAGGTTTCGCATGGCGGTCGTGCGTGCCGGTGTCGTGCCCGCTGGTCGGAGCCTGTTCTACTGCCTGATCGGGGTGCTGGTCACCACCGGTGTCATCGGGCTGTTCGTGGCGATGTTCGGGGTGAACCGGGTGATCACCGGCCTGCTCGTCGGCGCGATCGCCGGGGTGGCGGCGGGCGCGGCGCTGTTCGTGCGCGATGTCGTCGAGCTCACCGAGCACGCCATCTACGCCAGGACGCCGTTCCGCTCGGCGACCGTGCCGTGGGATCGCGTCGTCGCCGGGCGCTTCACCCTCGACGAGCGGTCCCGCTGGGCACTGGCGCTGGACCTGAACGGCGGCTCGGCCGACGAGCTGGTCCTGCTGTCCATCCCGCCGGTGGTGCGCCCGGTCGCCGGCGCCTACGACATGCGCAAACGCGAGCAGGTCACCGAGATCCGGGAGATCTTGCGCGCCAAGCGGATCCCGGTCACCGTGCTGCCCGAGATCGCGGGCGCGCTGAACCAGCACTGGCAGATCGCACCACCGACATCGCGCTGATCCGGCGAATGATCAACGCAGCGTGCGGAAGAACTCACGGATGTCGGTGGTGAGCAGTTCCGGTTCCTCCAGCGCGGCGAAGTGCCCGCCCCGATCGACGTCGTTCCAGCGGACGATGGTGTTCTCCGCCTCGTCGAAGCGGCGGATCGCCACATCGTGGGCGAACACGAGCACACCGGTCGGCACGCCCGAATTCTCCGGCACCACACCCCATTCCCCGGGCTGCGCGTAGCCGACATAGCCCGCGGACCCCGCGGTGCCGGTGAGCCAGTAGATCATCGCGTTGGTCAGCAGCCGATCCCGATCGATGATCTTGTCGGGCAGCGTCTCGCGCGGGTGCGTCCACTCCCGGAACTTGTCCAGGAGCCAGGCCAGCTGCCCGATCGGCGAGTCGACCAGCCCGTAGGCGAGGGTCTGCGGGCGGGTGGACTGCACGGCGATGTAGCCGAACTCCTCGTTCATGAACGCCTCGATCCGCCGGAGGCGGTCGCGTTCGAGCTCGGTCAGGCTCGCCACGACCTCGTCGGACAGCGGCAGCTGCGGGAACGCGCCCGCGCCACCGTTGACGTGCACGCCGATCACCCGATCCGGCGCCACCCGCCCCACCTCCGGGCTCACCGCCGCGCCGATATCGCCGCCCTGCACCCCGAAGCGCTGGTATCCGAGCCGGGTCATCAGCTCGACCCACGCGCGCGCGATCCGGCGCACGGTCCACCCACCCTCGGTGACCGGTCCGGAGAACCCGAAGCCGGGCAGTGCCGGGATCACCACGTGGAAGGCGTCGGCGGGGTCGCCGCCGTGTGCCCCGGGGTCGGTCAGCGGGCCGATCAGGTCCAGGAATTCGGCGACCGAGCCGGGCCAGCCGTGCGTCAGCAGCAGCGGCACCGCATCGGGTTCCGCCGAGCGCACGTGCAGGAAGTGGATGCGCTGTCCGTCGATCACGGTCGTGAACTGGTCGTACGCATCGAGTTTCGCTTCCTCGGCGCGCCAGTCGTAATCGGTGCGCCAGTAGTCGACGAGCTCACGCAGGTAGTGGGTCGGCACACCGGTGTCCCAGTCGTCGCCGGGCAGCGCGGCGGGCCAGCGCGCGCTGTCGAGCCGATTACGCAGGTCGTCGAGCTGCTGTTGCGGAATGTCGAGGCGGAATCGCTGGATGTCGTCGCTCATGAAGACAACGATAGGAGCCAGCTAGGTCAGGTTCCGCCCTAGCTGTCGAGGCACATTCACTCAGGCGGGTCGGTGGCCAGCCGGGTGAGCAGTTCCTCGGCCGCCGCGCGCACCGGCGCGGTGTCCCCCGGGTGTCCGACGATGCGCATGATCGCGTCCGGGATCACGCGCTCGGTGTCCTCGCCCGCCGTCCCGGCATCGGACCGGATGCCGATCACCGTCTCGACCAGCCGGAACGGCAGGATCCGCGCGTCGTCGGATCGCCCTGTCGCCGCGGCGGATTCGGCCGCGAGGCGTTCGTAGTGCTCGCGCAGGTCGTCGCGGCGGCGGCGGAAGGTGGCGAAACGTTCGGTGCGCAGCTCCGGCAGCAGGTACAGCGCGCCGAGATTCCAGCGCGCGGCGCGTAATTGGCGCACGTCGAACAGGGCCAGCGCGTAGAGCTGGGTCGCGGCGTCGGCGGGTTCGGCGCCCATCCGCTGCGCCAGCTCGACCGGGCCCGCGACGGTTTCGGCGAGCAGCGCGTCGAGGATGTCGTCCTTGGCGGCGAAGTGGTGATACAGCGAGGCCTGCCTGATCCCGACCGCGTCGGCCACCGCCCTGGTGGAGGTATTGGCATAGCCCTTGGTGGTGAACAGTTCCGCCGCCGCGTCGAGGATCTCCGCGCGCGGCGTCGTCCCCTGCCTACGCCGCTGTTCCAGCCGGGGACGCCCGGGACCGAGGTTTGCCACCCCAAGATTCTGTCACCGGGCCCCGACCTGGGCCGCAGCGGGCACCTCACCAGGGACGATGCCGGTCGGTCGAATTCCTGTCACTCGATAGAAACGTGGGCAACGCAGAAGTTACCGCGGGCCGCACAGCCGATACACGCACGACACCGTTCGAGCGATCGCGCGCGCAAAACTATCGACTGATAGATATTTGGCCGCACCGCCGAAGGACACCGACATGGCCACGACACTCGATACCGCTGCTGTTCCGCCCGACACCGGCCGCGACAGCGCCGATCTCGCCGCATTCGGCTACCAACCGGTCCTGCACCGCAAGCTCGGGCGCTACGCGTCCTTCGCGGCAGGGTTCTCGTTCGTCTCCATCCTCACCACGATCTTCCAGTTCTTCGGCTTCGGCTATTCGTTCGGCGGCGCCGCGTTCTTCTGGACCTGGCCGCTGGTCTTCGCCGGCCAGTTCCTGGTGGCGCTGAACTTCGCCGAACTGGCCGCCCGGTATCCGATCTCCGGCTGTATCTATCAGTGGTCGCGCCGCCTGGCGGGCGGGCTGATCGGCTGGTTCGCCGGCTGGATGATGGTGATCGCGCAGGTCGTCACGGCCGCCGCGGCCGCCATCGCCCTGCAGGTGGTGCTGCCGACGATCTGGAGCGGATTCCAGTTCATCGGCACCGATACCGCGCTGACCTCCCGCGACGGCGCGATGAACGCGGTGCTGCTCGGCAGCGTGCTGCTGGTGGTCACCACCACGATCAACGTGATCGGCATCGACCTGATGTCGAAGATCAACTCGATCGGCGTCACCGTGGAGATCGTCGGCGTGCTGGCGATCATCGCGCTGTTCTTCACCGGCACCGAGCGCGGCCCGGGTGTGGTCCTGCAGACCGACCAGGCCGCCCCCGGCCCGTACTGGGCGGCGTTCCTGGTCTCCGGTCTGATGGCCGCGTACGTGATGGTCGGCTTCGACTCCGCCGGTGAGCTCTCCGAGGAGACCAAGAACCCGCGCCGGGTCGCCCCGCGCACGATTCTGCTCGCCCTGTCGGTGTCGGCGCTGGGTGGCGGGCTCATGCTGCTCGGCGCGCTGATGGCCGCGCCCAGCCTGTCCGACGGTGAATTGGCTTCGGGCGGACTGGCTTACGTCATCACCGCGAAGCTGAACAGTCCCGCCGGATCGGTCCTGCTCGGCTGTGTCGCGGTCGCGGTGATCGTGTGCACCCTGGCCATCCAGACGGCCGGCTCGCGCCTGATGTTCTCGATGGCCCGCGACGGCAAGCTGCCCTTCTCCAAGGCCCTGTCGACCGTGCACCCGCGCTTCGGCACCCCGGTGTGGCCCGCCGTGGTGATCGGCGCGCTCGGCATCGGCCTGCTGGTGCTCAACCTGGGCAACCCGGCCATCTTCGCCACCCTGGCCAGCGTCTGCATCGTCAGCCTGTACCTGGCGTACCTGCTGGTCACCGTGCCGCTGTTGGTGCGCCGGATCAAGGGCCTGCCCGCCGTGGACGATCCGACGCTGTTCACCCTGGGCCGCTGGGGCGTCCCGATCAACGCGCTCGCGGTGGTCTGGGGCATCGCGATGGTGATCAACCTGGCGTGGCCGCGCCCGGAGGTCTACACCCCGGCGGGCGGCAGCTGGTGGCAGCTGTGGGCCGGTCCGCTGTCGGTCGCGGTGATCCTCACCGTCGGCGCCGTCGTCTACCGCTTCGTGGTGGCCACCAAGGACGAACTCCCCCGCTCCGAAACCGTCCCCGCTACCGCGTAATTCGCGCAGGCGCCGCGATTCGACCGGGAATCGCGGCGCCGAGGACACGGCATGAAGGCCGTGCCCGATCGATCCGTTCCCGCCCATCGCTCGCCGAGGAGATCACGATGACGAGTACTCAGTCCACCGACGGTGCCAGAGCGCACGCACGCGCTCAGGCCGCCACGGCCACGATCGCGCGGCCGGAGACGCCCGCCGGGGTCGATCCTGCCACGGTCGTGCTCGCGCAGCGCATCCCCGCCGGCGGCTACGCGAATGTGGTGCTGGGCCGGGGCACTCGGGTCCGGCTGGCCGATCCGTCCGGCACCGCCTGCGCGCATCTGTTCCTGCTGCGCGCCGAATCACCGTGGGAGCGGCTCAATGTCGCCGACACCGTGAAGGTGCCGTGGCAGGCCTACCTGAGCGCGGGCCACCCCCTGCTGTCCGATCAGGGCCGGGTGCTCGCCACCGTCCTCGCCGATTCGTCCGGCCACCACGACACACTGTGCGGACCGAGCGCCGAGGGCCGCCACCAGCTGCACCTGGCCGGGGCCAAGCAGGGGCTGGAGCCCCGCGACATCGGCCCGTCGGTCTCGCTGTTCCGTGGCGTCCGGGTCGAGGCCGACGGCGCTCTCGTCCCGACCGGCAACGCCCCCGCAGGCGCCGCGGTCGACCTGCTGATCCACCTCCCGGTGACGCTGCTGGTCGCCAATGCCGCGCACCCGCTCGACGATCGGCCCACCGGCGACCTCGACCTGCTCGCCTGGTCCGCCCCGGCCGAGCTCGCCACCATCCCCAACGACGACCCCGAGTACCGACGGGCCGTGGACAACACCGAAGCCGCCTGGGCGGCCGCATCGACCTCGGAGGTTCTGGCATGAGCACGGCGACCACCCGCACCGTCGTCCTCGACGAGACCGTCCCCGCCCAGGCGCCGTGGTCGGCGATCGTCCGCGCGGGCGATCAGCTCGAGATCATCGACCTGCACGGCAACCAGGCCGTCGACTGCCTGCTCTACTCCGCCGCCGACCGCACCGATCGCTACAGCGCCCAGGCCACGATCGCCGCGCAGCGCAGTATCTTCCTCACCACCGGCAGCGTCCTGCTGACCGAGGCGGGCACCCCGCTGATGACGGTGGTCGCCGACGAGGTCGGCAACCACGACACCATCGCCGGTGCCTGCTCGCAGGAATCCAACACCCTGCGCTACGGCCACCACACCCGCCACCAGCACGCCTGCGTGGAGAACTTCCTCACCGCCGCGCTCGAATGGGGCCTGGGCAAGCGGGATCTGGTGTCCAACATCAACTGGTTCATGAATGTCCCGGTCGAGGCCGACGGCACGCTCGGCATCGTCGACGGGCTGTCGGCGCCGGACAAGAAGATCACCCTGCGCGCCGAGGTCGACACCCTCGTGCTGGTCTCCAACTGCCCGCAGATCAACAACCCCTGCAACGGTTTCGACCCGACGCCGGTCCGCATGGTGGTGACCCGATGAGTCTCACCGACACCCGATCCGCCATGGTCGACACCGCACTCCCCTCGGTCACCCCGGAGCGCCACACTCCCGTGGCCGCCCCTACCGGCACGCGCCCAGCCGAAGTCGGCCCCGTCGCGCAGCCCGCGGGCACTCGGTCCCTGCAGGTCCTCCGCCCCGGTATGCAAACGACCGTGCAGGACTGGCCGGGTCGAATCGGCTACTGGCACATCGGTGTTCCGCCGTCCGGCCCGATGGACGATCTGTCGTTCCGGCTCGGCAATCGGGTGCTCGGCAACGCGGAGGGCGCGGCGGGGCTCGAATGCACCCTCGGTGGGCCCGCGCTGCGCTTCAGCGAGTCGACGTGGGTGTGTGTCACCGGCGCGGTCGCCGACGTGCGGGTCGACGGACAGCCGGTCGAGCAGTGGCGCACCGTCGAGGTACCGGCGGGCGGCGTCCTCGACGTCGGCGCCATCCGCGGCCCCGGCATGCGCACCTACGTCCTGGTGGCCGGCGGTATCGAGGTCGAGCAATTCCTCGGCAGCGCCGCGACTTTCACCCTAGGTAAGTTCGGCGGCGGCACCGGCGCGGCGCTGCGCGCCGACGAGTCGCTGACGCTGGGCGCACCGGGGACCCGCCTCGCCCCGGCGGTCCCGATGGCCGACATCCCCGCCTTCGGGCACCGCTGGGAGCTGGCCGTCACCGAGGGACCGCACGGCGCGCCGGAGTTCTTCACCCGCGCCGACTTCGACACCATCATCGGCACCGACTACGAGGTGCACTTCAACTCCGACCGCACCGGCGTGCGCCTGATCGGCCCGAAGCCGGAGTGGGCCCGCACCGACGGCGGCGAGGCGGGCCTGCACCCGTCGAACATCCACGACAACGCCTACTCGATCGGCGCGCTCGACTTCACCGGCGACACCCCGATCCTGCTCGGCCCCGACGGCCCCAGCCTGGGCGGCTTCGTCTGCCCGGTGACGGTGGTCGCGGCCGATCGCTGGAAGCTCGGCCAGCTCACCCCGGGCGACAAGGTCCGCTTCGTCCCCGTTCGCGCCGAACACGCCGCCCCCGCAGGCGAACTCGGCGCGCGCCGCCGGGCGTCGTTCGGCACCGTCCTCTCGGCCGGGCGCGACGGCGACGACGGCATCCTGCGCCGCACCGCGGTCGACGACGAGACCGGCGTGACCTATCGCCGCCAGGGCGATGACGGCGTCCTGGTCGAATACGGCACGCTCACTTTGGATCTCGGCCTGCGCGCGCGGGTCCATGCCCTGCACCAGCACCTGATCGCGGCCGGACCGCGCGGGGTCGTCGAACTCACCCCGGGCATCCGCTCCCTGCAGATCCGGGTCGACCCGGCCGTCCTCCCGGTCGCCCGGCTGCTGGACCTGCTCGCCGAAGCCGAAGCGCAACTGCCGAATTCGGATCAGCTGGTCGTCCCGAGCCGCACCGTGCACCTCCCGCTCTCCTGGGACGATCCCGCCACCCGCGAGGCGATCACCCGCTACATGCACGGTGTCCGCGCCGACGCTCCGTGGTGCCCGTGGAACATCGAGTTCATCCGCCGCATGAACGGCCTGGACTCGGTGGACGATGTCTACCGCACCGTCTTCGACGCCGAATACCTGGTCCTCGGCCTGGGTGATGTCTACCTGGGTGCCCCGGTCGCCACGCCCACCGATCCCCGCCACCGGCTGGTCACGACCAAGTACAACCCCGCCCGCACCTGGACGCCCGAGAACGCGGTCGGCATCGGCGGCGCGTACCTGTGCATCTACGGCATGGAGGGACCCGGCGGCTACCAGTTCGTCGGCCGCACCACCCAGGTCTGGAACCATCGCGCCCGGCCCACCGGCACTGCCGGGCCCGGCGTCGATCGTTTCGCCACCGACCCCGAAACACCGTGGCTGCTCCGGTATTTCGACCGTATCCGCTGGCATCCGGTCGAGCCCGACGAGCTGCTCGACCTCCGTGCCGACTTCGCCGCGGGAAAGGTCGACGTCGCGACCGAGGACGGCGAGTTCCGCCTGGCCGACTACCGCGCCTTCCTGACCGAGAACGCCGCCGCCATCACCGATTTCCGCGCCGTGCAAGCCGACGCGTTCGCCGCCGAACGCCACTCCTGGCGCACCACCGGCGAACTCGCCGACTGACGCCGGCTCAGGTCCGGGGTGGCTGGTCGGCGATGGCCGTGGCCGAGGGGTTGGTGGCGTCGCGGATGATGCGCAGGCCGGTGACCAGCCCGTCGAGCTGGTCCGGCGTGAGCAGGCCGGTGAGCCAGGTCTCCAGCGCGTCGAGGTAGTCCGGGAGGACTTCTTCGAGACGGCTCGCCCCCGCCGAGGTCAGGACCGCGTAGGCACTGCGGCGGTCGGTGGGATCGAGTTGCCGTTCGACGAGGCCCGCCTTGGCCAGGCGGTCGACCAAGCGGGTGACGCCGCTGGTCGACAGCGCCGTCTGGGCGGCCAGGTCGGACATGCGCAGGCGGCGGTTCGGCGAGCGGCTCAACCGCATGAGGGCGTTGAGGTCGAGGCCGGAGACGCCGTGCGCGTTCCAGGTCGGTTCGACCTTCGCGATCACTCCGCTACCGGCCTCGAAGAGCAGGCCGGAGACGGTCAGCCGGGGGTCGTCGAACAGTTCGTGCATGCGACCACCCTAGCCGATGCTTGCCATGCGGATAGTTGACACGAGGAATACTTCGGGGTAAACCTATGTCTACGCAATATTCCTCGCAGCAACTAATGGAGTGGTCATGCAGCAGACGTGGGTCGCCGGATTCCGGTCGGGTGTCATCAGCCCGGACGAGCAGATCAAGCTCGCCGAATCGCGATCGTTCAGTGACGAGACGGTGCGGCAGGTGCTGCACATGGCGGGCGGCGGCGACGCGGTGCGGGTCCGCCTGACCAATCGGTACGGGTCGGCGCCGCTGGTGATCGGCGGCGCGCGCCTGGCCGCGCGCAAGGAGGGTTCGGCGATCACCGCCGACGTCGAGGTCCGCTTCGACGGCGCGCCGATCACGGTCATCGAGCCCGGCGCCGAGCTGGTGAGCGATCCGCTCGAACTGGCCGTCGCCGCGGGCGATGACTTGCTGCTCAGCCTGTACCTGCCCGGACCGACCGGCCCGGCCACGTTCTCCCACCAGCCCGGCGAGATCGCCTACCTCGCGGCGGGCGACCGCACCGCCGACGTGGAACTGCCCGGCGCGCAGGAGGTTCCGTTCCGGTTCTTCGTCACCGGTGTCGACGTGCTCACCTCGGCGCAGACCCCGGTCGCGGTGGCGTTCGGCGACTCCTGGTTCGAAGGTGTCGGCACCACGCTCAGCGCCAACCGCCGTTCCGTCGACGTCGTCAACGCGCGCCTGACCCGGGGCTGGGTGGTCAACAACGGCATCGCGGGCAATCGGCTCACCGCGCACGAGATCGGCGAATCCGGCTTGGCGCGCCTGGATTCCGACGCCATTCAGGTGCCCGGCGTCACCGACATCCTGGTGAACTTCGGCATCAACGACCTGATCCTCGGCGCGATGGGCGGCCAGCCCTCCGCCACCACCGCGCAGCTGATCGCCGGTTTCACCGAGCTCGCCGAGCGCGTGCACGCGGCCGGTCTGCGCCTGCACGTCGCCACCATCGGCCCCTACGCCGGCTGCGTCTTCCCCGGGATGCCACTGCTGGAAACCCAGCCGACCCGGCACGCCGTCAACGACTGGCTGCGAACCAGCGATCTCTTCGACTCGGTCTTCGACGTCGACCGCGCGGTGGCCGACCCGGAGCGGCCCGACTTCCTCCGCCCCGAGTTCGACAGTGGCGACGGCATGCACCTCAACGACGCGGGCGCCGCGGCCATGGCGCACACGCTCGACCTGTCCGCGCTGTTCACCACCGACGCCTGAGCGCCCGCTCTCACGGTGCGGTGAGGACGGTCTTCCCCGAGGCGTGCCCCCGCGCGAAGATCTCGACGGCGGCCGCCGCGTCCGACAGCGGCAGGCGGCGCTCGATCACCGGGCGCAGCGCTCCGTCGGCGGCCAGGCCGGCGAGATAGCGCAGGTCGGCCGCCGCGGGGCGCATGAGCAGCGCCTTCAGCGTTTGACGGACGAACAGGTCGGTCAGCACCACCTCGCCGAGCCGGCGCACGGGGCCGAACCAGTTGTCGCCGGGTGCGGCGGCGGAGGAGATGAACACGCCATCCGCCGTCAGCACCCGGCGGCATTCGCGGAGTCCGCGGTTGCCCGCCAGATCGAAGAGCACGTCGTACGGCACGTCCGTGTCGGTGAAATCCTCGGCGGTGTAATCGATCACGACATCCGCGCCGATGCCGCGCACCATCTCGAGGTGCCGGGTACTGCACACCGCGGTCACGTGCGCCCCGAGCGCCTTCGCGATCTGCACCGCGAAACTGCCCACCCCGCCGGACGCGCCGTTGATCAGAACCCGGTGTCCCGGTGCGACTTCGCCGATGTCGCGCAGACCCTGCAAGGCCGTCATGCCCGAATCCGGTATCGCCGCGGCCTCTTCCATACTCATCGCGGCGGGCACGGTGGCGATCGCATCGACATCGGCGGTCGCGTATTCGGCGAAGGCACCACTCGGCACGACACCGAAAACCCGGTCACCCACCTGGAATTCGGTGACCAGCTCACCGACTCCGACCACCTCGCCCGCGAGGTTCTGCCCGATCATCCGATGCTTGGGCCTGCGCAGCCCGAACCCGAGCCGCAGCAGATATGGGGTCCCGGTGAGCAGATGCAGGTCCCCGCTGCACAGCGAGGCCGCCCGCACCCGGACCACCACCTCGCGCGGACCCGCCGCCGGGCGCGGCACGCGCTCGGTCCGCAGCACCTCGCTCCCGCCGTACCGGGGAGCTACCCACGCGGTCATCGACGCTGTATCCACCTCGGTCATGCCGTCCCTCATTTCGCACTTACAGCGTAAGTCTGATGGTTCAGACGGTACGCTTACGCCGTAAGTGGGTCAAGGAATGAGTCAGGAGCCGCATGCCACGCACCCCGTTGACCAGGGAACGAGTCCTGCGCGCCGCGATCGGCCTCGCCGATCAGGAGGGCCTGGACGCACTGTCGATGCGCAAGCTCGCCAAGGCGGTCGGTGTGGAGGCGATGTCGCTGTACAACCACGTCGCCAACAAGGAGGACCTGCTCGACGGCATCGTCGACCTGGTGGTCGCCGAGATCTACGTCCCCCGCGCCGACGGCGACTGGCGGGCCGAGCTACGCCAACGCGCGACCTCGGCGCACGAGGTCCTGCTCCGGCACCGCTGGGCCACCGGCCTGCTCGGCTCCCGCGTCAATGTCGGCCCCGCCATGCTCCGCTACATCGACGCCACCCTGGCCTGCCTGATCACCGCGGGCTTCAGCTATGAGCAGGCCGACCGCGCGTGGAACGCCCTCGACAGCCACATCTACGGCTTCACCCTGCAAGCCATCAACTTCCCCCTCGACCCCAGCGAATACGCCTCGGCGGCACAGCGATTCCTACCCCTCATCCCCACCGAGACGCACCCTTACATGCATGCCCTGACCGCGCTCGTCATCGACGGAGCCCATTCCGGTATCGCCGATTTCACCTTCGGGCTCGATCTGCTCCTAGGTGGGCTGGAGCAGTTGCTCCGGCCCACCTAGGACGCCGGCGTTTCCGAACGCCGTGCGATCGGGTGGCTCGATCAGCCCGGAACCAGGTCGGCGCTCCGGCGAAGCCCGTCGGGTGCCTGATCCGCGTGGGGCGTGACCTCCATGACCGCTTCGGCGACGGCGAGGCAGGCGCCGAGGCGTGGCGGGCGCCGCAATCCGGTATCCCGCTCCAGGAGCAGCCGGACGGCGGCCCACGGGAGGTTGATGTCGGCGAAGGCGGTGTGGAACAGGCCCGCCGAGGGGCGGGGGTTGGCTTCGAGCAGGACGGGCTGTCCGGCCCGGTAGCGCAATTGCACGTTGGTCAGGTAGGCCAGTTCGAAGTGGCGGACCAGACGGCGGGCGATGTCGACGACCTCGGGGTCGTCCAGGAGCATGCGGAAGCGGCCCTGCTTGGCGCGCGGAATGCCCACCAGGAGTTCGCCTCCCGGAGCTGAGAGGCAGTCGATGCTGATCTCCGGGTCCTCGAGGAACGGCATGACGAGCAGCGGGGGCACGGATTCGCCCTCCTCCGCCGCGCGCCGCAACGCACCCGCCACCGCCTCGACCGAGGCGACGGGGCGCGGCGCCACTCGCAAGCTGGCCAGGGTCAGCGGGCGGTCGTCGAGAATGCGGAAGCCGAACGCCGAGTACTCGCCGCTGGGCTTGATGCACAGCGTTTCCCCGCCGCGCGAGAGCTCGTCGACGGCGGCGTAGAACTCGTCGGCGTCGGTGGCCTCCCGCCACGGTGGCACGGGAATGCCCGCCGCCCCGGCACTCTCGTAGGTGCGGACCTTGCTGGTCAGCGCCCGCACCGCCGCGGGCGGCGAACACATGAGACTCGTGCCGATCGCGGCGAAGTCCGCGGCCCGGCCCGCGAGCGCGTCCAGGCGCCGGGGCGGGATGAGGACATCGATCCGGTGCGTCCGACAGAAGTCGAGCGCGAACTGCGCGTATTCCTCGTTGCCGACATACCGAGGTTCGATCGCCGATACATCGCACACCGAGAGAGCAGCCGCACTCGGATCCACATTGCTGGCATAGACGGTGACATCCACACCGTCGGGGTTCTCGCGCAGTAACCGCATCACTTGAACAGTCGCCGCGCCCGCACTGCTCAGCCAAATCCGAAGCGTTATGGCAACCGCTCCCTTCCCGTTCCCGTAGCGAACCCGGACCATATCCCGGTTCCGCGTCGCGAGCATTTCGGAACGAAAGACAGCACGTCACGCCCCGGATATCACGGGGGTGGGAGCGAACAGATCAGCGGACGCTAGCGCGGGAGCAGCGCACCAGGGTCGAACGTGACCTCGAACGGTGCGCGCAGTGTCACTGGGCTACCCGCCGACGCGCGATGAGTCGGCACATACTCACCCTCGGCTCCCAGCGTGTAGGCGAAGAGGACCGGAAGGGCCTCGCCGGGAAGCTGACCTTTGAACGGGTTGATCTCGAATCGCCAGTAATGCTCGATCCCCGCCGAGGCATAGATCACCGGCTTCACCATGCGGTCGGGGAACGTCGTCGACTTCGATACCACCTCGACGGCGACCCGGACCTGCGCTGCCGGTACGCCTCGACCATCCATATCGATGGGACGGTCGGCAATCACCAGGTCGGGAATGGGCTCGTCGGAGCCGATCAGCACGCCGGTACCGAGCAGGGTGATCATCTCGGCCGGGACGACCGGCTGCAATGCCAGAAACAGCGACTGGATCAACCACTGGTGCTTGGGTTTGGGCGCCGCGTTCACGACGAGCTGGCCATTCAACACCTCGTATCGCAGTCCGTCATCGGGCATCTGGTCGAGATCCGCGGCAGTCCAGTGATCGGAGTGGGGCAGTGGCATCGCCATCCGAACACCTCCGATTCGCCGAATCACAGCACGCCGCTCGTGCCGAACGATTCGAGTCTAGCGGCTACCGGACCGACGTAGCGCGGTGCTGCTCGCCTACCAGGGGAAACAGGGTAGGCGAGCAGCGTGGGGCTACTCGGCGACGATTACCGTGATGTCGCCGTCGGCCGCGTCGGTCGGGTCGCCGGGGGCGACGAACCAGTGGGTGACCTCGCCGTCGGTCAGGTCGTCGGCGACCGGGCCGTCGGGGAGGACCGACAGGGCGCCCGCGGTGGCGGAGACCAGGAATTCCTGGACGGCCGCCGGGCCGGAGGCGTGGGTGGTGAAGGTGGTGCCTTCGTAGTCGACGCCGTGGGTGTCGCGCAGGGACTCGGCGAGGGCGAGCGCGGCGCTCTGGGTGAGCGTCGAGGTCGCACCGGCCGCGGCCAGGACGAAGGCGGGGTGGTCCTCCGACAGCGGGCGGACCCGGTCGGCGTAGGAGACGGGATGCGCCGCGGCGGCGGCGATCTCGGCTTCCACGTCGGGCAGGATCAGCCAGTCGCCCGCGACGCCGGCGACGGGGGCGTCGCTGATGCCGTACGCCGCACCGGTCGCGGCGATCTCGACGCCGGACAGCTCGCCGGCGAACAGGACCGCGGCCCCGGCCTTCTGGATGGCCCAGGCGGCGAGGACGGAATCCACGCTGCGCGGCAGCGAGATCGCGACGATGTCGCCGGGGCCCGCACCGCGCGCGATGAGCACGCGGGCCAGCTGCGAGGACTTGCGATCCAGTGCGCTGTAGGCGATCTCGCTGTCGCCGCGGAGCAGGGCGGGGGCCTGCGGGTCCGCTTCGACGACCTCGGCGAGCACCTTGGCGACCGTCTGCGCGCCGACACCGGCCGTGCCGACCGGGGCCGAGACCGCCGCGGTCACACCGGATTCGGCGAGCAGCTGGGCACGTTCACCCGCGTCGAGGATGTCGATGTCGCCGACCAGGCCGGTCGGGTTGTCGAGCAGCTCGTCGAGGACCCGCAGCAGTCGCGCGGACAGCGTGCGGACCTCGTCCTCGGTGTAGGTGCTGCGCAGGTAGCGCATGGTGATCTCGATGGTGGCCTCGGCCATCACCACCAGCGTGAGCGGGTAGTGGGTGGCGTCGTCGAGGCCGACACCGGTGACCTGCATGCCGTCGATCGAGCTCGCCGCGGTGACGGCGTCCTTGTCCATCGGGTACGACTCGAACACCAGCAGCGTGTCGAACGCGGCACCGGCGCCGGCCACCCGCTGGATGTCGGACAGGCCGACGTAGTGGTGGCTGAGCAGGTCGGCCTGCTCGGCCTGCACCCGCTTGGTCAGCTCCTCCGCGCTGATCCGGTCGTCGATCTGGATCCGCACCGGCAGGGTGTTGATGAACAGGCCGACCATCGACTCGACGCCGGGCAGCTCGGCCGGGCGGCCGGACACGGTCGCGCCGAACACCACGTCGTCACGCCCGGTGAGGCGGCCGACGACGATGCCCCACGCGGTCTGCAGCAGCGTGTTCACGGTGACGCCGAGTTCACCGGCGAACTTGCCGAGCGCCCTGGTGCGGTCGGCGTCGATCTCGACGATGACCTTGCCCAGCTCGTAGCGCTCCTCGGTGCGCGGCGCGGGCGCCAGCTGGGTGGGGCCCTCGACCCCGGCCAGCGCCTCGGCCCAGACCCGCAGCGACACGTCGCGATCCCAGCCCGAGAGGAAGGACAGGAAGTTGCGGTAGGAGGCCACCCGCGGGAGCGCGGTGAGGTCACCGTGCACCGCGTAGAGAACCAGCAGGTCGCGCATGAGCAGCGGCATGGACCAGCCGTCGATCAGGATGTGGTGCACCGTGATCGCCAGGTGGGACGTGCCCTCGTCGGTCTTGTACAGGCCGAAGCGGATCAGCGGGGCCGTCGCCATGTCGAACTGGTTGGCCCGGTCGGCGACCAGCAGCTGCTGCATGCGCGGCAGGCGCTCGGCTTCCGGCAGGTCGGTCAGGTCGACCTCGCGCCACGGGACCTCGAGCTCCGACATCACGACCTGCACCGGCTGACCGGCCGAGTCGGTGACGAACGCGGTCCGCAGGTTCGGGTACCGGTCGAGCACGGCCTGGGCCGCGCGCCGCAGCCGCTCGGTGTCGAGCGTGCCGGTCAGGTCGAGGACGGCCTGCACGGTGTAGACGTCGACGGTCGCCGAGCTGAGCATGGCGTGGAACATCAGGCCCGCCTGCAGCGGCGAAAGCGGCCAGATCTCCGACAGCGCCGGGTAGTCGCCTTCCCACAGCTCGATATCGGACTGCTCCACCCGCACCAGCGGCATGTCGGACGGGGTGAAACCGCCCGCGTCGGCGCGCTGCGCGTGGGTGGCCAGCGCGGTGAGCGCGGCCACGAACAGGTCGGCGAACTCCTGGGCCTGGGCGGCGGTGAGCAGCCCGGTCGGGAACGCGATGTTCGCGCCCAGCTGCGGGCCCTCGTCGCCGTCGTTGACGATGGCGTTGATGTCCAGCGTCGCGTTGGCGGGCATGTCCAGGTCCATCTCGGCGTCGAGCTGGCCCAGGTCGGCCACCGGCACCCAGCCGAGCTCGGCGAGCTCGGCGGGGATCTCGCCCGCCGTCGCGCGACCGAGGTAGTTGAAGCTGATCTGGCCGACGGACGGCAGATCGGCACCCTCGGTGGTCAGATACTTCAGCATGCCGTAGCCGATGCCCTTGTCGGGCACGGCCAGCATCTGCTCCTTGACCGACTTGATCACCTCGCCGAGCACGGCGCCGCCGGCGAAGGCGTCGTCGAGATCGGCACCGGCCAGATCCAGGCGGACCGGGAACGCGGTGGTGAACCAGCCGACGGTGCGCGACAGGTCGGCACCGGCGACGATCTCCTCCTGGCGGCCGTGGCCCTCCAGCTTGATCAGCGCCGCGGTACCGGATTCGTCACCGCGCCAACGCGATACGGCCAGCGCGAGTGCGGTGAGCAGACCGTCGTTGACACCGCCGTGGTAGAGGCCCGGGATCGCGGTGAGCACCGCATCCGTGACCTCCGGCGACAGGGTGACCTGCACCCGGTCGACGGTGGCGAAGGTGTCGACCCGCGGATCGAACGCCCGCGCGCCCAGGCGCGGATCGGCCGTGGCCGAGACCTCGCGCCAGAACGGCAGTTCCGCGCGGCGATCGGTCGACTGCTCGACCAGGCTGTGCGCCCAGCGCCGCATGGAGGTGCCGTTGGCAGGCAGCGCGACCGGCTGACCGGCCGCGATCTGGCCCCAGGCCATGCCGAGGTCCGGGATCAGGATGCGCCAGGAGACACCGTCGATCACGAAGTGGTGGCCGACGATGAGCAGCGCGTCGCGACGGCGCGGGCCGTCGGGGTTCTCGCCGAAGGCGAACCAGACGAACTGCACCATGGCGGCGTTCGCCGGATCGAGTCGGCCCATGGCCTCGTCGTATTCGACCGAAGCCTGCTTGGACAGCTGCTCGTCGGTGATCTCACCGGCCACCTCGACGCGCCGCACCAGCGCGGCCACGTCGACCTCGCCGGGCGCCAATGCCTCGAAGACCCAGCCCTTCTCGGCATCCTCGGCCACCCGCGAACGCAGCACGTCGTGGTGGTCGAAGACCGCGCCGATGGTGGCGTGCAGGACCTCGTCGGTGAGGTTCTCCGGCAGGCGCAGCACCATCGACTGGGAGAACCGGTCGTAGGTGGAGCCGCTGCTCAGGATCTGGCGCATGATCGGCAGCATCGGGATGTCACCGACACCGCCGCCCGGCAGCTCCTCGAGCACGATCTGGTCGGCGTCGCCCGCGAGCACGGCGATCTCGGCCAGCCCGGCCACGCTGCGCTTCTCGAACACGTCGCGCGGCTTGAACAGCACGCCGCGGTCCTTGGCCCGCGAGACCAGCTGGATGGACAGGATCGAGTCACCGCCGAGGGCGAAGAACGAGTCGTCCAGGCCGACGGCGTCGACGCCGAGCACCTCGGCGAAGACGGTGGCGATGATCGCCTCGACCTCGCTGGTCGGCGTGCGGAACTCGCGCGGGGCGAGCACCGGCTCGGGCAGCGCGCGACGATCCAGCTTGCCCGCGGGGGTCAGCGGGATCTCGTCGAGCACCATGACGGCGGCGGGCACCATGTGCGCGGGCAGCTGCTGCGCCGCGTACTCGACCAGCTCGGCCGGGTCGGCGGCCGCGCCGGGGGTCGCCCGGACGTAGGACACCAGGATGGTGGCGCCCGCGTCGGTGGTGCGGCCGATGGTGGCGGCGAACTCGACGTCGTCGTGCGCGGTGAGGACCGCGTCGATCTCGCCCAGTTCGATGCGGAAACCGCGGATCTTCACCTGGAAGTCGTTGCGGCCCACGTACTCCACGACGGACTTGCCGTTGACGGTGCGCCAGGCGACGACGTCACCGGTGCGGTACAGCCGCTCGCCCTCGGCGTACGGGCTGGCCACGAAACGCTCGGCGGTGAGGCCGGGGCGCGCGTGGTAGCCGCGGGCCAGGGCGACGCCGCCCAGGTACAGCTCACCGGCCACGCCCTCGGGGACGGGGCGCAGGCGGTTGTCGAGCACGAACACGGTGGCGCCCGCGATCGGGCCACCGATGTTCATGGTGTCGCCGGGCAGCAGCGGGTCGGACAGGTTGGTCGCGATGGTCGCCTCGGTCGGACCGTAGGCGTTGTAGAACCGGTGGTGCGCCGGGTCGGTGCCCGCGCTGTGCCAGTTCGCCACCAGGTCGACGGGGGCCTTGTCGCCACCGACGATCAGCGCTTCCAGTCCGGCCAGCGCCGCGGGTTCCATCGACGCCGCGACCAGCGGGGTGAGGAACACGTGGGTCAGCCGCTCGCCCACGATGATCTCGGCCAGCTCCTCGCCGCCGACCACGCCGACCGGCGTGATCACGAGGGTGCCCGCCGAGCCGACCGCGAGCAGGAATTCGAGGATCGACGCGTCGAACGAGGGCGACGCGAACGCCAGTGTGCGCGCGTCCTTGTCGAGCCCGAACTGCGCCACCTGGGCGGCGGCGAAGTTGGCCACACCGGTGTGGCCGACGACGACGCCCTTGGGCAGGCCGGTCGAGCCCGAGGTGTAGATCATGTAGGCCGTGCTGCCGGACCGGACGGCACCGTGGCGGTCCGCGTCGGTGATCGGCGCCGCGGACTGCGCGGCGAGCTCGGTGTGCAGCGCCGCGTCGTCGAGGACCAGCCAATCGCCCAGTGCGGGCGCGGGCAGGTGATCGACCTCGGACGACACCGTGATGCCCAGTGCCGCACCCGAATCCGACATCATGTGCGCGATGCGCTCGGCCGGGTACTTCGGGTCGACCGGCAGGAACGCCGCGCCCGACTTGACCACGGCCCAGATGGCCAGGGTCGTCTCGAGCGAGCGCTGCATGGCGATGGCGACGACCGTCTCCGGTGCGGCACCGCGCTCGATGAGCACCCGCGCCAGGCGCGAGGAGGCCGCGTCCAGCTCGGCGTAGGTCAGCGAGCGAAGGTCGCCCGGCTCCGTCGCGAGGAGTGCGCCGAGCAGTCCGGTGTCGGCCGCTGCGCCGGGGGCGACGATGGCCTGACCGGTCGGGTTGACCGCCACGGCCTGGGCGAGCAGCTCGGGCAGCGTGCTCGTCGACGCGGCGGGGCCGCCGGTGCGAGTGAGCAGTTCGGTGCGCTCGACCGTGTCGAGGATTTCGAGATCGCCGACCGGGGTCGTGGTGTCGGCGACGACCTCGGCGAGCAGGCGCTGGAAGCGCTGCGCGAACGTCTCGACCGTCGACTGATCGAACAGGTCACTGGCATACGAGAACTCGGCGTAGGCGCCCGCCGCGTCGCCGGCCTGCGCCTCACGCACGGTGAGCAGCAGGTCGAACTTGGCGGTGTCGACGTCGAAGTCCACGGCCGAGACCGACAGGCCCGGCAGTTCGAAGCCGGCGTCGGGCAGGTTCTCGAACGACAGCGCCACCTGGAACAGCGGGTGCCGCGCGGTGGAGCGCTCGGGGTTGAGCAGTTCCACCAGGCGCTCGAACGGGATGTCGGCGTGCGCGAACGCGGCCAGGTCGGCTTCCTTGGCCTGGGTCAGCAGCTCGCGGAAGGTGAGCTGTGCGCCGACCTGGGTGCGCAGGGCCAGGGTATTGACGAACATGCCGATGACGTCGTCGAGTTCGGCCTCGCCACGACCGGCGATCGGGGTGCCGATGACGATGTCCTCGGTGCCCGACATGCGCGCCAGGAACACCGCGAGGGCGGTGTGCACGACCATGAACAGCGTCGCGTTCTGCTCGCGGGCGATGGCCGAGAGCCCGGCGTGGATCTCGGTGTCGATCGGGAACAGCACCCGGCCACCGGCGAAGGACTGCGTGCTCGGACGCGGCCGGTCCAGCGGCAGGTTCAGCTCGTCGGGGACGCCGGCGAGCGCGCGCTTCCAGTAGTCGGCCTGCTGGGAGATCAGGCTGGTCTCGTCGGCTTCGGAGCCGAGCACCTCGCGCTGCCAGACGCTGAAGTCGGCGTACTGCACCGGCAGCGGCGCCCAGCCCGGACGCTCACCGGTGGCGCGGGCGGCGTAGGCCACCATGACGTCGCGGGTCAGCGGGGCCATCGACCAGCCGTCGGCGCTGATGTGGTGGGCGACGAAGACGAGCACGTATTCCTCGGCTGCGATGCGTCCGGCGGGCCCGGAGGCGGTAGCGGAGCGTGACCACGCAGGGCCCTCGGGCGCATCGCCATCGGATACAGCGACGCGCATGAGCTTCGCGCGCAGCGGGACTTCGTCGAGCACGTCGAAGCCGGTGGAGATCAGCGCGGCGATCTTGTCGCGGACCTGTTCGGGGGCAACGGTTTCCGGCGTCAGATCCGGGACATTGCCCTCGACCGGCAGGATCACCTGGTGCGGGGTGCCGTCGGTCGACGGGTACACCGTGCGCAGGGTCTCGTGCCTGGCCAGCACGTCGGCGACCGCGAGCTGCAGCGCCTCGACGTCCAGCGCGCCCGTCAGGCGGACGGCGACCGGGATGTTGTTCACCGCGGAGCTGGTGTCGAACTGGTTCAGGAACCACATGCGCTGCTGCGCGAGCGACAGCGGCACCTGTGCCGGACGCGGCCCGGCGACCAGCGCGCGCCGCCCACCGGCGCCCGCGCCCTGCTCCACCTTCACCGCGAGACCGGCGACGGTCGACGCCTCGAACAGCAGGCGCACGGGCACCCGGCTGTCCAGGGCTGCGCCGAGGCGGGCCGCGACCTGGGTGGCCAGCAGCGAGTTGCCGCCGAGGGCGAAGAAGTCGTCGTCGGCGCCGACGCGCTCGGCGCCGAGCACGTCCGCGAACACGCCCGCCACGATCTCCTCGATCGGGGTGGACGGCGCGCGGAACGCCTGGGCCTCGAACTCCGGCTCCGGCAGCGCCTTGCGATCGAGCTTGCCGTTGACATTGAGCGGCAGCGCGTCCAGCACGACGAACGCGGCGGGCACCATGTACGACGGCAGGCCGGCGGCCAGCGTCGACTTCACCTGCGCCACATCCACATCCGTACCGACCAGGTACGCCACCAGGCGGTCGCCGGTGCGCGGGTCGGACTTCGCGATGACGGCGGCCTGCGCGATCTGCGGCAGCGCCAGCAGCGCGGCCTCGATCTCGCCGAGCTCGATGCGGAAGCCGCGGATCTTCACCTGGAAGTCGGTGCGGCCGCGGTAGTCGAGCTCACCGTTGTGCCAGGCCACCAGGTCACCGGTGCGGTACATGCGGGTACCGGGGGTGAACGGGTTGGCCACGAAACGGTCGGCGGTCAGGTCGGGGCGGCCGAAGTAGCCGCGCGCCAGCTGCGCGCCTGCGAGGTACAGCTCACCCGCGACGCCGTCCGGCACCGGACGCAGTCGCGCGTCGAGCACGTACACCTGGCTGTTCCACTCGGGCCCACCGATGGAGACCGAACCCTGGTCGGCGGCGTTCACCCGATGCGAGGTGATCGAGACCGCGGCCTCGGTGGGGCCGTACAGGTTGAACAGTTCGGTGCGCGGGAACGCGGTCCGGACCCGCTGCGCGAGCGAACCCGGCAGCGCCTCACCGATGGCGAGAATCCGCCACAGCGAATCCGGCATGCCGGCGGCCAGCAGCGCGTCGAGCATCGACGGCACCACGTGCAGCGTGGTGACCCACTCGTTCGACATCAGCTCGTTCAGGTACGCCGGATCGCGATGGCCGTCGGCCGCGGCGATCACCAGGCGGCCACCGCAGACGGCGGCCGACCAGAACTCCCAGACCGAGAGGTCGAAGGTCGCGGCGGTCTTGAGCAGCACCGCGTCGGCGGCGTCCATGCCGAACTCGATCAGCTTCCACTGCAGCTGGTTGGCGATGGCGCCGTGCGGCACCGCGACACCCTTCGGGCGACCGGTCGAACCGGACGTGAAGATGACGTACGCGGTGTGCTCAGGACGCAGCGGCTCGGTGCGCTCCGCGTCGGACACCGGTGCGGCGCCGACGTTTTCGAGATCGAGTTCGTCGATGCGCACCAGCGGCGCGACCGCGGTGTCGAACTCGGCATCGGCGTTGGTCAGCACGCAGACCGGTGCCGCCGTCTCGAGGATGTAGTTCGTGCGCTCGGCCGCCTGATCGGGGTCGACCGGCACGTAGGCGCCACCGGACTTGGCGACGGCGTACATGGCGACGATCAGATCCACGGAGCGGCGCAGTGCCAGCGCGACGCGGGCCTCCGGGCCGACGCCGAGCGAGATCAGGTGCCGCGCCAGGCGATTCACCTTGGCATCGAGTTCGGCGTAGGTCAGCTGGGTGCCGTCGTCGGTGACCAGGGCGGTCGCCTTCGGGTCGGCCGCCACGGTCGCGTCGAGCAGCGAGACCAGGGTGGCCTCGGTGTCGACCCGGTAGCCGGTGGCGTTGCGGGTGTCCAGGATCTGGACCCGCTCGGCCGGTGCCAGCAGCTCGATGTCGCCGACCGCGGTGCGCGGGGTGGCGACGATCGCGCCGAGCAGGCGGACGAATCGCTCGACGAAGCCCTCGACCGTGGCGTGGTCGAACAGATCGGTGGCGTAGGTGAAGATGCCCGAAATGCCTTCGGGCTCACCGGCATCGCCGTAGCGGTCGGTGGCGATCAGGTGCAGGTCGAACTGCGACAGCTGGGAGTCGATGTCGAGTCCGGACACCGTCAGGCCCGGCAGTTCCAGGGTGGCGCGGGTCAGGTTCTGGAACGACAGGCCCACCTGGAACAGCGGGTGCCGCGCGGTGGAGCGGACCGGGTTGAGGACCTCGACCAGGCGCTCGAACGGCACGTCGGCGTTGGCGAACGCCGCGATGTCGTCCTCGCGCTGGCGGGCCAGCAGCTCGGTGAACGCCTCGCCGCCGTCGACCACGGTGCGGAACACCAGGGTGTTGACGAACATGCCGATCATGTCGTCGAGGGCGGCCTCGCCACGACCGGCCATCGGGGTGCCGATGGCGATGTCGTCGGTGCCCGACAGGCGGGCCAGCAGCACCGCGAGGGCGGTGTGCACGACCATGAACAGCGTCGCGCCCTCGGCACGGGCCAGCTCGACCAGCGCGCGGTGGGTGTCGGCGTCGATCCGGACGTCGACCTTGCTGCCGGCGAAGGTCTGCACGGCCGGACGCGGGCGGTCGGCGGGCAGGTCGAGCTGATCGGGCAGCTCGGCCAGGGCCTGCTTCCAGTGCGCGACCTGCTTGGCCGCCATCGAGTCCGGATCGTCCTCGCTGCCGAGCAGTTCGCGCTGCCAGATGCTGTAGTCCGCGTACTGCACGGCCAGCGGGGCCCAGCCGGGCTCCTGGCCGGTGGAGCGGGCCGCGTAGGCGGTCATCAGGTCGCGGGTCAGCGGGGCGACCGACGAGCCGTCACCGGAGATGTGGTGCACGACCATGGCCAGGACGAATTCGTCGGTGTTCTCGACACGGAACAGGGCGACCTTCAGCGGGACCTCGACCGTGACGTCGAAGATCGTCGACATCAGTTCCGCCACCGCCGTTTCCACCTCGTCGGCGGCGACGGTGCGTTCCAGCAGCTCCGGCGCGGCCTGCGCGGGCGACAGGATCACCTGCGCCGCACCGGCGTCGGTCTGCGGGTAGACCGTGCGCAGGATCTCGTGGCGCGACACCAGGTCGGTGATCGCGGCCCGCAGCGCGGCCACGTCGAGGTCGCCGGTGAGGCGGACCGCGACCGGCACGTTGTAGGCCGCCGACTGGGTGTCGAAGCGGTTGAGGAACCACATGCGCTGCTGCGCGAGCGAGAGCGGGATGTGCTCGGGGCGCGGAGCGGCGGTGAGCGCCTTGCGATCACCGGTCTCGGCGTGCTGCTCGACCCGCTGGGCCAGCGCGGACACCGTGGACGCCTCGAACAGCAGGCGCACCGGGATGCGGGTGTTCAGCGCCTCGCCGAGGCGCGCGGCGACCTGCGTGGCCAGCAGCGAGTTACCGCCCCAGGCGAAGAAGTCGTCGTCGAGACCGAAGCGCTTGTCCGCACCGAGGCGCAGGACCTCGGCGAAGGTGGCCGCCACGAGCTGCTCGCTCGGGCTGACCGGCGCGCGGAACACGGCCTTCTCGACCTCGGGCTCCGGCAGGGCCTTGCGGTCGAGCTTGCCGTTGGCGTTGAGCGGAAGGGCGTCGAGCCGCAGGAACACGGTCGGGACCATGTACGACGGCAGTTCGGCGGCCAGCGCGGTGCGCAGGGCCAGCTTGTCGAACTCCGCACCGGCCACGACGTAGGCGACCAGGCGGTCACCGACGACGGGATCGGTGTGCGCGAGCACGGCGGCGGAGGTGATGCCGTCCTGCCGCAGCAGCGCGGCCTCGATCTCGCCGAGCTCGATGCGGAAGCCGCGGATCTTCACCTGGAAGTCGGTGCGGCCCCGGTAGTCCAGTTCGCCGTCGGCGTTCCAGGCCACCAGGTCACCGGTGCGGTACATGCGCTCGCCGGTCACCGAGAACGGATCGGCGACGAAGCGGTCGGCGGTGAGATCGGCGCGGCCGTAGTAGCCACGGGCCAGCTGCGCGCCGGCCAGGTAGAGCTCACCGGAGACGCCGACCGGCACCGGCCGCAGGCGCGAATCCAGCACGTAGACCCGGCTGTTCCACTCCGGCGCGCCGATCGACACCGACACCTGGTCGGCGTCGGTGACCGCGTGGCTGGTGATCGAGACCGCGGCCTCGGTCGGGCCGTAGAGGTTGAACAGTTCGGCGGTGTTGGCGGTGCGGAAGCGCTGCGCGGTGGACGCGGGCAGCGCCTCGCCGATGGCGAGCACCCGGCGCAGCGTGCGCGGCAGCGCGGCACCGGATTCGGTGAGCAGCGCGTCGAGCATCGACGGCACCACGTGCAGCGTGGTGACGCCGGTGCCGCGCATCAGGTCGTTGAGGTAGGCCGGGTCGCGGTGACCGTCGGCGGTCGCGACCACCAGGCGGCCACCGGCGACGGCGGCGGTCCAGAACTCCCAGACCGAGAGGTCGAAGGTGGCTGCCGTCTTGAGCAGCACCGCGTCGTCGGCGCCGATACCGAATTCGGCTGTCTCCCAGAGCAACTGGTTGACGATCGCGCCGTGCGATACCGCGACACCCTTGGGCTTGCCGGTGGAACCGGACGTGAAGATCACGTACGCGGTGTTCGCGGGCACCAGGGCGCCACGGCGCTCGGTGATCGCGGCCGGGCTGACGGCGCTCAGGTCGAGCTCGTCGAGGACGACCACTTCGGCCGCCGCCGTGCTGAATTCGGCGTTCGCCGTGGTCAGCACGACCGCGGGGGCGGCCGTCTCCAGGATGTAGTCGGTGCGCTCGGCGGGCTGGTCCGGGTCGATCGGCACGTACGCCGCACCGGTGCGGGCCACCGCGTACATCGCGATGATCAGTTCCGCCGAACGGCGGATGGCCAGCGCCACCCGGTCCTCGGTGCCGATACCCAGCGAGATCAAGTGCCGGGCAAGGCGATTCACCTCGGCATCGAGCTCGGCGTAGGTCAGCTCACGGCGACCATCGGTCGCGTCGACGACCAGCGCCACCGCCGCGGGGGTCGCGGCCACGGTCGCGTCGAGCAGCGACACCAGGGTGGCGTCGGTGTCGACAGTGTGCGCGGTGTCGTTCCACGCGGTGACGATCCGCTCGGTTTCCGGCGCGGCGAGCAGGTCGATGTCGCCGACCGGCACCGACGCGTCGGCGGCGACGGCGTCGAGCACCAGCAGGAAGCGGTCGGCGAAGCTCTGGACCGTCGCCTCGTCGAACAGGTCGATGGCGTAACCGAATTCGGTGACCAGCTGGGCCGGTGCGCCGTCGTCGGTGTAGCGGTCGTAGAGGGTGACGTGCAGGTCGGTCTTGGCCAGCTGCGAGTCGTAGTCGACCGCGCTGACGGTCAGGCCGGGCAGTTCGAAGGTGGTGTCGGCCAGGTTCTGGAACGACAGGCCCACCTGGAACAGCGGGTTGCGCGCGGTCGAGCGCACCGGGTTGAGCACCTCGACCAGGCGCTCGAACGGCACGTCGGCGTTGGCGAACGCCTCCAGGTCGCGTTCGCGCACGTCGGCGAGCAATTCGGCGAAGGTGGCGCCGGAGTCGACGGCGGTGCGGAACACCAGGGTGTTGACGAACATGCCGATCAGGTCGTCGAGTTCGCGCTCGCCACGGCCCGCGATCGGCGTGCCGACGGCGATGTCGTCGGTGCCGGACAGGCGCGCGAGCAGCACCGCGAGGGCGGCGTGCACGACCATGAACAGCGAGGCGTTGTTGGCCCTGGCCAGTTCGTGCAGCGCGGCGTGGCGCTGCGGGTCGATCTCGAAGCGGATCGCCTTGCCCTGGAACGACTGCGCGGGCGGGCGCGGTCGGTCGGCGGGCAGTTCGAGCTGGTCGGGCAGACCGGCCAGCGCCTTGCTCCAGTACGCGACCTGCTTGGCGGCCAGCGATTCCGGATCGCTCTCGTCGCCGAGGACCTCGCGCTGCCACAGCGCGTAGTCGGCGTACTGCACCGGCAGCGGCGCCCACTGCGGGGCCTCGCCCTGCACGCGGGCCACGTAGGCGGCCATGATGTCGCGGGCCAGCGGGCCCATCGACGAGCCGTCGGCGGAGACGTGGTGCACGGTGAACGCGAGCACGTGGTCGGTGGCGTTCAGTTCGAACAGCGCGACCTTGAGCGGCACCTCTTCGGTGACGTCGAAGGTGGTCATCGCGAAATCGATGACGGTGCCGAGCAGATCGGCCTCGGCGACGGCGATGTGGTGCACGACGGCGCGGCTCTGCGCGATCGGCAGGATCACCTGGTGCGGGCCGTCGGCCGAGCGCGGGTAGGTGGTGCGCAGCATCTCGTGCCGGGCGAACACGTCGCCGATGGCCTGCTCGAGCGCGGGCACGTCGAGCTCGCCGGTGAGGCGGACGGCCAGCGGGATGTTGTCCACGGCCGAGGTCGACGTGTCGAACTGGTTGAGGAACCAGTAGCGCTGCTGGGCGGGCGAGAGCGGGATGATCGCGGGCCGCTCCCCCGCCGTCAGGCGCGGGCGGGCACGGCCGGAGCCCGCGTTGTGCTCGGCGCGGGCGGCGAGCGCGGACACGGTCGACGCCTCGAACAGGTCGCGCACCGAGAGCTGGGTGTCCAGGGCCGCGCCGATGCGGGCGGTGACCTGGGTGGCCAGCAGCGAGTTGCCGCCGAGTTCGAAGAAGTCGTCGTCGGCGCCGACCCGGGTCACCCCGAGCACGTCGCCGAAGGTGCCCGCCACGATCTCCTCGATCGGGGTCGACGGCGCGCGGAACACCTTGGCCTCGAACACCGGCGCGGGCAGCGCCTTGCGATCGAGCTTGCCGGAGGCGTTGAGCGGGAAGGCGTCCAGGATCACGTACGCGGTCGGTACCATGTAGCCCGGCAGCGCGCCGCCGAGTTCGGTGCGCACGGCGTCGAGGTCGACGCTCGCCCCCGCGGCCGGGATCACATAGCCGACCAGCTGGTCGCCCAGCCGCTCGTCGGAACGGACAACGACCACCGACTGGGCGATCTGCGGCAGCGCGGTCAGCGCCGACTCGATCTCACCCAGCTCGATCCGCAGACCGCGCAGCTTCACCTGGAAGTCGGTGCGGCCCAGGTACTCCAGCTCGCCGTCGGCGGTCCAGGCGACGAGGTCACCGGTGCGGTACATGCGGGCACCGTCGGCGCCGAACGGGTCGGCGACGAAGCGGTCGGCGGTCAGGTCCGGGCGGGCGACATAGCCGCGCGCCAGCTGGACACCGGCCAGGTACAGCTCGCCGGGCACGCCGACGGGCACCGGGTGCAGGCGCGAATCCAGCACGTACACCTGGGTGTTGAAGACCGGGGCGCCGATCGGCACCGACGTGGTGTCGGCGTCGGTGACCTCGTGGAAGGTGACGTCGACCGCGGCCTCGGTGGGACCGTACAGGTTGTGCAGGGCCGCGCCGGTGAGCGCGCGCAGGCGCTGGGCGGTCGGCGCGGGCAGCGCCTCACCGGAGGCGAAGACCAGGCGCAGGCTGCTCGCGGTGGCGGTGCCGTCGGCCAGGGCCACGGCGGCGGTCTCGGCCAGCTCGGCCACGAACACCGACATCATCGACGGCACGAAGTGCGCGGTGGTGACGCCCTCGGCATCGATGATCGCTGCCAGGTAGGCCGGGTCGCGATGACCGTCGGGCTTGGCGACGACGAGGCGCGCGCCGATCTGCAAGGGCCAGAAGAACTCCCACACCGACACGTCGAAGGTGGCCGGGGTCTTCTGCAGCACCACATCGGAGGCGGTGAGGCCGTAGGCGGCCTGCATCCACACCAGCCGGTTGACGATCGCGCCGTGGCTGACCGCCACACCCTTCGGGCGACCGGTCGACCCCGACGTGAAGATCACGTACGCGGTGTTCTCCGGCCGCAGCGGCGCGCTGCGCTCGGCATCGGTGACCGGGGCGGCGGAGTAACCCGTCAGGTCCAGGCTCTCGATGTGCAGCGCGGTGGTGGTGCCCGCGTCGAACTCGTCGGCGGCCGTGGTCAGCACGCACACCGGGGCGGCGGTCTCGAGCACGTAGTGGGTGCGCTCGGCCGGGTGGTCGGGGTCCAGCGGCACGTACGCGCCACCGGCCACGCTCACCGCGTACATGCCGATCACCAGGTCGAGCGAGCGGCGCATGCCGAGCGCGACCATGGTGTCCGGGCCGACGCCCTGGGCGATCAGGTGCCGGGCCAAACGGTTCACCCGTGCGGCGAACTCGCCGTAGGACAGACTCGTCCCCTCGAAGGTGAGGGCGATCTCGTTCGGGCTGGTCAGTGCCCGCGCCTCGAACATCGACACCAGCGTCGCGGCCTGGTCGACCGGGTGCGCGGTGGCGTTCCAGCCGGTGACCACCTGGCGGTATTCGGCCGGGGCCAGCAGGTCGACCTCGCCGATGGCGCGCTCGGGCGCCGCGACGACCGCGGTCAGCATCCGCACCAGGCGCTGCGCGAGCGCGGCGATGGTGTCGGCGTCGAACATGTCGGTGGCGTAGGCGAATTCGGCGAGCATGCCGTCGGCGGAACCGTCGGCGCGATGCCGGTCGGCCAGGTTCAGGTGCAGATCGAACTTGGCGGTGACCACGTCCAGCGGCACGCCGGCGACCTCGAGGCCGGGCAGCTCGAAGGCCGCCTCACCGGTGTTCTGGAACGACAGCATCACCTGGAACAGCGGGTGACGCGCCTGCGAGCGGGCCGGGTTGAGGATCTCCACCAGGCGCTCGAACGGCAGGTCGGCGTGGCCGAAGGCGGCCAGGTCGCTCTCCCTGGTCTGCGCGAGCAGGGCGGTGAACGGCTGGGCCGGGTCGACCGCGCTGCGCAGCACCAGCGTGTTGACGAACATGCCGATCGCGTCGTCGAGGACCGCTTCACCACGGCCGGCGACGGCGGTGCCGATGGCGATGTCGTCGTTGCCGGACAGGCGGGCCAGCAGCGCCGCGAAGGCGGCGTGCACGACCATGAAGAGGCTGGCGCCGTGTTCGCGGGCCAGCGCGTTCAGGCTCGCGGCCAGCGCCGGGTCGATCGAGAACTCGTGCACGCCACCGCGGTTGGAGGCCACGGCCGGACGCGGCCGGTCGGCGGGCAGGTCCAGCTGATCGGGCAAGCCGGCCAGGTGCTGCGACCAGTACGCGACCTGCTGGGCGATCATCGAGGACGCGTCGTCCTCGGCGCCGAGGGTCTCGCGCTGCCACAGCGCGAAGTCGGCGTACTGCACCGGCAGCGGCGCCCAGCCCGGCGCCTCACCGCGCGAGCGCGCGGCGTAGGCGATCATCACGTCGCGGGCCAGCGGGCGCACCGACCAGCCGTCGCCGGAGATGTGGTGCACGACGAAGACGAGCACGTGGGTGTCGGGATGGGAACCGTCCATGGACCCGGCGACGCGCAGCAGCGCGGCGCGCACCGGCACCTCGGCGGTGACGTCGAACCCGGCCAGCACCAGTTCGCTGATCCGGTCGCGGATCTCGTCCTCGCCGACCGTGATCGGGGTGAGCGCGATCGGCACCTGGCCCGCGGGCAGCACGACCTGCACGCCCTGGCCCTCGGCGGTCTCGGGGTAGACGGTGCGCAGCACCTCGTGCCGGTCGACCACGTCGGCGACGGCCTGGCGCAGGGCGTCGATGTCGAGGTCACCGGTCAGGCGGACGGCGAGCGGGATGTTGTTGACCCCGGTCGCGCTGTCGAAGCGGTTGAGGAACCACATGCGCTGCTGGGCCAGCGAGAGCGGGATCTGCTCCGGCCGCGGCCCGGCGACGAGCTCGCGGCGGCTGCCGCTGCCCGCGTGCGATTCCACCTTGGCGGCCAGCGCGGCGACCGACGGCGCCTCGAACAGCACGCGCACGGGGACGCGGGTGTCGAGCGCGGCGCCCAGGCGGGCGACCACCTGGGTGGCGATCAGCGAGTTGCCGCCCAGGTCGAAGAAGTCGTCGTCCAGGCCGACGGCGCGGTCCCCGGACAGGCCGAGCACCTCGGCGAAGGTGGCGGCGACGATCTCCTCGATCGGCGTGCTCGGCGCGCGGAACTCGCGCGCCTCGAACACCGGCTCGGGCAGTGCCCGGCGATCCAGCTTGCCGTTGGCGCTCAGCGGCATCTCGTCGAGCACGACGAACGCGGCCGGAACCATGTACGAAGGCAGCTGCGCGGCCAGATGCGCACGCAGCGCGTCGATCTCGGTGGTAGCACCGGCGGCGGGCACGACGTAGCCGACGAGCTGATCACCCGTGCGGGCATCCGAGCGGACGACCACGACCGACTGCCCGACGCTCTCGTGCGCGGTGAGCGCGGCCTCGATCTCGCCGAGCTCGATGCGCAGACCGCGCAGCTTGACCTGGAAGTCGGTGCGGCCGAGGTAGGTGATGACACCCTGCTCGTCGCGGCGCACCAGGTCACCGGTGCGGTACATGCGCTGACCGTCGGTGCCGAACGGGTCGGCGACGAAGCGGTCGGCGGTCAGATCGGCGCGGCCGAAGTAGCCGCGCGCCAGCTGCGCGCCGGCCAGGTACAGCTCACCGGCGACCCCGGCGGCGACCGGGTGCAGCCGCGAATCCAGCACGTAGGCCTGCGAATTCCAGACCGGCGCGCCGATCGGGACGGCGCCGTCGACCCGCTCGGCGACCGGGCCGTGCGTCGCGTGGACGGTGAATTCGGTGGGACCGTACAGGTTGAACAGGGCCGCGTCGCTCACCTTGCGCAGCGCGGCGACCGCGTCTCCGGTGAACGCCTCACCGGCGATCAGCAGCGCGCGCAGCGAGGACAGAGCTCCGCCCTCGGTATCGATGCTGCCTGCGAAAACGGTCAGCATCGACGGCACGAAGGAGGTCATCGTGACGCGCTGCGCCGCGATGACATCGGCGAGGTACTGCGGGTCGCGGTGACCGTCCGGGCTCGCCACGACGAGCCGGCCGCCGGTGCTGAGCGGGCCGAACAGCTCCCACACCGACACGTCGAAGGTGGCCGGCGTCTTGAACAGCACCACGTCGTCGGCGCCGATGCCGTATTCGCCGGTGATCCAGCGGATCTGGTTGACGACGGCGGCGTGCGACACCGCGACGCCCTTGGGCCGACCGGTCGAACCGGAGGTGAAGATGACGTAGGCCGGATGCTGCGGACGCAGCGGCGCGATGCGCTCGGCATCGGTGACCGGGGCGTCGGCGTAGGCCGCCGGCTCGATGCTGTCGATGGCCAGCGTCGGCAGCTCGCCTGCGTCGAAACCGTCACGCGCCGTGGTGAGGACGACCACCGGGGCGGCCGTCTCCAGCACGTAGGCGATGCGGTCGGCGGGCTGGTCGAGGTCGAGCGGCACGTAACCACCGCCCGCTTCCTGCACCGCGTAGGCGGCGACGACCAGGTCGATGCTGCGGCGCAGGCCGAGCGCGACCAGGGTCTCCGGGCCGACGCCCGCCTCGATCAGGCGATGCGCCAACCGGTGTACGCGCGCGGCGAATTCGGCGTAGGTCAGGCTCGCGCCGGTGGCCGGGTCGACGATCGCGATCGCGGTCGGGGTGGCGGCGGCCTGGCGGGCGAATTCGTCGACCAGGGTGCCCGCGCCGGGCAGCGCGCGCTCGGTGTCGTTCCAGCCGAGCACCGCCAGCGCGTTCTCGGTGGCGTCGAGCAGTTCGAGGTCGCCGACGGCCCGGTCCGGCGTCGCCGCGATCGCGGCGAGCAGGCGGGCGAAGCGGGTACCGAAGCGGTCCATGGTGGCCGCGTCGAACAGGTCGGTGGCGTAGATCAGCTCGGCGACGATGCCCGAAGGCGAGTCGGCGGGCTTCTCGGTGAGGACCACGTTCAGGTCGAACTTGGCCACGTCGATCGGCAGCTCGACGCCGCTGACCGTCAGGCCGGGCAGTTCCAGGCTCGCCTGGGCGGTGTTCTGGAAGGCCAGCATGACCTGGAACAGCGGGTGCCGCGCCTGCGAGCGGGCCGGGTTGATGATCTCGACCAGGCGCTCGAAGGGCAGATCGGCGTGGCCGAAGGCCGCGATGTCGCTCGCGCGGACCTCGCCGAGCAGGTCGGTGAAGCTCGCGTCGCCGTCGACCTCGGTGCGCAGCACCAGGGTGTTGACGAACATGCCGATCAGGTCGTCGAGGGCGCGCTCGCCACGGCCCGCGATCGGGGTGCCGATGGCGATGTCGTGCTCACCGGACAGCCGCGAGAGCAGCAGTGCCAGCGCCGCGTGGGCGACCATGAACAGCGTCGCGCCCCGGCTGCGGGCCAGCTCGGCCAGCGCCGCGTGGGTGTCGGCGTCGATCTCGAAGGTGTGCGTGGCGCCGCGACCGCTGGCGACCGCGGGGCGCGGCCGGTCGGCGGGCAGGTCCAGCTGCTCGGGCAGGCCGCGCAGGCGCTCGCCCCAGAACGAGATCTGCTGGGCGATCACGGACTCGGCGTCGTCCTCGTCGCCGAGCACGGCGCGCTGCCACAGCGCGAAGTCGGCGTACTGCACCTCGAGCGGACGCCAGGCCGGCTCCGCGCCTTCGACGCGAGCGCTGTAGGCGGTCATCACGTCGCGGGTCAGCGGGCCCATGGAGAAGCCGTCGGCCGAGATGTGGTGCACGACCAGGGCGAGCACGTGTTCGGTGGGGCTGATCTCGAACAGGGCGGCGCGGAACGGCACCTCGGCGGTGACGTCGAAGGCGGTCAGCACCAGCGCCGAAAGGCGCTGCGGCAGTTCGGCACCCGTGGTCTCGATCGGCGCGAGGTCGGGGATGACCTTGCCGGTCGGCACGATCACCTGGTGGGCAGCGCCCGCGACCTCCGGGTAGTAGGTGCGCAGCGACTCGTGGCGGGCGAGCACGTCGGCCACGGCCACCTGCAGCGCCTGCCGGTCGAGCAGGCCCGACAGCCGCACGGCGGCCGGGATGTTGTCCACGGCGGACTCGGGGTCGAAGCGGTTGAGGAACCACATGCGCTGCTGGGCCAGCGACAGCGGCACCCGCTCGGGGCGCTGCTGCGGGACCAGGGCGGCGCGGCGGTCCGTGCCGGAGTGCGTCTCGGCGCGCGCGGCCAGGGCGACGACGGTCGAGGCCTCGAACAGCTCACGCACGCCGAGGTCGGTCTCCAGCGCGGCCGACAGGCGGGCGGCGACCTGGGTCGCGGTCAGCGAGTTGCCGCCGAGGGCGAAGAAGTCGTCGTCGAGGCCGACCCGCTCCAGGCCGAGCACGTCGGCGAAGGTGGCAGCGACGATCTCCTCGACCGGGGTGGTCGGGGCGCGGAACACCGCGGCCTCGAACACCGGCGCCGGCAGCGCCTTGCGGTCGAGCTTGCCGGAGGCGTTGAGCGGGAACTCGTCGAGCACGATGAGCACCGCGGGCACCATGTAGGCGGGCAGGTTGTTGCCCAGTTCCTCGCGGGCGTCCTCGATGTCGACGGTGCGGCCCGGCGCGGCGATGACGTAGGCCACCAGCTGATCGCCGGTGTGCTGGTCACCGCGGACCACGACAACCGACTGGGCGACCTCGTCGAGCGCGGTCAGCGCCGACTCGATCTCGCCCAGCTCGATGCGCAGACCGCGCAGCTTCACCTGGAAGTCGGTGCGGCCCAGGTACTCCAGCTCGCCGTGCTCGGTCCAGGCGACGAGGTCGCCGGTGCGGTACATGCGGGCGCCGTCGTCGTCGAAGGGGTTCGCGACGAAGCGGTCGGCGGTCAGGTCGGGACGGGCGACATAGCCGCGCGCCAGCTGGGTGCCCGCCAGGTACAGCTCACCCGCGACACCAACCGGAACCGGCCGCAGCCGCGAATCCAGCACGTAGACCTCGGTGTTGAACACCGGGGCGCCGATCGGGACGGTGTCGGTGTCGGTGTCGACGACCTCGTGGAAGGTGACGTCGACCGCGGCCTCGGTGGGACCGTACAGGTTGTGCAGGGCCGCGCCGGTGAGCTCGCGCAGGCGATGCGCGGGCTTGGGCGGCAGCGCCTCACCGGAGGCGAACACCATCCGCAGCGACTCGCAGCGCGCGGCCGCGGCGTCGGCGACGAAGACCGCGAGCATCGAGGGCACGAAGTGGGTGACGGTGACGCCCTCGGCCCGGATGATCTCGGCCAGGTAGGCCGGGTCGCGATGACCGTCCGGCTTCGCGACGACCAGACGCGCGCCGATCTGCAAGGGCCAGAAGAACTCCCACACCGACACGTCGAAGGTGGCAGGCGTCTTCTGCAAGACGACATCGGCCTCGGTCAGGCCGTACGCCGACTGCATCCACACCAGTCGGTTGACGATCGCGCCGTGGCTGACCGCGACACCCTTCGGGCGACCGGTCGACCCCGACGTGAAGATCACGTACGCGGTGTTCGACGGCCGCAGCGGCACCGTGCGCTCGGCATCGGCGATGGGGGTGTCGGAGTAGCCGACCAGGTCGAGCAGGTCGATGCGGACCTGCGCGGTGTCGATCTCCAGGTCGGTGCCCGAGGTGAGCACACACACCGGATCCGCCGTCGCCAGAATGTATTCCGTGCGCTCGGCCGGGTGATCCGGGTCCAGCGGCACGTACGCGCCACCGGCCACGCTCACCGCGTACATGCCGACCACCAGGTCGATCGAGCGGCGCATGCCCAGGGCCACATAGGTTTCCGGGCCGACACCGCGATCGATCAGCCAGCGCGCCAGACGGTAGACGCGCTGGGCGAACTCGGCGTAGGACAGGCTCTCGCCCTCGAAGACGAGGGCGGTGGCCTGCGGGGTGCGCGCCAGCTGGGCCTCGAACATCGAGACGAGCGTGGCGTCGCGGTCGACCTCGTGCGCGGTGGCGTTCCAGTCGCGCACGACCAGTTCGCGCTCGGCGGTATCGAGCAGTTCGATATCGCCGACGGCCACACCGGGTTCGGCGGTGATCGCGGTGAGCACCCGGATCAGGCGCTCGGCGATGCGGTGCACGGTGGCGGCGTCGAACAGGTCGCTCAGGTAACCGGCCCGGATGCGGAGCTGGGTGTCCAGCTGCGCGATCAGCGACAGCGGGTAGTGCGTGGCGTCGGCGGCGTCCAGGCCGGTGACGGCCATGCCGTCGATATCGGCGGCCTGGGCCTTGATGCCCTCGGCGTCGACCGGGTAGGACTCGAAGACCACCAGCGAGTCGAACAGGCCGCCGATGCCGGCGGCCGACTGGATCTCGGCCAGACCCACGTAGTGGTGGTCGAGCAGGTCGGCCTGCTCGCCCTGGGTGCGGGTGAGCACGGCGCGCACCGATTCGGCGGCGTCGAAGCGCACCCGGACCGGAACGGTGTTGATGAACAGGCCGACCATGGACTCCACGCCGGACAGCTGTGCCGGACGGCCCGAGACGGTGGTGCCGAACAGCACGTCGTCGCGACCGGTCATCCGGCCGAGCACGATCGACCAGGCGACCTGCAGCACCGTGTTCGGGGTGACGCCGAGGTCGGCGGCCAGCGCGACCAGGCGGGCCGTGGTCGGCTCGTCCAGGTCGAACAGGTACTCCTCCGACAGGGCCGCGATCTCGCGGCCCGCGTCGGCCCGAGCCAGCAGCGTGGGCTCGGTGACGCCGCGCAGCGCGTCGGACCAGGCCGCCACCGACACCGAGTGATCCTGCTGGGCGACCCATTCCAGGAAGTGCCGGTAGGAGCGGACGGCGGGCAGCGCGCTCGCGTCGCCGTGCAGGGCGTAGAGCGCGAGCAGGTCGCGCATGACCAGCGGCGTCGACCAGCCGTCGAGCAGGATGTGGTGGTTGGACACCACGAAGCGCCACTCGTCCTCGGCGATCCGGATCAGCGTGAAGCGGATCAGCGGCGGCGCGGCCAGGTCGAAGCGGGCATTGCGGTCGGCCTCGACGAGATCGGCGAAGTCGCCCGTTTCGGTCCGGTCGTGCTCGGCCCAGGCCACCCGGGCGTGGTCGAGGACGATCTGCACGGCGTTGCCGTCGTGGTCGGTGACGAACGCGGTGCGCAGGGTCTCGTGCCGGTCCAGCAGGGCCTGGGCGGCGGCGCGCAGACGGGTGGCGTCGACGCGGCCGGTGAGCGTCAGGACCGCCTGCGCGGTGTAGACGTCGACCGAGTCCGCGGCCAGGCGGGCGTGGAAGAACAGGCCCGACTGCAGGGCGGCCAGCGGCCACACCTGGGTCAGCTCGGGGTACCGCTTCTCCCAGACCTCGATATCGCCCTGGGTCGAGCGCACCAGCGCGAAGTCGGACGGCGTGTGGCCGCCCGCGTCGGCCGAATGGGCGTGCCGGGCGACGGCTTCCAGCGCGGTGACCCACAGGTCGGCGAACTCGCGCACCTCGGCGGCCGCGAGCAGGGTGCTCGGGTAGCCGATATTGGCGCTGAGCTTGTCGCCGACGACGATCGCGTTGACGTCCAGCGGCGCCATCGCGGGCATGTCGGCGTCGTAGGCGCCGCCGAGGGCGGCCAGCTCGGGCGCGGGAATCCAGCCGAAGCCGCGCAGCGCGTCGGGGACGTCGCTGTCGGCGACGCGGCCCAGGTAGTTGAAGCTGATCTGACCGGGCAGCTGGGTGGGCAGTTCCGCCGCGGTCTCGGCGTTCATGTACCGCAGCAGGCCGTAGCCGATGCCCTTGTCTGGCACGGCGAGCAGCTGCTCCTTGACCGCCTTGACGGCCTGCCCGAGAGCGGGGCCACCGGCCAGCGCGGCGTCGATGTCGATGCCGGCCAGGTCGAGCCGGACCGGGAAGATCGCGGTGAACCAGCCGACGGTGCGGGACAGGTCGGCGCCGGGCGCGACTTCTTCCTCACGGCCGTGGCCTTCGAGGCGGACCAGCAGCTGATCGCCGGTGGCGGCGGCGCGGGCGGCCCGCCACTTGGCGGCGGCCAGGGCCAGCGCGGTGAGCAGACCGTCGTTGACGCCGCCGTGGAACAGCGCGGGCACGGTGGTCAGCAGGGCCTTGGTGACCTCGGCGGACACCTCGACCGGCAGCTTCTCGATGACGCCGGAGACGTCGACGGCCGGGTTCATCGGCCGCTCGGTGAGCAGCGGATCCGGGGTCGCGACGACCTCGCGCCAGAAGTCCAGCTCGGCGGAGCGTTCGGGGGTGCGCGCCTCGTCGGCGAGCGCGTGCGCCCAGGCCCGCATCGAGGTGGCCGGAGCGACCAGTTCCGGCTGCTGACCGGCGGAGAGCTGGCCCCAGGCGGCGACGAAATCGGGCACCAGGATGCGCCAGGAGACACCGTCGACCACGAGGTGGTGCGCGACGACGATCAGGCGTCCGGCGCGGGTGACCTTCGCCGGAGCGGCGACGTCATCGGTCGCGGGCAGCGAAACCACGGGCGCCGACGCGCTCACGGTCGGCTCCAGCCACACGAACCGGACGACCACACCGGTGGCAGGGTCCAGCCGGTCCAGGCCGGCATCCAGTGCGGCGGAGGCGATCTCGACCAGCTGGTCGTCGGTGGCATCGGCCGGGAAGGTGCTGTGGTCGATCAGCGCGTCGGCGTCGACCGCGCCGACCGGCGCGGTGTCGACGACCCAGCGGCCGTCGACCTGGTGCAGCCGCGAGCGCAGCATGTCGTGGCGGTCGATGACCGCGCCGACGGTGGCGGCGATGCCGGCGCGGTCGATGCCGACCGGCAGTTCCAGCGCCATGGTCTGGTTGAACCGGTCGAACGAGCCGGACCGCTCGGCCATGAACCGCACGACCGGGGTCAGCGGCATCTCGCCGACGCCGCCACCGGGCAGCTCGGCCAGCGTGACCGCGGCGGCCGAGGCCACATCGGCGGTCTCGGCGACCGAGGCCAGACCGGCGACGGTGCGCTGCTCGAAGACGTGGCGCGGGGTGAACAGCACGCCGCGGGCCTTGGCCCGGGAGACGAGCTGGATGGAGACGATCGAGTCACCGCCGAGGGCGAAGAACGAGTCGTCCACGCCGACCCGCTCGACGCCGAGCACCTCGGCGAAGACCTCGGCGATGGTCTGCTCGATGGAGTTGCGCGCGGCGCGGAAGGTGACCTCGGTGGCGAACACCGGCTCCGGCAGCGCCTTGCGGTCGAGCTTGCCGACCGGGGTCAGCGGCACGTGGTCGATCACCATGATCGACGAGGGCACCATGTACGCGGGCAGGCGATCCTCGACGTGCGCGGTCAGCGCCGCGACATCGATCGACTTCCCCTGCGCGGCAACCACATACGCGACCAGCGAGACCGCGCCGGCGGTGCTCTTGTGGCCGACGGTGGTGGCGAAGTCGACGGTCTCGTGCGAGGCGAGCGCGGAGTCGATCTCGCCCAGTTCGATGCGGAAACCGCGGATCTTGACCTGGAAGTCGGAGCGGCCGACGTACTCGACGGTGCCGTCGGCGGTCCAGCGCACGACGTCACCGGTGCGGTACATCCGCTCCCCCGGCACGAACGGATCGGCGACGAACCGGTCGGCGGTCAGCCCGGCGCGGGCGTGGTAGCCGCGCGCCAGCTGGATGCCCGACAGATACAGCTCACCCGCGACACCCACCGGAACGGGCTGGAGCTGGGCGTCCAGGATCAGCGAGCGCATGCCCCGGGTCGGGCCACCGATGGTGACCAGCTCGCCCGGCGTCAGCGCGGCACTGATGTTGGTCATGATCGTGGTCTCGGTGGGGCCGTACCCGTTGTGGAAGGCACGCGTCGTGCCGTCCGCCAGCGGAACCGCCCACTTGCTCACCAGATCGGCGGGCACCGCCTCACCACCGGCGACGAGGACCCGCAGCGAGTCCAGCCCGCTCGGGTCGAAGGTCGCCAGCGCGGCGGGGGTGATGAAGGCGTGGGTGACCCGCTCGGCGCGGATCAGCTCGGACAGTTCGTCACCGCCGTAGACCCCCGGCGGGACGACGACCAGCGCGCCGCCGCGGGCCAGCGCCAGCAGCAGTTCCAGGATCGAGGCGTCGAACGAGGGCGACGCGAAATGCAGTGCGCGGCTGCCGGAATCGAGGGCGTAGCGCTGCGCCTGCTCCTCGCCGAAGTTCGCCAGACCGGCGTGGGTGACCACGACGCCCTTGGGCACACCGGTCGAGCCGGAGGTGTAGATGACGTAGGCGGGCTGCTCGGGCGTGGTCGCGCGGACCAGCTCGGCGTCGTCGATCGGGCCGCCGTCGAAGGCGTCCAGATCCAGCTCGTCGAGCACCAGCCAGCGTGCCGATTCCGGCAGACCGTCCCGCACGGACGCGACGGTCAGGCCCAGCGGTGAACCGGAGTCGGTGACCATGTGGGCGATGCGGTCGGCCGGGTAGGTCGGGTCGACCGGCACGAAGGCGGCGCCGGTCTTGGCGACGGCCCAGGCGGCGAACACCGAGTCGGCCGAGCGCGGCACACCGACGGCGACGAGGTCTTCGGCGCCGATGCCCTCGGCGATCAGCAAGCGCGCCAGACGGTTCGAGCGCTCGTCGAGTTCGGTGTAGGACAGAGCTGTCCCCTGGAACACGACGGCATCGCCGGTCGGGTTCAGGGCGACGGCCTCGGCCAGCAGGCTGCGCAGGGTGCGCGCGGGCACCGGCGGCGCGCCGACGCGGAACACCAGGTCGGTCCGCTCGGCGGCGTCGAGCACGTCGATCGCGCCGACGGTCACCGACGCGTCGGCGGCGACGGCCGCGAGCACGCGCTCCCAGCGGGTCGCGATGGTGTCGACGGTGGCCTCGTCGAACAGTTCGGTGGCGTAGTTCAGGGCCAGCGCCATGCCGCCGCTGCCCGGCTCACCGAGCTCGGACAGGGTGAACTGCAGGTCGAAGCGGGCGACGCTCTCGTCGAGATCGAGCGCGGAGACCGCGAGTCCGGGCAGTTCCAGGGTGGTGCGATCCAGGTTCTGGAAGGCCAGCATCACCTGGAACAGCGGGTTGCGCGACTGCGAGCGCTCCGGCGCCAGCAGTTCCACCAGCCGCTCGAACGGCACGTCGGCATTGCCGTAGGCGTCGAGGTCGGCCTTGCGGGCCTGCTCGAGCAGGTCGGTGAAGGACTCGGCCGGGCGCACGCCGGTGCGCAGCACCAGGGTGTTGACGAACATGCCGACCAGGTCGTCGAGGGCCTGCTCACCACGGCCCGCGATGGGCGTGCCGATGGCGATGTCGTCGGAGCCGGACAGGCGCGCGAGCAGCACCGCGAGCGCGGTGTGCATGACCATGAACAGCGACGCGCCCTGGCGACGGGCCACCTCGTCGAGCTTCGCGATCAGTTCCGGCGCGAGCTCGCGGTGCACGGTGGCGCCGCGATGCGAGGCGATGGCCGGGCGGGCCCGGTCGAACGGCAGGGTCAGCTCGTCGGGGACACCGGCGAGCTGGCGCTGCCAGTACCCGACCTGGCGCGACATCAGCGAGTCGGCGTCGTCCTCGGTGCCGAGCACCGCACGCTGCCAGATCGCGAAGTCGGCGTACTGCACCGGCAGCGGCGCCCAGCCGGGCGCGGTGCCCTGGGCGCGGGCGGTGTAGGCCAGCATCACGTCGCGGGTCAGCGGCGCGATGGAGAAACCGTCGGCGGCGATGTGGTGCACGACCACGACGAGGACGTGCTCGTGCTCGCTCGCCTTGAACAGCCGGGCGCGCAGCGGAACCTGTTCGGCCACATCGAAACCGGTGGAGACGAACTCGGTGACCGTGTCGAACAGCCGGTCCTGGGCGACCGTGACCGGGCGCAGGTCCAGCGAGATGCGTTCGGCGGCCACGATCTGCTGCACCGGGGTGCCGCCGTGCTCGGGGTAGCGGGTGCGCAGCGATTCGTGCCTGCGCACCAGGTCGGCCAGTGCCAGCGCCAGCGCCTCGGTGTCGAGCGCGCCGGTGAGGCGGATGGCCACGGGCAGGTTGTAGGCCGCCGAGGTGGTGTCGTACTTGTTGAGGAACCACATGCGCTGCTGCGCGAACGACAGCGGCACCAGTTCACCCTCGGTGCGCTCGCGGGCGACCAGCGCCGCGCGGGCGGTGCCGCCGGTGTGCGATTCCACCCGGGCCGCGAGGGCTTCCACGGTGGAGGCCTCGAACAGCGCGCGCACCGGCACGGTGGCGCCGAGCGCGGCGCCGATGCGGGCGACCACGCGGGTGGCGATGAGCGAGTTGCCGCCGAGGTCGAAGAAGTCGTCGTCGACGCCGACCCGGTCCAGGCCGAGCACGTCGGCGAAGACCGCGGCGACGGTCTCCTGCACCGGGGTGACCGGGGCGCGGAAGGCCCTGGCCTGCACCGCGGGAGCGGGCAGGGCACGGCGGTCCAGCTTGCCGTTGACGGTCAGCGGGATCCACTCGAGCCGCACCAGCGCGGCCGGGACCATGTAGGCGGGCAGCTGTTCGGCGGCGCCGCTGCGCACGACGTCGAGGTCGGGCTGGGCGTCGCCGTCGGCGACCACGTAGGCGACGATGCGCTGGTCGCCCGGCTGGTCCTCGCGGACGATGACCGCGGCCTGGGCGATGCCCGGCTGGGCCAGGACGGCGGCTTCGATCTCACCGAGCTCGATGCGGAAGCCGCGGACCTTCACCTGATCGTCGGCGCGGCCGAGGTATTCGAGTTCGCCGAAGCGGTTCCAGCGCGCGAGGTCACCGGAGCGGTACAGGCGCGAGCCCGCCTGGTTCGGACCGGCGAGGGGGTTGGCGACGAAGCGGGTGGCGGTCAGGTCGGGGCGGCCGAGGTAGCCGCGCGCCAACTGCGGTCCGGCGACATACATTTCACCCGCGACGCCGACCGGCACCGGACGGAGCCGGTTGTCGAGCACGTACACGGCCAGGCCCGCGATGGCCCGGCCGACGACCGAACCGGCCGCGGCGGCAATGGTTTTCGCGTCGAGCGCGCGGTACGACACGTGCACCGTGGTCTCGGTGATGCCGTACATGTTGACCAGCGTCGGCGCGCTGTCGCCGTGCCGGGCCACCCAGTCCGAGAGCCGGCGCAGTTCCAGCGCCTCGCCACCGAAGACGACGTAGCGCAGGGCCAGCGGCGCCAGGCCGGGTCCGGCGATCCGGTCGGCCTCGGCGAGCTGGTAGAACGCCGATGGCGTCTGGTTGAGCACCGTCACCTGCTCGACCCGCAGCAGCTCCAGGAACTGCTCGGGCGAGCGCGAGGTGTAGTAGTCGACGACGATCAGCGAGCCGCCGAACAGCAGCGGACCCCACAGCTCCCACACCGAGAAGTCGAAGGCGTAGGAGTGGAACAGCGTCCACACATCGCGCGGGCCGAAGCCGAAGTCGCGATCGGTGTTGGCGAACAGGCGCACCACGTTCCGGTGCGCGACCGCGACGCCCTTGGGGCGGCCGGTCGAGCCGGAGGTGTAGATGACGTAGGCGACGTTGTCCGGCGAGAGCGGCGCGATCCGATCGGCGTCGGTGATCGGCTGATCGTCGGCGTCCTCGATATTGCCGGTCTCCACGGCGAAGCCGTCGAGCACCACCGAGGGCAGGTGCGCGGGCACCGTCACCTGGACGGTGGAGTCGAGGACCACGCTGGTGGGGCGGGAATCCTCGAGCACGTAGGCGATGCGCTCGGCCGGATAGGTCGGGTCGACCGGCACGTAGCCCGCGCCGGTCTTGACGACGGCCAGCAGCGCGACGACGAGATCGAGCGAGCGCGGCAGGATCACCGCGACCAGCGATTCCGGGCCCGCGCCGTCGTCGATCAGCCTGCGCGCCAGCACATTCGCGCGGCGATCGAGCTCGGCGTAGGTGAGCGACTCGACGCCGAACTTGGCGGCGATGCGGTCCGGGTAGGCCGCGGCGGCCGCGTCGAACAGGTCGACCAGCGTGGTGTGCTTGTTGCCGAACAGCCCGCGACGGTGACCCGCCGGGGTGCTGGCGTCGTGGATCACCGGCAGGGCGATGGCGTCGGCGCCGGAGGACACCCAGCGCTGCGCGACGTCGCGCTGTTCGGCTTCGCCGAGCAGGTCGATGTCGCCGACGATCACGTCGGGGTTCTCGGCGACGCTGCGCAGGATGCGCACCAGGCGGTCGCCGAAGGCGGCGACGGTCTCGGCGTCGAACAGATCGGTGGCGTAGTTCCAGGACATGGCCAGCGAGCCGTCGGCGGCCTCGCCCACGGTCAGCTGCACGTCGAACTTCGCTGTGCCCGGGTCGAAGTCGACGACGTCGAGGTCGAGGCCGGGCAGCGCGACGGTGCCGGTGTCGGCGGCGGTGGCCGCCTCGAAGGTCAGCGCCACCTGGAACAGCGGGTGGTGGGCCTGCGAGCGGGTGGGGCTGAGCACGTCGACGAGCCGCTCGAACGGCACGTCGGCGTTGGCGAAGGCCGACAGGTCGACCTTGCGGACCTGGTCGAGCAGGTCGCCGAAGCTGCCGCCGAGGTTCACCTCGCTGCGCAGCACCAGGGTGTTGACGAACATGCCGACGAGGTCGTCGAGGGTGCGCTCGCCACGGCCCGCGATGGGGGTGCCGATGGCGATGTCGGTGCTGTTGGACAGGCGTGCCGCCCAGGTGGCCAGTGCGGCGTGCATCACCATGAACAGGGTGACGCCGTGCGCGCGGGCGATCTCGGTCAGCGCCTGATGCAGCCGGGCGTCGACCGAGAAGCGGTACAGGTCACCGGCATTGGTGGCGATCTCGGGACGCGGGCGGTCGGCGGGCAGCTCGATCTGGTCGGGCAGGTCGCGCAGTTGCTCGGTCCAGTAGGCGATCTGGCTCGCGGCGACCGACTCGGGATCGGACTCCTCGCCGAGCACCTCGCGCTGCCACAGCGTGTAGTCGGCGTACTGCACCTCGAGCGGCGCCCACGCGGGGACCTCGCCCCGGACGCGCTCGGTGTAGGCCACCACGACATCGCGCAGCAGCGGGCGCAGCGAGAAGCCGTCACCGCTGATGTGGTGCATGACCAGCACGGCGACATGGTTGCGCTCGTCGACGCGCAGCAGGCTCGCGCGGAACGGCACCTCGCGGGTGACGTCGAAGTGCACGCCCGCCAGTTCGACCACGCGGGCGACGACCTCGTTCGCGGTGACCGGCTGGGCGGGCAGCGCGAAGCGGACCTCGTCGGCGGGCAGGACCTGCTGGTAGCCGGCGCCCTCGAGCTCGGGGTAGAAGGTGCGCAGCGACTCGTGCCGCGCGGTCACATCGGCGATGGCCGCTTCCAGCGCGGCGACGTCGAGGTCACCGGTGAGGCGGATGGCCACCGGGATGTTGTTGACGGCGGTGCGGTTGTCGAAGCGGTTGAGGAACCACATCCGCTGCTGGGCCTGCGAGAGCGGCACCAGTTCGGGACGCGGCTGCGGCACCAGCGGAATGCGCCCGCCGCGGCCGGTGGCGGTCTCCACGCGGGCCGCCAGCGAGGCCACCGTCGAGGCCTCGAACAGCGCGCGCAGCGGCACCTGGGTGTCGAGCGCCTCGGACAGGCGCGCGGCGACCCTGGTGGCGACCAGCGAGTTGCCACCGAGCTCGAAGAAGTCGTCGTCGAGGCCGACCTGACCGGCGCCGAGGACCTCGGCGAAGGTGGCGGCGACGATCTGCTGCACCGGGGTGACCGGCGCCTGGAAGGTGCGCGCGGCGAACACCGGCGCGGGCAGCGCCTTGCGGTCCAGCTTGCCGGAGGCGTTGAGCGGGAAGGCGTTCAGCACCACGTAGGCGGCCGGGACCATGTACACCGGCAGCTCGGCGCCGAGGGCGTCCTTGACCGCGTCGGTGTCGACGATCGAGCCCTGCTGCGGGATGACGTAGGCGACCAGCTGATCGCCGGTGCGCTCGTCGGCCCGGACCACGACCACCGACTGGGCGATCTGCGGCAGCGCGGTGAGCGCCGACTCGATCTCACCGAGTTCGATGCGCAGACCACGCAGCTTCACCTGGAAGTCGGTGCGGCCCAGGTATTCCAGCTCGCCGTCCGGGGTCCAGGTGACGAGGTCACCGGTGCGGTACATGCGCTCGCCGGGCGCGAACGGATCGGCGACGAAGCGGTCCATGGTGAGGTCGGGGCGACCCACATAGCCGTGCGCCAGCTGCACGCCCGCGAGATAGAGCTCACCCGCGACACCGACCGGAACGGGCCGCAGGCGCGAATCCAGCACGTAGAGACGGGTGTTGAACACCGGGGCGCCGATCGGCACGGTGTCGGCGTCGGCGTCGGTGACCTCGTGATAGGTCACGTCGACCGCGGCCTCGGTGGGGCCGTACAGGTTGTGCAGCGCGGCGCCGGTCAGCTCGCGCAGGCGCTGCGCGGTCGGCGACGGCAGCGCCTCACCGGAGGCGAACACATTGCGCAGCGAGACACAGTCCGCGGCAAGGGGTTCGGTGACGAACACGGCCATCATCGACGGCACGAAGTGCACCGTGGTGACCTGCTCGGCGGCGATCAGGCGGGCCAGGTAGGCCGGGTCGCGATGCCCGTCCGGCTTGGCCACCACCAAGCGCGCGCCGACCTGCAGGGGCCAGAAGAACTCCCACACCGACACGTCGAAGGTGGCGGGCGTCTTCTGCAACACCACGTCGTCGGCGGCCAGGCCGTAGGCGGCGTGCATCCAGACCAGGCGGTTGACGATCGCGGCGTGGCTGACCGCCACGCCCTTGGGGCGACCGGTCGAGCCGGAGGTGAAGATGACGTAGGCGGTGTTGTCCGAGCGCAGCGGACGATGCCGGTCGGCGTCGGTGACCGGCTCGGCCGACTGGCCGGACAGGTCGAGCTGGTCGATGCGCACCTCGCGCCCGGCCACCCCGGGCAGGCTCTCGCCGGAGGTCAGCACGCAGACCGGCTGCGCGGTCTCGAGGATGTGCTCGATGCGCTCGGCCGGGTGATCGGGGTCGAGCGGCACGTACGCGCCACCGGCGGCGGACACGGCGTACATGCCGACCAGCAGGTCGATCGAGCGCCGCATACCCAGGGCCACATACGATTCCGGGCCGACACCGGCGTCCTTGAGCCAGCGCGCCAGCTGCCGCACGCGCACCGCGAACTCGGCGTAGGACAGACTCGTCCCCTCGAACGTGAGCGCGGTCGCGTCGGGCGTGCGCGCGACCTGCGCCTCGAACAGGGCGTTGAGGGTGGCCGGGTCGTCGTCGCTGGGGGTGCTCAGCGCGGCGTCGACGGCGAATTCGGTGTCGTTCCAGCGGTCGAGCACCAGGGTGCGCTCGGCGGCGTCGAGCAGTTCGATGTCACCGACGGCGACCGCCGGGTCGGCGACGACGCCCTCGAGCACGCGCAGCAGGCGCGCGCCGAAGGTGGCGGCGAAGCCGGCGTCGAAGAGGTCGGTGGCGTAGACGAGTTCGGCCTCCATGTGGCTGTCGTCGTCGGCGGGCACCTCGCTGAGCGCCAGCTGCAGATCGAACTTGGCCACGTGCTGGTCGATGCCCAGCTCGGACACGGTCAGGCCGGGCAGTTCCAGGGTGGTGCGGCCCAGGTTCTGGAACGAGAGCATCACCTGGAACAGCGGGTGGCGTGCCTGCGAGCGGGCCGGGTTGAGCACCTCGACGAGGCGCTCGAACGGCACGTCGGCGTGCGCGAAGGCGGCCAGGTCGTGCTCGCGGACCCGGGCCAGCAGCTCGGTGAACGAGGCGGCCGGGTCGACCTGCGCGCGCAGCACCAGGGTGTTGACGAACATGCCGACCAGGTCGTCGAGCGCCTGCTCGCCACGACCGGCGACGGGGATGCCGACGGCGATGTCCTCGGTGCCGGACAGGCGCGACAGCAGCACCGCGAAGGCACTGTGCACCACCATGAACAGCGTGGTGCCGTGCTCGTGGGCGACCCGGTTCAGCGCGTCGACGAGCTCGCCCGGCACCTCGAAGCGGTGCGTGCCCGCCTGGTAGGTGGCCTGCGCGGGCCGCGACTTGTGGCCGACGCGCAGCTCGTCGGGCAGATCGGCGAGCGCGCCGCGCCAGTAGTCGAGCTGCTCGGAGATCAGCGAGGTGGGATCGGTCTCCTCGCCGAGGGTCTCGCGCTGCCACAGCGCGTAGTCGACGTACTGCACCGCCAGCGGCGGCCAGCCCGGCTCGGCGTTGGCCGTGCGCGCCACATAGGCGGTCATCAGGTCGCGCACCAGCGGGCGCAGCGAGAAGCCGTCGGAGGCGATGTGGTGGACCACCATCACCAGCACGTGCTCACGCTCGCCCAGCTCGTAGACCCGCAGGCGGACCGGGGCGTGCGCGGTGACATCGAAACCGCGCCGGGCGAACTCGTAGAGCGAGATCGCCATATCGGTCTCGTCGGCCTCGACCAGTTCCAGCTCGGGGATGGAAACGGCGGCGGCGAGCACCTTCTGGTAGGCGGTGCCGTCGTGCGAGGGGTAGACGGTGCGCAGCGACTCGTGCCGGGCGATGACGTCGGCGACCGCGCCGCGCAGCGCGGGCAGATCGAGCAGGCCCTGCAGGCGCACGGCGACCGGGATGTTGTAGGTGCCCGCGTCGCCGGTGTCGCCGAGATCGAAGCGGTTGAGGAACCACATCCGCTGCTGTGCCAGCGACAGCGGCGGGTGCTCGGGGCGCGGCCGCGCGGTGAGCTCGGCGCGCACGCCGGTGCCCGCGTGCGACTCCACCCTGGCCGCGAGCGCGCCGACGGTCGGCGCCTCGAACAGGGTGCGGACGCCGACCTCCGCGTCGAGGGCCTTGCTCAGGCGGGCCGCGACCTGGGTCGCGACCAGCGAGTTGCCGCCGAGGGCGAAGAAGTCGTCGTCCACGCCGACGCGATCGGCGCCGAGCAGGTCGGCGAAGATCTCCGCGACGATCTCCTCGATCGGGGTCGACGGCGCGCGGAACACCTTGGCCTCGAACACCGGCGCGGGCAGCGCCTTGCGATCGAGCTTGCCCGAGGCGTTGAGCGGGAACTCGTCGAGCACGACGAGCGCGGCGGGGACCATGTACGCGGGTAGCTCGGCGGTGACGCCCGCCTTCACGGCCGCCACGTCGATGCCCGAATCCGCTTCGGGCACCACATAACCCACGAGCTGATCGCCCGCGTGCGCGTCGGCGCGCACGACCACGACCGACTGCGCGACGCCCGGCTGCGCGAGCAGGGTCGCCTCGATCTCGCCGAGCTCGATCCGCAGACCGCGCAGCTTCACCTGGAAGTCGGTGCGGCCCAGGTAGTTCAGTTCCCCGTCGCGGGTCCAGGTGACCAGGTCACCGGTGCGGTACATGCGCGAACCGGCCGCGCCGTACGGGTTGGCGACGAAGCGGTCGGCGGTGAGATCGGCCCGGTTGAGGTACCCGACGGCGAGCTGATCGCCCGCCAGGTACAGCTCACCCGCGACACCGGGGGCCACCGGATGCAGCCGCGAATCCAGCACGAACACCTTGGTGTTCCACACCGGACGACCGATCGGCACCGACTCCAGGTCGGTGTCGACGACCTCGTGATAGGTGACGTCGACCGCGGCCTCGGTGGGGCCGTACAGGTTGTGCAGGCGGGCGCCGGTCAGCTCGCGCAGGCGCTGCGCGGTCGGCGCGGGCAGCGCCTCACCGGAGGCGAACACCTGACGCAAGCGGACCGCGTTGCCGTTGCCGTTGCTGCCGAGGGTGGACACGAACACCGACAGCATCGACGGCACGAAGTGCGCCGTGGTGATGCCGTGCTCGGCGATGACCTGGGCCAGGTACACCGGGTCGCGGTGGCCATCGGGCTTGGCGACGACCAGGCGCGCGCCGGTCTGCAAGGGCCAGAAGAACTCCCACACCGACACGTCGAAGGTGGCGGGCGTCTTCTGCAGCACCGCGTCGGCGCCGTCGATCGGGTACTCGTGCTGCATCCACAGCAGGCGGTTGACGATCGCGGCGTGGTCGACCGCGACGCCCTTGGGGCGGCCGGTCGAACCCGACGTGAAGATCACGTAGGCGGTGTTGGTGGCGCGCAGCGGCTGGGTGCGCTCGGCGTCGGTGATCGGCGCCGAGCCGAAATCGGCGGGCGATTCGATGTTCTCGACGGCGAGCACGGTGACGCCGTCGGCCTCGAACGCGTCGCGTCGGCTGGTGAGCACCAGTTCCGGCCGCGCGGTCTCGAGGATGTGGCCGATGCGGTCGGCGGGCTGGTCCGGGTCGAGCGGCACGTACGCCGCGCCCGCTTGCAGCACCGCGTACATGGCGACGACGAGTTCGGTGGAGCGCCGGATGGCCAGTGCCACATGCGCACCCGGGCCGACACCGTCCGCGATCAGCCTGCGGGCGATGCGGTTGGCGCGCTCCTGCAACTCGCGGTAGCTCAGCCGCTCGTTCTCGAAGACCAGCGCGACCGCGTCGGGGGTCCGCTCGACCTGGGCGTCGAACAGCGAGACCAGGGTGCCCGCCGGCACCGGGCGCGCGGTGTCGTTCCAGTCGACGAGGACCTGCGCGTGTTCCTCGGGCGCGAGCAGATCGATGTCGCCGACGGCGACCTCGGGATCGGCCACGATCGCGGCGAAGATGTTGTCCAGCCTGCGCGCGAACGCGGCGACCGTCGACTCCTCGAAAAGGTCGAGGGCGTAGGAGAACTCGGCCGACATGCCGCCGGCCTCACCGTCGGTGTCCTGCACCTCGGTCAGGGTCAGCTGGAGGTCGAACTTGGCCAGCTGGGAGTCGTAGTCGATGCCGCTGACCGACAGGCCGGGCAGCTGCAGCGAGGCCTGCTTGTTGTTCTGGAACGACAGCATCACCTGGAACAGGGGATGGCGCGCCTGCGACCGCGGCGGGTTGAGCACCTCGACGAGCCGCTCGAACGGCACGTCGGCGTGCGCGAACGCCTGCAGGTCGGTCTCGCGGGCCTGGTCGAGCAGGGCCGCGAAGGAGGTCGCGCCCTCGACCTGGCTGCGCAGCACCAGGGTGTTGACGAACATGCCGACCAGGTCGTCGAGGGCCTGGTCACCACGGCCCGCCACCGGCGTGCCGATGGCGATGTCGCTGGTGCCGCTGGCGCGGGCCAGCAGCACGGCCAGCGCGCTGTGCATGACCATGAACAGCGAGGCGTTGTAGCGGCGGCCCAGTTCCACCAGGGCGCGCTGGGTGTCGCCGGAGATGACGAAGCTGTAGGTGCCACCGCGGTAGCTGGCCACCGGCGGGCGCGGGTGGTCGGCCGGGAGCACCAGCTCGTCGGGCAGATCGGCGAGTTCGCGGGCCCAGTAGTCGATCTCGGAGGAGATCAGCGACTGCGGGTCGTCCTCGGAGCCGAGGACCTCGCGCTGCCAGAGCGCGTAATCGGCGTACTGGACCGGCAATTCGGCCCAGGTCGGCGCCTCCCAGGAGGTGCGGGCGGCGTAGGCGACGATGACATCGCGCGACAGCGGCGCCATCGACCAGCCGTCGGCGGAGATGTGGTGCACCACCATGCCGAGCACGTACTCGGTCTCGCTGATCTCGAAGAGCCGTGCGTGCAGCGGCACTTCGCTGGTCACGTCGAAGGCCATCGAGGCCAGGTCGATCAGGTGATCGATGAGGTTGTCCTCGGTGACCCGGTACGGGGTCAGGTCGGGGACGATCTGCGCGGCGTCGAGCACCACCTGCACCGGGCCGTTGCCCGACTCGGGGAACACGGTGCGCAGCGACTCGTGCCGGTCGATCACGTCGATGACGGCGACCTGCAGCGCGGCCACGTCCAGCTCGCCGGACAAGCGGATCGCGACCGGGATGTTGTTGACCGCCGAGGCGGTGTCGAAGCGGTTGAGGAACCACATGCGCTGCTGGGCCAGCGACAGCGGCACCAGGTCGGGCCGCTCGCGGGCGACCAGCGCCTTGCGGGCGCCGTCACCGGCCTGGGACTCCACCCGCGCGGCCAGCGCCGCGACGGTGGGGGCCTCGAACAGCATGCGCACGGGCACCCTGGTGTCCAGGGCGATGCCGATGCGGGAGGCGACCTGGGTGGCGATCAGCGAGTTGCCGCCCAGCTCGAAGAAATCGTCCTCGACGCCGACCCGGGACAGTTCGAGCACGTCGGCGAAGACCTGCGCGACGATCTGCTCGATCGGGGTGGTCGGCGCGCGGAACTCACGCACCTCGAACACCGGCGCGGGCAGCGCGCGGCGGTCGAGCTTGCCGTTGACCGTCAGCGGGACCGCGGCCAGCACCATGATCGAGGACGGCACCATGTAGGCGGGCAGGCGCTGCGCGACATGGTCGGTCAGCGCGGGCACATCGATCGAGCTGCCGGGCACCGCGACGACATAGGACACCAGCGAGGTGCTGCCGCCCTTGTTCTTGTGGCCGATGCTGACCGCGAAATCGACGGTCTCGTGCGAGGCCAGCGCGGAGTCGATCTCGCCCAGCTCGATCCGGAAACCGCGGACCTTCACCTGGAAGTCGGAGCGGCCGACGTACTCGACATTGCGGTCGGCGGTCCAGCGCACCACGTCACCGGTGCGGTACATCCGCAGGCCGGGCGCGTAGGGGTTGGCGACGAAGCGGTCGGCGGTCAGCGCGGCGCGCGCGTGGTACCCACGCGCCATGCCGATGCCGCCGATGTAGAGCTCACCGGCCACGCCCACCGGCACGGGGCGCAGGCGGTCGTCGAGGATCAGGGTGTGGACGCCGCGGATGGGTCCACCGATGACGACCCGCTCCCCCGGGATCAGGCCCTCGGAGAGGTTGGAGGCGATGGTGGTCTCGGTCGGGCCGTAGACATTGCCCAGCATGCGGCGCGAACCGTCGGGCAGGCGCACCGCCCACTTGGTGACCAGCTCCGGCGGGACCGCCTCACCACCGGCGGCCAGCACCCGCAGATGGTCGAGGCCGCGCGCGTCGAAGGTGGCCAGCGCGGCCGGGGTGACGAACGCGTGGGTGACCTCCTCGGTGATGAGGATGTCGCGCAGTTCCTCACCGCCGTAGACACCCGGCGGGACCACGACGAGCGTGCCGCCGCGACCCAGCGCCAGCAGCAGCTCCAGCACCGACGCGTCGAACGACGGCGAGGCGAAATGCAGTGCGCGGGTGTCGGAGTCGAGCGAGTACAGGTCGATCTGCTCGGCGCAGAAGTTGGCCACGCTGGCGTGGGTGACCACCACGCCCTTGGGCACACCGGTGGAACCGGAGGTGTAGATCAGGTACGCGGGCTGGGCCGGGTCGGTCGGGCGGACCAGCTCGCGCGGGGCCAGCGGCGCGTCGGAGATGTCGTCGAGATCGATGTCGTCGACCTCGAGCCAGCGCACCGATTCCGGCAGCTCGTCGGCCTCGGAGGTGACCGTGATACCCACGGACACACCGGCATCGGTGATCATGTGCGCGATGCGGTCGGCCGGGTAGTTCGGGTCGACGGGCACGAACGCGGCACCGGTCTTGGCGACCGACCACACCGCCAGCACCGACTCCAGCGAGCGCGGCACCGCGACGGCGACGAAGTCCTCGGCACCGAGGCCCTGCTGGATCAGCAAGCGCGCCAACTGGTTCGAGCGGCGATCGAGCTCGCCATAGGACACACTGGTCCCCTCGAACACCACGGCCGTGGCCTCGGTGTCGAGGGCGGCCTGCGCCATCAGCTGCGGCAGGGTGCGCGCCACCGCGGCGGGCGCGCCGTAGCGGGTGATCAGGTCGGTGCGCTCGGCGTCGTCGAGCACGTCGATGGCGCCGACGGTGACCGCCGGGTCGGCCAGGATCGCGTCGAGCACGCGCCGCCAGCGCAGCAGCAGCTCTTCCACGGTCGACTGGTCGAACAGGTCGACGGCGTAGGTGAGCACGCCGGTCATGCCCGACAGCGAGCCGGTGACGGTGTGTTCCTCGGTCAGCGTCCACTGCAGGTCGAACTTGGCCATGTCGACCTCGACCTCGTCGGCGTCGACCGACAGGCCGGGCAGCTCCAGGGTGCCGTGCGACATCTCCTGGAACGACAGCACCACCTGGAACAGCGGGTGCCGCGCTTGGGAGCGCGACGGGTTGAGCACGTCGACGAGCCGCTCGAACGGCACATCGGCGTTGGCGAACGCGCTCAGGTCGGTCTCGCGGGTGCGGGCCAGGAACTCGCTGAACGGCTGGGTCGGGTCGACGTCGGAGCGCAACACCAGGGTGTTGACGAACATGCCGATCAGGTCGTCGAGCGCCTGCTCACCACGGCCGGCGATGGGCGTGCCGACCGCGATGTCGGTGGTGCCCGACAACCGCGCCAGCAGCACGGCCAGCGAGGCGTGCATGACCATGAACAGGGTGACGCCGTTGGCGCGGGCCAGCGCGGCCAGCTGCTCGTGGGTCTGCGCGTCGATCTCGAAACCGACCCGGGCGCCACGGAAGCTCTGCTGCTGCGGGCGCGGGCGGTCGCTGGGCAGGTCGAGCTGGTCGGGCAGGCCGTCCAGCGCCCGCTGCCAGTAGTCGAGCTGGCGCGCGGCCATCGACGTGGGATCGCTCTCGGCGCCGAGCAGTTCGCGCTGCCACAGGGTGTAGTCGCGGTACTGCACCGGCAGCGGCGCCCAGCCGGGCGCCTCGCCCGCCGAGCGGGCCAGGTAGGCGGTGGCGACGTCGCGGGCCAGCGGGCCGAAGGAGAAACCGTCGGCCGCGATGTGGTGGACCACGAAGGCGACCGCGAATTCCGGTGTGCCATTGGTCGTTCCGCCGGTCACCTGGTAGATCCGCACGCGGATCGGCAGTTCCAGGGTGACGTCGAAACCGGTGGAGGCGAACAGGATCAGCTCGTCGTGCAGGAGCGACTGATCGATCGGGGTCACCGTGATGCCCAGATCGAACTGGTCGGCGCCGAGCACCTGCTGGAAGCCGCCGTCGGCGTCCGGGAAGATGGTGCGCAGCGATTCCTGGCGCACCACGACGTCGTCGAGCGCCGCGATCAGCGCGTCGACGTCGACGCGGCCCTTCATCCGCACCACGAAGGGCAGGTTGTACGTCGGTGCGGCGGGGTCGAACTGGTTGATGAACCACATCCGCTGCTGGGCCAGCGACAGCGGCACCTGCTCCGGATGCGGCAGCGCCACCAGCGGCGGGCGCGCCGCGGAGATGTCGGCGGGCGTCGCCGATTCGGCCCGCGCGGCCAGCCCGGCCACGGTCGGGGTCTCGAACAGCGCGCGCACACCCAGCTGGATGCCGAACGCGGCGCCGATGCGGGCCACGACCTGGGTCGCGACCAGCGAGTTACCGCCGAGCTCGAAGAAGTTGTCGTCGGCGCCGACCCGCTCCTGGGACAGCACATCGGCGAAGATGCCAGCCACGATCTGCTCGGCCGGGGTGCGCGGCGCGCGGAAATCGCCTGCGGCGGCGGTGAAGACGGGCTCGGGCAGGGCCTTGCGGTCCAGCTTGCCGGAGGTGTTGAGCGGGAACGCGTCGAGCACCATGATCGACGCGGGCACCATGTAGCTGGGCAGCTTCTCGGCGACGAACCTGGTCAGCGACGCCGGATCGGCGGACTGGCCCGGCGCGGGCACCACATAGGCCACCAGCTGCTGACCCGTGGCGGTGTCGACCACCAGCACCGCGGCCTGGGACACGCTCGGGTGCGCGAGCAGGTCGGTCTCGATCTCGCCGAGCTCGATGCGCTGACCACGGAACTTCACCTGGAAGTCGGTGCGGCCGATGTACTCGAGCACGCCGTCGGCGTTCCAGCGCACCAGGTCACCGGTGCGGTACATGCGCTCGCCGGGCGCGCCGACCGGGTTGGCGATGAAGCGATCCGAGGTCAGGTCCGGGCGGCCGCGATAGCAGCGGGCCAGCTGACGACCCGCCAGATACAGCTCACCCGGGGCGCCGATCGCGGCCGGGCGCAGCCGCGAATCCAGCACGTACACTTCGACATTCCACTCGGGGATACCAATCGGCACCGTGACGGTGTCGGCCTCGGTGGCCTCCCAGTAGGTGACCGAGACCGCGGCCTCGGTCGGGCCGTACAGGTTGTGCAGACCGGCGGTGGAGATCGCGCGCAGACCGGCGGCGGTCTCCGGCGGCAGCGCCTCACCGATGACGAAAACCGCACGCAGCGTTTCGCATTGGGCCCGGGTGGCGTGCGAGACGAACACCGTCAGCATGGACGGCACGAAGTCGGTCACGGTGACGCCGTGGCGTTCGATCATGTCCGCGACGTAGAGCGGGTCGCGATGGCCGTCGGGCGAGGCGATGACCAGCTTCGCGCCGACCATCAGCGGCAGGAAGTAGCCCCACAGCGACACGTCGAAGGTGGTGGCGGTCTTCTGCAGGTAGACGTCGTCGGCGGTCAACCGGTACTCGTCGAGCATCCACAGCTCTTGGTTGACGATCGCGTGGTGGGTGACCGCGACGCCCTTGGGGCGGCCGGTCGAACCCGAGGTGTAGATGACGTAGGCCGTGTTGTCCGGGCGCAGCGGCGCCAGGCGCTCGGCGTCGGTGATCGGGGTGTCGGCGAACGCGGCGGTGTCGAGGGTGTCGAGTTCCACCCTGGCCACCGTGCTCGGTAGGTCCAGGTCGTCGCCGGTGGTGGTCAGCACGCAGACCGGTGCCGCGGACTCGAGGATGTAGGCGGTGCGGTCGGCCGGGTGATCCGGGTCGATCGGCACGTACGCGCCACCGGCGCGCAGCACCGCGTGCATACCGATCACCAGGTCCAGCGAGCGGCGCATGCCGAGCGCGACCAGCGACTCCGGGCCGACGCCGTCGGCGATCAGGAACCGGGCCAGGCGGTTGACCCGCGCGCCGAACTCGGCGTAGGTCAGGGTCTCGCCCTCGAAGTCCAGGGCGATGTTGTCCGGGGTCAGCGGGATCTGCGCGTCCAGCAGCGCGGGCAGCGTGGTCGCGGGGACCTCGTGCGCGGAGTCGTTCCACTCGGTCAGCGAGCGCTCCAGCTCGGCGGCGCCGGTGACCGGCAGACTCCACACCGGGGCCACCGCGTCGGCGGCCAGGAAGCGGTCGAAGAACTCCAGGAAGCGGGCGTGGTGGGTGGCCGCGTCGGCCGCGGAGTACAGGTTCGGGTTGGTCTCGAAGTCGATGTGCGAGCGGGTGCCGCCGTGCGACTGGTAGAAGTTGACGCCCAGGTCTTCGATCGAGCCGGTGGAGAGCACGTTGAGGGTGCCGTCCATGTCGCCGAAGCGCAGCTCGTTGTCGAACAGCATGATGTTGACCCACGGGCCGAAGAACTCCGTGGCGACCATGCCCTCGCCCGCCGAATCGCGGCGGATGTCCTCGTGCCGGTACCGCTGGTGGCGCAGCGCGCCGGAGACCTCGGTGGTCACCGCGCGCAGCAGCTCGGCGACGGTGGTGTCGTGGCCGACGCGCAGACGCAGCGGCACGATGTTCGAGGTCACACCGCCGGAGCGGCGCATCACGGCCGTGGTGCGGCCGGTCACCGGGAGGCTCAGGATCACGTCGGAGGTACCGGTGATCTGCGCCAGGTACGCCGCGAAACCGGCGATCAGCAGCGGCGCCGAGGTGGTGTCGTGGCGGGCGATGGCCTCGCCGAACAGCTCGTCCTGGGCGGGGCTCAGGGCGGCGCTGGTGACGTCGTTGACCGGCGAGGGCGGCGCGGAGCGGCCGGTGAGGCTGCTGCCCTCTTCCAGCCCGGCGACGCGCTGGGCCCAGTGCGCCTTGTCGGACTCGAAGCGGGAGCTGTCGCGGTAGGCGATCTCCGACTCGTAGAGCGCGCGCAGATCGGTGGCCTTGTTGGCCGGCGCGTCGACGCCGGTGACGGCCGCGGTGTAGAGCTGTGCCGTGCGGGTGACGAAGTTGTTGGCGCCGAAACCGTCGAGCACGATGTGGTGGACGCGGGCGTACCAGTACCAGCGCTCGTCCTCGAGCTGCAGCGCGGCGGCCTGGACCAGGCGGTCGGCGACGATGTCGAGCGGGCGGCTGTACTCGGCGCGCATCCACGCCGCCGCGGCGGCCTCGGGGTCGGCCTCGTCACGCAGGTCGACGTAGATCAGCGTGTCGTCGAGGGTGAGGTCGACGGTCTGCATCGGCTCGCCGTCGATCTCGACGATGCGCAGGAAGCCCGACTGCTGCTCCGCGGCGGCCTGGGAGCTGACCTGCTCGAGCACCGCGACGTCGAGCCGGCCACGCAGGTCGACGAACTGGGCGATATTGATCGGCACCTGCGGGTCGACGTGCTGCGCGTACCAGATACCCAGCTGTGCGGGCGAGAGCGGGAAGTACTCCGCAGAGACTCCACGTCCGTCACCAGTTTCGCCGTTTCCGCCGAAATCCAGCCGGTCCAACCCAAACCTCGCTTCCGGAACACCTGCGCAGGCGCTCCCCGACGACACCGGAACGCAGGCGCCTCACCTGTAGAACTAGCGTGGCGCCTGCGTCTCGGGTTCAGTTCTCGAAATCAATCAGGCAAAAAATGTCCATTGGCACTATCTGTCGGCCCGTCCGATCGGTTACATGGCCGAGACCATGCCCACGTCCGTCGGACCGGCAGCGCCGGTGTGCTCGTCGCAAACCATCGCACCAATCTACCGGTGCGCTCCCCCGGCAACCAACCACGTCCATAGCGACGCGGCATAGACCCAGGTAGACCGTCGCCACCCCGTTAGCTGACGCTTGTCTGCGTCCTCACATCGTCGCGAGAGCCCTTCTGCGCCGCGCGGAATGAGGCGTGGATCACACCAACCGGTCTGTCTCGACGGGCGCGCGGAGCCGGGCCGGGTCGTAGAGGTGGGACTGGGCGCAGTCGATCGCGGGGGTGAGGGCTCGGCCGACCAGGATGACGGCGGCTTGGCGGAGGTCGGCGGCTTCCACCTGGTCGGCGATGTCGGTGAGGGTGCCGCGCAGGATCAGCTGTTCGGGCTGGCTGGCGCGGTAGACGACGGCGACCGGGCAGTCGGGGCCGTACTCGTCGATCAGTTCCTTCGCGAGGACGCGGACGCGGGTGATCGCGAGGTGCAGGACCAGGGTGGCGCCGGTGGCGGCGAAGGCGGCCAGGGCCTCGCCCGCGGGCATCGCGGTCGAGCGGGCCTGGGTGCGGGTGAGGACGACCGATTGGACGACCTCGGGGACCGTCAGCTCGGTGCCCAGCGCGGCGGCCGCGGCGGCGTAGGCGGGGACGCCGGGGGTGATGTCCCAGGGGACGCCGACGGCGTCGAGGCGGCGGATCTGCTCGGTGAGGGCCGAGTAGATCGACGGGTCGCCCGAGCAGAGCCGGGCGACGTCGTGCCCCGCCCGGTGGGCGCGCACGAGGTGGCCGGTGATCTCGTCCAGGTCGAGGCGCTGGGTGTCGATCAGCTCGGTGCCGGGCGCGCAGTGGGCCAGCACCTCGGGGTCGAGGTAGGTGCCCGCGTACAGGCAGACCGGGCTGTCGCGCAGCAGGCTCACCGCGCGCACCGTGAGCAGGTCGGCCGCGCCGGGGCCCGCCCCGATGAAGTGCACCGTCATGCCAGCAGCGTAGATCGCGGGCCGCCGGTTCCCGCCCGCGGTACCGGGCCGTGCGCGACCGTGGGACGTCGGCCGGTGGGTCGGTGGGCAGGCCCGGCCCGGCGCTGTCGGCCACGCGGTCCGGTCCACCGCCGCCGGCCCGACCCGTGGCCCACGGTAGGCGGCCGATGCGGTCGCCCGGTTCACCCGAATCGGAGGAACCGCGGCACGGTCAGCGCGCCCCCGGCCGCACGAAGGTCGACGCGAGCTGCAGATTGTTCCTCGGGTTCAGGTCGGTGCCGGTGCTCGACACGTGCAGGAACGAGGTGATCAGCGCCAGCCGCCGTGGTGCCTCCAGCACGACGGTGAAGGTCCTGGTCTCGCCCGCCTCCAGGGTGGCGAGGCGGAACCGGACGTGGGTCGGCTGCGTCTCGCCGCCGCCGGGATCGATCAACCTGCTCCAGCCCTGGGTCGACAATCTGGCCTCGACGCCGGTCGCCTGCCGACCGCCGACATTGCTGACGGTGACCGTCGCCGTCACCCGCTCGCCCGGGTCGGCGGTGCGCGGCACGTCGAGGCGGACGGCGACATCGCCGGGATGGTCGCCCGGTGACTGGCCCGCTCGCAGCACCCACAGCGTCGTCGTGCCGCGGCTCGGCGCGACGCCGGTGGCCGCGTCGCCGGAGTAGTCGGCGGTGACCAGGTGGGTGCCGAAGCCGAGGTGGGAGACGTCGACATCGCGGGCGATCGCGCGGCCGTTGTCGACGGGAACCGGCGCGCCGAGCGGCTTTCCGTCGGCGGCGAACTGGACGGTGCCGGTGTCGACCTCGCCCGCGGGGTCACGGGCGACGGTCGCGGTGAGGTCGAGCTGTTCGAAGAAGGTGACCGGGTTGTGGTTCGCGGTCACCGTGGTCGTCGAGGTCGCGGTGTAGACGGTGAGGTCGGCCTCGGTCCGCGACTGGGCGTAGACGTCGTCGCCGAGATAGTGCGCCTCGACCGTGCCCGCACCGGCGCGCAGCGGCGGTGAACCCGCCGTGCCGTCGGCGGCGAGGGTGACCGGGTCACCGAGCGGCGCACCGTTCTGGGCGAACTGGATGGCGCCGGTGGGGGTCGGCGCGTCCGGCTGCGGCGTCGGCACGGTGACCGTCGCGCCGACGACCGCACCCGCCAGCACCGGTGGCGGCGGCAGCGTCAGATGGATCTCGGTGGGTACCTTCACCGACTGCACCAGCAGGCCGACGCTGCCGAACACCGGCGCGAAGACCCTGGTCGGGTCGTCGGCGAGGTAGGTCGCCAGCACGTGGTGGGTGCCCGGTGACAAGCCGCTGATCGCGGGCAGCGTCACCACCCCGTCGACCAGCTCGATCGGTCCCGGTGTCGCGACACCGTCGATCTCGAAGCGCACATGCCCGGCCGGTGTGCCGAAGGCCGGTGTGGTGCCCGGCCGCTGGCCGACCTTCGCGCTGAAGCTCACCGGCTCACCGACCTGCGAGATCTGGTCGGGCGCGCTCGTGGTCACCTCGATCTCGGTCGGCACCTGGTCGTCGTGCAAGCGGAACACGGTGCCGCCGATCAGGTGGGCCGGGTCGTCGGTGGCCGCGGCCTGGACCAGGAAGCCGCCGGTCAGCTCGCCCTGCTGGGCGGCGGGCAGCGCGGTCAGGTTCACCTCGGCGAAGCCGTCGGCGTCGGTGCTCACCCGGGTGCTCTCGCCGCCGTCGGCGAAGACCGCGGCGCGCGGTTGCCCGGCGGGCATCGAGAAGGTGATCGACTTGCCCGCCTGCGGTCCGTGGATCGCGTCGACGAACCGCACCCGCAGCGGCTCGGCGAACGGCTGCCCCGAGTACGCGCTCTGGCTGTTGCCCGAGATCAGTTCCACCCGGCTGCGTTTCGACGGGATCGGGACGATCAGCTGCACCTTGCCGTCGTTGAGCCGGTCGCGATTGCCATAGCTGCCGTCGGGACCGTTGTAGAAGTGCGGCCGCTGCCCGGCGACCGGGACGACCATCGACTGGCCGCCCCCGCCACCACCGCCACCGCCGTCGTTCCCGTCCTGGGCGCCGTGCCCCTTGCCGCCGCCGTGGCTGCCGCCCCCGCCGCCACCGCCGCCACCACCGGTGGAACTGCCGGTCGCGTGGCCGCCGTCGACGCCGCGCTCACTGCCGCCCTCGCCGCCGAAGCCGCCACCGAAGCCGCCGCTGGTGCCGTCGCCGGGGCGCGGACCGCCGCTGCCACCGTCACCGCCGCCTGCGCTGAAGCCGTCACCGCCGCCACCGCCGCCGCCACCCGCGACGACGACGGGCTCGCTCTCGCGCGACGGCCTGGTCCCGCACTCGGCCGCGTTCTGGCTCACCGCCGACGCCCCGCCGCCGCCCGCGCCGCTGTAGGAGGCGCTGGAGTCGGCGGTGCCGCGCGCGCCGCCCTTGCCGTATCCCCAGCCGCCGCCCGACCCGCCGTAGCGACCGACGTCGATCTTCAGTTGCTTGCGTTCCTGCACGGCGATGACCGCCTGCACGCCGCTGCCGGCGCCGCCGGTGCCGACATCGCCGTAGTCGTGGCCGCCGCCCGCGCCCGCCGCGCCGAGCACGTCGGCGAAGATCTCGTCGACGCCGTCACCGACGCAGTAGTACTGCGCGGCATCGCCGTGCACTCCGAAGGTCGTCGTCCGGACGCCGTCGGCGGAGGTGAGGAACAGGACGTAGCCGTCGCCGGAGACCGAGGCCGTGGTCACGCTCGCCTTCGACAGGCTCGATGACGCGTAGGACGTCCCGCCACCACCGCCCGCGCCACCCGCACCCGGCGCCGCGTGCGGGCCGTGCGAGATCGGGGTCTGCGGCCCCGCGGCACCACCGCAGCCGCCGCCCTGACCGTCGCCACCCTGGTAACCGCCACCGCCACCACCGCCGCCCCCACCGCCGCCGGTCGTGTCGAAGGTGTGGCCGGCGCCGCCCGCGCGGGGACCGCCGCAGGTGAGGCCGCTCGGTGTCGTGCCCGCCGGATTGTTCTCGCCCGCACCGCCGGTCCAGGGCGACCCTTCCTGCCAGCCGACCGCCGCGCTGCCGTCGCCGCCGTTCCCGCCGTCGCGCCGGGAGCCGCCACCGCAGTAGAAGAAGGTCGAATCCTGCACCGGCGACACCGAATAGCAGTCGGGCGCGTTGCCGCCAGCGCCGCCGCCACCGCCCGCGACCAGCACCGGCGTGTTGTCGGCGCCGAGCACCGCCGAGGCGCCACCGCCACCGCCGCCGTCCCAGCCGCTCGAATACACCGTCCCGAAGTTGGTGACCTGATCGACCGCCTCGCCCCTGGCCCCACCCGAGGCGTACGGCGAGAACCCACCGTTCGCCCCGCCCGCGCACCCGACCTGGACCTGGAACTCCTGCTCCGGCGTCACCCGCAGACCACCGCTGACCTGACCGCCGAGCCCACCGATCCCGGTGAAATTCGGGTTCGGCGTCTGCCCCTGACCGCCGACCGCCTCGATATAGAGGCTCGTCGTCCCGGCGGGCACCCGGTAGGTCTGCGACCGCGCGCTGCAATAGAACACGTCGATCGCGAGTCCGGACTCGGGATCGTCGAAGTGCTCGGACGCGCGCTCGACGGGCGGACCGGGCGGCTGCGACTGCGCGAGTGTCGCGGTGCCGACGACCAGCACCGCGCCGAGGGTCGCGGCCAGCCAGGCCCGTGTCGCAGTTCGTCCGGCCATGCCAGAGCTCCGTTCGCCAGCGCCGTTGCCTACGAAACTTGACGAAACGGTAGCGGTGGTGCTGGCCTCGACCCGGCAGCGACGCGCGTTTTTCCGCTGGTCATCGGGGTTGTCGACGGCGCGATCCGGCAGGCGGGCGGTGCCGCGAGCGGCGGGCAAGTAAGTTCGGACCCGACGGCGACGGCCGACACGACGACAGGGGAACCGCGGTGCGGAATTCGGACACGACCACCGGCGCGCGCCGCGCCGCCACGGCGGGCATCGCGGTCGCCGCGCTCCTCGTCGCCGGCTGCGCGACCGCCGACAAACTCGACGGCACCGCCGTCGCCGCGACGGATGCCTTCGTGCCGAGCGCGGACAACCAGGATCCGTCCCGCGAGATCCCCGGTGTCGAGATCACCGAGTTCCCGCCCGGGCTGCACGTGACCAGCACGCAGCGGGTCGCCTATCCCGTGATCCCGCCGCTGGGCGGTCCACACGACAGCCGGTGGGCGGCCTGCGACGGCGTCGTCTACGCGACGGGTGTGCGCACCGAGAACGTGGTGCACTCGATGGAGCACGGCGCGGTGTGGATCGCCTACAACCCGGACAGGGTGAGCGCCGAGGACCGCGCCGCGCTCGCCGCGCGGGTGACCGGCAAGCCGTACACCCTGATGTCCCCGATCCCCGGCATGGCCCATCCGATCTCGCTGCAATCGTGGGGCCATCAGCTCGAGCCCGACAGCGCCGCCGATCCCCGGATCGACCAGTTCATCCTCGCCCTGCGCGAGAACCCCTACACCACCCCGGAACCGGGCGCGACCTGTTCGTCCCCGCTCTTCGACCGCACCAACCCGCCGCCGTTCGACCCCACCGCGCCCGGCCCCGACGCCGTCGACCCGAACAGCGACGGCGGCACGGCCCCCGGCCTGCCTACGCCGTCACCTGGAAGTGGGCGATGATCTTGGTCGGCCGCACCCGCACGACCAGCTCCCCCGCCACCCCGTTCCGCTTGCCGAACTCCTCGGCCTGATCCGGACCCATGTAGCGCGCCGCGATCTCGGTCGCGGTGCGCACCAGCTCGTCGAGGTCCTCGGACAATGTCACCGTCCCCTGCACCTCCACCAGCGCGTACGGCGGTTCCTCCAGATCCACGCACAGCGCCACCCGCGGATCCCGCGCGAACGCCCGCCCCTTGGCCGTGTTCTTCCCGGTGTTGAAGACCAGCTCGTCCCCCTCGACGATGAACCACACCGGCGTCACCAGCGGCCGCCCGTCGGCACCGGTGAACGCCACCTTGCCGGTTCGTGTGCCCTGGGAAAGGAATGCGCGCACCTGGGGATCAGCGAGTGAGGCCATGCGATCAGGGTAGGCGGATGTCCGGGCGAACTCGGGCTGCGACCGCGCGTGTCAGATGGCGCCCTGTTCGCGGGCCGTGGCGACGGCCGAGGTGCGGGACTTGACGCCGAGTTTGGCGTAGATGTGGACCAGGTGGGATTTGACCGTGGTCTCGCTGAGGAACAGCTGTTTGGCGATGTCGCGGTTGGACAGGCCAGCGGCGACCAGCCGCAGGACCTCGACCTCGCGGGGGCTCAGGGTGGTGTCGGCGCGGCGGACACGGGTCATCAGGCGGGAGGCGACCGTCGGGGACAGGACGCTCTCGCCCGCGGCGGCCGCGCGGACGGCGGCGAGCAGTTCGGCAGGCGGGGTGTCCTTGAGGAGGTAGCCGACGGCGCCCGCTTCGATGGCGCCGAGGATGTCGGCGTCGGTGTCGTAGTTGGTGACCACCAGGACGTTCGGCGGGGTGGGCAGGGCGCGCAGATCGGCGGTGGCGGCGGCGCCGGAGCGGCCGTCGCCGAAGCGCAGGTCCATCAGGACCAGGTCGACGGGGTCGGCCGCGCAGAACGCCACGGCCGCCTCCGCGTCGGCGACATCGCCGACCACGGTGATGTCATCGGCCGACTCGAGCAGGGCGCGCAGCCCGGCCCGCACGATCGCGTGGTCGTCGGCGAGCAGCAGCCGGATCACGCGACCGCTCCCAGCGGGAAGGACACGGTGACCGCGGTGTGGCCCGGCTCGGATTCGATCGTCATCCGGCCGCCCTGCTGCTCGACGCGGCTGCGCATGGCCGCCAGGCCGAACGCCCCGGCGCGGGGTCCGGCCAGCACGGCGGGGTCGATGCCGACGCCGTCGTCGACGATGTCGAGATGCACGTCGGTGTCGTCGTAGGTGAGGGTGACCCGCATGCGCCCGGCCCCGGCGTGCTGGACGACGTTGGCGACGGCGCTCTGCGCGATCCGCACCAGCGCCGCCTCCACCGGCATCGGCAGCCGCTCCGGCTCGCCCTCGACGAGCAGCTGGGTCGACAGCGCGGCCGACCGCGCGCGCTCGCAGATCCGGTCCAGCGCTTCGGCCAGCGACTGCCCGTCCAGCGCGGCGGGCGACAATTCGTCGATGAGCCTGCGGGTTTCGGCCAGGTCCTCGGCGGCGGTCTCGCGCGCGAGCCGGATCCGGTCCAGCGCAGGATGATCCGGCGCCGCCTGCTCGGCCGCGTGCAACAGCAGCTGGATACTGCTGAGCCCCTGCGCGACGGTGTCGTGGATCTCCTTGGCCAGCCGTTCGCGTTCGGCCAGTTTGCCCGCGGTGCGTTCCTGTTCGGCGAGAATCGCTCTGGTGCCGAGCAATTCGTCGATCAGCCGCTCGCGCTCCACCGCTTCGCGATACAGCGCCTGATAGCCCAGCCCGATGCCGATGGCGACCAGCGCGCCGAGCACCGGCCCGACCACCGCGCCCACCGACCAGCCCCGGTGCGCCGCGAATCCGACGACACCGACCGCCGTCGCCAGCACCACCGCGAGCAGATTCCACGGCCGCGGCAGCAGATGCAGGTAGAGGAAGAACAGGCCGAAGGCGAGATACACCGCGTCCGGCGTGAGCCCGAGCAGCGCCAGCCACAGCACGGTCAGCGCGGCCAGCCACACCCCCACCACCCGCGAATCCCAGCCGGCCGCGTCGGCGGCGCGGACCGAGGCGGGGACGCCGGCGGCGACCCGATCCCCCGCACGCCGGGGCAGCTCGGTGCCCGCGAAGTAGACGGCCAGCCAGACCACGGTCAGCACGACGACTCCCACACCGTGCCCACCCCCGCCGGGTAGCAGCGCCCGCACCGCGACCACCACACCCAGCACCGTCACCAGCACATGCAGGCCGAGCCGCAGCGTGGTGACCACCGGGGTCAGGGGGGACGAGTGCACCCGACCAGCTTATGTGCGGCTACCGGACCGGCATCCATCGAAAGGTGTAAACGCGGACAGACCTTGGGTGGAGCGCGTTTCGTGCGCCGGTGCGATGGCGGGACGGCCGTCGACGGCGAGAGTGGAGGCATGTTCGTCGCACTCCGAGACCTGCGCGCCGCCCGCGGCCGCTTCCTGCTGATCACCACCGTCGTCCTGCTGGTGGCGGTGCTGGTCAGTTTCCTGAGTGGGCTCACCGCCGGGCTGGCGCACCAGAACATCTCCGCGGTGCAGGGCCTGCGCGCCGACCAGGTGGTCTTCGCCGAGACCGGCGCCGATCCCTCCTTCGATTCCTCGGTGCTCACCGAGGAGCAGATCGCGCAGTGGCGCGCGCTGGGCGGGATCGAGGTCACCCCGGTGGGCATCTCCCGGGCCCGTGCCGAGCACGCGGGCGCGAGCCCGGAGCAGGTCGCGCTGTTCGGCGGCGACCCATCGGCGTTCAGCAATCACCCTGCTACCGCACCGGGCGCGGTAGTGCTGAGTTCCGGCGCCGCCCGCGAACTCGCCGCGGGCACCGGCGACACCGTGGTGCTGGCCGGGCACGAGTTCACCGTCGCCGACGTCGCGGGCGACGAGTGGTACAGCCACACCCCGGTGATCTGGACGAGCATGGCCGACTGGCAAGCCGCCAGCCCCCGGGCCGGCGCGGCGACCGTGCTCGCCGTGCTCGGCAACGACCCGCGCAACGGCATCGACGCCGAAGCCGGGACGCACACGGTGCCCGCGGCGAACGCGGTCGAGGCGATCGGTTCCTACCAGGCCGAGAACAGCTCGCTGACCCTGATGACGGTGCTGCTGTTCGCCATCTCCGCGCTGGTGATCGGCGCCTTCTTCACCGTGTGGACGGTGCAGCGCCAACCCGACATCGCCACCTTGAAGGCGCTCGGCGCGACCACCGGGTCACTGGCCCGCGACGCGCTGGCCCAGGCGGCGATCGTGCTCGTCACCGGGGTCGCGCTCGGGCTCGGCATCACCACGGTGGCCTCGCTGTTCCTCGGTGACGCCATGCCGTTCGTGCTGTCGCTGTCGACGACCCTGGTGCCCGCGGCGGCCCTGATCGCGCTCGGCCTCGTCGGCGCCGCGGTCGCGCTGCGCTTCCTGTTCACCACCGATCCGCTGACCGCGCTCGGCGCGACCCGCTGAAGGACCTCCCCATGGCACTCACCCTCACCGACGTCACCCTCACCTACCCCGACGGCGCGGGCAGGCTCACCGCCCTCGACCGGGTGAACCTGCACGTCCCCGGCGGCACCATCGCCGCCGTCACCGGCCCGTCCGGCTCGGGCAAGTCGAGCCTGCTGGCGGTGGCGGCGACGCTGATCCGGCCCGACGCGGGCGCCGTCGTCCTCGACACCGACACGGGCAGCACCGATCTCGCGACGCTGAGCAGGCGCGCGGCGTCGACGGTCCGCCGCACCGCGATGGGCATCGTCTTCCAGCAGCCGAACCTCATTCCCGCGCTGACCGCCCTCGAACAGCTGGAGGTCACCGCGCATCTGGGCGGCAAGCGGCGGACCAGCCGGGCCGAAACCAGAACGCGCGCCACCGAACTGCTCGCCGCGGTCGGTCTCGCCGAGCACGCGGGCAAGCGGCCCGCCCAGCTCTCCGGTGGCCAGCGCCAGCGCGTCAACATCGCCCGCGCGCTGATGAACGACCCGGCTCTGCTCGTCGTCGACGAACCGACCAGCGCCCTGGACACCGAACGCGGCGCCGCCGTCCTCGACCTGATCACCACCATCGCCCGCGCGCACCGGGCCGCGACGATCCTGGTCACCCACGACCCCACCCACCTGCACCGGATGGACGCGGTCTACCGGATGACCGACGGACGCCTGCGCCCGGTCGAGGTGCCCGCGACCGCCTGATCCGGCGCGCCCGGCGAGCGCCGATCGCCCGCCGGGGGCAGACTGGACCGATGAGCGATCCGACCCAGCTGATCGTGGTCGACGCGGCCAATGTCATCGGCGCCAACGCCGACGGTTGGTGGCGCGACCGCGCGGGCGCCGCCCGGCGGCTGCTGTCGAGCATCGCGGACCTGACCACCCGGCTCCCGGCGTCGACCGCGGTGACTGTCGTCCTCGAGGGCGCCGCCAAGGCGGCCGCCGACGGCGCCGAACCGACCGCCCCTCGGCTGACCGTCGTGCTGGCCGACCGCTCCGGCGACGACAAGATCGTCGACGTGGTCGCCGAGGCCACCGGCTACGACCGGGTCACCGTGGTCACCGCCGATCGGGAACTGCGCCGCCGGGCCGACGCCTACGGCGCGGATTCGGTCGGCCCGCACTGGCTGCTGCGCCAATTCGACTGACCGGCGGGCTGTTCCACCGATCAGACCGGTGACGGCGCCAGCGCGGCCAGCGCCATCTGCCGTAGCACCGGCCTGGCCTTGCTCGCCCGCGCCGGCGCGGCGCTGTGCGGGGTGGAGTTGATCAGCCCGAAGGCCGCGTGGGCCTGCACGCGGGCGGTGTCCTCGGCCAGGCCGGGATGCACCTCGCGCAGCACCTGCACCCACACCTCGACGTACTGCCGCTGCGTGCGGCGCAGGGTGCGGCGGTCGGTGGCGGGGACGTTGTCGAGGTCGCGGTCCTGGATGCGGATGAGCTCGGGATCGTCGAAGGCGAAGTCGAGGTGGAAGTCGACCAGCCCGACCAGCGCTTCGGCGGGCGACGCCGCCGCGGCCACGACCGCGCGCCCACCGGCGAGCAGCCGCTCACTGACCCCCACCAGCAGCTCGACCAGCAGCGCTTCCTTGTTGGCGAAGTGCCGGTAGACAGCGGGTCCGCTGATCCCCACGGCCGCGCCGAGATCGTCGAGGCGCACGCCGAAGAAACCGCGATCGGCGATCAACCGGGCGCCCGCGTCGAGCAACTGCTCGCGACGCTGGGCTTTCATCAGTTCGCGCCGGGTCACCGGGGCGGGCTCGACCGTGGCCAACCTCGACTCCCTTCCACCGGGTCTGGACAACTTGGTTAGTCAAGATTAACCTGAATTTCAGTTATTGGCGATTAACCGGATGGCAGGATGGCGGGATGACGGTTACGCACGACCTCGACAACGGCCCCACGACCGCGACAAGCAACCGGGACGCGCACCGCGCCCTGGTCGACGAGCTGCGCGAGCGGCTGGCGACGACGGCGCTCGGCGGCCCGCAGAAGTCGCGCGAGCGGCACGTGGCCAGGGGCAAGCTGCTCCCCCGCGAGCGGGTCGACCAGCTGCTCGACCCGGGCAGCCCGTTCCTCGAGCTGTCCCCGCTGGCGGGCAACGGCATGTACGGCGACGAGTGCCCCGGCGCGGGCGTGATCGCCGGCATCGGCCGCATCGCGGGCCGCGAGTGCCTGGTGCTGGCCAACGACGCGACGGTCAAGGGCGGCACCTACTACCCGATCTCGGTGAAGAAGCACCTGCGCGCGCAGGAGGTGGCCGCGCAGAACAACCTGCCGTGCGTGTACCTGGTGGACTCCGGCGGCGCCTTCCTGCCGCGCCAGGACGAGGTGTTCCCCGACCGCGAGCACTTCGGCCGCATCTTCTACAACCAGGCCAACATGAGCGCCAAGGGCATCGCCCAGATCGCGGCGGTGATGGGCTCGTGCACCGCGGGCGGCGCCTACGTGCCGGCGATGGCCGACGAGGCCGTCATCGTGCGCGACCAGGGCACCATCTTCCTCGGCGGCCCGCCGCTGGTGAAGGCGGCGACCGGCGAGGTCGTCACGGCCGAGGAGCTCGGCGGCGGCCTGCTGCATTCGCGCACCTCCGGCGTCACCGACCATCTGGCCGACGACGACCGCGACGCGCTGCGCATCGTCCGCAAGATCGTCGGCACGCTCGGCCCGAAGCCCGAGGCGCCGTGGGAGGTGCTGCCGAGCACCCCGCCCGCCAAGCCGGAGGACGAGCTCTACGACGTGGTCCCGGTCGACCCGCGCACCCCCTACGACGTGCGCGAGGTGATCGACCGGATCGTCGACGGCGAGGCCGGCTTCCACGAGTTCAAGGCCGAATACGGTAAGACCCTGGTCACCGGGTTCGCCCGGATCCACGGCCACCCGGTCGGCATCGTCGCCAACAACGGCGTGCTGTTCGCCGAATCCGCCATGAAGGGCGCGCATTTCATCGAGCTGTGCGACAAGCGCAAGATCCCGCTGCTGTTCCTGCAGAACATCACCGGCTTCATGGTCGGCCGCGACTACGAGGCGGGCGGCATCGCCAAGCACGGCGCGAAGATGGTCACCGCGGTGGCCTGCGCGCGGGTGCCGAAGCTGACCGTGGTGATCGGCGGCTCCTACGGCGCGGGCAACTACTCCATGTGCGGACGCGCGTATTCGCCGCGCTTCCTGTGGATGTGGCCGAACGCGCGGATCTCGGTGATGGGTGGCGAGCAGGCCGCCTCGGTGCTGTCGACCGTGCGCGGCGAGCAGCTCGACAGCGCGGGCAAGCCGTGGTCGGACGAGGACCAGGAGGCCTTCAAGGCCCCGATCCGGGAGCAGTACGAGACCCAGGGCAACCCGTACTACGCGACGGCGCGGATCTGGGACGACGGCGTCATCGCGCCCACCGACACCAGAACCGCGCTCGGCCTTGCCCTCTCGGTGTGCGCGCAGGCGCCGCTCGAGCCCGTTTCCTACGGCGTCTTCCGGATGTGAGCGACATGCTGAACAAATCCCACCCCGTCGACTTCGACACCGTCCTGGTCGCCAATCGCGGCGAGATCGCGGTGCGCGTCATCAAGACCTTGCGCGCCATGGGTATTCGCTCGGTCGCGGTGTACAGCGACGCCGACGCGGGCGCCCGCCACGTGCGCGAGGCCGATGTTGCGGTGCGCCTCGGGCCCGCCCCGGCCCGCGAGAGCTACCTGTCGATCGAGAAGGTCGTCGACGCCGCGATCCGCTCGGGCGCCCAGGCGGTGCACCCCGGTTACGGCTTCCTGTCGGAGAATTCGGCGTTCGCCGCCGCGCTGGCCGACGCGGGCATCGTGTTCCTCGGCCCGCCGGCCAAGGCGATCGAGGTGATGGGCGACAAGATCACCGCCAAGAACACCGTCACCGCGTTCGGCGTCCCGGTGGTCCCCGGCATCGCCGAGCCCGGCCTGACCGACGAGCAGTTGATCACCGCCGCGGCCGAGGTCGGCTACCCGGTGCTGGTGAAGCCGTCCGCCGGTGGTGGTGGCAAGGGCATGCGCCGGGTCGACCGGGCCGAGGACCTGCCCGCGGCGCTGGTCAGCGCGCGGCGCGAGGCGGGCGCGGCCTTCGGCGACGACACGCTGTTCCTGGAGCGCTTCGTCACCCGGCCCCGGCACATCGAGGTGCAGGTCCTGGCCGACAAGTTCGGCAATGTGGTGCACCTGGGCGAGCGCGAGTGCAGCTTGCAGCGCAGGCATCAGAAGGTGATCGAGGAGGCGCCCTCGCCGCTGCTCGACGCCGCGACCAGGGCCAGGATCGGCACCGCGGCCTGCAATACGGCGCGCAGTGTCGACTACGTCGGCGCGGGCACCGTGGAGTTCATCGTCTCCGCCGACCGGCCCGACGAGTTCTTCTTCATGGAGATGAACACCCGCCTGCAGGTGGAGCATCCGGTGACCGAGCTGGTCACCGGGGTCGACCTGGTGGAATGCCAGGTCCGGGTGGCCGCGGGCCAGAAACTGGGCCGGAGCCAGGACGAGATCCACCTGGTCGGGCACGCGATCGAGGCGCGCGTCTACGCCGAGGATCCGGGCCGCGGCTTCCTGCCCACCGGCGGCACCGTGCTCGCGCTCGCCGAGCCGAGCGGCCCCGGCGTTCGGGTCGACTCGGGTCTGTCCGAGGGCACCGTGGTCGGCAGCGACTACGACCCGATGCTGTCGAAGGTGATCGCCCGCGGCACCACCCGCGCCGACGCCCTCGGCGCGCTCGACCGCGCGCTGGAACAGACCGTGCTGCTCGGCGTGACGAGCAATATCGAGTTCCTGCGGTTCCTGCTCGCCGACGAGGACGTGCAGGCGGGCCGCCTCGACACCGCGCTGCTGGACCGCCGGGTGAGCGATTTCCGGCCCGCCGCGGTGACCGACGACGAGTTCGTCGCCGCCGCGGCCCATCACTGGCTGCGCCGCTGGCCCGCATCCGGCGGCGACCCGTGGTCGACCCCGTCGGGCTGGCGGCTCGGCGCGCAGGCCCCGACCTCGATCCGGCTCGCGGCCGGTGACCAGGTGCGCCACGTCTTCCTCACCGGCACACCGGAATCGGCGACGGTCCGGATCGACGACGACGAGCCGCGGTCGCTGTCGGCCGCGCCGAGCCCCGACGGCCTCGTCCTCACCCTGGACGGGCTGCGCCGCGCGTTCCGCGTGGCCGAGGCCGACGACCAGCTGTGGGTCGGTCACGCGGGCAGTGTCGCCGTGCTGCGGGAAGTCGCCGAGGCGAGTGTGCGCGGCGACGCCGCCCATGTCGGCGACGCCGAGATCCGCAGTCCCATGCCGGGTTCGGTGATCGCGGCCCCGGTCGCCGACGGCGCGACCGTCGCGGTCGGTGATCCGGTGATCGTCATCGAGGCCATGAAGATGGAGCACGCGCTCACCGCCCCCGTCGCGGGCACCGTCGAGGTGCTGGTGGCGCCGGGCGCCCAGGTGAAGCTGGACCAGGTGCTGGTCCGCGTCGTCGCCCACCCTGTCGAAACCGCTGTCGAAGAGACCGAGCGCGAAGGAACCAACGCATGACCGACTACCTGTCCACCGGCTCGCTGCCGGACGAATACCGCCAGCTCGCCCTGACCGTGCGCGACTTCGCCCAGCAGGTCGTCGCGCCGGTCTCGGCGAAACACGATGCCGAGCACAGCTTCCCGTACGAGGTCGTCGCTGGCATGGCCGACATGGGCCTGTTCGGCCTGCCGTTCCCCGAGGAGTTCGGCGGCATGGGCGGCGACTACTTCGCCCTGTGCCTGGCGCTCGAGGAGCTCGGCAAGGTCGACCAGAGCGTGGCCATCACCCTCGAGGCCGGCGTCTCGCTGGGCGCGATGCCGATCTACCGCTTCGGTGACGACAAGCAGAAGAACGAGTGGCTGCCCCAGCTCACCAGCGGACGCGCGCTGGCCGGCTTCGGCCTCACCGAACCCGACGCGGGCAGCGACGCGGGCGGCACCCGCACCACCGCCGTCGAGGACGGCGAGAGCTGGGTGATCAACGGCGCCAAGCAGTTCATCACCAACTCCGGCACCGACATCACCCGGCTGGTCACCGTCACCGCGGTGACCGGGCAGACCGGCGGCAAGAAGGAGATCTCCACCATCCTGGTGCCGACCTCCACCCCCGGCTTCGTCGCCGAACCGGCCTACAACAAGGTCGGCTGGAACGCCTCCGACACCCACCCGCTGAGCTTCACCGACGTGCGGGTGCCGACAGAGAACCTGCTCGGCGAGCGCGGCCGCGGCTACGCCAACTTCCTGCGCATCCTCGACGAGGGCCGCATCGCCATCGCCGCGCTGGCGGTCGGCGCCGCGCAGGGCTGCGTGGACGAGAGCGTGCGCTACGCCGGTGAGCGGCAGGCGTTCGGGCAGGCCATCGGCCGCAACCAGGCCATCGCGTTCAAGATCGCCCGGATGGAGGCGCGCGCCCACGTCGCCCGGACCGCCTACTACGACGCGGCCGCGCTGATGCTGGCGGGCAAGCCGTTCAAGAAGGCCGCCTCGATCGCCAAGATGGTCGCCAGCGAGGCCGCGATGGACAACGCGCGCGACGCCACCCAGATCTTCGGCGGCAACGGCTTCATGAACGAATACCCGGTGTCCAGGCACTACCGTGACAGCAAGATCCTGGAAATCGGTGAGGGCACGACGGAGGTGCAGCTGATGCTGATCGCTCGGGAGCTGGGTCTGTGACCGAACGCAGAGTCGTCCAGCGGGGGCTGTGGTTCGAGGAGTTCGAGATCGGCACGATCTACGAGCACCGGCCCGGCCGCACCATCACCGAGGCCGACAACGTCCTGTTCACCACGCTGACCATGAACACCCAGGCGCTGCACCTGGACGCGAACTTCGCCGACGCGCAGCCGCCGTTCAACCAGCGGCTGGTGAACTCGATGTTCACCCTGTCGACGCTGGTCGGCCTCTCGGTCGCCCAGCTCACCCAGGGCACCCTGGTGGCCAATCTCGGGTTCTCCGAGATGTCGCTGCCGGCCCCGCTGTTCCACGGCGACACCATGTACGCCGAAACGCTGGTCACCGACAAGCGCGAATCCAAGAGCCGCCCGGGTGAGGGCATCGTCGGCCTCACCCACACCGCGCGCAACCAGGACGGCGTGATCGTGGCGAAGGCCGTGCGGCAGACCCTGGTCCGGAAGGCACCGACGGCATGAGCGGTCGGCGCCCGGAGGAACTGCCGTGCCGCACCATCCCCGGGCGCCCCGGCCCACCGGAAGGACACAGCATGACGATGACCGGAGACAGCGTGAACCCCTGGGAGCCGACCGGACCGGCCTGGCTGTTCTGTCCGGCCGACCGGCCCGAGCGCTTCGCCAAGGCCGCCGCGGTGGCCGATGTGGTGATCCTCGATCTCGAGGACGGCGTCGCCGCGGGTGACAAGGCCGCCGCCAGAAAGGCGCTGATCGAGACCCCACTCGACCCGCGGCACACCGTGATCCGCGTCAACGCGGTCGAGACCGAGGAGTACGCGGCCGACCTGGCCGCCCTCGCGCAGACCGCCTACCGGCGGATCATGCTGCCCAAATGCGAGTCGGCCGAGCAGGTCAGGAGCCTGGCGGGCTACGAGGTGATCGTGCTGATCGAGTCGCCGCTGGGCGCGGTGCGGGTGGCCGAGTCGGTCGCCGCCGAGAACGCCATCGGCGTGATGTGGGGCGCCGAGGACCTGGTCGCCGGACTCGGCGGCAATTCGAGCAGGCACGCCGACGGCAGCTACCGCGACATCGCCCGGCACGTGCGCTCGACGAGCCTGCTGGCGGCCAAGGCCTTCGGCCGGTTCGCCCTGGATTCGGTGTTCCTCGACATCAAGGATCTGGAAGGGCTCGCGGTGGAGACGCTGGACGCGGTGGCCGTCGGCTTCGACGCCAAGGTGGCCATCCATCCCAGCCAGGTCGCGGTGATCCGCGAGGGCTACGCGCCCGATCCGGAGGAGATCGGCTGGGCGCGCCGCGTGCTCGCCGAGGTGCCGAACCACCGCGGGGTCTTCGCCTTCGAGGGCCGCATGGTCGACGCACCGGTGCTGCGGCACGCGGAGCGGATCGTCCGCCGGGCCGAACTGCCCGGCTGAGCAGCACCCGGCGCGCGGGACGAATATCGCCCGACGCGCCGGGGTAATCATCGGCCGGACCGCCCCCGGCCCGCGCCAATCCACAGGAGGACCTCCGATGCAACCGCAATGGGAACCGACCGCCCAGGACATCGCGTCGGCACGGATCACCGACTTCGCCGCGTTCGTCAGCGGCCGGACCGGCGAGCAGTACCCCGACTACCAGGCGCTGTGGCAGTGGTCGGTCGACGACATCGCCGGCTTCTGGCAGGCGCTGTGGGACTACTTCGAGCTCGGCCCGATCGCCGACGGCGTGCTCGGCGACCGGGCGATGCCCGGCGCGCGGTGGTTCCCGGGGACGCGGCTGAACTATGTCGACCAGGTCGTCCGGCAGGCGCGGTTCGATCGGCCCGCCGTGCTCGCGCTGAGCGAGGACGCCGAGCCGCGCGAGATCTCGTGGAGCGAGCTGATCGAGCAGGTCACCGCGTTCGCGGCCACCCTGCGGGCCCAGGGCGTCGAGGCGGGCGACCGGGTGATCGGCTACCTGCCGAACATCCCGGAGGCCATCGTCGCCTTCCTCGCCACCGCGAGCATCGGCGCGGTGTGGAGCGCGTGCGGCCAGGACTACTCGGCCAAGGCGGCGCTGGACCGGCTCGGCCAGCTCGAGCCGACCGTGCTGGTCACCGCCGACGGCTACCGGTTCGGCGGCAAGCAGCACGACAAGCGCGCCGACATCGCCGCCGTGCGGGACGGGCTGCCCGGGTTGCGCGCGACGATCGCGGTGTCGCAGCTCGGACTCGAGGTGCCCGGCGCGGTCGCGTGGTCGGACGCGGTCGCCGATCCAGGGCAGGGCGTGATCGAGACGACCGCGGTCGACTTCGATCATCCGCTGTGGATCGTGTTCTCCTCCGGCACCACCGGCCTGCCCAAGGGCATCGTGCACGGACACGGCGGCGTGCTGCTGGAACATCTGAAAGCCGTTGCCCTGCAATCCGATATCGGGCCCGACGACGTCTTCTTCTGGTACACCAGCCCCAGCTGGATGATGTGGAACTTCCAGATCGCCGGCCTGCTCACCGGCGCGACCGTGGTGACCTACGACGGCAGCCCGACCGCGGGTGGCCCGGACGCGCTGTGGCGCCTGGCCGCCCAGGTCAGCGCCACCGTGCTCGGGACCAGTCCCGGGTATGTCCTCGGGTGTATCAAGGCGGGGTCGGTGCCGCGGACCGACCACGATCTGTCGGCGCTGCGCAGTGTCGGGATCACCGGGTCGGCGCTGCCGGAGTCGAGCGCGCTGTGGCTGAACGAGAACGCGGGCGAGCACGTCCAGGTGAACTCGATCAGCGGCGGCACCGACGTGGTGTCGGCGTTCATCGGCGGCGTGCCCACCGTGCCGGTGTGGCCGGGCGAGCTGTCGGCGCCGTATCTCGGGGTCGCGCTGGACGCCTTCGACGAGGCGGGCGCGCCGGTGCGCGGTGCGGTCGGCGAGCTGGTGGTGACCGAGCCGATGCCGTCGATGCCGGTGCGCTTCTGGCGCGACGAGGACGGAAAGCGCTACCACGACGCCTATTTCGACACCTACCCCGGCGTGTGGCGGCACGGCGACTGGATCACCCTGACCGAACGCGGCAGCGTCGTCGTGCACGGCCGTTCCGACTCCACCCTCAACCGGCACGGCATCCGGATGGGCAGCGCCGACATCTACCAGGTCGTCGAGCAGTTCCCGGAGATCGCCGAGGCCCTGGTGATCGGCGCCGAACAACCCAACGGCGGCTACTGGATGCCGCTGTTCGTCGTCCTCGCCCCCGGCGCCGCCCTCACCGACGACCTGAAGACCCGGATCGGCACCGCGATTCGCACCGAGGTCTCGCCCCGCCACGTCCCCGACGAGATCCGCGAGGCCCCCGGCATCCCGCACACCCGCACCGGCAAAAAGCTGGAAGTCCCGATCAAGAAGCTCTTCCAGGGCGCGGACGCGGCCCGCGTCGTCGAACGCAGCGCCGTCGACGACCCGTCCCTGCTCGACTGGTATGCCCGGATCACCCCACCCCACAAGGCCTAATACACTTCTGGCATGAATGTCGGCGAGTCTCGTGGTGCGCGTGGATCGGTAGTCGGCGGAGCGAAGGACGGTGTGCGACGGCGGCCGAAGAATCGGCGCGCGCAGATCGCGGCGACCTCGGCGATGGCGTTCGGCGCGGCCGGCTATCACGGGGTGAGCATGGAGGACATCGCCGCCGGGCTGGGGATCAGTTCGGCGGCGCTGTACCGGCACTACCCCAGTAAGTACGCGCTGTTCCGGGAGGAACTGCTGCGGGTCGGGGAGGCGTTCACCGCCTCGATCACGGTGTCCGATGACGGGTCACCGATCGCGGCGGAACGGTTGCGGCACATGCTGACCGGGCTCATCGGCGCGACGGTGGAGAACCGCGGCACGGTCACCCTGGTGCGCTGGGAGAGCCGCTATCTCGAGCCCGCCGACCGGCTGGTGCTCGACGAGCAGCGGGCCTCGGTGCTGGTCGCCCTGGACGAGCAGCTGGCGGTGCTGCGGCCGGAGCTGACCGCACCGGATCTGCGGATGCTGTCCACCGCCATGTTCGGCGTGATCACCAGCATCGCCGACCATCACGCCGCGCTGCCCGCCCGCACGCTGAACCGGCTGCTGAGCGCGGCCTGTCTCGCGCTGGCCGGGGACGAATTGCCGCCCGCGGCAGCGGTTTCCGAACAGGCGACCCAGGTCGAGATCCCGGAGTCGTTCAAACACGAACTGCTGCTGCGCAAAGCGGTCGAGCTGTTCCACGAGCGCGGCTACCCGAACGTGAGCGTCGAGGACATCGCCTCGGCCGCGGGTCTGTCCGCGGCCTCGGCGGTGTACCGGTTCTACCGCGGCAAGAGCGACATCCTCGCCGCCGCGTTCCGCCGCGCGGCCGACCGGGTCTCCGGCGCGATCGGCCCCGCCGTCGCGGGCACCCCCGACAGCGGCGCCGCGCTGGACGTGCTGATCGCCCAGTTCGTCTCCGACACCTTCGACGAGCGCGCGCTGGCGGTCGTCTACTACGCCGAGTTCGGCCACGTCCCCGCCGAGGAACGCGCGGTCCTGCGCAATATCCAGCGCCTCAGCGTCCAGGAGTGGGCCCGCCTGGTCCGCGAGGTGCGCCCCGAACTCTCCGCCGCCGAAGCCCGCTTCCTGGTCCACGCCGCCTTCGCCCTCGTCATCGACCTGAGCCAGATCTACGGCCCCGACCCGATCGCCTGCCGAGCCCGCGTAGCCCACCTCATGCACCGAACCCTCCTCGGCTGACCCAGCCGAAGCGGCCTGTTGACTACCAAAACGTAGTCAACAGAGAGAACTACGATAAGGTAGTCGATGGGATTGACTACCGAATCGTAGTCGGGAGGCAGCATGGCGTACACCGGCAAAGTCACCGGCCCGGAATCACTGGGCCGCATCTTGCAGCAGGCACGCCTGCTCAGCGGCCTGAGCCAGCGCGAACTCGCCGAACGGCTCGGGACCAGCCAGCGCTACATCTGGGAGATGGAGGCAGGTAAACCGTCGATCTACACCGACCGATTGTTCGCCATGATGCGCGAGACCGGCATGCACCTCACCGCCACGATCGACCCGGCGGCCGCGGATGACTGACCTCGTCGTCGAGCTCTACGGCACCCGGATCGGCACACTGACCGGCAGCCATCAGGATTTCGAGTTCGTGGCCGATCCCGCGGCGGTCACCGCTTTCGGCCTCGACAGCACCATCCTGTCGCAGGCCATCCCCTTCGCGATCGTCCCGACACGCTCGGGAAAGGGCCGACGCCAGAACTTCTTTCGCGAACTGCTCCCGGAAGGCCGGATGCTCACCCGGCTGGCACAGGAAGCCGGTCTCGCCGAGCGGGACACCATCGGACTTCTGCGCCGCTACGGTCGCGACGTGGCGGGCGCGCTGCAGATCTGGGATCCGGAGGTCCCCGGTGAGCCGAAAGAACCTGGACTCGAGGCGCTGTCCGATGCCGGTGTGGCACACCTGCTCACTCATGTCGGCGACTACCCGCTGGGGAACAAGCCCATCGGCGGCAAGACCTCCCTGGCCGGAGTGCAGGACAAGATCGTGCTCGCGCGCACGGATTCAGGGTGGCATCGAGTCGTCGACGGCTACCCGTCGACCCACATCCTGAAGCCGGGATCCCGCGACTACCCGACATCGATCTATGACGAGGAGTACGGCGCCAGGATCGTCCGGGCAGCCGGGCTCGCCGAGTTCCACACCTGGATAGCGGAATTCGACGAAGTTCCGGCGTTGGTGGTCGAACGTTACGACCGTGCCGACGACGCGCCCGGAGGCCGGATCCACCAGGAGGACTTCAACCAGGTTCTCGGCGCGACGGGCGACCAGAAGTACCAGCGGTTCGGCGGCCGGGTGTCCCTCGCCCGGATAGCGAAGGTCTTGTCGACCACTGTCGGCCGCGAATCGGTCGTCCGGCTGCTGCGCATGACAACGGCCGCTGTGGCCGTGGGGAATCTGGATATGCACGCCAAGAACATCTCGCTGTTGCACCCACCCGGCGGTGCCGCCGAGCTGGCCCCGGCCTACGACTTCGTGCCGCAGGTCCACCTTCCGAACGACGGAGAGATGGCATTGGCCATCGATCAGGAGTACCGGCACCAGGCGATCACGCGGGCGCACCTGGTCGCCGAAGGACGGCAGTGGGGATTGCGGGATGCAGATGAGCATGTCGCTCGAGCGCTGGACGACGTCCTCGCGACCGTCGAGACCGAGCGGCCACACCCCCGCGCCTTCCCCGGCGTGCGGTCGGAGATCAGCCGATTCACCGACAACCTCCGCGCGGGCCGCGCCGCGGGTGACCGCTGACCTGCGGAATTCACCCGTTGTGTGTGAGGGCGGGGGGTGGTGGGGTGTTTACGGTGGGCGTTCGAGGTGTCGGACGGAGCGTGTATGGGTGGTCGGGCAGGTGGCGAGGGTGGGCTGAGTCGGCGGCGCTTGCTGGGGTTGGGGGCGGCGGTGGGGGTGGCGGCGGTGGTGCCCGGGTGCGGGGGTGGGGAGCCGGTGCGCTCGGTGGTCACGTCGACGGGGGCGCCGGATGTGCTGGAGCTGGCGACCGAGGCGTATGTGTTCGGCTATCCGATGATCATGCTGGACATGATGCGGGCGGCGAGTGGGCCGACCAACACCTTCGATCACAGCGTGCTGCCCGATCCGCTGGATCGCGGGGTGGCCCGGCTCAGCCATGACATGGTGTATTCGCAGGCGTGGCTGAATCTGGCGGACGAGCCGCTGGTGCTGCAGATCCCGGGGATGGAACCGGACCGGTACTGGCTGTTCCAGCTGCTCGACGGGTGGGGCAACACCGTGCACGATCTGAGCAGCGAGCAGCCGCGCACGGGGGCCGACGCCGAGGGACCGCCGTACACCTATGTCATCGCTGGTCCGCGCTGGACCGGGTCGCTGCCGCCACACACCACCCTGCTGCACATGCCGTCGGAGCTGGCGACGATCGTCGGCCGGATCCAGATCGACGGCGTCGCCGACGCGCCGCGGGTCAACCACTGGCAGGAGCAGATCCGGCTGGTGCCCGCGGGCGCCTGGCAGCGCCGCGAGTACGACGCGACGATCAGCAGGGTGCACCCGATCGACCGCGGGCCGGAGCCGCCGGTCAAGCGGATCGCCGCGCTGGACGGACGCACCTATCTCAATCGGCTGTGCCGGTTGATGGTCGCCGATCCGCCCGCGGCCGCCGACGCGCCGCTGATGGATCAGCTGGCCGCGATCGGGGTGGTCCCCGGCGGCACCGTCGACAACGAACCCGTCGACGTGCTCGACGAGGCGGCCCGCCGGGCCCACCGCCGGATCGCGGGCTGGACCGATCCGAACGCGCGCCGCGTCAACGGGTGGGAGATCCCCGTCGACCTGGGCACCTTCGGCACCGACTACCTGCGCCGCGCGGCGACGACGATGCGCTCACCGGGCAAGGCACCCCTGCGCGACGTGCTCTACGCCGAACTCTGGGCCCCGACCACCGACGACGCGGGACGACCCCGCCGCTACCGCATCCGCTTCGAGCCCGGCCGGTGGCCGCCGGTGGCCGCCTTCGCCGCGATCACCGCCTACGACCCCCAGGGCTTCCTGGTCCCCAACCCGGCCGCGATCTACTCGGTCGGCCACGCCCCGCCGGTGGTGGCGGGCCCGGACGGCACGGTGGAGATCGCCGTCCAGCACGCGGACCCGCGCCCCGGCACACCCACCGGGAACTGGCTCCCGATCCCGGACTCCGGCGAGTTCTCCCTGACGATGCGCCTGTACGCGCCCCGCGCGGCCGCGATCGACGGCGACTGGGAACCGCCACCGATGACCCCGGTGGCGTGATCGCGGCACCTCAGCCGATGGTGGCCCGCACCGGGACGGACGCAGCCGGGGCCGTGAACACCGCGACGTAGTAGTCCGGGACGACGCAGACGACCGGTTCGGTCGCGGTCAGCACCGGGCGCAACCGTTCCGCCGAAAAGGCAAGGTAGGCACCGTCGTTGTGGCATCCGGTGAGGACGAAGGCGAACGCGCGATCACGCGCGGCGCGCTGCGACACCACCGAGTTCACCCGATGGGCCACGGTGGCATCGAGCCCGGCGGTGAACGCGGCGAGCTGATCCGGCTGCGAGACTTCCACACCGCGCGGCGCGGCGCCGAGCGTGATGCGCTCGAGATGGGCGAGGGTCGCGGGACCGGGCGGATCGGGACGATCACCGCCGAGCCGGGTGTTCGCGGGCACCTCGTCCTTCGGTAGCGCGAACACCGCCAGAATGTCCCAGGGCGCCGCGCATTCCGGCGGCGGATTGTCCGCGCCGGTCAGCCGGACGGAGTAGTCCGCGGTGCCCTGGGTGGTCAGCTTGGCGCCGTCACCGGGCGAACACCCCGCGCCCCAGGAGAAGGCGAGCAGCGCTTCGGTCCCGAGGTCGCGGCGCGACAGCTGATCCGCGAGCCGACCGGACCCGTCACCGGGGAACCGCCCGACGAACTGGTCGATATCGGCCTGCGACCGCAGAATCGTGTGAACATCGGGCAGTCCCCGGTCGGACTCGAACACCACCGGTTCGGCGTGCTCGACATCGCGGGCGGTGGACGTGCGCCGTCGCGGATCGGAGTCCGCCGACGACGCGAACAGCGCCCCCAGGTACCCGCCTGCCAGCAGTCCCACCAGCAGCGCCACCACGATTCCGGTCCGGTTGTTCGTCGTACTCCCCATACCCCACTGTACGTAGGGCGGCGGTCAGCCCTCGTTGGCCATCGCGGCGATGAGGGAATTGGGGCGCATGTCGAGCCAGTGGGATTCGACGTACTGGAGACAGGAGGTGCGGGTGGCGGCGCCGAAGGCGACGGTCCAGCCGCCGGGCACCGCGGCGAAGGTGGGCCAGAGGGAGTGCTCCCCCTCGGCATTGACCAGCACGTAGAACTGGGCGTTCTCGTCGTCGAACGGATTGCTCATCGGATTGCCTTCCTGAGGGGGTGGGGGTCAGCTCGCGGCGCGCTCGGCGGGGGTGCTGAGGTCGAACGAGTCGCTCGGGGCGTCGGGGTCGCCGGTGAGCAGACCCAGGGCGCGGGAGAAGCGGCGCAGCAGGGTCGCGGCGGCGCGGTCGTCGAAACGGTCTGTGCTGTATTCGAGTTCGAGGCCGAGATTGCCGTCGGGGTCGGCATGGGTGGAGACGATGAAGTGCACGCCGTCGGCCACCGTCGGCCCGTCGAAACGCAGGGCGGTGAGTTCGAGGCCGGGAACGCCGAACGCCTCGGCGCCGGTGTCGAGGTAGCTCAAGGTCACCGCGCCGAGCGGCCCGGCCAGCGCGCACGACTCGCTGGTCGCCGCGGTGGCCGAGGACACCACGGGATCCGGTTCGGCGCACAGGATCTCGGACAGCGTGGTCGCGCCCGCGACGGCCGTGCCCGCCTGCCAGGCCAGCAGCACCGTCATCGCGGCCCGGACGACCGCGAACGGCGGAACCGCGTGCCGCCGCGACAGTTCGGTGATCCGCGCGCCGATCCCGGCGCCGATCCTGGCCCGCATGCTCGCACCGTGGCCGAGCAGCGATTCCAGCGCGCCCACGGTCGCCGCGCCGGCGGCGCCGAGGCGGACGAGCGCGGCGGTGGTGCCGTCGATCTCCCAGCGCGCCAGCTCCCCGGTGCGGAACATCCGCTCCCCCGGGATGCCGAACGGGTTGGCGACGAACCGGTCCGAGGTGGCGCGCGGATCGTCGCGATAGCCGCGAGCCAGCTGCGCGCCGGACAGGTACAGCTCACCGGCGACGCCGGGACTGGTCGGGCGCAGCCGCGCGTCGAGCACGTAGACCCGGCGATTCCATTCCCTGACCCGCACCGGCGGGGGCTCCGGGGTGTCCGCGCCGGGCGCGGCGGGATAGGTAAGGGTGACCGTGGCCTCGGCCCTGCCGTAATCGTGGTGCAGCCGAGCGCCGGTCACCGCGCCGAAGGCACGCACCTCGGCCGCGCTGAGCGGCGCGCCGAGGACGACGACGCTGCGCAGCGAGCCGATCGCGGCGCGCAGGCCCGCGCGGTGCACGTGGTCGGTGAACGCGGCCAGCCGCGGCGGCGTGAAATCGGCGGCGGTGACGCCGTAGTCGGCGACCAGGCTCGCTAACCGCACGGGGTCGGGCGGTTCGGTCAGGACGACGGTGGCACCGACCCGCAACGGCAGCACGTAGCCGTGCCATTCGGTCACCTCGCCGATGGCGGCCTGGTGCAGGTACACATCGCGCCCGGTGAAGCCGTGCCTGCCCTGCATGCCGGTCAGCCGGTGCACGGCGGCGATGTGGCTGATGGTGATGCCCTGGGTCGCGCCGTGCGGGTACAGCACGAAGGCCGGGTGTTCCGGCAGCACCGGGGTGCGCCGTTCGGCCCTGGTGATCGGCTCGTCGGAATAGTCGGCGAGCGCCACATCGTCGATCACGACGGACGGAATGTCGTACACCGCACCGTGATCGCGCGAGCGCACGGTGAGCACCAGCGCCGGGTTCGCGACCGGCGGCAGCACGGCGGGACTGCTCGCGGTGTCGACCGGCACCACGGCGCCACCGGCCTTGAGCACGGCGTACATCGCCACCACCAGTTCGACCGAGCGCGGAACATCGACCAGCACAGCCGATTCCGGCCCGACTCCGAGCGCGTTCAGGTGCCGGGCCAGCTGGTTGGTGCGCCGGTCCAGGTCACCGTAGGTGATGATCGAGGCCGCGCCGCCCGTGCTCGGGGCGTGCACGACCGCCGGGTCGAAAGGGGTCGCGGCGGCCTGCGCTTCGAACTCGTCGAGCAGCAGCTCGCCGGGCAGTCCACCGTGCGGCGCCGCGGTGACCTCGTCGGGGTCGACGCGGCCGACGAACTCGAGTTCGGCGGTCCAGCCGTCGCCCGGCGGCCTGCGCCGCACGAGGTCGCCGGTGGCGAACATCCGGTCGTCCACCGGGCCGATCGGGTTGGCCAGGAAGGTGGCGGCGGTCGCCTGCCGCCCGAGGTACCCGCGCGCCAATTGCACACCGGAGACGTAGAGTTCGCCGATCTCGCCGTCGGGGACCGGGCACAGCTGCTCGTCGAGGATCAGCAGCTCGACATCGTCGGCGGCCGAGCCGAGCGGGACCGACTCGAGGTCGGCGCCGGTCACCTCGTGCGCGACGACCTCGCCCGCGGTCTCCGGCCTGCCGTAGACGTGCCAGAGGGTCGCGCCGCTCACCGCGCGCAGGGCGGCCGCGGTCTTCGCGGGCAGCGGGGCGCCGCAGCTCAGGACGATTCGCAGCGAGTCGAGCCGTTCCTCGGCGTCGGGCAGCGCGGCGAGCGCGGCGAGCTGCTCGGGGGCGAAACAGGCCGCGGTGGCGCCGGTCTCGGCGATCGAGCGGGACAGCGTGTCGCTCGTCGGCAGCACCAGGGTGGCGCCGGTCTGCAGGGCGAGCAGCAGCTCCCCCACGCTCGCCTGCTCGCTCAGCGGCGCGTGCCAGAGCACCGCGTCGCCGGGGCCGAGACCGCAGAGGCGCTGGCGCCACACCGAATTCGCCTGGGCGGCACGGTGTCCGACGACCACAGCGCTCGCGCCCGACACGTCGACGATCAGGTAGGCCGGATTGTCCGCGCCGGGCCCTGGCAGGTCGTCGGCGCTGAGGTCGGCGGCGGGCTCGGCGTCGATCCCCAGGACCGGGACGCCGGCGGGATGGGCCACCTCCGGCGCGGTGATCACCAGGACCGGCGCGGCCAGGGCGACGGTGCGCTGCCGCACGTCGGCGGGGGCGTCCGGATCGAGCAGGACGAACGCGCCGCCCGCCGCGATCACCGCGTGCACGGCGACGACCAGGTCGGCCGATCGCGGCAGCGCCACCGCGACCGTGGTCTCCGGCCCGACCCCGCGGGCGGCCAGGCAGACCGCCAGCGCGTCGACCCGTTCGCCCAGCTCGCCGTAGCTGAGCTCGGTCGCGCCGTCGCGCACCGCGACGGCATCGGGATCCTGGCGGATCTGGGTGGTGAAGGCGGCGAGCAAGGTGGCGGGATCACGCCTGCGCTCGTCCGCCGGGTCACGCAGCAGCGCGTCGAGCGAGACAGCCGCCGTGACCGAATCCGTGTGCGACATCAGAGTTGTCCTTCCGAGTCGTCAGCCGACCCCGACCGGGCGATCACCGCGGCGGCATCGGTCACCAGTGTTTGCAGAGTGGTGGTGAGTCCGGACGCGCCGAGTGCGGCGAGCACGCCGGGCACCAGCCCGGCCAGCGCGACGTTCACCAGCGCTTCGGGTTTCATCGCGGCGCCCATCGCCTTGCTCACCGCGGTGAGCTTGGCGTCGAGCGTTCCGAACGAGATGGCGTGCTCGCCGTGGGCGAATGCCACGGTCGCCGGCGCGAGCCGAGCCGCCGAGCCGACGAGGCCCGGGAGATCGGCGATGGTGTACGTGCGCGGACGCGGGGTCTTCTCCGCGTCGGTGCGCACATCGATCGCCCGCACGGGGACGGCCGGGTCGGCCGCGACGGCCGCGAGGACCTTGCGGAGCCGCTCGGCCAGAATCCGGACGGTCGAGGCGTCGAAAAGGTCGGTGGCGTACCCGAAGTGCACGTCGAGCCCGTCGAGCGCACCGGCCGCGTCGTAGCGCTGCAACGCGGTCAGGTGCAGGTCGAACTTGGCTTCGCCGAGTCCGGGGTCCAGGGTCCGCACGTGCAGGCCGGGGAGTGCGATGCCACCGGGCGGCATGTTCTGGAAGGTGAGCATCACCTGGAACAGCGGGGTGTAGGCGGCCGAGCGGGTCCGGCCCATGGCGTCGACGACCTGCTCGAACGGCACGTCGGCGTGCGCGAGAGCGGCGAGGTCGCGCCGCCTGGCCTGGGCCAGCAGATCGGTGAACGGCGCCCGCGAGTCCACCTCGGTGCGCAGGACGACGGTGTTGACGAACATGCCGACCAGGTCGTCGAGTTCGCGGGCACCGCGCCCGGCCACCGGCGCGCCGATGGTGATGTCGGCGCTGCCGGACTGCTTGGCCAGCAGCACCGCCAGCGCGCTGTGCACCAGGGTGAACAGCGTGGTGCCGTGCTCGCGTGCGACCTCGTCGAGGCGCCGGGTCAGCGTCGCGTCGATCTCGAACTGCTCTGCCGCGCCGCGCATCTCGCGCCGGGTGGCGCGGGGTCGGTCGGTGGGCAGCGCGAGCAGTTCGGGTGCGCCGGACAGTTCCCTGGTCCAGTAGGTCAGCTGCTGGGTGAGCACGCTGTCCGGGTCGGCGTCGGTGCCGAGCAGCTCGTGCTGCCAGGCGCTGAAGTCGCCGTACTGGATCTCCAATGGGGCCCAGCCGGGTTCGCGGCCCTCGCTGCGATCGACGTAGGCGCGCACCAGGTCCCGGGTGAGCGGCGCGATCGAGTAGCCGTCGGCGCTGATGTGGTGCACCACGACGACGAGGACGTGGTCGTCCGCGCCGAGCCCGTAGAGCGCCACCCGCACCGGCGGCGCGGCGGTGATGTCGAACGGCTGGGACACCAGGGCGGTGATCCTGGCCTCGACGTCCGCGGCGGCGACCGGGATCGGGGTCAGTTCGACCGCGGCGGACCAGGCGGGCAGCACCTGCTGGACCGGCCCCGCCGCCGTGTCGGGGTAGCGGGTGCGCAGGGTGTCGTGCCGCGACAGCAGGTCGCCGACCGCCGATTGCAGGGCGGGCAGGTCGAGTTCACCGGTCAGCCGGATGGCGGCCGGGATGTGATAGGCCGCCGACTGCGGTGCCAGCTGGTGCAGCACCCACATGCGTTGCTGCGCGGGCGAGAGGACCGCGGGTCCGTCGCCGGTGCGCCGGGTCAGCGGCGGGCGGGCGAGCGAGCGGTCCAGGCCGCCGAGCCGCTCGGCCAGCGCGGCCACGGTCGGGGCGTCGAACACCTCGGCCACCGGCACCTGCGCGCCGAGCGCGGCACCGAGCCGGGCGGCCAGCCTGGTCGCCATCAGCGAGTTGCCGCCGAGGGCGAAGAAGTCGTCGTCCAGGCCCGCGCTCGCGCAGCCGATCACCTCGGCGAAGGTCCGCGCGACCAGCTGTTCGGCCGCGGTGACCGGCGCGCGGAAGACCGCGTCGCCGAACTCCGGCTCGGGCAGCCTGGCCCGGTCGACCTTGCCGTTGGCATTGAGCGGCAACGACTCCAGCACCACCAGGGCAGCGGGCACCATGTACGCGGGCAGTTCGGCGGCGAGTTCACCGCGCAGTTCCGCCGCGATCGCCTGCTCGTCGCCGGGGGTGAGATCGGCGACCGCGGCATAGGCGATCAGCCGCGCCCCGGCCCGCTCGTCGGTCTTGGCCACGGCGACCGCCGCGCGCACGCCTTCGCACCGCAGCAGCGCGGTCTCGACCTCGCCGAGCTCGATCCGGAAGCCACCGATCTTCACCTGGAAGTCGGCCCGCTCGAGGTACTCCAGGGTGCCGTCGGCGCGCCACCGGACGATGTCGCCGGTGCGGTACATGCGGGAGCCGGACCGACCTGTCGCCGCGAAGGTTCCGAAGGGGTTGGCGACGAAGCGATCTGCGGTCAGCGCTTGGCGACCGTAGTAGCCACGGGCGAGCTGGTCACCCGCGAGGTACAGCTCACCGGCCACACCGACGGGGACCGGCCGCAGGCGGGCGTCGAGGACGTAGAGCGCGCTGTTCCAGGCCGGAGTGCCGATCGGCACGACGTGCGAGGGATCCTGCGCCACTTCGTATTCGGTGATCGAGACGGCAGCCTCGGTCGGCCCGTACAGGTTGTGCAGGCGGGCACCGGTAGCGCGGGCCCGGAACTCGGTGGCCGTGGCGGCGGGCAGCGCCTCACCGATGGCCAAGACCGCGCGCAGCGACTCCGGCAGGGCCGGTGTGGCCTCGGCGGCCAGCAGCATGCCGACCAGCGACGGCACCGCGTGCAACACGGTGACGCCGTGCCGGGTCATGGTGTCGCGCAGCCGATCCGGATCGCGTTCGTCGCCGGGCCGGGTGACGACCAGCGCCCCGCCGGAGGTCAGCGGCGACCAGAACTCCCAGACCGACAGGTCGAAGGTGGCCGGGGTCTTGAGCAGCACCCGGTCCGCGCCGGTCATCGCGAAGCGGTCGTGCAGCCAGGCGAGCTGGTTGACGATCGCCGCGTGCGGCACCGCGACACCCTTGGGCAGGCCGGTCGACCCCGACGTGAAGATCACGTACGCGGGATGGGCGGGCCGCAGTGGCGCGATGCGCTCGGCATCGGTCACCGGTGCGTCCGAAAGCTCCGACAGCGCAGTGTGATCCAGCTCGAACACCGGCACGTCCACGGTGATCGGCAACCCGTCGGCGGCGGTGGTGAGCACGCACAGCGGTGCCGCCGTCTCGACGATGTAGGCGATCCGGTCGACCGGATGATCGGGGTCGATCGGCACGTACGCGCCGCCGGCCCGCACCACGGCGTGCATGGCGATCACCAGGTCCGGCCCGCGCCGCATGGCCAGCACGACCGTGCGTTCCGGGCCGACGCCCTCGGCGATCAGCAGCCGGGCGATCCGGTTCACCCGCGCGTCGAAGGCGGCGTAGTCCAGCGACGTGCCGGTCGCGGCGTCGACCAGGGCGAGCGCGCCGGGGGTGGCGGCCGCCTGCCGCGCGCCGAGCTCGGCCAGGGTGACCGGCTCCACCGGATGCGCGGTGGCGTTCCAGGTGTCGAGCAGCAGCGCGCGGTCGGCACCGAGCAGATCGAGATCGCCGACCACGGTTTCCGGTGCGACGGTGACGGATTCGAGGATGCGGCGCAGCTGAGCGGCGAACCGCTCGGCGGTGCTCGCGTCGAACAGGTCGCTCGCGTAGCCGAGCGCCATCTCGATGCCCGCGGGCGCGCCGTCGGCCGTGTAGTGGTCGAGGGCGAACAGGTGCAGGTCGAATTGCGCGACACCGGAATCGAATTCGATGTCCGAGATGGTCAGGCCGGGCAGCTCGAGCTGCCCGCGCTCGTGGTTCTGGAACGAGTAGCCGACCTGGAACAGTGGGTGCCTGGCGGTGGAGCGAGCGGGGTTGAGCACCTCCACCAGGCGCTCGAACGGGACGTCGGCGTGCGAGAACGCGGCGATGTCGGCGGTGCGGGCGGCGGCGAGCAGGTCGGTGAACGGCGCGTCGCCGGCGACCGGCGTGCGCAGCACCAGCGTGTTGACGAACATGCCGATGACCTCGTCGAGTTCGGCTTCGCCTCGGCCCGCGTTCGGCGTGCCGACAGCGATGTCGGCGGTCCCCGAGAGCCGGGCCAGCAGGGCGGCGAAGGCCGCGTGCACCACCATGAACAGCGTGGCGCCGTTGCCACGGCCGAGGGCGACCAGGGCGGCGTGCAGATCGGCGTCGACGGTGAAGCTCACCTTGTCGCCGCGCAGGCTCTGCCGGGCCGGTCGGGGCCGGTCGGTCGGCAGGGTCAGCTGGTCGGGCAGCCCGGCCAGCTGGGCCTGCCAGTAGCCGACCTGCTGGGCGGCCACGGAGTCCGGGTCGGCCTCGTCACCGAGCAGCTCCCGCTGCCACAGCGCGTAGTCGGCGAACTGCACGGCGGGCGGCGTCCAGCCGGGCGCGGTGTCGGCCAGCCGCGCGGTGTAGGCGCGCATCAGGTCCGCGACGAACGGCGCGATCGACGAGCCGTCGGCGGCGATGTGGTGCAGGACCGCGGCGAGCACGAACTCGTGCTCGGCCGCGGCTCCCACCTGGAACAGGCGCAGCCGGACCGGGATCTCGGCGGTGACATCGAAGGTGGTGGCGGCCAGCTCGGCGATCGCGCCGGGCAGGTCGGCCGCGGTGACGGCGACCGGCTCGAGCACCGGAACCGCCTGTGCGGCAGGGCTGATCGCCTGTACCGGCGCGCCGTCGACCTCCGGGTACACCGTCCGCAGCGATTCGTGGCGGGCGACCAGATCGGTCACCGCCGCCCGCAGCGCGGCGACATCGAGGTCACCGGACAGGCGCAGCGCGAACGGGATGTTGTAGGCGACCGAGGCGCGGTCGAAGCGGTTGAGGAACCACATCCGCTGCTGGGCGGGCGAGAGCGGCAGCTGCTCCGGGCGGGCCCGACCGACCAGCGCGGGCCGGTCGACCTTCGCCTGCGCGTCCACCGCGGCCGCCAGCTCGCCGACGCGCGGCGCCTCGAACAGCGTGCGCACACCGACCCGGCGATCCAGCGCGGCGCCGATCCGGGCGACCGCCTTCGCGGCGAGCAGCGAGCTGCCGCCCAGCGCGAAGAAATCGTCGTCGGCGCCGACCGGCTGATCGTCGGCGCCGGTGCGGCCGAGCACCTCGGCGTACACCGCGGCGATGATCTCCTCGGTGACCGTGGCCGGCTTGCGGTAGACGGTGGTCTCGAAGACCGGCGCGGGCAGCGCGGCCCGGTCCAGCTTGCCGTTGACGGTCAGCGGGATCCGCTCGACCGGCACGACCGCCGCCGGGAGCATGTGCTCGGGCAGCGTGCGGGCCAGTTCCTGGCGGATGGCCGCCGCGTCGATCCGGCCGGTGTCGGGACCGGCGACCAGGTAGGCCACGATCCGCGGCTCGTCGACCAGATCGGTGCGCACCAGCACCGCGACCTCGCGCGGCGCCACCGAGCTGTGCAGCAGCGCGGCCTCGATCTCGCCGAGCTCGACGCGGAAGCCGCGCAGGTTGACCTGCTGATCGGCCCGGCCCAGGTATTCCAGATCGCCGTCGGCGGTCCAGCGGGCCAGGTCACCCGAGCGGTAGGCGATGCTGCCGGGGGCGCCGTAGGCATCGGCGACGAACCGGCTCGCGGTGAGGTCGGGCCGGGCCAGGTAGCCGCGCGCCAATTGCGCGCCGGAGACGTAGATCTCGCCGGGCACGCCGACCGGCACCGGCCGCAGGCGCGAATCCAGCACGCGCACCGTCAATCCCGCGAGGGCGCCGCCGATGACGCTGGCCGACCCGGTCTCCGGGGTGATCTCCCGGTAGGAGGCGTGCACCGTGGTCTCGGTGATGCCGTACATGTTCACCAGCCGCGGCGAGCGCGGGTACCTGGCGAACCAGCCGGTCAGCCGCTGCGGTTCCAGCGCCTCACCACCGAAGATCACCGTGCGCAGGGCGTAGTCACCCGGCGTGGTGGCCAGGTCGGCGGCGATGAGCTGGTAGAACGCGGACGGGGTCTGGTTGAGCACGGTCACCCGCTCCGCCAGCAGCAGCTCGCGGAACTGCTCGGGCGAGCGCGAGGTGTAGTAGTCGACCAGCACGATCGAGCCGCCGGTCAGCAGCGCGCCCCACAGTTCCCAGACCGAGAAGTCGAAGGCGTAGGAGTGGAACATCGTCCACACGTCCGACGGGCCGAAGCCGAAGTGGCGCTCGCTGTTGTCCAGCAGCGCGAGCACGTTCGCGTGCGGGATCACCACGCCCTTGGGGCGGCCGGTGGAGCCGGAGGTGTAGATGACGTACGCGGTGTTCGCGGGGACCAGCGGCGCGCGCCGGTCGGTCGCCGCCAGCGGCGTGGCCGCGAAGCCGGTCAAGTTCTCGGCGGCGGGGTCGATCACCGGGCCGCCGAACCAGTCCCTGGCCAGCCCGGTGGCCGTGTTCGCGATCGCGCACAGCGGGCGGGCGTCGTCGAGCACGTACTCGATGCGGTCGGCCGGGTAGTTCGGGTCGATCGGCAGGTAGCCGCCGCCCGCCTTGAGCACGGCCAGCAGCGCGACAGCCAGTTCCACCGAACGCGGAAGGGCGACGGCCACCAGGGTTTCCGGGCCGACACCGGCCCCGGCGAGGCGCCGGGCCAGCCGGTTGGACCAGGCGTCGAGCTGGTCGTAGGTGAGCGTGGCGCCCGCGGCCTTCACCGCGACGGCGTGCGGGTGGCGCGCGGCGATCGCGGCGAACCGGTCCAGCATGGTCTCGGCACCGGTGGCGACCGCGTCGCCGGTGGTGGCCCAGTCGTGCAGCATGCGCTGCTGCTCCTCGGCGCTGAGCAGCTGGATGTCACCGACGACGACGGTCGGATCGGCGACCACCGCGGCCAGCACCTGGGTGAACCGGCGGGCCAGCACGGCGATGCTGCCCGCGTCGAACAGGTCGGTGGCGTAGGCGATCTCGATGACCATGCCGTCGGCGCGGCCGTCGACGTCACCGGCTTCGGTGAGGGTGAACTGCAGGTCGAACTTCGCCACCGCGGCGTCGATGTCGATCGGCGCGACCCGCAGCCCGGCGGCGGTCAGCGCGGGCACGGTGAAGTTCTGCAGCACCAGTGCCACCTGGAACAGCGGGTGGCGGTTGCGCGCCCGCGCCGGATCGACGGCGTCGACGATCTGCTCGAACGGGACGTCCGCGTGCGAGAGCGCGTCGAGGTCGCCCGCGCGCACGGCGTCGAGGGTGGTCTCGAACGCGGCGCGCGGGTCGATCTGGCTGCGCAGCACCAGGGTGTTGACGAACATGCCGATGAGCCCGTCGAGGGCGGCCTCGCCGCGGCCGGCGACCGGGGTGCCGATGGCGATGTCGCTGCCGCCGGAGAGCCGGGCCAGCAGCACGGCCAGCGCGGCGTGCACGGTGCTGAACAGGGTGGCCTCGTGCTTGCGGGCCAGCTCGCGCAGCTCGCTGTGCAGATCGGAGTCGATCTGGAAGCGGTGCACCCCGCCGTGGAAGCTGGACTCGGCCGGGCGGTGCCGGTCGGTCGGCAGCTCCAGCTGCTCCGGCAGACCGGCGAGGCCGCGCCGCCAGAAGGCCAGCTGCGCGTGCGCCAGGGAGTCGGGATCGGCCGCGTCGCCGAGGTTCTCGTCCTGCCAGAGCGCGTAATCGGCGTACTGGATCGGCAGCGGCGCCCAGTCCGGGGCGCTGCCGGTGCGGCGGGCGGCGTAGGCGGTCATCAGGTCGGCGGCCAGCGGACCGAGGGAGAAGCCGTCGGCGGCGATGTGGTGCACCACCAGCACGAGCACGTGCTCGTCGTCGACCGCGAACAGCGCCGCGCGCAGCGGGATCTCGGCGGTGAGATCGAACCGCACCGCCGCGCGGGACCGCAGCAGCGCGGGCAGTTCGGCCGCGCTGACCGGCTCGGGCCGCAGCGCGACGGGCGCGGCGTCGGCGATCAGCTGGGCGGCGCCGTCGGGGCCGTCCGGGTAGCTGGTGCGCAGGGTCTCGTGCCTGCCGATCAGATCGGCGAGCGCCGCCTCGAGCGCGGTGATGTCGAGCTCGCCGGTCAGCCGCAGGGCGACCGGGATGTTGTTCACGGCATCGCCCGAGCCGTCGGCGTCGGCGAGGTAACGGTTGAGGAACCACATCCGGCGCTGCGCGGCCGAGAGCGGAATCCGCTGCGGGCGTTCACGGGTGGTGAGCTCGACCCGTCGCCCGGTGCCGCGCAGCGCGGTGCAGCGGGCGGCCAGCTCGACGACGGTCGGCGCGTCGAAGAGCAGCCGCACCGGCACCTGGGTGTCGAGCGCGGCGCCGAGGCGGGCCGCCACCTGGGTGGCGTTGAGCGAGTTGCCGCCGAGGGCGAAGAAGTCGTCGTCGAGGCCGACCTCCCGGTCGGCGGGGAAGCCGAGGACCGCGGCGAAGACCCCGGCCACGATCTGCTCCACCTCGGTGACCGGGGCGCGGAAGACCGCGGCCGCGAACACCGGTGCGGGCAGCGCCTTGCGATCCAGCTTGCCGGAGGCGTTGAGCGGGAACTCGTCGAGTTCGACGAAGGCGGCCGGGACCATGTAGGCCGGGAGCGTGCGGGTGAGCGAGGCGCGCACCCCGTCGACGTCGAGGTCGGCGGCGGGAACCAGGTAGGCCACCAGCAGGTCGTCGCGGACGACGACCGCCGCCTGCCCGACCTCGGTCAGCCCACCGAGCGCGGCCTCGATCTCGCCGAGCTCGATCCGCAGACCGCGCAGCTTCACCTGGAAGTCGGTGCGGCCCAGATACTCCAGCTCACCGTCGGCGGTCCAGGTGACCAGGTCACCGGTGCGGTACATGCGCTCGCCCGAGGCGAACGGGTCGGCGACGAAGCGGTCGGCGGTCAGGTCGACCCGGCCCGCGTACCCGCGCGCCAGCTGGGCACCGGCCAGATACAGCTCGCCGGGAACGCCGACCGGCACCGGCCGCAGCCTGCCGTCGAGGACGTAGACGCGGGTGTTGTGGACGGGCTCGCCGATCGGCACCGAGACGACATCGGCCGGGGTCACCTCGTGGAAGGTGACGTCGACGGCGGCCTCGGTCGGCCCGTAGAGGTTGTGCACCGTGGCCCCGGTCAGGGCGTGCAGCCGGTGGGCGGGAGCGGGCGGCAGCGCCTCACCGGAGGCGAACACCATGCGCAGCGCGGCGCACCGGTGATCACTCGCCGACGCACCGTCGATGGCCGCGACGAACACCGACAGCATCGACGGAACGAAGTGCGCGACGGTCACCGACTCGGCGTCGATCAGCTCGGCCAGGTAGGCCGGATCGCGATGTCCGTCGGGGCGGGCCAGCACCAGCCGGGCACCGATCTGCAAGGGCCAGAAGAACTCCCACACCGACACGTCGAAGGTGGCCGGGGTCTTCTGCACCACGGTGTCGGCCGCGGTGAGCCGGTAGGCGTCCTGCATCCACACCAGGCGGTTGACGATCGCGGCGTGCGAGACCACGACGCCCTTGGGCCTGCCGGTCGAACCGGAGGTGAAGATCAGGTAGGCGGCGTTGGCCGGGGTCAGGGTGGCGAGCCGGTCGGCGTCGGTGATCGGCGCGGCCGGGTAGTCGGTGGTGTCGAGCTGTTCGAGCTCGAGCACCGCGACGGAACTCGTCTCGGGGAGGTCGAGTCCGTCGACCGCGCGGGTGAGCACGCACACCGGCGCGGCCGCGTCGATGACGTGCGCGAGGCGCTCGGCCGGGTGCTCGGGGTCCAGTGGCACGTAGGCGCCGCCCGCGGCGAGCACGGCGTACATCGCGACGACCAGGTCGGTCGAGCGGCGGATGCCGAGGGCGACCGTGCGATCGGGCCGCACGCCGATCGAGATCAGCAGGCGGGCCAGGCGATGCACCCGCTCGGCGAACTCGCCGTAGGTGAGGGACTCACCCTCGAAGGTCAGCGCGGTCGCGCCCGGGGTGCGCGCGGCCTGCGCCGTGAACAGCGAGACCAGCGTCATCGTCTCGTCGACCGGGTACGCGGTGGCGTTCCAGGTGTCGAGGATCCGGGTGCGCTCGGCGGCGCCGAGCAGGTCGATGTCGCCGATCACGACGCTGGGATCGGCGGTCACCGCTTCCAGCACCCGCAGCAGGCGGGTACCGAAATCTGTGATGGTCTGCGCGTCGAACAGGTCGGTCGCGTACTCGAAGCGGGCGAGCAGGCCGTCGGTGGTCTCGCGCAGCGTCAGCTGCAGGTCGAATTTGGCGGTGTGGGTGTCGATCTCGATCTCGGCGGCGGTCAGGCCGGCCAGTTCGAGCTCGGTCCTGGTGTTGTTCTGGAAGTCGAGCATCACCTGGAACAGCGGGTGCCGGGCGGTGGAGCGCTCGGGGTTGAGCGCCTCGACCAGCCGGTCGAAGGTGACATCGGTGGCGGCCAGCGCGCGCAGATCGCCGTCGCGGACCGTGCCGACGAGGTCGGCGAAGGTGGCGGCCGGGTCGACCTGGGTGCGCAGCACCAGGGTGTTGACGAACATGCCGACCAGCTCGTCGAGCGCCTGGTCGCCGCGACCGGCCACCGGCGTGCCGATCGAGATGTCCTGCTGCCCCGACAGTTTCCCCAGGGTGGCGGCGAACGCGGCGTGCAGCACCATGAACAGCGAGGCGTTGGCCTCGGCGGCGACGGCGCGCAGCCGCTCGGTGAGCGCGGCGGACACCGCGAAGGTGTGCCGGGCACCGCGACCCGAAGCGACAGCGGGGCGGGGGCGATCGGCGGGCAGCGCGAGCAGATCCGGCAGATCGGCGAGTTCCGCTGTCCAGAAATCGATCTGGCGCGACATCGGCGAATCCGGGTCGTCCTCGGCGCCGAGGGCGGCGCGCTGCCACAGCGCGAAGTCGGCGTACTGCACGGGCAGTGGCGTCCATCCCGGCTCGGCACCGGACAGGTGGGCGGCGTAGGCCACCATCACATCGCGGGTGAGCGGCGCGACCGACCAGCCGTCGGCCGCGATGTGGTGCAGCACCAGCACGAGGACGTGCTGCTCGGCGCCGAGGCGCAGCAGGTGCAGGCGGACCGGCGGTTCCTGGTCCACCGCGAACGGCACCGCGGCGAGGGCGCGGACGCGGTCGTCGAGCGCGGCCGGGTCGACGGCCTCGGGCTCGAGCGCGATGGTCAGCTGCTCGGCGTCGAGCACCTGCTGGAAGGGGATGCCGTCGACGGCCGGGTAGCGGGTGCGCAGCGCCTCGTGGCGGGCGAAGACGGCGGCGACCGCGGCGGTCATGGCGGCGTGGTCGATGGTGCCGGTCAGCCGGATCGCGGCGGCGATGTTGTCGGCGACGGAGTCGGCGTCGAACTGGTTGAGGAACCACATGCGCTGCTGCGCGTAGGACAGCGGAATCCGGTGCGGCCGTTCCCCCGCCACCAGCGGCGGGCGGATCGCGGTGGTCTCGGCCGAGCCGAGCGCGGCCGCGAGGCCGGTGACGGTCGGTGCTTCGAACAGCGTCTTCAGCGACACCGCGCGGCCGAGCGCGGCGCCGAGCCGGGAGGCCACCTGGGTGGCGACCAGCGAGTTGCCGCCGAGGGCGAAGAAATCGTCGTCGGCACCCACCCGCTCGACACCGAGCACTTCGCCGAAGACCTGCGCCACCACGGTCTCGACGCCGCCGGCGGGCGCCCGGAAGGCGCGCGCGGCGAAGACGGGTTCGGGCAGCGCGCGGCGGTCGAGCTTGCCGTTCGGGGTGAGCGGCAGCGCGTCGAGCAGCACGAACGCCGACGGCACCATGTGCGCGGCGAGGCTGCCGCGCAGGGTCGCGGTCAGTTCGGCGCCGAGGTCGGCCGATGCCGCGTCCGGCACCACGTAGGCCACCAGCTGGTCTCCGCGATGCGCGTCGGCCCGCACCAGGACGACGGCCTGGCGCACCGACGGCTGGGCCAGCAGCGCGGCCTCGATCTCGCCGAGCTCGATCCGGAAACCGCGCAGCTTCACCTGGTCGTCGTTGCGGCCCAGGTACTCCAGGGTGCCCGCGTCGGTCCAGCGGACCAGGTCACCGGTGCGGTACATGCGCGCGCCCGGCTCCCACGGGCAGGCGACGAAGCGGCCCGCGGTGAGCGCGGCCCGGCTGCGGTAGCCGCGGGCCACCTGCGCGCCGGCGACGTACAGCTCACCGGCGACACCGGCGGGCACCGGCTGCAACCGGTCGTCGAGCACCCACTGCGCGATGCCGCGCAGCGGCGTGCCCAGGGTCAGCGGCGAACCCGCGGTCAGCGGGGCGCTGATATTGGTCGCGACGGTCGTCTCGGACGGGCCGTAGGCGTTGACGAACGCGCGGGGCACGGTGCCGCCGGTCCAGCGGGCGACCAGATCGGGCGGGCACGCCTCGCCACCGACCATTACCATCCGCAGGTCGTCGAGCTGTTCGGGATCGAGCACCGCCAGACCGGAGGGGGTCATCAGCGCGTGGGTGACGCGCTCCGCGGCCAGCAGCTGCGCCAGTTCGGCGCCGACGTGGCGGCCCATCGGCGCGATCACCAGCGTGGCGGCCGAATTCACCGCGAGCAGCAGCTCCATCACCGAGATGTCGAACGACGGCGACCCGACCTGCAGCACCCGCGCGTCGGCGGTGCCGAACATGCGCGCGGACTCCTCGGCGGCGAACCCGGCGATACCGGCCTGGGTCACCAGCACGCCCTTGGGCAGGCCGGTGGAACCGGAGGTGTAGATGACGTAGGCCAGGTGCGCGGCGCGCAGCGGGCGCACCCGATCGGCGTCGGTGATCGGATCGCTGGAGCGGGCGGCGCACTCGGCCATCAGCTTCAGCTCGTCGAGCACCAGCCAGTCGGTGGGGCCGGGCAGCGCGGACTGCGCCTCGGACACCGTAAGACCGACTCGCGCGCCGGAATCGGTCACCATATGGGTGATCCGATCGAGCGGGTAGCTCGGATCGACGGGCAGCCAGGCCGCGCCGGCCTTGGCGATCGCCCACACGGCGAGCACCGATTCGACGGAGCGCGGAATCCCGACCGCGACGATGTCGTCGGGGCCGACCCCACCGTCCACCAGCACCCTGGCCAGGCGCGAGGACGCCCGGTCGAGTTCCCGGTAGGTGAGGGCACGGTCGCCGTCGGTGACCGCGATCCGGTCCTGGTCGGCCGCGACGGCGGCGGCGAGCAGGTCGGGCAGCAGGCCGGTCGCGGTGACGGGCGCGCCGCGCATGCCGGTGAGGCGGGCGTACTCGGCCCGCGACAGCAGCGGCAGTTCGCCGACGGGAGTGGCGGGCGCGGCGACGGCCGCGGCGAGTAGTCGGGTGAACCGCGCGCCCAGCTCGACGATCTCGGCGTCGTCGAACAGGTCGGTGGCGTAGAGGACGACGGCGTCGATGCCCGCGGGTTCGCCTGCCGCGCCGCGCCTTTCGTCGAGGGTGAACTGCAGGTCGAACTTGGTGATGTCGAGCTCGATCTCCCGCACCGACACCGGCGAGCCGCCCAGCTCGAAGCTGGTGTCCAGGCCGGCCTGGAAGTTCAGCGCCACCTGGAACAGCGGATGCCTGGCCTGCGAGCGCGCCGGGTTGACCACGTCGACCAGCCGGTCGAACGGGACGGTGGCGTGCGCGAAGGCCGCCAGGTCGGTCTCGCGGGTGTGCTCGAGCGCGGCGGTGAAACTCGCGGCCGGGTCGATCTCGGTGCGCAGCACGAGGGTGTTGACGAACATGCCGATCAGATCGTCGATCGCCCGGTCGCCGCGGCCCGCGACGCCGGTGCCGATGGCGATGTCGGTGCCGCCGCCGATCCGGGCCAGCAGCACGGCCAGCGCCGTGTGCAGCACCATGAACAGCGACGCGCCCGCCTCGGTGGCCAGCTCGGCCAGCTGCCGGTGCAGGCCGGCACCGATGGTGAAGCCGGTCCGCGCGCCGCGCAGGCTCGGCGTCACCGGCCGCTGGCGGGCCGACGGCAGTTCCAGCTGATCCGGCAGACCCGCCAGTGTCCTTTCCCAGAAGGCGATTTCGCGCGACGCCAGCGACTGCGGATCGGTCTCCGCGCCCAGCAGTTCACGCTGCCACAGGGCGTAGTCGGCGTATTGGACGCTCAACGGCGCCCAGCCGGGCTCGAGCCCGACGGCCGCCGCCTGGTACGCGGCGAGGACATCGCGCACCAGGACCCGGAGCGACACACCGTCGGCCGCGATGTGGTGCAGCACGACCGCCAGCGCGCACTCGCCCGCCGGGTCGGCCGCCTCGCCCGCGACGACGAAGATGCGCGCCCGGAACGGCGCCTCGTGTTCGAGATCGAAACCGGCGGCAGCGAATCGGGCGAGCTCGGCGTCCAGCTCCGCGGCGGCCACCGTGGTCGGCTCGTCGATGCGGACGATCCCGGCGTCGCGCACGACCTGTTCGGCCACCTCGCCACCGGGCACGTCCACCGCGGGGAACACGGTGCGCAGCGCCTCGTGCCGGTCGACGACCGCGTGCAGCGCCGCGACCAGCGCGGACAGATTCGCGGTGCCGCGCATCCGCACCACGAACGGCATGTTGTAGCCGGGGGCGGAAGGATCGAAGCGATTGAGGAACCAGATCCGCTGCTGCGCGGGCGAGAGCGGGATCAGCGCCGGGCGCGGGCCCGCCGCGAGCACCGGCAGCTGAGCGGTGACACCGGCGTCGGCGCGCTCGGCGACCGCGGCGGCCAGCCGGGCAGGTGTGGTCGCGCCGAACAGGTCGCGGACACCGAGCCGGAGACCGAGATCGGCACCGAGGCGGGCCGCCACCTGGGTGGCGACCAGGCTGTTGCCGCCCAGGGCGAAGAAGTCGTCGTCGCGGCCGACCCGGTCCAGGCCGAGCACCTCGCCGAACACCCTGGCCACCGACTGTTCGACCGGCCCGACGGGTTCGGCGTAGGCGACGACGACGCGGGCGGGCGCGGGCAACGCCTTGCGGTCGAGCTTGCCGGAGGCGTTCACCGGCAGCGCGTCGAGCAGCACGAACGCGGCGGGCACCATGTACGCGGGCAGCGCGCGCAGCGCGGCCTCGCGCAGCAGGTCCACCGCGACCGCGCCCGGCTCGGCCTCCACCACATAGGCGACCAGCTGTTCGCCGACACCCGCGTCGTCGCGCACGACGACGACGGCGCGCACCGCGCCCTCGACCCCTTCGAGCACGGCCTCGATCTCGCCGAGCTCGATCCGCAGGCCGCGCAACTTCACCTGGAAATCGGTGCGGCCCAGGTATTCCAGTTCACCGTGGGTGGTCCAGCGGACCAGGTCGCCGGTGCGGTACATCCGCTCGCCCGGCGCGCCGAGATCGGCGACGAACCGCCCGGCGGTGAGCTCGGGCCGTCCGACGTAACCCCGGGCGAGCTGTACCCCCGACAGATACAGCTCACCCGGAGCCCCGACCGGTACCGGCCGCAGCCGCGAGTCGAGAACATGGAGCCGGGTGTTGAACACCGGCGCGCCGATCGGCACCGTGGTCCGGTCCGCGTCGTTCACCTCGTGGAAGGTGACGTCGACCGCGGCCTCGGTCGGGCCGTAGAGATTGTGCAGCCGCGCGCCGGTGAGCAGCCGCAGCCGCTGCGCCAGGGCGGCGGGCAGCGCCTCGCCGGAAGCGAAGACCAGCCGCAGCGAGGTGCGCTCGGCGATCTCCTGCTGCGCCAGAAAGGCTTCCAGCATCGAGGGCACGAAATGGGCGACGGTGACGCCGTACTCGGCGATCACACCGCGCAGGTAGCCGGGATCGCGATGGCCGTCCGGCTCGGCGAGCAGCAGCGTCGCGCCGATCTGCAAGGGCCAGAAGAACTCCCACACCGAGACATCGAAGGTCATCGGGGTCTTCTGCAACACCACGTCGACCCCGTGCAGCCGGTAGATCTGCTGCATCCACACCAGCCGGTTGACGATCGCGGCGTGCTCGACCGCGACGCCCTTGGGCAGGCCGGTGGAGCCGGAGGTGAAGATGACGTAGGCGGGATGCCCCGGACGCAGCGGCGCGGTGCGCTCGGCGTCGGTCAGCGGCGCGTCGGCGTAACCGGTGAGGTCGAGCGCGTCCACGGCCAGCACCGGCAGCGCGTCGGCGCCGGGCGCGCCGTCGCGCGTGGTGGTGAGGACCACGGCCGGGGCGGCGGTAGCCAGGATGTGCGCGATCCGCTCGGCCGGGTGATCCGGGTCGATCGGAACGTAGGCCGCGCCGGCGGCGAGCACCGCGTACATGGCGACGACCAGCTCCGGCGACCGCCGGATGCTCAGCGCCACCAGTGCTTCCGGGCCGATCCCGTCGGCGCGCAGCCGCCGGGCGAGCCGGTTGACCCGCTGCGCGAGCTCGCGGTAGGTCAGGGTCGCGGTGTCGTCACCGGCCATCCGCACGGCGACCTCGTCGGGGGTGCGGGCGACCTGGGCCTCGAACAGCGCGGGCAGCGTCGCGGCCGGCACCGCGCGCTCGGCCAGCGCGGCGGCGACGTCGAAGCCGGTCGCGTTCCAGATCTTGGTGCTGACCTGCAGTTCCAGCTCGGTCGCGACCTCGATCGCGCCGATCGCGGTGTCCAGGTCGGCGGCGGCGAGACGCTCGAGGAAACCGAGGAAGCGGGAGTGGTGCCGGGCCAGCGTGTCCGGGTCGTAGAGGTGCGGGTTGGCCTCGAAGTCGACGTGCACGCGATCGCGGTCGCCGTAGTAGACGTTGAGGCTCAGGTCCTCGATCGGGCCGGTGGACAGCACCCGGTAGCGGCCGGTGGTGGTGCCGAGGGTGAGGTCGCTGCGGAAGAGCATGAAGTTGGCGAGCGGGCCGAACAGCGCGCGCCGGGCGGGACGGCCGTCGTCCTCGGCGTCGCGGCGGATGTCCTCGGCGCGGTAGCGCTGATGCCGCAGCGCGCCCGCCACCTCGACGCGGGCCGCGCGCAGCAGTTCGCCCCAGGTGGTGGCCGCGCCCGCCGCGCCGGTGGGCAGGCGCAGCGGGACGATATTGGACAGCATGCCCGCCGAGCGGCGCATCACCGCGGTGGTGCGCGCGGTGACGGGCAGGCTGAGCACCGCGTCCGGGCGGTCGGTGAGCCGGCCGAGGTAGGCCGCGAAGGCCGCGAGCAGCACCGCGGAGATGGTCGAATCATCGCTGGCGGCAATGGTTTCCAGCCGGTCGACAAGCTTCTCCGAGAGCCGTCCACCGGTCACCAGGTTGATCGCGGCGCGGGGCGCGGTACGGCTGTCGAGGCTGGTCGGGCTGTCCAGGCCGGCGATGCGCTCGGCCCAGTGCTCGCGGTCGTTGGCGAAGCGGGTGCTCTCGCGGTAGCGCTGTTCGCCGTCGACGAGCTCGGCCAGGTCGCCGGGAACCGCCGCCTTGGCCTCGGTCCCCAGGATCCGGGCGGTGTAGAGCTCGGCGATGCGCTGGGAGTTGGTGAAGGCGCCGTAGCCGTCGAGCACGATGTGATGTCCGCGCAGGTACCAGAACCAGCGGGCCTCGCCGACGCGCAGCACCGCGCCCGCCACCAGGCGGTCGGTGAGCAGGTCGAGCGGCGCGCCGAACTCCGCGCGCATCCACTCGTGCGCGGCGGCGACGGGGTCGTCGTGGTGGCGCAGATCGATCAGCGGCAGTTCGCTCTCGACCGGGATGGTGTGGTCGACGACCTGGTAAGGGACACCGTCGGATTCGCCGATGCGCACCAGTGGGGAACCGTAGGCGTGCGCGGCCTCGGCCGTGACCTGTTGCAGCACAGCCGCATCCAGTTCACCGGTGATGTCGACGTACTGGGCGATGGTGATCGGGACCTCGGGGTCGAGCAGCTGCGCGTACCAGACTCCCAGCTGGGCCGGTGTCAGCGGGAACGGTGCCGACGCCGTGGCGGCGACCTCCGCTTCCTGCGGTCGCGCGCTGAACCCACCCAACTCCGTACCGTGCACCAGAGCCTCCTCGAATCGCGAAAAAAAGCAGAGGCGAACCGTTTTCGGGCAGCACGAAGACACCTTGGTACTCCGTGGAGCGAGAAATTCGCCTATGAGCGCGGTGGGCGCAACCGCCCCGCTCGCGCAGGATCCCCGACAGATCATGTGGACGAGATCGACGGTCCTCCTGGACCGCCGGCGCGACGAACCGGTCTGTCCGTCGCGGGGTGCCTAGCTGTTGATCGTTCCTCCAACATCGCGGCCGCGGCCCGAACCTCGCGCCTCGGCTATGTCACTTACATCACATGGCTGCCTGTCCATGCATTGCAGACACTAGGCGGTCAGTTAATAAAAAGGAACTTTTTCCGATAAAAAACTCGGACAAACGTCCAGTCTCTCCGGGGAGGTTGCCACGACCTGGGCATCAGTGTGTGCCACACCACATCTTCGGCAGATGTGTGAGCTACCACACTTTCAGAACGGGAGACTATGAGCCGAAACGTTGCATCTGCGTTGCATCGGTACCCAGGCGCCGATCGAGCACCCGGATCTTGGCCTCGATCTGCGCATACAGGGGCGAATCGCGGTCGACGGTGGACCGGTACGCGGCCCACGCGGCGGCGTCGTCGCGGCCTTCCGGGCCCGCGGTCCACCGGCGCAGCACGCCGGGATCGGCGGAAGCGAGCACCGCGGTGCGCAACCGCACCCGAAGCTCGTCGCGGATGTCGCAGATGCCCGGAGCCGACGATCTCGGGAGCACCGGACCGGCGTACAAGCGCAATGCGGATTCGATATCACCGGAGTCGAGCGCGGCCCGCAGGGCCTCCACATCGGTTGCGACATGGACGCGCAGACGGTAGGGGCGCGATCCGACGACCGACGCGCCGATCACCGACCGCAGGCGCGACATCGCCGCGCGGATGGTGCCGTTGTCCAAATCGGTGTCGTCGAGCAGCAGCGCCAGATGATCGGCGCCGAGCCCCTCGGGATGTTCGGTGAGCAACAGCAGGATCTCGGCGTGCCGCTGGGACAGCGACACCCGCTCCCCCGCCACCGTCAATTGCGGCTGGCCGAGTCCGAGGACCTCGAGTCCGAGCCGGGCCGGTTCGCTATCGGCGGCCTGCTGGCCGGCGCGGCCGGGCTCGGCCGCGGGCACCCCGCGACCCGCCCGCATCGCCCGCAGCACCAGGTCCATCTCGGCCGCCGTCGCCGCGGCCTTGACCAGAGCGAGGATTTCAGGCTTGGCCACCCGCATCCCGCCGGCAATCATCAGCACGCCGATCAACCGGCCGTCCGGCTCGTGCACTGGGGCCGCCGCGCCGGTGATCTGATGCATGCGATGGAGGAAATGTTCGGGTCCGTGAATCCACGTCGCCCGGCCGGTGCGCACGACGAGACCGACCGCGTTCGTCCCGATCCGGCGCTCGCTCAGATCGTCGCCTTCGCGCACGCCGATCTCGGCGGCGGCGGCGACCTGTTCCGGATGACCGTGCACCGACAGCACCCGGCCGAACTGGTCGGCGACCGTCACGATCAGTCCAGCCCGCGCCGCGTCCTGGACCAGCAGTTTGTCGATGAGTGGCATCAGCGCGGCAATGGGATGAGCATCCCGGTAACGCACCAGATCGGCACCACGAAGACCGCGACCGTCGAGTATGTCCGTCGGATCGATTCCACCACGCGTACTGCGCAACCAGGACTCGAGAACGAGCGGACGCAACAGGCCGGCCAGCTGGGTCAGCTGGTCACCACCGGCACTGAGAAAACCATGGGCCTGTGCGGCATAGGCTTCCAGAGCTCCGAGCTGTGCGCCCGACTCTGCCGCCTGCCGTGGGGGCCGCCCACCTGCGAGATTGCTGACCATTTGCCTTTCTTTCCCGCTACAAACTGTACCGGTGAGTTATCGGCAGTCTCGTCAGAAGTGTGGGTTTGTCCCGCAGGTCACATTGTGGTAGCAGATGTCACTTCGTCACACCCGGTGTCGACGGGCTATCACTGTGGCGAGCAGCACTGTCGCGGCCTGTGGGCCGCGGCCCAACGGGACGGGCACGATCGACAGATCGGCCACGGTCAGGCCCGCGATGCCGTGTACCCGGCCGAGGTCGTCGACCACGGCGCGCGGGTCGTCGGCGGGGCCCATCCGGCAGGTGCCCGAAAGGTGCTGGGACGTCCCCAGATGCGAGCGTAGCCAGGCGTCGTCGATGGTGCCGAGCGGCCGCTCGAGGATCCGCGCGGCGACCTCGACCCCGGCGCGCAGCCGGTCGCGGTCGGCGGCGGTGCGCAGATAGCCCTGGTCGATCCGGGCGGGCACGGCCGGGTCGGCGGAGCCGAGGGTGAGCGTGCCGGTCGACTCCGGACGCATCAGCGCGACGCCGAGCCTGCGCAGGCCCGGCGTGAACATCGGGGTATACGGACGCAGTTCGAGGTCGCCGAGTTCCAGGACGTATTCGAGGGCGACCGCGCTCGTCGCCGGCGCGGGGCCCGGGTACTCGACGCCGATCTCCGGATGGTCGGTGCACCACCGCCCCACCGGCGCGGGCAGCACCACCGGCACGCCGAGCGAACGCAGCAGTGGTTCCGGACCGATGCCCGAGCGGAGCAGCAGCGCGGCCGATTCCACCGCGCCCGCGCACAGGATCACCCGGTCGGCGTAGGCCGTGCCGCGTTCGCGACCGCGCGCCCACTCGACGCCGACCACCTCGGCGCCGCGCACCACCAGACGGGTCACCATCGTCGCGCCCGCGATCGTGAGGTTCGGGCGGGCGAGCGCGGGATAGAGATGGGTGAACGCGGGGCCCGCTCGGCGACCGTCCGTGATCGCCAGCGGCACGCGTCCGAAGCCCACCGCACCCGGTGGGTGACCGGGAATCTCGACCCCGGCGGCGCGAGCTTCCCGGCCCGGGGGGCGCGCTTCGGGGCGGGCGTTCAGGTCGGCGATCTCCGTGAAACCCATCGCCGCGCACCGCGCAGCGAAGTCCACGCTGACCGGAGCCGGGTCGGCCGTGCGGCGGATCGGGATCGGGCCCGTGGCGCCATGACCGGGCGCGGCGCCGAAATCGTGGTCGGTCTCCACGTCGCGGAGAAAGGGCAGCACGGCGTCGAACGACCAGCGCGCGCTCCCGGCCGCCGCGCTCCACGCCGCGAAGTCGGCGGCGGACGGACGGACGAAGTAGCTGCCGTTGATCGCGCCCGAACCGCCGATCAGCTTGCCCCGCACGATATCTCCCGGGTACCGCCACACCACGGCGGATTCCGGGCCGACCGGCAGGTGCCCCGGATCGAGCAGCCGAACGGGTACCTCGGCGGCCGAGGCCCAGACCGGTCCGGCCTCCAGCACCCGCACCGTCCGCGCGGGGTCGGCGCTGAGCTCGGCCGCGACCACACAGCCCGCCGACCCGGCGCCGACGACGAGAGTGTCCGTCACGCGGGCGAACTCAGCGCGGCGGCACGCTCGGCTTGAGCGCCTCGAAGCTGCGGGCCCTGATCACGCCGAGCCACAGGCCGCTGCCGTAGGCCACGTCGTCGAGCCGCTTGTAGGCGACGTACCGCACCGGGTCGAGGCCGCCCGCGTCGCGGTGGGTGAACCAGTCGGCCAGACCGTCGGCCAGCGCCATGGTGATCGCGATCTTGCGGATCCGCCGCGAGGCGAGCACCGCGATCAGGGTCACCGGCCAGTAGTCCCGGCACATCGCCGAAGCCAGCCGCCACATCCCGGCGAAGTAGCCGCGCGCCAGATACACCGCCGCGATGCGCGTCGGATTGTCCAGTTCGGTGAACACCCGCCGCATCCGGACGAGCGCGGTGGCCAGCGTGACCAGCCCGCCGAGCAGGCCCCACTTGGACAGCGTCGCGAACAGGATGCTCGCCAGCACCGTCCAGGTCGGCACCGACAGCGGCGTGACCATGCCCGCGTGCCGCTTGCTCAGCGGCGCGGCGCCGGTGCCGTAGAACAGCCTGCGGCCGAACCAGGCCCGGAAGGCCACCCGGTGATCGTGGGCGACGTGCGCGGCGGGCTCGTAGCGCAGCCGCCAGCCCGTCCGTTCCAGCCGCCAGCACAGGTCGACGTCCTCGGCCACCTGCATCGACTCGTCGAAGCCGCCCTCGCCGAGCAGCGCGGCGCGCCGGGTCAGCAGGGCCGCGCTCGGGACGTAGGACACGACACCGCGCGCGTGCACCGCGGACTCGCGCCTGCCCAGATCGAGCGAGGACCGGGTGTGCTCGTAGCGGGCCAGCGCGTTGGATTCCTTGTCCAGCGCGACGATCCGCGGCGCGACCAGCGCTACCTGCGGATCACTGAAGTGCCCGAGCATGACCTCGAGCCAGCCGCTGCGCGGCACCACGTCGGAGTCCAGGAACGCGACGAAGCCCGTTGTCGCCGCCCGTAATCCGGCATTGCGGGCGGCGGCCGGGCCGAGCGGGGACTCGTGCCGCAGCACGGTCACCTGCCCGCGGCCCTGCCGGGGCGGGATCAGCACCGGCTCGTCGGAACCGTCGTCGACGACGATCACGTTGTGCCCACGCAGGGTGGCCAGCAGCCGCATCAGCCCGTCGGCGTTGTTGTACAGCGGGATGACGACGGTGACGTCGTCGAGCGAGGGCAGCAGTCGCGGCCGCGGGTTCGCCACGCCGGAATCGAGCAGCCGGCGGGCGACGATCGCGGACTTGGTGTCGGTCACCTCCAGGTACCCGTCGCCGATCAGCTCGGCGGCCTCCGGGGCCAGGCGCATGATCCGCGCGGGCGATCCACCGATCAGGATCCGACCCCCGGAAAATGCGCGTACCCGTGGATCGATCCGTACCCCGAAGCCGTCGGGCAGACGATCATGGCGCATTCCTCGCATGCTATTCGCACTCGAGCTCGCAGACATCATCACCCCACAAAAAAGGAGGAAAGTCCGCCAGAAATGCCGCCGTGACCGAAAACCGGGCGCGTCAACAAGATCGGCAGCGCACTTTCGGCAACCGGCCTGTCTATCCGAGTGGACTCTCGTTGCACGCCTTGGCAGGAGCGCGCTTGACCGTCAACGGCAGCGAGACCCGACCACGGGTACGAACCGGGCGCGAATGGTCGACCGCGGGTCGCGGAATCGTGCGCCCCGGCATCGACAGCGCCGCTTCGCCGTAGCCCTGCACGCATTCCGGGTCGGGACCGTTGGCGGGCAGGCCGGTGAAGAACTTGGCCGCCATGCAGCCGCCACGGCACGCGTCGTAGTGCGAGCACTTGGTGCACGCGCCACCGTCGACCGGCTCGCGCAGCTCGGCGAACAGTTCAGAGGTAGTCCACACCGCGTCGAAACCACCGTAGGCGACGATGTTTCCGGCCTTGAACCGGTCGTGAATGGCGAACGGGCAGGCGTAGACGTCACCGACCGGATCGACCAGGCACACCACCCGGCCCGCGCCACACATGTTCAGGCCGGGCAGCGCGGAACCGAACGCGGACAGGTGGAAGAACGAGTCGCCGGTGAGCACGCCCTCGCCGTTGGCGACGAGCCAGTCGTAGAGCTCGCGCTGCTGTTCGGGCAGCGGGTGCAGTTCGTCCCAGACGTCGGCGCCGCGGCCGGACGGACGCAGCCGGGTCAGCCGCAGGGTCGCGCCGTAACGGTCGGCGATGGCCTTGAATTCGTCGAGCTGGGCGATGTTGTGCCGGGTCGCGACGACCGAGAGCTTCGCGTCCTCGAAGCCCGCGTTGTGCAGGTTCTCCAGGGCGCGGATCGCGGTGTCGTAGGAGCCGGGACCGCGCACGGCGTCGTTGACCGCGGCGTCGGCGCCGTCGAGCGAGATCTGCACGTCGACGTAGTCGCTGGCGGCCAGCCGCGCGGCGACCTCCTCGTTGATGCGAACGCCGTTGGTGGAGAACTTGACCCCGACGTGGTGGGCGGTCGCGTAGTCGACCAGTTCCCAGAAGTCGGGCCGCACCGTCGGCTCACCGCCGCCGATGTTGACGTAGAAGATCTGCATGCGCTCGAACTCGTCGATGAGCGCCTTGCACTGCTCGGTGGTCAGCTCGTTCGGATCGCGGCGACCCGACGAGGACAGGCAGTGCACGCAGGACAGGTTGCACGCGTAGGTGAGTTCCCAGGTGAGACAGATCGGCGCCGCCAGACCGGATTCGAACCGGTCGATCAGCTTGCCGCCCTGGGTGGTGTCCGTGGAGGCAGGCAGGCTCACCGGCGTGACCGGCGTGACCGGGCCCGGCGCGGGCACGATCATGTCGGTGTCGGCCAGCTGTGCCAGCGCCTTGATGTGCGCGTCGGACACGCCGACGCCCTTGGCTCGCAGCGCGTCCCGCACCGAGGCGTGGGCCGGCAGCGACTGCACCACGTCGACCAGATCGCGGCTCTTGAGGAACGAGAGCTTGCGGGTGCCGAAGTGGTACAGCAGCGCACCGAAGGACTCCGGGCGCAGCGAGACGCGCGGATGCAGCGCCCAGCGGGTGTCGAGATCGAGCACGCCTGCCTCCATGGTCAGTACACGCCGCACATGCCGTCGATGCTGACCTCTTCGATCAGCGTCTCGGTGACCAGGTCGGCGTCGGATTCGACGGTCGCAGGCGTTGCGTTCTCGGGCATGACTACCTCCATTGTGTTGCCGGTCACCGCCGACTTTAACGTCAGTGACTGCCATAAAGGGCGGAATTCGAAAATCTCGATGGCCGCGAGCGCCTCGGCGCACCCCTCTAGACTTCCGGGAGCAGGACGGGAACGGGCCGATGAGCCCGGTGGCAGTAGAGGTGAGGCGGAAGCTTGCGTAACCACGGAGGGGCAGGGAGCGGCGCGCATTCCACACTCTCGGAGTCGGAGATCGTCGAGGCGGCGCTGCGCGTCGTGCGCGAGGACGGCGTGGAGAAATTGTCGATGCGCAGACTCTCCCGCGAGCTCGGCGTCTCGCCGATGGCGCCGTACTACTACGTCGCCGACAAGCGGGAACTGCTCGATCTGGTGGCCAGCGCGGCGCTGCTCGGGGTGCGCAAGCCCACCCGCGAGTCGGGGCCGTGGCAGGAGCGCCTGCGCGACCTCATCGATCAGATAGACGATAAACTGCGCAGGCATCCCGGCCTGGGCGACATCCTGCTCGAGCAGATGCTCGGCAAGCAGCTCGACCTGATCGACGCGGTGATGGAGATCCTGTTCGACGCGGGCTTCAGCGACCGCAACGTGCTGGCCGCGTATGCGACCATCCACACCTACCTGTTCGGGCGCAGCCGGGTGAATCCGCGCGACCGCTCCGCCCCCGCGGACGTGCTGTTGCCCGAGGCGGTGGCGCGGGCCACGAAGTACATGGCGGACCTGCGCGGCAAGTACTCCTACGACTTCGGGATGGAGGTGCTGGTCGCCGGTCTCGAGGCACAGCTTGCCCTGCAGGCGCGTCCCGACCTAGCATGAAACTGAAACACGTTCTAGTTTTGTTCGAGAGGACGACATGACCACAGTCGAGGTTCCGCACGGTTCGCGCTCGGTGGTGCTGCGGGTCGCCGCGGTGATCACCGAAACGGCCGACACCCACTCCGTGGTCTTCGAGGTGCCCGCCGACCTCCGCGAACGCATGGCCTACACCCCGGGCCAGTTCCTGACCCTGCGCATCCCCAGCGACCAGACCGGCTCGGTCGCGCGCTGCTACTCGCTGGCCAGCTCGCCGTTCACCGACGATCTGCCCAAGGTGACGGTCAAGCGCACCGAGGGCGGCTACGGCTCGAACTGGCTGTGCGACAACATCTCCGCCGGTGACGAACTCGAGGTGCTGCCGCCCTCGGGCGTGTTCACCCCCAAGAACCTCGACGAGGACCTGCTGCTGTTCGGCGCGGGCAGCGGCATCACCCCGGTGATGTCGATCCTGAAGTCGGCGTTGTCGCAGGGCAACGGCAAGATCGTGCTCGTCTACGCCAACCGCGACGCCGACTCGGTGATCTTCGCCGACGAACTGCGCGACCTGGTCGGCAAGCACCCCCAGCGGCTGTCGGTCATCCACTGGCTGGAACCGCTGCTCGGCCTGCCCACCGCCGACATGCTGGCCACCCTGGTCGCCCCCTACACCGCCTACGAGGCGTTCATGTGCGGCCCGAAGCCGTTCATGGACCTGGTCCACGACGCGCTGGCCACCCTCGAGGTGCCGCGTGCCCGCACCCACGCCGAGGTGTTCAACTCGCTGGCGGGCGATCCGTTCGCCGACCACGCCCCCGTGGAGATCTCCGACGAGGAGGCCGCCGACGCCGCGACCGTCGAGGTGGAGCTCGACGGGCAGGTGCACGAGCTGTCCTGGCCGCGCAAGCAGACCCTCGTCGACATCATGCTCGACAAGGGCCTGGACGTGCCGTACTCCTGCCAGGAGGGCGAGTGCGGCTCCTGCGCCTGCACCGTGCTCGAGGGCAAGGTCGAGATGGGCAACGCCGAGATCCTCGACCCCGAGGACATCGAGAACGGCTACATCCTGGGCTGCCAGGCCCGGCCGGTCACCGACCACCTCAAGATCCAGTTCTGAGCGGGCGGGCCGCCTAGCGCATCGCGCGGTAGGCGGCGCGTTCCTCCGGGGTCAGGTGCTCGACGGCGTAGCTCAGCGCGGTCCGGCCCATCCGGGCGGCATTCGCGTCGAGGAAGCCGGTGAGGACCGCGGGATCGACGCGTTTGCCGATCTCGCGCAGCATCCAGCCGAGCGCCTTCTGGATGAGGTCGCGGCGGTCGTCGAGCAACTCGCTCGCCAGTTCCAGCGTGGTGCTCGGATCGCCCGCCTTGATGAAGGCGAAGGTGGACAGCAGCGCCACCCGGCGCTCCCACAGCGAGTCCCGCCGCGCCAGGTCGAACAGCAGGGCGCGGTCCTTGTCGAGCAGCCACGGGCCGACGATGTTCTCGGCGGAGGCGTCGACCAGATCCCAGTTGTTCACCCGGCCCCGGCGCACCGCGTCCAGGTAGAACTCGACCATCTCCGCGCGCGCCGCGTCGTCGCGGGTGCGCGGTTTCGACGCCGCGGCGAAGCGGGCGTTCAGGACGAACAGCGCGGCCAGGCGTTCCTCGTGCACCGGGCTGTCGAGCAGATCGCCGATCTGCTTCAGCGCAAGCGTGCCGAACTGTTTGGCGACCTTGCGCGTGGCGGGGACACGGACGCCGAGGAAGACATCACCCTCGCCGTACTCGCCCGCACCGGTCTTGAAGAACCGTTGCAGGTGGATGGCATCGGCGGGGTCGGCTTGCTCGGCGAGCGCCGCCCGCACCTGCGCGGCAGTGGGGAGCTCGGACACAGGGCACCTCCGGCGTCGGGGAATTCCCTCGCATTCAACACCGGTAGGCCGACAGATCCGCACCGACATCCGGCAGGCGTCGGCGTCTTCCGTCACCGGCGCTCGTGGGGATGGCTTCAGCCGGGCAGCGCGCCGACGACGCGGCCGGACTCGAAAGTGGCGGCGCTGCTGGGCAATTCCCCCGGCCTGCCGCTGGTGCGTACCGTGACGCTGCCGCTGCCGGTGGTCGGGCGACCCAGTTCGTCCATCTTGCGGATCGTCTGGGCGGCGACGGCCTGGGCACTGTCGAACAGGCGGACACCGTCCGGTAGCGCGCCGATGATGGCATCGATGACCAGCGGATAGTGCGTACAGCCGAGGACGACACCCTCCACGTCGGCGGGTGTGCGGGCGGCGGCGTCGGCGATGGAATCGGCGATGGCCGGCAGGTCGCCGCGGTCGATGGCGTCGGCCAGGCCGTGGCAGGCCACCCCGACCACCTTCGCGTCACCGGCGAACCGGGCGATCAGATCGGCCTGATAGCGGCTGGCGGTGGTCGCCGCGGTGGCCCACACGGCCACCGACCGGCACTGGGCCGCCGCGGGCTTGATCGCGGGCACGGTCCCGATCACCGGCACCGCATCGCCCACCTCGGCCCGCACGTGCGCCAGCGCCGTCACGCTCGCGGTGTTGCACGGCAGCACGATCACTTCGGCGCCGAGTTCGAGCGCCTGCCGCGCCGCGCCGAGCACCCGCTCGACCACCCAGTCCTCCGGCTTGGGCCCCCAGGGCGCGCCGTCGGGGTCGAGCAGGAGCAGCAGATCCACGTCGGGACGCATTGTGCGCAACCACGCCGCCGTCGGCAGCAGGCCGAGGCCGGAATCGATAAGCGCGACGATCACGGGGTCCACCGTATTACAGGCCGCCGAATCGCCCTGTCGCGCCCGTATCCCCGCCCGGCTACACCAGTTCGATCTCGTCGAACCCCACCGTCAGGGTGTGCCGCCGTTCCCGCAGGACACCGCCTTCGCGGTGCACGCTCCCCTCCGCGAATTCCAGCCGCACCGTGGCGCGGCGGACATCGACCTCCTTGACCACACCGCAGACACCGCTGAACGGGCCCTCCGGGAAATAGACGACATCACCGGCCGAGTACTCGGTAAACCCCACGGCGCCACAGTAATCCAGGCCGGTGACAAGTTCGGCGGCCTCGGCCGGTTCTGTGCCGCCGTCCCGACGAATCGGCGGGGCGGCTGTGAACCTTGCCGGATCAGCCCGCGGCGGCGAGCAGATCGGCGACCGGGGTGTCGGTGGCCAGCTTGGCGCGCAGCTTCATCACCTGACCGGTCAGGCCGGCGCCGAGCACGGCGGTGAGGATGCCGTCGCGGGAGTAGTAGACGAGGAACTTGCGGCCGTCGTCGCTGACCACGGTGACGTCGTCGGCGGGCGACGGGGTGCCCAGCGCCTGGATCTTGACGTCGTACTGGTCGCTCCAGAAGTACGGCACCCGCGCCGCGGTCGGGGCCGCACCGCCGAGCATCGCGGTGACCAGCAGCTTCGCCTGCTCACCCGCGCTGGTCCAGTGCTCGACGCGCTTGCGGACGCCGGTGTCGTGCTGCCAGGCGGCGACGTCGCCGACCGCCCAGACGGCCTCGGCGGAGGTGCGGCCCACCTCGTCGGCGAGCACGCCGCCGCCGGCGGACGGCTCGGCCAGTTCGATGCCGGAATCGGCCAGCCAGTCGGTCACCGGGACCGAACCGACCCCGATCACCACCAGATCGGCCTCGACCTCGGTGCCGTCGGTGAGCAGCGCGCCGCGCACCCGGCCGGAGTCGTCGGACCGCAGCGTGTCGACGCCGACGCCACAGCGCAGGTCGACGCCCTCGGCGCGGTGCATGCGACCCACCAGGCCGCCGATCTGCTCGCCGAGCACCGAGGCCAGCGGGGTCGGCTGCGGCTCGACGAGGGTCACCTCGATCCCCGCGGCACGGAAGCTGGCGGCCAGTTCACAGCCGATGAAGCCGGCGCCGATGATCAGCGCCCGGTTCGCGCCGTCCAGTTCGGCGCGCAGGGTCTGCGCGTCCTCGTGCGCGCGCAGCACGTGCACGCCCGCCACCTCGGGCAGCCCGGGCAGCCTGCGCGGCCGCAGACCGGTCGCGATGATCAGCTGGTCGTAGCCGAGCGCGCTGCCGTCGGCGAGGGCGATCGTGCGGGCGGCGGTGTCGACACCGGTGACCGCGGTCCCGAGGCGCAGCTCGATGTCCTTCTCCGCGAAGAACTCCGGCGGACGCAGGGTGGTGTCGTCGGTCTCGCCGCGCACGAACTGCTTCGACAGCGGCGGGCGGTCGTACGGCGGGCGCGACTCGTCGCCGAGCAGCAGCACGCCGCCCTCGTACCCGGCCCGGCGCAGTTCCTCCGCCGTGCGCAGACCTGCCAGACCCGCTCCGACGATCACGATGGGCGCGCTCATACCTGTGTCCTCTCGGCATGTGCGGCGCCCGCCGCGCTCACGCGAGCCACCGCCGCCGGGAGCGACCGCCCATGCCATGTCCTTGTGTCGCGGGCCACTACGGCCCCCCGAATGTTTGTACCAGTGCGCCCCGCCACAGGTGATACCCACGTCGCAACGCAACCGTGCCGGTACCGATATCGACCGGGCGGTCAATCAGGAGTAGACCGAGGTCAGAAGTATTTTTCGTCTCTCGAGGAGGCAGTTCCCATGTTCACAGACAGCCGCGCACAGGATCTTCTCGCCGTCGTGCTCGGCGCATTCACCGCGCTGTCGCCCCTGTGGGTCGACACCAACGACAACGCCCGCTGGACCCTCATCGTGCTCGGCGTCCTCATCGCCGCGGCCGGACTGGTCCAGATGGCACGGGCGAGCATGACCGGCGCCGACTACGCGATGGGCCTGTTCGGCGTCCTGCTGTTCATCTCGCCGTGGGCGATGGACTTCACCGCGTTCAGCGGCGCATCCTGGACCGCATGGGTGGTCGGGGTAGTGACGGCGGTGGTGGCGGTCGCCGCGCTGCCGGCGATGAACGAGCGCCTGCACAAGATGGCTCCGCATCACTGATGCCGGGCCGACGCGTCGGGCGCCGCAACGCGAAACGCGATGGCGACGCCCGGCAACTCATTCTGGATGCCGCCGAGAACCTGTTCGCCGCACAGGGATTCGACGCCACCCCGACCGCGGCGCTGGCCGCGGCCGCCGGTGTGCCCAAGGGCCTGGTCTTCTACTACTTCCCCACCAAGAACGCGATCCTGTCCGCGCTGATGCGCGAACGCGTTCCCACCCAGCCGCTCGACGACCTCGACGCCGTCGTCGCCCCCGGTGATCCCGCCACCAGCCTGGTCAACCTCGACACCGCGATCAATCTGCGCGATCACCACTCCTCGGTCCTGCGCGTGATCATGTGGCGCGAGGCCGACACCCACCCCGACGTCCGGCGCACCCTGCGCAACCTGCGCGACCAGCTCCTCGACGCCACCGCCCGCGTCCTGCAGGCCAGCGTGCCGACACCGGTGCGCCCGAGCACCCTGCACGCGTGCGCCTCGGCCTGGGTCTCGGCCATGTTCGCCATCGCCAGCACCGACCGCCTGCACGCCCTGGACGGCGTCCCCGTGCCGACCCCCGACGATCTGCTCGATGTCGCCCAGGTGGTGGCGGCGGGGATGACCCAGCTGGGCTGAGGATCGTCCTCAGCCCAGCGCGGCCACCCGCTCGTCACCGGTCACCCCGACCGTGTCCCTCCTGCCCCGCAGGACCCGCACGGCCACCACACCCAGCACTACGTGCAGGATCGCCGCGACCGACGCGACCGCGCGTAGTCCCGTGACGAATGCGCCGCGCGCGTCTTCAAGTACCGGGGCACCGATCCCGGCCAGCCGCACTGTCTCGCCGAGCGTCGGCGCGAGATCGGGTCCGGCCAACCGGAACACCAGCGCGGCCAGCGAGCCGAAGACCGCGATCCCGAACGCGTTGCCCAGTTCGTTGCCGGTCTCGGCGAGCGCCGCGGCCGACCCGGCCCGCTCGGGCGGCACCGCCGCGACGGCGATCTCGGCCACCACACTGAACGAGATCCCGTAGCCGATACCGGCGACGGCGGTCGCGGCGATGTACCAGCCGCTGCCGCCCGTGTCGTCGGCGAGCAGCAACAGCGCCAGCCCCGCCGCGATGCAGAAATGCGCGCTGATCAGCGCGTTCGACGGGCCGATCCGGGCGACCACGGCCGGTGTCACGACCGCGGCCACGGTGAGCACGACAGCGCCGGGCACCGCGAGTGCCGCGGCGTGGGAGACCGTGAGCCCGAGCACGGATTGCAGGTAGGTGCTGGCGAGATAGGCGGTCGCCGACCACGCCGCCAACGGCAGGAACCCGGTGACGATCGCGATCGCGAACACCGGATTGCGGAACAGCCCGAAGTCGACGAGCGGGTGCGCGAGCCGGAACTGCCTGCGCGCGAACCATCCGAGCAGCACCACACCCGCCACCCCGGCCACCGCTGCGGCCACCGACGGACCGGCCGCGGCCGCGTGCTTCACCGCGTACATGGTGAGCAGCAGCCCGGCCGCCGAGGCGAGCACACTCGCCACGTCGACCCGGCCGGTCGACGGTGCCCGCACCTCGCGCAGCAGGATCGGCGCCAGCAGCAGGAACACCAGCAGCACCGGCAGATTGAGCAACAGCACCGAACCCCACCAGAATCTGGTGAGGAGTTGCCCGGCCACGATCGGCCCGATCGCGAAGCCCGCGGCGAAGGTGGCGGCGAAGATCCCGATGGCCTGCGCCCGCGCGCGTGGATCGGCGAACAGGGTGCTCAGAATGGCCAGCGCCGACGGCAACAGCGTCGCCCCGGCCACGCCCATCAGCACGCGCAAGCCGATCAGGATCTCCGCGCTCGGCGCGAAAGCCGCTGCCGCCGAGGCGATGCCGAAGACCGCCGCGCCCACCAGCAACAGCCGCAACCGGCCGTACCCGTCACCGATCGCGCCGAAGGCGATCAGCAGCGAGCCGACCGCGAAGCCGTAACTGTCCAGGATCCACAGGGATTGGTCCGCGGACGGGGTGAGCGCGTCGGTGATCGCGGGCATGGCCAGGAACAGCACCGAACCGTCCATGGCGACCAGCAGCACCGGGCCGAGAATCACCAGCAGGCCGAGCCAGGCCCGCAGCGGTGTGGGTGGGGGGTCGAGTCGAGTCATACCCCGAATCTGCGGTGGTCCGCGCCCGGCAACCAGCCCCGGTGATGGGTACACCTCGCGGGGATACCCGGCGGCCCGCGCTCCTGCCTACGATCGGAAGGCATGGAGCTGGAAAGCCTCGGCACGTTTCTCAAGGCCCGCCGCGACCGGGTCACGCCCGAGCACATCGGGCTGCGGACCTACGGCGCGACCCGCCGGGTTCCCGGCCTGCGCCGCGAGGAGCTGGCCCAGCTCGCCGGGGTCAGCGCCGGGTACTACACGCGGCTGGAGCAGGACCAGGCGGGCACGGCATCGGCGCAGGTCATCGATGCCATCGCGCGGGTACTGCGGCTGGATGCCGCCGAGACCGCGCACCTGCACAATCTGGCCGGATCGCCCGCCACGCCGCGGCTCACGCGGGCCGAGCCGGAACGCGCGCACCCCAGGGTCCTGGCCCTGCTCGACGCGCTCGGCGAGAGCATGCCCGCCGTGATCCTCGGCCGCCGCGGTGACGTCCTGGCCTGGAACCGCACCGGGCACGCCCTGTTCGCCGATCACCTGGACTTCGCCGCGCCCGCCGACCCAGATGTTCGGCCGTCGATCCCGCGCATGTTCTTCCTCGATCCGCTCAGCCGGGACCGGCACCGCAACTGGTCCGAGCTGGCCCGCGTCCACGTCGCGTACCTGCGACTCACCGCGGGCCGCTACCCCACCGACGCGCACCTGGCCGAACTGATCGGTGAACTCGCCATGCGCAGTGCCGAATTCGCGACGCTGTGGGCCGAGGGGGAAGTCGCCGATTGCACCGTCGGCGCGATGCGCCTGCACCATCCCACCGTCGGCGCTGTCGATGTCGACTACCAGGTGTGGTTGCAGCCGGACAGCCCCGACCACCGGCTCGAGGTCTACACCCCGCGCGACGCGAGCTCCGCCGACGCGCTGCGGCTGCTCGCCCGGACGACAGCGCGAGCGGCCCGAGCCGGTGACGCCGTATCCGTGGATACGACGCCACCGGTCTCTCGTCAGCCGCGCGCGATGATCGACTCCGCGACACCGGCCGGAACCGGCGCGTAGGAGTCGAACACCATGGCGTAGGTCGCCCGGCCCCGGGTCTTCGAGCGAAGATCCCCGATGTAGCCGAACATCTCCTGGAGCGGAGTCAGGGCCCGCACGACGCGCGCGCCCGACCGCTCGGTGAGCTCGGTGACCCGGCCGCGCCGGGCGTTCAGATCACCGATCACCTCACCGAGGTACTCCTCCGGGGTGACGACCTCGACGGCCATCACCGGTTCCAACAGCACCGGCTTCGCCCGCGCGACCGCGGCACGCACCGCCGCCGCACCGGCCAGCCGGAACGCCAGGTCCGACGAATCCTGCACGTGGGCGGCGCCGTCGAGCAGCGTCACCCGCACGTTCACCAGGGGGAACCCGGCGAGCGCGCCGACCCGCAGCGCGTCCTGCGCGCCCGCGTCGACCGCGGGGATGTACTCCCGCGGCACGCGCCCACCGGCCACCCGGCTCTCGAATTCGTAGACCGCGCCGTCCTCGGCCACGTGCGGCGCCACCGCGAGCACCACCTTGGCGAACTGCCCGCGCCCGCCCACCTGCTTGCGGTGGGTGTACTCGAACTGCTCGACGGCGGCGGTGATGGTCTCGCGATAGGCCACCCGTGGTGCGCCGATCTCGGCCTCGACCCGGAACTCCCGGCGCATCCGGTCGACCAGGATCTCCAGATGCAGCTCGCCCATGCCACCGATGACCGTCTGCCCGGTCTCGGCGTCGACCTGCACGGTGAACGTCGGGTCCTCCTCGGCCAGGCGCGCCAGGGCGGTGCCCAGCTTGTCCTGGTCCGCGCGGGTCCGCGGTTCGATCGAGACCGCCAGGACGGGTTCGGGGAAGACCATCGACTCCAGCACGACCGGCTGGTTCCGATCGCACAGGGTGTCGCCGGTGCCCGTCTCCTTCAGGCCGATGACAGCGCAGATCTGCCCGGCCTGCACCTGATCGACGGCGATCTCGGTGCTCGAATGCATCTGGAACAGCTTGCCCAGGCGCTCCTTTCGTCCAGTGGTCGAATTCAGTACGGTCGCACCGGGTTCGGCGCGGCCCGAGTAGACCCGCAGGTACACGAGCTTGCCGAAGAACGGGTGCAGCGCGACCTTGAACGCCAGCGCCGCGAACGGCTCGGCGACATCGGGTGCGCGCTCGATGTACTCGCCCTCCGGCGAGAACCCGTGCACGGCGACGACATCCAGCGGCGACGGCAGGTAGTCGACGACCGCGTCCAACAGCGGCTGCACGCCGACATTGGCCAGCGCCGAACCGCACAGGACCGGGTAGGCGCGCGCGTCGATCGTCATCGTGCGGATGGCGGCCTTGAGCACGTCGACCGGGATCGGCGCACCGGCGAGGTAGCGCTCCAGCACCGCCTCGTCGGCCTCGGCGACCGCGGCCACCAGCGCCTCGCGGTGCAGTTCGGCCTCGACGCGCAGCTCGTCCGGGATCTCGACGATCTCGAATCGCGCGCCGCGGTCGGTGTCACCGCGCCACACCTTCGCCGTCATCTCGACCAGGTCGACGATGCCGTCGAACGTGCTCTCGGCGCCGATCGGCAGCTGGATCACCAACGGCCGCACGCCGAGTCGCTCCGCGATGGTCCGCACGGTGAACGCGAAGTCCGCGCCGAGCTTGTCCATCTTGTTCACGAAACAGATCCGTGGCACGCCGTAGCGATCGGCCTGCCGCCACACCTGCTCCGACTGCGGCTCGACGCCTTCCTTGGCATCGAACACGGCGACCGCGCCGTCGAGCACCCGCAGCGACCGCTCCACCTCGACGGTGAAGTCGACGTGGCCGGGGGTGTCGAGGATGGTGATCTCGTGCTCGTTCCACCGGCAGGTGGTGGCCGCGGCGGCGATGGTGATGCCGTGCTCGCGCTCCTGGATCATCCGGTCCATGGCGGCGGTGCCGTCGTGGACCTCACCCAGGGTGCGGGTGACGCCGGTGTAGAACAGGATGCGTTCGGTGGTGGTCGTCTTGCCCGCGTCGATGTGGGCGGCGATGCCGATATTGCGCAGGCGGGCGAGGTCGGTCCGTCTCGTGGTCATGGGAATCCCCCAGTACGTCAACTAGTTCGGTCGAAGAAGTCGACGCTCGCCAGTTACGCGTTCCACCGGACGGCACGGGCATCGAATCACGCGCCGCCCCACCGGCGCCCGAGGACCCGATGCGAACTAGCGCCGCGACAGCGGACGTACCGTAACCATGACCCAGTTCTACGCGCCCGGAGCGGGCCTGTCGACGGGTTTTCCGGAGGGTGCGGGCATAAATCCACCGGCACGGCAGTTCGTCTCGACGAGGGGACATCGCCGTTCGGAGCGGTGACCTCGCCCAGCGTGTCAGCCCACCCAGAGGAGACCCACCGATGACAGCGGCATTCGACCCGCACGATCTGCTCGCGGCAGCGAAGCTCGGCGTCCTCGCCACCATCAAGGCGGACGGACGGCCCCAGCTGTCCCCCGTCACCCCCTACTACGACCGCGAAGCCGGGGTCATCTACGTCTCGATGACCGAGGGCCGCGCCAAGACCAGCAACCTGCGCCGCGACCCCAGGGCCGCCTTCGAGGTGACCGCGCCCGACGGCTGGTCCTGGGCCACCGCCGAAGGCAGCGTCACCCTGACCGGGCCCGGCACCGATCCCGACGGGCCGGAGGTCGCCGCCCTCGTCGACTACTACCGCGCCGCCGCGGGCGAACACCCGGACTGGACCGAGTACCGCGAGGTGATGGTCGCCGATCGCCGGGTGCTCATGGCGCTGACCGTCGAGCACGTCTACGGCGCCAAGATCCGCTGATCACCGGAACCGCCTCGGCGCCAAGAACTCTCAGGGCACTGCCAGAGCGGCTCGGTACCGTGGGCGAGACCAGCCCGTTCGTCGTCATCATCAGGCAGGAGAAATCGTTGAGTCAGGAATCGTTGTTGCACCGGGTCGTGCGGGGGATGAACGCCGGCGTGGTCGCGCTGACCGAAGCCCCCGTCGTCGGGAAGTTCCTCGGTAAGGCGTTCGCGCAGGTCAGCTACGTCGGGCGGCGCTCGGGGCAGACCTTCAGCACCCCGGTCAACTATCGCCGCTCCGGGGACGAGTACATCATCGGCGTCGCGCTGCCCGACAAGAAGAAGTGGTGGCGCAACTTCCTCGGCGAGGGTGGCCCGGTCACCCTGCGCATCGACGGCGTCGACAAGCCCGGCCACGCGGTGACCTACCGCGACGACCGCGGCCGGGTCACCGTCCGCGTCCGGCTCGCCCCGGCCTGATCCCGCCGCTCAGCCGCCCGGCGTCGTCAGGAACGCGGTGACGTCGGGCGCGAAGCGCTCGTGCTTGATGGCGCCGAGGTGGTTGGTGTCCGGGTAGACCACGAGCCGGGCGTCCGGGATGCCGTCGGCGGTGTGCCGGAAGGTGTCGACGGAGTAGTACTCGTCCCGGTCGCCGCCGACCACCAGGGTCGGGGCGGTGATGTCGGCCAGTCGGCCGTCGAGGTCGAAGGTGTCCTCGGCCCGCACGAAGGCGAGGGTGTCGGCCGGATTCTTCGGCCGCACCAGCGGATCGGCCAGCCACGCGACCGCCCCCGCCAGCCGCGCCTTGACCGGCGAATCGATCCCCTGGGTAGCCAGGTGCTGCAGCGACCGCTTGCCCGCGGCCGCGGCCGTCGCGTATTTCATCTGCGATGCCCTGGCCGCGTCCTCGAGCCGATACCCCGACGAGGCGACCACCAGCTTGCGCACCGCCGCCGGCTGATCCGCGGCGAGCTGCAAGGCCAGCGACCCGCCCGAGGAGATCCCGAGCACGTCCACCGGCGCACCGAACTCCGCCAGCAGCCCCTCCGCGTGCTCCCGCGCGATATCGGCCATCGTGGTCCCCGCCGCCATCCCCGGCGCCCGATTCACCGCGTACACCCGAAAGTTCCTGGCCAGCGGCGCCATCGTCGTGACCTCCGCCCGCCGCACCAACCCCGTCGGATTGGCATGATCCGGCATGAACCACCGCAGGAACACCAGCGTCGGCCCCTCCCCGAACGCCAGATACGGCATCCCCCGCCCGAGCACGCCCTCAGTGACTTCGAACCCTCGCACCACCGCCACGCCACCCTCCACTCCATCGGAAACACCAGCCCCGCACGCTACCGAGCTCGCCGCTGCCACACGATGACCTCCCGGGTCACGGACGCCCCAGCCGCTCACGCCCTCTGGCCGAAACGCGTCCGAATATCCACTACAACAACGACTTTCAGACATCTCGGGTCGAAATTGTCGATCTTGAAAGACGCCGACGTGTACCAATCGAAGTGGCAGCGATCCGGCTGCCGACGAGGTTCGCCTCGGTGAGCAAAACAAGGACGACGATGAAGTACACACGTGCCTGGAGTATCGGCTTCGCCGCCCTCGGATCTGCGATGGCGGCGGCCCTGGTGGGGGTAGCCCCGGCACAGGCCAATCCGATCAGCATGACGGTCTCGAGCAACGACGTCTATGTCGGCCAGGCCTACACCCTGACGATCACCTGCGACTTCCGATCGACCGTAGCGGTCATCGACAACGGCGAAGTCCTCGGAAACACACCTGTCGCGCCTGGCGAGAACCTGATCGCCACCGCACAGTGGACACCCACCTCGGCGGGCAAGCACACCCTCGTCGCCGAGGGCTGCATGAGCGCCTTCCAGACCAACACCCCGATCCAGATCGAGGTGCAGGTCAAGGAAGCGCCACCGGCCACGCCCGCCTGGCAACTGGGCGCCACCTATCAGGTCGGCGACAAGGTGACCTACGACGGCGCCGAGTACCAGTGCCGCCAGTCCCACACCGCCCACGCCCCGAACTGGACCCCGCCCAACACCCCGGCCCTCTGGCAGAGACTCTGACCATCCACCGGTGGCCTTGAACGCCGAACGGCGCCGCTCCCGGGGGGAGCGACGCCGTTGCGGTGTCAGTCAGTCAGAGACTCACTTGATGATCTTCGTGACGCGACCGGCGCCGACGGTGCGGCCACCCTCACGGATCGCGAAACGCAGGCCCTCGTCCATGGCGACCGGCTGGATCAGCTTGACGGACATCTCGGTGTTGTCACCGGGCATGACCATCTCGGTGCCCTCGGGCAGGGTCACAACGCCCGTCACGTCAGTCGTACGGAAGTAGAACTGCGGACGGTAGTTGTTGAAGAACGGGGTGTGGCGGCCGCCCTCGTCCTTCGACAGGATGTACGCCTGGCCCTCGAACTCGGTGTGCGGGGTGGTGGTGCCCGGCTTCACGACGACCTGGCCACGCTCGACATCTTCGCGCTTGATGCCACGAACCAGCAGACCGACGTTGTCGCCCGCCTGGCCCTGGTCGAGCAGCTTGCGGAACATCTCGATACCGGTGACGGTGGTCTTGGTGCTCTTCTCGCGGATGCCGACGATCTCGACTTCCTCGTTCACGTTCACGATGCCGCGCTCGACGCGACCGGTGACGACGGTGCCACGACCGGTGATCGTGAAGACGTCCTCGACCGGCATCAGGAACGGGAGCTCGGTCTCGCGGACCGGGTCCGGGATCGACTCGTCGACGGCGTTCATCAGCTCGAGGACCGCGTCGGCCCACTTCTGGTCACCCTCGAGGGCCTTCAGGCCGGAGACACGCACGACCGGCGCGTCCTCGTCGAACTCCTGCGAGGCCAGCAGCTCGCGGACCTCCATCTCGACGAGCTCGAGGATTTCCTCGTCGTCGACCATGTCCGACTTGTTCAGCGCGACCAGGATGTAGGGCACGCCGACCTGACGGGCGAGCAGCACGTGCTCGCGGGTCTGCGGCATCGGGCCGTCGGTGGCGGCCACGACCAGGATCGCGCCGTCCATCTGGGCGGCACCGGTGATCATGTTCTTGATGTAGTCGGCGTGACCGGGGGCGTCGACGTGCGCGTAGTGGCGCTTCTCGGTCTGGTACTCGACGTGGGAGATGTTGATCGTGATACCACGAGCCTTCTCCTCCGGCGCCTTGTCGATCTGATCGAACGCGAACGCGGCGTTCAGATCCGGGTACTTGTCAGCCAGCACCTTGGTGATCGCCGCAGTCAGCGTGGTCTTGCCGTGGTCGACGTGACCGATGGTGCCGATGTTGACGTGGGGCTTCGTCCGCTCGAACTTCGCCTTCGCCACTGTTGTCCTCCTGGACTAGTTAGTGCGTGCTTTTTTGCAGCAGTGCGGTTATTAAGGGGGGTCGTGCTGACGCCCGGTTGCCGGGGCCAAGCGTACTTGGCCCCGGCAAGCGAATTACTCGCCGGTCGCCTTGGCGATGATCTCCTTGGACACGTTGGCCGGAACCTCCGCGTACTGGGCGAACACCATGGAGTAGTTCGCGCGACCCTGGGTCTTCGACCGCAGGTCACCGATGTAGCCGAACATCTCCGAGAGCGGAACCAGCGCCTTGACGACACGGGCACCACTGCGTTCCTCCATGGCCTGGATCTGGCCACGGCGGGAGTTGAGGTCGCCGATCACGTCGCCCATGTAATCCTCGGGCGTGATGACCTCGACCGCCATGAGCGGCTCGAGGATCACCGGACCGGCCTTACGGGCCGCTTCCTTGAGGGCCTGCGAGCCCGCGATCTTGAACGCCATTTCCGAGGAGTCGACGTCGTGGTACGCGCCGTCGAGCAGGGTGACCTTCAGGTTCACCAGCGGGTAGCCGGCGAGCACGCCGTACTGCATGGCGTCCTGGGCACCCGCGTCGACCGACGGGATGTACTCACGGGGCACGCGACCGCCGGAGACCTTGTTCTCGAACTCGTAGTGCGCGCCGTCCTCGCCGACGAAGGGCTCGACCGCGATGATGACCTTCGCGAACTGGCCGGAGCCACCCGTCTGCTTCTTGTGCGTGAACTCGAGCTTCTCGACCGGCTTGGTGATCGTCTCGCGGTAGGCCACCTGCGGCTTACCGACGTTCGCCTCGACCTTGAACTCGCGCTTCATGCGGTCGACGAGGATGTCGAGGTGGAGCTCGCCCATGCCGCCGATGACGGTCTGGCCGGTCTCGGCGTCCAGCTTGACCGAGAACGTCGGGTCTTCGCGCGCCAGCTTCTGGATCGCGGTGCCGAGCTTCTCCTGGTCGGACTTGGTCTTGGGCTCGATCGAGACCTCGATGACCGGGTCCGGGAACGTCATCGACTCGAGGACGACCTGGTTCTGCGGGTCGGAGAGGGTGTCACCGGTGGTGGTGTCCTTCAGACCGATCACGGCGTAGATGTGGCCGGCCGACGCGGTGGTGACCGGGTTCTCCTTGTTGGAGTGCATCTGGAACAGCTTGCCCAGGCGCTCCTTCTTGCCCTTGGTCGAGTTGACGACCTGCGAGCCGGAGTCGACCTTGCCCGAGTACACGCGGACGTAGGTGAGCTCACCGAAGAACGGGTGCACCGCGATCTTGAACGCCAGCGCCGCGAACGGCTCGTCGACGTTCGGCTTGCGGGTGACGAGCTCCTCTTCCTTGCCCGGGATGTGGCCGGTGGTGGCCTCGACATCCAGCGGGGAGGGCAGGTAGTCGATGACCGCGTCGAGCATGGGCTGCACGCCCTTGTTCTTGAACGCGGAACCACACAGCACCGGGTACAGCTCGGAGTTGACCGTCATCTTGCGGATGGCGCCCTTGATCTCCTCGACCGAGAGCTCCTCGCCGCCGAAGAACTTCTCCAGCAGGGACTCGTCGGACTCGGCGACGGTCTCGAGCAGCTCCTGGCGGTACTGCTCGGCCTTGTCCTTGAGATCGGCCGGGATCTCGACGACCTCGTACTCTTCGCCGAGCTTGGTCTCGCCCTTCCAGACCTTGGCGTTGTTCTCGACCAGGTCGACGATGCCCTCGAAGTCGTTCTCCGCGCCGATCGGCAGCTGGATGACCAGCGGCTTGGCACCGAGACGGTCCTTGATGGTCTGCACCGTGAAGTAGAAGTCGGCGCCGAGCTTGTCCATCTTGTTCACGAAGCAGATACGCGGCACGTCGTACTTGTCGGCCTGACGCCACACCTGCTCGGACTGCGGCTCGACACCCTCTTTGCCGTCGAACACGGCGACCGCACCATCGAGCACGCGCAGCGACCGCTCCACCTCGACGGTGAAGTCGACGTGCCCGGGGGTGTCGATGATGTTGATCTGGTTGTCTTTCCAGAAGCAGGTGGTAGCGGCGGAGGTGATGGTGATACCACGCTCCTGCTCCTGCTCCATCCAGTCCATCGTGGCCGCGCCGTCGTGGACCTCACCGATCTTGTACGTGATACCGGTGTAGAAGAGGATGCGTTCGGTAGTGGTGGTCTTGCCCGCATCGATGTGGGCCATGATGCCGATGTTGCGGACCTTGTTCAGGTCGGTGAGCACGTCCTGTGCCACGGAAATCTTCCCCGCTCGTTAGCTAGTTGGAATTCTCGGGAACGACCCTGGTTCGGGTCGTCACAATGTCAACGCCGGGGGCGGCACCGAAGTGCCGCGTCCCGACTGAAAGCCTTCCGGCGCCGACACTAGCGACGGGCCGGGCGGCAATCACCAGCGGTAGTGCGCGAAGGCCCGGTTCGACTCGGCCATCTTGTGGGTGTCCTCGCGACGCTTCACCGAAGCGCCGAGGCCGTTGCTGGCGTCGAGGAGCTCGTTGGCGAGACGCTCGACCATGGTCTTCTCGCGACGGGCGCGGGAGTAGCTGACCAGCCAGCGCAGCGCCAGGGTGTTGGCGCGGCCCGGACGGACCTCGACCGGCACCTGGTAGGTGGCGCCACCGACACGGCGGGGCTTCACCTCGAGGGCGGGCTTGACGTTGTCCAGCGCACGCTTGAGGGTGACGACCGGGTCGGTGCCGGTCTTCTCACGCGCCTGCTCGAGAGCACCGTAGACGATGCGCTCGGCGGTGGACTTCTTACCGTCCAGCAGGATCTTGTTGACCAGCTGAGTGACCAGCGGCGACCCGTAGACCGGGTCGTTGATCAGCGGACGCTTGGGTGCGGGGCCCTTGCGTGGCATATCAGCTCTTCTCCTTCTTGGCGCCGTAGCGGCTGCGGGCCTGCTTGCGGTTCTTCACACCCTGGGTGTCCAGCGAGCCACGGATGATCTTGTAGCGGACACCGGGGAGGTCCTTCACACGACCGCCACGGACGAGCACCATCGAGTGCTCCTGCAGGTTGTGGCCCTCGCCGGGGATGTACGCCGTGACCTCGACTGCGCTGGTCAGGCGAACACGCGCGACCTTACGCAGCGCGGAGTTCGGCTTCTTGGGGGTGGTGGTGTACACGCGAGTGCACACACCACGACGCTGCGGGCTCCCCTTCAGGGCCGCAGTCTTGGTCTTGGAGACCTTGTCGCGGCGACCCTTGCGGACCAGCTGGTTGATGGTTGGCATAGACCGGCTTTCCTTATTGGTAATTGCGGCTGTCGGAACACATGTCTTCAGTTCATCGAGCTTTCACTCGCACGTCCGACCGTGTTTCCGTTTACCCGCGGTCGGGCGTGTCGCGCGCAGCTCAGGGCCCTTTTTCTGGGCACGCTGGAACGTTCCGGCCGCTCTCGCTGGCCTACGTTCACGCACGAACTTGCCCGTAGCAATCCGGGCACAGGGATCCACGATACCCGCGTGCCCGAATCCGGGTCAAAGCGGGGTGGCCCGTCAAGGCTTCTACCGGGCCAGATCCAAGGTCAGCTCCACCAATTTCTGGGCGGCGGCGCACGGATCCGGATGGGCCGAACCGGGTTTGTAATTGATCCACCAGCCGACGACCCCGACATCGGCGGCCGGGGCGGTGACGCCGCAGGAGTCGTTGTCGTTCGGCCTGCGCACCTGCAGCGCCCTGCGGCCCTGCACGGTGATGTCGCCGGTGAGGTAGCCCAACTTGTCGTTGGTGGTCTTCTCGTTGTTCAGCGTACCCATCTCGTACCAGTTGAGCGTGGCCATGGCACTGCCGCCGGGGGCGTCCTCGATGTTCCACATGCAGACGGCGCCGCTGAACGAGGTGTTCACGTAGTCGGCGTTGCCGACGATCTCGCCGATCTTCTCGGGCGCGACCACCTCGCACTCGCGCAGCAGCTTGTCGAAGTTGGTGTTGATCGACTCGTCGCCGCCACCGCTGCCCAGCGGCTGCGCGGTGCCGGGAACCTTCGCACCACAGCCGGCCAGCGCCGCGGTGAGCACCAGCGCGGACGACAGGGCGACGACGATCCGGCGCGCGCTCACTGCAGCCGTCCCACGGTCAGTTCGGCCAGTTGCCTGGCCTTGTCGCACGGATTGCCCGCGGGCGCGAACGCGCCGTACGACATCGACCACTCGAAGAAGTCGTCGTCCAGCTGAACGGCGAGATCACAGATCGAGCCGTCGGGGTCGAGGGCCTGGAAGCCGGGACGCCCGCCGACATCGATGGCCTGCGGGTTGCGGCCCACATTGGACACCCAGGCCTTCTCCCGCTCGATCGGACTGCCGCGGTAGGAGGCGAACGTCACACTGGGCGAGGACAATCCGGCCGACTCCCAGTTGCAGCCGGTGGCGTTCTTGTAGACCCGCGAGAGCTGGCCGATACCGGCCATGGTGCGCACCTCGTCGTCGGTGACGTGGCCGCACTCACCGACGAACGGGCCGAGCGAGGCCACCTTCGGTGGTGGTCGCATCGGGCCGGTCGGCGCATCGGAGTCGCCCCCCGATCCGCACGACGTCAGCACGACAACCAGAGCCATGCCGGTGATGATCGCCGAGGGGATCCGCATGCCATGAACTGTAATGGCAACGCCGCGGCACTCACAGGTTGCCGCGGGCCTCCTGCTCGCGTTCGATGGCCTGGAAAAGGGCCTTGAAATTGCCCTTTCCGAAGCCGAGTGAGCCGTGTCGCTCGATGAGTTCGAAGAAGACCGTGGGGCGGTCGGCGACGGGGCGGGTGAAGATCTGCAGCAGGTAGCCGTCCTCGTCGCGGTCGACGAGGATGCCGCGGCGCTGCAGCTCCCCCACCGGGACGCGCACGTGCCCGATCCGTTCGCGCAGTTCGGGGTCCTCGTAGTAGGCGTCGGGGGTGGGCAGGAATTCGACGCCCTCGGCGCGCAACGCGTCGACGGTGGCGATGATGTCGCCGGTGGCCAGGGCGATGTGCTGGACGCCGGGGCCGCGATAGAACTCGAGGTACTCGTCGATCTGGGATCGCTTGCGGCCCACGGCGGGTTCGTTGAGCGGGAACTTGACCCGGTGGTTGCCGTTGGCGACGACCTTGCTCATCAGCGCGGAGTACTCGGTGGCGATGTCGTCGCCGACGAACTCGGCCATGTTCGTGAATCCCATGACGCCGCGGTAGAAGTCGACCCAGCGGTCCATCATGCCGAGCTCCACATTGCCGACCACGTGATCGATCGCCTGGAACAGCCGGGCGGTGCGCCGCTGATGGGTGGAGGTGCGCGTGACGTAGCCGGGCAGGTACGGACCGTAGTACCGCGACCGGTCGACCAGCGTGTGCCTGGTCTCGCCGTAGGTGGCCAGCGCCGCGGAGCGGACGGTGCCGAATTCGTCGGTCGCGTCGTGTGGTTCGACCAGGATCCGCGCGCCGTGGTCGCGGGCCCAGGCGATGCAGCGGTCCACGTCGGGCACCTCGAGCGCGATGTCGACGATGCCGTCGCCGTGCCGGTCGTGATGGGCGACGAGCGGGCTGTCCGGGTCGACCGCGCCCTGCACGACGAAGCGCGCTCCCCCACTGCGCAGCACGAACGCCTTGTGGTCGCGATTGCCGGTCTCGGGACCGGAGTACGCCTCCAGCCGCATCCCGAACGCCGACTGCAGGTAGTGCGCGCTCTGGGTCGCGTTGCCGACTACCCACACCAGCGCGTCCCACCCGATCACCGGAAACGGATCGACACTGTCGTCGTGCTCGATCAGCCCGACGAGCTGCTGCTCAATGGTCATGACCAAGGAAATCCCGCCCCGGCCGAGCTAGGCAACTACACCGCCGAACCCTGAACAGGCTGACACGAGAAGCCACCGATCCCCCGCCGATGGTGGACAATTTGAATAGCACCCGACCGCGGACGGCACGGAGGTCTCCCGCATGCGCACGCCGGCGAAACTGGACGAACTCGATCTCGCGATCCTGACCGCGATGCACACGTATCAGAAGGCCGGAATCCTCGAGCTGTCGCGCCGCACGAAGGTCGCGCGGGCCACCGTGCAGGCGCGGATCAACCGGATGGAGGAGTCGGGGGTGATCGCCTCCTACGATCCGCAGATCGACGTCACCGCGGCCGGATTCGATGTGCAGGCCTTCGTGACGCTCGAGATCGCGCAGGGCGCGCTCGACACCGTCAGCGCCGAGCTCGCGGCCATTCCCGGCGTACTCGAGGCCTACGCGACCACCGGTTCCGGCGACGTGCTGTGCCGGATCGGCGCCGACTCGCACGCCGGTCTGCAAGCGGTGCTGCTCAGCATCGACCGGACCGGTTCGGTGGTGCGTTCGCACAGCGTGATCGTGCTGTCGACGGTGATCGCGCGGCGCACCATGCCGCTGCTGCGCACGCTCACCCCGGCGGGCACCGCGAAGGCGCCAGCCTACCGCGAGCCGCGCTGAACCGTCACTGCCTGCCCAGGCGGGTCAGCAGGCCGTGCACATGCGCCTCGGCGGCCGCGCGGGCCGACTCGGGATGCCCGGATTCCAGCGCCTCGACGATGCGCCGGTGTTCGCGCAGGGCGACGCGGCGGTTGCGGGCCGAGCACCACAGGTCACCGCGGTAGAGGTGGGCCTTGGCTTCCAGCCGGGCCAGTTCGTCGACGACGCAGCTGTTGCCGGAGGCGTCCCGGATGAAGGTGTGGAACTCCAGGTCGAGCTGGGCGTCGCGGGCCGCGTCGGTCGCGTCGTCGAGGTTGGCCTCCTGGGCCGCGATGATGCTCGCGAGCTTGTCCAGGTCGGCCTCGGTGAGCCGGGTGGCGGCGGCCGCGGCGGCGAGCCCGTCGAGCGCGGCACGGACCGCGAGGACATCGCGGATCTGCGCCGCGTCGACGGCGGCCACCTTCGCGCCCGCGTGCGGCGCGCTGACGGCCAGCCCCTCGTAGATCAGCTGCTGCACCGCCTCGCGGACGGGGCTGCGGCTGACCCCGAGCTGGGTCGCCAGCGCGGGCACGCTGAGCGATCGGCCAGGGGCCAGCTCGCCGGAGAGGACCATCTGCCTGATCTGCCGGTGCACCGACTGGCCGAGCAGCGCGGAGTTCATGCGCCGATTATCCCTGGGGCCGGTAGTTCGCCTGTACCCGCTGTGCCAGGAAGTCGGCGGCGGTGACGGGCGGGTACTTGCCCGCGGGGCCCTGGATGATCGCGTCGCGATCGGCCTGGGCGAAGTAGGCGATGCTGTAGCGCTCACCCTGGTACTCGCCCTCACCCGGGCTGCGGACGCGGTGGAAGTTCGACGGCAGCAGGTCGTCGCTCCAGCGGGTCAGCATGTCCCCGATATTGCAGGTGATCAGGCTCGACGACGGGGTGATGGAGGTCCATTCCTGCTCGTCCATCTCCTTGCCGGGGCACACCTGCAGCCCGCCCTGCCCGTCGCGCTGGAACAGCAGGGTCAGGCAGTCGAAGTCGGTGTGCGCGCCGGCCCGCCAGCGGCCGGGGACGCCGCGCAGTTCCGCGGGCACCGCGAAGTAGTGCAGCAGGCGCAGCGCGCTCTGGTAGTCCGGCGAGGCGGGATCGTGCGCGGCGGTGAAGTGGTCGCGGGGCAGGCCGAGCCGGTCGGCGAAGCAGGACAGCACCCGCATCGCCACCGCCCAGGCGCGTTCCTCGAAATCGAGGACGCGAGCACGGAATCCGGCGAGTTCGGTCTCGCTGGGCCAGAGCTGGTCCATGTGCGGCCGGGTGATCTGGTAGGACTCCTTCTGGTCAGGTACGCCGATCGACGGCCGCACCTGGCTCAGGCTCTCCCACCCCGCGTTGTTCTTCTTGACCAGCGGATACTGCCCTTTGACCGCCTCGGGCAGTGCGAAGAAATCGGCTGTCGCGCCGAACATCTCGTCGATCAGGTCCTGCGGGATGCCGTGGCCGGAGAGCTGGAAGAAGCCGATCTCGGTGGCGGCGGCCCACAGCTCCTCGGTGATCTCGGCGCGGCGGTTCTCGAAGTCGGTGAGGTCGACGACGCGGATCTCGCGGGCGTCGGTCTCCTTCCCGAGGCCGCCCATCTGCTTCTCGCGGGAGACCTCGGGCAGGTCGTAACTGGTGGTCATGGGGTGACTCCTTATCCGGTGACGGAGATGGCGGGATCGAGGAATTCCTTGGTGACCAGGTCCTTCGCGGTCAGTCCGGTCGGCACGTTCGCGCCGCCCTTGCGCAGGATGGGGCCGAATTCGTCGATGATGCGCTGGACGCGGGCCTCGTCGAAACTGCCGAGGACACCGTCGGTGTCGTTGCCGATCAGGCCGCCGTCGATGAGGGCCGTCGACCCGAACGCGGCCAGTTCCGCGCTGTAGGGGTTGAGTTTGGGGTTCTTCGACACCACGTCGACGACGACGTCGTTGACCGGTGCGGGATCGGCCTTGAACCGCGCGGTCGCCTGCTGGATCATCGGCACCAGCTTCTGCAAGCAGGGCCGCAGTTCGGCGAGCTTGTCGGCGCGCACGTTCACGGTGCGGGCGTAGCCCTCGTAGCCGACGTCCTTGAGCAGCTGATAGGCGACGGGCTTGTTCCAGGCCCGCACCTCGTGCTCGTAGGTGAAGGGCTCGGCATTGGCGAAACCCTGCTGGGCGAAGGACGGATCGGTGACGAACCGCGACGGGGAGTTGTCGTAGGAGGCGTCGACCTGGCTCTGCTGCACCAGCCCGCGAGCGACCAGCCAGTCCGGGTACAGCTGTCCCTTCGACACCACGATCGGCTTGCCCGACTTGCCGATATCGGCGATGCCCTGCCACTCGGGGTGCGTCTTCGGATCCCACATCAGCATCTGCGGACTGTTGCGCAGCAGCGTGGTGACCGCGACGATCGGCTGCTGACCGGCGGCGGCGATGGCGTGCTCGGAATGAGCCAGCCCCAGCGTGATGCTCTGGTCGACATACATCTGCGACGGCACCGTCTGGAAGCCGATCGCCGGGCCGCCCGCCCGGATCTCCAGCTTCACCCCCGTGTCCTTGCCGTCGGCGACCAGCGGTCCGGTGATCTTGTTGTTGTCGGCGTCGACCCGGTAGCCGGGACCGAGCAGGCCGAAGATCGGCCCGGAGTCGGTCTCGGGCGCCCACTGCAACTGGACGACGACGGTGCTCGGGCAGGCCCCGGCGAGCTGCTGCTCGGCGGGCGCCGGTTCCAGTGCGACGGCGGGACCGTCGGCGGTGTCGTCGGAACAGGCGGTCGCGGCGCCGGCCAGCAGCACGGCGAGCGCGGCGATGCCGACGCGCCGCAGGGGAAGTGTCTTCATGGTTGATCCTCTGTGCAGGGGGACGAGCTAGTGCGCGGAGTTGTGCCAGCGGCCGACGCTGACCTTCTGCACCACGGTGAAAACGGTGAACACGAGCACGCCGAACAGCGCGGCCAGCAGCAGCGCGCCGATCAGGTCCTCCGATTGCAGGCGGGCGCGGTAGGTGTCGAGCAGGGTGCCGATGCCGGGTTTGCCCTGCGCGAAGAACATGTCGCCGATGATCGCGCCGGTGACCGAGAGCCCGGCGGCGGTGCGCAATCCGGTCAGGGTCGAGGGCAGCGCGGCGGGCAGTTGCAGCGACCAGAGCCTGCGCAGCCTGCCCGCCCGGCCGAGGGTGAACAGTTCCTGGAGGTTGGCGTCGACGGATTTGATGCCGAACAGGGTCATCGCGATGATCGGGTGGATGGCGATGAGCACGCAGACCGTCGTGCGGGCGGCGAAACCGTAGCCCAGCCACAGCCCGATCAGCGGCACCACCGCGAGCACCGGAATAGCCTGCAGGACCACGGCATACGGGTAGACGACCTGTTCGATCGGCTTGGCCTGGCTCATCAGCACCGCGATGGCGACACCGAGCACCGCCGAGATCAGCAGCCCGGTGAGCGCGACGCGGGCGGTGACCGCCAGCGCCTCGACCATCACCTCGAGCTTGGCCGGGTCGGCGAGGGATTGGCCGAACACGACGTGCGGCGGCGGCAGCAGGAACCGGCGGCTCTCGCTGAGCACCAGCATCGACACCGCGTACCAGGCGGCCAGCGCCAGCGCGATCGACACCGCGGGCGCGACGAGCACGCGGGCGAGCTTGCGGAGCTGTGGCACCGGCAGGACCGGGCGCGAACGGGCGGGAGCGACGGCGCGGGCCGCGATACTGACCATCAGGCAGCCTCTTTCAGCGAGCGCGAGACGCGCGAGACGAGTTCGGTGAAGGCGGGGTCGAAGCGCAGCTCCCGGTCCCGCGGGTACGGCAGGTCCACGTCGATCACCTCGTGCACGCGGCCGGGCCGGGCCGACATCACCACCACCCGCGAGGCCAGGAACACCGCCTCGGAGACCGAGTGGGTGATGAACAGCGCGGTGAAGGCGTTGTCGCGGTAGAGCCGCAGCAGTTCCTCCTGCATGTTCAGCCTGGTCATCTCGTCGAGCGCGCCGAACGGCTCGTCGAGCAGCATCAGCCGTGGTTCCAGCGCGAGCGCCCTGGCCAGCGAGACGCGCATCCGCATGCCGCCCGAGAGCTGGTGCGGCAGCTTGTTCGCGAAGTCGGCGAGACCGACCGCCGCGATGGCGCGCTCGACCCGCTCGCGGCGCACCGCCCGGTCGACCCCGGCCAGCTGGGCCGAGAGTTCGACATTGCGGCGGACCTTGCGCCACGGCAGCAGGGTGGCCTCCTGGAAGATGAAGCCGATCGAGTCCGTGCGGACCGCGACGGCGCCCGTGCTCACCGCTTCGAGGCCGGCGGCCAGGCGCAGCAGCGTGGACTTGCCGCAGCCGGACGGGCCGACCACCGCGACGAATTCGCCCTCGCGGAGGTCGAGGTCGATCTCGGTCAGGGCGAGCGTGCCCTCGTCGCCGCCGAATCGCTTGCCGACGCCGGCGAAGGAGACCTCCAGGCCGGACAGCAGCGTCCTCGCGTCGGCGTCGTTCACCGTGTCGTAGAGCGTCACCGTGATCACCTTCCCCTGCGGGTTGTCGATGTTGCGTGCAACTTGTGATTGAGATCAGTGTGAATTGCCAGAATTACATGCAATGTGTTGTTCGTTTCCGGTGTATTAACAATCAGCGCATGCGAAGCAGGCGCGATGCGAGGTCCTGCGCGTCGACCCGGGTGCTGACGCCGTCGCGGAGCACGGCCTCGCCGTCGACCCAGACGGTGTCGATCACCCGGGGTGACGCGGCGGTGAGCAGCGTGGCGCCGGGGTCGAGCACCGGCAGACAGGCGAAGTCGCGATCGAAGCGGACCAGGGTGAGATCGGCGCGGTCACCGACGGCGACGCCGGTGCGGGTCGGCCTGCCGAGGACGCGGCCCGCCGCGCCGGTGGCCATGTGCAGCATGTCGGCGAAGCCGAGCAGGTCGGCCCGCTTGGTGGCCGCACGCTGTAGGAACGCGCCGAAGCGCAGCGCCAGCAGCATGTCCTGGGTGTCGTTGCTTGCGGCGCCGTCGACGCCGAGCGTCACGTCGACGCCCGCGGCCAGCAGCTCCGGCACCGGGGCGACGCCGCTGCCGAGACGCATATTGGAGACCGGGTTGTAGGACACGGCCACACCGCGCTCGGCGAAGACCGCGCGGCCGTGCGCGTCGAGGTTGACGCAGTGCACCGCCAAGGTGCGGTCCCAGAGGAAACCGCTCGCGTCGAGGTAGTCGACGGCACCGGCGCCTGCATGCAATCGGCACATGTCGTCGTCGGTGGTGGTCTCCAGAACATGTATCGACACCGTCTTGCCGGTCGCCTTGGCGTATTCGCGGGTGGCGGCCATCCCCTCCGGGGTGAGGCAGCGGGGGTTGGGCACGGCCAGCGCGGTGGTGATCCGGGTGCCGCGCAGCTGCGCGTCGAGGGCGTCGACGTGGGCCAGCGCCTCGTCCAGCGGCTGCAGCAGGCGCGGATCCAGGCCCCACTTGCGGGTACTGTCGGCGCGATCGGCGATGCCGCGACCGAGCACGACCCGGATACCGAGCTCGTCGAGCGCCCGGATCATCGCCTGGTGGACCGCGTCCGACGGGTTCGGCCACAGGTGCTCGACCACCGTGGTGACCCCGCCGCGCAGCAGTTCCAGGCCACCGGCCAGGGCCGAGAGATAGGTCTGCTCCGGCGTGGCCGCGACCGTGAACTCACCGACGCAGCGCAGCCATTCGAGCAGTGGCAGCCCCTCACCGGCACCGCGCAGCACGGCCTGTTGCAGGTGGGTGTGGGTGTTGACGAAGCCGGGCAGCAGATAGCCGGAACCGCCGTCGAAACGGGGCAGACCAGCGTGTTCGGGACCGGCCGCCAGGGCGACGACGACACCGTCGCGGACGACGACCTCGCCGGGCGCCCAGCCCTGTTCGGTGTAGACGGTGACGTCGGTGATGACAACGGACGCGGGGGAACCCATGCGCGCACCTCTTCTGCGGATGCGGCTGGTTCGCCCGCCCGGTTCGGCGGAGCACGTCGTCCGTTGCAGCCATGAACGTCGTGGCACCGACCCTAGGAAGCCGGTGTTGCCACGGCGTTAAACGCGTGTCACGGCCGGACGTCCGCGCCGGGCGCCAGGATCTCCACGGCGGGCGTCGATTCCGGCTCGAGGAAGGCGAGCAGCGCCGCGGCCTCCGCTTCGACCTGCGCCGCTTCGGCTTTCGTCCAGGCGCGGACCGGGCTGATCCGCAGGCGCGCGGTGCCGGACTTCACGAAGACCTTGTACATCCCGGCGAGGAAGCCGTCGATGAGCACCGGGGAGACCCAGGAGGCGAAGGCGCGCAGCGGCGGCGCGGAATCGTCGCCGAGGACGCGGCTGCGGTCCTGATGGGACAGCAGCAGGTTGTCGTACCAGCCGAGCAGGCGGACCGGCGCGGGCTGATCGGGGTCGGCGAGGGTGAGGTCGGCGGCGTCGTAGAGGGTGCGGCCGCGTTCGTCGGTGTAGGTGCGGACCCGGTCACCCAGCGCGGCGACGGCCTGCTTCATGGCGGGCAGCCGGGACCAGGTCTGCATGTCCATCGTGCTGGCGGGCCCGAACGCGCGCAGGTAGCGCAGGATCAGTTCGGCCACCGGATAGTCCGGGTCGAGCGGGGCGCCCAGCCAGGGTTCGACCCGCGACCACACCGGCCTGCTGTTGTCGCGCCAGCGGCCGCGCGGCGGGGTCTGCAGGACCGGGAGCTGGTAGAGCCAGGTCTGCACGACCGGGCCCGGATCGCGGTCGGGATAGAGCCTGGCCGCCTCGGTGCGCAGGTCGGCGGCGGGCATCGGCGCGTCGCCGAGCACGGATTCGCCGTGCGCGCGCAGCTCCTCGGGATCGAGACCGACCATCGCCCCGTAGTTGAAGCCCTTGCGGAACGGCACCTTCTCCAGTTCCGGCTGGATGTGCGGCGCGATCCGCAGCGCGTCCGGCGGGGTGACCAGGTGAATGGTGCCGCGCATCAGGGTGATCCGCACCAGCGACCGATCCTCCAGCCCGGCCGACACCGTCGCCGGATCGAAATCGGTGATCCGGCTCCACAATCCGACGAACGGCGGCGGCACATCCTGGGCCTGCAGGCCGACGAGGTGATCGCACATCTGCGGGGTGCTCAGCGTCGAGCGCTCCAGCAGGTGCTGACGCGCGAGCAACGTCCGGTTCAGCACCCGATTCGACAGCTGCATGCGACTCCTTCGACGGCCCGGTGACGAGGTGGACGATACTGGCCCACCCCGACCCGCGCTCAGCGCAGCTGGACGACGACCTTGCCGGTGGCGGTCCGGTTGTCCAGCGCCGCAACGGCTTCGGCGGTCTTCTCCAGCGGGTACAGCACCGGCTCCGGCGCGGGGATGGCACCGGAGGCCAGCAGCGGCTCGACCTCGGCCCACTGTTCGGCCAGGTAGGTCGGGTGCGTCATCACCCACTCGCCCCACGCGGCCCCGACCACCTCGACGTTCTTGAGCAGCAGCCGGTTCACCTTCACGGTCGGGATCTCGCCCGCGGTGAAACCGACCACCAGCAGCCTGCCGCCGCCGGCCAGCGAGCGGACGCTGTCGGTGAAGCGGTCGCCGCCCACCGGGTCGAGCACGATGTCGACGCCGCGGCCGTCGGTGAGCTCCTTCACCGCGGCCAGCCAGCCCTCGGTCAGCACGACGTCGGTCGCGCCGTTGGCCTTGGCCACCTGCGCCTTCGACTCGGTGCTCACCACGGCGATCACCCGGCCCGCGCCCAGCGCCCTGGCCATCCGCAGGGTGGAGGTGCCGATGCCGCCCGCCGCGCCGTGCACCAGCACCGTCTCGCCCTGGGCGATCCGGCCGCGCTTGGTCAGGCAGAAGTGCACGGTGAGGTCGTTGAACAGGATGCCGGCGCCGGCGTCGAGCGAGACGTTGTCGGGCAGCTTGAACACGGCGTGCTCGGGCGAGACGGCCACCTCGGCGACGGCGTTGCCGAGCATGGTCAGCGCGGCGACCCGATCACCGGGGCGCAGCGCCGAGCCCTCCGGCGCCTCGCGCACCACGCCCGCCACCTCGCCGCCGACGACGAACGGCAGGCCCGGCTTCATCTGGTACAGGCCGCGCGTCATCAGCACGTCCGGGAAGGCGATGCCCGCGGCGTGCACGTCGATCAGGACCCCGCCGGGATAGGCCACCGGCTCGGGCAGGTCGACGATCTCGATCGCCGACGGACCATCCAGCTTGCCGACCTGGGCTGCGCGCATTTTCCAAAACCTCTCTCGGTGACACCCTCTACCGCGAACATATCCCGGCGGGCCGATCAGCGATGGGCGAATTCCGTCACCGACTCGCTGGCCAGCACGGATCCACCCTTGACGATGGTGAGCCCGGCGGGGCTGAGCTGATACTGCGTGCCGTCGGTCGGGTTGGTGGCGGTGAAACCGCCGCCGCCGGTCGGCACCGGGTCGTCGAGTTCGATGCCGAGGCTGTCGCTGGCCCTGGCGCCCTTGTAGTAGTAGCGGTTGTCGCCGGTATGGCAGATGACCACGCGCGAACCGGTGGTGCGCGCGATCGTCATCGCGGCGTCGTTGTCGTTGCAGCGTGGGCTGTTCAGGAAGCCCTGGCCGTCGGCGCCGCTGACACTCGATTGCAGCGGCGGCACCGTCGTCCTGGTCGGGCTCGGCACGACCCGCGTGGTGGTGACGGTCTGGCTGACCGTGTCGATCACCGGCGGCGGGACGAGCTCACCGGTGGTCGTGATCGGCGGATCGGCGATGGTCTTCTGCTTGTCGTCGCCGACGCTCAGCATCACCCACACCGCGGCGCCGACCACAGCCACCACGATCAGCGCGCCCAGCGCCCCGGCCAGGATCGGCGTCGACGAACCGCGCTGCGGCGGCAGCGGCAACGGTGCGGACGGATGCGTGTACCCGCCGACCCGGGTGGGCTGCTGCGGGGCGCCGACCTGATAGCCCGGCGGCGGCGTCCACTGCGGCTGCGGACCGGAGACCTGCGGAACCACCACCTGGGGGCCGGACACGGTCGGCGGTGGCGGCGCGCCGGTGTCGTAGGACCGGGGCCCGGTCACCGGGCCGACCACGGTCGCGGCCGCCACCTGCGGACCGGGCGCGGTGCGCGGGGCGGCCCGCTCGCCCTGCACCAGCGCCGCGCGGGCGGCGCGGGCCAGGTCACCGGGGGTGGCGTAGCGCTGCCCCGGCCGCTTGGCCATGCCGCGATCGATCACCGGATCGAAGAACTCCAGCGCCGGGTCGACGGCGCTCGGCCGCGGCGGTGGCGCCATCTGATGCGAGCCGATCGCGCCCGCGAGGCTGTTCACCGGGTACGGGACCCGCCCGACCAGCGCCTCGTAGAGCACACAGGTGAGCGCGTAGGTGTCGACGGCGGCGGTCAGCGGCGCGTCCTCGAAGCGTTCCGGCGCCATGTAGGCCATCGAGCCGACGGCACTGCCGGTGCTGGTCAGCTGCGGATCGGAGTCGGTGTGGGCGATGCCGAAGTCGACCAGGTAGGCGAACATGCTGCTGGTGAGCAGGATGTTGGCTGGCTTCACGTCGCGGTGGATCAGGCCGATCTCGTGCGCGGCGTCGAGCGCGGCGGCGATCTGCTCCACCACCTGCACCGCCTCGCCCGGCGTCAGCCTGCCGTGCCGCTGCAGGCGGTCCTTGAGATCGGTGCCCTTGACCAGCCGCATGTCGATGTAGAGGACGCCGTCGACCTCGCCCCAGTCGTGCACCGGGATGACGTGCGGTTCCTGCACACTCGCCATCGCGTGCGACTCCCGGCGGAATCGCTGCACGTAGACGGGGTCCCTGGCCAGCTCGCGGTTGAGTACCTTGACGGCGACAGTACGACTCTTGGAGGTGTCGTAGGCCTCGTAGACCTCCCCCATACCGCCGACTCCGAGGAGTCTGCGCATTTCATAGCGCCCGAACATCGAGCCCGCCATCGCCCCGCCGGCCATTCCTGCAGGCTACCGGGAGCCGGTGGAATCCGATACCGCTTGCCCCGGCTCCGCGTGAGGGTGTGATCTGCGCCCCGTAAAGTCGTCAGCAGAACTACGCAAGAAGTCGCGGCACACCTGGTGCGCCGTGCAAGGAGCACACGTGTCACTCGAACAGCCACTGGCCCCGCTTCCCCAGGAGGGCATGGGTTTCGCCGCGGCGTGGCCCGTCCGGGCTGGCGACGTGGATCCCTATCACCGGCTGCGCTTCGATGCCGTGGCGCGCTACCTGCAGGACATCTCCTGGGACGAACTCCATCAGACGGCCCTGCACCGCACCGACCCCACCTGGATCGTGCGCCGCACCGTCATCGATGTCCTCCGGCCGGTCACCTGGCCCGATCAGGTGCACCTGACCCGCTGGTGTTCGAGCATGTCGACCCGGTGGACGAACATGCGCACCCGGATCACCAGCGACGGCGGCGGCCTGATCGAGACCGAGGGCTTCTGGATCAACCTCAGCGAGTCCAGCAACCTGCCCGCCCGGATCAGCGACGAGGGCCTGGCCTACCTGGCCCGATCCACCGACGAGCACCGGTTACGCTGGCGGCCCTATCTCACCGATCCGGCGCCGCGCGAATCCGACACCGATCTGCCGTTCCCGGTGCGCGCGACCGATATCGACCAGTACAACCACGTCAACCACACCTGCTACTGGCAGGCGGTCGAGCAGTTCCTGGTCGACTACCCGAAGCTGGTCGCCGGACCGCACCGCGCGGTCATCGAATACGTGGCCCCGGTGCTGGCCCGCGAGCACATCACGGTGCGCGGCCGCTACGAACCGGGTGACCGGACCGGCCGCCCGGTGCTGCGGCTGTGGTTCGTGGTCGGTGGGATCACCACGACCGTCGTCCGGATCATGCCGCTGCCGGACTAGCCCCGGCCCGCCGCGCGGACCGGGGCCTTCCGGCTAGCCCTTGGCCGCTTTGAGCAGGTCGGCGCGGGTGGTGAACTTGACCCGCGGCCTGCCCGCCGCCTTGCCCGCCGCCTTCTCGGCCTGGTCGATGGTCTTCCAGCCCTTGCGGTCGACCAGCTCCGGCTGCCGCTGCGCGAGCAGGGCCTGCAGCGCCGCCCGGTCACCGGTCGGCGCGGTCAGCTTGCCCGCGATGAAGTCGGCGATCAGCGCCTCCACCGTCTCCTCGGCGTCGACCCGGTTGGAGCCGATCACCCCGCGCGGACCGCGCTTGATCCAGCCGGAGACGTACACGCCCGGCACCGGCTCGGTCGCCTCGATGACGCGGCCGTGCTCGCTGGGCACGGTGCCGCGCCGCTCGTCGAACGGCAGGCCCGCGATCGGCACGCCGCGGTAACCGATCGAGCGCAGCACCAGACCGGTGTCCAGCGACTCGGTGCGGTCGGTGGCGGTGGCCACCAATTGCCCGTTCTCCTCGGTCAATTCGTTGTGCGCGAACTCGATCGAAGTGGCCTTGCCCTCGCCGTGCACGGCGGTCGGCGTGGTCAGGTAGCGGAAGACGATCCGCTTGTGCGCCGGGTCGTGCTCCGCGGTGGCGTACTCCTGCGCGAGGGTGTACTTCAGCCGCAGCGACGGCTCGATGTTCGGGTCGTCCAGCAGGGCCTGGCTGTGCGGGTCCAAGGCCATGTCGGCCGGATCGACGACGACGTCGACACCCTTCAGGTGCGTCAGCGACAGGAACTCCGGGGTGCTGTAGGCGGCCTGCAGCGGGCCGCGCCTGCCGAGGATCACCACCTCGCGGATGTTGCTGTTGCGCAGCGCGTCCAGGGCGTGGTCGGCGATGTCGGTCTTGGCGAGCTCGTCCGGGTCGACGGTGAGCACGCGGGCGACGTCGAGCGCGACGTTGCCGTTGCCGACGATCACCGCGCGCTCGCCGGACAGGTCGAACTCACGATCGGCGAAGTCGGGGTGACCGTTGTACCAGGCGACGAACTCGGTCGCCGAGTGGCTGCCGGGCAGGTCCTCGCCGGGCACGCCGAGCTTGCGATCGCTGGACGCGCCGACCGCGTAGATCACCGCGTGGTGGTGATCGAGCAGTTCCTGGTGGTCGATGTGCTGCCCCACCTCGACGTTGAGGTAGTACTGCAGCGTCTCGCGGCGGAAGGCCGAGTCGAACATGTTCGCCACGTTCTTGGTGCCCGCGTGGTCGGGCGCGACGCCCGCCCGCACCAGACCCCAGGGGGTCGGCAGCCGGTCGAACATCTCGACCTCGACGTCGCTGCGGCGCAGCAGTTCGTCGGCGGCGTAGCAGGCGGCCGGGCCGGCGCCGACGATCGCGACGCGCAGGGTGCCCAGTTCCTTGGGCGGACGGGTCGGGGTGGCCAGCGGATCGAAGTTCGACTCCAGCGGGTGGCGCTGGAAGTAGGCGGCGTTGATCTCGCGGTACCTGGCCAGCGAGGCGAGCAGGTCGTCCTCGGAGAAGATGGCGTCCACCGGGCACGCGTCGACACAGGCTCCGCAGTCGATGCAGGTGTCGGGGTCGATGTACAGCATCTCCGCCGTGGCGAACTCCGGCTGATCCGGAGTCGGGCGAATGCAGTCGACCGGGCACTCGGTGACGCAGCTGGCGTCGTTGCAACAACGCTGCGTGATGACGTAGGCCATAGTGTGCAGATCCTCGAAATGTGTGGTCGGTGGCTCGAGACGTCGTCCGGAGCGGGCCCGCGGCGGGTGTGCCACGAACACATCTACGGTGACGCAGCTTTCAGTGTGCCTCGAGTGTGACCGCGACCTCACCCGCGGTCGGGATTACGGTGGTTCCCATGGTGGCGACCCTCATCCTGATGCGGCACGGAAAATCGGCGTACCCCGACGGAGTCGGCGATCACGCCCGCCCGCTGGCGCCGCGTGGGCAGCGGGAGGCGGCCCTGGCCGGTGCCTGGCTGCGCGACACCCAGCCGCCGATCGACGCGGTGCGCTGCTCGACGGCCACCCGGACCAGGCAGACGCTCGCCGCGACCGGGATCGACGCGCCGGTGGAGTACACCGACGACATCTACGAGGCGAACCCGCACACCCTGATCGAGCTGATCCAGCTCACCGACGATGCCGTCGGCACCCTGCTCGTCGTCGGCCACGTGCCCGGAATCCCGTGGACCGCTTGGGAACTCGCGGCCAATCGCGACTCCGATCAGGCGACCGAGCTCAGCCGCAAGTTCCCCACCTCGGCGCTGGCCGTGCTCGAGTTCGACCGGCCGTGGGCACAGCTGGACCCGGGTTCGGGTGAACTCACCTTCTTCCACGTTCCGCGCTGAGGCGGCCGCGGCTACTTGAGCAGCTTGCCGCCGACGACGATGCCGACCCCGAGCAGGGCGAGCAGCACGAAGGCGACGAAACCGTTCGTCAGCCACCACACCACGCCGAGCACCAGCACCACCGGCGCCACCGCGATCGCGGTGATCACCGGGCTCTCCTTGACCGTCTCCCAGGCCGATCGGGCCCTGACGCGGTCGATGTTCTTACCAGCCATGTGATCCAGACTACGTTTCTGTCGGCCACCGGTGCCATGCTGAACGGCATGGATTGGAAAATCGAACTCGTTGCCATCCCGGTCACCGACGTCGATCGGGCCAAGGACTTCTACACCAGCATCGGCTTCAACGCCGATCACGACCACACCCCGAGCCCGGACATCCGCTTCGTCCAGCTCACCCCGCCCGGTTCGGGCTGCTCGATCTGCATCGGCCGCGGCCTGACCAGCGCCGCCCCCGGCAGCGTCGAGGGCATGCAGATGGTCGTCCCCAGCGCGCAGCAGGCCTACGAACAGCTCGTGGCCGCGGGCGTGGAGGCCAGTCCGGTGCAGGACATGGGCTGGGGCCTGTTCACCTTCTTCGCCGACCCCGACGGCAACCGGTGGGCCGTGCAGGAGCTGCCGAAGTACAACTGAATTCGCTCGTCCCGCGAGAATAAGTCTTGCTTGGAGCGCACTCCAGGTGGATAGCGTCGACTGGGTTCCACGAGAAAGGGACGAGCACGATGGATCAGGACGCGGCCCTGCGCGCCACCACCGCCGGGGACGACGATCGCGAACGCCCGCGATACTCGATCGGCCAGGTCGCCGAGCGATCGGGCCTCAGTCGCGACACCCTGCGCTGGTACGAGCGGATCGGGCTGATGGGCTATGTCGGCCGCGACCACACCGGCAACCGGCGCTTCAGCGACCGCGACCTGGAGTGGCTGGAGCTGATCAGCCGGTTGCGGCTGACCGGTATGCCGGTGGCCGACATGATCCGCTACGCCGAACTGGTCAGGGCGGGTGAGCAGACCTACCCGGAGCGGCTCGCGATGTTCCGGCAGACCAGGTCCGACGTGCTCGACAAGATCGCGGAACTCCAGCAGACCGTGGCCGTCCTCGACTACAAGATCGCCATCTACGAGGGCAGATCCGAGACCGATCGGCCGGCCACGCTCACCGCGCACACGAGCGAAGGAACCGATACATGAGCACCACCGCGACGCTGCCGACCACCGCCCTCGGCACCGACGGCCCGCTGGTCGGCGTGCAGGGTCTGGGCTGCATGGGCATCAGCGAGTTCTACGGCGAGACCGACGAGGCCGAGTCGCGCGCCACCCTCGAGCACGCGCTCGAACTCGGCGTCACCCTGTTCGACACCGCCGACATCTACGGCTCGGGCCACAACGAGGAGTTCCTGTCCGGGTTCGTCCGCGCGCACCGCGACGAGCTGGTGATCGCCACCAAGTTCGGCATCGTCCGCAAGGCCGACGACCCCGGCTACCGCGGCTTCGACAACTCCCCCGGCTACATCCGCGCCGCGGTCGACGCGAGCCTGCGCCGCCTCGGCATCGACACCATCGACCTGTACTACATGCACCGCCGCGATCCGCGGGTGCCGATCGAGGAGACCGTCGGCACGCTGGCCGAACTCGTCACGGCGGGCAAGGTCCGCGCGCTCGGGCTCTCCGAGGTGACCGGCGACGAGCTGCGGGCCGCGCACGCGGTGCACCCGATCGCGGCCGTGCAGTCGGAATGGTCGCTGTTCTCCCGCGACGTGGAGCGCACCGCGGTGCCCGCCGCCGCCGAACTCGGCGTGGCCTTCGTGCCGTACTCGCCGCTGGGCCGCGGCTTCCTCACCGGCGCCTTCCGCACCGCGAACGACCTCGGCGACAAGGACTTCCGCAGGTTCCAGCCGCGCTTCACCGGCGATAACGCCGAGCACAACGCCGAGCTACTCGCCCCGCTGGCGGCGATCGCCGAGGCCAACGGGATCACCTTGGCCCAGGCGGCGCTGGCGTGGGTGCACGCGCGCGCCGAGGCGCACGGCCTGCCGGTCGTGCCGATCCCCGGCACCCGCAAGCGCGCCCGGCTGGCCGAGAACGTCGCGGCGGCCACGGTGCGGCTCACCGCCGAGGAGCTCGCGACGCTGGAGCCGATCGCCGCGCGGGTGGCGGGCAACCGGTACGCCGACATGTCCTTCACCTCCGCGGGCCGGGAGTAACCGTCGGCGCGCCGCGGTCCGACGGGCCGCGGCGCACGGCGCTAGCATCGCCAGGGTGACCGAACGCCACGACCGCGTGTGGATCGACAAGCAGCATCCGGCGATCTTCAAGGCGCTCAGCGCGACCGCCGCCGAGATCCGCGCCGCCGCCGCGGCCGCGGGGATCGAGCGGCGGCTGATCGAGTTGATCAATCTGCGCGTCTCCCAGATCAACGGCTGCCCGTACTGCCTCGACGTGCACGAGCACGCGGGCCTGGGCGCCGGCTTGTCGGCGCAGGAGATCGCGGTGCTGCCCGCGTGGCGGCGCGGCGGCACGTATTCGGCCGCCGACCGGGCCGCGCTCGGGCTGGCCGAGGCCGTCACCACGCTGCCCGACGAGGAGCGCACCGATCGGGAATACGAGATCGCGCGCGAGCATTGGTCCGATGAACAGATCTCGGTGATCGTCTGGATCGCCGTCGCGATCGGCGCGTTCAACCGCGTGTCGATCCTGAGCGCGCACCCTGTTCCGGTGCGGAAGGAGCGCAAGAAGATGTCCGAGACCACCCCCGCCGCGTCGACCGAGCCGGAGCGCCGCGTCGCCAACAACCCGGCGAAGAACCGCTACGACGTGTTCTACGACGGCGAACTGGCCGGCTTCGCCGAGTACATCGAGCGCGACAACGACACCGATTTCATCCACACCGAGATCGACGGCGCCTACGCGGGCAAGGGACTGGGCGGCGTGCTCGCCCGCCAAGCCGTCGAGGACGTGATCGCGCGCGGCCGCACCATCACCGCGCACTGCCCGTTCATCCGCGGCTGGCTCGACAAGCACCCCGAGTACGACGCGCACGTCGTCGGCAAGGGCATCGCCAAGTGAGCGATATGGAGCTCGATCCCGCCGAGGCGCTGTGCGAACCGTCGCCGAGTCCGGGACCGATCACCGAGCTGTACCCCGCCAGGGAGGTACCGCTGGGTGGCGTGCGCGGCGTGTACGTGGAACGCACCCTGCCGCAACGTGATCTGCCGACCGTCGGCGCGTGGTGCTTCCTGGACCGGTTCGGCTCGCCGACCGTCACCCGGACCGGCGCGTCGCCCGACATCCTGCCGCACCCGCACATCGGCCTGCAGACGGTGACCTGGCCGTTCGACGGCCGGATCCGGCACCGGGATTCGGTGGGCTCCGATGTCGAGATCGAGCCGGGCCAGCTGAACCTGATGACCTCGGGTCGCGGCATCGCGCATTCGGAATTCGGCGTCCCCGGCGCGCACGCGGGCAACGGCCTGCAGCTGTGGATCGCCCTGCCCGGCACCGCGACCGGCGTCGAACCGCATTTCGAACAGCATCGCGAGCTGCCCGGGTACGAGGAACCCGGGCTGCGGGCCACCGTGCTGATCGGCTCGCTGGGCGGTGTCACCTCGCCGGCGCGGGCCTACACCCCGATCGTCGGGGCCGATGTCGTGCTCGACCCCGGCGCCGAGGTGCGGCTGCCGCTGGAACGCGCGTTCGAGCACGCGGTGCTGGTCATCGAGGGCACGGTCGTCGTGGACGGCACCGAGCTCACCGCCGGACCCCTGCTGTATCTGGGCACCGACCGGGCCGAACTGCGCCTGGCGAGCTCCGAGGGCGCGCACTTCGCGCTGATCGGCGGCGAGCCGTTCGCCGAGGAGCTGGTGATGTGGTGGAACTTCGTCGGCCGCAGCCACGACGAGATCATCGCGGCCCGCGATGCCTGGGAATCGCACGACACCAGCCGTTTCGCCGGGGTGGTCGGCCATCCGCCCGAGGAGCGGATCCCCGCCCCGCCGCTGCCGCCGCTGCGCTTGAAGCCGCGCAAGCGGGCCACCGGCTGCGCCCACCGCTGATCCGGCACCGCCTGTCGCGGCGCCGGATCGGCGATCGCTAGCGGCCCTCGGCCAGCAGTACGTCGAGGGCGCGGTAGCTGTCGTTGAGGCCGCCTTCCATCCCGGAGGCGAGCATGCCCGCGCATTCCTCGGCGGTGTGGAAGATGCTGTCGGTGACCACCCTGGTGCGGCCGTTGCCCAGGTCGACGAAGGTGGTCGAGTCGATCGAGATGTGCGCGGGCATGCCGTCCCATTCGAAGGACTGCACGATCCGCTCCTTCGGGGTGATCTCGCGGAAGCGGCCCTCGAATCCGTAGGACTCGTCGCCGTCGTGCTCGACGAAGCGCCAGTGCCCGCCCTTGCGGAATTCCCAGCGTTCGACGTCGACCACATGCCCGCGGCCCCACCAGCGCGAGAGCTGCTCGATCCGGCTGTAGGCGTTCCACACCCGGTCCAGCGGTGCGTCGAAATCGCGTTCGATGTGGACTTCGCGGTCCGAGGTCGAGGTGATGACCGCGTCGTTGGTCGTTGTGCTCATTGCTCTGGCTCCGTTCGTTCGAGGAATTCACCGAGACGGTCCATCCGGGCTTCGAGCATCTGCCGATAACCCTGCATCCAGGCCACCTCCCGGTCGAAGACGTGGTCGCCGATCCGGCAGTACCGGACCCGCCCACGCTTCTCGGTGACCACCATGCCCGCGTTCTCCAGCAGACCGATGTGCTTCTTGATGCCGGTCAAGGTCATCTCGAAGCGCTCGGCCAACTCGCTGATACTGGCGGGCCCACGCCCGAGTCGCTCGAGGATGCCCCGCCGGGTGGGGTCCGCGAGCGCCCCGAACGAGGCATCCAGGAAGTCATACTGAACCATCTAGTTCAGTATTGCGCGCCCACCTCCGGCCGTCAAGGGCTGCCCGGAATTTCCGAAAACCATGGACCGCGCCCGGATTCGCCTACTACGCTTTGTCGTAGACAATGGCGTTCGAGGGGGTACTGATGGACAAGACCACGTGCTGCATCGTCGGCGGCGGACCGGCGGGCACGATGGCGGGCCTGCTGCTGGCCAGGGCGGGCGTCGAGGTGACGGTGCTGGAGAAGCACCCCGACTTCCTGCGGGATTTTCGCGGCGACACCGTGCACCCGTCGACCGTGCGGCTGCTCGACGAACTCGGCCTCGGCCCGGACTTCGCCCGGCTGCCCCAGTCCGCGCTGACCAGGATGTGCATGTACGCGGGCGACCGGATGGTCGTCGCCGCCGATCTCACCCGGATCCCCGGCCGGTACCGGCACATCGCGATGGTCCCGCAGTGGGATTTCCTCGATCTGCTGGTCCGCGCCGCCGCCACCGAGCCGACCTTCACACTGCGCATGCGCTCGACCGTCACCGGACTGATCCACGAATCCGACACGGTCACCGGCGTGCGCTACCGCGACGCCGACGGCATCGAGCACACCTTGCACGCCGACCTGGTGCTCGCCTGCGACGGCCGCGATTCGGTGGCGCGCGAGGCCGCCGGCCTGCGTCAGCGGACCGAGGACGTACCGATGGACATGTGGTTCTTCCGCATCCCGAAATCCGCCGACGACACCGAGGGCGGCGCGGTACAGGCCCGCTTCACCAGCGGGAACTCCGCGGTGGCGATCGACCGCGGCGACTACTACCAGACCGGCTACATCATCGAGAAGGGCCGCGACGCGACGCTGCGCGCGGCCAACGACGTGGCCTGGCTGCGCGACCGGATCACCGAACTGTTCGGCTGGTCCGCCGAGGCGACCGCGGCGATCGGCTCCTGGGACGACGTCAAGCTGCTCGAGGTGACGGTCGGCATGCTCGACCGCTGGTACGTGCCCGGCCTGCTGTGCATCGGCGACGCCGCGCACACGATGTCGCCGGTCGGCGGTGTCGGCGTGAACCTGGCGATACAGGACGCCGTCGCCGCCGCGCGCCTGCTCGCCCAGCCGCTGCTCGACGGCGCGGTGGGCCTCGCCGACCTGGACAAAGTGCAGCGCAGGCGGATGCTGCCCGCGAGTTTCACCCAGCGTTCCCAACGCGGCGAGCACGACCTGCTCATCGCCCCCGCCCTGCGCGGGACCCTGCACACCGCTCCCCTCCCGCTGCGAGTCGTCGACGCGGTGCCGGTCCTGGCCGGGCTCACCGCGTACCTGGGCGGTATCGGCCTGCGCCCGGAACACGCACCGGCGTTCGCCCGTCGTCCACCCACGGCCGACCTGTCGTCCGCGGCCCGCTGACCATCGGCCCCACGCACGCGCGCGACAGTCCGACAACTTTCCGAAAAGCGTGCCAGCGGTTAGGTTTGCCGCGACGGACGGGACGATCGGCTCCCGGATGGGACAGCGGGAGGCTTGGCGGGATGAGGATCGGCACGGGGATCGGCGCGGCGCTGCTGGCTATGGGGGTCACCCTGGCGGGTACGGGAGTGGGCGCCGCCGAGCCAGGGCAGCCCGGCATCCAGCTGCGCGGCGTCGACAAGGACGTGAACTACCAGGTCGGTGTGTCCGAGGACCGGCGCGCCGTGGTGACCACGCTCGACGCGGGCCGGTTCCAGCTGGCGCACGACGCGAAGGTCGTCACCGTCACCGATGCCGGGGGCACGGTGATCGCCGCGCTGCCGATGGTCGTGCGGCTCGGCGAGCACGAGGTGCCGCTGACGCCCGCCATCGACGCGGCGGGCACCAGCCTCACCCTGACCCCGATCGGCGAGTCCGATACCCCGGTGCGCGACATCAGCGCCCAGGAACGCTTCTTCGCCGAGACCCAGCGGCTGCAGCCGGAGATCATCCAGGGCGCGGTGATCGGGGCCGCGATCGGTTTCGTCCTCGGGTTCCCGCTCGGGCTGTTCGTCCTCGATTTCATCACCGTGCCGGTGGCGACCGTGGCGGGCGCCGCGATCGGCGCGCTGGCCGGGTACGCGCTGGCGGGCGGGCAGCCCGCCGTCGACACCGCGCTCGCCTACGTCACCGGGGCGCCCTGACGCCTCACGCCGGGCTGAGCCGCTGGGTGCCGATCACCCGCAGCAGCGCCATCTTCTCCGCGGCGTCGGTGCCGGGCCGGGGCAGGTAGACCAGCAGGCGCTGGGCCGCGTTCCGGGTCACCAGCACCTCGCAGACGGTGTCGATCAGCCCCACCTCGGGATGGACGAAGCGTTTCGCGTCGGTGACCCGCACCGCCACTTCGTGTTCGTTCCACAGCGCCTCGAATTCCGGGCTGTTGCGCCGTAATTCGGCGATGTAGTGGGTGACCTCGGGGTCGTCGGCCCGGCGCGCCGCGGTGGCGCGCAGGTCGGCGACGTGGCTGCGGCCGAGCCTGCCCCAATCCTCTTCCGGGAAGACGGTTCTGGCGGCGGGATCGGTGAACCAGCGCCAGGCGTAGTAGCGATCGAGCCCGCTGCGGTCGCCGTGGTCGCCCGCCAGCAGGGTGTGCATGCGGTTCTGCACGAGCACCTCACCCAGCTCGGTGACCACCGCGGCCGGGGTGTCGTCGAGCTTGGACAGCATGTGCAGCAGCCCGGGGCCGACGTGCTTGTCCCGCAGCTCGCGGTCCGGCGACGGGTGCCCGCACAGGTGGAACAGGTGGTCGCGTTCGTCGGCGCTCAGGCGCAGGGCCCTGGCCAGCGCGGTGAGCACCTGGGTCGACGGACGCGGACCGCGCGCCTGCTCGAGCCGGGTGTAGTAGTCGGTCGACATGCCGGTGAGCAGGGCGACCTCGTCGCGGCGCAGGCCCGGCGTCCGGCGGCGCACCCCGGGCGGCAGGCCCACGTCGGCGGGCGTGAGCTGTTCACGATGCCTGCGCAGGAAGTCGGCGAGCTCGGTGCGGTCCATGCCTCCATGGTGCGCCGACCGCACGCCACCCAGCCAGGGACCGGCGATCCCCCGATGAACGCTCTCTGCCGCGCGCCGCCCGGCCCGCGCAGGCTGAGGTCATGACGAACTCCCCGCACACTCCCTCGACCACCCTCGGTACCGGCGGCCCCCGCGTCAGCCGCATCGGCCTCGGCGCGATGGGCATGTCCGGCATGTACGGCGCCACCGACGACCGCGAATCCACCGCCACCCTGCACGCCGCGATCGACGCGGGCATCACCCTCATCGACACCGGCGACTTCTACGGCGCGGGCCACAACGAGCTGCTGATCGGCAAGGCCATCGCCGAACGAGCCCGCGAGGACGTGCTGCTCAGCGTGAAGTTCGGCGCGCTGCGCGGCCCCGACGGCTCGTTCGCCGGCTTCGACGGCAGGCCCGCCGCCGTCCGCAATTCCCTCACCTACAGCCTCACCCGGCTCGGCGTCGACCACATCGACATCTACCGCCCGGCCCGGCTCGACCCCGATGTGCCGATCGAGGATACCGTCGGCGCCATCGCCGACCTGGTCGAGGCGGGCTACGTCCGCCACATCGGCCTGTCCGAAGTCGGCGCCGACACCCTGCGCCGGGCCGCCGCCGTGCACCCGATCGTCGACCTGCAGATCGAGTACTCGCTGATCACGCGCGGCATCGAGGACGAGATCCTGCCGGTGGCACGGGAACTCGGCGTCGGCATCACCGCCTACGGCGTACTCTCCCGCGGCCTGCTCAGCGACACCTTCCGCGCGGGTGGCGCGCCCGCCGACGCCACCGACTTCCGCACCCACAGCCCGCGCTTCCAGGGCGAGAACCTCACGCGGAACCTGCGTTTGGTCGACGCGCTCGCCGACATCGCCGCCGCACGCGGTGTTTCGGTGGCGCAGCTGGCGATCGCCTGGGCGCTGAGCCGGGGCACCGACATCGTCCCGGTGATCGGCGCCCGCACCAGGGCCCGGCTGAGCGAGACACTCAACGCCCTCACCGTCGCCCTCACCCCGGCGGAACTGGCCGCGCTGGAGGCCGCAGCCCCGGCCGCCGCGGTCGCGGGCGATCGCTACGCGCCCGCGCAGATGGCGGCGCTCGACAGCGAGCGCTGAGGACCGTGCGGACTCTCCGCTACCGTTGACGGAAGGAGAGTTCACACGTTGTGAGTGGGTGGTGAGAGACGTGTTCGACCCGCTGGCCGATATCGATCGAGCCCTGGCCGAGCAGGCGGGCTGGACCTGGTTCGACGACTACCTGCTGTACACGTGCGGAGTCGTCGAACTGCTCGCGGCGGGCCACGGCGACCGGATCCCGTCCACCGCGACCAGAGTCCGGCTCGGTCCCGGCGAGATCTGCTTCGCCGACGGCGGCGTCCAGTGGTTCACCTGGCGTGGACCGGGCACCGGCAAGTGGGTGCGCGGCCAGGTACGAGCCGACGGGCGGACCCCGCTCGGCGCCGTCGCGCACCTGGGCAACGCGGTGCGCAACGAGTCACGGCGGCTGCGGGCCGAGGCAGCGGCGCAACCGCGCTGGGTGGCCGAGCGCACCGGGTCGGCGATGATCTCCGATAGGCGGATCCACCTGGCCAATCCGGAGCGGTCGTTCTCGCTGCACTGGTCGGCGCTGGAGAGCGTCGACCTGACCGCGCCCGATCTGGTCGGCTGCCGGTTCCCCGACCGCGGCGGGACCATGCAGCAGTTGCAGATCCGGAGTGCTTGGGCGCCACTGATCTTCGTCACCGCGGCCCTGCGGCATTTCCCCCACCATCCCCTGCTGCGCACCGGGACGTGGCTGCCCGCCGGCTTCGAGGACAAGTGTCATCTGGCGGGCAAGAAGTGCCCGAAGGTGCGCTCGCTCTAACGCTGCCTGGCCCGATAGGCCGCGACCGCGTTGCGGTTGCCGCACGCGGTGCTGCAATAGCGGCGGGACCGGTTGCGGGACAGGTCGAGGACCAGGCCGTCGCAGGTGTCGTCGGCGCAGATCGACAGGCGGCTCAGGTCGTCGGCGCGGATCAGGTCGATCATGGCCATCGCGGTCTCGACGGCGATGCGGACCGGCAGCGGGGCCTCGGGCGGGACGGCGTGCACGTGGTAGTCGACGTCGCCGTGCCGGACCAGCTGCGGCACCGCGCGGTGCTCGGCCAGGGTCTCGTTCACCAGCACGACCGCGCTGTCCCGGTCGCTGGTGAGCATCCGGCGCAGCGGCGCGCGTAAGGCCCGGACCGCGGCCAGTTCCGCGGCGTCGCCGGTGTGCACACCGGTGTAGACGTGCCGCACGAAGAACTCGTCGAGCTGGGCGGCGCCGGTGAGGGTGTCGGGGTCCTCCGCGGAATTGACCAGTTCGACCGCCGCCAGCAGCGCCGCCTCGGTGTCATGAGCGAAAACCACGTTGACATATTACCGCAGCCTCCTTACCGTCATTAGTCATGGCGACTTTGACTCATGACGGACTGGCGAGCAGCCGGATCCGCACCGGCCTGCTCTTCGCGCTGGCCTCCGCCACCTCGTTCGGCCTGTCCGGCCCGCTCGCGCGCGGCCTGATGAACGCGGGCTGGAGCGCGGCCGCCGTGGTCGCCGCGCGGGTGCTGCTCGCCGGAGTCGTCCTGCTTCCCATCGCCCTCCCCCAGCTGCGCGGCAACTGGAATCTGGTGCGCGCCAACGCGACCCTGATCGGGCTGTACGGACTGCTCGCCGTCGCGGGCACCCAGCTGGCCTATTTCAACGCGGTCGCGCACATGGAGGTCGGCGCCGCGCTGCTGATCGAATACACCGCGCCGATCGCCGTCGTCGGCTGGATGTGGGCGCGCCACCGCCAGCGCCCCGGCGCGGCCACCCTCGCCGGCGCCGCGCTCGGCATCACCGGGCTGCTGCTGGTGCTCGACATCCTCGCCGGGGTGTCCACCGATCCCCTCGGCATCACCTGGGCGCTGGCCGCGATGATCGGCGCCGCGGCGTACTTCGTGCTCTCCGCCCAGGGCGGCGAGTTGCCCGGCACGGTGCTGGCGGCGGGCGGTCTGCTGATCGGTGGGGTCACGCTGGTCCTGGCCGGCCTGGTCGGCATCGTGCCGCTGCGCGCCACCACCGCGACGGTCGTTTTCGACGACTTCAGCACGCCATGGTGGGTGCCGATCCTGCTGATCGGCGTCGTCACCGCCGCGATCGCCTACGTCACCGGCATCGCCGCCACCCGCCGCCTCGGCTCGCGGCTGGCCTCGTTCGTCGCGCTCACCGAGGTGCTGGCCGCGCTGCTGTTCGCCTGGGCCCTGCTCGGCGAGGCGCCCCGCCCGATCCAATTGCTCGGCGGGGCGCTGATTCTCGCCGGCGTGATCATCGTCCGCCTCGGCGAACCCGAACCGCTGCCGGTCGGTGATCCCGAGGCACGGACCGTCGCCGAGGTGCCCGCGCGCCCCGAGGCCTGATCTACCAGCGGTAATCGAGGAACTTGCCGTCCAGGGTGATGACGACGCGGTCGCCGTCGGGGTGCGGGCGAACCCGCCGCCTACGACACACCTCGTCGGCAGTGTCCGACCGCCTCGATTCGGGTCGGCGACAACGATCGATCCGGCAAGCTCTACCGATGACCAACACTCAGGACGACGCACCGCACTGCCCGGAATGCGATGGCCCGATGATCCGGATCATGTACGGCTACCCCACCTTCGAGACATTCCAGGCCGCCGAGCGGGGCGAGTTCATGCTGGGCGGATGCTGTGTCACCAACGTCTCGCCGAAGTGGGGTTGCCGGCCATGCCAGGACCGCCAGGCAGAGCAAGAGCAGCGCGCGATCTTCGAACGGATCACGAACCGCCACCGAGATCGCGAGTAGCGGGATGCGCGCAGACCGCCCTTACCAGCGGTAGTCGAGGAACTTGCCGTCGAGAGTGATGACGACGCGGTCGCCGTCGGGGTGCGGGCGGCGGGCGATGTCGATGCTGAAGTTGATGGCGCTCATGATGCCGTCGCCGAATTCCTCGTGGATCAACGCCTTGAGCGCCGGGCCGTAGACCGAGACCGCCTCGACCAGGCGGTAAATGGTGGGATCGGCCAGTTGCGCCGGGTCGGCGCCGCGCGAGGGCTGCAGGCGCAGGCTCTCCGCCACGGTCTCGTCGAGATCGAGGAGCGCGCAGACCGCGGCCGCCTGCTCCTCGGTCATCGGGTGCTGACCGAGCAGGGCCGCCGTCGTCCAGACCAGCGGCGCGCCCAGCGATTCCGCGATGGCGGCCCAGGTCAGGCCCTTGCGGATGCGGGCGGCGACGACCAGGTCGGCGGCGGCGGACTTGCTCATGATCGGTTGCATTCGGGCTCCTCGGTCGGGGACCCCGCCAGCCTGCCATCCGCCCACACTCGACCGCCATAGTGGAATACCACTATTTACCGGGCGGCAACTTCCGGTGATCGCGAGGCAATCTCGACCGCGAAAACTACTGTGCTGGAAGCACTACGAAGGGGTCGTATGTCCTATCTCAAACCAGCGGACTTCGTCGAGAAGATGGTCGACGCGGGCGAAGCCAAGGCGTTCATGTCCACCAGGGACACCGTGATCCGCGCCTATATGGCGGGCGCGATCCTCGCCCTCGCCGCGGCGTTCGCGGTCACCATCACCGTCAACACCGGCCAGCCGCTGCTGGGCGCCGTCCTCTTCCCGGTCGGCTTCTGCATGCTGTACCTGCTCGGATTCGACCTGCTCACCGGCGTTTTCACGCTGGTACCGCTGGCCCTGCTGGACAAGCGCCGCGGCGTCACCGTGCGCTCGATGCTGCGCAACTGGGGCCTGGTCTTCGTCGGCAACTTCGCCGGCGCGTTCACCGTCGCCGTGATGATGGCGATCATCCTGACCATGGGCTTCTCCATGGACCCCAGCGCCGTCGGCCAGAAGCTCGGCGAGATCGGCGAGTCCCGCACCCTCGGCTACGCCGAATACGGCGCCGCGGGCATGCTCACCCTGTTCATCCGCGCCGTCCTGTGCAACTGGATGGTCTCCACCGGCGTGGTCGCCGCCATGATGTCCACCTCGGTCTCCGGCAAGGTCATCGCGATGTGGATGCCCATCATGCTCTTCTTCTACATGGGCTTCGAACACTCCATCGTCAACATGTTCCTCTTCCCCTCCGGCCTCCTCCTCGGCGGCGACTTCTCCCTCGCCGACTACCTCCTCTGGAACGAAATCCCCACCGTCGTAGGCAACCTCGTAGGCGGCCTCACCTTCGTAGGCCTCACCCTCTACGCCACCCACGCCCGCACCGCCCCCACCCGCCAACCCGCCGAGTCGACGACCGATTGACCACCACCCCAGCCTTCCGTGCACATAAGCTGAGACTTATACTTGCTGGGTGGAATGGGAGATCGTGCTACTCGAACCGGTTGACCGCTGGTTCATGAAGCTGTGCGAGTCCGACCCGGCCTCAGCAGCCTTGATCGAGCAGGCGTTGGACCGACTCGCCGCAGTCGGTCCCTCACTGGGCAGACCCCTGGTCGATACGCTCGAACACAGTCGGTTGAACAATTTGAAAGAGCTGCGCCCGGGCTCGCGTGGACGCTCGGAGATCCGGATGCTGTTCGTATTCGATCCGGATCGCCAGGCGATCATCCTGGTCAGCGGAGACAAAGCCGGGCGGTGGTCCCACTGGTACGACGACGCGATCCCGTTGGCAGAAAATCGCTATGCCGACTACCGCGTCGAGAAGGCGAAGGAGGAACGATGACTGGCGCACGCAATTGGCGTGAGGTGAAAGAAGAAGCCCACCGGTTGCATCCGGAACTGGCTGACCCCGAGGTTCAGGCGGCAGCAGCGGCACAGTTGGATGGCCGAATCGCCGGGCACCACCTCAAGGAGCTCCGTCAGACGATCGGCAAAACGCAAGCCGAACTCGCCACCGCTCTAGGTGTCAGCCAGGCGAGAATCTCGCAGATCGAGAACGGCGACCTCGCCGCCATGGAACTCGACACCCTCCGCGCCTACGCCCGCGCCCTCGGCGGTCACGTCGATATCAGCGTCAGCGTCGGACCACACACGATCAAGGTCGCCTGATGACCCCAATGCAGCAACGACGGCGCGCTGACGACAGGGCAGAGCAGGACGTTAGAGTTCCTCTACGGCGCTGACAGCCCGGGGGTCGATTGTGAGCCACTGCAGTCGCGGCCGACCACCGGTGCCGTCAAACTCGAGAAATACTCCGAATTTGTAGTCGAGTTGTTCCATGAGGTCGAAGATTTTCTCACGATCGGAGTCACGCTTCTTGTCGCCGCCTCGCCTTCCTACCATGGCCTCGAGCACCAAAAGGTTCGGCATCTCGGCACCATGACGCGGATCATGCACGATCAGATCGGGGAACCGACCAGAAAGCCTGATCCAATTCGCGCCATGGGTACAGTCAACAATTTTCTGTTCCAGCAACTTTCGCTTTGCCGCATCGCCCCGCCAGATTCGGTTGTACTCGACATCTGCACGCCACCGTTCATCGAACGGCTTCATCACGACTGTGAGAGCACCAGCGATGGCCGCCACAACAGTGCGTTCGTGCGCTCTGTCAGTGACCAGGTCTGGACGCTCCACCCATACCCGCCTAAGGGCTATTCGCAGCAGATCGGGAACCATGCGACTGACCGATGTCATGAACCTATCGTCTCATCGACAGCTCACACCCACGACGCTGGCAGGAAACCAGATCGGCCCCGCTCCGGGAAGGAGCGGGGCCGAATTGTTGTGCCTGCCTAGGACTTAGCGGTAGTCGCTGAAGCCGTAGTCGTCCAGCGGCACCGCGGCACCGGTGGAGGAGCCGAAGCTGTCCGGCGAGTAGTAGGTGTCGTCGTAGGACGGCACCGCGTACGCGGCGGCGCGGGCTTCTTCGGTCGGCTGCACCTGGATGTTGCGGTAGCGGTTGATACCGGTACCGGCCGGGATGAGCTTACCGATGATCACGTTCTCCTTCAGGCCGATCAGCTTGTCGGAGCGGCAGTTGATGGCCGCGTCCGTCAGCACTCGGGTGGTCTCCTGGAAGGAGGCCGCCGACAGCCACGAATCGGTGGCCAGCGACGCCTTGGTGATACCCATCAGCACCGGACGGCCGGAGGCGGGCTCGCCGCCCTCGGCCACCACGCGACGGTTCGAGGCCTCGAACTCGGCGCGCTCGGTGAGCGAACCGGGCAGGAACTCGGTCGCACCCGAATCGATGATCGTCACGCGACGCAGCATCTGGCGCACGATGACCTCGATGTGCTTGTCGTGGATCGACACACCCTGCGAGCGGTAGACCTCCTGGACCTCGTGGACCAGGTGGACCTGCACCTGACGGGGACCCATCACGCGCAGCACCTCGTGCGGATCGGCAGCGCCCTCGAGCAGCTGCTGACCCACCTCCACGTGGTCACCGTCGGCCAGCAGGCGCTCGGTGCCGTCGTCGTGCTTGAACACACGCAGACGCTGACGCTTCGAGAGCTTGTCGTAGACGACCTCGTCCGACCCGTCATCAGGGATGATCGTGATCTTGTAGAAGCGGTCGTCGTCCTCGAGCCGCACGCGACCCGAGACCTCGGCGATGGGCGCCTTGCCCTTGGGCACACGAGCCTCGAAGAGCTCCTGCACGCGGGGCAGACCACCGGTGATGTCGTCACCCGCGACACCACCCTGGTGGAAGGTACGCATGGTCAGCTGGGTACCCGGCTCACCGATGGACTGGGCGGCGACGATGCCGACGGCCTCGCCGATGTCGACCAGCTTGCCGGTGGCCATCGAGCGGCCGTAGCAGGTGGCGCAGACGCCGGTGCCGGTGGTGCAGGTCAGCACGGAGCGGACCTTCACCTCGGTGATACCGGCCTCGAGCAGCGCCTCCAGGGCCGGGTCGCCGAGATCGGCGCCCTTGGCCACGACGACGTTGCCGTTGGCGTCGACCGCGTCGGTCGCCAGGGTGCGAGCGTAGGTCGAGGTCTCGACGTGCGCGTCCCGGATGAGCGAGCCGTCGGCCTGCTTCTCCGCGATCGGCACGACGATGCCGCGCTCGGTGCCACAGTCGTGCTCGCGCACGATGACGTCCTGCGAGACGTCCACCAGACGACGGGTCAGGTAACCCGAGTCGGCGGTACGCAGCGCGGTGTCGGCCAGACCCTTACGAGCACCGTGGGTGTTGATGAAGTACTCGAGCACGGTCAGGCCCTCACGGAACGAGGACTTGATCGGGCGCGGGATGAACTCACCCTTCGGGTTCGTCACCAGGCCCTTCATACCGGCGAGGGTACGGGTCTGGGTGAAGTTACCGGTCGCGCCCGAGTCGACGATCGTGATGATCGGGTTGTCGGCCGGGTAGTGCGAACGCAGCGCCGTACCGACCTCTTCGGTCGCTTCCTGCCAGATCTTGACCAGGGCGTTGTTGCGCTCCTGGTGATCGAGCGCACCACGCTGGTACTTCTTCTCGATCTGATCCGCCATGGCCTCGTACCGCTCCATGATGTCGGCCTTCTCCGGCGGAACGAGCACGTCCGACATGGAGACGGTGACACCCGAACGCGTGGCCCAGTAGAAGCCGGCGTCCTTGAGCTTGTCGACGGTCTGCGCGACGACGATCATCGGGTAGCGCTCGGCCAGATCGTTGATGATCGTGGCCTGCCGCTTCTTCGGCATCGGCTCGTTGATGAACGCGTAGTCCGCCGGGAGCAGATCGTTGAACAGCACGCGACCCAGGGTGGTCTCGGCCAGCCACGCGTCACCGCGGTGCCAGCCCTCCGGGAACAGCTCCGCCTCGATCTCGCGCGGCGGGCGCTGCTCGGTGAGACGCACCTTGATCATCGAACGCACGGTCAGCTCACCGCGGTCGACGGCCATCTGGGCCTCGGCGGGCGAGGAGTACACGCCCGACTCCGGCTCGTCCTTGCCGCCGGCCTGGTAGGTGCCGACACCCTTCTCGTCGAGACGGGTCAGGTAGAACAGGCCGGTCACCATGTCCAGACGCGGCATCGCCAGCGGGCGACCCGACGCCGGGGACAGGATGTTGTTCGACGACAGCATCAGGATGCGCGCCTCGGCCTGCGCCTCCGCCGACAGCGGCAGGTGCACGGCCATCTGGTCACCGTCGAAGTCGGCGTTGAACGCCTCACACACGAGCGGGTGCAGCTGGATGGCCTTGCCTTCGACCAGCTGCGGCTCGAAGGCCTGGATACCCAGGCGGTGCAGGGTGGGCGCGCGGTTCAGCAGCACCGGGTGCTCGGCGATGACCTCTTCGAGGACATCCCACACCTGGGGACGCTGACGCTCGACCATCCGCTTGGCGGACTTGATGTTCTGCGCGTGGTTCAGGTCGACCAGACGCTTCATGACGAACGGCTTGAACAGCTCGAGCGCCATCAGCTTGGGTAGACCACACTGGTGCAGCTTCAGCTGCGGACCGACCACGATGACCGAACGGCCCGAGTAGTCGACACGCTTGCCGAGCAGGTTCTGACGGAAACGACCCTGCTTGCCCTTGAGCAGGTCGCTCAGGGACTTCAGCGGGCGGTTACCCGGACCGGTGACCGGGCGACCACGACGGCCGTTGTCGAACAGGGCGTCGACCGACTCCTGCAGCATCCGCTTCTCGTTGTTGACGATGATCTCGGGCGCGCCCAGATCGATCAGTCGCTTGAGGCGGTTGTTGCGGTTGATCACGCGGCGGTACAGGTCGTTCAGGTCGGAGGTGGCGAAACGGCCACCGTCGAGCTGGACCATCGGGCGCAGCTCCGGCGGGATCACCGGAACGGCGTCGAGCACCATGCCCATGGGCGAGTTGCCGTTGGCCTGGAAGGCCGCGACGACCTTGAGCCGCTTGAGCGCGCGCAGCTTCTTCTGGCCCTTGCCCGAGCGAATGGTCTCGCGCAGGTTCTCGGCCTCGGCGTCGATGTCGAAGTTCTCCATCAGCTTCTGGATGGACTCCGCACCCATGGCGCCGGTGAAGTACTCGCCGTAGCGGTCGACGAGCTCGCGGTAGAGCACCTCGTCGACGATGAGCTGCTTGACCGACAGCTTGGTGAAGGTCGTCCAGATCTCGTCGAGGCGGTCCAGCTCACGCTGGGCGCGGTCGCGCAGCTGACGCATCTCGCGCTCGCCGCCGTCCTTGACCTTGCGGCGCACGTCGGACTTGGCGCCCTCGGCCTCCAGCTCGGCCAGGTCGGCCTCGAGCTTCTGCGCGCGGGCCTCGAGGTCGGCGTCGCGCTGATCGGCGACAGCCTTCTTCTCGACCTCCATCTCGGCCTCGAGGGTGCTGAGCTCGTTGTGGCGCAGCTCCTCGTCGACACCGACGATGACGTAGGCGGCGAAGTAGATGATCTTCTCGAGATCCTTCGGCGCCAGATCCAGCAGGTAGCCCAAGCGCGACGGAACGCCCTTGAAGTACCAGATGTGGGTGACGGGTGCGGCCAGCTCGATGTGGCCCATCCGCTCACGACGCACCTTGGCGCGAGTCACCTCGACGCCACAGCGCTCACAGATGATGCCCTTGAAGCGGACACGCTTGTACTTGCCGCAGTAGCACTCCCAGTCCCGGGTGGGGCCGAAGATCTTCTCGCAGAAGAGCCCGTCCTTCTCCGGCTTGAGCGTGCGGTAGTTGATGGTCTCCGGCTTCTTGACCTCGCCATAGCTCCACTGGCGGATGTCTTCAGCGGTGGCCAGGCCGATCCGGAGTTCATCGAAGAAGTTGACGTCTAGCACGTAACTTCCTTTCCCCTGTTCGGGTCGAATTCGAGCAAAAGTTCACTAGTTGATCGTGCGCGGTGCGCGGTGCGGGACGAGCCCGCACCGCGCGTACCACCTAGTTCGCCAGATCGTCGACTGTGGCCGCTTCGTTCCTGGACAGGTTGATGCCCAGGTTCGCCGCGGCGCGCTCCAGATCCTCGTCGTCGCCGTCACGCATCTCGATCGCGGCGCCGTCCGAGGACAGCACTTCCACGTTGAGGCACAGCGACTGGAGTTCCTTGAGGAGCACCTTGAACGACTCCGGAATGCCCGGCTCCGGAATGTTCTCGCCCTTGACGATCGCCTCGTAGACCTTCACGCGGCCGACCACGTCGTCGGACTTGATGGTCAGGAGCTCCTGCAGCGTGTACGCCGCGCCGTAGGCCTGCATGGCCCAGCACTCCATCTCACCGAAACGCTGACCACCGAACTGCGCCTTACCACCCAGCGGCTGCTGCGTGATCATCGAGTACGGACCGGTCGAACGGGCGTGGATCTTGTCGTCGACCAGGTGGTGCAGCTTCAGGATGTACATGTAACCGACCGCGACCGGGTACGGGAACGGCTCGCCGGAGCGGCCGTCGAACAGGGTCGCCTTGCCGTTCTCGTCGACCATGCGCTCGCCGTCACGGTTCGGCAGGGTCGAGCCGAGCAGACCGGTCAGCTCCTCGTCGCGGGCACCGTCGAAGACGGGGGTCGCGATGTTGGAGTCGGCCGGGGCACCCAGCATCTCCTCCGGCAGGTTGGCCGCCCAGTCCGGGCGGGTGCCGTCGGTCGCCACGTCGACATTCCAGCCGGCCTTACCGATCCAGCCCAGGTGGGTCTCCAGGATCTGGCCGATGTTCATACGACGCGGAACACCGTGGGTGTTCAGGATGATGTCGACCGGGGTGCCGTCGGGCATGAACGGCATGTCCTCGGTGGGGAGGATCTTGCCGATGACGCCCTTGTTGCCGTGGCGGCCCGCGAGCTTGTCGCCGTCCTGGATCTTGCGCTTCTGGGCCACGTAGACGCGGACCAGCTCGTTGACACCGGGGGGCAGATCGTCGTCGTCCTCGCGCGAGAACACGCGGATGCCGATGACCTTGCCGGACTCGCCGTGGGGCACCTTCAGCGAGGTGTCGCGCACCTCGCGCGCCTTCTCACCGAAGATCGCGCGGAGCAGGCGCTCCTCGGGGGTCAGCTCGGTCTCGCCCTTCGGGGTGACCTTGCCGACCAGGATGTCGCCGTCGCGAACCTCGGCGCCGATGCGGATGATGCCGCGCTCGTCCAGGTCGGCCAGCACCTCGTCGGAGACGTTCGGGATGTCCCGGGTGATCTCCTCGGCGCCCAGCTTGGTGTCGCGGGCGTCGATCTCGTGCTCTTCGATGTGGATCGAGGTGAGAACGTCCTCTTCCACGAGGCGCTGCGACAGGATGATCGCGTCCTCGTAGTTGTGGCCTTCCCACGGCATGACGGCGACAAGAAGGTTCTTGCCGAGCGCCATCTCACCGTTCTCGGTGCAGGGGCCGTCCGCGAGGACCTGCCCCTTCTCCACCCGCTGGCCCTCGTCCACGATCGGACGCTGGTTGGAGCAGGTGCCCTGGTTCGAGCGGTTGAACTTGCGCATCCGGTAGGACTTGCGGCTGCCGTCGTCGGCCATCACGGTGACGTAGTCGGCCGAGACCTCCTCGACCACACCCGGCTTCTCGTTCACCACGACATCGCCGGCGTCGACCGCGGCGCGCAGCTCCATGCCGGTGCCCACGATCGGGGACTCGGAACGGATCAGCGGCACGGCCTGACGCTGCATGTTCGCGCCCATGAGGGCACGGTTGGCGTCGTCGTGCTCGAGGAACGGGATCATGGCCGTCGCGACCGACACCATCTGGCGCGGCGAGATGTCCATGTAGTCGACCTGCGCCGGGGTCACGAACTCGACCTCTTCGCCGGCGCGCCGCACAAGGACCTTCTCCTCGATGAAGCGGCCCTGCGCGTCGACCGGGGAGTTGGCCTGCGCGCGGACGTAGCGGTCTTCCTCGTCGGCGGTGAGGTACTTGACCTCATCGGTGACGGCGCCGTCGACGACCTTGCGGTACGGGGTCTCGATGAAACCGAACGGGTTCACCCGCGCGTACACCGACAGCGAACCGATCAGGCCGATGTTCGGGCCTTCCGGGGTCTCGATCGGGCACATGCGGCCGTAGTGCGACGGGTGGACGTCGCGGACTTCCAGGCCGGCGCGCTCACGGGACAGACCACCCGGGCCCAGCGCCGACAGGCGGCGCTTGTGGGTCAGACCCGACAGCGGGTTGTTCTGGTCCATGAACTGCGACAGCTGGGAGGTTCCGAAGAACTCCTTGATCGCGGCGACGACCGGGCGGATGTTGATCAGGGTCTGCGGCGTGATCGCCTCGACGTCCTGAGTCGTCATCCGCTCGCGGACCACGCGCTCCATGCGGGACAGGCCGACCCGGATCTGGTTCTGGATCAGCTCGCCGACGGTGCGCAGACGACGGTTGCCGAAGTGGTCGATGTCGTCGATCTCGACGGGGACCTCTTCGCCACCGGGGGCGGTCATCGAGCGATCACCGGCGTGCAGACGCACCAGGTACTCGATGGTGGTGACGATGTCTTCCTTGGTCAGCACCGAGGAGGTCACCGGCTCGTGCACGTGGATGCCGAGCTTCTTGTTGATCTTGTAGCGACCGACGCGCGCCAGGTCGTAGCGCTTCTCCTTGAAGAACAGGTTCTCCAGCAGGGTCTGCGCGGACTCCTTGGTCGGCGGCTCGCCCGGACGCAGCTTGCGGTAGATGTCGAGCAGCGCCTCGTCCTGGCCGGGGGTGCTGTCCTTCTCCAGGGTGGACATCATGATCTCGGAGAAGCCGAAACGCTCGACGATCTCCTCGGTGGTCCAGCCCAGCGCCTTGAGCAGCACGGTGACCGGCTGACGGCGCTTGCGGTCGATGCGCACGCCGACGGTGTCGCGCTTGTCGACGTCGAACTCCAGCCACGCGCCGCGCGACGGGATGACGCGCACGCTGTGCAGGTCCTTCTCGGTGCCCTTGTCGATGCTGTGATCGAAGTAGACGCCCGGGGAGCGGACCAGCTGCGAGACGACGACGCGCTCGGTGCCGTTGATGATGAAGGTGCCCTTGTCGGTCATCATCGGGAAGTCACCCATGAAGACCGTCTGGCTCTTGATCTCACCGGTGTTGTTGTTGATGAACTCCGCGGTGACGAACAGGGGCGCCGCGTAGGTCATGTCCTTCTCTTTGCACTCTTCGATGGAGGCCTTGACCTCTTCGAAGCGCGGATCGGAGAACGACAGGGACATCGAACCGGAGAAGTCCTCGATCGGCGAGAGCTCCTCGAGCACCTCCTCCAAGCCGCCTGCGAGACCGACGTCGCCGCGTGCGGCCGCCTTCTCACGCCAGTCGGGGGTACCGACCAACCAGGCGAACGAGTCCGTTTGTAGGTCGAGAAGTCCGGGCACCTCCAAGGGCTCACGGATCTTCGCGAACGAAACCCTCAACGGGGCTCCGGGGATTCCAGCCTTGGTCTGGGTGGAGACTGCCAAGATGCGTCCTTCCAGCACCTCACGCGCGTCGCGTGGTGGTCCGCGACCGTCGCTTGTCTGCTACGAATTCCGCTGGTTACAACCCGAACGAAACCCGAACAGGCAGCAGCGGAAGTAACACCGGAAGGTGGAACTTACGTGTGCGAATCAAGGTGTGGACAGGAGGCAGCCAGCGCAACGTCCAAACTTACACCCACATATAGAGGGGTGTCAACATACCATCCGTGCGACCGCTCACACGGCAAACGCGCCGAACTCCCGTGACGCTGGCCGCGTCGGTCGTTCTGGGCGCTGGGGCCCCTGCGCAGCTGACACTGCTGTGAATAGGGTGACGGTTCGCGCGCGCCTCGTCAAGTGGCGCGGCGCGGTCTGTCCGAGAAGTGAGATCGCCTGGCGCGCTGGGCATCCCCGGCCGGAACCGCGGCTATTTTACTCGCGACACGCCGAAGACGCCAACCCGGGAAATGCCCGTTCAGCGGCTGTTTTCCGACATGAACGCAGCGAGCCCCGGCCGTGACGGCCGGGGCTCGCTGGTATCGCCGGGTGCGCTCAGCCGTTGATCTGGCCGTGCGGAATCGTCTTGCTGTCGAAGGCCGCGGTGGGGTGCTCGCTGCCGTAGGCGGCCATCACCTGGGTGTCGTCGGACTGGTCCAGCGACTCGCGGATGGCGACCTGCGCCGCGTGCGGCAGGGTGTGCATGATCTCGCGCACCCGCGCCTGACGGCGGAACACGGCCTGGCGAACCGGCATGCCGGGCTCGGCCTTCATCTGCGGGATGATGCCCTCGATCTCCTCGGCGCCACCGTGGTGGTGACCGGCGTCGACGAGCGCCTGCTCGCGCGCCATCTGCGCCTCGTCCTTCTCCTCGGACATACCGATCGGGCCGATCATGCGGCCGTTGAGGAACTGCTTGACCACGGGCTCGTCGCTGGTCAGCAGCACCTCGCGGGGGCCGAACATGACCAGCTGGCGGCGGAAGAGCATGCCGATGTTGTCCGGCACGGTACGGGCCAGGTTGATGTTGTGCGTCACGATCAGGATCGTGGCGTCGATCTGCGCGTTGATGTTGAGCAGCAGCTGCGCCAGGTACGAGGTACGCACCGGGTCCAGACCGGAGTCGGGCTCGTCGACGAGGATGATCTGCGGGTCGAGGACCAGGGCGCGGGCCAGGCCGGCGCGCTTGCGCATACCGCCGGAGATCTCGCCGGGCAGCTTGCCCTCGGCGCCGAGCAGACCGGTCAGCTCGAGCTTCTCCATGACGATGCGCTTGATCTCGGTTTCCGACTTCTTCGTGTGCTCACGAAGCGGGAAAGCGATGTTGTCGAACAGATTCATCGAGCCGAACAGCGCGCCGTCCTGGAAAAGGACGCCGAACAGTTTGCGGATCTCGTAGAGCTCCTTGTTGGAGCAGGTGGTGATATCGGTGCCATCGATGAAGATGGAGCCGCGCTCGGGCCGCAACAGGCCGATCAGCGACTTCAGGAACACCGACTTACCCGTACCCGAAGGGCCGAGCAGGGCGCTCACCTCGCCCGAAGGGAGCGTGATCGACACGTCCTGCCAAATACGCTGCGACCCGAAGGATTTGGTAACACCCTCGGTCCTGACCTCGACGCCCACGCCTACCTCCATTGTTGCCTGCGAGCAGCCCACCCCGCTGACCGCGCGCTTACATCACGGCGGTGCGTCACGACACTGTGGGTCCGGTCACTGTATCCCATCAGTGAGACAGGGCACACCCTTCATCTGACTGAAGAGTAACCCACCCGGTTGATACAGCGCGTATCACCATCCCATGTCGGGATGAACAACAAACGGGCGGCCCCCGAAGGGACCGCCCGTTCGCGAACGCGAAGCGCCGAATTACTTGACGGCAACCTTGGCGCCGGCCTCTTCCAGCTTGGCCTTGGCGGCGTCGGCGGCCTCCTTGGTGACCTTCTCCAGGATCGGCTTCGGGGCACCCTCGACCAGGTCCTTGGCTTCCTTCAGACCCAGGCCGGAGACGATCTCACGGACCACCTTGATGACCTGGATCTTCTTGTCGCCGGCACCCTCGAGGATGACGTCGAACTCGTCCTGCTCCTCGGCGGCGTCAGCCGGAGCGGCGCCACCGGCGACCGCGGCGACGGCGACGGGGGCAGCAGCGGTGACCTCGAACTTCTCCTCGAACGCCTTCACGAAGGAGGACAGCTCCAGGAGGGTCATCTCCGAGAAAACGTCGAGCAGCTCTTCGGTGGACAGCTTGGCCATGATTGTTCCTTTCGGTAGTGAATGTCTGTTTGCGCGGGCGGTAACACCCACACGGGGGTATTACTCGGCAGCGCCTTCGGCCTGCTTCTTCTCCTGCAGCGCGGCGGCCAGACGGGCCACCTGACCGGCAGGAGCCGAGAACAGCCCGGCAGCCTTGGACATGTTGCCCTTCATCGCACCGGCCAGCTTGGCCAGCAGGACCTCGCGGGTCTCCAGGTCGGCGATCTTCTCGACCTCGGACACGGACAGCGCAGCGCCGTCCATGTAGCCGCCCTTGATGATGAGCGCCTTGTTGTCCTTCGCGAAGGTCTTGAGGGCCTTCGCGGCGTTGACCGGCTCACCCTGGATGAAGGTGATGGCGGTCGGTCCGACGAACAAGTCGTCCAGGCCCTCGACGCCCGCTTCCGCGGCCGCGAGCTTGACCAGGGTGTTCTTGGCGACGGAGTACGTGGCCTCGGCGCCGAGCGCGCGACGCAGCTCGGTGAGCTTGCCGACCGAAAGACCACGGTATTCCGTGACAACAGTGGCCGTGGAGTTCTTGAACTGCTCCGCGATCTCCGCGACAGCGGTGACCTTTTCAGGCTTCGCCATACTTCGCCTCCTCTCTGATGTCGGTTCGTGAACGCGCACTACCGAATTCAGGGGCCGGCGACAAAACTAACGCCCCGGACGCAAGGCGTACCGGGGCGCGAAAATATCGGCCTCAGCTCTCCCTGCGTGGGCCGCCGGCAATGTCGCCGGACCTTCGATCGACACGCGCAAGCGATATCGACGACCAACGGTCTTCGGTAGAACGAATGGGTAGTCATCGAACATGTCGATGACCGGAGTCCACTGTACCGGCACCGGCCCCGATCTGCCAAAACGCCCCCGGCGGTGCCGGATTCGCCGACTCTCGAAGTGACCCAGCTCACATTCGATGGTTCGAAGTGGCAGCAATCTCACCGGAAAGGTGTTACGTTCGGTGACAGTAACCTGCTTCACTTCTCAACTATGGCAACCTCCATAGTCGCTCCACCAGTGCTGCTGGACCGGCGTCCGCAGCGATTCCTCGCACTCGTCGTCATCTGCCTGGCCGAACTGCTGGTCGTCCTCGACAACACCATCGTCAACGTCGCCCTCCCCTCCATCGGCGTCCAGTTGCAGACCGGCGTCTCCGGCCTGCAGTGGGTCGTCGACGCCTACACCCTGACCTTCGCCGGACTGCTGCTCGCCGCGGGCAACCTCGGTGACCGCTACGGCCGCAGGCGGATCATGATCGTCGGCCTGATCGGCATCGCGGTGATGTCGGTCGGCGGCGCGCTCGCCGAGTCGATGACGCAGGTCATCGCGGCCCGCGCGGCGATGGGCGTCTTCGCCGCCGCGGTCTTCCCGGCCACCCTGGCCCTGATCATCAACATCTTCACCGACAAGCGCGAACGCGCGCTGGCCATCGCCGCCTGGACCGCGATGGCGGGCTTCGCCATCGCCATCGGCCCGATCTCGGGCGGCTGGCTGCTCGAACACTTCAGCTGGCACTCGGTGTTCTGGATCAATGTGCCGGTGGCCTTGGTCGCGCTGGTCGCGACGCTGATCTGGGTGCCGGAATCGCGCGCCGAACAGGTCGGCAGGCTGGATCTGCCCGGCATCTTCCTGTCGATCGCGGGCATCACGCTGGTGGTGTGGGCGATCATCGAGGCGCCGCACAACGGCTGGCTCTCACTCACCACGCTGTGCACCGCGACCCTCGGCGCCCTGCTGCTCGCCGCGTTCGTCGTCTGGGAATTGCGTTCCGCCGCACCGATTCTCGATATGCGGCTGTTCCGGAATCGCCGATTCTCGCTGCCCGCCTTGGCCATCGCGATCGGGTATTTCTCGATGTTCGGCTTCCTGTTCCTGATCACCCAGTATTTCCAGGGCGTGCGCGAATACACGCCACTCGAATTCGGTATCGCGTCTTTGCCGTTCGCGTTCTCGGTCGCGATCGGCGCGCCGGTGGCCACGCTGCTGGCACAGCGGGTCGGCACGACCGCGGTCCTGGTGATCGGCCTGCTGCTCACCGGGCTGGGGCTCTACCTCGGCGGCCAGGTCACCGTGGACAGCACCTACCTGATCGGGGTGCTGCCGTCGATGGTGTTCATGGCGCTGGGCCTCGGCATCGTGCAGGGCCCCGCGACGGAATCGATCATGTCCTCGCTCCCGCTGGACGAAGCGGGCGCCGGGTCGGCGGTCAACGACACCACCAGGGAGATCGGCGGCACCCTCGGCGTCGCCGTGCTCGGCTCGATCGTGGCCTCGTACTACACCAGCCGAATCGGTTCCAGAATCGACGCCATCCCGGTCGGCATCATGAACGAGCGGGAGAAGGAACTGGTCAAGGCGAGTCCGCTCAGCGTGCTCGAGCTGCGCAAACGCGAACTGGCCCCGTTCTTCGAGACCCAGCGCGAGAACCTCATCGTCGCGATGAAGTCCGCGACGCTGCAGGGCGCGCACACCGCCTCCCTCGTCGCCGCGGGCGCGGTGCTGGTGTGCGCGATCATCGTGGCGATCTTCCTGCCGTGGAAACCGCAGGGCGGCGATTCGGTGCTGCTCGGCTGGCGCACCAAAACCGACGACCAGAACTGACCCGGAAAAACCGCGAGGGTGGGAACGCAGTGCGTTCCCACCCTCGTGGTCGATCAGGAGCTACCTGTCAGTCGAAGCTCACGCATCCTCGTCGAGGAGGTTGCGGGTGCGGTTCGGGTCCACCGGGATGCCCGGTCCGGTGTTGGTCGAAACCGTGATCTTCTTGACGTAGCGGCCCTTGGCGGTCGACGGCTTCACACGCAGGATCTCGTCCAGCGCGGCGCCGTAGTTCTCCACCAGCTTGGCGTCGTCGAAGGACGCCTTGCCGATGACGAAGTGCAGGTTGGCCTGCTTGTCGACGCGGAAGTTGATCTTGCCGCCCTTGATGTCGTTGACGGCCTTGGTCACATCGTTGGTGACGGTGCCCGTCTTCGGGTTCGGCATCAGACCACGCGGGCCGAGGACACGCGCGATGCGGCCGACCTTGGCCATCTGGTCCGGGGTGGCGATCGCGGCGTCGAAGTCCAGCCAGCCGCCCTGGATCCGCTCGATCAGGTCCTCGGCGCCCACGGCGTCGGCACCGGCGGCCTCGGCCTCGGCGGCCTTCTCGCCGGCGGCGAACACGATGACGCGGGCGGTCTTACCGGTGCCGTGCGGCAGGTTGACGGTGCCACGGACCATCTGGTCGGCCTTACGGGGGTCGACGCCGAGACGAACGGCGACCTCGACGGTCGCGTCGGTCTTGGTGGTCGAGGTCTCCTTGGCCAGGCGCGCGGCGGCCAGCGGGGAGTACAGCTTGTCGCGATCGACCTTCTCAGCAGCGGCGAGATACGCCTTGCTTCGCTTTGCCATGATTCTCTGTCCTTAATGTTCTGGTGTCAGATGTGGTTTTCCGGGCCTGGCCGGCCCTCCCACATGGAGCGAGAGTTCGCTCAGCCCTCGACGGTGATACCCATCGAACGGGCGGTACCGGCGATGATCTTCGCGGCCTGATCGAGATCGGTGGCGTTGAGATCCTCGGCCTTGGTCTTGGCGATCTCCCGGACCTGGTCCATGGTGACCTTGGCGACCTTGGTCTTGTGCGGCTCGGCCGAGCCCTTCTGCACACCGGCGGCCTTGAGCAGCAGACGCGCGGCGGGCGGGGTCTTCAGCTTGAAGTCGAACGTCCGGTCCTCGTACACCGAGATCTCGACCGGGATGACGTTGCCACGCTGCGACTCGGTCGCGGCGTTGTACGCCTTGCAGAACTCCATGATGTTGACGCCGTGCTGACCGAGCGCGGGGCCGACCGGAGGAGCCGGGTTCGCGGCGCCGGCCTGGATCTGCAGCTTGATGATCCCGGCGAGCTTCTTCTTCTTGGGGGGCATCTTTCTTCCTTGGGTTTCGGGTTCCTTACGGTTGCCGTAAGCCTGTTGCGGGATCGCTCCCACGCCGGGTCCAAACCCGGCATTCGCGCACGACCACGACACCGGGCGGAAAACGCCTGGCGGGGGTCTACACACGAACTGTCACACTCTACCGAACCGCGCCGAAGCGGCCGCAGCCGGGAGGGTCGTTCAACGACAACGGCACCGCCGAGGCGGTGCCGTTGCGAAGCTGGTTCGAGCTAGATCTTGGAGACCTGGGTGAAGTTCAGCTCGACCGGGGTCTCGCGACCGAAGATCGAGACGAGCACCTTGAGCTTCTGCTGCTCGGCGTTGACCTCGCTGATGCTGGCGGGCAGCGTCGCGAACGGGCCGTCCATCACGGTCACCGACTCGCCGACCTCGAAGTCGACCTCGATGATCGGCTTGGCCGACACCTCGCCGGTGGACTCGGCACCGGTCGACGTCGTCGCCGCGGCGGCCGCCTTCTTCTGCTGCGCACCGGCCGGGACCAGGAACTTCACGACCTCGTTGATGGTCAGCGGGGTCGGCTTGGCGCCGGGGCCACCGCCGGTCATACCGACGAAACCGGTGACGCCGGGGGTGTTGCGGACCGCGCCCCACGACTCGTTGTTCAGTTCCATCCGGACCAGGATGTAGCCCGGCAGCACCTTGCGGTTGACGTGCTTGCGCTGGCCGTTCTTGATCTCGGTGACCTCTTCGGTCGGCACCTCGACCTGGAAGATGTAGTCCTCGAGGCCGAGGTTCTGCACGCGGGTCTCGAGGTTGGTCTTGACCTTGTTCTCGTAGCCGGCGTAGGAGTGCACGACGTACCAGTCGCCGGGGACGCGGCGCAGCTTGGCCTTCATCGACTCGACCGGGTCGGCTTCGGGGTCTTCCTCGGTGGCGACGGCCTCGACGACGGTCTCGTCGGCGTCAGCGAGCTCGGTGGTGGCCTCGACCTCGTCGGTGGCGTTCTCCGCCACGGCGTCGTCGACCGGGAACTCGTCGTTTGTTTCGTTCTCCGGGGTGCTCACTGGGGCACTCGCTTCCTGTGTCGTCACTACATCCTCTGGGCCGGGTCGGGGGCGCGGAGCGCACACTCCGCCGTTCCGGCCCGGGATCGGCTACCGGCGTCGGTGTCGGCGATCAGCCGAACAGCCAGTCGACACCCTTGATGAACGCCGTATCCAACCCGAATATGAACGCGACCATGAAGACCACGAACACCAGAACGACGGTCGTGTAGGTGACCATCTGCTTCCGGTTGGGCCAGATCACCTTACGCAGTTCCGCGATGACCTCTCGCAGGAACTTGATCAGCCGCTTGAACGGGTTGCCCGTGGACTTCCCCGCAGTCTTGTCCGCCTTGCGAGAGGACCGATCCAGCGTGGCCACCGAACCGGTGTCCACCGGCGCATCCGACGTGCGCGCACGGCGAGCTGTCCGCTTGCCGCTCGGCCGAGTGGCAGCGGCGGTATCGTCGCCGTCTTCGGCGCGAGTATCCCGCTCGTCGCTCACGTCGATCCTTCCTCGTCGCTGGCATTCAGGGCAGGGGCGACAGGACTTGAACCTGCAACCTGCGGTTTTGGAGACCGCTGCTCTGCCAATTGAGCTACGCCCCTTCGGTTGGACCAGCCTGAGCTGTAGTGCCCAACCACAGTCGATATTCGATTATCGAGCTCTGGTGCCACACAACATGCGCGCCGCTTCCATGGGGATCAGATCCCCGGGAAGATCAGCGCGCAGCAGCCGGTGACCCCAGAGTCCCGAGTGTACGTTACCGCGTGCGGTATTTGCCAATCCGGGACAGCCGACCAGGTCAGGACAGCTGAACGGTAGCCGTGGCCCGCCCGAAGATCTTCTTGCCCGCTGACTTCGCCGTGATGGCGACGACCGCGGTCCTGGTCTCCGGATCGACCGACTTCACCTTACCGGTGAACTCGACCTCGGCCGGTGCGTCGGACCCGACGTAGACCGGGCTCGTGAAGCGGACGTTGTACTCCTTGACCGCGCCGGGATCGCCGAGCCAGGAGGTGACGAAGCCGCCGCCGAGACCCATCGTGAGCATGCCGTGCGCGACCACGTCGTCGAGGCCGACGAGCTTGACGATCTCGTCGCTCCAGTGGATCGGGTTGGCGTCGCCGGAGACACCCGCGTAGTTCACCAGATCGCCACGGGTGAGCCGGACGGTGCGCGGGGGCAGTTCATCGCCGGCCGTCACGCTGTCGAAGGACAGGGCGTTGGCACTGAAGAACGGCTCCGGCTGCTTGGTGACCGGATCCGGGGTGATCTCGGTGGGCAGGTCGGCGGGCGCGTGATGCGCGGGCTCCTCGAGGCCGTGCATCAGGATGTTGCGCACCGCGTCCGACATCGTGGGATCGATGTCACCGCCGCTGCGGCCGATGAGCGTGGTGTAGGTGGTGAGCACCAGCTCGTCGTCCTGCGCGGTGACGATGTTCTTGGTCACGATGATGTCGCCGCCGAAGGCCTGCCGGAAGGAATGCAGGTACACATCACAGGTCAGCTGGTCGCCCACCCGGATGGGGCGGTGGAATTCCAGGATCTGGTCGGTCTGCATGATCTGGCTCAGGTCGTAGCCCGTGACGATCTGCTCGAACAGCTTGCGCTGGGCCAGGATGCCGACCAGCGAGATGAAGGTGAGCGGGGCGAGCAGGCCGTCGTGGCCGTGCTCGCGCGCGACCTCTTCCTCCCAGTGCACCGGGTGGTAGTCCTGGACGGCACGGGCGTATTCGCGCACCTTCTCGCGGCCGACCTCGTAGTAGTCGTCGACGCGGTAGTGGTGGCCGACCATCGCTGCGGCGTGCGCGGCGGGATCGACCGGTGCGGCGGCTGCGGCGGTGACCGCTTCGTCGGTTCCGGTGTTCACTGTCACACCGTGGACCTTACTCACACGTAGCCGGGTCACAACGTCGAGCGGGGTGTATTCACCCGCTCGGCCGGGTACTGTATCGCCCCCGCAAACGCACGAAAGGCCGGACTCTCGTCCGGCCTTTCGGCAAAGCTTGGTGAATCAGCGCGACTCGCGGTGCGCCCGGTGGGTTCCGCAGTTCGGGCAGAACTTCTTCAGCTCGAGGCGGTCCGGGTCGTTGCGCCGGTTCTTCTTGGTGATGTAGTTGCGGTGCTTGCACTCTTCGCAGGCCAAGGTGATCTTTGGCCGGACATCGGTGGACTTCGCGGCCACGATTTGCCTTCTTTCCGGTCTGGGCTGAGTCGTTATTGGTAGCGATGGCCGGACTTGAACCGGCGACACAACGATTATGAGTCGTTTGCTCTACCGACTGAGCTACACCGCCACGGCGGACCTGTTACGGTGGGCCGGCGGGAATGTCGGTCACCACCGGCAATCCGGCGAGCCCCCTAACGGAATCGAACCGTTGACCTTTTCCTTACCATGGAAACGCTCTGCCGACTGAGCTAAGGGGGCATGACTACGTGGCACAAGGTGTCTTGGCCGGCGAACCGATCCGAGCGACCCCGTGCTCCGGCGTCCTGAAAGAGATTACACACTTCCACCGAAGAGCACCAAATCGCCAGGTGAGACCCTATTTTTACCCCCTCGCAACCCACTGATCACGCACGAACATGGGTAACTCCCCCACCACCTCGCCCCCAGCGAGAACGACGCGAGCCCGAGAACGAACAGTCGACCTACCGGAAGACCCGCAAAATCTCGGAGAGGCGGGCCAGCACATACCAAAGAACCCCGCCGATCTGATGATCGACGGGGTTCGATGTGGCAGATGTAGGATTCGAACCTACGTAGGCTTTCACCGACAGATTTACAGTCTGCTCCCATTGGCCGCTCGGGCAATCTGCCTTGTGCGCCGTTTCCGGTGCGCTGAGCAGCTTACAACGAACCCACACCCACAATGCAAACCGCCTGCACAACGACCCTGCGAGCACGGTCGACGGGGGCATACGGGTACAACTGTCTCGGTGGCCGGCACACCTGTCGGCCCACCCGTTGGCAGACCGTGAGGGACAGGAGCGCAGTGTGGCTGATTCGTCATTCGACGTGGTGAGCAAGGTCGATCGTCAGGAGGTCGACAATGCGCTGCACCAGGCGGAGAAGGAGCTGAACTCCCGCTACGACTTCAAGGGCACCGATGCGGCGATCGCGTGGTCGGGCGAGGAAGCCATCGTGCTGACCGCGAACGCCGAGGAGCGGGTCAAGGCCGCGCTCGAGGTGTTCAAGGAGAAGCTGATCCGCCGCGACATCTCGCTGAAGGCGTTCGACGCGGGCGAGCCGCAGGCCTCGGGCAAGGTGTTCAAGATCACCGGCACGCTGGTGCAGGGCATCGACACCGAGAAGGCGAAGAAGATCTCCAAGAAGATCCGCGACGAGGGTCCCAAGGGCGTGAAGGCGCAGATCCAGGGCGAGGAGCTGCGGGTCAGCAGCAAGAAGCGCGACGACCTGCAGGCCGTGATCTCGCTGCTCAAGGGCGAGGACTTCGGCATCGCCCTGCAGTTCGTGAACTACCGATAGTCGGCGGCACGGCGGCGCTCAGTGCCGGTGGGTGCCGCCCGCCATCTCTTCCAGTCGCTTGATCCGCTCCGCCATGGGCGGGTGCGTCGAGTACCAGCGGGCGATGCGGTCGCCGGCGCGGAACGGGTTGGCGATCATCAGGTGCGATTCGCTGGTGAGTTTGGGGTCCGGCGGCAGCGGGGCCACCTGGACGCCGCGTTCGATCTTGCGCAGGGCCGAGGCCAGCGCCAGCGGGTCACCGGTGAGTTCGGCGCCGGACTGATCGGCCTGGTACTCGCGGGAGCGGGACACGGCCATCTTGATCAGGCCCGCCGCGATCGGGCCGAGCAGCGAGACCAGCAGCACGGCGATGATGTTCGGGCCCTGTCCGTCCCGGCTGCCGAACGAACTCGCGAAGAAGGCCATATTGGCCAGACCGGTGATGATCGAGGCCATCGCGCCCGCCACCGACGAGATCAGGATGTCGCGGTTGTAGACGTGCGAGAGCTCGTGCCCGAGCACCGCGCGCAGCTCCCGCTCGTCGAGCAGCTGCAGGATGCCGCTGGTACAGCACACCGCGGCATGGCGGGGATTGCGCCCGGTCGCGAACGCGTTGGGGGCGTTGGTCGGGCTGATGTAGAGCCGCGGCATCGGCTGCCGGGCCGTGGTCGCCAGCTCGCGCACGATCCGGTACATGACCGGCGCTTCCAGTTCGCTGACCGGTTGCGCGTGCATCGCCTTGAGCGCCAGTTTGTCGCTGTTGAAGTAGGCGTAGGCGTTCATGCCGACGGCCAGCACGATCGAGATGATCAGGATCGTCGGGCTGCGGAACATCGCCCCGATGGCGACGATGAGCGCCGACAGCCCGACCATCAAACCGAAAGTTCTGATCCCATTGGGCATGATCGGAGAACGTGTCTGCGGCCGGGATAGTTCCTGGTCAGCCGACCCGTTCGATGGTGTAGCGGACAAGGCGGGTGAGGGCCTCGTTGGCCGGGCCGGCCGGGAGGGCGGCCAGTTCGGCGTCGGCGAGGTCGGCGTATTCCTGGAGCTTGGCCTTGGCCTTGGCCATGCCGGGTGAGCGGCGCAGCAATTCCAGCGCCTCCTCGACCTCGGCGTCGGTGTCCAGCGGGTGGTCGAGCAGCGTGCGCAGGCGGTCGCTGTCGGCGCCGGACTCGCGCAGGGCGTAGAGGACGGGCAGGGTGTGCACGCCCTCGCGCAGGTCGGTGCCGGGGGTCTTGCCGGACTGCTCGGCCGAGGACGAGATGTCGATGATGTCGTCGGAGATCTGGAAGGCGGTGCCGACGGCGTCACCGAGGCGGGCCAGCCGCTCGACGTGCTCGGGGCCCGCGCCGGAGAAGGTGCCACCGAAGCGGCCCGCGGCGGCGATGAGCGAGCCGGTCTTCTCCCAGACCACGCGCAGGTAGTGCTCGACCGGGTCCTGGGTCTGCTTGGCACCCATGGTTTCCCGCATCTGGCCGGTGACCAGCTCGGCGAAGGTCTCGGCGATGATCCGGACCGCGTCGGGGCCGAGCGTCGAGGTGAGGCGGGAGGCGTGGGCGAACAGGTAGTCGCCCGCCAGGATCGCGATGTTGTTGCCCCACCGCGCGTTGACGCTGACCGCGCCACGCCGCTGGGGCGCCTCGTCCATCACGTCGTCGTGGTAGAGCGTGGCCAGGTGCACCAGCTCCACCACCGTGCCCGCGGTGACCAGGGCCGGATCGGTGGGATTGGGACCGAGCTGACCGGTGAGCACGGTGAACAGCGGCCGGAAGCGCTTGCCGCCCGCGCGCGCGAGATGCAGCGCCGCTTCCTGCAGGAATTCCGCACCGTCGGAGAGTTCGTCGACGAGCAGTTTCTCGACCGCGGCCAGCCCGTCGCGCACGGTGGCGGCGAGTTCGGGATCGACGAGATCGACCCCGGCAACCACGGTGCTCTCGTCGCTCACAGCCGATGTGCTCATTATCTTCTCCCAGCGATGCGTCCGACCCCGACGGGTAGCAACCTAGCGTGTTCCGGCGCCAGGGCCGATGAACACGGTCACACAGTGACTATTCCCGGTGTACCCGACACTCTCGCACAGCGGCCGGGGGTGCCAGTATTGAGCCATGGGTTCACCGGATCTCACCCCCGCCGACCACGCGCCGCTGCCCGCCCACGTCGAGGTGCTGGTGGTCGGGGCCGGACCAGCGGGATCGGCGTCGGCGGCCTGGGCCGCGCGGGCCGGACGCGATGTCCTGCTGCTCGATTCCGCGGTCTTCCCCCGGGACAAGACCTGTGGTGACGGCTTGACACCGCGGGCGACCGCCGAGCTGGAGCACCTGGGTCTGGGCGAGTGGCTGCGCGCGCACACGGTGAACCACGGGCTGCGGATGGCCGGCTTCGGCCGGGAGGCGCTGCTGCCCTGGCCGGGCGGGTCGTTCCCGACCTACGGGAGTGCCGTTCCCCGAACCGAACTCGACGACAAACTGCGCGAGACCGCGATCAAATCGGGTGCGCGGATGGTCGACGGCGCCAAGGTCACCGAGGTGCTGCGCGAGGGCGAGCGGGTCGGCGGGGTGACCGTGCGGATCGGCGAGACCACCCACACCGTGCACTGCCGGGTGCTGGTGGTGGCCGACGGAGTGCGCTCCCCCATCGGAAAACAGCTGGGCCGCACCTGGCATCGGCGCTTCGCCTACGGCACCGCCGCGCGCGCCTACATCAAGTCGGGGCGCAGCGACGATCAGTGGATCTCCTCGCACCTGGAACTGCGCAATGCCGCCGACGAGCTGGTCCCCGGCTACGGCTGGATCTTCCCGCTGGGCAACGGCGAGGTGAATATCGGCGTCGGCTCGCTGGCCACCGAGCAGCGGCCCTCGCACATCGCGCTCAAGCCGCTGATCGAGCACTACACCCGGCTGCGCCGGGAGGAGTGGGAGCTCGAGGGCGAGCTGCGCGCGGTCGCGTCGGCGCTGCTGCCGATGGGCGGAGCGGTCTCGACGGTGGCCGGGGTGAACTGGGTCCTGGTCGGCGATGCCGCGGGCTGTGTGAACCCGCTCAACGGCGAGGGCATCGACTACGGCCTCGAAGGCGGGCACCTGCTGGCCGGGCTGCTCGACGAGCCCGATCTGAGCCGGGTCTGGCCGCGTCTGCTGCGCGAGCGCTACGGCCGGACCTTCTCGGTGGCGCGCAGGCTGGCCGGGCTGGCCACGCACCCGAAGATGGTCCCGCTCGGCGGCCCGCCGGTGATGCGCTCGAAGTACCTGCAGCGCACGGCGGTTCGGGTGATGGGCAATCTGGTGACCGACGAGGACGTCGACCTCACCGCGCGCGCCTGGCGAGCCGCGGGCCTGGCCTCGCTGCGCGCCGACGAACTGCCACCGTTCAGCTGACAACGCCGTGAGCGGGACGGCGCGTCGACCGGTCCTGGCCCTGCTGCCGCATCTGCGCAGGGCCCGCGATCTGATCGATCAGCGCTACGCCGACCCGCTCGATCTGGACGACCTCGCCCGCGCCGCCGGGGTCTCCAAGTACCACTTCCTGCGCGCGTTCACGGCCGTGTACGGGCGCACGCCGGGCGCCTATCTGGCCGAACGGCGGATCGAGCGGGCCCAGGATCTGCTGCGGGCGACCAACCTGACCGTCACCGAGGTGTGCATGCTGGTCGGGTACTCGAGTCTCGGCTCGTTCAGCAGCAGGTTCCGTCAGCTGGTCGGGGTCACGCCGAGTGAGTATCAGGCCAGGTTCGCCGACGGCGCGCCGCACATTCCGGGCTGCTACGTCTTCATGCACGGGCTCTCCGACCGGGTCCGGCCCGACACCGCAATTTCGGAGAAGCCCGGCGGCACCGGCCCGTCCTAGCCTCGGGTCATGACAACGATCACGAACGTTTCCCTGGTCACCGTGTATGTGACCGATCAGGACGCCGCCAAGCAGTGGTACGTCGACAAGCTCGGATTCGTCGAGACGGCGGATGTGAGCATGGGCGACAACGGCTTCCGCTGGGTGACCGTCGCCCATCCGGAGCACACCGAACTCGAGGTCACGCTGATGGTGCCAGGGCCGCCGCTGACCGACGACCTGGCCGAGGCGATCCGGCGGGCCCTCGCCGACGGCACGCACGGCGCGCTCGGGCTGCGCACCGCGGACTGTCAGAAGACCTTCACCGAGCTCACCGCCAAGGGCGTCGAGTTCATCCAGCCGCCCGCCGCGCGGCCGTACGGCACCGAGGCCATCATCCGCGACAACTCGGGCAACTGGCTGGTCCTGGTCGAACCGAGCGCGTGAGCGCGGTGCCGCCCGGCCCGGCGGGCGGCACCTTCCGACGATCTATTTGGTGGCGAAGCGGTTCTCGATGAACTTGCGTTCACTGTTGAGGACGCGCTGGTGCAACTGCTCGGCCAGCGGCTCGATCGCGCCGCCGACCAGCGGCACCTTCACGGTGACGGTGCCGACGACCTCGATCTCACTGCCCTCGGCGGTGGGACGCAGTTCGTAGGTGCCCGACATCTCGGTATTGATGCCGCCGGTCTTGCCGGTGAAGCTGCCCTTGGCGATCTCGCCCTGCAGCGGCTGCCAGTTGTCGGTCCTGGACAGCACCAGATCGCTCTTGAGCACCTTGCGGACCAGGCCGGGGACCTTGTCCCGGCCGGGCGTTTCAGTCATATGGAGGCGAATCGAACCCGGCCCGTCGGGATGGGAGAGTTCGAGGGTCGCGGTCTCGGCGGCAGCGAATCGCTCCTGCCAGACCGCATCGTCGACGAGTGCCCGGTGGAGATCTTCGACCGGGACTGCGTAGGGCACGGTGAAGCTGAATTTTCGGGACATGGCGGCAACGGTACTGTGTGCCGGGTGTCGGATGTGAGCCTGTCGGAGCGGCGGACCAAGCGCCTGCGACGGGCGCGGACGTCGGTGCTGGGCGTGGCCACCGTGATCAGCGTGCTGATGGTGCTGCTGGTTCTCGCGGCCTGGCGCAACGACTTCGAGATCGAGCATCATCGCGGCACCACCTCCGGTGAGGTGCTCTCGGCGGGCAGACTGCGGTCGGCGGTCATGTACGTGACGCCCGACAGCGTCACGCACAATCCGAAGGTCGGCATCCTGTATCCGACCAATCTGACGGCCGGGCAGCGGATCAATGTCGAGTACAGCACCCGCGACCCCGATCTGGTCCGGGTCGCCGGGCGCGACGCCAGGGTGGCGATCATCCCCGCGGCGTCGGTGATCGTGGTGGTCTGGGCGCTGGCGCTGCCGGTGCTGTGGCTCCTCCGGCGCAAGCAGCGCGAGGCGTAACTTCGCCTGCTGTTCGTCCCGGCTTCACGTCGGTGTGGGGGTGTCGCGCGGTGTGGCGGTCACCCTGAGGTGGTGCGCGTAGCCATCGTGGCGGAGTCCTTCCTGCCGAACATGAACGGCGTCGTCAACTCCGTGTTGCGGGTGTTGGACCACCTGGACCAGCACGGACACGACGCGATGATCGTGGCACCCGACACCCTGCGCGGCGCGCCACCCGCACCCCGCTTCCACGGCCGCTTCCCGGTGCACCGCGTGCCCGCGATGATGGTGCCGAAGGTCAGCTCGCTGCCGGTGGGGCTGCCGCAGCCCGGGATCACCGCCGCGATCGCCGCCTTCGATCCCGATGTGGTGCATCTGGCCTCGCCGTTCCTGCTCGGCGCAGGCGGGCTGGCCGCGGCGACCCGGCTCGATCTGCCCTCGATCGCGGTGTATCAGACCGATGTCGCCGGTTTCGCCAAGAGTTACGGCCTCGGCCTGGCCGCCCGCGCCGCCTGGGCGTGGACGCGCCGGATCCACGAGGGCGCCACCCGCACGCTGGCGCCGTCCTCGGCGGCCGCCCAGGACCTCGCCGAGCACGGCATCCCCCGGGTGCACCGGTGGGGACGCGGCGTCGACATCGATCGGTTCAATCCCGCCGCGCGCAGCGCCGACCTGCGGGCGAGCTGGCTGGGCGGCGAGGACCGGCTGGTGGTCGGCTTCGTGGGCAGGCTCGCCCCGGAGAAGCACGTCGACCGGCTCGCGGCGCTGGCGGGCGATCCGTCGATCCAGCTGGTCGTGGTGGGTGACGGCCCGGAACGGGCGCGGCTGAGCAGGCTGATGCCCGGCGCGGTGTTCACCGGCGAGCTCGGTGGCAGCGAACTGGCCACGCATTACGCGAGCCTGGACGTGATGGTGCATCCGGGCGAGCACGAGACGTTCTGCCAGGGCGTGCAGGAGGCGCTGTCCTCCGGTGTGCCCGTGATCGGCCCGGACGCGGGCGGGCCGCGCGATCTGATCGCGCACTGCCGCAACGGCTATCTGCTGCCGGTCGACCGCTTCGCCGAACTGCTGCCCAGCGCGGTGTCGGCCCTGCGCGACCAGGGCCAGCGCGCCCGGTTCGCGACGGCGGCCCGCAAGTCGGTGCTGCACCGCACCTGGCCCGCGATCTGCACCGAACTGATGACCCACTATGCCGAGGTGACCGGCATGCGGGACCGATTGCCGCGCTCGGCGTAGAGCGCCGGGACGCGCGCCGGATAAGCTCGAATCGTGGCGACAACAGAGCAGCGGGAACCGATTCGGGCATCGCTGGACAAGCAACCCCACGAGGTCGCGTCGATGTTCGACGGTGTGGCCAAGCGCTACGACCTCACCAACACGGTCATCTCCGCGGGCCAGGATCGATACTGGCGGTGGGCGACGCGGCGCGCGCTCGGATTGCGGCCGGGTGAGCGGGTTCTCGACCTCGCCGCGGGCACCGGCGTCTCGACCGTCGAACTCGGCAAGTCGGGCGCCTGGTGCGTGGCCACCGACTTCTCCCAGGGCATGCTGGCCGCCGGCCGGTTCCGCCAGGTGCCGATGGTCGCCGGTGACGCGATGGCCCTGCCCTTCGCCGACGACTCCTTCGACGCGGTGACCATCTCCTTCGGCCTGCGCAATGTCGCCGATATCGACCTCGCGCTGCGCGAGATGCTGCGGGTGACCAAGCCGGGCGGCCGGGTGGTGGTGTGCGAGTTCTCCACGCCGGTGTTCGGGCCGTTCCGCACCGTCTACATGGAGTACCTGATGAAGGCGCTGCCGCGGGTGGCGCGGGCGGTCAGCTCCAACCCCGACGCCTACGTCTACCTGGCCGAGTCCATCCGCGCGTGGCCGAACCAGCGCAGGCTGGCCCGGCGCATCGCCGACGCCGGGTGGGATTCGGTGCAGTGGCGCGACCTCACCGGCGGTGTGGTGGCGCTGCACCGCGGCTACAAACTGGGCTGAACCGCCCCGATCCCGGGGTGAGTCCCGTCACCCCGGGGCGGCCCGCGACGCTCGGCGGTGCACCGGAATGCGCCCTGATCAGGCCCGATATTCGCGGCCGGACCTCACGACCGAAATTTTGACGTGTGAGGTCGATTGTCACCTGGACATAACGTTCGGTAAATCGAGCGCAACGACAGGTGCGGATGATCGAAGGCATGACAGGGGAAGCTGACATCCGCGACACGGACACTGTGCGTTCACAGTGCTCGTACTGCGGCGTCGGCTGCGGCATCACCGTCCAGACCAAGACTGATCAGTCGGGCGCGCGGTTGATCGCCAAGGTCAGCGGCGACAAGCTGCATCCGGCGAACGCGGGCAGGCTGTGCACCAAGGGCGCGACGCACGCCGAGATGATGGCCGCCCCCGGCCGGATGGACACCGCCTACCACCGCCCCGAGCGCGGCCAGGTCCCCGTCCCGCTGCCGGTCGACGAGGCCGTCCACGAGACCGCCACCCGGCTGCGCGCCATCCTCGACGAGCACGGGCCCGACGCGATCGCCCTCTACGTCTCCGGGCAGATGTCGCTCGAGGCCCAATACCTGGCGACCAAGCTGGCCAAGGGCTACCTGCGCACCAAGCACATCGAGGCCAACTCCCGGCTGTGCATGGCCAGCGCGGGCACCGGCTACAAGCAGTCGCTCGGTGCCGACGGCCCGCCCGGCTCCTACGACGACTTCGAGCACGCCGACCTGTTCCTCGTCTCCGGCGCGAACATGGCCGACTGCCACCCGATCCTCTACCTGCGGATGGCCGACCGGCTCAAGGCCGGCGCCAAGCTGATCGTGGTCGACCCGCGCCGCACCGACACCGCTGCCCGCGCCGACCTGTTCCTGCAGATCGCGCCCGGTACCGACCTCGCGCTGCTCAACGGCCTGCTGCACCTGCTCGTCGCCGACGGCGCGATCGACACCGCGTTCATCGCCGAGCACACCGAGGGCTGGGACGCGATGCCGGAGTTCCTCGCCGACTACCCGCCCGCCCGGGTCGCCGAGCTCACCGGCCTGGCCGAGGCCGACATCCGGACCGCGGCGACGATGATCGCCGAGGCGGGCGAGTGGATGTCGCTGTGGACGATGGGACTCAACCAGTCGACCCACGGCACCTGGAACACCAACGCCCTGGTGAACCTGCACCTGGCGACCGGCGCGATCTGCCGCCCCGGCAGCGGCCCGTTCTCGCTCACGGGTCAGCCCAATGCCATGGGCGGACGCGAGATGGGCTACATGGGCCCCGGTCTGCCCGGCCAGCGCAGCCTGCTCTCCCCCGCCGACCGGACCTTCGTCGAGACCGCGTGGGATCTGCCCGCCGACACCCTGCGCACCGAGGCGGGCCCCGGCACCATCGACATGTTCCGCGGCCTGGCCGACGGCGAGATCAAGGCCGCGTGGATCATCTGCACCAATCCCGTCGCCACCGTGGCCAATCGCAAGACGGTGATCGCGGGGCTGGAGGCGGCCGAGCTGGTCGTGGTGCAGGACGCCTACACCGAGACCGCCACCAACGCCTACGCCGATCTGCTGCTGCCCGCCACGCTGTGGGCCGAGGCCGACGCGGTGATGGTGAACTCCGAGCGCAATGTCACCCTGCTCCAGCAGTCCGTCGATCCGATCGGCGACGCGCGACCGGACTGGCTGCTGATCGCGCAGGTCGCCACGGCCATGGGCTTCCCCGGATTCGACTTCGCCTCGAGCGCCGAGGTTTTCGCCGAGATCCAGCGGTTCACCAATCCGGCCACGGGCTACGACCTGAGCGGCATGAGCTACGAGCGGTTGCGCGAAGGCCCGATGCAGTGGCCGTGCAACGACAGCGCCGCACCGCGCAACCCGATCCGCTATCTCAACGACGGCGTCCACCAGCCGCTGCACGTCGAATCCGACGGCACCACACCGCGACTGGCGTTCGCGACCCCGAGCAGGCGCGCGGTGTTCTTCCCCCGCCCGCACCTGCCCGCCGCCGAACTGCCCGACGACGACTACCCGTTCCTGCTGAACACCGGCCGGTTGCAGCATCAGTGGCACACGATGACCAAGACCGGCAAGGTCGCCAAGCTGACCAAGCTCAACGGCGCTCCCTTCGTCGAAGTGCATCCCGAGGACGCGCGAAATCTGGATCTGCGGCCCGGCGACCAGCTCGAAATCGCCTCGCGCCGTGGCCGTGCCGTGCTGCCGGTGCAGATCAGCGATCGGGTCCGGCCCGGCGATTGCTTCGCTCCTTTCCACTGGAACGACGAACAGGGCGAATACCTGACGATCAACGCCGTCACCAACGACGCGGTGGACCCCGCCTCGCTACAACCGGAGTTCAAGGCGTGCGCGGTGGCGCTGCGCCGGGTCGGGCCCGCCGCCGCCCCCGAGCAGGCACCGGCCCAGCCCACCCAGCTGTCCGCCCCGCCGAGTACGCATCCGCTGGCCGGGATCCTCGGCCTCGACGCGGGCGCCTCGCCGACACTCAGCGAGACCGAACGCATCTACCTCGGCGGATACCTCGCCGCGTTGCAGTCGCTGCCGGTGTCCGGGCAGCCGGTGCTGCCTGCGAGCGCGCCGCTCTCGGCCCAGTCCCGTCTCTGGGTCGACGGGCTGCTGGCCGGGATGTACTCCCGCACCTCCGGCGCCAGCGCCGACGCTCCGGCCGCCGATGCTCCGGCGGCCGCCCCGGTGACGGTCCTGTGGGCATCGCAGACCGGCAATGCCGAGGAACTCGCGGCCACCGTCGCCGCGCGCCTGTCCGACGCCGGATTCCTGCCGTCGCTGCTCGACATGGATTCCTGTGAGCTGTCGGCACTCACCGGCGACATCCTCATCGTCACCAGCACCTTCGGTGACGGCGGCCCGCCCGACAACGGCGCCGACTTCTGGAGCAGGCTCGAGGACAGCATCGTCCGGCTCAACGACGTCCGCTACGCGGTCTTCGCCCTCGGTGACTCCTCCTACGACGACTTCTGCGGCCACGGCCGCAAACTCGACCGGCTCTTCGCCGCGCGCGGCGCCAAGCCGCTGGCGCCCCGCGTCGACAGCGAACCCGACTTCGCCGATGCCGCCGAGCAGTGGCTCGACGACGTCCTCGCCGCACTCGGCGGGTCGACGCCCGGCGACGACACCCCGCCCGAGGGGCCGGGCATCGATGCCCCGGAGCCGCACCAGGTTTCCGGCTCGTCGCTGCCGCAGCCGACCGGTCGCGGCGGCGCGATCGTGCTCGATCGCCCGCTCGCGCCGGCGCCCACCCGGGTCAAGCGCACCGCGCCCGCGCCCTTCACCCGCCAGTCCCCGGTCCGCGCGATGCTGATGCGCAACGAGATCCTCAGCGCGCCAGGTTCGCCGAAGGAGGTGCGCCGCTTCGGTTTCGACCTGCACGACCTCGACGCCAGCTACGAGGTCGGCGATTCGCTGGGCGTCCTGCCCGCCAACGGCCCGGAGCTCGTCGAGGAGTGGCTCACCGCGACCGGCCTGGACGGCCGCCGCGTGATCGAGCTCGACGACCGCGAGCTCACCCTCGCCGAGGCACTGCGCACCCACTACGACATCACCAAGGTGAGCCAGGACCTGCTCGGCTTCATCGCCGAACGCAATCCGCACCCGCAGCTGGCCAAGCTGCTGCGGCGCGACAACCGCAACGAACTGGCCAACTACCTGTGGGACCGGCAAGCCGCCGACGTGCTGCGCGACTTCCCGGTGCGCACCGATCTGGTCGACTGGCTCGGCACCATGAAAAAGCTGCAGCCGCGACAGTATTCGATCTCCTCCAGCCCGCTGACCACCCCCGACGAAGTGCAGCTGACCGTCGGCGTCGTCCGCTACGGCGAGCCGGCGGGCAACTCCGCCCGGCGTGGCGGCGTGTGCTCGACCTTCCTCGCCGACCGGGCCGGCGCCGAGGTGCCGATCTTCCTGCAGCGCGCGCCGCACTTCCGTCCGCCGCTGGACCCGAACGCGCCGATGATCATGGTGGGTCCGGGCACCGGTATCGCCCCCTTCCGTGGATTCCTGCACGAACGCCGGGCCATGGGCGCGACCGGGCGCAATTGGCTGTTCTTCGGCGACCAGCACGCCGCCCAGAACTTCTACTATCGAGCCGAGCTGGAGGACATGTTCCGCTCCGGCTTCCTCACCCGGCTGGACCTGGCCTTCTCCCGCGATCAGCGCGAGCGGGTCTACGTCCAGCACCGGATGATCGAGCACGGCGCCGAGCTGTGGTCGTGGCTGCGCGACGGCGGCCACTTCTACGTCTGCGGCGACGCGGCCCGGATGGCCAAGGACGTCGACGACACCCTGCTGCGCATCGCCCAGATCCACGGGAAGCTGGACGAGGCCGGTGCCCTGGCCTTCAAGAAGCAGCTGGTCGCCGAGAAACGCTACGTCCGCGACGTGTACTGATCACGCCGCCCGGACGGTCGGCGGATTCAGCCGGGTGAAGTCGGGCAGCCGGTGGTACGGGTAGTACGGGTACGGCGGCGTGGTCGCGCTCGCGGCGTCGAGGGCGGCCCGATGCTCCGGTTCCAGCTCCCAGCCCACCGCGCCGAGGTTCTGGCGCAGCTGTTCCTCGTTGCGGGCGCCGATCAGCACGCTGGCGACGGTGGGGCGGGTGAGCAGCCAGTTGAGGGCGATCTGCGGGACGCTGCGGCCGGTCTCGGCGGCGATCCGATCGAGGACGTCGACGATGTCGTAGAGGTGTTCGTCGTCCACCGGCGGACCCGCCTGCGCGGTCTCGTGCAGCCTGCTGCCCGCCGGTAGCGGCTGGCCACGACGGACCTTGCCGGTGAGCCTGCCCCAGCCCAGTGGACTCCAGACGATCGCGCCCACGCCCTGATCGGCGGCTAGCGGCATGAGCTCCCACTCGTAGTCGCGGCCGACCAGTGAGTAGTACACCTGGTGCGCGACCGGCTTTTCCAGGCCGAGCGCCTCGGCGGTGGACAGCGTCTTCATCAGCTCCCAGCCGGCGAAGTTGGAGACGCCGACGTAGCGGATCTTGCCCGCGCGCACGAGATCGTCGAGGGCCGTGAGGGTTTCCGCGAGCGGGGTGCCCGCGTCGAAGGCGTGCAGCTGGAACAGGTCGAGGTAGTCGGTGCCGAGCCGGCGCAGCGAGGCATCGACGGCGCGGATCAGCCGGGCCCGGCCCGCACCGGCCTCGTGGGCGCCCGGCCCGGTCGGCAGCGCGGACTTGGTCGACAGCAGCACCTGCTCGCGCCTGCCCTTGATCGCCGCGCCGAGCACCTCCTCCGAGGCACCGTCGGAATACACGTCCGCCGTGTCGAACAGGGTGACGCCCGCCTCCAGGCTGATGTCGACCAGGCGCCTGGCCTGCGCCGCGTCGGTATCACCCCAGGCACTGAACAGCGCGCCCCGTCCGCCGAACGTGCCCGCGCCGAAACCGAGCGCGGGAACGTGCAGACCCGATGCGCCGAGCCGCCGGTACTCCATGAGAACTCCTAAAGGGTCTATAGTTCCGTTAACACTTCGGACAGTACACCCGTTGCGCGCTAAATGAAACTGGAGTTCCGTTATGGATCACGACATCGCCTGGCCTGGGTCCGTTCGCCCAGGTGGACGCACCGCCCGAGTCCGCGAATCGGTCTTGCAGGTGGCGGGCGATCTGATCGCCGACCGGGGCTTCGTCAGCCTCGATCTGGCGGAGGTCGCCGCGACGGCGGGCGTCGGCAAGACGACGGTCTACCGGCGCTGGCGCACACCGGCGGGCCTGGTCGCCGATCTGCTCGTGGACATGGCCGAGCAGTCGCTGCCGCGCGCCGACACCGGCGCCCTGCTCGACGATCTGACCGCCAATGCCCGGCTGGTGGCGAAGACGCTCGCCGACCCGCGCCAGGGCAATCTGTTCCGCGCCGTCATCGCCGCGGCCACCGGCGACGAGGTCACCGCCACGGCGCTGCACACCTTCTACGACACCCGGCTCACCGAGTGGGCGCCCTGCGTCGAGGACGCCGTGGCGCGCGGCGAGGCGCCCGCGGGCACCGACGCGCGCGCGGTCCTGTCGGCGGTGTCGGCGCCGCTGTACTACCGGCTGCTCGCCAGCGGTGACCCCATCGACGACAGCGCCGCCGACCAGTCGGCGCGGGCGGCCACCCTCGCCACGATCGGCGGCGCCTTCGTCCGCTGAACCGGCCTACTTCGAGACGAATTCGGCCAGCGCGCGCTGGTATTCGGCGAGATCGGGCTCGGTGTGGATCTTCGGGTTGTCGCCCTTGGTGAGCGCCGAGAACGGGCAGTCGGGCGTCGACTTGCCCGCCAGCTCGACGGTCCCGACCTCGCGGCCGGTCCGCGCCTCGCGGATGGTCACGTCGTAGCGGCCCTGATAGAGCGGCAGCGTGCTGCTGGTGAACTTGCAGTCGGTGAGGAACTTGCCGTCCTCGGCCTCGTCGAGGCAGGCGATGAGCTGCACGTCGGCGGGTTGCAGCCCGCGGCCGCCCCACTCGCGCGGCGCGTCGGAACCGCCGATCTCGGCCTCCGAGACCCCGCCCACCTGCTCGTCGACGAACGCGACCACCGGATGCGGTGCGGGCCCGCCGAATTCGGCCGCGGACGGGAAGAACTTGCCGCCCATGTCGTGGCAGGCCGACTCCATGTCGCGCACGTTCGCCAGCTGGCCCTCGTACTCCTTCGGCGTCCAGAAAGTCCAGTACACCGCGTAGCCGACCGCCCCGATGACGGTCACCAGCGCGATCACCCCCACCACCCTGGACTGCTTGCCGAACAGCGGACCGGTGGCCCCGGTTCGCTTGCGCACCATGGCGACCACGATCGCGATCAGCGGCGCCAGCGCCAGCAGCGCGAAGATCACGGCGACGACCACGCTGCCGTTGGTGAAGGCCATCCAGGAGAACAGCCCGGCCAGGGCCATCAGGATCAGAACGAGTTGCAGCACAACGAAACCCCCCAGGTTTACCGTCAAACGTGCTGCGACCGTATCAAACCCGCCGGTCCGCTGCGATCGGAGCAGGATGCCAGCCCGGATCACGTCCGGTCAGTCCGAGCAGACGATCGAACGCGGGTGCCGCGTCGGGCACGGCGACGACCGGACCGAACAGCCCGGGGGTGCCGTCCGGGTCGGTGTCGCGCAGGAAGTCGAGCAGGATCGCCAGGTGGTCCGGGTCGACCGTGACGGACTGGCCCGTGGCGACCGCGAGATCCCAGGCGTGCACGGTGACCTCGTCGAGCGCGACGGTGGCCATGATCGGCGCGGGCAGCACGATGCCACCGGCCTCGGCGTCGCCGTCCCAGGCCGCGGGGACCCGCCAGGCCGCGGTGAGCGCGGCGAGCTGGGCGGGGATCAGGGTGCGCCAGTCGGCGGCCAGCGGGCTGTCCAGGCTCGGCGGTTCCGAACGGCCGACGGACTCCTTGGTGGCGGCCTGCCGGAAGGCCTCGGTCAGCCCGACGACGTGGGCGAGCACCTGGCGCACGGTGGTGTCCTCACACGGCGTCAGGGCGTCGAGCCGGTCGTCGGGGATCCCGGCGACGACGTCGGCGAGGGTGCGGGCGGCGAGGGCGAAGTCGAATTGCGGTTCCATGGACGCTCCTGGGCGAGGACGGACTCGTTCACCAATGCAGACGACGCGAGCCGCGCGATCTCATCGGCGCGCGGGTTGCCGAGCGCTGCCGATCGGCGCACGCTGGATGGCGGAACGATCAGCGACACCGTGCGAGGCGACAACCGAGGAGCACCGATGATCGACTACGACACCGCCCGGCCGCTCGACGAAGTCCCCGAGGCCGACCGGATCGAACAGGAACAATCGGCCTTCGCCGCCGACGATCCCGACGACCCGGCGTTCTCCGATGCCGCTCGGTACTCCGACGAGATGGCGGCCACCATCGACCGCGACGCCGACACCGCGAACGCCGCCGATGTGATCGAGCAGACGATCCCGGTCCCCTACGAGGACGAATTCGTCGAGGAGCCGTGACCGGCCCCGCCTAGCCCGCGATCTTGGCGCGCACGGTGGCGTGCAGTTCCCGCAGGCTGGAGCGCTCCGTCGCGACCTCGAGCACGCGCAGTCCGTGCGCGTCGCCCGCCAGCTCCACAGCCAGCTCCGCCGGGTCGACCTGGCGGTGCGGGATGCGGTAGGCCGCGCACAGGGCGGCCAGGTCCATGCCGTGCGGGGTGCCGAAGACCCGCTCGAACACGCCCGCGTACTGCGGATCACCCTGTTCGAGCAGCTCGAAGATGCCGCCGCCGTCGTCGTTGGCGACGACGATGGTGAGGTTGTCGGGTCGCGGCTCGCCACGGCCGATCAGCAGGCCGGACGCGTCGTGCAGGAAGGTCAGGTCGCCCATCAGCGCGACGGTGCGGCCGGGATGGGCCAGTGCGGCGCCGACCGCGCCGGAGACGGTGCCGTCGATGCCGGCGACGCCGCGGTTGGACAGCACCCGGACGCCGGGGCGCGGATGCGAGACCAGCGCCGCGTCGCGGACCGGGTTGGACGCGCCGAGCAGCAGCTGATCACCCTCGCGCAGCGCGTCCATGACGACGGCAGCGACGTGCAGGCCGGTGGCCTTCGGGTGGGTGGCCAGCTCGGCGCGCACCACCGATTCCGCCTGCCGGTTCAGATCGGCGCAGCGCGCCAGCCACTCCGGTCGCGGCGCGCCGGTGGTGACCGCGCGGGTACCGGTGCCGACGACATTGCCGGAGACATCGGGCCAGCGCGGGCCGGTGGTGAGCGCGAAGACGGTGACATTCGGGTCGGCGAGCACCCGCGAGACCTGCCGGTGCAGGGTCGGGCGGCCGGTGATGATCGCCTGCGTCGGCTTCAGCAGCGGCAACGCGAGCGGATGCAGGGCGGGACCGTGCATCGGCGCCGTCGGCTCGGCCACGGTCGGCAGCTCGGCGAGTTCGGGCAGCAGGCGCGCGCCGTGGCCGGAGATGACGACGGTGTCGGGCGTCAGGTCGATGTCGAGCGGCACGTCGAGGGTGGCGTACTGGGTGGCGGTCCAGGGCTGTTCGCCGTCGCGGCCGGTGGGCAGCGGATCGTCGGAGAGCTCGGGCACCAGCGGCTCGCGCAGCGGGATGTCGAACTGCACCGGACCGGCATTGCCCGACCTGGTGCCGCGCGCTGCGGCGAGCACCCGGCACACCGAGGAGCGCCAGACGCTGTTCTGGCGCGGATAGGCCGACTCCCCCGCCTCCGCTTCGGCGAGCCCGAGGCTGATGGTGGCCCGCACCTGGCTGCCGAACAGGCCGAGCTGCTCGACCGTCTGGTTGGCGCCGGTGCCGAGCATCTCGTACGGCCGGTTCGCGCTGACCACGATCAGCGGCACCCGGGCGTAGTTGGCCTCCAGCACGGCGGGGCCCAGATTGGCGACGGCGGTGCCCGAGGTCATCACGACCGGCACCGGCCGCCCGGACGACACCGCGAGCCCGACCGCGAGGAAGCCCGCGGTGCGCTCGTCGATGCGCATGTGCAGTCGCAACTGTCCGGCCACGTCCGCCGCCTGCAGCGCGAAGGCCAGTGGGGCGTTGCGCGATCCGGGGCAGAGCACGACCTCGCGGACGCCGCCGCGCACGAGCTCGTCGACGACCACTCGTGCCTGCGCAGTTGACGGATTCACAATCCCAGAGTGTCAGACCGGACCACACGCGTCTGCCCCCGGCCCGCGTTGTCTGCGTCACCGGCCGGGCGGACCGGCCACCGCAACCGGCGGATCGGCGGTACGGTCACGTGTTTCGACCGCCCGATATCGGCACTCGTCGAAGCGTTTCCGTAATTACGTGGGAGTTATTCGGCAACCGGTTGTCCGATATGCCGAAAAAGGGGAATTCGGCGACAGATTCACCACTGCCGCCGAATTCCGGAAAAACACGCACAGATCAGCTCAGGACGCGGCGGGCGCGGGGAGCAGACCGTTGATACCGGTGATCAGGTCGATGACGTTGACCAGTGCCGAGGTACCGCCGTCGAGCGCCGAGCTGCCCGAGTCGAGCACGCCGGCACCGGCGGCCGAACCGGTGGTCAGCGCGGCCGAACCCGAGGACAGGTCGGCGGAGCCACTGGCCAGATCGGCGGAGCCACTGAAGGATCCGGTCGCCGAACCCGAGTCGGCGCTCGCGACGGCGACGGGACCGAGGAACATCACGGCGGCGGCCGCGGCAGCACCGGTGGCGGCGAGAGTCTTGCGAGAGATCATGGGACCGAACTTCCTTCTCGAACCGAACCGAGCGGAAAGGACATATTCCGCGTCGCGGTAATTCGCCTTCCGAATCACCTGAAATCGAACGTAATCGATTCGGAACGGAAAGAGTCAATCGCGCGGAACCGTCGCGGCGCGTCCGGAATTGTCGGCAACCTTCGATTTTCCAGCTGTTCACCGACGGCGTTGCCCGGCTCACAATCGCAGCTCCGGAATTTACCGCCGACCGGGAAATGCTGTGGCGGCGACCGCCCCATCCCCCGTTACGTGAGTGTGGTCACCCACCGACGCGAAAGGCCGGTGCGGACGGGTTCGCACCCGGGCCGCACCGGCCTCACGTTCGATCTGACGCGGGGGCTACCCCGCCATGGGACTCAGCCCGCGTGCTTCTGCACCAGGTCGGCCACCCGCGGCAGGGCCTCGACGACGTGCTTCTTGGCCGAGCCACGCATGGAGGAGTACACCTTCTGCAGGGCGGGACGGCTCGACGCGTCGGCGCGGGCGTCGGTGACGGCCAGCAGCGACTCGGCGACCTCATCGGACTTCGAGGTCAGCAGGTCGGCGAAGGTGCCCGCACCCGAGGTGGTGTATTCGGTCCAGTACGGCTGGAGCTGCTCGAGCAGCTTCGGCGCCAGCGAGGCCAGCGCATCGGGAACGATGGTCGGGCTGATCTTCTTGACCGCCGCGTAGCCACCCTTCACGGCCAGGCCGGACGCACCACCTTTGTCCGAGACCTCGGCGTCGAGAACTTCGACGGCGTCGGCGAGAAAAGCCGGACGCTTGGTGTCGTCGAGCAGGGATTCAGACAGCGCTGCAACCACTTTCAGGTTCCTCCGGATCGGTTCGTTGAACGAGCAGCCGCAACTATACGCACCGGGTCCGGGAAACACGCGCCGACCGCTCGAGCTGCGGTGTTACGACCTCGTACCGGTCCGCCGGACGGTAGGGCAATAATCAGGGTCGTGACTTTCGATCCGAAGCTGTGGCGGCCCGTCCCCGGGTTCGAGGACCTGACCGACATCACCTACCACCGACATATCGAGCAGGGCACGGTGCGGGTGGCGTTCGACCGGCCGGAGGTGCGCAACGCGTTCCGTCCGCACACCGTCGACGAGCTCTACCGCGCGCTCGATCACGCGCGGATGTCACCCGATGTCGGCGCGGTGCTGCTCACCGGCAACGGCCCCAGCCCCAAGGACGGCGGCTGGGCCTTCTGCTCCGGCGGCGACCAGCGCATCCGCGGCCGCAACGGCTACCAGTACGCCGAGGGCGAGACCGCCGACACCGTCGACACCGCGCGCGCGGGCAGGTTGCACATCCTCGAGGTCCAGCGGCTGATCCGCTTCATGCCCAAGGTCGTCATCGCGCTGGTGAACGGCTGGGCGGCCGGTGGCGGGCACAGCCTGCACGTGGTCTGCGACCTGACGCTGGCCTCGCGCGAGCACGCGCGGTTCAAGCAGACCGACGCCGACGTCGGCTCGTTCGACGGCGGCTACGGCAGCGCGTACCTGGCGAAGATGGTCGGGCAGAAGTTCGCCCGCGAGATCTTCTTCCTCGGCAGGCCGTACACGGCCGAGGAGATGCACCAGATGGGCGCGGTGAACAAGGTCGTCGACCACGACGAGCTGGAGAACGTCGCGCTGGAGTGGACCGCCGACATCAACGGCAAATCCCCGCAGGCCCAACGGATGCTGAAATACGCTTTCAACCTGCTCGACGACGGCCTGGTCGGCCAGCAGCTCTTCGCCGGCGAGGCGACCAGGATGGCGTACATGACCGACGAAGCGGTCGAGGGCCGCGACGCGTTCCTGGAGAAGCGCACGCCCGACTGGGCGCCCTACCCCTGGTACTTCTGAGAACGGACGGCCCCATGGACATTCTCAACAGCCGGATCATCCTGCGGCCCAGCGACTACGCCGACACGCTGGCGTTCTACCGGGACGGCCTCGGCCTGGCGATCGCGCGGGAGTACCCGGGCGGCACCGTGTTCTACGCCGGACAGGGCCTGATCGAGGTCGCCGGGCACGGCGGCAGCGGCGAGCCGGGCCGGTTCGACGGCGCGATCTGGCTGCAGGTGCGCGATGTCGCCGACGCGGCGGCGGAGTTGGCGCTGAAGGGAATTGCGATCGAGCGCGCACCCGAGCTCGAGCCGTGGGGACTGTGGGAGATGTGGGTGCGCGACCCGGACGGCATCGCGATCGTTCTGGTACAGGTTCCTGCCGAACATCCGATCCGGCGGGATCCGCGCTGGTCGGCGGAGTGAACGAGTGGTTATCGCGGCGGACCCGAGTTGCCGATCCGGGTCCGGCCGCGCACGATAGCTGCGAGCAAGCGCCCGACCGCCGTCGTCCGGAGCGCAGTGCGAGTCGTCGTCCATCTACTGAATCGCAGTCGCTATGCCTGCCTTGTGGCGAACGTTATCCCGGCAAACCGACCCGTTGGCCGGGTCTCGGCCGTCGCATGACACGATCGAAGCCGTGAGGGAGCGCAGCAAGCTGTATCCGGAGGTGGTGGCGTGAGTAGAACCCTGCGGACGCTGCAGATGCCGACCGGTTCCGGTGTCGGCGAAGTGCTTCCCCACCTGCGTCAGGCGCTCGACGGCAACGGCCCGGCGTGGCTGCCGATCCCGACCACCGATCGCCGCGAGGCGCGCAGGCTCTCCGACGCGCTCAAGCCCGGCGATCCGATCGACGACGACGTCGCGCTGGTGGTGACCACCTCCGGCACCACCGGTATCCCCAAGGGCGCGCTGCTCGGCGCCGAAGCCCTGCGGGCCAGCGGTAACGCCACCCACGACCGGCTCGGCGGACCCGGCAGCTGGCTGCTGGCCCTGCCGACCCATCACATCGCGGGCATCCAGGTGCTGCTGCGCAGCATCCTGGCAGGCACCGAGCCGACCGTGCTCGACGTGTCGGGCGGATTCCTGCCCGAGGCGCTGGCCGGCGCCGTGGCCGCCATGCGCGGGCCGCGCCGCTACACCGCGCTGGTGCCCACCCAGCTGATCAAGTCGCTGGATTCGCCGGTGGCGGCCAAGGCGCTGGCCGAACTCGACGGCGTGCTGGTCGGCGGGGCGGCGACACCGCTGCCGGTCTACGAACGCGCGCGCGAGGCGGGCATCACCGTCGTGCGGACCTACGGTATGAGCGAGACCTGCGGCGGCTGCGTCTACGAGGGCGTGCCGCTCGACGGCACCGAAGTGCGGATCGAGGACGGCCGGGTGCTGCTCGGCGGCGCCATGATCGCGCACGGGTACCGCAACCTGCCCGATCATCCGGCCTTCGCCGAACCCGGCTGGTTCCGCACCGAGGACGCCGGCGCCTACGAGGACGGCGTGCTCTCGATCAGCGGACGCCTCGACGAGGCGATCATGACCGGCGGTCTGCTGGTGATTCCGCAGGTGGTGGAGGCCGTGCTGGCCAACCATCCCGGGATCAGGGAGTGCATCGTGCTCGGGTTGCCCGACGAGCGGCTGGGTCAGCGGGTCGCGGTCGCGATCGTGCCGACGCCCGGCGCCGCGCCGACGCTGGACGAGATCCGGGCCCACGTGGTCGCCGAACTCGATTCCATCGCCGCGCCGCGTGAGCTGGCCGTGCTGACCGAGATCCCGCTGCGCGGCCCCGGCAAGCCCGACCGCGCCGCCCTGCGCGAACACCTGCTGGCCAACACCGGGAGCTGACGCTCACCGGCCCCTTGCGTGGCCACGCCATCGCGACGCAAGGGCCGTGCAAGGCGGGCCGGACACCGTAGGTCCCATGACTTACACACCCACTGCAGCCCTCGCCGTCGAGGCGGACGGTCTGGTCAAGGTGTTCGGCAAGCAGCGCGCCGTGGACGGGGTGAGCCTGGCGGTGCCGCGCGGCTCGGTCTACGGGGTGCTCGGACCGAACGGCGCGGGCAAGACGACGACCATCAAGATGCTCGCCACGCTGCTGCGGCCCGACGGCGGCAGCGCGCGGATCTTCGGCCACGACGTCGTCGAGCGGCCCAACGCGGTTCGCTCGCTGATCGGCGTCACCGGGCAGTACGCCTCGGTCGACGAGGAGCTCTCCGCCACCGAGAACCTGATCATCTTCGCCCGCCTGCTCGGCCTGAGCAGGCCCGACGCCCGCCGCCGTGCCGCCGAACTGCTCGACGAGTTCGACCTCACCGAGGCCGCGAACAAGCCGCTCAAGAACTTCTCCGGCGGCATGCGCAGGCGCCTCGATCTCGCGGCCAGCCTGATCTCCACCCCGCCGCTGCTGTTCCTCGACGAACCGACCACCGGCCTCGATCCGCGCACCCGCGCCCAGATGTGGGACACCATCCGCAGGCTGGTCACCGAGGGCGCGACCGTGCTGCTCACCACCCAGTACCTCGACGAGGCCGACCAGCTGGCCGACCGGATCGCCGTGATCGACCACGGCCGGGTGATCGCCGACGGCACCGCCGACCAGCTCAAAGCCTCCATCGGCGGTTCCTCGGTGCACCTGACGCTGCTCGATCGCGAACAGCTCGAGGAGGCCAAGCGCATCGTCGGCGACTTCCTCGGCGTCGCCGCGCAGATCAGTCCGGAGGCGGGCAGGCTCTCCGCGCCGCTGCCCGATCCGAACCTCACCGCCGACCTGCTGATCCGCCTGCGCGACTGGGAGATCGGCGTCGAGGAGATCACCGTCTCCAAGCCGACCCTCGACGAGGTCTTCCTCACCATCACCGGCCACCCGGCCGACGAATCCGACGACACCGAACGGAGCGCGGCATGACCGCTGTCCTCACCGCTCCCGCAGCTACCTCCGACGTCGCTCAGGTCAGCGACCGGGTCGGCCTGCGCGAGACGATCTCCACCTCGTTCACCATGGCCTATCGCGGCCTGCTCAAGATCAAGCACAATCCCGAGCAGCTCTTCGATGTGACGGTGCAGCCGATCCTGTTCACCGCGCTGTTCACCTACATCTTCGGCGGCGCGATCTCGGGCAGCGTCGAGGGCTACCTGCCCGTCCTGATCCCCGGCATCCTCGTGCAGACCGTCGTGCTCACCTCGGTGGTCACCGGCACCCAGCTGCGCGAAGATATGGACAAGGGCGTCTTCGATCGCTTCAAATCCCTGCCCATCGCCCGGGTGTCGGCCCTGGCCGGCGCGCTGCTGGCCGACATGGTGCGCTACGGCATCGCCTCCACGCTGACGATCATCGTCGGCCTGTGCCTGGGCTACCGGCCCGGCGGCGGCGTCGCCGGCGTCGTCGCGGCCTGCCTGGTGGTCGTGGTCTGCTCGTTCGCGATCAGCTGGGTGTGGGCGCTGGTCGGCGTCACCGGCAAGAGCGCCGCTTCCGTGCAGGGCATCTCGATGATGGTGATGTTCCCGCTGACCTTCATGTCCGGCGCGTTCGCCCCGGTGAGCACCATGCCGGGCTGGATGCAGGCGATCAATCACGCCAACCCGGTGTACTACATGGTCAACACCTGCCGGGACCTGATGAACGCCAACGTCTACAGCAGTGACCTGCTGTGGTCGCTGGTCGGTTCGCTCGTGGTCATCGCGGTGTTCGCGCCGCTCACCGTGCGGGCCTACATGCGCAGGGCCTGAACCCGCGCGGGCACAACGGCATCCGATCCGTCAGGGTCGGGTGCCGTTGTCGTGTCCGTCCAGGTGCGTGACCAGCTCGACGATGCGGGTGGCGGCCGCGAGCCTGCGCACCCCCGCCGCCGCGCGCTCGGCCCGGGCCAGCGCGTCCGCGCCCACCCGGTCCCGGTGCAGGGCGCGGTGGCGGGCCAGTTCCATCGACGGATAGTCCTGCCTGGCCGCCGAAGCCGCGGCGAGCGTGAACAGTTCGAGTCCCTCGGGCCGCCGCGGATCGGTCGTCAGCAGGTAGGAGCCGACCGCGCAGGCCACCGCGCCGATCTGCGGCAGGTCCAGGTACTGCGAGAGCCTGCGATCGGTGGTCGCGACGATCTGCGCCACCAGATCGTCCGCCGCGCCCGCCCGGCCGTACAGCACGTGGGCACTGACCGCCGCCGCCGACACCATCAGCGCGCCGGGACCTGGACTGAGCTCGAAATCGGGCCAGCCGAGCAGCTCCAGCGCCCGGCGGTAGTGCCGGAGACCGGCGTCGATGTCACCGTCGGCCAGCTCCAGCTCGGCCACCGCGGTCGCGACGGTCGAGAGCCGGTGATTGCGGCGGATGGTGGGATCGTCGACCTGGCCCAGCCCCGAATCCGCCGACCGCAGGACGAAATCGAGCTCGGCGCGGGCCTGCTCGCGCTGGCCGGCGCCGATCAGGACGGCCGACAGGAAGCACCGTCCCTCCAGGATCTCGTCGTCGACCCGCAGGCGGCTCATCTGCGTCAGCGCCCGGCGGTAGTGGGTGGCCGACTCGGCGTATCGGGCGGATTGACCGCACAGCTGGGCGAGATGCTGGCTCATCATCGCCGCGCCCCAGACGTCCCGCGACTCCATTTCGTCCAGCGCGCGCAGCGCGTCGCGGGTCGAGCCCGCCACGTTCCCCGCGTTCTCCCAGAAGTTGGCCCGGGCGGCCAGTGCGGCCACCCGCGCGCTGCGCTCCGGCGCGTGGGCGCCCTCGGCCAGCAACCGGCCGAGGCGGAAGCCGTGCGGCCGCACGGTGATCAGCGCGCCGAGCAGCCGCAGCCCCGGATCGAGCCCGGGATGCTGCAGCAGCCTGCGGGCGCGCATCCGCGCCAGCGCCACCGGGCGCGCGTCACCACCGTTGTGGAACATCAGGTGCAGGCAGGTCAGCATGTGGGTGACCATCTGGAGGTCGGCGGCCACCCCGGAGACGGGCCGCGGCGGCGGGATCGCGACCAGCCGCACCGCCCAGCCGATGAACTCCAGGTGCGCGCCCCGCATCACCCACAGCGTCGCGACCACCGGGAACACGGTGTAGACCGTGTCGGCGTCGGCGTGCGCGGTGGCCGTGCGCAGGACCGCGACCAGATTGTCGAGCTCGGCGGTCACCGCGAGCACCACCGGCACCTGGTCGACGGCGGGGTAGTCGCGGACGGCGCCGAGCACGAATTCCCGTGCCCACCCGGCCATCCGCTCGCGGACCAGCGTGGTCTCGGCGCCGTCGGTCACGGCGTCGACGGCGGCCAGCTGCTCGGCGCCGAACTCCCGCACGGTCTCGAGCATGCGATACCGGATGCCGGTGCCGTCGGGATCGTCGAGCACGGTGAGCAGCGACTGGCCGACCAGCCCGTCGACCGCGGCGGCGACATCGGCGACCTCGGGTCCGGCCGCGACGACTTCGGCCGCGGACAGGATGAAGCCACCCGGGAACCGGGACAGCCTGCGCAGCACGATCTGCTGATCGAGGTCGAGCAGGTTCCAGCTCCACGCGATCACCGCGTGCAGTGTGCGATGCCGCTGCGGAGCGGCCCGATCGCCGCTGCGCAGCAGGGCGAATCGATGTTCGAGCCTGGCTTCGATCTCGGCGACGCTCATCGTGCGCACCCGGGCCGCGGCCAGTTCGATCGCCAGCGGCAGGCCGTCCAGGGTGCGGCACAGCCGGGCCACGATCTCGGGATCGAGCCGGACATCGGGGCGCACCGCCCTGGCCCGCGCGGTGAACAGGTCCGTGGCGGGCGAGCCCGCCGCGTCGATCGCCAACGGGGCCAGCGGATAGACGGATTCGGCGGTGATCGCCAGCGGGGAGCGGCTGGTCGTCAAAACGGTCAGCTGGGCACAGCTGCCGACCAGATCGGCGACGACCTCGGCGGCCGCCTCGATCACGTGCTCGCAGTTGTCCAGGATCAGCAGGGTCGGCCGGGCGGCCAGCGCGTCACGCAGTCGGGTGCGCTGGTCGACCTGCCGTCCCAGGCGGAGACCGCCCGGCTCACGGATCACCTCACCCAGGCCCATCACGTGCCCGATCGCCGCTTCGATGTCGACCACGGCCTGCGCACCCGTCGTCTCGGCCCGCGCGCCTGCCGACTCGGCCCGCACGCTAGCCGACTCAGCCTGCGCGCCCGCCGACTCGGCCTGCACCGGGGCCAGCTCTACCAGCACCACCGGCATGGTGCCGGTGAGTCGTTCGCCGACCGCGTTCGCCACCCTGGTCTTGCCGGTGCCGCCGGGGCCGAGCACCGTCGTCACCCGCGACCGGCGCGCCAGGTCGGTGATCGCGTCGAGATCGGCCGCGCGACCGAGCAGTTCGTTGGGGGCGGCACGCAAGCCGAGGGAGGTGGGCGGGAGGGTGCGCGGTTGGCCGTTGACACGGTCGGCGATCGGAGCGACCGCGCTGCCGGGTAGTCGTGCCGCGGGCGTGTCCCAGGTGCTCGCCGACCAGCCGTCCCGGGACCCCGGGTCGGTCGCGCCGGTGGCGCCTGCCCACGCCGTGGGGTCGGCGATCATTGGGTCGGCGGCCGGTGTTCGGTCACCCATGCCCGGGTTCGCCGGTGCCGACCCCGCGGCATCGTGCTCGGGGATGCCGGTCGCGGGGTGCGGCGAGTCGGGTGGCCCGCCCGGTCGATGCCTGGCGCCGGGGAGCTCGATCGGATCGCCACGCAGCACGGCGGTATTGAGCGCGAGCAGGGTCGGTCCCGGGTCGGCGCCGAGTTCCTCGATCAGCCGCAGCCGGTAGATGGCGAAGGTTTCCAGCGCGTCGCCGGTGCGGCCTGCGGCGGCGAGCAGGCGGATGAGCGTGGTGTGGGCAGGCTCGTCCAGGGGGTGGGCGGCCGCGTCGGCGGCGGCCAGCGGGAGGGCGGCGGCGACGTCGCCCCGCGCGGTGTGGGCGGCGAGTTCGGCGCGGTCGAGGTCGCGGCGCAGCTGATCGGCAGCGGCGCGCAGGTCGTCGGCGGGACCGGATTCGGGCAGGTCGGCGCCCGGTTCGCCGCGCCACAGCGCCCGGGCGGCGGCGATCGCGGCGAGGCTCGCCGCGGTGTCGCCGGTCGCGCGCAGGTCGTCGGCGCGGTGGACCAGGGCGGCGGCCGCGGTCAGGTCGACGCTGTCGGCGGGCAGGGTCAGCCGGTAACCGGCCGGGCCGATCTCCAGCGCGCCGTCGGGCAGCAGCGCCCGCAGCCGCGACACCTGCGTGTGCAGGGCGTTCATCGGCGCGCGTGGCGGCTGGTCGCCCCACACCTCGTCGACGAGCGCCTGCGCGCTGCGGGCCCGGCCGGGACGCACGGCCAGCGCGGCCAGCAGCAGCCGCGCCCGCGCGCCGGGCAGCGCGCGCAGCGTCGCGTCGTCGCGGCGGATCGCGATCACGCCGAGCACCCCCACGACGATGGGGGCAGCGGCCACCGCGACGGTGGGAGGCGGCCCGTCGGGGCCGAGATGCTGTGCAGACATGCCGCAAGTCATCGTAGGCGAGCACGGCGACCGGCTCCTGTTCCACGCGGACGACCGGCGCGACACCACCGCCGCACGCCGCGAAAATGTCGGTACCCCGGCCTAGGCTGACCCGCATGGGCGACTTCGAGGTGACCCGGCGCACGACCATTGCCGCCGAACCCGCACGCATCCACGGTTTCATCGACGATTTCCGCCAGTGGCGACTGTGGTCGCCGTGGGAGGACGCCGATCCCCAGCTCGCCCGCACCTACACCGGGCCCGAGTCCGGCGTCGGCGCGCGCTACACCTGGCGCGGCAACCGCAAGGCGGGCGCAGGCGCGATGGAGATCAAGGCCGACGCCGCGCACGAGATCGGCATCGAGCTGGCGTTCGAGAAGCCGTTCAAGGCCACCAACTTCGTCACCTTCACCCTCACCTCGAGTGGCGCCAACACCGAGGTGACCTGGCGGATGACCGGCACCCACTCGGGCCTGATGGGCGTGCTCGGCAAGGTCTTCCCGATCGACAACATGATCGGCAAGGACTTCGACAAGGGGCTGGCCCGGCTCAAGACCATCGCCGAATCCGCCTAGGACACCGGCCGGGGCTAGGCTTCGATCCATGGCTACAGCAGCGGAATGGATCGAAGGCGCCCGGCCGCGGACGCTGCCGAACGCGATCGCCCCGGTACTCGCCGGGACCGGCGCGGCGGCGTCGATCGACGGGGCCGTCTGGTGGAAAGCGCTGCTGGCGCTGCTGGTTTCGCTGGCGCTGATCGTCGGTGTCAACTACGCCAACGACTACTCCGACGGCATCCGCGGCACCGACGACGTGCGCGTCGGCCCACTGCGGCTGGTCGGCTCGAAACTGGCCTCCCCCACCGCCGTCCGCAATGCCGCGGTGCTCAGCCTGGCGATCGGCGCGGTCGCGGGCCTGATCCTTGCCGTGACGACCGCATGGTGGCTGGTCGTGATCGGCGCGGTGTGCCTGGCCGGTGCCTGGTTCTACACCGGTGGCAGCAAGCCCTACGGCTACAGCGGTTTCGGTGAGATCGCGGTGTTCGTGTTCTTCGGCCTGATCGCGGTGCTGGGCACCCAGTACGTGCAGGCACTGCGGGTGGACTGGGTGGGGCTGCTGCTGGCGATCGGCGTCGGCGCGTTCTCCAGCGCCGTGCTGGTCGCCAACAACCTGCGCGACATCCCCACCGACACCGAGGCCGGGAAGGTCACCCTCGCGGTGAAACTCGGCGACGCCCGCACCCGCACGCTGCACCTGGTGCTGCTGGTCGCGCCGTTCGTGATCAGCCTCGCGCTGGTGGCCCGCACCCCGTTGGCACTGGCCGGACTGCTGGCGTTGCCGCTGGCGATCCGCGCCAATGCCCCGGTGCGCACGGGCAAGGGCGGGCTGGAACTGATTCCCGCCCTGCGCGATTCCGGGCTCGCGCTGCTGGCCTGGTCGGCACTGAGCGCACTCGCCGTCGGACTGGCTTAGTCGTCGCCGTCCGGCACGAGGATGCCGAGCGCCCAGTTGACCAGCGAGATGATCACACCGCCCCAGAACGCCGCCCAGAAACCGTCGACCCGCAGACCGTAGTCGGACAGTTCGGTGATCTTCGCGGTGAGCCAGAGCATGCCCGCGTTCACCAGCAGCAGGAACAGCCCGAGCGTGAGGATCACGAACGGCAGGGACAGGAGCTTCACGATCGGCTTGATGACGGCGTTCACCGCGGTGAACACCGCCGCGACGATCAGGATCACCAGGGCTTTGCCCCAGTTGCCCGAATCGGCCGGGACCAGGATGTCGATCTTGTCGATCCACGCCGCCGCGGCCCAGATGGCAATGGCGTTGATGACCAGTCGAATGGCTAGCTGCATAGAGCCATGCTAGGCCGGGAATCGGACATTGCGGCGGGTCTGACACACACCCGACACGGAATTCACGCTGCGCGGTCGAGCATTCCGTAGACGTCGGCGCGCAAGGCGGCGGCCCCGTCGCGGCCGCCGAGCAGGTCGGTGGTGGCCGGGTCGGCGCCGCGCAGAATGCCGAGCAACAGGTAGGCCGTGGAAATTTCGCGTTCCTTGCGGTGGATCGCCTCGCGCAGTGCGAGTTCGAGCGTCTTCTTGGCCGGGTTGGTGAACGGGATGTGCCCGGCGCCGAGCAGCCGGCCGAAGACGCCGCGCCGGACCTCCGGTTCGGCCCGGTCCCAGGCGTCGGGGCCGAAGTTCTCGGTGACGCTGGCCCGCACCGCGTCCAGGTCGATGCCGATCGAGCGCAGGGCCTCGGCGTCGTCGGCACCCAGCGGTGGCGTGCCCGTCCGGGCGGCGAGCGCGGCCCGCGTCCCGTCGGCGGTGATGCCCCGCGCGTCGAGCACTGCCCGCAGGCCTGGTTCGGCGTTCGTGATCACGCCGAGCAGCACGTGCTCGGGACCGATCCGGTCGGCGCCGAGTTCCTTGGCGTCGTCCTGGGCACTGACGACCGCCACCCTGGCCTGTCGGCTGAACTTCTCGAACATCAGCGGGTACCGCCCTTTCGATTGTGTTTCTGATGCACCGCCTGCTTGCTCACCTCGAGCGCTTCGGCAATCGCCTGCCACGACCAGCCATGGGCCCTGGCATTGGCCACCTGGATGGATTCGAGCCGGTCGGCCAGCCCGCGCAGGGCGAGTACCGCGCGCAGGCCGACCGCCGGATCGGGATTGCCCGCCGCCGAGGCGAGCGTTGTTGCATCGGTCATGGCGTCAATTTTGATTGACAATTCCGGTGGTGTCAACAAAAATTGACGAATCAGCGCAATCGGTAGACGAGCTTGGCGAACTGACCCAGCTGCTCGACCTCGACCAGCCGCAGCCGATCGGAGAGCAGGCGGCGCGGCAGCAGCGGGGCGCCGCCGCCGAGCGTCACCGGCGCGACGCCCACGATCACCTCGTCGAGCAGCCCGGCATCGGCGAACTGCCCGGCGAGATCCCCGCCGCCGATGATCCAGATATCGCGGTCACCGGCCGCGGCGACCATCTCCGCGTGCACCGACTCGACCCCGCCCGCGACGAAACGCACATTCGCGCCAGGGAACTCGGGCAGCACGCGATGGGTGAACACCCAGGTCGGACGGTCGCCGTAATTGTCGTGCCAGGACTCGGGCGGTTCGTTGGCCGCCATCCACTCGTAGGTCGTCGAACCGAGGCACAGCGCGCCGACGCCGAGCAGGAATTCGCCGACATCGCCGGTCGCGGTGCCCGCGTCGGGGACGGCCATCAGCCAGTCCAGCGAATTGTCGGGGTCGGCGATGTAGCCGTCGAGGCTGGTAGCGGTGTAGTAGCGGGTCGTCATGGACATCGATCCTGACAGCGAAACCTGACACCTTCGGTCAGGTTTCGCCGGTCAGCCGTGCCAGCGACCGGTGGCGGCGAATTCGGTGAGCACGGCGGTGGGTCCGGCCAGGTCGAGGTGCTGGGCGTCGACCCAGGCGTCGTCGAAATACGTTCCGGCATACCGATCGCCGCCGTCGCACAGCAGCGTCACGACACTGCCGCGACGGCCGGCGGCGAGCAGCTCGGAGACGAGATGGAAGGCGCCCCACAGGTTCGTTCCCGTCGAACCGCCGACCCGTCGGCCCAGCACCGTGCTGGCGTGACGGGCCGTCGCGACCGAGGCCGCGTCCGGGACGACGATCATCCGGTCGACGACCTGCCCGACGAAGGACGGCTCCACCCGCGGCCTGCCGATGCCCTCGATCCGCGACGGCATCCCGGTCTCGTAGCCCGCGTCACCGGTCTCGTAGCCGCCGAAGAACGCCGAGTGCTCGGGGTCGACCACGGCCAGCCGGGTCGCGTGCCTGCGATAGCGGATGTAGCGGCCGATCGTGGCGCTGGTGCCGCCGGTGCCCGCGCCGACCACGATCCACTCCGGGATCGGATTGGTCTCCAGGGCCAGCTGCTGGAAGATGGATTCGGCGATGTTGTTGTTGCCGCGCCAGTCGGTCGCGCGCTCGGCATGGGTGAACTGATCCATGAAGTGCCCGCCGGTCTCGGCGGCGAGCCGCTTGGCCTCGGGATACATGTCGGGTGCCCGCTCGACGAAATGACATCGGCCGCCCTGGGCTTCGATCAGCGCGATCTTCTGCGGTGACGTGCTCGCCGGCATCACCGCGATGAAATCCAGACCGAGCAGCTTCGCGAAATACGCCTCGCTCACCGCCGTCGACCCCGACGAAGCCTCCACCACCGTGGTGCCCTCGGTGACCCAGCCGTTGCAGATCGCGTACAGGAACAGCGAGCGCGCCAGCCGGTGCTTGAGGCTGCCGGTGATATGGGTGGACTCGTCCTTGAGGTACAGCTGCACCGGCCAGCCGGCGGGCAGCGGGTACCGCAGCAGATGGGTGTCGGCGGAGCGCTGGGAGTCGGCGTCGATCAGCCGGACGGCATTGTCGACCCAGTCACGCGGGGCGCTGCGGTCGAGGTATTTCACGCGGTCGGCCCGTCGTCGTCACCTCGCAACCGGGCCCGCAGCTGCGCCTTGTCCTGGCGGCGGCGCGCGTCGACGACGGCGATGTCCTCGTTGACCTTCGTGCGCAGCTTCTTGAACAGGGTGAGCGAGAGCGGCATCGCGACGATCAGCGCGAACAGCGCGGCCACGATGATCGGCACCTCGACGCCGATGAGCTTGGCGACCCCGACGATCACCGCCGCGATCAGCACGACCAGCCCGAGCCGGGCCAGCGTGTAGAGGGCCAGATTGCGGACCAGCCGCTTCCCCGCGCCAGAACCTTGCTGACCAGTTGCTTCACTCACGCCCAACAGCCTAACCCCGCCGCGGCCTGGCCCGATGCAGCCCCGTTCGCGGCTTTTGTCTATTACTTCCCCTTTACCAACAGTAGGTGGTTCGACTACGTGGGGGTCGCAGTGCGACGATGGCGCCATCTGATGAGGGAACTGTCGAGAACGGAGAGGTTAGCTATGACTGCGATCACCGTCGGCGGCCAGGACACTCTGCTGACACCAGGCCAAGTAGCCGCAATGTTCCACGTAGACCCCAAGACCGTCACCCGGTGGGCTCATGCGGGCAGGCTCGGTTCGCTGCGCACGCCGGGCGGACATCGCCGATTCCGCGAGTCCGAGGTTCTGCAGTTGCTGAAATCGCTCACCACGGAGGCAGCACCCCGCTGACCCCACCGGCCGGCGCGAGTCCGCCACGGGCTCGCGTTTGCCGGGAATTTCCCTTCCGTTACGGATGTGCACACGGCGCGGACACGGCTACCCTCGATAGCAGGAGGTGAGCGACGTGACGTACCTGTTGGCACTCATCGCGATCGTGGCCGTCGCGGTGTTGTGCTGGAAGGCGTTCGGCCCGGAGAAGATCGGCCCCAGTTCCGGCCCGCCGTCGCGCCGGCCGATCCTCGGCCCCGACGACGACCCGGAGTTCCTCTGGCGACTCGGTAAGCAGCACCGCGACGATTCGGGTCAGTCCGACTCGTGATCCGCGCGCGTGACCTTACCCACATACCCCCCGATGCACCGCGAAAAACCCGGGTAGATAACGTATTCCGGTGATCGATGTGCAGCAGAGTTCCATCCCGACCACCTGGCGCGCGGCCGACGGCAGCGCCGTGACGTTCACCGAGGCACGGTCGGCGTGGACTCGCGCGGCACACGAGGTGCTCGCCGACACCGCGACCAGGTTCAACAACTTCATCGTCAACACCGAGTTGGCCGAGCTGGTCCAGGAGGAATCCGGGATCCGCACCCAGGTGAAGTGGCAGCACTGGCTGCCGGTCGTGCTGGACAAGGTCGCCGAGCACTGTCACAAGAACAACGAGCCGCCGCTGAGCGCGCTGTGCGTGCGCAAGAACCAGACGGTGGGCACCGGCTACCGCTACATCCTCGAGCTCGCGGGCCTGCCCATCCCCGACGACCTCGAGATGCACGCCGCCGCCGCCCGCTGGCAGTGCTACCAGCACTACGCCACCGACCTCCCCGCCGACGGCGGCCTCCCCACCCTCCCCCCGAAGGTCGCGGCCCTGCGCCACCAGACCTCCCAGGATCTCGCCACCGCCGAAGCGGCCGAAGCCGCCGCCAAGCCCAAGCGCACCTCGACGTCCGCCCGCCGCAGCGTCACCGTCCCCAAGCCGGAACCGGTCCGCAAGCCCGTCTGCCTCAACTGCCACGTCGAACTCCCGGCCAACAAGATCTGCTACTACTGCTGATCCCCGATCACCTCTGAAGGCCCGGCCGCTCCCCCGAGCACCGGGCCTTCGCCGTCGCGCCCCAGCCGCCGATCAGACCTCGATATCGGCCGTATGGACGACGAACCGGACCTGATCGGTGGTCGAGCTGGATCGACTGCGAAGACCTACGGCAGAGGCCCGATTGCTCGTTCAAGCAACCGGGCCTCGTTGTCCTGACCGGAGGTCAGACGCAGGTCGGCATCCCCATGGACACGCTGGTGCCGGTGCTCAGGCACCGCAGCAGCAAGCCGGGGAGCGCGGCCGAGCCCGAATCCGGATCCGCGGACGCGGTGTACGGGGTGGCCGAGCCCGAATCGACGGCAACCGGCTCTACCGCTACCGCGGGTGCGGCGGTCGCGATCGCCGCGCCCGACACACCGCATCCCAGCGAAATCGCCACGGCCGCAATCACGCTTACACTCCGACGACGCATGTCTTCCACCTCTCGAGCAACCAACAGACACCGAAACGGTAGCGCTGCCGGCCAAAAGTGAAACGCCCATACTTCCGTGGGCGGTACGGCTAGTTCAGGCCCGCGTAGCTGTGCAGGCCCGAGATCACCATGTTGATGATGAAGAGGTTGAAGAGCATGGCGACGAAGCCGGCGATGTTGATCCAGGCGGCCTTGGTGTCGCGCCAGCCGGAAGTCGCCCGGGCGTGCAAATACGCCGCGTAGAGGACCCAGGCGATGAAGGAGCAGGTTTCCTTGGGGTCCCAGCCCCAGAAGCGGCCCCAGGCGGCTTCGGCCCAGATGGCGCCGAGGATGACGCCGGCGCCGAAGAGGGGGAAGCCGATGATGGTGGTCTTGTAGGCGAGCTGGTCGAGGGTGCGGGCGTCGGGGAGGCGGCGGGCGATGGTGCCGAAGATCGAGGTCGACTCCTCGCCCGCGGGCTGACGCATGCGGTACAGGTAGAGCAGGCTGGCGACGCCGGAGACCAGGAAGACGCCGCTGCCGACGCTGACGATGGTGACGTGGATCGGCAGCCAGAACGAGCGCAGCGCGGGGACGACGGGCGCGGCGTCGGCGTAGAGGACGGTGCCCGCCAGGAACATCAGGATCAGCACGGGGACCAGCAGGAAGACCCACATGGACCGGTAGCGCTGATCGCGCAGGAAGTACAGGCCGATCACCACGGCGGCCGCGGTGGCCATGGTGGTGAACTCGTACATGTTGCCGAGCGGGAAGCGGTGGGTGGCGAAGCCGCGCAGCACGATCGAGCCGACGTGCAGCACCGCGCCGACCAGCAGCACCGAGAACGCCATGTTGCCGAGACGCTCGGAGGTCGGCTTGGCGGCCGGTGTCTCGATGCGGCCGGGCAGCGACGGGTCGACGGGCGCGCCCGCGGTGACCAGCTCGCGCGCCGCGACCTTGTTGGCGCGCGCCGAGGCGTACTGCACCAGCAACAACACCAGCGCCAGGGCGTAGATCGCCATGGCCGACATGAAGGCGAAGTCGCTGTAGCGCGCCACCGTTTCGTCGATCGGCATCAGTTCTCCGTTTCCGCGTCCAGTACCCGCGCGCGCAGCCGGTCGAATTCGCCGCCCCAGCCCGCCTGATCGCTTCTGGCCAGACCGCCCATTTCTACTACGGTCCGTCGTTGATCCACGGTACCCGCCCCGGTCTCGGCGGGGTACGCCCGGATCCAGATTCGGCGCCGCTTGACCAGCAGCGACACCAGCAGACCCGCCATCATCGTCAGCGCGCTCACCAGCACCCACTGCTGCGCCGGATCGTGCGAGACCTGGAGGTTCACGAACTCCTTGGCACCGTCGAAGGTGACCTTCGCGCCGTTGGGCAGGGTGGTCGACTCGCCCGGCCGCAGGTTGACCCGCGCTTCCTTGGTGAGCCTGCCCTGCTTGATCATCTCCGGGTCCAGCGCGAACAGCGACTGCGACCGGCCGGTGTCCAGACCGGTGTTGCCGCGGTAGATGTCGACCGCGACGGCCGGATCGTCCATCGTCGGGAACGACGAGGTGAGCAGGCTGCCGTGGAACAGGGCCGTCGGCGCGAACAGGCCCTCGATGGCGATCTGGTTCTGGCGGCGCTCCTCGTCGGTGGCGTACATGCCGCCGGGCGGGTCGATCCGCAGGACGCCGCTGGACAGGAAGGTCCTGGCGTCGTCGGGGCGCCACTGGATGGTCTCGGTGCGGGTCTGCCCGTTCGGGAAGGTGACGGTGAACGTCGGCGCGAAACCGTGGCCCTGCAGGTAGACGCGGTCACCGGCGACGCGCAGCGGATGGTTCACCCGCAGCTCGGTGGAGCGCCAGGTGTCGGTGCTCAGGTCCTGGCCCGCCTGGTACTCGATGTTCGAGGTGAACATCTCGGCCTGGCCGGTGGGCAGGTAGTCGGCCTTGAAGTCCTTGACGCGCACGCACAGGGGGGTCATCCCGGTGCCGTCGTTGACATTGCCCGCGCGGAACGAGTCGAACACCGCGGGCGAGGTGGTGCAGAAGCCGGCGCCGTTGTCGGCGATCACGATGACATTGCCCTCGTAGCCGAACAGCTTGCCCAGCGCGATCGAGGCCAGCAGCCCCACCAGCGACAGGTGGAAGACCAGGTTGCCGAACTCGCGCAGGTAGCCCTTCTCGGCCGACAGCGTGACCTCGCCGGCGCGCTTGCCGGGCCGCACCTCGGTGCGCCAGCCGCGCAGCTGCCCGCGCGCCTGCTCGACGACGGCGTCGGCGTCGCGGTCGACGGTCTCGCTGAAGTGGTGCGGCAACCGGCCCAGGTTGCGCGGCGTCGGCACCGGCGGGGTCCGCAGGGCCCGGTAGTGGTCCAGGCAGCGCGGCAGGATGCAGCCGACGAGTGAGATGAACAGCAGCGCGTAGATGGCGGTGAACCAGAAGCTGCCGAACACGTCGAACAGCTCGAACCGGTCCATCCACGGGCCCAGCGTGGGGCGGTCGGCGATGTACTGCTCGACCTTCTGCGTGTTCAGGCTGCGCTGCGGGAGCAGGGCGCCGGGAATGGCGGCCAGGGCCAGCAGGAACAGCAGCACCAGGGCGGTGCGCATGCTGGTGAGGCCGCGCCAGGTATTGCGGACCAGGGCCCAGGCCCGGCCCGGCAGGGACTGCCGGACGGGCGGGTTGGGGGTGGTCGGCGGAGTCAGTGTGTCAGTCATCAGATCGGGAGAGTCACCTCGGAGACGAACCCGTCACGCACCCAGCTGACGAACTGGTCCCATGCCCCCGTGACCAGCGCGACGCCGACGGCGACGAGCAGAACACCCCCGATTACCTGAATGGTGCGCGAATTGCGCCGCAACCAGCCGACCCCGCGCAGAGCCCCGGCCGAGCCGAACGCCAGCACGACGAACGGCAGCCCGAGCCCGAGGCAGTACGCCACGATGAGCACGACACCGCGCACCGCGGTGGTGCCCTCGGTCCCCGCGGACACCGCCATCACCCCGGACAGCGTCGGCCCGAGGCACGGCGTCCAGCCCAGCGCGAACACCCCGCCCAGCAGGGGCGCGCCGACGATGCTGGTGAACCGGCGCGGTTCCATCCTGGTGTCGCGCTGGAGCGCGGGCACCAGGCCGATGAAGACCAGACCCATCAGGATCGTCACCACACCGCCGATGCGCTGCAGCAGCTCCCGGTTGACGTTGAGGGTCTGGATCACGCCGAACACGGTGGCCGTGGCCAGCACGAACACCACCGTGAACCCGGCGACGAACAGTCCGGCGGCACCGGCCACCCGCATCTTGGCACTACGGCGCTGCGCGGTGAGCGTGCTCACCTGCGCGGCGCTGGCCGGTGGCGCCTCGGCGCCGACCAGCCCGGCCAGATAGGACAGGTACCCCGGCACCAACGGCACGACACACGGTGAAGCGAACGACACCAGGCCCGCGAGCAGGCAGGCACCCAACGCCAACAGCAACGGACCCGATGCCGCCGTCTGCTGGAAGGAATCCCCGACTGCGGCGAGCACCATCACTCGGAGGTGTCCTCGTCACGCTGCTCGTCGCGGGGCAACGACAGGGTGCGCTCGGTCTCGGCCGGTTCGGCCGGGCCGAAATCGAACAGGCCCGCACCGGCGACGCTGCGCGGGACGGTCGCGATGCCCGCCCAACGATCGTCGACGGTCCACCCCGCTCCCATGCGGCGCGCGCCCTGACGGGGGCGACACGCGGTCAGATTTCCGGGACGACGACGGCTCACTGCTTCTCCTCGGCGGCGATGCGCTCGACCACGGGCTGCAGATCTTCTGCCAATAGCGAGCGAAGGAAGACCGCGGCGACCCGGTGTTGACGATCCAGGATCAACGTGGTCGGAATGACACTGGTGGGAAAGTTTCCGCCGAGAGCGAGCAAGGTTCGCATCGACGGGTCGTAGATGGACGGGTATTCGATCTTGTTGTCCACTACGAAGTCCTGGGCTTTGTCCCGCTGATGGTCGCGGACGTTGATTCCCAGAAACGCGACGCCCTTGTCCTTGGTCGCCGCGTAGACCTTTTCGAGTGCGGGTGACTCGGCGCGGCACGGGCCACACCACTGTCCCCACAGATTCACGACCACGATCTGGTTCGGGAAATCGTCGACCGAGACGGTCTTTCCCTCGTTCATCAGATCGGGCCCCGAGAGCTTGCCGATCGTCCCGCGCGTGGCGGGCGGGTCGTAATAGATATCGGTTCTACCACCGGGCGACACGAATTCGAAGGTGCCGCCGCCGGTTGCCACCGCATCGGTACCTGTCGAGCAGCCGGCCGCCGCGACGATCACGAACAGCGCGGACAGGACGGCAGTGATCGCCCGCAGCCGCTGGCTGCGGGCGGGGCCCGACGCGGTGGAGCGTGTCATGCGCCGTGAACCGAAGGGTCGGAGGCGCCCGCTGGTTCGGAGTACACGATGTCCACCAGGGTATCCCCGTGGTAGACCAGCGAGGTCAGCGAGGCGAGCGAGCACTGCCGGTTGCGCGGGTCGTGCCAGAGCCGCTGGCCTTGCAGGAACCGGCGCAGCGTCCACACGGGCAGCTGATGCGAGACCAGCACGACCTCGTGCCCCGCGCCCTCGACCCGCGCCTTGTTGACCGCGGCCAGCATGCGGTGCGCGATCTGCAGGTACGGCTCGCCCCAGGACGGGGTGAACGGGTCGCGCAGCTTCCACCAGTGCCGGGGCTTGCGCAGCGCGCCGTCACCGACGGACACGCGCAGGCCCTCGAAGGTGTTGCCCGCTTCGATCAGGTTCTCGTCGGTGCGCACGATGACGTCGTGGGCGGCGGCGATCGGAGCCGCGGTCTCCTGGGCGCGCTGCAGCGGGGAGGCGATTACCAGGGAGACGTCGTGGTCGGCCAGCGAGCGCGCGACGGCGGCGGCCTGCGATCGGCCGGTCACCGAGAGGCTGAAGCCGGGCAGGCGCCCGTAGAGGATGCCGTTGGGATTGTGCACCTCGCCGTGGCGCAGCACGTGCACGATGGTTTCCACGGTCGCGGGGTCGTCGTCGAGGGCGGGCGGCGCGGCGGCGGGCGTGGGATGCGGCGCCTCGTCACCGTCGACCTGGGTGGCGAATTCTGCGTCGGGCTGGTCGGAGCTCACGCTAGGGATCCTTCGGGGGTTGCGGCCGCGGCCGCGAGGGCGGCGGCGGGCAGAGCGGCGGCGATACGGTCGAACGCGTCCTCGTCGAGCGCCGCGGAGACGAACCAGGCCTCGAACGCGCTCGGCGGCGCGTACACGCCCGCGTCGAGCAGGGCGTGGAAGAAGGCTGGGTAACGCCAGGTCTGGCTCGCCTTGGCGGCGGCGTAATCGGTCACCGGGCGGTCGGCGAAGAACACGCTCACCATATTGCCTGCGAACTGCACTTGATGCTCGACCCCGGCCTCGGTCAGGGCTTTCGCGAACAGACCACCGAGCCGATCGGCGTTGCGGTCGAGGGCCGCGTACACCTCGGCGTCGGCGGCGCGCAGCGTCGCCAGCCCGGCCGCGACGGCGACGGGGTTACCGGAGAGCGTGCCCGCCTGATAGACCGGGCCGAGCGGGGCGAGGTTGTTCATGATCTCGGCGCGACCGCCGAACGCGGCGGCGGGCAGGCCACCGCTCATCACCTTGCCGAAGGTGTAGAGATCACCGGCGACGCCCTCGCGGCCGTACCAGCCCGACGCGCTGACCCGGAAGCCGGTCATCACCTCGTCCATGATCAGCAGCGCGCCGTTGTCGTGGGCCAGCGTGCGCAGGCCCTCGTTGAAGCCGGGCAGCGGCGCGACCGCGCCCATGTTGCCCGCGGCCGCCTCGGTGATGACGCACGCGATCTGGCCGGGGTTGGCCTCGAACGCGGCCGCGACGGCGGCGAGGTCGTTGTAGGGCAGCACGATGGTGTCGGCGGCCTGGGCGCCGGTGACGCCGGGCGAGGTCGGCAGGCCGAGGGTCGCGACACCCGAGCCCGCGTCGGCCAGCAGCGCGTCGACGTGACCGTGGTAGCAGCCGGAGAACTTGACGATCTTGGACCGGCCGGTGAAGCCGCGGGCCAGCCGCACCGCGCTCATGGTGGCCTCGGTGCCGGAGTTGACCAGCCGGACTCGCTCGACCGGCTCGACCCGGGCCGCGATGGCCTCGGCCAGCTCGATCTCCGCCTCGGTGGGCGCGCCGAACGACAGCCCGCCGATGGCCGCCCGCTGCACCGCTTCGACGACGGCGGGGTGCGCGTGGCCCAGGATCATCGGACCCCAGGAGCAGACCAGATCGACGTAGTCCCGGCCGTCGGCGTCGGTCAGCGTGTAGCCGTTCGCCGAGGCGATGAACCGCGGCGTCCCGCCGACCGAATTGAACGCACGGACCGGGGAATTGACACCACCCGGGATCACCGAAGCGGCCCGCTCGAAGAGCCGAGCGGACATCGGAACCTGCGACGGACTGGCCTCGGCCGCGCGCGGAGAAGAACTCACGGATTCCAGTCTCTCAGCTCGCCTCGGCGCGCCGGACGACAGGGTGGAGCACAGTGACCCAGACCGCAGCGACCCACCGGCGACACGCCCGACACGCCGCCCCCAGGCGCGGATGATTTCGATCCGGGTGCGCTGGCCTGCGGCTACGCTGCGGGCTGCTCAGGCACTGAGCGGTAGACATCAGCTATCAGCGGAAGGGTATTTCATGCGTTTCGGCGTCACCAGCACTGCCCTCGGCGTGGGTTTCGCCGCGGCCGGAGTGGTCTTCGGCGCGGGCTCGGCCACCGCCTTCGCACCGCAGGTCCAGCCGGACCGGATCGGCGCCCAGCTGAGCCACGAGGAGACCGTCGCGCTCGGCGCCGGTCCGATCCCGGCGCTCACCGCGATGTTCGTCCCCGCCAACCGGATCGGCGCTGGGCTGCACGGGGACACGAACCTGCACCGCGACGCCGACGGCGGCATCCGCGCCACCCTGCGTCAGGTGGTGACGGAGGCGGCGAGCCATCCCGACGGCACCGTCACCGTGTTCCTGAACGCGCCGGGCACGCGCGGCGGCCGCGTCGTCGACGTCTACCAGCAGTGGGCCGGCTAGGTGTACATGCAGGGGACCTCGGCCGAGATCGTGTGCAGCTGGCACATGATGCCGTTGTAGATACCGCTCGAGCCGGTCTCCGGGGCGAAGCCACCGGCGGCCGGCTCGGCGATCATGGGGGTCAGGGGCAGGCCTGCGGCCTGGGCGGGTGCCGCTGCCAGGGCGATCGCCGCCGTGGCCGCGGCCGCGGTACAAAATCCTGCGATGAGCTTGGTCATCGATGGTCCTCCGTGGTGCCCGCCGAGGCGGGCGGTCGAGATGTGTCCCGAATCCCCACGCGCGCATCGGGATTCGGCTGCACTCAGGACATCGGTTCGGCGGACCGCAGTGCTACAGATCCGGTCACGACCCGGGCGACGGCGTCGATCGCCAGCACCCCGGCGACGATGACCAGCGCCGTCGCGAGCAGCAGCAGGGGCGGCACGTAGCGAACGGCCTCGAATCCCGGGTGCTCGTCGGAGGTGACGAAGCCGGTGACCCGCCGCGCGTGGCTCCAGCTGTAGACCGCACCGGCCAGGCAGATCACGGCGAGGCCCAGTTCGCACAGCGCCGTGGCGATCCAGCGTCTCATCCTTGCGATCCTGCCAGGGCCGAGCCGAGTGCGGCGCGCAGCCCGGTGTGGTCGATCGCCCATGCCTGCACGATCCGGCCGTCGACCAGGCGCAATCCGATGCCGCGACGGCGCCGCGGCACGCCGCTGAGGGCGCCGAGCGCGCGGCCGTCGGCGGCGTCGTCGTCATCGGTGGGCAGCACGGCGGCGATCTCGGTCAGCGCCATCGACTCGACGCCCTGATGCAAGGTGGTACCGGTCAGTTCGACCCGGGCGTGGGTGCGGCCCGCGATCACCTGCAGCACCGTGAAACCACCGATGGCGACGGCGCAGAAACCGAGGGCGAACCCGTGCAGGGTGCTGCCCGCGAGCCACTCGACCAGCAGGATCACCGCGCACAGCAGCGGGCCGTAGGCGACCGCGCGCCACCGCGCGCCGGGCTCGGAGAACAACACCATGGGAGGACCGCGGCGCCGGGGCGCCCGAGGATCAGCCGACCAGGCTCGGCAACAGGATCAGGGCGATGGTGACGACGGCCAGCAGGACCATCAAGCCGATGACCAACAGGTCGCGCCGCAGGCGGTGCTGCTGCTCGATCACCACGCGCATCATTGCCTCCGAATCCCCCGGTTCTTCCACCGGTCACATCACCGGGATTACCCCAAATCCCTGTGATCATGCTCACCATACACTGTGGCGTGTCAGTGACCAAAGACGTCGGTGTTCAACCTCGCGTTCACCGACGGTTCAGCTGGAAGTACTTCGTCGATTCCGGCCGGTAACTCAGGTACGCGGCGCCCACCGCCAGCACGCCCTGCACGATGGCGGTGCCACCGGCGATCATCGTGGCCACCGAGGTGTCGCCGGAGAAGGCGAACATCGTGGCCACCGCGCCCATCCCCAGCCAGACCGCGACAACGGTGAGCACCGTGCGCGCCCAGGACTTGCCCTTGCCGAGCTGCTGGGCGATCAACACGGTGACCCCGGCGAGCACGAGCCCGACGACCGCGGTCAACCCGAAGGCGAGCAGCACCATCACGTCGACCGTGGACGCGGGGAAATTCGGGTCGCTCTTGTGCATCTCGTCGAGGAACTGCTTGCTCAGCTCGTCGCGCTGCCCGGTCATGGTGGCGATGCCGGCGCCGGTGTAGACGACCCCGAGCCCGGACACGGCCCACCACAGCTGACGTGCGGTGCCGACATCCTCGGGCATCGGGCGGGATTCGGGTTTCTGCGGTGGAACGATCACGACAGCCAGTGTGCAGCCTCGGTCGCCCAATAGGTGAGCACGATGTCGGCGCCCGCCCGGCGGATGCCGATCAGCGACTCCAGGACCGAGGCCCTGCGGTCGATCCAGCCGCGCTCGGCGGCGGCGGTGATCATCGCGTACTCGCCGGAGATCTGGTACGCGGCGACCGGGACCGTGGAGCGGTCGGCCACGTCGCGCAGGATGTCGAGGTAGGACATCGCGGGCTTGACCATCACGATGTCGGCGCCCTCGGCGAGGTCGAGATCGAGTTCGCGCAGGGATTCGCGACGGTTGGCCGGGTCCTGCTGGTAGGTGCGGCGATCGCCTTCCAGCGACGAGCCGACGGCCTCGCGGAACGGGCCGTAGAAGGCGGAGGCGTACTTGGCCGCGTAGGCGAGGATGGCGGTGTCGGTGCGCCCGACCGCGTCCAGGCCCCGCCGGATCGCGCCGACCTGGCCGTCCATCATGCCGCTGGTGCCGAGCAGGTCCGCGCCCGACTCGGCCTGGGCCAGCGCCATCTCGACATAGCGATGCAGGGTGGCGTCGTTGTCCACCGCGCCGTCCGCGCCGATGACGCCGCAGTGACCGTGATCGGTGAACTCGTCCAGACAGGTGTCGGCCATGACGACGGTCGCGTCGCCGACCTCCTCGGCCAGCGCGCGCAGCCCCCGGTTGAGGATGCCGTTCGGATCGCTGGCCTGGCTGCCGGTGGCGTCCTTGTCCTCGGGCAGCGGCACGCCGAACAGCATCAGGCCGCCGACCCCGGCGGTCACCGCTTCGACCGACGCCTTGCGCAGCGAGTCCAGTGAGTGCTGATACACGCCGGGCATCGAGCTGATCTCGCGCGGTTCGTCGATGCCGTCGGCGACGAACATCGGCAGCACCAGCTGACGCGGCTCCAGCGTGGTCTCGGCGACGAGCCGACGCAATGCGGGTGTCCTGCGCAACCGCCGCGGGCGGTCGAAAGCGGTCATAGACCGCAGAATACGCCTGGCCACGCAGGCCCGCGACGGCGCCTACGCGGGGTCGTCCGCGCGGGCCACCTCGCCCAAGATCGACTCGAACGTGGCAAACACCGGGAGCGGTCCGGCCGAGTTCCAGGTCTGGTTGGTGAGCAGGATTCCGGTCACCGCGCCGTCATTGGACCAGGTGGAGCCGAGGCCGCCGGACCAGCCGTAGGAGCCGGCGCGCGGGCCGTCCGGCAGGTCGCTGAGCTGGACACCGACGCCGTAGCCCCAGCCCGCGCTGCCGTCCGGGTTCGGCCCGCCGCGCGCGAGCTGTTCGGCGGTGAGGTGGTCGCGCGTCATCGTGGCCACCGCCGCCTCGGACAGAATCCGCTCGCCGTCCAGGACGCCGCCGTCGCGCAACATCCGGGCGAACCGGTGATAGTCGGCGAGGGTGGAGACGAGTCCGTCGCCACCGCCCTCGAACGCGGGTGGCGTGCTCCACTGTCCGTCGACGGGGTCGAAGACGACGCGTGTGTCATCGCGGTCGGCGTAGTGCGGACCGAAGCGGTCGAGCTTGTCGGCGGGGACGGCGAAACCCGTGTCGTCCATGCCGAGCGGACGCAGCACTCGCTCGGCCAGGAACTCCGAGAACGGCTTGCCCGCGGCCCTGGCGACCAGGAAACCGAGGATCGGCGCGCCGACGTGATAGAGCCAGCGCTCCCCCGGCTGGTATTGCAGCGGCAAGGTGCCGAGCCGGGCCAGCCAGACATCGGGCGACGGCAGCCGGGCCGGGGTGGGCGGACCCCAGCCGAGGCCGAGTTCGCTCCAGGCCGCGTCCAGCGGCTTGGGCGTGAAGTCGGTGAAGTCCATCCCCCAGCCGAGCCGGAAGGTGAGCAGGTCGTCGACGGTGATCGGGCGCCGGGCCGCGACGGTGTCGGTGATCTCGGCGGCCGGATGCGTCAGTACGCGGCGGTCGGCGAGTTCGGGCAGCAGCCGGTCGACGGGTTCGGCCGGGTCGAGCACGCCGTCCTCGATCAGGATCGCGGCGGCCACGGCGGTGAGCGGCTTCGTCATCGAGGAGATGCGGAAGATCGTGTCGGTGCGCACCGGGGCAGCGCGCGACTCGTCGAGATGGCCCGCCGTTCCGGTGCGCACCTCGTCGCCGACCGCGACCAGCCAGGCCAGGCCGAGCAGTTCCCCCGCCTCGACGTGCGTGCCGAGCCGTTCGCCGATCCCGTCCACCGTCATCGTGTCTCCTCCCGTGACATCGGTGCCCACTAGACCACACGGGTCCGACAGCCGCCCGGCGGCAGGCCGTCGCGACCCTGTGGATAACATCGAATCCCACTGGAGCTCAATGGCTTCCGCGAGAGATCGGCGAAACTTGTCGGACCCCCTCGCTACAATCGAAAGCGTGTTCGAGGGTTCCCGACGATCGGGGGCGGGACCCATTCGCGACGGGAGGACGCCATGAACGCCATTGCCGCAACGTCGAAGTCCGGTTTCATCACCGCACCGTATGTGCCGCTGGAGAAGAAGCGGCTGCCCGCGGGCAGGCCGCGGCGCTGGTACGTCACGCACAACCGCAGGCTCAAGGCCATGCGGTTGACGATCGCGCTGCTCGATTCCGGTGTGTACCTGCCGAATCAGGCGACCAACGAGACGATCCGCCGCACCGCCGACCAGATCGAGCTGCGCCCGCCGTCGGATGCCACCTGCCGGCTGGTCCGCACGCTGCTGCGCTACAGCCGATGATTCCGATACGCCGAAGGCCCGCCACGGTGGGCGGGCCTTCGGGCGGTCTCGGCAGGCTAGCGGCTGCTGCTGCGGCGGCTCTTCTTCCGCGGCGGCGGCAGCAGGCCCTCCGCGCGCAGGCGCGAGGCGTGCTCGGCCAGCGCCTCCACCAGCGGACCCACCTGCGCGGTCTCGGGCTGCACGTCCACGCGCAGGCCGAACTCGATCGCGGTCTCGGCCGTCTTCGGGCCGATGCAGGCGACGATGGTGCGCGCGTGCGGCTTGCCCGCGATACCGACCAGGTTGCGGACCGTGGAGGACGAGGTGAACAGGACCGCGTCGAAACCGCCGGTCTTGATCATCTCGCGGGTCTCCGCAGGCGGCGGCGACGCGCGCACGGTGCGGTAGGCGGTGACGTCGTCGATCTCCCAGCCGCGCTCACGCAGGCCCTCGGCCAGGGTCTCGGTGGCGATGTCGGCGCGCGGCAGCAGCACCCGGTTGACCGGGTCGAACACGTCGTCGTACGGGGGGAAGTCGGCCAGCAGGCCCTCGGAGGACTGCTCACCGCTGGGCACCAGTTCGGGGTTGATGCCGAAGGAGCGCACCTTCTCCGCGGTGGCCTCGCCGACGCAGGCGATCTTCACGCCGGAGAACGCCCGCGCGTCCAGGCCGAACTCGGCGAACTTCTCCCACACCGCGCGCACCGCGTTGGTGGAGGTGAACACCACCCACTGGTAGCGGCCGTCGACCAGGCCCTTCACCGCGCGCTCCATCTGCGCGGGGCTGCGCGGCGGCTCGACCGCGATGGTCGGCACCTCCATCGGGATGGCGCCGTGGGTCACCAGCCGCTCGCTCATCTCGCCGGCCTGGTCCTTGGTGCGCGGCACCAGTACGGTCCAGCCGTAGAGCGCCCGCGACTCCCACCACGACATCTTCGAACGCTTGTCGACTTCCTTGCCCACGGTGACGACCAGCGGGCCGACCAGCTCGGAGGCGGCGTTGTTCAGCGTGGCCAGGGTGGCCTCGATGGTGCGCTGCTGCCGGGTGGTGCCACGCACCGTCACCGCGACCGGGGTCTGCGGGGCCAGCCCGTGCTCGACCAGCGCGCTCGCGGTCTCGGCCAGGTGGCCGGAGGTGGCGCTGAGCACCAGCGGACCGGGGGCGGCGGCCAGCGCCGCCCAGTCGACCTCGCCGCGCACATCGGCCTCGGTGTGCCCGGAACCGAGGGCGATGCCCGCGTAGCTGGGCACCGCGGAGCCGTTGGGCAGGCCAGGCAGCACCTCGAACACCATGTGCGAGCGGGTGACGGCGTTGACCTCGTTGATCACCGAATCGGTGGTCAACGGATCACCGGCGACGACGCGCACCACATCGTGGCCGTTGCGGGCCTCGGCGATCAGCGTCTTGGCCACCTCGGCGGGCTCGCCGAGCGCGGGCCGCACGTCCACCGGACGCTCGCCGTCCTCGGCCGCCTCGACGCCGATGCCGATCAGCGCGAGCACGCCCTTGTCCACGTCGGGGTCGGTGAACGCCAGCGTCGCCCGCTCGAGCACCTCACGGGCGCGCACGGTCAGCAGGGCCGGGTCGCCGGGGCCGGATCCGACGAAAAGGATCCGCCCTGGTTGCTTCTTGGTGCCTCGGCTGCTCATCGGTTGTTCTCCATCGGGCTGGAATTGGTGAAGTCTGGGGCGGGAGTGTTCACCGCCTGTGTGGGGGAACCGACCTCCGGTTCCGGCTCGTCCGCGACGCTCAGCAGTGCGCGAGCGCCCAGATCCAGCAGTTCGCGCGCGAGCGTGCGGCCGAGCTCCTCGGCATCGGCGGGCGCGCCGACGATCGAGGCGCGCAGCACGTCGGAACCGTCGATCGCGGCGGCACAGGCCCGCAGCGACAGCTCCTCGAAGATCCGGCCGTCCTCGTCGATCGACTCGACGACCTCGGCGATCGCGCCGATCGGAGCGGTGCAGCCCGCCTCGAGCTCACCGAGCAGCGCGCGCTCGGCCACGACCGCGGCCCTGGTCGGCGCGTCGTCGAGGCCGGTGAGGATCTCGATCAGCTCCGGGTCGTCGCTGCGGCACTCCACCGCGAGCGCTCCCTGCGACGGCGCCGGCAGCATCTGCACCGGCTCGAGCGACTCGGTGATCGCGTCGGTCCGCTCGATCCGGGACAGGCCGGCGCGGGCGATCACGATGGCGTCGAGCTCGCCCTCGCTCACCTTGCGCAGCCGGGAGTCGATGTTGCCGCGCAGCGGGACGATGTCGAGACCGAGGCCGAGCGCGCGCAGCTGGGCGGCGCGCCGCGGCGCGGAGGTGCCGACCCTGGCGCCCGCGGGCAGCTCGCCGAGGACCAGGCCGTCGCGAGCCACCAGCGCGTCGCGCGGGTCCTCGCGGGGCGGGATCGCGGCGATGGTGAAGCGGGGGTCCTGGGCGGTGGGCAGGTCCTTGTAGGAGTGCACCGCGATGTCGATGCCGCCCGCGGCGAGCTCGTCGCGCAGCGCCGAGGTGAACACGCCGACGCCGATCTTCTGCACCGGATCCGACGACAGGTCGCCCGGCGTCTTGATGACGACCAGCTCGGCGGGCTGACCCGCGGCGATCAGCGCGTCACGGATGGTGCCCGCCTGGGTCAGGGCGAGCAGGCTGCCGCGCGTGCCGATCCGCCACGGCGCACGAATGCTGCCTGCGGTCACGGTGTCCTCTTCCTGCACTGTCGTGGTCATGATGCGTCCTGCCCGTCGCCGAGGTGTCCTGCGGTGAAGTCGTCGGCCAGCGCGGACTCCGCCGCAGCGACCTCCATGGGAGCGGCAACCGCTTGCACCGCACCGGGTTTCAGTTCGAACAGCTCACGCAGCGCCTCGGCGTAGCTGTCGCCGCCCGGCGTGGAAGCCAGCTGCTTGACGCGCACCGTCGGCGCGTGCAGCAGCTTGTCGACGACGCGGCGCACGGTGCGCGCTACCTCGTCGCGGGCCGGGTCGGCCAGGTCGGGCAGCCGCGAATCCAGCCGCAGCAGTTCGGCTTCCACCACTTCGGCGGCCCGCTGCCGCAGCGCGGCCACCGTGGGGGTGACCTCCGCCATGCGTTGCCCGGCAAGGTATTTGGCGAGTTCGTCGGCGACGATCTGACGCGCGGCGGCGGTGTCGTCGGCCGCGGCGCCCGCGGCCGGATCGCGCTGCAGCGATTCGATGTCGATGACGGCGACGCCGGGCAGCCCGGCCACGGCGTGTTCCACGTCGCGCGGCAGGCCGAGGTCGCAGAAGACCAGCGGCCGGTCGGCGGCTTCGGTGTTGACCCGCCCGGCGAGCGCGCGGTGGGTGTCGGCCAGGGTGACGACCGCACCGACCGCGCCGGTACAGGTGATGACGACATCCGCGGCTGCCATCGCCTCGGTCAGCCGCGACATCTCCACCGCTTCGGCATCGACGCCGTGCATGCTGCGGCCGGTCTCGGCCAGGCGCTGGGCGCGGTCGAGCGTGCGGTTGACGACCACGATCCGGCCGATCCCGGCCCGCGACAGATGCGCGACGGCCAGGCCGCCCATCGCGCCGGCGCCGAGCACCACCGCGGTGCGCCCGGCCAGCTCGCCGACAACGCCGCGCGCCCGGTCCAGCGCCACCGACACCACCGACGCGCCCGCCCGGTCGATGCCGGTCTCCGAGTGCACCCGCTTGCCGACCCGCAGCCCGTGCTGGGCCAGCTCGTGCAGGGTGCGCCCGACCGCCTGCTGCCCGTCGGCGCTGGCGTAGGCACTGCGGATCTGGCTGAGCACCTGCTGCTCGCCGACGACCATCGAGTCCAGGCCGCTGGCGACCGCGAACAGGTGCTCGGCGGCGGCCTCGCTGTAGCGCACGTAGGCGTGCCGGGTGAGATCGCCGAGCGGCAGCCCGGAATGCTTGGTGAGCAGTTCGCTGACCTCGCCGAGCCCGCCGTGGAAGGCGTCGACCACGGCGTAGACCTCGACGCGATTGCAGGTGGAGACGATCATCGCCTCGGACACGTGGCTGGAGGCGAGCAGCCGGTCGACCAGCTTCGGGCGGTCGGCTTCGCTGATCGCGACCTTCTCGAGCACCGAGACCGGCGCACTCCGATGAGAAATTCCGACGAGCAGGACACTCATGGCGTGATCACCGATCCCTTGGTGCTTGGCTCCGTTGCCGAATGCGGGGTGGCCGAGTGCGGCGCGGTGCGTCGCGTGGGCCTGCCGCGCGCCGGTTCGACCGGCGCGGGGTGCGTGAGGGCGGGATGGTTCTGCGCCGGTACCCGGCGCGCGATCCGGCCGGATCCGGCCTGGGCCACCTCGGGCAGGGCGGGCGCGTCGTTGCGAGCGGCGTCGAAGGAGAGCATCTGCAGCTCCATCGCCAGGTCGACGCGGCGGACCTCCACGTGGGCGGGTGCGCGCAGTTCACACGGGGCGAAGCTCAGGATCGACGGGAGCCCGGCGGCGACGAGCCGGTCGCACACGTCCTGGGCGGCCTCGTCCGGTACGGCGAGGACCGCGATGGTCGGCGCGAGCGCCGGGATCTGCTCGGCGAGCTGGTCGACATCGCGCACGACGAGACCGGCGTACGCCTGGCCGATCACCGCGGAGTCGTTGTCGAAGATCCCGACCACGGTGAAGCCACGTACCCCGAAACCGCCGTAGCCGACCAGGGCGCGGCCCAGATTGCCCGCACCGATCAGCACCACCCGATGTCCCTGTGACAGACCGAGCACATCTTCGATCCTGGTGCGCAACTTGGCTACGTCATAGCCGACACCCCGCACACCGTTGGGTCCGAGGAAGGAAAGATCCTTGCGCAGCTTGGCCGAATTGACACCCGCCGCGACAGCCAGTTCCTCACTCGATACGATGGCTACACCCTCGTCGGCCAACCCGGCGAGAACCCGGAGATAGGTAGCAAGACGAGTCACCGTGGCCTGGGGGATATCCCTCTGAAGAGCCTTGCCGGAGACGCCACCTGGCGTCTCATGCTGCTCTGTCACGTCGTCGGCTCCTCGTGCCGGGCCTGATCGCGGTCCGGTTCCTGTCGTTCGTTCACCGGTGGGGGTCACTGCGTCGCGAGAGCGCGACCGGTGCCATGGGGGGCTGTACAAACCCGGTCACCGCCGCTGCTGAGCGCGGCGGTGCGGATTGCGTGCCACCACCGTAACCGCTTGTGCAGGCGTTCACAAAGTCGGTGAAATTGGCCTCATTTTCCGCCGCGACCAGCGAAACGGCTCAGGTCGGCCCGCAAACGTGGCTCGTCGACGTCGAAATAGCTGTGTTCACGGCCATCCAACAGGACCACGGGCAGCCGATCGCCGTATTCTGCGCGTAGTCCGGGGTCGTCGGCCGCGGCCTCGTCGACGTCGACGGTGTGCACCGGGAGACCGAAATCACCACAGATCGTCTCCAATTGCGCCAGTGCCGTGGTGCACAGGTAGCAACCGGCGCGCGTCAACAGGGTCACGGTGGGTGTGGGATTAGTCATGAGCCCTATTTAATCCTCGAGCCCGCCGCGGCTTGTCGGTGAATCCGGTTACTGTGGACATGGTTCGCGCGACTAGCGGAGGGTACTGGTGCCGGAACGTTCGAAGGTGGCTAGGGCCGGATTCGTCGCAGGGCGATTCGGGGAGTTCCCTGCGCGGTGGCAACCCAGCCGCCTCGGCCAGGAACTGCAGGAACAGTTCGCACGGCTGCCCCGCAGCCCGTTCGGGCCGAGCGAGGAGGAGCTGCGCGCCAACCTGGCCGGTGAGGCCAGCGCCGACGCCGCGCTCACCCTGCACGAGTCCGAACTCGCCGAACAGGGCGAGCCGACGGGCCGGGAGGTACCCCGCGATCTGACGGCGGCGGCGTTCTTCGACGTCGACAACACCCTGGTCCAGGGTGCCTCGATCGTGCACTTCGCCCGCGGGCTGGCCGCCCGCAAGTACTTCAAGACCTCCGATCTGGTCGACGTCGCCTGGAAGCAGGTGAAGTTCCGGGTCACCGGCAAGGAGAACTCCTCCGACATGGCCTCGGGCCGGGAGAAGGCGCTCAGCTTCATCGCGGGCCGCCCGACCGCGGAGCTCGCCGCGCTCGGCGAGGAGATCTACGACGAGATCATCGCCGACAAGATCTGGCCCGGCACCCGCGCGCTCGCCCAGATGCACCTGGACGCGGGCCAGCAGGTGTGGCTGGTCACCGCGACGCCGGTGGAGCTGGCCAACGTCATCGCCAAGCGGCTCGGGCTCACCGGCGCGCTGGGCACGGTGGCCGAGAGTGTCGACGGCAAGTTCACCGGCCGCCTGGTCGGTGACATCCTGCACGGCCTCGGCAAGGCGCACGCGGTGCGCACCCTGGCCATCCGCGAGGGCCTCAATCTCAAGCGCTGCACGGCCTACTCCGACAGCCACAACGATGTGCCGATGCTCTCGCTGGTCGGCACCGCGGTGGCGATCAACCCCGACTCCGACCTGCGTGAGGTCGCCAAGAACCGGGGCTGGGAGATCCGTGACTTCCGCACCGGCCGCAAGGCCGCCAAGATCGGCGTGCCCACCGCGCTCGCACTCGGCGCGGCGGGCGGTGCGGTCGCGGCGGCGGTCGCCCGCCACCGGGAGCGCTAGGCGCCGCTACCCCAGCACGGTGTTGCGGCGCTTGGCCAGCAGCTTGTAGAGGGTCTGCTGGATGGTCTCGCGGACCTGGTCGGTGACCTCGAACATCGTCATCGGGTCGTCGGCCTCTTCCGGTTCGTAGGCCGTGGTGGCGATCGGCTCACCGAATTCGATGTACCACTTCGAGGGCAGCGGCACGGCGCCCAGCGGGCCCAGGTGCGGGAACAGCGGGGTCACCGGGAAGTACGGCAGGCCGAGCAGGCGGGCGAGCGGCTTGATGTCGGCCAGCTTCGGGTAGATCTCCTCCGAGCCGACGATCGAGCACGGGATGATCGGCACACCCGTGCGCACGGCCGCCGAGACGAACCCGCCGCGCCCGAAGCGCTGCAGCTTGTAGCGGTCGGCGTAGTTCTTGCCGACGCCCTTGAAGCCCTCGGGGAACACACCCGCGATCTGGCCGGAGCGCAGCAACCGCTCGGCGTCGGGGTGGCAGGCCAGCGTGTGCCCGGCCTTGCGGGCCAGCGCGCCGAGCAGGGGCAGCTCGAAGATCAGGTCGGCGGCCAGCAGCCGCAGCGCCCGGTGGCTCGGATGCTTGTCGTGGATGGCCAGCTGCAGCATCAGCCCGTCGAGCGGGACGGTGCCCGCGTGATTGGCGACGATCAGCGCGCCGCCGGTGGCCGGGATGTTCTCCAGGCCCGCGGCCTCGACCCGGAACCAGTAGTCCGACAGCGGCCGCAGCGCGGGCAGGATGACCGACTCGAGCAGATGCTCGTCGTAGCCGAACTCGTCGACCGAGTAGTCGCCGGTGAGCCGGCGCCGCGCGAACTCCGCGGCGTTCTCGATCTGGCCCGCGACGGTGTCGCGGACGAGGTCGGACAGGGTCTTGGGTGGCCGGGTCGGCATCCCGGGCCTGCGTTCACTCAGCGAAGTGACCGGGGTGGCTTGCCGCGGCTGGTCTGGCCAGCGGCGCGCCTGCGGTCGTTGTCGGGCCTCGACATTCACGTCGAGACGAATGACTTTCGCTCCCTCGTTCATGTATGCGCTCCCGAACCGGCCCCGATGAGGCCGAGCAGTTTGGTTTCCGCGGCGTCGATCCATGCCGGATCGAAGACGGGCCGCAACGCTGCGCCCGCGATGAAGTCGTCGAATGCCTGGACCGTGGTCCAGCGGGGGGTGAAACCGAGTTCTGTCCGCATGCGGGTGGTATCCAGCCCGCAACCGAAGTAGAAGTAGTCGGGTTGTTCACCGCTGAATCCGCGCATGACCGGGCCCATCAGCGTGCGCCCGACAGTGCGGAAAACGAAGAACGGCACCGGCGCGACAATGCGGCCCGCCCTGCGGATGGCCTGGGACATGGCCAGCGCGCCGTCGCCCGCGATATTCACCGTGCCGCCGTGTGCCCGAAATGCCGCGTGCACCAGGACGGCGACAGCGTCTTCTTCATGCAGCAATTGCAGCCTGGCTTCGCGCCCGAGGACGGTGGGGGTGATCGGCGAGCGCAGATATTGCACTCCACGATCGGCCAGCCGGGGACCCACGATCGGCGCGAAACGCAGAATCGAGGCGGAAATATCGGGCCTGCGTCGCGCCATTCCGCGCACCAGTGCCTCGATATCGATCATGTCGCGCGCAAACCAACCGGACGGTGGGGTACGCGCGCCCATTTCCTCGGTGAATTTCGCCGGGTCCTTGGCGCTGCAGCCGTACACCGCCGAGGACGACCGGACGACAACGCGCCGCACCGACGGCGCCTTCTGACAGACCGCGAGCAACTGCATCGTGCCGAGGACGTTGAGATCCTTCATCACCGCGCGACCGCCACCGGCGGGCGGACGGGTGAGCACGGCCGCGTGGACGACGGTGTCGACGTCGTTGCCCTCGACGACCTTGCGGATCAGCGGATTCCTGATGTCGGCGCGCACGAACTCGGCGCTGCCCATGCGACGGCGGAGCTCCCGGCTGGGGGTCATCGTGTCGACCGCGATGACGCGCTCGACACCCGGTTCCGCGGCGAGCCGGGACGCGACATTGCCACCGAAGAAGCGGCTGGCTCCGGTCACCAGCACTACCTTCGGTACGTGTCGTTCCCGTGTATCGGAACTCGGTCCTGGCCCCACTCAAAGCCCCCTGCTTCTCATGTTTTCCCGCGTACCAGAGTAGCCGCATTCGTGCCACCCACCGACACGATCAACAAGCTTTTAACGAGGTCGACTCGTCAGCGCATGACGAGATTCACAAACCTGATCTTTTCAAAACGAGAGCCCGCCACCTCGAAGGTGACGGGCTCGCGTGGCACGCAGGCTTACTTGCCGAGTTTGCGCCGCTGAACACGCGTGCGGCGAAGCAGCTTGCGGTGCTTCTTCTTCGACATACGCTTGCGGCGCTTCTTGATCACAGAACCCATAGGGTTTCCTCGCGTTTCTCTTCTCGGCATACACACGCGGTGTCGCGTGCGTCGTCTGGTGTCCGCGCCGCCGGGGCGCACCGGACACCACGAAGCGGTGCCACCGGCAGGCGGACACGAACCGAGGGTTCATGCTACCGGGACACCCGAGCAGCGACGAAACCGCCCTTGTGGCCGACCTGGGTCAGCCGGCGTCGAAGTACGACGTCTCCAGGTAGTCGTGCACCGCCTTCGCGTGCACCCGGAACGAGCGGCCGACCCGCACCGCGGGCAGTTCACCCGAGTGGACGAGCCGATACACCGTCATCTTGGACACCCGCATGAGATCGGCGACTTCGGCGACGGTGAGAAACTGAGTGCCACCGCCGATCACCGGTTGTCCCTGTGTGGAGCCGACCCGCGGACTCGGCGAACCCGATCCGCCGCCCGACGCCGGTGAATTGCTTGCAGACATTCTGTTCGCAGACATCATGGCACCATTGACCTCCGGCACGTCCGCGCCGCCGGCTTCCCCACCGGCGGAACAGACACGCACGTGCTTCTACGAGCTTAGCGGGACCAGTGGGATTACTGCGACGGGTGTGAGAAATCGGTTTTCATCCCGGGTACCCGATCGTCATTCGTTCGACGCGCCCTGTTCCGCGGAGCGTTGCTTGGAGGCGTGCAGCGCCTCGATGAACGTCGAGCGCAACGCGCCGCGCTCGAGCACCCGCAGTGCCGCCGCCGTCGTACCGGCGGGCGAGGTGACCGCGGCCCGCAGATCGACCGCGTTCTGCCCGGTCTCGTCCAGCAGCGCCGCCGAGCCGATCATGGTCTGCACGACCAGCTGGGTGGCCACATCGCGCGCCAGCCCCAGGCTCACACCGGCATCGATCATCGCCTCGACGACGAGGAAGAAATACGCCGGTCCGGAACCCGACACCGCGGTGACCGCGTCCATCTGCGATTCGGCCACCGTCACCACCTTACCCACGGCCTCGAGCATCTCGCCGACGAGCTCGAGCTGCTCGGGGTCGGCGTAGCGGCCCGGCGCGAGCACGCTCATGCCCTGCCCGACCAGCATCGGGGTGTTCGACATGACCCGGACGACCGGGAAGCCCGCGGGCAGCTTGGACTCCAGCCGCGCGGTGGTGACACCCGCGGCCAGCGACACCAGCACCTGCTCGCTGCCGGTGTCGAGATCGGCCTTGGACAGGTCGGTGAGCACCGAGTCGACATCGCCCGGCTTGACCGCGACGACGACGATGTCGGCCCCGACGACCGCCTCCACGACCGAACCGCTCACCCGCACCTTGAAACGCTCGGCGAGCTGCGCGGCCCGCGCGGCGACCGGCTCGACGACGACCAGGTCCTTGGTCGCCCGGCCGGACTCCAGCAATCCGGCGACCAGCGCCTCACCGATCCGACCGCCACCGACTACCGCAATTCTCGTCATGGAATCCAGGTTAGTGGTGCGGCACCCTTCAGCGCGCCGCCGGGATCAACGCCAATTGGCGACTCTGCGCGACGACCGCGCCGGTGGAGTCGATGACCAGCTGGTCCTCGTCGAACATGCGCTCACCGACCTCACGGGCGGTCGCGATGACGCGCAGCCAGCCGGGGGCGGGGATGCGGCGCAGGTAGGTGGTCATCTGGACGGTCGGCGACCAGCCGAACTGGCCCAGGTTGATCGGCACCGGCGGGCTCATGTCGGCGGCCATCATGGCGAAGGCGGCGCGCACGCGCGGGTCGGCCTCGTCGCCGTCGAGCGGGCGGATCCACAGCCGGGCCCGGGGCGCGCCGGTCTCGCCGCGGGCGAAGTCGGCCCACTTGGCGTCGAGGTAGACCCGGGCCACCTCGCCGACGTGCACGATCTTGCCCATCGGCGAGTCGGGGGTGTACTCGAGCGCGGTGGCGTCGGGCTCGGCGGGCATGTCGGTGGCGGTGTCGCTCCAGCGGGTGCCGTCGGCGTCGAGGTGGCCGAAGGTGAAGGCGGTGCGCACGAGGGTGCGGCCGTTCTGGATCAACTCCGCGTCGGCGAGGCAGATCTGGCGGCCCTTCTTGCGGATGTGGACCGCGTACTCGACCTCGCCGGGCTCGGGGGCGCCGAGGAAGTCGGAGCTGGCCGCGATCGGCGCCATCTGCGCGAGCGAGGCGTCGGACTCGGTGAGCCAGCGGGTGGCCGCGGCGGCGCTGGCGGCGACCATGGTGCCGCCGTGCACCTTGGGACCGATGGTCCAGGCGGGCGCGATGATGCCGACGTAGCGCCCGGTCTCGGCATCGGTGGTGGGGAGTTCGGTCAGGTCGACGACCTGACCGAACGGCGCGTCGGTCGCGAGTTCTCGCGTCATCGTCACTCCTGGTCGCGGTTCACTTCGGTTCGTACAGCGTACAAGCATGCTATGCAAGGCACCATACTGCGGCGGTGTGACGTAGCAGATGCCTCAGCTGAGGTCGGCGTGGGTGGCGCCGGTGAGGTGCCTGCGCGCGAAGTCGAGCGTGCGGCCGAGCAGGGCCGAGCGTTCGGCCGTGGTGCGCGCGGTCTGGGTGTTGATCTCGGCGACGGCGTGCCCGGTGAAACCGGTGTGCACCAGGTGCTCGCACAGCTGCGCGCACGGCTGGGTGCCGTCGCCGGGGACCAGGTGCTCGTCGTGGGCGGCGCCCCGGCCGTCGGCCAGATGCAGGTGCACCAGGCCCTCACCCATCCGCTGAGCCAGCTCGAGCGCGTCGGCGCCCGCGGTCGCGGTGTGCGAGAGATCGAGGGTGTAGTGCTCGAAGCCGATGTCGGTCGGATCGAAGGACGGGCTGAACGCGCTCACCGCCGGACCGGGCCCGGAGCGGCGTTCGAGCCTGCGCACCGCGCCCTCGCGGAACAGGGTGTCGGCCCGCATCGGGAACATGTTCTCCACCGCGACCTTGATCGGGTAGTTGGCCTCCAGCTCACCGACCTGGTCGGCGAAACCCTTGGCGTAGCGGCGCTGCCAGCGGAACGGCGGATGCACCACCACGGTGTCGGCGCCGAGCGCCTGCGCGGTGCGCACACTGCGCTCCAGCTTGGCCACCGGGTCGGCGCCCCAGACCCGTTGGGAGATCAGCAGACACGGCGCGTGCACGGCCAGCACCGGAACGCCGTAGCGCTTCACGTAGGACTGCACGGTCGCGATGTCCTGGCTGGCCGGTTCGGCCCACACCATCAATTCCACACCGTCGTAACCCAATTCGGCCGCGTAGCGGAACGCCGCCTGGGTGTTCTCCGGATACACCGACGCCGTCGAGAGCCCGATTCCGATATCCGCCCGCGCGTTCCCCACAGCCCACTCCCTGCTTCAGCTGGTACTGAGGAGAAAGGCTAGCGGTCCGAGCGTCACGAAGACGCCTACGACGACGGCGATCACAGTGCTGTAGATGTCGTCGGTGCGGCGCAGTATCCGCACCAGCGCCACCAGCCCGAGGATGACGACCATGGCCAGGGCCAGCGCGACCCAGGGCAGCGTCTCCCACATCGTCTCGAAACCCTTGAACAGCAACATTCCGGCGATCGCCGCGCCGACGCTCTGCCCGGCGAGGATCAGCCACTGACGGCGGTTGTCGTCCTCGGTGGCGCCGCGGGCCAGCTGGGAGAAGCGCCCGCTCGCGCGGGTGGCCGCGACCCGGCTCGCCGCCCGCGACTTGGCCCGGCTCGCCACCTTGGACGCGGCGGCCTTGGTCGCGGCTCGCCTGCTCGCCCTGGTCGGCTTCGGTTCGGGCTCGTAGTCGTCGTCGTAGTCGTCATCGTCGTAGCCGGTGTCGTAGTCGCCGGTCGTGTAGTCGGTGTCGGAGTAGTCGTTGTCGGCGTAGTCGCGGTCGACATAGTCGGACTCGGCGTAGTCGTCGGTGTCCGGCTCGGCGGCGCGGTTACCGCCGACGCGGTAGACCTCGGTGCGGGCGTCGGCGTCGTCGGCCTGCTGGCGCAGCAGGTCACCGGCCACCGACTGACCCGAGATCAGCGGCTGCTCCTGGCTGACCGGCGACCAGGCGGCCGTCGGGAAACCGCCGCTCTCGGGCGCGGACGGCGCCGGGTCGGGCCGGTGCCTGCGCGCCGACCAGGACGGCAGCCCACCGGTCTTGCCCGCCTCGGGCCCCGGCCTGCGGCGATCCAGCGACGGCCGCTGCTCGGCCTCGGGGGCGGGCCAGCCGGTCCCCCGCGCCTGCGGGACGTCGGGGGCGGGCGGGGCGTTGTAGACCTGCGTGGCGTCGATGTCGGCGCGCGGGCCGAATTCCGGGAACGCGTTGAAGCCGGGCGCCGCGCCACCGGGAGCGGGGAAACCACCGAAACCGGATCCCGAGTCCTGGCGGCCGGGGAAACCACGGGCGGTGTCCGGGGCGGGCGCGGGAGGTTCGAAACCGGTCGGCGCCGCGTATCCCGACGCGTCCGGCGTCCACGGCGCCGGCGCCGCGGCGGCCTCCTCGGCGGCCTCGGCCGCGCGCCTGCGGGCAGCCCGGCCACCGGTGGCGGGCGGCGCCTGCGGCGGCTCGGGCAGCGGAGCGGGTTCGGGCGCCTCGTCCGGCTCGGCCCGGCGACGACGGCCGCCACCGACCGCGGGCAGCGCGCCCGAACCGAACATCTCGGCGATGCCGGGATCGACCGGCTGGGCCGAGCTGGGCGCGCCCAGCCGGCCGGGACCACGTCCGGCACCGCGCGAGCCGGAGTCGCGCGCCTCGGCGCGATACGGGCCGAACGGATCGGCCGACGGGCGCGGGCCCGCCACGCCGAGCGGATCGCTCGGATCGGGGGCGGAGAACCCGGACTGGGGATCGAAGCGGGTGATCGGCCCCGACATCGGCGAGTACGCCGGCTCGGCCGGGCCCGGCGGCGGATACGGCGCGGGCTGATAACTCGCGGGCGGTTCGTAGGCGGGCGCGGGCTCCGGCTGATAGGCGGGCGGCTCGGGCTCCGCGCTGGGCGCGGCGTGCGAGTTCGGCCGGACGGCCGCGTTCTCTCCGGTCAGATCGTTGACCGAGAGCCCGCGACCACTGCGTCGCCGTCTGCCGCCCCCACCGCTCGCCGGCGGCGACGCGCCCTGCGCGGCATTGCGCGCGAGTAGTTCGGCGACCGATAGCTGTTTCGAATCGTCAGCGCTCATGCCCGCGCCTCGCTAGCGCTCGGCGCCGGCATGACCGCTGCGGCAGCTGTGCCGATCTGCCGCTCGCTCCGCTCGCTCATGCCGACTCCGCTCTCGCCACCGACGCGACCGGCGGGACGATGGCCGGGCCCCCGTTCGGCTCGGTATCCAGCTTGCGCAGGATCAGGCCTTCACGCAGCGCCCATGGGCAGATCTCGATGCTGTCGAGCGACAACGCCCGCATACTCGCCTCCGCGACCAGTGCGCCGGCCACCAACTGCTGGGACCGGTCCGAACTCACGCCTTCCAGCTCCGCGCGGTCGGCCGCGGTCATCCGGGAGATGAACGCGATCAGCTGGCGCAAACCGGAGCTGGTCAGTGTACGGCGCACCCGCGGACCGGCGGCCGAGGGTGCCGCCCCGGTCAGCCTGGCCAGCGAGCGGAACGTCTTCGAGGTGCCGACGGCCAGGTCGGGCTTGCCCGCTTCGATGATGGTCCGGGTGGGGGCGACGAGCTCGGCGTCGAGCCAATCGCGCAGGACCGCGATCTTGCGCTTGCTCGGCGGATCGTCGCGCAGCCACTCCCTGGTGAGCCTGCCCGCGCCGAGTTGCAGCGACAGCGCGACGTCGGGTTCCTCGTCGCCGCCGTTGGACATCTCCAGCGAGCCGCCGCCGATGTCGAGGTTGATGATGCGGCCCGCGCTCCAGCCGAACCAGCGGCGCACCGCGAGGAACGTCAGCCTGGCCTCGTCGTCGCCGGAGAGCACCTGCAGATCGACGCCGGTCATGCCGCGCACCCGGGCCAGCACCTCATCGGAATTGGTGGCCTCACGCAGGGCCGATGTGGCGAACGGCATCAGCTCGACGCACTTGGAATTGCGCGCCAGATCGGCGAATTCCTCGATGGTCGCGATCAGCCTGGCCTCGCCCGCCTCGGTGATGCGGCCGTCCCCGTCCATGTTCTCCGAGAGCCGTAACGCCGACTTCGACGAGCTCATCGGCATCGGGTGACCACCACGATGCGCGTCCACCACGAGCAGGTGAACGGTATTGCTTCCGACATCGAGAACACCAAGCCGCACAGGAATACGGTACTTGGTGATCCGGTACTACAGGTCAGGCGACTGAACTGTTAGCGTCACAAGTTGTGACCGAAGGCGCATCTGGCACCGCGGAGACCGGGCTCCGACCTGGGCGAAAGATCGATCCGAGCCCCGAGGTCGAGCTCGACTTCCCACGCGAATGGATCGAGTTCACCGACCCAGCAAACGACGAGCACCAAATCGTCGCCGATCTGACCTGGCTACTCTCCCGCTGGTCGTGTGTATTCGGCACACCCGCCTGTCAGGGCATCATCGCCGAACGCCCCGACGACGGGTGCTGCTCGCACGGCGCTTTCCTCGCCGACAAGGACGACCGCAAGCGGCTGGCCGGTGCTGTGAAGATGCTCACACCCGAGGACTGGCAGCTGATGGGCGAGGCCACCGAGAAGGGCAAGGTCGTCAAGAAGGGTTACCTCGAGCTCGATGAACTCGAGGACGAACCGGCCCTGCGCACCCGCCGCTTCGACGGCGCCTGCATCTTCCTCAACCGCCCCGGTTTCGCCGCGGGCCCCGGCTGCGCGCTGCACATCATGGCGGTGCGCAAGGGCATCGAACCGCTCGAGGTGAAGCCGGACGTCTGCTGGCAGCTGCCGATCCGCCGCACCCAGGATTGGGTGGAACGTCCGGACGGAGAACAGATCCTGCGCACCGTGGTCACCGAATACGACCGCCGCGGCTGGGGTCCGGGCGGCCTCGATCTGGACTGGTACTGCACCGGTTCGCCCGACGCGCACGTCGGCGCCAAGCCGGTCTGGCAGTCCTACGGCCCCGAGCTGCGGGAACTGCTCGGCGCGCCCGCCTACGAGGAACTGGCCCGGCTGTGCCGCCGGCGCGAGGGCCTCGGCCTGATCGCGGTGCATCCGGCGACGGTGAAGGCGGAACGCATCCACCCCGAGGCTCACATTTCGAATCAATCGGCGTGAAAACCTCGTAACCTGCTGGTTCACCCCGTGGTCATGCGGAAGTCACTCCGATCGGGTTGGATCGTTATCCATGTCGAAGAAAGCGCTCTCCCTGGCGACCCTCGTGATCGGCGCCACCCTCTCCATGACCGGCCTGGCCAACGCCGAACCGAACGGTGACCCGGCCAAGTACGCGGACTTCACCTCGAGCTTCGTGAACTACAACTCCCCCGAGGCCCTGACCGCGGCCCAGGACGGCAAGTACATCATCGTCAGCCCCCAGGGCACCTCGACCACGATCGCCTGCCGTGGCACCGGCACCGACGTGGCGATCTACGACTGCATGCAGGAAGACCAGTTCGGCTGGTACAACCTGCGCAAGATCGACACCCCGCTCGGCCCCGCCTGGAGCTCCGTCTAAGTCCCTCCGAACACGAGAGCCCCGTCGGCGGACCGACGGGGCTCTGTTCGTTCGCGCGATCAGGCTTCGAGCTTGTACCCGAGGCCACGCACGGTGACCAGGTGCTCCGGCTTGGCCGGATCGGCCTCGATCTTCGAGCGCAGGCGCTTGACGTGCACGTCCAGGGTCTTGGTGTCACCGACGTAGTCGGCGCCCCACACCCGGTCGATCAGCTGCCCGCGGGTGAGCACGCGGCCCGAGTTGCGCAGCAGGTATTCGAGCAGGTCGAACTCCTTGAGCGGCAGGGTCACCTGCCCGCCGTTGACGTGCACCGTGTGCCGGTCCACATCCATCCGCACCGGACCGGCCTCGAGCACGCCGTTCTCGCTGCCGGAATCCAGCTCGTCACCGGCGCCGCGGCGCAGCACCGCGCGGATCCGGGCGATCAGCTCGCGCGCCGAGTACGGCTTGGTGACGTAGTCGTCGGCGCCCAGTTCCAGGCCGACGACCTTGTCGATCTCGCTGTCGCGCGCGGTCACCATGATCACCGGCACGCCGCTGCGGGTGCGCAGCTGCTTGCAGACATCGGTGCCGCTCATGCCGGGCAGCATCAGGTCGAGCAGCACGATGTCGGCGCCGGAACGATCGAACTCGGCCAGCGCGGACGGGCCGTCGCCGACAACGGTGACGTCGAAGCCCTCCTTGCGCAGCAGGAACGCCAGCGGATCGGCCAGCGACTCCTCGTCCTCGACGATCAACACACTCGTCATCTGCGTGCCTCCACACCGTTCGTTCGTCCAGCGGGGGTGCGCTGGACAATGGTTTCTCTCGTGGCGAGCTCCGGCCCCTGCTCCGCGTCCTCGTCCCCATCGGTTTCCAGATGGGCGGGGATGCGCAGCGTGAACGTCGAGCCGGTGCCCAGTTTGCTCCACAGGGTGATCTCACCGTTGTGGTTGGCCGCCACGTGTTTGACGATGGCCAGGCCGAGCCCGGTGCCGCCGGTCGACCGCGAGCGGGCCTTGTCGGAGCGGAAGAACCGCTCGAACACCCGCTCCTGGTCTTCCTTGGCGATGCCGATGCCACGGTCGGTGACGGCCATCGCGACGTGATCGCCGCGCAGCGACCGGCTCACCGACACGTGCGACCCCTGCGGCGAGTACGCGATGGCGTTCTCGACCAGGTTCGACAGCGCGGTGACCAGCAGCGTCTCGTCGCCGAGCACTTCCAGCCCACTGGGCCGATCGGTGCTGACGGTGATGCCCGCGGCCTCGGCGGCGGTGCGCGACCGGTCGACGGCCTGCTGCACCACGGTGTCGACGTCGACCACGGCCAGATCCGGCAGCTTCTCGGCGCCCTGCAGGCGCGAGAGCGCGATCAGCTCGGTCACCATCTTGCCGAGGCGCCGCGATTCGCCGAGCACGCGCGAACCGAAGTGGCGCACGGCCTCGGGATCGTCGGCGGATTCCAGCATGGCCTCGGCCAGCAGGCTCATCGCGCCGACGGGGGTCTTGAGCTCGTGGCTGACGTTGGCGACGAAATCGCGCCTGGTCGCCTCCATGCGCGCCTGCTCGGAGTCGTCGTCGGCGAACAGCACGACGAAGCTGGTCTCCTCGCGCGAGAGCTTGCGGGCGACGCCACGCACGGCGATCCGGCCACGGCCGGGCAGCGGGTTCTTGGCGGTGAGGTCGTATTCGGCGGACTCGCCGGTGGCGAGCACCTTCTCCACGGCGGCCCACGCGCGTTCGTCGAGCAACCGGTTGCGGACCAGGCCGAGTTCCTCGGCGCGCGGATTCACCAGGACCACGTCGCGGTACTCGTCGACCACGGCGATGCCGCTCTCGGAGGCGAGCACGATCAGGTCGAGCACCTGGGACATGGTCAGCCCGGTGTCTTCCTGGGTGCGGGCGGCCTGCCTGGCGTTGACATACGGGATCAGCAGGCCCCCGACTGCCAGTCCGACGACAGCCGCGAGGACTGCCAACAGCACGGCCTGCGGAACACTCACGCTTTGATCGTACGAGTGCCGACCGACGTATCGGTGGCGGGTCGTCGAAGTTTCGCGCAGGTCACAGGCCCTTGGCGTGGCGTTCTCGTGCCGTTCACCCGGCGGGCACCTGGAGTGTCCTCGGCGTGTCAGTCCGGCGGTTCGCCGTACATCGCGAGGGTCACCGCGGCCCCGTGCCGGTCGACCCATGCGCCGAGCGCATAAATCGGCTGGAGCAGATCGCGGCCCGCTTCGGTGAGTTCGTATTCCACCCGCGGCGGCGCTTCGGCATACCGCTGCCTGCGCACGAGCGTCATCTGTTCCATCCGCCGCAACGTCTGGGTGAGCATCTTCTGGCTGATGCCCCCGACGGCGGTGCGAAGGTCACTGTGACGAAGCGGACCATCGCGCAGCATGTACACGATCACGGGCAGCCAGGAATTCCCGAACAGATCGACGCCCATCCTGGCGGGGCAGTCGGACTCGTAGTCGCCATAGGGCGCGTAGTCGACCCGTTCGGCCGGTTCCGCGGTCATGCGATCCAGCCTGCCACCGCCGATAGGCACCCGGGAGTGCCTATCGGAATTCCTACCGTCGGTGTGGTCGATGCCATCGGGCGTCGGCACCCGCGAACCCTGGGAGTTCTCATGCGAATCGGAATCATCGGCGCTGGTGCGATGGCGGCCGCGCTCGGCGGCGGCTGGGCGGCGGCGGGCCACGAGGTGCGGATCGGCGCGCGGTCGGCCGAGGCCGGGCGCGCGCTCGCCGCCCGGATCGGCCCGCGCCAGCCGGTGCGTCGATCCACCGAGGTGCCGGGCATCGGCTCGGCACCCGTGGTCCACGCGGGCGACATCGTCTCGGCGATCACGGACGCCGACGTGGTGCTGCTGGCGGTGCCGGTCGACGCGCTCACCGCCGTGCTCGGCGAACACCGCGACGTGCTGGCGGGCAAGGTCCTCATCGATTGCACCAACGCCTTCCTGCCCGACGCGGCCGCGCCCGAGGGCGACACCGCGTTCGTCCTGAGCGAGGACGCGGTGGCCGAACGCATCGCGGCGACCGTCCCGAAAGCCCACGTGGTCAAGGCTTTCAACCTGCTCGCCGCCGAGGTGTGGGCCGGACCGGACCGTGTCTTCGACGGCGAGCGACTGGCCGTCCCGCTCTGCGGTGACGACGCCGACGCGATGCGCACCGTGGCGTCCCTCGCCGAAGACCTTGCCCTGCAACCGTTCCCAGCCGGTGGCCTCCATCGGGCGAAATACCTGGAGGCCACCTCGGTCTTCACCGTCGGCCTGTGGTTCGACGGCGCGAACGCGCGGGCCATGCTGCCACCGCTGGCGGCGGCGTTCGCGGTGGCCGACGCCTAGGTCCAGCCACAAAACCCCAGCAGGACAGGCGTTCTGGATCAGTCGCCGCGCGCGGGGGCGGTCGCGATGGCTTCGATGGCGTCGATCAGGCGCTGCTTGCCCGCGGGTTCGATATGCAGATCCTGGAATCGCCGATAGCTCAGGTAGCGGCCATCGTCGGTGACGTCGAGCCAGGTCAGGTACCGGGCCGGGGTCGCGCGCTCGGCGTGCAGGCCCACCCTGGCCTCGATGTACCCGGACGCCGCGCGCGGCGACGCGGTGAGCCGGTGCATTCGCTCGGCGACGGAATCCGCTGCGCGCTGCCAGGATTCGAAGTGCGCGGCCAGGCGGTCGACGTCCTCGACGAGGTGGCCCGCCTGCCCCGCGGGCAGCTCGCCGAGGAAGGAGGCGAAGGCGCGCGTCACCATCCCGGCGCTGCCGGAGAACACCTCGACACTGTTGTCGTCGTACTGCCGGATCACGACACCGCGCTCCCCCGACCGCGCGCCATAGGCCCGCAGCCGGGGCCCGGCCTGATCGAAGACCGCCATCGCGGTGTCCGGTCGCGCCGCGTGCCGCAGCACCGCGGTCAGGTCGGGGTCGGCGCCGGTGGGCCAGCGCTGCGCCGCGGCGCGGGCCAATTCCTCGTAGCGGCCCTGGGTCGGCGCGTCCGAAAACACGGTCAACGGGAAGGGGTACCGGTCCGCGCCGGTCTCCCCCTGCCAGACGAAGGCGAACTCGTCGGCGGTGAAGGTCCAGCTCACGATGCCCCCGCGCCGCCCTGATCCGCGACCCGCGTCGACGGCGCGTCCGAGCCGATCGCTTCGGGCACCGCGGGAATCTCGTCCCCGAACAGCTCCGGCTGCACCCGGCGCAGGTAATCGGGTGAGTTGTGTTCCTCCTCGTCGTCCTTCCCGCCGCCGCGCGCACCCGGCGCGCCCATCATGCCCGGACTCATGCCACGCCCGGCCGCCGCGCCCGCCGCACCGGAAAGCCCTGCGGCAGCGAGGTTCTGGCCGACACCCGCCGGCGCCCGACCCGCGACGGACCCACCCGGCGTCAACGTGGCGCCACCCGGGCTCGAACCGCCCGGCGACCCCGACCCCGGCGAACCGCCACCACCCGGGCTGGTCCCCGGGGTGGTCGACGCCGGTGTCGTCGACGCGGGCGTGGTGCCCGCCGGATCGGTGCTGCTGTCGTCGCCCTGCGAGTCGTCGGAACCGCCGCTGTCCTCGGTATCCGTTCCCGCAGTGGTGGTCTCGTCGTCGTCGGTCGTCGTCCCGGGTTGCGTGGTTTCCTCCGTGGTGCCGGGGTCCTCGCCTGTCGTCGTCCCGTCGTCGGTGGTGGTGCCACCCCCGCCGTTGGTGGTGCCACCGTTGTTCGACCCGCCACCACCGGTGCCCGGATCATTGGGATTGACGGTGCCAGGCTGGGTGGGTGCGACGAAGGTCGGCACGTTCTCCCCGGCGGGGCCGTAGGTCGGCTCGTAGGTCAGGGTCATCGCCGCGATCGCCTGTAGGCGCCGGTCTTCCTTCTCTCGCTCGGTAGCCGCCGCCGACCCGGGAACCGCGAGTTCCGCCAAGGTCGCGGGCACCGACGTCCCCGGGTCGGCCACCACAGTCGCGTTGATCGGCGCGGGCACAGCCACTTTCACCGCCTCCGCACCATAGGCCGCGGCCTTCACCCGATGTCCTACCGCTGAGAGCACCGTGTACACGTCCGTCGCCTCGGTGACGAACTTCCGCCCGGCAGCCTCACCGGCGGAGGCGAACTCGCCGTGCAGGCTCGACGAGGCCCGCGCGGTCTGGATCATCAGCCCGGTCACCGCACCGGAGATCTCGGTGAACATCGCGACCCACTGATCACCGAACTGCTGCATCACGCCGGGCTGCATCTGCTGCACGGCGTTGTAGATCTCCTCGTGCGACATGCTGTTGAACGGCTCGAACCCAGAGATGTACTTCGGATCGACACCACCGTGACTGAGCGATTCCTGTTGCTTCTCGGCACCGGACTGCTGCTGTCGCCCGCTGACCTGCTGATCCAGTCCCGGCAGAATCGCGCTCAGCGGATTCTGCGAGCCTCCCCCGTCCGCCATGGTCAGTTCTCCTTACCGATGGATTTCTCTACGACCGAGGCGATTTCCATGATGTTGGCGCAGGGGTCGAGGTTCTGGCGTTGGCCGAGGCTGAGGACAAGGGTCCTGACGAAAACGACACCGGCCTCGGTTCGAAGGTGCACCTTGCAGGCGTTCTCACTGCCCGGGTCGCCGCGTACCAGTCCGGCCTGGCGTCCGTTGACAGTTGTTTCCTGCAACCAGGCGCCGTTCTTCTGAAGGTTCTCGTCCCACGTGATGTTGCCGGAGTCCAGCCCGAGAGAGACGGTATTACCCGAGTCACGGAAATCGCAGGTCAAAAAGGTGTACTCGGCAACCAGGTCCGACCCCCGCTTCCGCGACGTCGGCTGGAATCCGACGGCCGTGATGTCAGCGTCGCTGATCCAAGTGCACGGGTCGAAAACCACCTTCGAGCGTCCGGTCGACTGCGTGTACTTGTTGTCCTGGGATGGCGGCTGAAGCTTGGGGTCGGTCAGCGTCGGACGCGCCGCCTGGGTCGTGGACGACCCGCCCTGAGCCGAGGGTTCGGGGCCGGCGGTGCCGGTCGACGAGCTACACGCCGAGGCCGCCAGAGCAACGAGGACGCCGCCCGCGATCACTCTCGTTTTCATGTGTTATGCCTGCCTAGCTATCTCGCTCAACGCATCCGCGTTGAGCTGGTCCGCCTCGCTCAGAATTCCCGCAGCCTGCAGATATCCATCTGCCATACCCCTCGCTGCCGTCGCCAGCTGCTGCAACACCTGCTTTGCAGCGATCGCCTTGTTCGAGAACCCCTGCTGCAAAGACAGGGCAGAGTTCAGTGACCCGAAACCACTGATATTCACCATCCGCTCAGCGTCTACGACCCACTCATCGCACATCGCCGCGAACCGCAGATACGCCTGCGCCACGTCCCGAGCCGCATCCGGCTCCATCGTCAACTGCCCCGACGACGCCGCATTCCACAGCTGCGCGGCAGCATCCCCACCGATAGCCACAGGATCCCCTCCCAACGATGCCCACCCGCATCCTAGCGCCCGATCTTCCGCACACGATATAGCGGAGGCTGACCCACTACCAGGCCTGAGCCCGCCTCACCGGGCGACCGTGCCCCGCCCCCTCCGCGCGCACGCCCCCGAACGGCCGGAGCTCGAATTGGCCGCGGATCTATTCGGATCAAATCGGCAACCAAGCCGGCCACCATGGCGGAATATTCCCCGGCGGACAGATCGGAATCCGCGCAGACTGACCGGGATCATGCAGCCAGAACATCGTGAACCATAGAAGCCCGAGTGATCCGAGCAAGCAAACCAAGAACGTCAAGGCACCGCGAATCACTGCAGGCGCCCTATCTCGAAAACGCCTACTGATCGTCAGCGTGGCGCCCCACCAAAGAGCGGCTGCGATGACATTCGGCACCAGGAGCAGCAGCAACGTCATGCCTTCGCCGGCGCCGGCGACCCCGCAATCGCGCCATGATCGCGTAATAGTGCTGTTGATCGCGCTCGAGGTAATCGCACCTGCTACGAGGCTGATCACGACATAGGCCACAATGGCTCGGGCGGGCGGCCGCACCAGCCTGTGAGCAGAATCGAAACTCTCAACCATCAACTAGGCGGGTCCGCGATCCGGCGGATGCCGGTCAGGCGAAGACTTCGTCGATGGTGTCGGCGGTGAGTACTCGGCGCGCCCACAGACGCAACCGATCCAGATCCGCCGCCCGAACCCGTGCCGACAGCTCGGCGGGCACAGTGCCGAACTTCTCGATCAGCTGCTCGACCAGGATCTCGGCTCTGCCCCGCGCTTCGCCGCGAGCCTCGCCTCGTGCCTCGCCCTCGGCGCGCAGGCGCTCAGCTGTCGTCATGATCGCCTCCTTGGCGCGCGGACCGAGCTGTTCGATCACCGGATCCAGGTCTTGTTCGGGCGTATCGCCCACGATCAGGATATAGCTGAATGTCGGTCGGAGGTCGACGGTGGGATCGGCCTCCATCGCCCGTAGGTCCTCGACCAGCTCGAGCAATTCGATGGCGGCGAGACCATGCGAGCGAACCTACGCCGACGGTGGTGCCGATTACGAATCACTCAAATCGACCATGCGCCAATCAGATACGAGAGACCACCTGGGATCCGGCGCTCCGGATCCCAGGGACGGGTCAGTCAGGCGGCGGCGCCGAGGCCCAGCGCCACCGCGACCGGGAGGAGGTAGAGCAGGGGGAAGGCGACGGTCTTGTACGAGCGGGCGCGGAGGACGGTGATGACCGCGCCGAGGAAGTAGAGGATGAGGGCTATGGCGGCGGTGATGCCGAGGGCGGGAATCCAGAGGCCGATGATCAAGCCGATGGCGCCTGCGGCCTTGGCCAGGCCCAGCGGGGTCCACCAGGTTGGGGGGACGCCGTAGTCGATCAGGGGGTCGACTACGAAGGGGGCTCGGCGGAGCAGCGAGAAGGCCGAGAAGCCGACCCAGAGGGCGGCGATGACGGTGACGATGACGTACGCGGTGTGCATGGTTGGCCTCCTTCGGCAGCCGCGTTGTTCGCGGCGTCTACCGAGGTGACGACGTAGCCGGGGTGGGTGTGACATCGCGGGGCCGATCGCCGAATCCTGGGGTGTCATCTGGTGATTCGTCGGTCGGGGCCCGTACTCCGGTCCGAGGCGGTGGCAGTACCGCAGACCGATGCGCGTGGCGGTCGGCGATTTCTACCGTCGGATCATGCGTACCCGAGTTCTTGCTCTCGCGATCTGCACAACCGCCGTGCTGCTGTCGTCCTGCACGACCGGTGCGGCGGAACCGCTGCCCTCAGGGGTCGCCACCCGCGCGGACACCGTGCAGGCGGATCTCGATGGGCTGATCAGCTCCGGCGCTGTCGGCGCGCTCGCGACGCTCACCGACAGCGGCACTACCACCGTCTTGGCCGCGGGCACGACCGACCTCACGACGCCGATGCCCACCGATCCGCCGCAGCATGTCCGGGTCGGCAGTATCACCAAGACCTTCACCGCCGCGGTCGTGCTGCAACTGGTGGCCGAGGGCAAGGTCGAGCTCGATCGGCCGGTCGAGACGTACCTACCCGGGCTGCTCACCGGGGACGGCATCGACGGTCGCGTCATCACGGTCCGGCAGATCCTGGGGCATCGCAGCGGGCTGCCCGAGCCGACCGAGGCCCTGGGCATGGACGAGCACACGGCGGCGCGGCTCGGGCGCACCTTCACCCCTGCGGAGGAGATCGCCCTCGCTCTGCGGTACCCGGCGCGGTTCGGCCCGGGTGCGCGGTTCGAGTACACGAATACCAACTACATCGTCGCGGGGATGCTGATCGAGGCGGTGACCGGACGCGCCTACGGTGACGAGCTGCGTGAGCGGATCCTCACGCCGCTGGGGCTGTCGGGCACGTATCTCCCGGCTACCGGCGAGACCGGCCTGCGCGATCCGCATCCGGCCGGCTACACCACCGTCGACGGCACCGTCACCGAGGAGACGCTGATGGAGCCGTCGGTGCCGTGGGCGTCCGGTGCGCTGGTCAGCACCGGGGCCGACCTCAATCGCTTCTACACCGCGCTGCTGGCCGGTCGGGTGGTGTCGCTGACCCAACTGCTGCCCATGCTCGACGGAATCGATATGGGCGGCGACGACGGCATGTCCTACGGCCTCGGCGTCGGCTACACCCGGTTACCGTGCGGCGCCCGCTTCGTCGGCCACGTCGGCGGTGTGCGGGGCTTCACCGCCGTCTCCGGCGCCACCGAAGGCGGACGAGCGGTCACCTTCTCCTTCACCGGCACGCCCACCGCCACGGAGATCGGCACGCTGCTCACCCACGCGCTGTGTGACTGACCGGCAACGGAACGGCCCCGCACCGTGCGAACGATGCGGGGCCGGTCCGGGGGAACGACTACTTACCGCCCTGGCTGGCGACGGCGGCGGCGCCCGCGGCGGCGGCCTCCGGGTCCAGGTATTCGGCGGGCTTGACCGGGCGCAGGTTCTCGTCGAGCTCGTAGCGCAGCGGGATGCCGGTGGGGATGTTCAGGCTGGAGATGTCCTCGTCGGAGATGTTGTCGAGGTGCTTGACCAGCGCGCGCAGCGAGTTGCCGTGGGCGGCGACCAGGACGGTCTTGCCGGTGAGCAGCTCGGGGGCGATGGTGGTCTCCCAGTACGGGATCATCCGGGCCACGACATCCTTCAGGCACTCGGTCTTGGGGACCTCGATGCCCGCGTAGCGCGGGTCGCCTTCCTGGCTGTACTCGTTGTCGTCGGCGATCGGCGGCGGCGGGGTGTCGTAGCTGCGGCGCCACAGCATGAACTGGTCCTGGCCGTACTGCTCGCGGACCTGCTCCTTGTTCTTGCCCTGCAGGTCGCCGTAGTGGCGCTCGTTGAGCCGCCAGTCGCGGATGACCGGGATCCAGTGCCGGTCGGCGGCGTCGAGCGCGTTGTTGGCGGTGCTGATCGCGCGGCGCAGCAGCGAGGTGTAGACGATGTCGGGCAGAACGTCGTGCTCGGCGAGCAGCTCGCCGGCCCGCTTGCCCTCGGCGATGCCCTTGTCGGTCAGGTGCACATCCACCCAGCCGGTGAACAAGTTGAGGGCATTCCATTCGCTCTCGCCGTGGCGCAGCAGCACGAGGGTGTAGGTCATGGGGTCATTCTGGCATTTCGCCGATACTTCCGGCCCACCCACCTGCTATGCGGGCGCAATGGCCACGAGGATCACGCCGCGTCCGCCTCCACCGCCAGCACCCCGGCGCCGACGAGCGTCGCGCCGTCGGACAGCGTCGACAACTCCACCGTGAGCCCGCGGACGAACTCCAGCCGCGCGTGCCGGGCGACCGCCGCGCGCAACGGCCCCCACAGCGGCTCGCCCGAGTGCGCGAAGCCGCCGCTGATCACCGCGCGGTCCACATCGAGCAGGGCGGCGGCGCTGGAAACCGCCTGTCCGAGCGCGGTTCCCGCCCGGGCCAGCGCGGCGGTCGCCACCCGGTCGCCCCGGTGCGCTGCCTGGGCGAGCTCGATGCCGGTCGTGCCCGCCCAGCCGTGCTCGCGCGCCCAGCGCACCGCGGACAGTCCGCTGGCCACCGCCTCGACACAGCCGAACCCGCCGCATCCGCACGGGGTGTCGTCACCGGGGACGACGATGTGCCCGAGATGACCGCCGTTTCCGGTGCGCCCCACCAGGACTCGCCCATCCGCGATGATCCCGCCGCCGATCCCGGAGGACACCGTCAGCGCCAGCCCGTCGGCCACCCCGCGCAGCCCGCCGACCCGATGTTCGGCCAGCACCAGGCACGCCCCGTCGATAGCCAGCCGCACTGCTGCGGCCGGGAACAGCGCCCGCACATGCTCGACGATCGCGAATCCGTCGCGCCACGGCGGCAGGTTCAGCGGCCGGACGACACCGGCGGGCACGTCGACCGGGCCCGCCGAACCGATCCCGACGGCGGTCACCTCGGTGTCGCCCGCCACAACGCGCAGCAGGTCGCGACAGGCCGCCCACGGGTCGCCGGTCGCGGTGGCCGCGCGGCGCACGCCACGCAGCGTGAAATCCGGATCGACCAGTCCCGCAGCGAATTTCGTTGCCCCGATATCGAGTGCGAGTGCCGTCATCACCCCTCCTGTCCGCACGGTGCCCGGCACCTTGTCGTCGCAGCCCAACAGGGCCGTGCGGACCACGCGATGTGAGGGATCACAGCATGTGGCACACGACACTTTGACTACTGGTTGGTACGCACGGCCCATTTTCGTTAGATACTTCGACGCGGGTCGGGTCTAGTCAGCTGGGCAGCACAACTCTGATGAAGGATAGCTGTGTCGAAATTTGTCGTATTGGTGTTGAGCTTGCTGTCGGTGGGCTTCCTAGCCGCACCGGCGGGGGCGAACCCGTTGTATCCGACCCCCGATCCGGATCCGTTCTTCGCGGCACCGAGTGACATCGCGGCGCTCGCGCCCGGTGACGTCGTGCGCAAGCGTCGCATCGACACCCTGCTCTACCCCGGGACCGAGGGCTGGCAGATCGCGTTCCGCTCCACCAACTCGGCGGGCAACGCGATCATGGGCGTCACCACCGTGCTGATGCCGATCGGCGTGAAGAACCCGCCGCTGGTGTCGTACCAGGCGCTGATCAACTCGATCGGCACCCGCTGCAACCCGTCGCAGTCGCTGTTCAACGGCGAACTGCAGGACGCGCCCGGCGCGATGCTGCCGTTGCAGCGCGGCTGGGCCATCTCGGTCCCGGACTACCTCGGCCCGACCGTCGCCTACGGCGCGGCCAAGCTGAGCGGCATGGTCACCCTCGACAGCGTGCGGGCCGTGCAGAAGGTCGCCGAGCTGGGTGTCGGGAACTCGCCGGTCGCGATCGCCGGGTACTCCGGCGGCGGCATGGCCACCGCCTGGGCGGGTGCCCTGCAGCCGACCTACGCGCCGGAGCTGAAGCTGTCGGCCGTGGTCGCCGGCGGCATCCCCGCCGACCTGGAGCTGATGGCCGACGCCCTCGGCTTCGCGCCGCACCCCGGCTTCGGCCTGGCCTTCGCCGCGGCGATGGGCATCGAGCGCGAGTACCCCGAGCAGGTGCCGGTCTCGGACCAGCTCAATGAGAACGGCCTGTGGTTCCGTGAGTTCACCAAGGACGCGTGCCGCCGGTTCCTGCTGTTCCACGGCATCTTCCGCAATGCCGAGCAGATGGCGGCGTCCAAGGAACTGATGACCAGCCAGGTCGCGCGCGGGGTGCTGCGCGAGAACAGCCTCGTGCACTTCACCGGCGCGCCCACCGCGCCGACCTACATCTGGCAGGGCAAGTACGACACCCTGACCCCGTACGGTCCGGTCGCCGAGTCGGTCGCGCACTTCTGCTCGAAGGGCGCCCCTGTTCAGCTCCAGACGATCGAGATCTCCGAGCACATGACCGCCGCCGCGGCCGGTTTCGTGGACGCCTGGAACTACGTCGAGTCCCGCTTCCGCAACGAGCCGGTGCCGTCGAACTGCTGACCCGACACCGGGTACCCGTGCGCGCAAACACGCGGGTACCCGGTATCGCCAGCCCTTGGCACGTGGTAGCACAAGGTGGCACTGCTCGCTAAGCTGGGAGTATGAGTGCCCAGCCAGAGATCACCCAACGGGATCTACGGAACCGGTCCAAGGAGATCATGGACGCGGTTCAACACGGCACGTCATTCACGGTCACCCGTGATGGCCACCGGATCGGTGAGCTGATCCCCCTGCGGCGCCGACGCCGCTTCGTCAGCCGAGCTGACTTCGCCGCAATGTCGCGGACCTCTCCGGAGATCGATGTCGCGACCTTCCGCGCCGATCAGGCGATCGCGATGGACGACACCGCGGGCGACCCCTATGACGCCTGAGACACCCGAGGCCGGACTGCTCGACACCAATATCCTGATCCTGCGCCGTCGTATCGATGCGAACGAATTGCCTGATCAGATGGCGATCAGCGCCGTCACCCTCGCCGAGCTGTCCAGCGGACCGAATCAGGTTCGACCCAATTCGGAACAGAACGACTACGACGAGATCGAAGAACGCGCCCGCCGGCTGGAGGTGCTGCAGCGCGTCGAGAGCGAGTTCGATCCGATTCCGTTCGATGTGGAGGCCGCGCGGATCTACGGGCGGGTTTCCGCTGCGGTGGTCGCCGTCGGCCGCAAACCACGCCGACGCGTCGCCGATCTGATGATCGCCGCGACCGCGATCGCCGAGGACCTGCCGCTGTTCACCACGAATCCCGATGACTACATCGGTTTGGAGAAGCTGCTGACCATCGTCGCCGTGACGCGACCGTCGGACGGGTGAGCTAGTCGCGCGGCGGCGCGGCCATGTCATCCGGCGTCTGCGTGTCGATCAGGTGCTCGAAGGCGCGCAGGTTCTTGAGGGACTCGCCGCGGGAGACGCGCCACTTCCATTCCTTGCGGATGGATTCGGCGAAGCCGAGTTCGAGCAGGATGTTGAAGTCGGTGTCGACGGCCTCGAGGATCTGGCCGAAGACGCGGTCGAGCTCGTCGGGGGTGACCGACTCGGCCGACATGCGGCCGACGAGGTAGATGTCGCCGACGTTGTCGAGGGTGTAGGCCACGCCGTAGAGGCGGCGGTTGCGGCGCAGCAGGTACTTGTAGACGCCTTCGAAGTTCTCGTCCGGCTTGCGGCAGACGAACGATTCGATGCGCACGCCGTGCTTGCCGACGGTGAGCATCACGGTCGTCTTGAGCTTGCGTTCGCCGGGCAGCACGACGATGAAGGTGTCGTCGGTGTGGCGGGTGTATTCGATCTCGCGGTCGCGCAGCGTGTCGTCGATGACCTGCGATACGGCGCTCACCTGCGTACTCCCGTCCGGCGCCGCCACAGCGCCCGCGATCTGGCCTGGCTGGTCTCGCCCGCGTGCAGGGCGATCGGGCCGCGTTCGGCGCGGAACCCGGCCATGGCGGCAGCGTAGCTGTCGAGCAGCCCCTCGGCGGTGTGCGCCCAGGAGAACTCGCTCGCGTGCGTGACGGCGGTGGCGCTCATCCGCGCCAGGCGATCGGGGTCGTCGAGCAGGGCGGCCAGCGCGTCGGCCCAGTCCGGGGTGCGGTGTCCCGGCACCAGCAGACCGGATTCGCGGTGCCGCACGGCGGTGCCGAGGCCGCCGACGTCGGCGGCGAGCACCGGGGTGCCGCTGGCCTGCGCCTCGATGGCGACCAGGCCGAAGGATTCGTTGTAGCTGGGCACGGCGACGACATCGGCCGCGCGGTACACCTGCACCAGCCGGTCCGCGGGCTGCGGCGGCAGGAAGGTGACGTGGTCGGTGATGCCGAGATCGGCGGCCAGCTCGATCAGCGCGTCGGGGCGGGCCAGGCCGGAACCGGACGGTCCGCCGACGATCAGCACCCGCAGCTTGCGGCGGGGGTCGCGGCGCAGCAGCGCGGCCGCGGCGCGGACCAGCACGTCGGGGGCCTTGAGCGGCTGGATCCGGCCGACGAAGGCGACGACCTGCTCGTCGGCCCGCAGGCCGAGCTCGGCGCGGGCCGCGAGCTTGTCGCCGGGCCGGTACCTGGTCAGATCGGCGCCGGGCGGCACCACGTCGATGCGATCAGGCGAGGCGCCGTACAGGTCGACGAGCTGGCGGGCCTCGTCACCGGTGTTGGCGACGAGCCGGTCGGCCTCGGCGATGACCTGCTTCTCGCCGATCACCCTGGTCTCGGGTTCGGGGGCGTCGCCCTCGGCGAGCGCGGCGTTCTTCACCGCGGCCAGCGTGTGCGCGGTGTGCACCAGCGGCACCCGCCAGCGGTCGCGGGCCAGCCAGCCGACCTGGCCGGAGAGCCAGTAGTGGGAGTGCACGAGGTCGTAGTGGCCGGGCAGGTGGCGCGCCTCCTGGCGCAGCACCTCGGCGGTGAACGGGCACAGCTGGGTGGGCAGGTCGTTCTTGTCCAGGCCCTCGAACGGTCCGGCGACGACGTGGCGCACCAGCACGCCGGGCCCCGCCTCGGCCACCGGCGGCAGATCCGACGAGGTCGCGCGGGTGAAGATCTCCACCTCGGTGCCCCGTTTGGCGAGCTCGAGCGCGGTTTGCAGCACATAGACGTTCATGCCGCCCGCATCGCCGGTTCCGGGCTGCGCCAGCGGTGACGTATGCACCGAGAGCACCGCGATGCGGTGGGGCAAAAGTTCCGGACGACGCTGACTCACACCCTCCAGTGTGCACGCCGCGACGCCGCCGCCGACATCCCTACCGGGATCGGTGACGGTCGTCACAGGGTATTCGTGAGTGAGTTCACGTGTGTGTCGACACGAGCCTGCCGGATTCGCGAGATCGGTGCCAGCGAATTCCGGACATCGCGTTCGCGGCGGGTCAGCGGCGCAGCGCCTTGTCGAACATCGGCCAGGACTTGTGCAGATCCTGCTGCCAGTAGCCCCACGAGTGGGTGCCGTTGGGCCGCAGATCGACGGTCGCGGGGATGCCGAGCGATTGCAGCCGGTCGCGCAACTGCTGGGTGCACGCGCCGGTGACCGCCTCCAGCGACGCGCCGAAGAGCAGCTCCATGGTCCGCTGCACCGGGTCGTCCTGGACACCGATGGTGTCGAACGGCCCGGGAATCCCGTTGCCGGAGGACAGATACACCTCGGTGCCGCGGAAGGTCTCGGCGTGCAGGTAGGGATCGTGCGCCGTCCACGCCGGATCGGTCGGCGGCCCCCACATGTTGCGGACGTTGCCGAGCCTGCTGCCGACCACCGCGCTCACGATCGCCTGTCCGCGTAGGTCACTGGTGCGCACGCACCCGCTGTAGGACCCGATCGCCCGGTACAGCCCCGGTTCGGCGAGCGCGAGCTGGAACACCGCGGTGCCCGCCATCGACAGTCCCGCGATGGCGTTGGCGCCGGTGCCGTCGAACGCGGCGTCGATGACCGGCGGTAATTCCCTGGTGAGGAAGGTGGTCCAGCGCTGCTTGCCGAGCACCGGATCGTCGGTGCGCCAGTCGGCGAAGTAGCTGCCGGCGCCGCCGAACGGGATCACCACATTGACCTGTTTGTCCTTGAAGAACTCGACGACATCGGTGCGATCGAGCCAGTTCCCGTCGCTGCCGCCGCCGACCCCGTTGAGCAGATACAGCGTCGGCGCAGGCGAATTCGGGTCGGCGGCCCGCAGCACCCGCACCCTGGCGACGGTATCCATCGCGGGCGAGTACACCCCGATGTCGATGGTGTGATCGGCCTCGATCCGCCGATCCTCGATCCGCGCCGTGGGTTCCGCCGCGGCGGGACCCACGGCCATCGTCCCGGCGAGCACCGCCAGCACCACCCCGGCGATCCGAGCGCCCACTGCCCGACCGAACATCATCGAACTCCGCTCTCGACGCCGAACCCACTTCCTCTGCGATCAAACGGCATTCCCGAACGCTACACACGAATTCACCGAAACATTGTGACGATTACCAGAAGATTTATCGGCGCCCTGTGTGTTCGAACTCCTTAGGCCCGAAGCACAATCACAGTCGTATCACATCGGCGTCCGGCACCAACCCGACCTGCTGAAACATTGCCGATGACCTGCGTAGAAACCGTTCCCATAGAGCGCAATATTGCGAACCCAGCGGGCAGCCGGAATCGCCTCGCATTTGCTGTGAAAAGACTCACCGGACTCTTTTCCGAGGACCGGCGAGCACGCGATCCGGCAGCGAATATCCGATTCAGCCGACACGCAGGGCGCGGGCGAACAGCGGCCAGGAGCGGTGCAGGTCGTCGGTCCAGTAGCCCCAGGAGTGGGTTCCGTTGGGGCGCAGGTCGACCGTGGCGGGGATGCCGAGTTCGCCGAAGCGGACGGCCAATTGGCGCGTGCACAGGCCGGTGACCGCGTCGAGCGCGCCGCCGACGAGCAGCTGATCGATCAGCTTCATGGTGTCGCCGCCGATGCCGGGGCCCGCGGTGGTGTCGAGGTCGCCGGGCAGGCCGGTGCCGGAGGCGACGTAGATGGCCAGGCCGCGCAGCCGATCCGCGTGCAGGAAAGGATCATTGGCGGCCCAGAGCGGGTCGCCGGGTTGTCCCCACATGTTCACCGGGTCACCGTTCTGGCCGGAGACGACGGTGTTGACGATGGCGTGCCCCTGCGGACCGCTGGTGGAGACGCAGCCGCTGTAGCTGCCGACGGCGCGGTAGAGGTGGGGCGCGGCCAGGGCCAGCTGGAACGCGGCCGTGCCCGCCATCGAGACGCCGGCGATGGCATTGGCTCCGGTGCCGTGGAATTCGGCGTCGATCACCCGCGGGAGTTCGCGGGTGAGGAAGGTCGTCCAGCGCTGGCGCCCGAGCACCGGATCGTCGGCGCGCCAGTCGGCGTAGTAGCTGCCGGCGCCGCCGATCGGCATCACCACGGTGACCTGCTTGTCGGCGAAGAACTGCTCGGAGTCGGTGCGGGTCAGCCAGTTTCCGCCGTCGCGCCAGTCACCGGTGGTGCTGCCGCCGTCGACCCCGTTGAGCAGGTACAGCACCGGCGCCGACGAGACCCGGTCGGCGGCGGGCAGCACGGCGACGTGCACCGGCTTACCCATCGCCCCCGAGTAGACGACCAGGTCGACGACCCGCCCCTGCCCCGGCGTCGCCGAGATCAGCCGGGCGGCATCGATGCCGCGCGGATCGGGCGGCGCCGCGCCGGCGACCGCTTGGGCGCAGACCAGCCCCGCGACGAGAAGCAACCCACACCGTGCCAGGACGCTCATGCGTCACCTCCCTGCCCGGCCGAGAACGAGACCGTGCGAGAGAGGTTAGGCAGGTCAGGCTGCCCGCACCCGCATTTCTGAAACATTGATAGTTCACAGCAAGAAAGGCGCGGCGCGGGCGCCGGAACTCAGTCCAGCGCGTCGATGAACGCGCTGACCTCGGCGAAGAAGCGCGGCCGGTCCTCGATGAAGAGCCCGTGCTGGGCGCCCTCCCACAGCGAGATGCTGGCGTTAGGGGCATTGTCGGCGATGTACTGCCCGTTGGCCGCGGGCACCACCGGGTCCTCGGTGCCGTGCAGGACCAGGACCGGGATGTCGAGGCCGCGCAGGGTGTCGGTGTTGTCGACGGTGCGGTAGAACAGCGCCTTGCGGACCGAGGGCGAGGTGGCCAGGCTGGTGCCGAACAGCCGCTGGGCGTCGACGCCCTTGTCCGCGCCGGGACCGGTATTGGCATTGCCGAACACCGAGAAGCCGCGCACCGCGCGACCGGCCGCCTCGTCGAAGACACCCGGAATCGCCTTCTCCATGGCCGGGCCGGGCGCCGCGCCGGGCACCTTCGGGCCGATACCGGCCTGCGACCCGCAGTAGACGGCCGCGGCGACGGCGGCGCTGCCGTGCGCGGCGAGGTAGTCGGTGGCGACGATGCCGCCGTAGGACCAGCCCAGCAACACCGCGCCCGATTCGATGCCCTCGGCCGCCAGCACGGCGGCGACATCGCCCGCCCACGCCTTGGGGTCGTCGTAGCCCGCGCCCGGATCGTCGGAGTAGCCGTGCCCGCGCAGGTCGACGGCGATGACCCGGTAGCGCTGGGCCAGATCGTCGGCCGCCCCGCCCCAGCAGCGCAGATTGCCCGCCCAGCCGTGCAGCAGCACCAGCGGCCTGCCGGTCTCCGGGCCGCTCACCCGGTAGACGATCCTGGTTCCGTCGGCACTGACAGCATCGCGAATAGCCATGCCGACAGGCTAACGCCGGTACACATCACGGTGATCCCAGCCATGGCGACGGCGAATCCGCGGCGAATAGGATCAATCCACATGAGCACTCGCACCGCCGTCGTCACCGGAGCCAGCTCGGGAATCGGTGAGGCCACCGCCCGGGAACTCGCCAAGCAGGGCTACCACGTCTACGTGGGCGCCCGGCGGTTCGATCGGGTGCGGCGCCTCGCCGAGGAGATCGGCGGCACCGCCGTCGAGCTGGATGTCACCGCCGAGGAGTCGGTGCGCGCGTTCACCGACTCGATCGACCGGGTCGACGTGCTGGTCAACAACGCCGGCGGCGCCAAGGGCCTGGCCACGGTCGCCGAGGCCGACCTCGACGACTGGCGCTGGATGTGGGAGACCAACGTCCTCGGCACCCTGCGCCTGACCAAGGCGCTGCTGCCGAAACTCGTCGACTCCGGCGACGGCCTGATCGTCACCATCACCTCCATCGCCGCCTTCCACGCCTACCCGAACGGCGCCGGCTACACCTCGGCCAAGCACGCCCAGGCCGTGCTGCACCGCACCCTGCGCGACGAGCTGCTGGGGCAGCCGGTGCGGCTGACCGAGATCGCGCCCGGCGCGGTGGAGACCGAGTTCTCCCTGGTCCGCTTCGACGGCGACGCCGAGCGCGCCGCCAAGGTCTACCAGGGCATCGATCCGCTCTACGCCCAGGACATCGCCGAGATCGTCGGCTTCGTCGCGAGCAGGCCCGCGCACGTGAACCTCGACACCATCGTCGTCAAGCCCCGTGACCAGGCGGGCCCCGGCAGCTTCGCCCGACGCTCCTGACCTGCGGCGTTCAATCCCCGGACCGGGCAACCGAATCCGGGGACCAGCGCCGCCCGAGTGGCGGCCCGGCCCGTCGGGGCCGATACTGCCCAGGACCGGCCGACGGCATAGCTACGAATTCGCTACCAGTTGGGGCGGTCGCTAGCATCACCACGTTTGCCGATAGCCAGTCTTAGGAGTGCTCCACCGATGCGCAGTATCAAGTCCGTGTTCGACGGGTTCAAAGACTTCCTGATGCGAGGAAACGTCATCGACCTCGCGGTCGCGGTGGTCATGGGCACCGCCTTCACCGCCGTCGTCACCTCGTTCACCAAGGGCATCGTCAACCCGCTGCTCGCGGTGTTCGGCTCGTCCAACGAGCTGGGCCTGGGTGTCCAGCTGATCGCCGACAAGCCGGCCACCTTCATCGCGCTCGGCCCGATCATCACCGCGTTCATCGACTTCTTCATGGTCGCCGCGGTGCTGTACTTCGTGCTGATGCTCCCGATGAAGTCGCTGAAGAACCGGTTCGGCACCACCAAGGCGGCCGAGCCCACCGAGACCGAACTGCTCATCGAGATCCGCGACCTGCTGGCCAAGCAGCAGGGGCTCAGCACCGATCAGACCGAGACGCTGAGCAAGGAACGCGCGAGCGAGTCCGCCTAGCGTCATCGTCGCCCAGGCGGTGGTGTGGCCGACCGGCTAGCGACGCGGCAGCAGTAGCGCCGGGATCATCGCCAGCGCGATCATCACCGGGGCGATCCAGTAGGTGTGCTGGAACGCCTCGGCCAGGGCCGGGGCCAGCTCGGCGCGTTCGACCTGGTCCATGCCGTTCAGGGCCTGGAGCCCGCCGGTCACCGGGAGCAGCGCACCCAGCGTCACCGAGCTCACCGCGGTGCCGACCGCCATGGCCGTGGTGCTGATCATGTTCAGCACCGTCGACCCGGCCGGTTGCTGTTCCCGGCTCAGCGGCCGGGTGGCGGTGGTGATCACCGGCATCATGGTGCCGCCGCCACCGGCGCCCATCAGCAGCATGGTCAGGCCGAGCGCCCAGTACGGCGCGTCCGCGTCGAGCTGGAGCACGAACAGCACGAAACCGGTGAGCGCCACCGTGATCGACACCGGCAGGTAGCGACCGGGCGGAATCCGATCGATCAACCGGCCCGCCACCTGCATGGTGGCGCCCGACGCCAGCGCGAACGGAATCCCGAGCGCGCCCGCCACCAGGGCCGATTCACCGCGAACCACCTGGAAGTACAGCGGCAGCAACAGCATCGACCCGAAGTAGCCGCTCGCGAACAGCGCGAGCAGGGTCGCGGAGATCCCGGTCGTGCGGTTGCCCAGGACCCGCAGATCCAGCAGCGGCACCGGCGTGCTCAGCGAGCGCAGCACGAACGCGACGATGAGCCCGGCGCCCGCCAATAGCGGTACCAGCACCGACGCCGAGACGAAACCGGCGTTCTCCCCCGCGGCGGTCACGCCGTAGATCACCAGCGCCAGGCCCGGCGACATCAGCAGCAGGCCGACCACGTCGAGCGGCCGCGGCGGCTCCGGCGCGTCGTCGGGCACCACCCGGGCCGCCAGCACCAGCACCAGCGCGCCCAGCGGCAGGTTCAGGAAGAACATCCAGCGCCAGGACACCTCGTCGATGAGGTAGCCGCCGATCACCGGACCCAGCAGCGGGCCGACCAGGATCGCCAGGCCGAGGGTGCTCATCAGGCGCCCCAGCCGCTCCGGTCCGGCCGCGCGCAGCAGAATCGTCATCGCGACCGGCATCAGCAGGCCGCCGCTCGCGCCCTGCACCAGCCGGAACGCGATGAGCGACTCGATGTTCCAGGCCAGCCCCGCCAGTACCGAGCCGACCGCGAACGCGGCGATCGCCGTCAGATACAGCCGCTTGGCGCCGAAGCGGCCGACCAGCCAGGCCGAGGTCGGCACCACGGCGCCGAGGGCGAGCGAGTAGCCGGTGGCCACCCACTGGATCGTGCTCAGTCCCGCGTCGAACTCGACGGAGAGCTTGTTGATGGCGACATTGACGATCGTCTGATCGAGCGTCGCCATGATCATCCCGACCACCAGCACCAGCGCGATGCGCATGGGGTCGCGGGTGCCGGGCGGGGCGGTCGTGGTCCTGGTCAGCACGGCGATCACTTCCCGTACGGGCGGACGGCGCGGGCGGCGCGCAGGGCTTCGGCCCACCAGATCAGCTGGTCGAGCAGCACCGCGGCGGCGGCTTCGGCGGCGTCCGGGTCGGTCAGCGCACCCGCGTCGTCGAATCTGCCCCAGGGGTTGGGGAGCGCGACCGAGTCGCGGACGGTGACCGCGTGCAGTTCGGCGAAGACCGGGCGCAGGTGTTCCACGGCCCGCAACCCACCGGAGATGCCGCCGTAGGAGACGAAGCCGACCGGTTTCGCCTGCCACTCGGTGTGGTGGGTGTCGATCAGGTTCTTGAGGGTGCCCGGGTAGCTGTGGTTGTACTCGGGCGTCACCACGACGAAGGCGTCGGCGCGGGCGAGCTTGCCGGTGGCCTCGGCCACGGACGGATGCTCGGCGGTGGCGCCGAAGGCGCTGGGCAGTTCGACCCGACCGGTGTCGACCACGTCGACCTCGATCGTGTCGCGCAGCGACGCCAGCCGGACGAACCAGTCGGCGACCGTGGGGCCGAAGCGCCCCTCCCTGGTGCTGCCGATGACGACGACGACCCGCAGCGGGCGAATGGCGGTGCGGGCGTGCTCAACCGTGGCGCTCATGTGTTCCTCCGACTAGGTGGCGGCCGCGTGGCCGCCGCTGCGCACAACGGTGCTACCTCAACTTCCCTTCAGGTCAAGCGGCGACTTTCCACCCCTTGACCGGAATACCCCCTATGGGTATATAGTTGCATCAGTACGCAGATAACAGACCATGCATGTCCGGGAGGGACGACCGTCATGACCACCTCACTGTTCGCCCACCGGGACTACCGCCTGCTGTTCACGGCGCAGGTCGCGGCCCTGTTCGGGACCGGGCTCACCACGGTCGCCCTCGGCCTGCTCGCCTACGAGCTGGCGGGCGGCAACGCCGCGATCGTGCTCGGCACCGCGCTGACGCTGAAGATGGTCGCCTACGTCATCGTCGCCCCGATCGCGGGCGCCTACGCGGGGCTCCTACCGCGCAGGCAATTCCTGATGGCGCTCAACGGCATTCGCGGCGGCATCGTGCTGGCGCTGCCGTTCGTCGACCAGATCTGGCAGATCTACGTGCTGATCACCCTGTTGCAGATCGCCTCGGCCGCCTACACCCCCACCTACCAGGCCGTACTGCCGGACATCCTGCCCGACGAGCGCGACTACACGAAGGCGCTCTCGGCCGCCCAGCTGGCCGCGACCATGGAAACCCTGCTCAGCCCGATGCTGGCGGCGCTGGCGCTGAGCGTGATCAGCTTCCACTGGCTGTTCGTCGGCACCGGTATCGGCTTCGCGGTCTCGGTCGCCCTGGTGCTGGCGGCACGCATCCCGAACGCGGTGGTGGGCGACGGCGCGATCGGGCAGCGGCTCGCCGCAGGCCTGCGGCTGTTCGCGGCGACCCCGCGACTGCGCGGCCTGCTCGGACTGAACCTGGTGGTCGCGGCCGCGGGCTCGGTGGTCATGGTCAACACCGTCAACTACGCCCGCGACGTGCTCGGCGGCGATCAGTCCGGCGTCGCGCTGCTGCTGGCCGCCAACGGCTTCGGCACGATGCTCGTCGCGCTGACCCTGCCCAAGATCCTGGACCGGCGCGGTGAACGTCCGGTGATGCTCACCGGCGCGGCCGTGCTGGTCACCGGCCTGGTCGCCGCGATCACGCTGTCGACCACGGGCATCGGCGACTGGAGCTGGGCCGCCGCCCTGGCCACCTGGGCAACCATCGGCGTCGGCACCGCCCTGGTCCTCACGCCAACGGGCCGCGTGCTGCGCCGCTCGGCCCAGCCCGAGGATCGCCCGGCCATCTTCGCCGCCCAGTTCTCCCTGTCGCACCTCGCCTGGCTGATCACCTACCCGATCACCGGCTGGCTGGCCACCACCGCCGGTTTCACCACCACCTGGGTCACCCTGTCGGTCATCGCCGCCCTCGGCGCCGTCGCGGCGATCCGGCTGTGGCCCCGCCAGGATCCCACCGAGATCACCCACATCCACGAGCTCGGCACCGTCGACCCGGCCATCCTCACCGATGCCATCGAAATCACCCCCGGCCGCTATCAACACACCCACTCGTACGTGATCGACCGCAACCACCCCCGCTGGCCCAGCCGCACCCCGGCCCTGGTGTGACGAAACACCGGCAGAACAGCACACCCCGCACGCGTTCAGCGTGCGGGGTGCGTCGGCATCCGGACCATGGCAGGCGATGTCCGGTGATCGCGCTAGCGTGGCCCGGCGGCCGATCCGCCCGACGAGGAACCGGCGGGCAACGCCGACATGGACTGCCAGGCCGGCCAGTCGATGGCCCAGTCGTAGATGTCGCCGTCGGCCTGGGAGAGCTCGATGGAGGTGCCGGTGACCTCGACCGGGTCGCCGTAGCGGGCGGTCGGGAAGTAGGCCTGGGCGTCGGCGGGTGAGAGGTTGATGCAGCCGTTGGTCACGTTGGACGAGCCCTGGGCGGACAGGGATTCCGGGTTGGCGTGGATGAATTCGCCGTTGTTGGAGATCCGGACGGCCCAGCGCTCGCGAACGTTGGTGTAGTACGGCGGATTCGACATCATGAAGTCCTCGTACTTCTCGGTGACCACGTGGGTGCCCGAGCGGGTGACGTTGCGCGGCTCGTTGCCCTCGCCGTAGGACACGGCGAAGTCGAAGACGGTGACGCCGTCGCGGACCACCTGCATGCGATGGCTCGGGGCGTTGGCGATGACGATCTGACTGCGGCCGATCGTGAAGTCGGAGGTGAGATCGGAGTCGCCGTACGCGCCGCCGCCGAGGCCGACGCCGTAGAGCTTGGCCGCGACGTGCACGGTGGTGCCGGGGGTCCAGTAGTTCTTCGGCCGCCAGTGCACCCGCGAACCGCCGTCGTCGGGCAGCCACGCCCACGAGCCCTCGGTGCCCGGGTCGGTGGTGACGGTGAGCGCCTTCTCCACCGCGGCCTTGTTCGTCACCGGGCCGGTGAACTTGATGATGATCGGGGCGGCGATGCCGACCTCCTGGCCGTCACCGATATTGATCGTGGCCGGGATCGTCGACTTCGGTGTCAGCGTGCGGAAGGTGCCGTCGATCGGGACCGGCTTGCCGTCGGTGCCGATCGCGGTGCCGGTCCAGGTGTAGGTGGCGTCGTAGCCGAGCGGCTCGGTGACCTGGTAGCTCGCGCGATCGGGGCCGAAGGTGCCCGCGACCTGCTTGCCGTTGGCGTTGGTGAGCGCGATCTGGTCGATCCGGCCACCGTCGACCGTCACCGACACGGGGGTGACCGGCGCGACCTCGGTCGCCCCCGCCGCCGGCGTCATGGTGACCCGCGCGACCGGCCCCGCCGGCGCGGCGTCGCCGCCGGACCGGTCGATCGTGCAGCCGGTCAGCACGACCAGCGCCGCCAGCAAGATCACCGCAACCACGGGGCGCCCGCGCCGAACACCCACGCCACCGCTGTCGGCGGCCAACGCGCGCCGGACATGCCGAACTGCCGTCCCGCGCGCACGCAACGAGGCGGTTACCGAAGGTTTGCTCACGGCATCGAATGTACGCCGGGCTACCGACCGCGCCGCGGCGCCGCCGGGCTCAGAGGGTGAGGCCGACCGTCACCGGCTCCGGTTCCAGCGTCACGCCGAAACGGTCCTCGACGCCGGCGCGGACCGTGCGAGCCAGCGCGGCGATGTCGGCGGCGGTGGCCGCGCCGCGGTTGGTCAGCGCGAGGGTGTGCTTGGTCGAGAGCCGGGCCGCGGCCTGCTCGCCGGGGAAGCCCTTGGCGAATCCGGCGCGTTCGATCAGCCAGCCCGCCGAGAGCTTGGTGCCGTCGGGCGCGGGGTAGGTCGGCACCGACACCTCGCCGAGGTGCGCGGTGATGGCCGCCAGGACCTGCGGCAACCGGTCCTCGGCCACGACGGGGTTGGTGAAGAACGAGCCCGCGCTCCAGGTGTCGTGGTCGGCGGAGTCGAGCACCATGCCCTTGCCCGCGCGCAGCCGCAGCACCTCCGCGCGCACCGCCGCGGCCGGGCGGGACTCCCCGTCGCCCGCGCCGAGCACCCTGGCCAATTCGCCGTAGCGCAGCGGCGCGCTCAGTCCGGACGGGTCGAGCCCGAATTCCACCGCCAGCACCACCGCGGCGTCGCTGTGCTTGAGCACGCTGGTCCGGTAGGCGAAGCCGAGTTCGCCCGGCTCGGCCCAGCGGACCTCGCCGGTCGTGCGATCGAGCAGCCGCACCCGGCGCAGCAGCGTGGACACCTCGGCGCCGTACGCGCCGACGTTCTGCACCGGCGTCGCCCCGGCCGAGCCGGGAATCCCCGACAGGCATTCCAGTCCGCCCAGGCCGGCCGCCACCGTCGCCGCGACGACCTCGTCCCAGTTGGCGCCCGCCTCCGCGAACACACTGTCGGCACCGATCCGCACGCCGGTGGTCGCCACCCGGACGACGACCCCGTCGAAGCCGGCGTCGTCGATGAGCAGGTTCGACCCACCCGCGATCAACAGCACCCGGATACCGGCCGTATCCAGCGCCGCGACCGTGGCGATCAGCGCCTCCGTGGTCCCGCACTCGGCGACCAGCGCGGGCCCGCCGACCCGCAGGGTGGTCAGTTCGGACAAACGCACCGATTCCCGCACCACCGCGCCGGTATCGGCGAGGAGGTCACGCACCTGATCGGCGGACACCACCTGTGTTGTTCCCACGTTTGAAGACGGTAGCCTGTCGCGCATGGCTACACCTCTGGCGTACACGGCTCGCTACACCAAGCCGGTCGCGGCCGTGCGCGCGGCGTTCTCCGACGAGCAGTACTGGAAGGCCCGTATCGAAGAGGTCGGCGGACCCGGCGCCCGGCTGGATTCCTTCACCGGCACGGGTGACCAGGTGCGCGTGCAGATGGTCCAGTCGATCCCCGCCGATCAGCTGCCGCCCGCGATCACCGCGGTCCGCCCCGGCGACCTGGTGATTCCCCGCACCGAGAGCTACACCGGCACGACCGGCACCATCGAGGCCCACGTCGACGGCGCGCCCGCCAAGGTCAACGCCACCGTCACCCTGACCGACGAGGGCACCGGCTCGATCGCCACCATCAGCGGCACCATCGAGGTGAAGATCCCGCTGTTCGGCGGCAAGATCGAGGCCGCGATCTCCGAGCACCTGCTCGAGCTGCTGAGCAATGAGGCCGGCTTCACCGAGCAGTGGCTCGCCACCCACTGACCCGCACAGCCACCGGTCCGGGGCGCCCGTGTCGAGCGCCCCGGTAACGTGTCCCCTCATGGCACGTCGACTTGACTACTCCGCCCGCTACCCGCTGCACACCACCGAAGAGCTCTACGCGGCGCTGCAGAGCAGGGAATACTGGGAAGCGCGCGTCGCCGAGATGCGGAAATACTCCCCGCACAACGAGGTGATCAGCCACGAGGTGAGCGACTCCGGCATCGAGGTGGTGCTGGCGCACACGCTGCCGCGCGAGATGCTCCCCGAGATCGCCCAGACGGTGATGCGCAAGGACATGGTCATCACCCGCAAGGAGAGCTGGGGCCGGTTCGACCACGACGAGACCGAGGGCCGCTTCTCCGCGTCCATCCCGGCCGGTCCGGGCAGCCTCACCGGTGACATCCGGCTGTTCCCCACCGAGACCGGCGCCACCATGCGGTTCTCCCCCACCGCCAAGGTGTTCATCCCGATGGTCGGCCCGCGCCTGGAGCAGCTGATGCTGGTGAACCTGGTCGACCTGTTCCGGGCCGAGCAGGAGGAGACCTCGCGCTGGCTGGAAGAGGCCGCCGCGAAGAAGTCGGTCTGACCCACCCGCAGGAGAGACGACCGCCGTGGACCGCAAACGACCGGCACCGGTCGGCACGATCACCCGCGGCACCACCGGCGTCAACCGCCTGCGCCGCAGCGACCGCTGGCTGACCAACGACGACCTGGTGACCGACCGCCTGCGCGCGGCCGCCGATCCGCTGGTCGTCGACCTCGGCTACGGCGCCGCGCCCTGGACGACGTTCGAACTGGCCGCCCGGCTGCGCACCGTCCGTCCTGATCTGCGGGTGGTCGGGCTCGAGATCGACCCGGCCCGGGTCGTCGACGGCCGCGACGGCGTGCGCTTCGCCCGCGGCGGCTTCGAGCTGGCCGGGCTGCACCCGGTGCTGGTCCGCGCGTTCAACGTGCTGCGCCAGTACCCGGAGGACGCCGTGCCCGACGCCTGGGCGCGGATCCGGTCGAACCTCGCGCCCGGCGGCCTGCTCGTCGACGGCACCTGCGACGAGCTCGGCCGCCGCTGCGCCTGGGTGCTGCTCGACCGGCAGCGCCCGCTGTCGCTGACGCTGGCCTGGGATCCGTTCACCGTCGAGCGCCCGTCCGATATCGCCGAGCGACTCCCGAAAGTGCTGATCCACCGCAACATTCCGGGTGAACCGGTGCACGCGCTGCTCACCGCGGCCGACCGCGCCTGGGACCGCGTGGCGGCGCTGGCGCCGTACGGTCCGCGCGTCCGCTGGCGTGGCGCGGCGGAGCTGTTGCGCGAGAGCGGGTTCCCGGTGCGCGCGTACCGGCGCCGGATGCGCGACAACGTGCTGTCGGTGCCGTGGCCGGTGGTCGCGCCGAACGGCTGGTCAGACGCCGGTTAACGCCCGGCGCACCCGGGCGGCCGCGCGCGGGGCGAGTTGCTGTCCACCCCACCAGATCTCGTCGATGTCGCAGCGGTGGATGGCGATCGCGTCGGCCACCACCTCGTCCAGCGCCGACTGCGAGATCTCGGTCTCGGCCAGATCGAGCACGGTGCGCACCGGCGTGGTGACCAGGAACGGCCCGGCCGATTCGACATCGGGCCCGTCCAGCTTGCGCCGGGTGAGCACCAGGCGCGGCGTCACCGGCGGGCGCCCCGCCGACACCGACAGATGCAGGAACCGCGGTTGCAACCGGCCGATCCCGTGCAGCTCGGCCGCGCTCTGATACGACACCGCCGCGGCGCCGTCGAACCAGGCCGCCCACATCGCGTACTCGTCGAGCGGCCCGGCCCGCCACTGCGCCAGCCGCATCATGCCGACGCCGGCCCTGGTCACCGATCCGTCGCCGAGCGCCGCTCTGACCTGCAGTTCACAGCCGGTTCGCAATACCTGACGGGTCGTGAAGAAGCCCGCGTGCCGACCGGCGAGCCGCCGCAGCACACGCCACCGATGATCCGCCGTCCCCTGCACCCGGCGCACACCCTCGCCAGTCATGGATCAAGGCTACGCCCGGTGAAGTGCTCCAGGTCACACTTTGCTGCGAAGGCTTTCACGCCCTCCTCAGAGCAGACACAGAAAGATCCGGAAGAATCCGATGCCATGACCACGCAGACACCCCAACGCCCCAAGGTAGGTCGGCGCACGCTGGTGATCGCCTTGGTCGTGGTCGCCGCGCTGCTGGTGGCCGCGATCGCCGGCACCGAAGCCTATGCCCGCCACCAGATCTCGCGCTGCATCAGCAGCTCGTTCGAGCAGCAGATGGGCTCGAGCATCGACGTGGGCTTCGGCCCGAAGCCGATGCTGCTCACCTACCTCGACGGCAAGGTCGGCTCGGTCACCATCGACAGCGAGGACAACAAGTTCGGTCCCGCGGTCGGCATGGTGGTGCACGCGGAGTTCGACGACATCGAGCTCACCGACCGCGGTCGCGGCGGCGGCACCATCGGCAGCTCCTCGGCCGAGGTGACCTGGAACAACGACGGCATCCAGCAGACCCTCGGCGGCATGGTCAGCGGCGTGACCTCCTCGCGCACCACCGGCGTGCTCACCCTCGACGTGATCGGCGGCCTGGCCCAGCTGCAGGTGCAGCCGATGGTCCGCGACGGCAATGTCGTGGTGGAGACCAAGTCGGCGCAGCTGCTCGGCATCGGCCTGCCCACCGACCTGGTGCAGGGCATCGTCGAGACCTTCACGCAGAGTCTGCAGAGCTACCCGCTCGGCCTGCGCGCGCAGGAGGTGCGGGTCACCGACGACGGCGTCACCGTGCTGCTCGCGGGCGGCAAGACCACGCTCGAGTCCGCGCCGAGCGGTCAGCAGGCCGAATTCACCTGCTGATGGCGTCAGCCGGGGAAACCGTCGAGCACCGCGGCGGACTTGGACAGCCCGAGCCGGGTGGCGCCCGCCGCGATCATCGCGGCCGCGTCCTCGGCGGTGCGGATACCGCCACTGGCCTTGACGCCGAGCCGGCCGCCGACGGTCTCGGCCATCAGCCGCACCGCGTGCACGCTGGCCCCGCCCGCCGGGTGGAAACCGGTGGAGGTCTTCACGAAATCGGCGCCGCCCTCCTCGGCGGCCCGGCACGCGCCGACGATCGCCTCGTCGGTGAGCGCGGCCGATTCGATGATCACCTTGAGCACGGCGCCGCGATCGGTGGTCGCCTCGCGCACCGTGATGACGTCGGTGAGCACGGCGTTGAAGTCACCGGCCAGCGCGGCGCCCACGTCGATGACCATGTCGACCTCGGCCGCCCCCTGCTCGACCGCGAAGCGCGCTTCAGCACCCTTGACGAGCGAGTGGTGTTTGCCGGACGGGAACCCGGCGACGGTCGCCACGACCAGCCCGGGAGCCCGCACCGGCAGCATCGAGGGCGACACGCAGATCGCGTACACACCGAGCGTGCGCGCCTCGGCGATCAGCGCCTCGACCTGGGCCGGAGTGGCTTCGGGGGCGAGCAGGGTGTGATCGATCATCGCGGCCACGTCGGCCCGGGTCAGCGGTGTCGAGACGGTCATGGACTCGAGCATGACACACCACGACACGGCGGCCGCCGCGCAGGCCGCCACGTAAACAGCGTTGCGCGGGTCTACCCAAATCCGGGAGACTTAAGCGTGGCGGTTTTCGACCGGCGCCGGCCGCCGAGGATACGGAGACGATTGTGCTGATCCGTCGAGAGACCCCTGCGGACGCCGCGGCCATCGCCGCCATCCACCGCGACGCCTTCACCCCCCACTACGCCGACGACCCGTCGATCACCGAACCACCCGAGGTGGCACTGGTCGACGCCCTGCGCACCGACGAATCGTGGATGCCGACGCTGTCACTGGTCGCCCTCGAATACGAGACGGTCGTCGGGCACCTGTGCCTCACCAGGGCCGGGATCGGCCCGTTCCCGGTGCTCGCGCTCGGCCCGCTCGGCGTCGATCCCGACCATCAGAAGACCGGGGTCGGTTCGGCGCTGATGCACGCCGCGCTCGGCGCGGCCGACGCGCTCGACGAGTCGGTCGTCGGCCTGGTCGGCAATCCCGACTACTACGCCCGCTTCGGATTCGTGCCCGGCGCCCGGCTCGGCATCGTGCCGGACGAGGCCGACTGGGCCGAGTTCTTCCAGGTGCGCCCGCTGACGGCCTACGACCCGGCCGTCACCGGCGAATTCCGTTACCCGGCACCGTTCTACGACCTCTGAGGACTACTCGAAGACGACCGTGCGGCGGCCGTGCACGAGCACCCGGCCCTCCAGGTGCCAGCGCAGGCCGCGGGCCAGCACGACCCGCTCGATATCGCGGCCCTGCCGCACCATGTCGCGCACGTCGTCGGCGTGGTCGACCCGGATGACGTCCTGCTCGATGATCGGCCCCGCGTCCAGCTCGGCGGTGACGTAGTGGCAGGTCGCGCCGATCAGCTTCACGCCGCGGGCGTAGGCCTGGTGATACGGGCGCGCGCCGACGAACGACGGCAGGAAGCTGTGGTGGATGTTGATCGCCCGGCCCGCCCAGTGCTCGCACAGCTCGGCGGGCAGCACCTGCATGAAGCGGGCGAGCACGACGGCGTGCGGATCGTGCCCGTCGACGAGGTCGCGGACCTGCTCGAAGGCCGGGCCGCGCTCGGCCGGGTCCTTCGGGAACGGCACGTAGTGGAACTTCACGCCGTGCGCCTCGGTCATCCCGGCCAGGTCGGGGTGGTTGCCGATCACGGCCTCGATGGTGGCGGGCAGCTCGCCGGCGGCCGCGCGCCCGAGCAGGTCGTGCAGGCAGTGGCCGTCCTTGCTGACCAGCAGCACCGCCCGTCGCGGCGCCCCGGAGTCGTGCAGCTGCCAGTCGGTCTCCGGACCGAACTCCGCGGCCACTTCGGCGAAGCGGGCGCGCAGTTCGTCGATGCCGAACGGCACCGTCGCGGCCTTGACCGCCTGCCGGGTGAAGAACCAGCCGATGTCACCGTCGGAGTGGTAGCCGGCCTCCACGATCGAGCCGCCGAATTCGGCGATGAACGAGGAGATCCGGGCGATGATGCCCGGCCGGTCCGGGCAGCCAAGGGTCAGCACGAACCGGCGGTCATCCGAGGTCACAGGGGCAGAACTCATCCGCCCATCCTCGCAGGCCCTCAGGCCAGCGCGCGCACAGGCTCACGCACGGCGGCCAGCACGCCGCGCAGCTCGGCGTTGAACAGGTCGTAGCGCTCGACATTGCCGAGGTGCCCGGTGGGGAGCACCGTGAACCCGGCGAGGTTGCCCGACTCGCGCAGCAGCTCGGCCAGCCGCTCGGCGTGCAGGGCCGGGGTCATGTCGTCGCGATCGCCCGCCAGCACCGTGGTCGGCACGCTGAAGTTGCGCGCGGCGTCGCCCAGATGCAGCTCGGCGAGCAGCAGGCCGTAGCGCGACCGGGTCATCATCGGACACCCGCGCACCACCGACAGCGCGTAGTTCAGCTTCTCGGCCGTGGTGTCCAGCGTCATCACCTGACGGGCGAAGATCCAGCGCACCGGCTTGATCGGCGGGAAGACCACCGGTGTGCCGAGGATGAGCCTGCCGAGCCAGTCCGGCGTCGGCATCTGGCGACCGCCCAGGATCCGCAGCGGCTTGTTCAGCCCGGGGACCATGGTCGAGACCTCGACCAGCGAATGCGCGCCGGTATTGGTGAGCACGACGGCGTCGGCCTGCTCGGCGACCCGCTCGGGGTAGCGGCCCGCCCAGGCGATGAGCGTCATGCCGCCCATGCTGTGGCCGACCAGGACCGCGCGCTGACCGGGCAGCAGGACCGCGTCGAGCACATCGGACAGGTCGTCGGCGAGCAGATCGGTGCTCGGGCGCGCGTAGCCGTTGGTGCTCTCACCGTGGCCGCGCTGGTCGTAGGCGACCACGCGGTACTCGCCGGCGAAGGCGTTGATCTGGGCGTTCCAGTATTCGATCGAGCAGGTCCAGCCGTGCGCGAACACGATGACCGGCGCGTCGACGGGCCCGTAGGCGTGCACCCGCAACCGGGCGCCGTCGGCGGTGACCACGGGGATCACCTCGGCGGGCACGGTCGGTGGATCGAACGCCGCGATCCCGTGGGTTCGGGTCCGCAGATCGGCCCGGTGGGCCGCCAGGGTGGTCTTGACCACGAGGGACGCGGAATCGACCAGGTTCAGCAGAGCCGTCGGCAGCTTTGCGCGCATCGGCACACTCCTTTGTGTTACTGCCAGATACAGTAACACCGCGTACCGCTTACCCGCGAGGGATCCGCGCCGGAAATCCGGCGCGCGTCGTCACCAGCGCGGGCCGCGCTGCACCTCGTCGACCTTGGGGCGCACATCCGCGAGGTAGACACCCGTCGCGATGATCGCGATGAACGAGGTCAGCATGCCGAAGCCGGCGATGCCGAGCAGCAGGAAGACCAATGCGCCCGCGAGGATCGCCAGCCAGATCGGCTTGGTCATCTTGTCGACCGCCGTGAAGGCGTCCGCGCGCTGCCGCACGGCGTGGATCAGCGCGAAGACCGTCGCGCCGAAGGCCGCCACCCACAGGGCCAGCAGGATCAGCGACGTCAGACCGTTCACCATGTTCACTCCCCCATCATACGAACAGCGGCCCCGCTCACCACTGGTGCGCGGGGCCGCTGTTCGCGGTAGAAGATCAGGCCTTCTTGGGGGCGGCCTTCTTCGCGGGGGCCTTCTTGGCCGGGGCCTTCTTGGCGGCGGGCGCCTTGGCGGCCGCAGCCGGGGCGGGCTCCTCGGTGCTCACGGCGACGACCTCGGCGTCGACGACAGCCGCGACCTCGTCGGCGACGGTCTCGGCCTCGGCCTTGCCACGGCCCAGCAGGTCGGTGACCTTGGCGAGGGCATCCTCGGCGCGGGCGGAGGCATCCTTGTACAGGCTCTCCACGCGGCCGATCTGCTCGTCGACGGCCTGGTTGGCGCGCAGCCGGTCGACGGTCTCCTCACCGCGGACGGCGAGGTCGGCGTAGATGTCGAGCGCCTGGCGGTAGTACTGCTCGGCCAGCTTGCGCAGCTCCTCCGGGGTGAACTTCTCGCGCAGGTCGGCGAGGTCCTCCGGCAGCTCCGACGGCAGGCCGGCGATGCGCTCGCGCAGGGTCTCGAACTGGGCCTGCACGTCGGCGGGCACGTTGGCGATGCGCTCACGGGCCTCGTCGACGCGGGCCTGGACGTCGGTGGCGCCGACGCGACCACGGACGTCGGCGACGACGTCGTTCACGGCGGTATAGAGGGCGTCACCCGCGCCGACGGTGGCGAACAGCGGCTTGGTCACGGTAGCGGTCTTCTCGGTCATCAGTCTTCGTTCTCCTGGCGTGGCGGAGTGTCAGTTGTCGTGAACGAAACGTCGCTGTCCCGTTCGATCCCCCCTGAGCCGGTTTCTTCCCCGTTTTCCCGGCGAAACGACTCATAGATTTCCAGCAACACCTGTTTCTGCCGCTCGGTCACCGAAGTGTCCGCGAGCAGGGCGTCCCTGACCGGGCTGTGCGGACGCTGCTCGAGATATCCGGCCCGCACATACAACACCTCCGAAGACACCCGCAGCGCCTTGGCGATCTGCGCGAGTACTTCGGCGGAAGGGTTGCGCAATCCGCGTTCGATCTGGCTCAGGTACGGATTGCTCACCCCCGCCAGTGCGGCGAGCTGACGTAAGGACACCTGCGCTGCTTCACGCTGGGACCTGATGAACCCTCCGATGTCTTGTGCCGCGTGCGCTACACGTCCCTCGGGCTGGTCTGCCATCACTCACCTTCTGGCGGTTGTACGGTCAATACTAAATCAGGGTGCTAGCTATTGCAAGCACTTCTGTTAGCACAGGTTCGGCTAACGGTTCGGCTCAGTGGAACAACAACTGCGAGATCGTGTAGATGGCCAGGCCTGCCAGCGCGCCGACGACCGTTCCGTTGATCCTGATGAACTGCAGATCCCGGCCGACCTGCAGTTCGATCTTGCGGCTCGCCTCGTCGGCGTCCCAGCGCGCGACGGTGTCGGTCACCAGGGTCGTGATCTCGGCCGAGTAGTTACCGACCAGATAGCGGGCGCCGCGATCGATCCAGCCGTCCACCTTGCCGCGCATGGCCGGGTCGTCGCGCAAGCGTTCACCGAGCTGCTGCACATTCTCGGCCACCTTGCGGCGCAACGTGGAATCGGGGTCCTCGGCCGACTCCAGGATCAGCCGCTTGGCCGCTCGCCACGTCGCCTCGGCCATGCCGGTGATCTGCTCGCGGCCCATGATCTCGGCCTTGACCTTCTCCGCCTTGGCGATCATCGCGTCGTCGTGCTGCAGGTCGTCGGCGAAATCCTGGAGAAAGCGATCGGCGGCCTTGCGCAGTTCGTGGTCGGGATTCGAGCGCACCTTCCAGGTGAACTCGACCAGTTCCCGATAGATCCGCTCGGACAGCAACGTGTTGACGAATTTCGGCGCCCACTGCGGCGCGTCCCGCAGCACGATCCGGTCGATCGTCTCCTGCGAACCCAGCGCCCACTGATGCGCGCGCTCGGCCAGCAGATCGATCAGCGGCAGCTGGCGATTGTCGGCGATCATCTCCGAGAGCACCCGGCCGATCGGCGGACCCCACAGCGGTTCGGCGATCCGCTTGACGATGGTGTTGTCGATGATCTGCTCGACGTCCTCGTCACGCAGCACGCCGACCACCGCGGTCAGGATGGTCGCGCTCTCCTGCGCCACCCGTGCCGCGTGCCCGGGATCGGCCATCCAGGTCCCGACCCGCAGCGAGATCTGCGCCGAGTCCAGGCGCGCCGACACCACGTCCGGCGCGAGGAAGTTGGTGCCGACGAAGGCGCCCAGGCTCGACCCGAGCTGGTCCTTCTTCTTGCGGATGATCGCGGTGTGCGGGATCGGCAGCCCCAGCGGGTGCTTGAACAGCGCGGTGACCGCGAACCAGTCGGCCAGCGCGCCGACCATGCCCGCTTCGGCGGCGGCCCGCACATAGCCGACCCACTCACCACCGCCGCCGCGCGATTCGAGCCAGCGGCAGAACAGGTACACGACGCTGGCCACCACGAGGAACCCGGTGGCCAGCGCTTTCATCTTGAAGAGGTCACGTTTCTTGCCCGCCTCGTCGGTCATGACCGCGAAACCCGCTGGTCGCGCGGCGGGCTCGGTGCGCGGCGCGAGAACCGCCGTGTTGCCGGGAGCTTTCTCCATAGCCCCCATTCTGCTGTGCCCGTCGCGAGCGCGCCGCCGCGAACCCGCGTGGCGACCACAGAACCGCCCGGTTTGTCTTACGCGCGGGTAGACCAGCGGTGTGGTAAATGCCGCAACCTCGGCCAAACGAGCGCTACCCCACACCGGCGCGCCTAAGCTGTAGAACCAGAGACGCCACATCGATTAAGGGGGCTGTTCTGTCCACCGAAGACCTTGTCGAGATCGGCGAGCAGACCGGTCGCGCCACCGTACGCGGCGGCGGTCCTGTCGACGGCCGCAAACGGCGGTGGCGGCAGCACAAGATCGACCGGCGCGAAGAGCTGGTCGACGGCACGCTCAACGCCATCCGCGCGCGCGGCAGCCAGGCGGGCATGGACGAGATCGCCACCGAGATCGGCGTGTCCAAGACCGTGCTGTACCGCTATTTCGCCGACAAGAACGACCTCGTGCACGCGACCATGCAGCGGTTCATCGAGACCACGCTGCTGCCCCGCGTCTACGGCGCGATCAACCTCGACGCCGACGAGTACCAGCTGGTGCGCGCCGCGATGACCGAGTACGTCGGCACCGTCGACGACGACCCCGAGGTCTACCGGTTCATCATGAGCAACTCCGCGGGCGACAAGTCCTCGCTGGCGGAGTTCGAGCGGCTCTTCGCCGAGGTGGTCACGGCCGTGCTCGTCGACCGGGCCGGCGCCAAGGGTGTGCGCACCGACGGCGCCATGCTGTGGTCGTATGTGCTGGTCGGCGGCATCCAGCTGGCCACGCACTGGTGGACGACCACCGAGAAGGCGATGCCGCGCCAGGACGTCATCGACTACCTGACGATGATGGCGTGGTCGGCGATCGAGGGTGTCGCCAAGGCGGGCGGGTCGCCCGAGTACTTCACCTCGCAGAGCCACGAACTGCCCGAGATCCCCGTTCAGCCCTCCTGACCGGGCGATCCTCGCGTTCGCCGGAGCCGGGCTCGACATCGCGGCTCGGTTCGTTACGCTGAACCGAGCGGGGCGCTGTGGCTTGCGTCACCGCGGGTGGTCGCGCGCGCTGTATGGGCGGTGACCGCCCTGCGCGTCGGCACCAACGGAGGTACCTCGATGGCGAAAAACGTGCCGACATCCCGGCTTGCTCGCGGGACGAAGCTGGGGGCAGTAGCGGCGAGCTCGGTGATCCGCTCGAAGAAGACCAGGCTGTCCATGCGCGGGCGGTCCGAGGCCGTGCGCGCCCGGATGGCCGAGGAGTCGATGATCCGCACCACCGAGCAGGTGGTCATGGTGCTGGGCACCATGAAGGGCGTGGCCATGAAACTCGGCCAGATGATGTCGGTACTCGACCTGGATCTGGTGCCGCCGGATCATCGCGACCGGTTCCAGCAGCGGCTGGCCGTGCTGCGCAACGCCGCCCCGACCGTCTCGTTCGAGGCGATGCGCGCGGTCGTCGAGGAGGACTTCGGCCGCCCGCTGACCGAGGTGTTCGCCGAATTCGACCCCGAACCGATCGCGGCCGCCTCGATCGGCCAGGTGTACCGGGCCACCCTGCACGACGGCCGAACCGTCGCGGTGAAGATCCAGTACCCCGGCGTCGACGTCGCGGTGCGCGCCGACCTGAAGAACCTGACCATGTTCCGCCGGGTGCTGGCCTCGGCGATGCCGTGGATCACCCCGGCCGTGCTCGACGAGCTGAAGCTCAACATGGAGGCCGAACTCGACTACGTGGCCGAGGCCGTCACCCAGTCCGAGATCGCGCACCTGTACCGCGACCACCCGTTCATCGTCGTCCCCGACGCGGTGCGCGAGCTCACCACCACCCGCGTGCTGGTCAGCGAGTTCATCGAGGGCACCGGCTTCGAGGACATCCGGAATCTGCCCGCCGCCGAGCGCGATCGGGTCGGCGAGATCATCTACCGCTTCTACGTCGGCTCGCTGTTCACCTTCAACGAGTTCTGCGGCGACCCGCATCCGGGCAATGTGCTACTGGCTCGCGACGGCCGCGTGGCCTTCCTCGACTTCGGCCTGTTCAACCGCATGGACCCCAAGCTCGTGCACTTCGAGATCCTGTGCCTGCGCGCCGCCGCCGAGGACCGCGCGGAAGACCTGCGGCAGTTGATGATCGACCGTGGCGTCATCGATTCGCCGGACGAGATCGGTGCCGAGGAGTGTCTCGAGTACGTGCTCGCCGCCTCCGAATGGTGCCTGGTCGACGAGGAACTGACCATCACCCCCGAGCTCGCCAGCGGCGCGTTCCTGCTGGCCGTCGACCCGAGGGCCAGCGAGTTCACCGGCATGAAGCAGCAGAACCTGCCGCCGGAGCACCTGTTCTCCCGCCGGGCCGACTTCCTCACCTTCGGCATGCTCGGCCAGCTCGACAGCACCAACAACTGGCACCTGATCGCCCGGGAATGGCTCTACGATGAGCCGCCGGTCACCGAACTCGGTCTGGCCCACCGTGATTGGCTCGCCACCCATCCGCCGAAACCGACGAAGAAGCCGCGCGCCCGCAAGGCGAGCACTCGATGAAAGGCGCCCCTGTGCCGCAGTCCCGCGAATTCGACCTGATCCTGTTCGGCGCGACAGGTTTCGTCGGCAAACTCACCGCCGAATACCTGCTCACCGCCGCCCCCGCCGACGCGCGGATCGCGCTGGCCGGCCGCTCGGCCGACAAGCTCGCCGCCGTGCGCGCCGAACTCGGCCCCGCCGCGGCCGGGTGGGAACTGGTTCTCGCCGATTCGAACGATCCCGCCTCGCTCGCCGCGATGGCCGAGCGGACCACGGTCGTGGTCACCACGGTCGGTCCGTACCTGCGCTACGGGCTGCCGCTGCTGGGCGCCTGTGCCACCGCGGGCACCCACTACGCCGACCTCACCGGTGAGCCGCTGTTCATCCACGACGCCATCGAGCAGTTCGAGCAGGTCGCGGTGGATTCCGGCGCCAAGATCGTGAATTCCTGTGGCTACGACTCGATTCCGTCGGACCTGAGCGTCTACGAGCTCTACCGTGCCACCGTCGCCGATGACACCGGCGAACTGGAGGACACCACCCTGGTGGCCTACCTCAAGGGTGGGATGAGCGGCGGCACCATCGATTCCGGCCGCGCCATGATGGAGGACATCGCCGCCGATTCCGGCCGCGGCAAGATCCTGGCGCACCCGTACTCGCTGAGCCCCGATCGCTCGATGGAGCCCGAGGTGGGCCGTCAGTCCGATCAGGCGCTGGCCCGCGCCGACAGCATCGATCCGAGCCTGGACGGCTGGGTCACCACGTTCATCATGGCCTCGCACAACACCAAGGTCGTGCGCCGCACCAACGGCCTGCTCGGCTGGGCCTACGGCAAGCAGTTCCGCTACCGCGAGGTGATGAACGCGGGCCGCTCGGCGGCGGCGCCGCTGGTGGCGGCGGGTATCGCGGGCGGCATCGTGGCGGGCATGGCCTCGGGCGCGGTGCTCTCGCGTGTCTCGTTCGGCCGCAAGCTGCTCGACCGGATCCTGCCCAAGCCGGGCACCGGCCCCAGCGAAAAGGCCCGCCTCAGTGGCTGGTTCACCATGAAGACCTTCGCCCGCACCAGCTCCGGCGCCAAGTACCAGGCCACCTTCTCCGGCACCGGCGACCCCGGCTACCAGGCCACCGCCGTGCTGCTCGGCCAGGCGGGCCTGAGCCTGGCCTTCGACGAACTCCCGCCGCGCGCCGGCATTCTCACCCCGGCCTCGGCCATGGGCGAAGCACTCACCGAGCGGCTGCGCGGCGCGGGCATGACCATCGAGGTCGCGCGGCAGTGAACCTCGCGCGCAAGACCATGAACGCGCCCGCGCTGGCCGCGGTCTACGAGCACGCGTGGCGACCCACGCTGTTCTACCTCGCCAGCGGCCGCACCACCGGCAGCGATCGGCGCGAGGCCGTCGACACGCTGCGGCTCGGCGGCGGCAAGAAGGTGCTCGACCTCGCCTGCGGCCCCGGCAATTTCACCCGGTACCTGAGCGAGTTCCTGTCCGGTGACGGCTTCGTCACCGGCCTGGACTACTCCGAGCCGATGCTGGCCAAGGCCGCCGCCGACAACGCGGGCCCCCGGGTCGGCTACGTCCGCGGTGACGCGCGGGTGCTGCCCTTCGCCGACGGAACCTTCGACGCCGTCTGCTGTTTCGGCGCCCTGTACCTGATCCCGGATCCGATCGCGGCCACCCACGAGATGATCCGGGTGCTCGCGCCGGGCGGCCGGATCGCGATCACTACCAGCTACCGCGAGGACAACCTGTTCGGCCGGGCCAGCACCATGGCCGCCGGCCTGAGCGGGCTGCGGCTGTTCGACCGCGACACCTTCCCGCGCCTGTTCGCCGAGGCCGGGCTGGTCGAAATCGACCAGCGCGTGCACCGTTTCATGCAATACGTCGACGCCACCCGGCCCGCCTGACCTTTTCCCGGGTTGCCCGGCGGTAGCCTTCGCCGCATGGACACGCTGAACTCGGTCGTCGTCGATGTCAACGACGTGTTCTGGAACTGGCTGCTGATCCCGCTGGTGATCGCGGCCGGGCTGTACTTCACCGTGCGCAGCGGTGTCGTGCAGTTGCGGATGCTGCCGGAGATGCTGCGGGTGGTCGCCGAGAAGGGGCAGCCCGCCGCCGACGGCAAGAAGTCGGTGTCGGCGTTCGGCGCGTTCAGTATCTCGGCGGCGGCGCGGGTCGGCACCGGCAATATCGCCGGCGTCGCCACCGCGATCAGTGTCGGCGGACCGGGCGCGGTGTTCTGGATGTGGGCGATGGCGACCCTCGGCGCCGCGTCGGCCTTCGTCGAATCCACGCTCGCCCAGCTGTACAAGCGACCGGAGCACGAGCCGGGCACCTTCCGTGGCGGGCCCGCCTACTACATGGAGTACGGGCTGCGGCGGCGCTGGCAGGGCCTTATCTTCGCGGTCATCATCACGGTGACCTTCGGTTTCGTGTTCAACGCCGTGCAGTCCAACACCATCGTGGCGACCACGCGGGCATCGCTGTCGGGCCTGGACGGCGACTGGTTCCCGCTCGCGGTCGGGCTCGCGCTGATCATCCTGCTCGGCGTGGTGATCTTCGGCGGGGTGCGCCGGATCAGCCACATCACCGAGGTACTCGTGCCGATCATGGCGGTCGTGTACCTGCTGCTCGGCATCGCGGTGGTGGCGCTGAACATCGACGATCTGCCGCGGGTGCTCGCCGATATCGTCGGCGGCGCGTTCGGCCTGCGCGAGGTGGTCGGCGGCGGGATCGGCGCCGCCATCGCGCAGGGCATCCGGCGCGGCATGTTCTCCAACGAGGCGGGCCTGGGCTCCTCGCCGAACGCGGCGGCCGCCGCCGACGTCTCGCATCCGGTGAAGCAGGGGCTGGTGCAGTCGCTCGGCGTCTACTTCGACACCCTGCTGATCTGCTCGATCACCGCGTTCATCATCCTGACCAGCGATCCCGACCTGTCCGAGCGGCGCAGCGCCGACCTCACCCAGAGCGCGCTGCAGCACAGCCTCGGCACCTGGGCCGGGCACGTGCTGACCGCGGTGGTGTTCCTGCTCGCGTTCAGCTCGATGATCGGCAATTTCTACTACGGCCGGGCCAATATCGAGTTCATCACCGACCGGCCGCAGATGCTCACCGCGTTCCGGGTGGCCGTGCTGGTGGCCGTGTTCGGCGGCGCGCTCGGCTCGGTGAGCCTGATCTGGAACCTGGCCGATGTGTTCATGGGCGTGATGGCGCTGGTCAACCTGGCCGCCATCATCCCGCTCGGTGTCGTCGCGTTCCGGCTGCTGGCCGACTACCGCGCGCAGCAGGCGGCGGGCGCCGACCCGGTGTACGTGCACCGGCCCGAGATCGCCGACCCGGCCGGGGTGGCCTGCTGGCAGGCAACGATTGCGTCGAGCTTGCCGGTCGATCGCGCGCAGTAGTGGTAGGCATGGGAAATGGCGAAACACTGGGCCGAACCCGTCACCACCGCGCTGCGGGCCGACGGCCAGCGGATCATCGACCTCGACACCTCGGCGACGCCGGGATTCACCGGTGACAAGGCCCGCGGCAAGGAGCTGCTGACCGAGCGCGCCGCCGTGCTCTCGGACCTGCAGGAGAAGCTGTTCGCGCACGGCCGCACCGGCGGCAAGCACAGCGTGCTGCTGGTCCTGCAGGGCATGGACACCGCGGGCAAGGGCGGCATCGTGCGCCACGTGATCGGCTCGGTCGACCCGCAGGGCGTCGACCACGCGTCCTTCGGGGTGCCGACCGAGGAGGAGAAGCAGCACGACTTCCTCTGGCGCATCCGCAAGCGCCTGCCCGCGCACGGCCAGATCGGCGTGTTCGACCGCTCGCACTACGAGGACGTGCTGGTCGTGCGCGTGCACGACCTGGTGCCGCAGTCCGAATGGGAGCAGCGCTACGGCCTGATCAACGCCTTCGAACACGAGGTCGCCGACGCCGGGACCACCATCGTGAAGGTGGCCATGTTCGTCTCGCTCGAGGAGCAGAAGCGCAGGCTCCGCGAGCGGCTGGAACGCCCCGACAAGTACTGGAAGTTCAATCCCGCCGACATCACCGAACGCGGCTACTGGCCCGAGTACCAGAAGGCCTACCAGGCGGTGCTGGAACGCACCAACACCGATTACGCGCCGTGGTACGTGCTGCCCGCCGACCACAAGTGGTACGCGCGCCTCGCGGTGACCGAATTGCTGATCGACGCGCTGAACGGCCTGAAACTGGATTGGCCGCCCGCCGATTTCGATGTCGCCGAGCAGCTGCGCAGGCTCGACGCGTCCTGATCGGATCGTTGAAGAAACTCTCAGGTTCGGCCCGCATGATGTCCCCGGTGGGGAGACCACGAACGAAAGGCGTGTGACAACGGTGAGCACGGGCAAGCAGAATCCGCTGGCGGCGGCCGAAGCAGCCGACAGGAAGCGCAAGATCGCGATCCAGGTCGGCGTCGCCGCCGTCCTGGTGGCTCTGGTGGCGGCGATCGGCATCGGCATCGCCGTCAAGCAGTCCGACACCGACAGCAGCACCACATCGGCGGCCCAGCTGCCCGCGACCGGCGGTTCGGTGACCGACTCCGGCGCGGTGCGCATCGGCAACCCGGACGCCAAGGTGAAGGTTCGCGTCGTGGCCGACCTTCAGTGCCCGGCCTGCAAGCAGTTCGAGGCCGCCAACGGCGAGGCGCTGGCGCAGGCCGCGGCCGACGGCACCGCCGTGATCGACTACCAGATCATCTCGTTCCTCGATCGCGCGTCCACCACGCAGTACTCCTCGCGCGCGGCCAACGCCTCGTTCTGCGTGGCGAAGTCGGACCCGAGCAAGTACCAGACCTGGCTGCAGACCATGTTCGCCAAGCAGCCCGCCGAGGGCACCGCCGGGCTCAGCAACGAGCAGCTGATCCAGATCGCGACCGAGGTGGGCTACACCGATCCCGCGGTGGCCACCTGCATCAATGACAAGCCGTACAACGACTACATCACCCAGGTCACCCAGGAGACCCTGAACAGCGGCGTGCAGTCGACGCCGTCGGTGTTCGTCAACGGGCAGCTCATCCAGTCCGACGCCCTCTTCACCGAGAACGGCATGGCGTCCGTGATCGCCGACGCGGCCAAGTGATCACCGCCCCCGCCCGCTCGGCGTGGCTGCTGCTGATCGCCGGGCTGGCGGGGTGGCTGGCCTCGTTCACGCTGACCGTCGAACGCTTCAAGCTGTTCGTCGACCCGAACTACGTCACCTCGTGCAGCATCAATTCGGTGCTCTCGTGCGGGTCGATCATGAAGACCGACCAGGCCGCGGTCTTCGGTTTCCCCAACCCGCTGTTCGGCATCGTCGGTTTCTCGGTGGTGGTGACCCTCGGCGTCCTCGCCGTCGTCGGCGTCGGCTTCCCCCGCTGGATCTGGGGCGGCCTCTGGCTCGGCACCGTCCTCGGCGTCGCCGCCATCTGCTGGCTCATCTTCCAAAGCCTCTACCGCATCAACGCCCTGTGCCCGTACTGCATGGTCGTCTGGGCGGTCACCCCCCTCCTGTTCGCCGTCACCACCCAGGAAACCTGGGGCCGCTCCCGCGGCATCATGGCCATCCTCGCCGAATGGCGCTGGACCCTCGTCGTCGTCTTCTACGCCGTAGTCCTCCTCCTCGTCTTCCTGAAGTTCCAGGACTACTGGCTGAGCCTGGTGTGAACCGGCCCCCTGGATCGCAGCGATGACCATCGACTCGAAACCCGCCGACCGGCTGGAGTACTGGCGGGGCGCGACGCTGGCGACAGCGGGCGCGATGGTCATCGGGGTGACCTTGTTCGGGGCGCTCGCCGCGTTGTCCGATCGTCGGCATCCCGACCTGGCTCCGGGTGCGCCCGGCCTTGTCTCGATCGTCGTTCTGACGCTGTGCGTGCTCGCGGCCGCGATCATCGCCGTCCGCAGGTCACCGCGACTGCTCGGGGTCGCCACCGGGGTGTTCGCCGCCGCGATGGTGATCGGCCTCGCCGGCTTGGTCCTGCGGTGACCGCGTCCGGCATGAAGCGATCCGCGGTGTTCGGACCCGAAAGCTTCCTGGCGACGCTCGCCGGATTCGCGTGTATCTCGTTGCCGTATCTCGACATGACGTTCCGGCAGGCGTGGTGGCTGATCGTGCTGCCGCCGGTGGTCGGGATCATCGCGCTGGCGCTCGGCGGGGACGCTTCTCCCCTGCGGTTGTCGTTGCAGCGCGTGGGTGTGGGGCTGCTGGTCGCTTTCGCCGGGTTCGTGCTGTCGGTGGCCGGGTTGCTCGGGGCGATCGGGATCGCTTCGCTGGTCTAGTTCGGGGTGCCTTCGGCGAGGACTACGTCGATGGTGCGGGTGGTGCCGTCGGGGGCGGTGATGTCGAGGCGGATGCGGTCGGCGGGTTTGCGGGTGTTGATCGCGGAGCTGAGGGCTCGGGCGGTGGTGATGGGGCGGCCGTCGAGGGCGGTGATGATGTCGCCGGTGGTGATGCCTGCGGCGCGGGCGGGTTGGCCGTAGAAGGCCCAGTTGACCTGGGCGCCCGCGGGTTTCGCGTCGACGACCTGGACGCCGAGGGTGGCGGTGGGGCCGATGTGGACGGTCTCGGTGGGGGTGCCGGAGCGGATCTGGGCGACCACCCGCATGGCCGTGTCGATCGGGACCGCGTAGCCGTTGGCCTGCTTCGGCGGCTCGCCGCCCGGACGCTCGCCGGAGGCCGCGGTGATCACGCCGACGACCGCGCCCGAACTGTCGGCCAGCGCGCCGCCGGACTGCCCGCCGACCACCGGCGCGGCGATCTGCACCATGCCGCGCAGCGATTTGCGGGTCAGGTCGGCGGAGTTCATCGCGACGATGCTCGCGTCCAGGTCGGTGATCGGCCCGGCGACCGAGGTGGGTGCGCCACCGTCGCCGCCCGCGTCGCCGATGGCCAGTACGTCCTGGCGGATCCGCAGCTCGGCCGATGACCCGAGCCGGGCGGTCGGCAGGCCGGACGCCCCTGCCAGCGACAACAGCGCGATATCGGCGGTCGAGTCGTACCCGAGCACGGTGGCCGCGTAGACCAGCCCGTTCCCGATATCGGTCACCGAGACCTCCTCGGCGCCTTTGATCACGTGATGGCTGGTCAGGATCTGACCGTCGGGGGTGAGCACGATCCCGGAGCCGGCGGCGGTGGTCCCGAACACCGCGGCGTCGACGGAGATATTGACCAGCACAGGCTGCACCTGGGCCGCGACCAGCGCCGGGTCCAGCGGCACCTGCGGCGGCGCCTGCACGACCGCGACATAGTCCTGCGCGTGCGGTTTCCAAGGAAGTACCAGGTCACCGCGGTATCCCAGGAAAGCGCACACGCCGATCAGCGCGACGACCAGCGTCGCGAACACCCGTCCGACAGCGTGCACGCGCCCGTCCTCTCTCGCGAGCCGACACCTCCATTGTGACCCCGATACACAGTCATCCGGTATCGATCCGGCCGCGCCTGTTGGCAAACGACGCATGCGGCGGTAGGCATGACTCCATGAGTACCGCAGCCGCCTACGCCCTCCCCGCCCCCGACGGGTCCTTCGAGAAGGTCACGATCGAGCGCCGTGAACTCGGCCCCGACGACGTCCTGATCGACATCAAGTACGCGGGTATCTGCCATTCCGACATCCACACCGCCCGCGACGAGTGGGGCGGCAGCAAGTACCCGTGCGTGCCCGGCCACGAGATCGCCGGCATCGTCGCGGCCACCGGCTCGGCCGTGCGCAAGTACAAGGTGGGCGACCGGGTCGGCGTCGGCTGCCTGGTGAACTCCTGCGGCAAGTGCGTGCCGTGCCTGGCCGGCGAGGAGCAGTACTGCACCAACGGCGCCACCTGGACCTACAACACCCCGGTCCCGGAGTCCGTGCAGCCCGGCGGGTACACGATGGGCGGATACGCGACCCAGATCGTGGTCGGCGAGAGCTTCGTCGTCGCCATTCCCGAGGGCATCGGCCTCGATGTCGCCGCGCCGCTGCTGTGCGCGGGCATCACCCTGTACTCGCCGCTGCGGCACTGGAACGCCGGGCCGGGCAAGAAGGTCGCGATCATCGGCATGGGCGGGCTCGGGCACGTCGGGGTGAAGATCGCGGCGGCGCTCGGCGCCGAGGTGACGGTGCTGAGCCAGTCGCTGCGCAAGCGTGACGACGGCCTGCGGATGGGCGCGCACCACTACTACGCCACCAGCGACCGGGAGACCTTCCGCCAGCTGCGCGGCTCGTTCGACCTGATCATCAACACCGTCTCGGCGAATCTGCCGATCGACCACTACCTGCGCCTGCTCGCGCTCGACGGCACCCTGGTGATCCTGGGCCTGCCCGATCAGCCGATGAGCGTCACCGGTCGCAACCTGGCCGCGTTCCGCCGGTCGCTGGCCGGTTCGATGATCGGCGGTGTCGCGCAGACCCAGGAGATGCTGAATTTCTGCGCCGCGCACGGCATCGGCGCGGAGATCGAGCTGATCTCGGCCGACGAGATCGATTCCGCCTACGAGCGCGTCGTCGCCAGCGACGTCCAGTACCGCTTCGTCATCGATACCGCGACCATCTGAGCCCCGCGCGCCAGCGCGCGGAAATCGGCGCGTCCTCGGTACCGTGACGTGGTGGCCGACGACGAATCGACTTCTGGTCCCGCCGCACCGGCGACCGGCCCCGCGCTGCCCGCGTTCTGGACGGTCCGCACGCCGCCGCGCTGGCTGCCGCGGTCACTGCTCTACGCCGCGCTCGCCGTCGCCGGGCTGATCGCGGCGTTCTGGATCCTCGGCAAACTGCAGGGCCTGCTGACCGTGCTGCTGGTCTCGCTGTTCCTGGCGTTCGCGATCGAACCCGCGGTGAATTGGCTTGCCGCCCGCGGTGTTCGGCGCGGCGCGGGCACCGGCGCGGTGTTCGGGGTGCTGCTGCTGGTGATCGTCGCGTTCGTGTGGACGCTGGGCGCGCTGCTGATCAGCCAGGTGACGATGCTGGTCGCCAACGCGCCCGGCTATGTGCAGGACGTGGTCGACTGGATCAACAAGACCTTCGACCAGGATCTCTCCGGCGACGATCTGACCAAGTACGCCTCGGAGTGGAGCTCGACGATCGAGGGCTACCTGGTCGGGCTGGCCGGAAACGTCTGGGGCATCGGCACCGTCGCGATCGGCGCGATCTTCCAGCTGCTCGGCGTCTTGCTGTTCACCTTCTACTTCGCCGCCGACGGCCCGCGCTTCCGCACCTGGGTGTGCTCGCTGCTGCCGCCCAGGCAGCAGAAGCACGTGCTGCGGGCGTGGGACATCGCGGTCGAGAAGACCGGCGGCTACATCTATTCGCGCGCGCTGCTGGCGCTGTGTTCGGCGATCGCCCACTATGTCGCGCTGCGGGTGCTCGATGTGCCGTCGGCGTTCGCGCTCGCGCTGTGGGTCGGCGTGGTCTCGCAGTTCATCCCGACCGTCGGCACCTATCTGGCCGGCGCGCTGCCGGTGCTGGTCGCGCTGGTGCACGATCCGATCAGCGCGCTGTGGATCCTGCTGTTCATCGTCGGCTACCAGCAGTTCGAGAACTACGTGCTGCAACCACGGATCACCGCGACCACCCTGGACATGCATCCGGCAGTGGCCTTCGGCGCGGTGATCGCGGGCGCGGCGCTGCTCGGGCCGACGGGCGCGCTGCTGGCCATCCCGGTGACCGCGACGATGCAGGGTTTCGCTGGCGCCTATGTGCGGCGCTACGAGGTCGCCGAGGACGCCGAGACCCCGGCGCCGCCGAAGAAGAAGCGCAAGTCCAAGCAGCCGGAACCCACCGACCAGGCCGAGGAGTAGGCCGGCCATGGCGATCCTGCTGTCCCTGGTGTCGATGCTGTCGACGCTGTTCGGCGGCTTCGTCGCCATGCGGATCGGCGACCGCAGGCACCTGGTGCTGGGGCTGGCCGCGGGCGTCATGCTCGGGCTGGTCGCCTTCGACCTGATCCCGGAGGCGCTCGAACAGTCCTCGGGCGAGGTGTACGGCGTGCCGGTGGTGCTGATCGCGGCGGTGGCCGGGTTCCTCAGCATCCACATCATCGAGCGCGCGGTCGCGATCCACACCGGCCACGAGAGTGAATTCGGCTCGCACCATCACGGATTCGAGTCGGTCGGGTTGCTCGCCGCGGCGGGCCTGATCTTCCACAGCACCCTGGACGGTTTCGGCATCGGGATCGGCTATCAGGCGGGCGCGACGGTCGGCATGTCGGTCGCGATCGCGGTGATCTGCCACGACTTCGCCGACGGCTTCAACACGTTCACCATCCCGACGCTGTACGGCAACGCCCGCAAACGTGCCCTCACCCTGCTCGGGCTGGACGCCATCGCCCCGGTCGTCGGCGCGATTCTCGGCACCCTGATCCACGTGCCCGAAGAGTGGATCGGCCTGTACCTCGGCTATTTCGCCGGTTTCCTGCTCTACCTGGCCACCGCCGACATCCTCCCCGAGGCGCACGCCGAGCATCCGTCCCGGCTGACCCTGCTGAGCACCGTCACCGGCGTCGCCGCGATGTTCGGCGTCGCCGCGATCAGTCACTGAACCAGGCGCACAACGGCGTCCACCGAGGACTCGACCAGGGCATCGTCGAGCGGCAGGTGACCGAACAGCGCGCGGAAGTAGATCGGCGCGGCCACCACGTCGAGGACGAAGTCGAGGTCGATGCCCGGGTCGACCTCGCCGCGCGCCATGCCCGCGCGCAGGGCGGCCGCGGTGCTCGCCCGGCGCGGTTCGAAGACCGTCGCCAGGAAGTGCGCGCGCAGCTCGGGGTCGTTGGCGAGGTCGGCGACCAGCGCGGGCAGTACCCGATCGAGCGAGGTGTCGCGCAGCGCCGCGACCAGATCACGCAGGGCCACGGTGAGATCCGCGCGCAGGTCGCCGGTGTCGGGGGTCGGGCGCACCCCCAGCGCGTCGGCCACCACCGCGACCACCAGGTGCCGCTTCGACGGCCAGCGCCGGTAGATCGCGGGCCGGTGGATCCCCGACCTGGTCGCCACCTCGCCGATGGACAGGTCGGCATAGCCGTTGTCGTCGAGCACCTCTCGGGTCGCGGCGAGTACCGCGGTGTCGATCCGGTCCTCGCGCGCGCGGCCCGGCATCAGAACACCGGCCGCGGCACGAGCATGACGATCCAGCCGTCGGGATCGGGAAAGGCCATGCCGCCGTTGGCCGCCCAGTACGGGTTCTCGGCCGGGACCGGTTCCGCGCCGAACTCGCCGAGCCGGCGCACCGCGTCGAACATCGCGGACTCACCGTCGAAGTAGAGCACCAGCAAGTTCTCGGCGCTCGGCGCGGCGCCGGGACTGCCGTCGACGTGGGTGGTGAATTCGAGGTGGTAGTCGGTGCCGGGCAGGCCGAGCATCACCCCGTCGTAGCCCGCGTGGTTCTCGAAGCGGTACAGCTCGCGCAGCCCCAGCCCGTCGACGTAGAAGCGCACCACCTCGTCGAGCCGGTCCGTCGGGCGGGCGATCCGGACCTGCGCGACACGCAGGGAATCCGGCCAGGTCGAGGTGTCCATGCCAAAACAGTACAGTACGTACCGTAATGAAACCAGGGTTCAGGTCAGGTCGTGCAGCAGCTCGGTGAGGGTCAGGCGGAGCTTGTCCATGCGGGAGCGGCTGTAGCGGGCGGTGTCGTATTCGAGCTGGAGGGTGAGGCGGCCCGCGATGGTGAAGACGGTGAGCTTCGGCGGCATGGCCGGGCCCATGGCGAAGACGTCGTCACGCAGGAAGGCGAGGTCGTCGGGGAACGAATGTGGCCGCAGGCGGCCGATATTGGAGACGGCCAGTGTCGGCGGGGCCGCCAGCAGGGCGGCGGTGAACTCGTCGGCGACCCGCTGGACGGCGAGCGGGAAACGGGCGGGTTCGCGACGATCCAGTCCGGCGCGCAAGCCGTCGTCGACCAGCCGGGCCAGTTCGAGCGGACCGGCGTCGCCCGCCGCGCGCACGAGCAGACCGGAGCCCGAGGCGTAGTTGACCATGGTCTCCACCGGCACCGGCGGCCGTACCGCGCCGCGCACATCGGCCGCGTAACCGAAGAACAGCGGCAGCGGGCCCGGCTCCGCGAACCGGGTGCGGACGGCGGCCAAGGCCGCGCCGCTGACCACACTGTTCACCGAAACCCCCTGCTCGCGAGCCACTGCCACGAGGTGGGCGGTCGCCTCGGCGGTCAGCTCGATGCGCTGCATGGCGAATCGGCCCAACGGGTCGGCGCCCGCGCCGTCGCCGTCGCGGGGCAGCATGCGCGGGGCGTCGCCGGGCCCCATCGTCGTCGCGCGCGCCCGCAGGTCGTCCAGCCACGCCTCCGCGTCGGCCGCCGTCACCACCTCGGCCAACCGGGTGTCCATCGCGGCGGGCAGCCACTGGTCCGGATCCGCCTGCGGCACAGCACCTCCGGTCACGTGCGCGGTGTAGTGCCGCCACAGCCGATCCAGCAGCGCGAATCCCGATCTGCCGTCGGCGATGCCGTGATGAACGACGAGCACGATCTGCTGCCGCACCCCGGCTCGCAGCAGGTACGCGCGGAACAGCCCATCGCGCCAGTCCTGCGGCGTGTTGAGCAGCGCGAGGTACTCGGCCTCGTCGCCATCGAGCACATCGAAGCGGGGACGGAAACCGTCGTCACGAACGAGGTGGCCGTCCACCACCCGGCTGCGCAACAGCGGGTGCGCGGCGGCGAGCTCGTCGAGCACCCGGCGCAGGACCGCGAGGTCCAGCGTGCCGTAGACGGTGGTGCCGAGGAACAGCGGCATGCCCGCGGTGGGCACGGTGCCGAGCGTGGTGCCGGTGCCGAAGTAGGTGGATTCCATCGTGCCCGGGTGGGAACCCGAGAAGATCTGCTCGACGCGGCCAAGCGCTGCCTCGCCGAACGCGGCTACGCCCGCACCACCGTGCGCGATATCGTCGCCGCCTCCGGCACCAACCTGGCGGCCATCAACTACCACTTCGGCACCCGCGACAAGCTGCTGCAACAGGCGATGCTGGAGTCCAGCGCCGCCGCGGTGCAGCACATCCTGGACTCACTGCCCGCCGACGACCCGGCCGACCCCACCGCCCGGCTCGAGGACTTCTGGCAGCGCCTGATCACCTCGTTCACCGAGGACCGCGCGCTCTGGCAGGCCAACGCCGAATGCCTCAACCAGGCCCTGCACTCCCCCGAACTGCGCGCCGAACTGGCCACCGCCCAGGAACTCGCCCGCACCGGCCTGTCCCAGGCCTTCGGCACCGACAGCGCCATCGGCGCGGTCCTGCAGACGATGATCGGCGGCCTGCTCCTGCAATGGCTGATCGACCCCGACCACGCCCCCACCCCCACCCAGCTCACCGCGGGCGTCCAGGCCCTGCTCCCCCGGACATGACGATGGTCGCACCGGATTCCGGTGCACCCATTCGGCATTCGTCCCATTCCGCGACGGCTCCGGACTCGGCGGCCAGTGCCCGCCTGCACGCAGTGGATCGCCTGTGCCTACCGCCATGTTCGTGGTACCACCCTCAACCATTGACCTACCTTGTCTGTTGCAGCCCCATCCTCGCCGCGTATAGGCTCGCTTCGATGGCGTGAGGTTGGGGGACGCGTGGCGGGTGAGAGCGATACGCCTGGAACAGTTTTCGCGATGGTTCCAGCCGAGGTGAGCGATGCCGGTGTCTATATCCAGCAGGTCGCGGAGTCGCTGATCAACGGACTCGGCACGCTTGACCGCGAGGTATCGACCGTCCTGGACAACTGGAGCGGTGCGGCAGCGGAGGCATTCGAGGACGGCTGGACTGAGACCAAAAAGGGTGCCACAGACGTACTGAACGCGCTCACAACGATGGGCGAACTACTGGGCACTGCCAGCAAAACCGTTGTTGGCCAAGATATCTCTAACTCAGATGCTTTGAGCTCGCTCAACCTACCGCAATTGAACATGTGATGGCCGACGACTCCCGCGACTTCACCTTCGACATCGATGAGTTGGACCAGCTGATCAGCCGCGCCAATGGATTCATCGGCTTCCTCACCGAAAGCCTCGACGCCATCAACGACCGAGTCGCCGCCATGCAGCAGAACTGGCAGGGGACCGCCGCGGACGCTCAAGAGCAAGCCTACCGAGAATGGGTTACCGGGGCTGCAACGGTATTTGAAGGACTCACCCAGATGTACAACGCCACGGTCACCGCCCGTGACGCCTACAGTGCTGCAGCGGCAGCCAACCTGAGAATGAGCGGTGGCTGACTTCCATGGGGGCAATTTCGCCGCAGTCCTACGAAAGCGCGGCCACGGCATGCTACGACTTGTCGAAGAAATTCCAAACCGTCTACACAACGCCGCAAACCGTACTCTTGGAAACAAATGCGATGGCCGGCGGCTACGCAGCGGTCAAGGCGTGGTCGAAATCCTACGACGACCGTGCTGCCGCGTTGACAATGGTCGCGACCAACTTCGCGCGAGCACTGCAACATTACGGAGACATACTGACCGCGTCCAGTTACAACTGGAAGTCCGCAGAACACACAGCCAACCGCGACCCCAACAAAGGCGCCCCACCGTCAGCGCCAACCGGCATCCCGACCGAACTCCCCTACGGCGCGGGAACAGTAGTCGGTATCGCGTCATCAGGAGCCTACACCAACGGACTTCAGACAGACTGGACGGAGCTGCAGGACAAGGTCACAACCCTTGTCACCGGGGGCCAAGTTCCGGACGGAGATACCGACAAGCTCGCACGCGCAGCAACAATGTGGAAGACCTTCGCCAATTCAGACCCTCTTGAATATGGCGTGGCACGACTTCTAACCGTTTCCTCCGGGCTGGAACAAGGCTTCGGCACCAAAGTCCCAGAAGACATCCCGAACCATACGGCCAATCTTCGCAAGCTCGCCGAGAAACTCCGCGAGATCCGCACCGCCTCCCAAGACATCGCCAACGCAGTCGAAGCCCACAACACAGCCTTGACGAAAATGCGTTCGGATATCAATACTCAGTTCGCGGCGGTGGTTACCGTCACCGCGATATCAATCGGGCGTTCGGCGGTAGACGTCAAAGAGCAACCAGCGAAGGAAAAGGCGCCGAGCAAGCAGCAGTCGCCCAACGAAAACAAAGTCGAGATAGACATCGACTTCCTCAACGACGCCGCCTGGGCCATAGCCGGGCCCGCCAACACATTCCTCACCACCCTCAGCACCCTCAGCTTCTCCACGGCCGAGCTACTAAACGGCGACCTACTGACCATCGTCGGGTTGGAGATTGTGATAAACTCCCCCGATGACGGCACCCTCGGCGGAGATGACCCCGTCACACAGGACGCCGCAAGAAAAATTGCTGAACATGCGAATGGGCGCGCGCAACAAGGAGATGGGACACACTACGTCTCCGGCGTTTCAGCAACAGGTTTGGCCGAGTACGTGCGCAAAGTTCTCGATGGCGAAATAGCAACCGAGCAGAGATATCTCAGAAATGGCCGGACTGCATACTGGGATAATGAAAGGGGTGCGCTGATAATCGAGGACCCACCCGCCGGAACCGTATTCACGCCGACAGATGGCAAAGATGCATTCGATGATCTCAAATAGAAACAAGGATATCGATAAAAATGCAATCCGGCTCCAATTTCACCATTGATGCACCGACCTTCGAGGTTATTTACCAGCTCACAAAAGAGATTCCCAACTTCCGCAAACCTCTAATGTCCGAGCCAGGTTGGACATCTGAAATCGAGAAGTTTCTATTAGATGTCGTGCGCTCAGTACCCAGGGATCTCGATCCGACGTCATGGGTAAGAATCGCGATCGTCGAGGGCACCGGGACCTTCCCCGCACAGCCGCCCAGGCCGGAGCTGCCACTGGCGGCAGGCGAGGAGGCGGTTCGAGACGTTCCCAGGCAGGTCAGTGCGCTGTGGCCACGCCTTCTCGATGTCGTATGGGCAAAATTGGGCCCGTTGGAAGCTCGCTACCGTACCGGCTACCGCGAACCTGAAATAACCGGCGCTTTAGCGACCTTCACCGCAGGGATCAATTCGGCTTTGGAAAGCTGAACAAGTCGCACACAACGAACGGGCGCACCGGAAACCCGGTGCGCCCGTTGATAGTTCGCGGTTACTCCGCAGCCGCGGCGGATTCCCCTTCGGCGGCCAGGGTGCGACGGCGCACGCGGCGGGCGGCGGCGACCATGTTGCGCAGCGAGGGCTCGAGCTGCCAGTAGTGGCGGGTCTTCAGGCCGCCGTCGGGGTTGGCCCAGAGTCGTTGCGGGGTCACCGCTTCGGCGGCCTGGGTGAGCAGTTCGTCGAGCTCGTCGATGTCGGGGATGCGGGCCGAGCGGCTCTCGTAGACGCCGGGGCCGACGCCGTGGCTGAGGCCGTGGCCGGTGGCGGCGTCCTCGGTGAGGGCCTGCATCACCCATTCGATCGAGCGGGTGGCCACGATCGCGGTGACGTCGGCGTCGAGCTGCTCGATCGCGTCGACCACCTCGGTGCGGCCGGAGTAGCCGATGTGGGTGTGGATCTGGGTCTCGGCCCGCACACCGGAGGTGGCCAGCTTGAAGGCGCCGACCGCCCAGCGCAGGTACTCCTCGCGGCCCTGCGGGCGCGGCGGCAGCAGCTCGCGGATGGCGGGCTCGTCGACCTGGATGATCGCGATGCCCGCCTTCTCCAGGTCGACCACCTCGTCGCGGATGGCCAGGGCCACCTGGTCGGCCGTCTCGTAGAGCGGCTGGTCCTGGCGCACGAACGAGCGGGCCAGCATCGTCACCGGGCCGGTGACCATGCCCTTGACCGGCTTGTCGGTCAGCGACTGGGCGTAGGTGGTCCAGTCGACCGACATCGGCGCCGGCCGCGACACGTCGCCGTAGACGATCGGCGGGCGCACGCAGCGCGAGCCGTACACCTGCACCCAGCCGAAGCGGGTGGTGGCGAAGCCGTCGAGCTGCTCGGCGAAGAACTGGATCATGTCGTTGCGCTCGTGCTCACCGTGCACGAACACATCGAGGCCGATGTCCTCCTGGAGCCGGATCGTCGCCTCGATCTCGGCCTCGACCTGCTTGCGGTAGTCCTGCTCGGACAGCCTGCCCTGGGCCACCTCGTGGCGGGCCTGGCGCAGCTTGCCGCTCTGCGGAAACGAGCCGAGCGTGGTCGCGGGCACCACCGGCAGGTTCAGCCGTTCCTGCTGGGCGGCGCGGCGCTCGATGTAGGGCTCGCGCTCACGCATCTCCGGGGTCACCGCGTACACGCGCTGACGCACGGCGTGCTTCTGCTTGAAGTGCACCTCGGTCGGGCGCTTGCGCCAGTTGTCCGACGGGCCCTCGGTGAGCGCCTTGGCCAGCGAGACCACCTCGCCCACCTTCTGCTTGGCGAAGGCGAGCCGGTCGGCGACATTGCCGTCGATGTCGTACTCGGCGAGCACGTCGTAGGGCACGTGCAGCAGCGTGGTTCCGGTCGACACCACCAGGTCGGGGCAGACCTCGGCGATCGAGTTCAGGTAGTTCAACGTGACGAAACGATCGGCACGCCAGACATTGGTGCCGCCGATGACACCGGCGTACAGCCGCTTGCGCTTGATCCCCGGGATCGCGGCCAGCTCCTCCGGCGTCATCCGGTAGGACGCCAGGTCCAGGCCGATCGCCTCGACATTGCTCGCGGCCAGGATGCGCAGCGCCTCACCGAAATCGCCGTACTGGCCGGTGACCAGGATGCGCGGGCGCAGCGGGGCCTTGGCCAGCCGCTGGTAGGCCTTGTCGAAGGCGGCCAGCTCGGCGGCCGAACGCTCGCCGGTGAAGCAGGGTTCGTCGAGCTGCACGCAGGTCGAGCCGCGCTTGGCGAGGATCTCGAACAGTTCCTCGTAGAACGGCAGCAGCTTGTCGAGCAGGCTCAGCGAGTCGAACTCGGTCTCGCCCGGCACGTGACCGGCCTTGGACAGCAGCAGCAGCGACACCGGGCCGAGCACGACCGGGCGCAGCTCGATCCCGCGCGCGATCGCCCGGTCCCACTCGTCGAGCAGGGCCTCGGGGTGCAGCGAGAACGTGGTGTCGGCGTCGAGTTCGGGCTGGCGGTAGTGGTAGTTGGTGCCGAAGAAACGCACCAGCTCCAGCGGCGGCAGGTCCGGGTTGCCGCGGGCCATCAGGAAGTAGAAGTCCAGGGGGTGCATGCCCTCCTGGTGCTCCTTGAACCGCGACGGCACGGCGCCGAACAGCAGCGCGTTGTCCAGGATGTGGTCGTAGAAGGAGAAGGTGTTGCCGGGGACCTGGGTCAGCCCGGTCGCGGCCAGCTCGTTGAACTGGCGCTCCTGGATGTCACGGCCTACCGCGAGCAGTTCCTCGCGCTCCAGCGATCCGCGCCAGTACGCCTCGAGCGCACGCTTGAGCTCGCGGTGCGGACCGATCCTCGGGTATCCGAGAACGCTCGACCCGAATCCATCGGTGACGTTGACCATGACCGGGATACTCCCTTTCGATCACCTGCGCGGTCACCCGGACGCTCGCCGGTCCCCGCGCATTGCTGCGCTCGACATATCGCCGGGCCGCGCTGGCGCGTCCGGCTACAGCAGCTTAGGCCGCGAGCGCGACCCTTCGCTGTTCCCCCTGCAAACACCCCCGAAATGGCCGAAGGCCACCGTCATCGGGTCGTTGGTGATGACGGTGGCCTCCGGGGAGCAAACCCCTACTTGCCGTACTGGTAGAAGCCGGCGCCGGTCTTCTTGCCCAGCAGGCCCGCCTCGACCATCCGCATCAGCAGCGGCGGAGCCGAGTACAGCGGCTCCTTGAACTCGGCGTACATCGAGTCCGCGATCGACTTCACGGTGTCCAGGCCGACCAGGTCGGTCAGCGCCAGCGGGCCCATCGGGTGGGCACAGCCGAGCACCATCGCCTTGTCGACGTCTTCCTTGGTGGCGAAGCCCGACTCGACCATCCGGATGGCCGAGAGCAGGTACGGCACCAGCAGCGCGTTGACGACGAAGCCGGAGCGGTCGGCCGAGCGGACGACCTGCTTGCCCAGGATGTCGGCGGCGAACTGCTCGGCGCGCTTGGCGACCGGCTCGCTGGTCTTGAGGGTGGTGACCAGCTCGACCAGCGGCAGCACCGGCACCGGGTTGAAGAAGTGCAGGCCGACCACGCGCTCGGGGTTCGCCGTGGCGACCGCGATCTTCATGATCGGGATGGAGGAGGTGTTGGAGGCGAGCACGGCGTCGGGGTCGGTGACGACCTTGTCCAGCTCGCTGAAGATGGCCGTCTTGACCTCTTCGTTCTCGACAACGGCTTCCACGACCAGCTGACGGTCGGCGAAGTCGCCGAGATCGGAGGTGAAGCGCAGCCGCCAGGCCGCCTGCTCCCGCTCGCGCTCGGTGATCTTGCCGCTGCTCACGCCACGGTCCAGCGAGCGCAGGATCCGAGCGCGGCCCGCAGCGGCGAGTTCGCGACTGGTCTCGTAGACGAGGACGTCGACGTGCGCGCGTGCGCACACTTCCGCGATGCCCGCGCCCATTTGTCCGGCGCCGATGATGCCGACGCGCTGAATCTTCTCGCTGCTCACGTCCCGCTCCTGCTGTGTGTCTGGCTCTGGGGTGGCTGGGGTGGTCATGACGACCAAGTTATAGGGATGCCCTCCCACGCCGGGGCTGTTCGGCGTGGGAGGGCGTACACCCCTACCGAGGTAGAGGAATGGTGTTGCTAGTCAAAGCAACCCCGGCGGATCAGTGGAACTGACCCTCTTCGGTGGAGCCCTTCAGGGCAGCCGTCGAGGTGTTCGGGTCCACGGTGGTGGCGATGGTGTCGAAGTAGCCGGCACCGACCTCACGCTGGTGCTTCACGGCGGTGAAGCCACGCTCGGCGGCAGCCTTGAACTCGCGCTCCTGCAGGTCGACGAACGAGGTCATGCCGTCGCGGGCGTAGCCGTACGCCAGGTCGAACATGCCGTAGTTCAGCGAGTGGAAGCCGGCCAGGGTGATGAACTGGAACTTGAAGCCCATCGCGCCGAGCTCACGCTGGAACTTCGCGATGGTCGCGTCGTCCAGGTGCGCCTTCCAGTTGAACGAAGGCGAGCAGTTGTAGGCCAGCAGCTGGTCCGGGAACTCGCTGCGGACGGCCTCGGCGAACTTGCGCGCGACCTCGAGGTCCGGCACGCCGGTCTCCATCCAGATGAGGTCGGAGTACGGGGCGTAGGCCTTGGCACGCGCGATGCAGGGCTCGATGCCGTTCTTCACACCGAAGAAGCCCTCGGCGGTACGGGTGCCGTCCAGGAACTCACGGTCGCGCTCGTCCACGTCGGTGGTGAGCAGGGTGGCGGCCTCGGCGTCGGTGCGGGCGATGATCACCGACGGCACGCCGGCGACGTCGGCGGCCAGGCGCGCGGAGGTCAGGGTGCGGATGTGCTGCTGGGTGGGGATCAGCACCTTGCCACCGAGGTGGCCGCACTTCTTCTCCGACGCCAGCTGGTCCTCCCAGTGGACACCGGCGGCACCAGCGGCGATCATCGCCTTCTGCAGCTCGTAGGCGTTCAGCGCGCCACCGAAGCCGGCCTCGGCGTCGGCCACGATCGGGGCCAGCCAGTTGGCGACCGAGTTGTCACCCTCGACCTTGGAGATCTCGTCGGCGCGCAGCAGCGCGTTGTTGATGCGACGGACCACCGACGGGACCGAGTTCGCCGGGTACAGCGACTGGTCGGGGTAGGTGTGGCCGGACAGGTTCGCGTCACCGGCGACCTGCCAACCCGACAGGTAGATGGCCTTCAGGCCGGCGCGGACCTGCTGCACGGCCTGGTTGCCGGTGAGGGCACCGAGGGAGTTGATGTAGTCCTCGTTGTTGACGAGGTCCCACAGGATCTCGGCACCACGACGGGCGAGGGTGTGCTCCTCGACGACGTTGCCCTGCAGGGCGACGACCTGCTCGGCGGTGTAGTTGCGGGTGATGCCCTTCCAACGGGGGTTGGTGTCCCAGTCGTTCTGGATCTCCGCAGCGGTCTTCGGGGTGCCGACAGTCGACATCTCTGACTCCACTTCCTCGGTGTGGTCGGTGCTCCTACGGTCCAGCCGTGAAACAACCGGCGGCTTAACGCTTTCGGTTGCGCGACTCGTACTGCTGAAGCAATTTGCAGGCTTGCTAGGACTAGCTAGGGCCTGAGGGGTGTACTTCCACACGATGGCACACCAGGAAATAGCCGTCTACCTGTTGCTTATGTGAATCTCAGCTAGGTTTGCCGCCGCGTTTGCTAACTTTGCGAAATTTGCGGGCTAATTGCAAGCACCCATCCTACCGACCGGTAGCGCTGACCAGGAGTTTTAGCATAACGCCCGTACTGTTAGCGCTGCCCGCCCGGGCACTGCCCGACACGCCCAACTCTCGCACCCTGTGACCTGTTTCACACACCACGCCGGGCAGGAATGGTGTGCGTGTCGTCACTGAATCGCCCGACATCGCCGCCCACCCCGGAAATGGGGGCAGCGCGCGCAGTCCTGGACACTCGTCCGCGAAGACGAGAGGGTGACCCCATGAGGATTTCGAGGATCGCGGCGACGTCGAAGGTCGCGCTGGCGGTGGTCGCGGCGACGGCCGCGGTGAGTCTGGTGCCGACGGCGGCGGGCGCACAGCCGGAACAGCGGGCCGGGAGTGTCGTCGGCGTCGAGACGCTGTCCGCCGCGGCGACGCTGCCCGGTGCGGCGCGGGCCGAGCGGCTGATCTACCGCTCGACGACGGCGGGCGACCAGCCGACCACCACCAGCGCGGCCGTGTACCTTCCGGCGGGCGCGGCGCCTGCGGGTGGGTGGCCGGTGATCGCGTGGGCGCACGGCACCGTCGGCCTCGGGGACGACTGCGCGTACAGCGTGGCCGGGCCCGCCGCGGTCGAGCGCGACTGGGCCTACCTCGGCACCTGGCTGAACCAGGGGTACGCGGTCGTGGCGGCCGATTACGCGGGCCTGGGTGGCCCGGGAGCGCATCCGTACCTGAACGGCGTGGTGGAGGCGCACAACGTGGTCGACGCGGTGCACGCGGCCACCGCGCAGTACCCGGCGCTGTCGAACAAGTGGGCCGTGGTCGGCCAGTCCCAGGGCGGCGGCGCCGCGGTGTTCACCGCCCGCTACGCCACCGAGTTCGGCGGCCCCGCCCTCGACTATCGCGGCGCGGTCGGCACCGGCGTGCCCGCCTACATCGAGGACGTCATCCAGCTGCTCGGCCCCGGCATGCCACCGATGGCGCTCAGCGCGCACCTGTCGGCGTACGTGCTCTACATCCTCAACGGCCTGCGCACCACGTTCCCCGACCTCGGCATCGACGGCCTGCTCACCGACTCCGGCCGCGCGTGGGTCGCGCGCGCCGAGACCGGCTGCATCGGCCCGCTCGGCGACGAGCTCGCCGCCGCGAAGCCCAGCCTCGGCAGCCTCTTCGCCCGTCCGATGTCATCGATCCCCGACGCGCACGGCCTGCTCTCGCGCTACATGGGCCTGCCCGAATCCGGCTACGACCGGCCCGTGTTCCTCGGCCAGGGCCTACGCGACACCGATGTCGTCACCCCCGAGACCCTGCGCTTCGCCGCCGTCCTCACCGCGAACCGCCAGCCGGTCACCGTCCGCGCCTACCCCACCGACCACGACGGCACGGTCAACGCCTCCCTCGTCGACTCCCTCCCGTTCGTCCGCGCCCTCTTCGCCTGAGCACGAGACCCGGCCCCACCGTTCAGGGCCGGGGCCTCGCCCAGCACCAGACCCAGCCCTGCCGTTCAGGGCCGGGCCTCGGCCAGCACCGCGCGTACGACCGCGGCGTACGCGGCCGGGTGGGTGAGGTTGCCATTGTGGCCGCCGGGGAATTCGACCAGCGGCGTGACGCGCAGGTCTGCCAGTTCCCGTGCGCATTTGTGGTCGAAGACGTGGTGCGCGGTGGTACGCCCGGTCGCGGGGACGATGCGCGTCGGCGAGTCATGGAGTGCGGCGACGTCGATGTGGTCGGCCCGGACGGCGGTGAAGTCGTGGTTGAGGAAGTACTCGAAGTTGCGTGCGCGGTCGGCATCGATCGGCGCCAACCGCACGCCCGGTTCGACCTCCTGATTCGCCGGATCGATGCCGAGGGTGCGCACCATCGGCGCCAGTGCCGCCCGCCAGCCCTGCTCGCGGAAGACCTCCTGACATTCGGCCAGCTCCGCGAGGTGATGGGCGCGCTCGGTCGCGGCTAGCAGCCATGGACTCACCGGCTCGTGGGCGATCAGTGTGCTCAGCTGTCCCGGATGGGTGACCGCCAGGTGCAGGCCGATCGACGCACCCATGCTGCAACCGAGCATCACCACCGGCGCGTCGGTGAGCGCGGCCAGCAGCCGGTGCGCGTCGTCGGCGTGGGTGGCGATCGATGCGCCCGGCGTGCCGTGGATCCGGCTGCGCGAAAGTCCGCGCCGGTCGTAGGTGATGACGGTGAAGTCCGCTTCCAGTTCCCGCACCAGCGCCTCGCTGCGCCGCGCGTCCCCCTCACCGCTCTGCGAGATCAGCAGCGTCGGTCCGCGACCGCGCACCTCGTAGTACAGCTCGGCGTCCGGAACCAGCAGCGTGTCGGCGTGAATCATGCTCATGTCGTCCACCGTAATTCATCAAATTTGATTCATCAATCCTGATGCATCAACTGTGATGTATCTTGGCGGCATGGATGGAGTCGAACTGTTCCTGCTCGGGCGGACGCTGATGAAGATCGGCGAGGAGGCCCTGCCCACCGAGGGCCTCGGCAGCGGTCACCGGCCGGTGCTCGTCGTCACCAGCGACATCGTCGCCCATCCGGACAGCACCGTCGGCGAGATCGCGCGCCGCACCGGACTCCCGCAGAGCGCGGTGTCCACGGCCGTGGCCCGGCTCGAGGAAGCGGGCTCGATCACCACCGACACCGATCCGCGCGACCGCCGCCGCACCGTCATCCGCCCGGCCGCGCGAATCTCCGCCCGGGTCGCGCAGATCCGCGCCTCCACGATCGACGCCGCCGTCACCGCAGCGCTCCCCACGGACGACCCGGCCGCGGCCGCCGAGGTGCTCAACGCCCTCGACATCCTCGCCCGGCACTTGCGCCCGAGAGCTACTGCAGCACAATAGAAAAGGCGCGCCCCGAGTTCGCTACTGCAGCGCGATAGAACCGGCACACCCCGAGTTCGCTACCGCAGCGAAACAGAACCGGCCTGCCCCCGAGTTCGCTACCGCAGCGCGACAAAAGAACGGCCGCGCCCCCGAATTCGAGAGCGCGGCCGCACTTCTCACACCAGCGGCGAATGAACCTTGCGCCAGTGTTCGGCGATATCGATCCGCCGGGCGACCCAGACCCCGTCATGCGCTTGAACGTGATCGAGGAACCGTTCCAGCGCCGCGGTCCGCGCGGGACGACCAGCGAGACGGCAGTGCAACCCGATCGACAGCATCTTCGGACTGCCCTCGGCCCCTTCGCGATACAGCACGTCGAACGCGTCGCGCAGGTGCGCGAAGAACTCGTCGCCGTTGGCGAAGCCGGCCGGGGAGGCGTAGCGCATGTCGTTGGTGTCGAGGGTGTACGGGACGACCAGGTGGTTCTGGCCGCGCACCTCGGTCCAGTACGGCAGATCGTCGGCGTAGGAGTCGGAGTCGTAGACGAAACCGCCGTGCTCGACCACCAGTTCCCTGGTGCTCGGCGAATCGCGCCCGGTGTACCAGCCCAGCGGTGCCGCGCCGGTCAGCTCGGTGAGCACGCGCACCGCCTCGGCCATGTCGGCGCGCTCGATATCGCGATCGATGAGCTGGTAGGACTTCCATTGCAGCCCGTGACAGGCGATCTCGTGGCCGAGTTCCCGGAAGGCCGCCACCGCTTCGGGATTGCGCTGCATGGCCCGCGCCACCGCGAAGACGGTGAGCGGCAGGCCGCGCCGCTCGAAGGCGCGCAGCACCCGCCACAGCCCGGCGCGGGAACCGTACTCGTAGAGCGATTCCATGCTCATGTGCCGGTTCGGGAACGCCTCGGCCGGGGTCATCTCGGAGAGGAACGTCTCCGAGTGCGGTGACCCGTCGAGGACGTTGTTCTCCCCGCCCTCTTCGTAATTCAGCACGAACTGCACGGCCACCCGCGCGCCGTCGGGCCACTGCGGGTCCGGTGGATTCGGCCCGTAGCCGACGAAGTCCCGGATATCGCTCATGCGCCCAGCTCCCCGAAGAGCCGCAGCCGCGCGAGGCCGCCGTCGGGATAGATGTCGAGGCGCACCTCCTCCACCGAGGCGGCGGCCGGGGCGAGCGCGAAGCGATGCCTGGTATCGGGCAGCAGGTCGGTGCGCGGCAGCAGTTCGACCTGGGTGCCGTCGTTGGTGAAGCCGGTGAGCGCGGCGGCACCGGGGCTGTTGCCGAGGAAGCAGGAGGTGTCGATCTCGGCGAGCCGGATCGCGCCGGGGCCCGCCAATCTGATGCGTACCCAGTCGTTTCCGTCGTCGCGGCGGCGGGCGGTTTCCCAGCCGTCGCCCATGACCCTGGCCAGGCCGGGGTAGAGCAGCTGGTTCGGTGAGCTGTAGAAGCGGTTGGAGCAGTCCAGGACCAGCGCGCCGTTCTCCAGCGCGGCCAGGTCGAGCGGACCGAGGCCGAGCAGCGCCGGGTCCGGCCTGCCCTCACCGTGTACGCGCAGCCGGGCGACGCCGCCGTCCGGGTGCATGGTGAGTTTCACGTGGGTCCAACGGTTCTCGTCGACGACGGCGAAGGGATTGCGGCTGTCGCCACCGACCTTGACCCGGTCGAGCAGGGTGACCCAGTCGGTGCGGACGGCGATCTCCTCGGCGGGCGGATAGCCCTCGATCGCCAGCGCCGACAGCGACACCTCGGGCGGGTAATTGCCCTTGAACCAGGCGGTGTCCACCACGACGCCGCGGATCACGCCCGGCACGCCGAGCCGCACGATGGCGCTGTCGTCGCCGGGCCTGCCCCGGTGCCGCCGGGTCTCCCAGCCGTCGTAGACCTGCCCCTTGTGCCCGAACGTGGCGGGCTGGTACTCCGACGGACCCGGGTTGACCAGGTTCTCCTTCTCCGCGAAGAACTCGTCGTTCGCCCAGATCACCGAACCACCGAGCGATCGAACCGCCAGGTCGGGGAGCAGCGTGAAATCGTCGCCGCCGAGGTGTGTGGTCACCGTTGCCTCCTATGCCTCAGGTGCTGCGGGCTCTCGCCCGCCATGGGGGTACTGCCTGTGCGTATCGCCGCGCTCGAATCAGCGTCGCGCCGCGGCCATCCGGTCGCGACATCGACCGAGCCGCATGGCGTTGGCCTGCCGATGCCCAGGCACTCCCCGGTGTGTCATCGCGCGTCCGGTGCCGAGTAGGTGCGCGCGGCCAGCGCCTCGAGCACCGGGACGGTGAGTTCGGCGGCCCGCGTGGCGAGTTCGTCGGCGGTGACCGCACCGCAGCGCAGGCCGCGCAGCACGGTGGTGGCGAGCGCTTCGGCGGTGGCCGGCTCGTCGATCACCCCGCCGGAGCGCCGGTCCAGGTAGGCCTGCAAGCGCGGGACGGCGACGTCGGTGGCTGTGCGGAAGAAGTCGTAGGTGGCCAGCCAGCGGGTGACCAGATGCCCGGGATGCATGTCCCAGCCCTGGTAGTAACCGCGCCGCAAGGCCCGCTCGACCAGGCGGTGGTGATTGCGGAAGGCGCCTTCGGGGTCGGCGTCCGGCACGATCTGGGTGGACCCGTCGCAGATCCACACCCCGGTCTGGGCGGCCGCGACCTGCATCACGGCCTTGGCGTGGTCGGCCGCCGGATGATCGAGGGCCTGATCGGTGGCGGCGATGCCGCAGGCGGCGGTGTAGTCGTAGGTGCCGAAATGCAGTGCGCTGCACCGTCCGTCGGCGAGGGTGATCATCCGGGGGATCGGCGCGCTGCCGTCGGGCGCGATGATCGCCTGTGGGCTCTCGATCTGGAGTTCGAAGCGCAACATCCGCTCGGGCAGCCCGTGCACCGCCTCGATCCCGGCGCACAGGTCGACGATCGCCGAGACCTGTTCGGCCGCCCTGATCTTCGGGACGGTGAACACGAACCCGGGCGCCACCCCTCCCGCCGCGTCGAGCACGAGTTCGAGGGTGCGCAGGGCCCGCCTGCGTTCGCCTGCGGCCAGGCCCTTGGTGCGGACGCCGAACGAGGTGGGAGCGCCGGGCCGACCGGCCCAGCTCGCCAGCGCCTTGCCCGCGGCGGTGGCGGCCGCGTCCTCCTCCGCGTCGGCGCGGAAGCCGTAGCCGTCCTCGAAGTCGATCCGCAGGTCCTGCACCGGCTGCTCGGTCAGCCTGCGGCGCACCGCCGACAGCGCGTCGGTGACATCGAGGCCGACGAGGAAATCGGCGTGCCGGTGCAGCAGTTCGAGCGCGGCAGCGCCCCACTCGGCCGGGGTGTCGGCGGTGGCGCGGTCGGCGCCCACGTAGGCGGTGTGCACCGGCTGGATCCGGTCACCCGCGCCCGGGTAGCGCGTCCGCAGACCTGCGTCGACGGCGTCGAGGGTGGCGTCGATGCGGGCACGGATATGTTCGGGTAGCTGGGAGTTCACCCGGCGGCTCCTTCCGCGATGATCCGCCACACGCGGTCGGCGGTCATCGGTAATCGGTCCGGTCGGGCGCCGACGGCGTCGCGGATCGCGTTCGCCAGTGCGGGCGCGACCGGGTTGTAGGGGGACTCACTCATCGATTTGGCACCCAGCGGGCCCAACTCGTCACTGGTTTCGGCGAAATACACCTCGGTGCGGGGCAGATCGGCGAACTGCGGAATGTGATAGTGCCGCAGCGTCCGGGTGGTCACCACGCCCGCGTCGGTGCGCATGTCCTCGTAGAGCGCGGTGCCGAGCGCCTGGGCGACGCCGCCCTCCACCTGGCCGCGCAACTGCACCGGGTTGACCACCGTGCCCGCGTCCGCCACCTGGATCGATTGCAGAATCCGCACCTCACCGGTGCTCGGCCGGACCGCCACCCGGAACGCGTGCACATTGAAACTCACCGAGCGTGGCGTCCCCGCGTGCGTGCCGTGCGCGACCAGCTCGCCGTCGGGGAGCAGCTGTTCGGCGGTCATCAGGTCGGTGCCGCACCGCACCCCGCCCGCTTCCAGCACACAGTCGCGTTCCGGGTGCCCGCTGACCTTCGCGGCCCTGGCCAGCAGCATCGCGCGCAGCTCCAGGGCGGCCGCGTAGGCGGCCTTGCCCGCGACCATCGTGCCGGTGGACCCGAACGCGCCGGTGTCGTGCCCGACGACATCGGTGTCGGACTGCCGGATCCGGATCCGGTCGGCGGTGGTGGCCAGCGCGGTCGCGGCCAGCTGCGCGTGCACCGTGGTGGTGCCGTTGCCGAATTCGGCGGTGCCGACGCCGATCTCGTAGGTCCCGTCGGCGAGCAGGCGCGCGGTGGCGTCGGCGTGGTGGCCGCGCGGTGGCACGGTGGCGATCATCGCCACCGCCATGCCCTCGCCGATCCGCCACTCCGGCGCCGGCGCGGCGACGCCGTTGCCCCGGCGCAGGGCCCGCTGGGCGGTGTCGAGGCATTGGTCGAGGCCGTAGCTGCCGAAGGTCAGGTCGCCCTCGTCGACCTCGGCGCCGGTGAACCGGTCACCGGGCACGACCACATTGCGGCGGCGGAATTCGAACGGGTCGATGCCGAGTTCGCGGGCGAGTTCGTCGATGGCCGACTCCACGCCGAAGATCACCTGGCCGAGCCCGTAGCCGCGGAACGCGCCGGAGGGAATGTTGTTGGTGTACACCGCCTGTGCGTCGACCCGCTTGTTCGGGCAGCGGTACACCGCCACGGATTCGCCGACGGCGTGGAACATCACGCCCGCGCTGTGATTGCCGTAGGCGCCGGCGTCGGTGAGCACGTCGACCGCGAGCGCGGTCAGCAGGCCCGCCGCGTCGGCGGCCGCGGTGACCGCGACCCGCATCGGATGACGGCAGGTGGCGGAGGTGAATTCGTCGGTCCTGGTGAACTCGTACTGCACGGGATGCCCGCTCCGCAGCACCGCCAGCGCGATCAGGTCCTCGGCCAGCATCTCCTGCTTGGCCCCGAATCCGCCGCCGACCCTGGCCGCGAACACTCGCACCTTGTCCCGGTCCAGCCCGAACACATGGCACAGTTCGTCGCGCACCAGGAACGGGACCTGGGTGCTCGTCCGGACGACCAGCCTGCCCGCGTCGTCCAGCCAGCCGATCCCGCCGTGTGTCTCCAAATGCACGTGCTGCACGCGCGGCGAATGCCACACCCCGCGCACCACTTTCGCCGCGCTTTCGATCCCCGCTTCGAAATTCCCCACCCCGCCGTGGATCTCGGCTACCAGGTTGCGTTGCGGGTCGGCGATACGCGCCGACTCCGGTTTGTCGGCGTGGAGCTTCGGCGCGTCCGCGGCGAGTGCGGATTCGGGCTCGAAAACAGCTGGTAGCAGCTCATATTCGACGCGCAGCGCACGCACTCCGGCACGTGCGGCATCGAGCGTCTCCCCCACCACCGCGGCCACCCGCTGGCCCGCGAACCGCACCGTGCGATCGAGGACGAAGGTGTCGTCGGGATCGTCCTCCCGGAATTCGTGCCGCGCTGTCGAGAACGCCGTGGCCGGCGCGTCCGCGTGGGTCAGGACCAGCCGTACTCCCGGAATCGCCTGCGCCGCCGCAGTATCGATCGACACGACGTGCGCGTGCGGATGCGGACTGGTGAGTACGGCCAGATGCCACGGCGCGACGGGCGGCATCCGCTCGCCCGCCCCGGGCACCAGGTCGAGGGTGAACGGTTCCGCACCGCGCACGATCCGCGGGCCGGCCGGCGCCCGCACCCCATCACCCATCTGACCAGGACCGTACTTGCGCCGCATCGCCGCATCGACCTGAGCCTCGACCGCCCCCACCGCGGCACCGCCCACATCGGGTCCAACCACCGCCGACACGACGGTGACCTCGTCCTCGCCCGCCCCCGCCTCCCCGGCGACATAGGAATCCACCGCCGGGCCCCTCGCGATCAGCGGCTCACCCGAACCCACTTGGTCGTCACTCGCGCCGAACACCTGGCCCTCGTCCGAACCGGCCATCTGATCCGCACCCGAGCCGACCGCTCGATCGACTCCGATCCGCGCGTCGACCTGCGAAGCGTCCGCCTTGTCGGCCAGAGATCCCGCCCTGTGATCGGCCGACCGCACCTCCTCGACGCCCGCACCGGACGACGACCCCGCTACTGCCACGGCACCGCCCGGCCGATCCGCCCGATCCTCGGCAGCCGCCTCGACAGAGTGAGCGCTCCGGGATTCGCCGACACGGTCGCCCGCACCGGGTGTGGGGGTGGACGTAGTTGTGCACAGTGATGCACAGGATGCCGACAGGGCATCGGCGATGGCGCGATAACCCGTGCAGCGGCACAGGTTCCCCTTGAGCAGCTCGGCCCGCTCGGCGTCGGTGACCGCGGACCGGTCGGCCAGCGCGGCGGCATCGGCCCGACCGGCGGCCAGACCGCTCGCCGTGACGACCATTCCCGCGGTGCAGTAACCACATTGGAACCCGGCGTGCTCGACGAAGCCGCGCTGCACCGCGTTCGGTCCGTCGGCATCGGCCAACCCGGCGGCGGTGGTGACGCTGCGACCGTCGGCGCGGTGGGCCGGGATCAGGCAGGAGTGGACCGGTTCACCGTCGAGCAGGACCGAGCAGGCGCCGCAATCGCCGGAGTCGCACCCCTTCTTGACCGCGAGTTCGCCCTGTTCGCGGAGCAGGGTGCGCAGGCATTGCCCGGGACGCGCGGTCGCCTCGACCGCGCGTCCGTCGATCTCCAGTCTCATGAACCACCTCCTGGTGCCGTGGTCAGCACGAGCCGGCCGCGCAGGCCGCCCTCGGCGAGCCGGGTGTGGGCGCGCGCCGCGTGTTCCAGCGGCAGCGTGTCGGCCACGCGCAGCGTGAGGTCGTAGGCGGCGAGGGTGGCCAGGGCGGCACCGTCGGCGCTGATCCAGGTGTGGTGAACGCGGATGCCGCGCAACGGGATCGGGTCGGCGCCACCGACGACGGTGACGAAGGAGCCACGATTGCGCACGGCGGCCAGCGCCCTGGCGCCCAGGCCCGCGGTGTCCAGCACGGCGTCGACCCCGCCGGGCACCAGCGCGCGCACGGCCTCGGCCAGGTCGGTGACCTCGCGCGACACCACCCACTCGGCGCCCAGCGCCCGGACGAGATCGGTATCGGCGTCGCCCACCTGCGCGATCACCCGCACCCCACGCCACCGCGCGGCGATCTCCACCGCGAACCCGCCGACCGCACCGGCCGCGCCGGTCACCAGCAGGGTGTCGCCCTCGGCGAGGTCGAGCAGGTCCAGCGCCTGGAAGGCGGTGAGCCCGTTCAGCGGCAGGGTGGCCGCCTCGATCGCGGACCGTCCGGCGGGCGCGGGCGCCACGGCCGACGCGTCGAGCACCAGATAGTCGGCATAGCTGCCCAGCGACCGGTCGAGCAGATCCCGCAGCCCGATCACCCGCTGACCAGCGACGAACCCGGCCACCCCGGCGCCGACCGCGTCGATCTCGCCTGCCACGTCCCAGCCGATCCCGGTCACCGCGCGCGGCGCCATCAGCCCGGCCTCGACCAGGGCTCCCGTCCTGGTCACCGCGTCCACGGGATTCACCGCGGCCGCCGCGACCCGGATGCGGACCTGCCCCGGTCCCGGTACGGGGACGGGAACGTCGACGAGTTCGAGTGCTTCCGGTCCGCCGAAACTGTGGACGACCACTGCGCGCATGATGCTGTCTCTCTCTTCCGTAGGTACTTGTCGAACCTAGGGAGAGCTACTCTCTATCGGGAAGTACGCACCGCGAAGTGCGTACCGCACGCGAGGGAGAGCGATGACCACACGCACCGCCGCCGAGCGCCGCGCCGAGGCGGGCGCGGCCTACAACGCCTACGTGGCCGAGTGCCCGGCCCGGCAGCTGCTGGACCGGATCGGCGACAAGTGGGTCAGCCTGGCGATCAACGCGCTGGCCGACGGCCCGCTGCGCTACAGCGAGGTCAACCAGCGACTGGCCGGGGTGAGCCAGAAGATGCTCACCCAGACCCTGCGCAATCTCGAACGCGACGGCCTGCTCACCCGCACCGTGCTGCCCGAGGTGCCGGTCCGGGTGGACTACCGGCTGACCCCGCTCGGCCTGGAACTGCTGCCGGTCATGCGGACCATCAAGGGCTGGGCCGAGCAGCACATGGATCAGGTGCTGGTCGCCCGCGCCGCCTACGACGCGCGGTCCTGAGGTCACGCCGTCCCCCTGAGCTCGGCGGCCACCTCGGCGGCCAGCAGTCCGGTGACGTGCGCGCGCCAGTCCGGAGCGCCGTGTGGATCGTCGAACCACACCTCCGGTTCCAGCTCGGTCAGCGCGACCGCGAGATCGAATTCGGTGGGGACCGTGTCGAAGTCGAGCACCACCGGCCGCACCGTCGACGCGGTGACGGTGATCGCGCACCGCCCGTCGGCCTCGCGCCTGCCCATCACCACCGCGCCGGAGCGCCCGAGCGGGGCCAGCGCGATCTTGCGGAAGCTGGTGCGCGCCAACAGACTCGCGGTCGGCACCAGGAAGGACCGCACGACAGCGCCGGCGGCGAGGATGTTCTCCCCCGGCCCGGTCACGAAGTCGCGCAGTGGAATCCGCCGTTCGCCACCGCCGCGCGGCCAGATGACGGCGGTCGCGTCCAGCGCCACCAGCGCGCCGAGGACCGCGCCGGCGGGCAGCGACAGGCAGACGTTCCCGCCGACGGTCGCGGTGCGCCAGATCTTGTGCGAGGCGAGCAGCGCCCGGCAGGACTGCGCGAACAGCGCAGTCCCCGGCCACCCAGGTCGCAGCACGTCCGACCCCAGTTCCCGGCCGGGATGCGCCCCGGCGAACTCGGCCAGCGTGCAGGTCGCGGCGATCTCGAGCCCGTCGCAGCGCTCCAGCAGCGGCGCCCAGCCGAGCGTGGTGATGTCGACGAGCCGATCGAGCCGATCGTGCGGTTCGGAGAACAGGAATGTGCCGCCCGCCAGCACCGCGCTACCGGCGCCGACCTGTGCCAGGTCGGCGCGGTCACGGGCGAGAACCACCTCTCGAACAGTGTCCAGATCCACGTTCACCTCGCTTACCTCACCGGCCACAGTAGGGGCCGGGAGTTGCCACGATGTTGCGCGAAACCCGCGCCGGATTGCGGCGCGGTTAACCCGGTATACGCCATCCAGTGTGCCCCGAATTCGGCGTCATCGCTGTTCAGCGCACCGACCGCCGGAGTAACAAGATCGTCGGCCCGCCCCTCGCGCTCACGCACCGGCCAGCAGCGTCGCCTGCGCCCGGGCGACATCGGCACCGACTGCCGCCTCGTCCACCGTGGTAACGACACCGTCGCGCACCACTTCGCGCCCGTTCACCAGCAGCGCGGCCAGCGGCGGCGCCGACCCGAGGACCAGCGCGACGACCGGATCCTCGATCCCCGCGTGCGCGGGCGTGTCCAGCCGCCACAGCGCCAGGTCGGCCAGCTTGCCCGGCTCGATCGAGCCGATCTCCGCGGCCCGGCCGAGCACCCGCGCCCCGCCCATGGTCGCCAGTTCCAGCGCGGCGCGCACGGTCATCGCCCGCGGCCCGCCGACGGCCCGCGCGTACAGCAGCGCGTTGCGCGGTTCCTCGATCATCGAGCTCGACTCGTTGCTGGCCGCGCCGTCCACGCCGAGACCGACCGGCACACCGGCGGCCACCAGATCCGCGGTCCGCGCGATGCCGGCGCCGAGCCTGCCGTTGGAGGTCGGGCAGTGCGCGACGCCGGTCCCGGTGCGCGCCATCGCGGCGATCGCCGGATCGTCGAGGTGCACGGCGTGGGCGTACCAGACGTCGTCGCCGAGCCAGCCCAGCTGTTCCATGTACTGCGCCGGGGTGCACCCGAAGGTCGACTGGCAGAAGTCCTGCTCGTCGATGGTCTCGGCCAGGTGGGTGTGCAGCCGCACCCCCGCCGACCTGGCCAGCGCCGCGGATTCCCGCATCAGATCGGCGGTCACCGAGAACGGCGAGCACGGCGCGAGCGCGATCCGCACCATCGCGTCGAAGGACGGGTCGTGCCACCGCTCGATCGCCGCGCCGCTCGCCGCGAGGATGTCGTCGATCGACTCGACCACGTCGTCGGGCGGCAGCCCGCCCTTGCTCTGGCCCAGATCCATCGACCCGCGCGCCGGATGGAACCGCAGCCCGACCGCCGAAGCCGCGCCGATCTCGGCGGCGAGCAGGTCACCGCCGCCGCGCGGGAAGACGTAGTGGTGATCCGACGAGGTGGTGCAGCCGCTGCGCGCCAGCGAGACCAGCGCGCCGGTGGCCGCCACCCGCACCGACTGCTCGTCGATCCGCGACCACACCGGATACAGCGTGGTCAGCCATTCGAACAGGGTGTTGTCGGCGGCCAGCCCCCGGGTGATCCACTGGTACAGGTGGTGGTGGGTGTTGACCAGCCCCGGCGTCAGCACGCAGCCGCGCCCGTCGATGCGGGTCACCTCGGGCCCGAATTCCGGCGGCGCGCCCGCACCGAGGGCGTCGATCCGGTTGCCCCGCACCGTGACCCAGCCGTCGCGGTATTCGGTGCCCGCCGCGTCGACGGTCACCACCGCGCACCCGGCGATCAGCAGATCGGGCGCGCTCACAGCTGCCATGCGATCCCCGCCTCGGGTGCGTCCGCGCGCCGCAGGGTCGCGTGGATGGAGCCGTAGGGGCGGTCCGCCGCCCAGAACACCTCGCCGTTGTTCTCGACCCCGAAGCGGGCGAGGTCGTAGTCGAAGTGGTGCTTGTTCGGCGCCGACAAGCGGATCTCGGCGAGCACCGGGAACCGTTCCAGCGCCGCGGTTCCCATCGCGTGCAGGGTCTGCTGGAGCGCCTTGGAATAGGTCGTCGCGAACAGTTCGAGCAGCGTGGCCCGGATACCGTCGTAGGTCTGGTCCCAGTCGAATCCGCTGGTCTCGGCGAAGCGCCACTGCACGATCAGCGAGGTGGCCAGCACCCGGTCGTTGGTGGGGGCCAGGGTCGTGTACTCGTCGGTGAGGAAGTCCGCGAACTCCGACCCGGTGGATTTGAGCACCACCAGGTCCTTGATCCCGCCGATCACCCAGGTGCGCTGGTCGGCGCCCTTGCCCGCCACCGTCACCGCGGCGGTGCGCACCTCCGGACCCTGCCGCACCCAGGTGTGGTCGTGTTCCTTCCCGTCGATCGATACCCGCTGCCACCCATAGGACTCCACATCGATCCGCGCGCTCGACACGGGCTCCACGGTGTCGGTGAAATGCTTCGCCAGCGCGATCGCGTAGTCCTCGACGGTGTCGAGTCCCGGCCGCTTCGCGAAGACGAAGGCCATGTTCTTCTGGGTGTCGGTGGGCAGGACGTGACGCTGGTCACCTTCGGTGTAGGCCGCCGCGAAATCACCACGGAGCGTGGTCGAGACGTTCACATCGCGGATCTCGTGGCGCGCGTTCTCCTTGTAGAAGCGCACCACCCGGTTCTCGGCCTTGCCGTAGCGATTGTCGGCCAGCTCGATCGGACCACTCAGTGGCATCTGGTTGCTCAGCTCCCTCGGTAGGTGGAATAGGCGAACGGCGACAACAGCAGCGGCACATGCAGATGCGGCTGCTCACCCACCGTGAACGCGACGCAGACCTCGGGATAGAAGGTCTCGACTCCCTGCGCCGCGAAATAGCTGCCGGTATCGAAGAACAGGCGGTAATCGCCCGGATTCAATCCGGCGGCAAGCTCTTTCACCCGGCCGTCGGCATCGGTCAGCGCCTCGGTGAGACGTTGATCGCCGCGGGTCAGCCAGACCGCGACGCCCGCAGCGGGCACCCCGCGCACGGCGTCGAGCACGTGCGTGCTCAGCCCGGTCACGACGACGCCACCAGTCGGGCGAGCCGGAGCCGATTGATCTTTCCCAGTTCGGTGCGCATGACCTGCCTCTCGGTCGACGGATCGTTGTCCAGCCGTGCCCGCAGGACCGCGAGCAACTCCGCGCCGTCGCGCCCTGCCGCGCAGACCAGGTAGAGATGGCCGAACTTGGCCTCGTAGTCGCGGTTGCCCGCGGCCAGCGCGGCCTTGACGTCGGCGCCCGCGACGCCCGCCTGCTCGCGGGCCGAGGCCGCCGAGGTCGGGCGCTCCCCGATCCGCGGGTGACCGGCCAGCGCCGCGTCGAGCTCGGCGTCGTCGAGCGCGGCCGAGGCGGCATCGGCCGCCGTGAGCAGCGCGTCTGTGCTCGCATAGGGCCGCGCGGCGGCGATCGCCCGCGCCCAGCCCGGTGCGGAGCAACAGGCGAGCAAGGCCGCTTCGGCGGCCGCGGCGGAGAGCGCGTTGAACTCCGCCAGGCCGATCGATTCGCTCGTCATCGATCCAGCATCTCCCCATCACCGACCGCGGGCCACCGATGTGCGGTCAGTCACGTCGGCGTGTCGTCGTCCTTGCGCTCCCCTGCTGTAATCGAGCGGCAACATTGCGCAATTACCTTCACCGTCATGCCCCCGATCGACCCTCCCGTGCCGTCGGCGTGCACGGGCGTCGTCCTCGCGGCGGGCGCGGGCACCCGCTACGGCAAACCCAAGGCACTCGCCGAAGACGGCGCCTGGCTGTGCGCGGCGATCACCGCCCTGCGCGACGGCGGCTGCGATCCGGTGATCGTTCTGCTCGGCGCCACCGGCCCCGATCCGGCCGCCGTGCACCTGCCGCCGGAGACCGAGTGGCGGTGGGTCGCGGACTGGGCCACCGGCCTCTCCGCGACCGTGCGCGCAGGCCTGCGCGCGGCCGCCGAGGCGGGCACCCGGTATGTGGCGTTCCTTCCCGTCGACACCCCCGATATCGGAGCCGATGTGGTCGCCCGGGTACTCGCCGCGGCCCGCGCGAGCGAGAGCGGACTGGCTCGTGGTGTGTTCTCCGACACACCTGGCCATCCCGCTGTGATCGAGAACAAGCACTGGGACGCCATTTCGGCGGAAGCCGTAGGCGATGTGGGAGCTGGTTCCTATTTGGGCGCCAGTCAGGATATGGTGTGCGTCACGTGCGACGACTTGGCGACAGGGAACGATCGCGATTTCCCGGTAGTCGGCGCACGGTGATCGGAGTTTTGGGATATGCGCGATATCGTCGATGACCTTCTGCGAGTGTGGCATTCGGGCCGTACCGGCGGCCTCGCCACCGTGGTCCGTACCATCGGCACGAACGCGCTGCCGATCGGGTCGGGAATGCTCGTCACCCCCAATGGCGGAGTCTTCGGATCCATTGCTTCCGGGCGCCTGGAGGAGACGGTCTACGAGGCGGCACTGGAAGCCGCGCAGACCGGCATCCGGCAACTACGTCGCTACAGCCTGATCACCGGAATGGAATCGGGATCCGACGACGGCGAACTGGTCGATATCTTCATCGAGCCGTTCTCCTGCCGCGATTTCCCGGAATTCCCCGCTATCGCCGCCGATATCCAGGCCCATCGCCGGGTCACCGTGTTCACCGTGGTGTGGAACCAGGATCCCGATGTCATCGGTCAGCATCTGGTCACCGATCGCAAGCACGCCACCGAGCTGGTCGCGCTGCCCGAGTCGGACCTGTTCGTCGCCTCCTACTGCCCGCCGCCGCGCCTGATCATCTTCGGCGCCAACGCCTACGCCGCCACCCTGGCCGCCCAGGCCAGGATGATCGGCTACCGGGTCAGCATCTGCGATTCGCGTCCCGAGTTCGCTGATCCCGCGTCGTTCCCCGGCGCCGAGGTCGTCGTGGACTGGCCGCACCGCTATCTGAACACCCTCTCGGCCGCAGGCGAGATCGACAGCAGCACCGGCATCGTGGTGCTGGCCAACGAGCCCCGCTTCGAGATCCCGCTGCTCACTGTCGCCTTACGACTACCCGAGCTGGGCTACCTCGCCGCGCTCGGCTCGCCCGCCGACCAGGCCCGTCGCCTCGACGACCTGCGCGCAGGCGGCTTCGACGAGCCCACCCTGGCCCGCCTGCACGTGCCCGCCGGCCTCGAATCGGGCCCGCGCACGCCGGCCGAGACCGCCGTCTTCGTCACCGCCGACTTCCTCGCCTCGCGCGCGGGCCTGCGCCTGGCCGCCCGCCGCGACTACGGGTCGGCGGCGGTCGGCCTGGCGATCTAGGACTTACTTCAACCCGGGGTTCTCCGCGTAGACCTCGCGCAGGATCGACAGGTCGAACAGCTGCTCGGCCTTGATGTCGATCTTCGCCGTGCGCAGCGCGGCGATGTTCTGCTCGATCAGCGCGTCGGTCATCGACAGCAGACCGTCGGTCTTGGTCGAGGCCGAGACGACCAGGTCGTTCTGCGCGATGGCCTCCTTGGTCTGCTCGCCCAGCTCCAGCTTCTGGTCCTTGCCGTACACCTCGACGGCCAGCCGGGCCGACTCGGCGGGATCGGCGACCGCGTCGCGCCAGCCCTTGATCTCGGCGATCAGGAACGCCTTGAGCTTGTCGCGCTCGTTGTCGATGGTGTCCTGGGTGACCGTCAGCGTCTCGGCGACCAGCGGCAGGCCGAAATCGGCGAACAGGAAATGATCGTTGGCGAAGCCCTTGGCGGCCAGGGTGATCGGCTCGTTGGTCACGTAGCTGACCCAGCCGTCGACCTCGCCGTTGGCCAGCGGCGTCGGGTCGAACTGCGCGGGCACCACCGTCACCTCGCCCGGTTTGATGCCGTTGGCGGCCAGCAGGGCGCTGAAGATCAGTTGATTGGTGTCCTGCACGCCGATCTTGCGGCCCTTCATGTCCGCGGGTGACTTGATCGGCTTGCCCGCCGCGCTGACGATCGCGAACGGATTCTTCTGATAGGTCGCGCCGACGATCTTGGCGGGCAGTCCCTCCAGGATCGCGGGCGCGGTGGTCTGCGGCGCGGACAGCCCGATCCACACCTTCCCGGTGTCGAGTCCGGCCTCCACCGAGGTACTCGCCGCGCCACCCGCGATGAGGTCTACCGCACCGAATCCCGCATCCTTGAAATATCCCTTCGAATCGGCGAAATACTCACCCGCGAATTCGATGTTCTTCAGCCACGACAACTGCACCGCGACCTTGCCGTATTTCGAGCCGTCGTCGCTCGAACCGTTCGACGAACTCCCCGAACTGCTTCCGCACGCGGCCAGCAGTCCGGCCCCGCCGAGCGCGGCCCCGGTCAGCGCGGAATAGCGGAGAAAGGAACGACGGTCGATACTGTTCATGCGCCGAATGTAGTTTCGGTGCGTTTCGTTCTCTTTGCGTCTGCGTTCCGCCGCTATTCCTTCCCGATCAGGCCCGCCCGGCGCTCGGGCCGAACCGCGCGAGCACCAGATTCTCGACGACTCCGACGATCGCGTAGAGCAGCACCGACACCACCGTCACCACCACGATCGAGGCCCACAGCCGGTTGTACTGGAACATCGGAATGGCGCGTACCAGGCTGGCGCCCAAACCCGTTCCGCTGCCGAGCCATTCACCGAGCAGCGCGCCGATCAGCGCGCCCGGCACCGAGACCCGGGCCGCGGCGAACACCGAGGGCAGCGCGGCGGGAACGGCGACCATCCGCAGCCGGGTCCACCGCGAGCCGCCGTAGGCGGTCACCAATTCCATGGCCTGCCTCGGCGCTTCGCTCAGCCCGGTCATGATCATCACCAGCGCCGGGAAGAACACCACGATCGCGGCCAGCACCGCGACGCCCACTGTGCCGCGGCCGAAGACCAGCACCACGATCGGGCTCAGCGCCACCAGCGGCACCGAGCGCAGCAGCATCGCCACCGGCATGAACGTCTGCCGCACAGCCGAATACAGCACGAACAGCGCGGCCACCCCCAGCGCGCCGAGCATGCCGACGGTGAAGCCGATCGCGGCGTCGCGCAGGGTGATCGCGAGGTCGTCGAGAATCGCCTGGCGTGCCGTTGCGGCGCCCGGCGCGGTCACCAGGTAGCGCCAGATGTCCGACGGCGTCTTGCCGACCCGCGGCCCGATCTGCGGGAACGCCCGCAGGAACAGCGACCAGATGACCAGCAGCAGGATCAGCGAGGTGGCCAGCGGCAGCAGGAAGCGGCCGATCCGGCGCAGCACGGTGGTCGTCATCGCCGCTCCTCCGTACTCGCCGTCCACGGCGTGATCAGTCGCGCGGCCACCGCGACGAGCAGATAGCCCAGCCCGGCCAGCGCGGCGGCGGCCAGCGCCATGCCCCAGGTGCGCGGCACGTTGTAGGCGGTCTGCGCGGCCGTCAGCGCGACGCCGATCCCACTGTCGACACCGCCCAGGTATTCGCCGATGATCGCGCCGAGCACGGCCGACGGCGCGGCGATCTTCAAGGCGGCGAACGTATTCGGCAACGCCGCGATCGCCTGCACCCGGTACAGCCGCTGCCAGCGACCGCCGCCGTAGGCGCGTACCAGATCCAGGCTCGCCGGGTCGGCCGAGCGCAAGCCGGTGACCGCGCCGACCATGGTGGTGAAGAAGCAGTACATGGCGGCCAAGAAGACCGTCGGAGTGCGGCCGCCGAAGACCACCAGGATGATCGGGCCCAGCGCCACCAGTGGCGTGCAGTAGCTCAGGATGGCCAGCTGGGTGGCCAGCGGCTCGATCCGCGGGATCAGCATGATCAGTGCGGCGAGCCCGATCGCGAGCGCGTTGCCCCACAGGAAGCCCTGGAGCGCGCCCGCCGCCGTCACCCGGAAGTTCGGGCCGTACAGGCCCCAGCCGTCGGCCCACATGGTCGACAGGACCCGCCACGGCGTCGGCACCGTGCCACCGGCCACGCCCGCGGCCGCCAGCACCCACCACAGCGCGATCAGGGCGGCGACGCCCAACGCACCCGCCATCCGGTAACCACGGAATCCCTCTCCGAGCCGCGCACGAATCGCGCTCACCGGCGGCTGCCCGCCCGTGGCCTCGACCGGCGGCCCCGAGTCCGCGAGTGCCTCACTCATGCCACACCGCCCCGGCCGAACAACAGCTCGGACAGGTAATCGCAGAGCTTGTGGAATTCCGGCGTCCGCATCATTTCAGGGGTGCGCGGGCGCGGCAGATCGATCTCGACCAGTTCCAGCACCCGGCCGGGACGCGGGCTCATCACCGCGACCACGTCGGAGAGGAATACCGCTTCCCCGATGCCGTGGGTGACCATCAGCGTGGTCGCGGGCTTCTCGGTCCAGATGCGCAGCAGTTCCAGGTTCAGCCGCTGCCTGGTCATGTCGTCGAGGGCGCCGAACGGTTCGTCGAGCAGCAGCACCGACGGCTGCACCACCAGTGCCCGCGCGATCGAAACCCGTTGGCGCATACCGCCGGACAACTGCGCGGGCTTGGCCTTCTCGAAACCCTCCAGGCCGACCAGCGCGATCAGCTCGGCGATCCGCTCCGGTTCGGCGGGCAGCCCGGCGACCTGCAGCGGCAGCCGGATGTTCGACTCGACGCTGCGCCAGGGCAGCAGCGCGGAATCCTGGAACGCGATCCCGAGCTGATGGCCGCCGCGCAGCCGCTCCGGCGTCAGCCCGTTGATCGTGGCGGTGCCCGCGGTGGGTTCGTCGAGACCGGCCAGAATTCGCAAAACGGTCGATTTGCCGCATCCCGACGGGCCGAGCAGGGAGAGGAATGCGCCGTTCGCGGTCCGCAGATCGACCGAGTCCAGCGCGCGCACGGTATCGCGACCCACCCGGAACGACTTGCTCAACCCGCTGATCTCGATCCCGGCCGACGCGCCGCCGGGGATTTCCTTACCCATGGCCGTCACCATAAGAGCGGCTGGTTGCGGCGGTATTTCCGATTCGCGGGCAGTATTGCGCGGTCGTTAACCGTGCTCGAGGTCACGGCGAATTGTGAACCAGTAACGATTCTGTCCCGCCGGAGGACATAGAGTGTCGGAGGATCTGACAGCCCCGCAGCCGTCGAGCGCGCATCGTTCGGCCAAGGGGGGAAGCACTGCGATGACGGAGCCGACACGGCCCGTGGACTGGAACCGACTGTTCGATGAAGCTCTCTGCTGTACGTACCGTGGCCGCCTTGCGCACCACCGCCGTAGCTCTGACCGCCGCGCTGTCGGTGGCCGTGATCGCGGGCGGCGGCGCCGCCTCGGCCGAACCCGAGAAGCCCTCTGCCGTGTCGTCGATCGTCAAGGACGGGCGCACCTGGCACCTGAAGGTGTACTCGGCGGCCATGAAGAAGGACATCACCGTCGACGTGCAGCGGCCGGTCGACGAGTCCAAGCCCGCCCCCAACCTCTACCTCCTCAACGGCCTCGACGCCGGTGAGGGCACGGCCAGCTGGGCCGCGCAGACCAACGCGCTCGGCTTCCTGGCCGACAAGCAGGTCAATGTCATCCAGCCGATCGGCGGCCGCGGCAGCTACTACGCCGACTGGCAGAAGGAAGACGCCCGCCTCGGCCTGAACAAGTGGAACACCTTCTTCACCCAGGAGCTGCCGCCGCTGCTCGACAGCACCCTGAACTCGACCGGCCTCAACTCGCTGGCCGGCCTGTCCACCTCCGGCACCTCGGTGCTGCAGCTGGCCGAGGCCAAGCCGGGCCTGTTCAAGTCCGTCGCCGCCTACTCCGGCTGCGCGCAGATCGCCGACCCGATGGGCAGGCAGTTCGTCAAGTTCTCCGTGGAGACCTGGGCGGGTGGCGACACCGAGAACATGTACGGCCCGGACAACGACCCGGCCTGGGTCGCCAACGACCCGGTCCTCAACGCCGAGAAGCTGCGCGGCACCAACCTCTACATCTCCAGCGGTAGCGGTCTGCCGGTGATGGAGGACGTGCGCTACTACACCGAGGGCAACGGCCCGATGGGCGTGGTCAACCTCGGCCTCGGCGTCGCGATCGAAGCCGCGACCAACGCGTGCACGCAGAACCTGAAGACCAAGCTGGACTCGCTGGGCATCCCGGCCACCTACATGTTCAACCCGGTCGGCACCCACTACTGGCCGTACTGGGAGCAGGCGCTGCACGAGTCGTGGCCGATGCTGGCCCAGGGCATGGGTATCTGATTCTCCGCAGAACCGAAAAGGGAGGCGTCCGATCGGACGCCTCCCTTTTTCGTCGGCTCAGGTCGTTCGCCGATGCTCAGGTCGGCAGGGCCGACGGCCGGACCGAGAGCCCGGACCGGATGAAATAGGCGATCTCGTCGCAGATCTCGTCGACCGAGATCGCGTCACCGGGAACGGTGGCGTGCACCATCTCCTGCGCCAGGGAATTCACCGCGCCGATCAACGCGAGCGTGAACAGGTGCACACTGCGCGATTCCGCTTCCCCGCGCGCGGCGGCCCGCTGGGCCTCCCTGGTGAGCAGGCCGGAGACCGATCGCCGCTGCGCGCGCCGCCACTCCTCCACCGCCGGGCTCACCCCGACCACCTCGACGTAGAACACCCTGGCCGCGCGCCGATCCCGGCAGGTCACGGCGAGAAAAGCCCGGAAGCTCTCCACCACGCGCACCACCAGTGGCTGCTCGCTGGTGCGTTCCAGCGCCTCGTCGACCCGGTGCAGCGCGGCGGTGTTGAGGCGGTCGACGAGGGCGATCAGCAGCGCCTCGCGGCTGCCGATGTCCTCGTAGAAACTGCGGGTCGACACATTCGCCGTCGCGCACAGGCGCTCGATCGAGGTCGACGAATAACCCTGGGTACCGAATAGTTCCAGTGCGGCATCGGTCAACCGGTTTCGCCGCATGGCTACTCGCTGCTGGCGCGACAATCCACCGTAACTACGACCACTATCGGTTTCATCCACACGCCGAACCACCCGTGCATGCTAGCGCGCACCCGGCGGGCATCCGGGCGAATCGGAAATTGGTACTGCCACGAATTCCGCTGGCACAGCGGAATTGTCGCGCCGGTAACTCAGTCCTGTTCCGGCGCCGGTTCACCCTCGTCCAGCGGTTCGGCCAACGGCCAGCCACCGGCGGCCAGATGCGAGGCCACGCGCGAGACGTCGTCCGGCGCGGGCTGCTGCTTGGCGAAATCGGCGATCGCCGCCGCGATCTCGGCCTCGCTGATCGATTCCCGGTTCGGATTGGCCTCGATCAGCTTCTCGCCGATGACGACCACCTCGTAGTCGGTGAGGTGCCGGTGCAGAACCGCGAACAGCGCGACATAGTCCGATTGCGGGATGCCCTGCGGATATCCGGCGCGCAGCCAGCCGAGCACCCGGGAGAGCAGGTTGCGCCGGACGGCGGGCGTAGGGGTCGGATCTGTCATCGCGTCCTCGCTCATGCTTGACCGAACAGATGGATGCCGAACTGATGGGCGATGAAGGCCTTGGCGGTGAACAGGATTCCGGTGATCACCACCATGACGATGACGACCACGCAGATCAGCGCACCGGCCAGCGCCGGGTAGTTGCGGCGGACGCGACCGTCGGCGTCGACCGTCTCCGCCTGGGCCCACCACCGCACGGCGAAGGCGAAGACCGCGGGCACGCCGGCACCGAAGACCAGCGCGGCCAGCACCACTTCCCACAGTGAACTCAGATTCGTGATCACGGATTGCACGATCGCTCCTTTACCCGGCGTGGTGCTGTTCGACCGACGACGGCGTCGCCGCGGGCGGCACACCCTCGGGCCACTCGTTGACATTGTGGGTGCCGACCGGGTCGCGGCGCGACCGCAGATAGATGCCGAGCGCACCGCCGATCAGGATCGCGAACACCACCAGGACGCCGGGCAGGCCACCGATGAGGTGCGCGATGGCCCAGCAGATCGCGCCGACGATGCCCGCCATCGGCAGCGTCAGCAGCCAGGCGACGGCCATCCGGCCCATCACCCGCCAGCGCACCTCGGCGCCCTTGCCGATGCCGGTGCCGAGGATCGAGCCGGTCGCGGTTTGCGTGGTCGACAGCGGCAGGCCGAAGTGCGCCGAGGTGAGGATGATCGCCGCCGAGGTGGACTCGGCGGCCATTCCCTGCGGCGACTCGATCTCGACCAGGCCCTTGCCCAGAGTCCGGATGATCCGCCAGCCGCCGAGGTAGGTGCCGAGGGCGATCGCCACCGCGCAGGCCGCCATCACCCACAGCGGCATGTGGTCGTCCTTGTCGAGCGTGCCGTAGGCCACCAGCGCCAGGAAGATGATGCCCATCGTCTTCTGCGCGTCGTTGGTGCCGTGGGCCAGCGAGACCAGCGACGCCGACCCGATCTGGCCCCAGCGGAAGCCCTCGTTCGCCTTGTCCTCGTCGACGCCACGGGTGATCCGGTACACCAGGAAGGTGGCGATGGCCGCGACCAGCGCGGCGATCACCGGGGCCAGGATCGCGGGCAGCACGATCTTGATCAGCACGCCCTCCGAGCCCGACGCCCAGATCACGCCGTTCCAGCCGAGCGCGGCGATCGTGGAGCCGATCAGGCCGCCGAACAGCGCGTGCGAGGAGCTCGACGGCAGCCCGAGCAGCCAGGTCAGCAGGTTCCACAGGATGCCGCCGACCAGGCCGGCGAAGACGATGACGAGCAGGTCCTGCCCGCCCACGTCGTTCAGCTGCACGATGCCCTTGGCCACAGTCGCCGCCACCGATACCGACAGGAAGGCGCCGATCAGATTCAGCACGCCGGACAGCGCCACCGCCACGCGCGGCTTCAGCGCCCCGGTGGCGATCGAGGTCGCCATGGCATTGGCCGTGTCGTGGAATCCGTTGGTGAAGTCGAATGCGAGAGCTGTGACGATGACGATCAACAGGACCATTAGTTCGGCGCTCACCCGAACAGTGTGTCGTATGCCGATACCGGATTGCCAAACTGTTGCAGGTAAGTCCCCGACGGGTCAGCTCACGACCCCCAGCGCGCGCACCGCGTCGATGGTGTCGGCCTGGTCGGGCTCCTTGTCCGGCCGGTAGCGCAGCACCCTGGCGAAGCGCAGGGCGACACCGCCCGGGTACCTGGTGCTGGCCTGGACACCGTCGAGCGCGATCTCGACGACGAGCCGTGGGCGCAGGAACACGGCGTGCCCGTCGGTGTGGGTCTGGTGCCGGGGGAACTCCGCGGTCTGCCAGCGCAGCAGCTCGTCGGTGAGGCCCTTGAACGTCTTGCCGACCATCACCGGCTCGCCCGTCTCCGGATCGCGCGCGGCCAGGTGCAGGTTCGACAGGAACCCGGTGCGCCTGCCGTAGCCCCATTCCGCGCCGATCACCAGCAGGTCGAGGGTGTGCGCCGGTTTGATCTTCTGCCACGCCTTGCCGCGCCTGCCCGCCGCGTACGGCGCGTCCAGCGCCTTGACCATCACGCCCTCGTTGCCGACGGCCAGCGCGTCGTCGTAGTACTCGGCGGCCGCCTCGGCGTCGGGGGCGACCAGCGCCGGGATGACGTGCTCGCCCGCCACCCCGGCCAGCGCGGCGCGGCGGGCCCGCAGCGGTTCGTCGATCAGGTCGACGCCGTCGAGGTGCAGGCAGTCGAAGAAGTAGGGGTGCAGCAGCAGGTCCCTGGCGTCCTCGCCGACGGTCGCGAACCGGCTCATCGTCTCCTGGAACGGGCGCGGCCTGCCCGCGTCGGTCAGGGCGAGGGTCTCCCCGTCCAGGACCACGCTCGTGCAGGCGAGGCCGGCGACCAGCTCGACCAGCTCGGGCACGCTCGCGGTGATGTCGCGCAGCGTGCGGGTGAAGACCCACACGCGCTCGCCGTCGCGGTGCACCTGGATCCGGGCGCCGTCGAGCTTGTGCTCGACGCTCACCTGCGGGCCGAGTTCGGCCAGCGCCTCGTCCAGCGAGCCACCCGGTGACGCGAGCATCGGCGCGACCGGCCTGCCGACCTCGAGCCGGAACGCGGTGAGCGCCGCCTCGCCGCCGGTGACCGCGGCGACGGCGGTCGCGGGCAGCTGACCGGACAGCATGTGCGCGCGCCGCACCACCTCGACCGGGATGCCGGTGGCCTGGGCGAGCGCCTCGACGACGACCGCGGTGAGCGCGCCCTGGCGCAGTTCCCCGGTGAGCAGCCGGATCAGGAAGGACTGTTCGTCCTCGGTCGCGGCGGTGAACAGGGCCGTGAGCAGTTCCCGCCTGCGCAGCGTCGAGCCGGTGCCGCTGAGCCCGGTGAGTTCGGTGAAGACGCCGTCGACCTCGCCGACGGTCAGCCGCGGCGCGGCGCTCGGCGGCGTCTCCAGGCCGGCCACCGTGCGCCACCCCGCGCCGATCCGGCCCTGCACCAGGTCGCCGGAGAGCCAGGCGACGACGGTCCCGATCTCCGCCGGGCCCGCGGCGGCGAAGAGCTCGGCCAGCGCGGCGATCTTCGCCTTGCGCGACCTGGTCGCCCGCACGGCCGCCGAGGCCGCGACGACATCGCTGAACAGCACCCGACGACGGTAGCGCGACGGTGTGACACATCGCTCAGCCCACGCTGTTAAGAATCCATTGGCAAGGTTGCGAAACCGCCCATAAACTGGACATATGGCCAAGACCTATGTCGGTGCGCGGCTGCGCCAGCTGCGGACCGAGCGCGGGCTGAGCCAGGTCTCGCTGGCCCAGAAGCTGGAGATCTCGGCCAGCTATCTCAACCAGATCGAGCACGACGTGCGGCCGCTGACGGTGCCCGTGCTCAAGCGGATCAACGAGGTCTTCGGCGTCGATCCGGCCTTCTTCTCCGCCCACGACGACACCCGGCTCATCGCCGAGTTGCAGGAAGTCGTGATGGACGCCGAGCTCGGCATCGAGGCCGACACCCAGGAGATCGCCGACATGGTCTCGGCGCATCCGAGCATGGCGCGCGCCCTGGTCGCCATGCACAACCGGTACCGCAACACCAGCGCCCAGCTCGCCGCCGCCACCGAGGACCGGTTCTCCGACGGTTCCGGCAGCGCCGCGATCAGCAAGCCGCACGAGGAAGTGCGCGACTACTTCTACCAGCGCCAGAACTACATCGACGAACTCGACACCGCGGCCGAGGACCTCACCGCGCGCATCCGGTTCCACGGCGGCGAGGTGAGCACCGAGATCGTCCGGTTGCTGCGCGCGCACGGCGTGCGGATCGTCGAGCGGATCGATCTCGGTGAGGGCGTGCTGCACCACTACGACCCCGAGACCAAGCAGCTCGAGATCTCCCCGCACCTGTCCGGCGGGCAGCGCACCTTCAAGCTGGCCGCCGAACTGGCCTATCTCGAGTGCGGGCCGCTGCTCGACAAGCTGGTCGAGGAGGGCAATTTCGCCTCCGAGGCCTCGCGCAAGCTGGCCATGCTCGGCCTGGCCAACTACTTCGCCGCGGCGACGGTGTTGCCCTATACCCACTTCCACGAGGTGGCCGAGGACTTCCGCTACGACATCGAGCGCCTGTCGGCCTTCTTCTCGCAGAGTTACGAGACCATCTGCCACCGGCTCTCGACGCTACAGCGGCCGAGCCTGCGCGGCGTTCCGTTCTCCTTCGTCCGCGTCGACCGCGCGGGCAACATGTCGAAACGCCAGTCCGCCACCGGTTTCCACTTCTCCGCCAGCGGCGGCACCTGCCCGCTCTGGAACGTCTACGAGACCTTCGCCTACCCCGGCAAGATCATGACCCAGATCGCCCAGATGCCCGACGGCCGCAAATACCTCTGGGTCGCCCGCACCGTCGAACGCCGCGCCACCCGCTACGGCCAGCCCAGCAAGACCTTCGCCATCGGCCTCGGCTGCGAACTCCGCCACGCGGGCCGCGTCGTCTACGCCGACGGCATCGACCTCGGCGAAGCCACCGCCACCCCGATCGGCGCCGGCTGCCGCGTCTGCGTCCGCTCCAACTGCCCCCAGCGCGCCTTCCCCCCACTCGGCAAGGCCCTCGACATCAGCGAACACCGCAGCTCGGTCTCCCCCTACCTGATCAAGTAGTCCACCGACTCAGCTGCTCACTTCACGCACTGAGGGGATGACGGGCCAAGTATTCGGCTACCGCCCGGCGCAGGACATCACTCGGCGTCGTCTCGGCCTGGTCGGCGTACGCTGCCAGACGCGCATCCAACTCGGCCGGAAGTCGTACAGTCCGGACCGGACTCTTCCCGCCGCGGGCCCCACCGATCGGCCGCCCCATCGTCAATTCGGGCCCCGCTTCGATCGGGCCGACGACCGCGTAGTCGCCGTGCTCGAACTCGGCAGCCATCGCTTCGTACTCTTCAGCACTTCGCTTTGCCATCACGGACTCTCCGTTCCACTCCATGAACTCCGTTGCGGCCGTTGCCGGATCGCACACGGCAGCGAGATGCGTGCCAGCGCGTACACCTCGGCAGCAACTCGCGCGGTCAGCCGCATAGCGTGAAACACCTCCCAGGTGATGTCTTCGACGCTCTCTGCCACCACCTCGAGTCACGGCTCGTTGTCCAGCCGCCCGACGAACACGAACACTGCCGCTTCAGGGTCCATCCTTGATCTCACCGCGTATCGCAGCATCGGATACGAGATGATCGCGCGAATCTCGTCTTCCAGGATGCCGTGTGGTGCACGCCACTACCTATCGGCGGCGGTCAGAAGGCTTCCTCCGGGATGGACATGATGTCGTTGTCGAGGGTGGCGAGGATGTTTCTGGTGGCGGTGAGTTCGGGGAGGACGTTCTTGGCGAAGAAGCTGGCCGCGGCCACTTTGCCCTGGTAGAAGGGGCGGTCCTTGGGGGCGGTGTCGGCGGCGAGGGCCGCGGCGGCGATGTCGGCCTGGACGAGCAGGCGCCAGGCGATGAGCAGGTCGCCGACCGACATCAGGAAGCGGACCGAGCCGAGGCCGACCTTGTAGAGCTCGGTGGGATCGGTCTGGCCCGCCATGGCGTAGCCGGTGAGGGTGGACGCCATCGCGCCGATGTCGGCCTGGGCAGTGCGCAGCAGGGCGCGCTCGGTGGCGAAGCGGCCGGTGTCGCTGTCCAGGTAGGCGGTGATCTGCGCGTTCACATGCGCCAGCGCGGCGCCGCGATCGCGAATGATCTTGCGGAAGAAGAAGTCCTGGGCCTGGATCGCGGTGGTGCCCTCGTAGAGCGAGTCGATCTTGGCGTCGCGGATGTACTGCTCGATCGGGTAGTCCTGCAGATAGCCGGAGCCACCGAAGGTCTGCAGCGACTCGGTGAGCAACTGATACGCCCGCTCCGAGCCGACCCCCTTGACGATCGGCAGCAGCAGATCGTCCACCCGGTGCGCCAGCTCCGCGTCGGCGCCGGAGACGAGCTGTGCCACGTCCTCGTTCTGATGCGCGGCGGTATACAGATACACCGCGCGCAACCCTTCGGCGTACGCCTTCTGCATGGCCAGCGACCGCCGCACATCGGGGTGGTGGGTGATGGTGACGCGCGGCGCCGCCTTGTCCGCCATCTGCGTCAGATCCGCGCCCTGCACGCGCGTCTTGGCGTACTCCAGCGCGTTCAGGTACCCCGTCGACAACGTCCCGGACGACTTCACGCCCACCGTCATCCGCGCGTTCTCGATCACCTTGAACATCTGCGCGATGCCGTTGTGCACGTCGCCGACGAGCCAGCCCTTGGCGGGCACCGCGGTGCCACCGAAGGTGACCTCACAGGTCGGCGAGGACTTGATCCCCATCTTGTGCTCGACCCCGGTCACGTACACGCCGTTGCGGTCACCGAGCTCGAACGTCTCGGGATCGAAGAGGAACTTCGGCACGTAGAACAGCGACAGCCCCTTGGTGCCGGGACCGGCGCCCTCCGGCCGGGCGAGCACCAGGTGGAAGACGTTCTCCGCGATCTCACCCACGTCACCACCGGAGATGAACCGCTTCACGCCCTCGATGTGCCACGATCCGTCGGGCTGCGGCACGGCCTTGGTCCGGCCCGCGCCGACGTCGGACCCGGCGTCGGGCTCGGTGAGCACCATGGCGCCCTGCCAGCCGCGCTCGAATCCGCCACGCGCCCAGCGCTTCTGCTCCTCGGTGCCGACCTCGTAGAGCACCGAGCCCATCAGCGGGCCCATGTTGAAGAAGCTGGCCGCCGGATTGGCGCAGATGACGAGCTCGTTGATCGCCCACATCAGTACGTTCGGGGCGGCGGTGCCGTCCATGCCCTCCGGCATGCCGAGGCGGAACCACCCCGCCTCCTGCACCGCGGCCACCGTCTTGCGTAACGGTTCGGGCACGGAGATGTCGAAGGTATCCGGATGGAAGACCACGGGGTGCCGGTCGGCGTCGGCGAACGAGTCCGCGATCGGCCCCTCGGCCAGCCGTTCGACCTCGGCGAGAATCTGGCGCACCGTCTCGGAATCCAGGTCGCCGTAGGCGCCGGTATCCAGGAGCTTGTCGAGGTTGAGCACCTCGAACAGATTGAACTCGATATCCCGCACGTTCGCCTTGTAGTGCCCCACGTGGCGCCTCCTCGACTGACCACACACGGCCCGAGTGCCGCGTGCTCCGGCTGTTCGACGTCGTACGAATTCGAAGCGTGCCGCACCGTGGCGTCCCTACGCAACCGTAGGCGCGCAGCCGCCCGCACCCGCCGCCGAGCAATTGTTCACATGGATGAAACAGACGAAACGGACACGTGACCGAGAGATATTCCGGTGCAACAAGTTCCCTCTACTGTTCCGCTCACGAATACAGCCGCTGTATACAACTCGGTGTACATCCAGTCACCGGGGCAGACCGCGGTGGTGTTCGTTGTGGCGCGTGTGGCGCCGCCGTTACACCTGATGAGGAGAACCGCCCCATGTATCGATCCCGTTTGGCCAAGGCACTCGCGGTGCCCGCCGCGGTGGCCGTCACCGGCCTGTTGCTCACCGGTTGCGGTGCCCGTGACGACGCGTCGTCCGGCTCGACCGCCGCCTCGTGCGTCGACACCACCAAGGACACCATCAAGGTCGGCTCGCTGCACTCGCTGTCCGGCACCATGGCCATTTCCGAAGTCACCGTGGCCAATTCGACCAAGCTGGCGATCGACCAGATCAACGCCGCGGGCGGTGTGCTCGGCAAGAAGATCGAGATCGTCCTCGAAGACGGCGCCTCCGACCCGAAGACCTTCGCCGAGAAGGCGGAGAAGCTGATCAGCTCCGACTGTGTCGCCGCGGTGTTCGGCGGCTGGACCTCGTCGAGCCGCAAGGCCATGAAGCCCAAGTTCGAGAGCCTGAACTCGCTGCTCTACTACCCCGTGCAGTACGAGGGCCTGGAAGACAGCAAGAACATCTTCTACACCGGCGCCACCACCAACCAGCAGATCATTCCCGCGCTGGACTACCTGAAGCAGAAGGGCATCAAGTCCCTCTACCTGGTCGGCTCGGACTACGTCTTCCCGCAGACCGCCAACCGCGAGATCAAGGCCTACGCCGCGGCCAACGGCATCGAGATCAAGGGCGAGGACTACACCCCGCTCGGCTCGACCGACTTCTCCACCATCGTCAACAAGGTCCGTAATGCCAAGGCGGGCGCGGTCTTCAACACCCTCAACGGTGACTCCAACGTCGCCTTCTTCCGCGAGTACACCAACGCGGGCCTGAAGGCCGCCGAGATGCCGGTGGTCTCGGTGTCGATCGCCGAGGAAGAGGTCGCCGGCATCGGCGCGCAGAACATCGCGGGCCAGCTCACCGCCTGGAACTACTACCAGACCGTCGACACCCCGGTGAACAAGAAGTTCGTCGCCGACTACAAGGCCGCCTTCGGCGCCGACAAGCCCACCTCGGACCCGATGGAAGCCGCCTACGCCTCGGTCTTCCTGTGGAAGAACACCGTCGAGAAGGCCAAGTCCTTCGCCGTGGCCGACGTGCAGGCCGCCGCTGACGGCGTCAGCTTCGAGGCCCCCGAGGGCACCGTCACCATCGACGGCTCCAACCACCACATCACCAAGACCGCCCGGATCGGCGAGATCCGCCCGGACGGCCTGATCTACACGGTGTGGGACTCCGGCAAGGCGATCACCCCGGACCCGTACCTGAAGTCCTACGACTGGGCCAAGGGCCTCAAGTAAGTAGCCCGACAGGTGTGGGACGCGCCGTCCGCGGCGCGTCCCACACCGCCCCATTTCCAAGGAGTCCGCTGCAATGGACGTGCTGATCGGCCAGCTCTTCACGGGGTTGAGCCTGGGATCGATTCTTCTGCTCGCCGCCCTCGGTCTGTCGCTGACCTTCGGTCAGATGGGCGTCATCAACATGGCGCACGGCGAATTCATCATGGCCGGCTGTTACACCACCTACGTTGTGCAGCAGGTCTTCTCGTCGGCGGGCGTCTCGCTGGTCGTCTCGTTGTTCATGGGCTTCCTGATCGGTGGCCTGCTCGGCGCCGCCCTGGAAATGGGCCTGATCCGCTACATGTACGACCGTCCGCTGGACACGCTGCTGGTCACCTTCGGTGTCGGTCTGGTGTTGCAACAGGCCGCGCGCGACATCTTCGGCGCGCCCGCCAAGAACGTGCTGGTGCCCGAATGGCTCAGCGGCGGTATCACCATCGCGGGCGCGGTGGTGCCCAAGACCCGCATCTTCATCCTGGTGCTGGCGATCGTCGCGGTGACCGCGCTGGCCGCCGTGCTCAAGACCACCCCGATGGGTCGCCGCATCCGCGCCGTCGTGCAGAACCGCGGCCTGGCCGAAACCTCGGGTATCTCTTCGCGATTCACCGATATCAGCACGTTCTTCATCGGGTCCGGCCTGGCCGGTGTCGCCGGTGTGGCGCTGACCCTGATCGGCTCGACCAGCCCGACCATCGGCCAGAGCTATCTGATCGACGCGTTCCTGGTGGTCGTCATCGGTGGCCTCGGCCAGATCAAGGGCACGGTGATCGCGGCGTTCGCGCTCGGCCTGCTCAACTCGTTCATCGAATACTCGACCACCGCGTCCATCGCGAAGGTCATCGTGTTCGTGCTGATCGTCATCTTCCTGCAGGTTCGCCCGCAGGGCCTGTTCACCGTGCGGACGAGGAGCCTGGCATGACCGCACTCAAGGACCGTCTCAGCGCCTACCCCCGGCTGACCCCGCTCGCCGGTTTCGCCGTCGCCGCCTTCATCCTGTTCGCGGTGGCACCGGCGGTACTCAGCGACTTCCGGCTGAACCTGCTCGCCAAGTTCCTCTGCTTCGCCATCGTGGCGGCGGGCATCGGATTGGCCTGGGGCCGTGGCGGAATGCTCACCCTCGGCCAGGGCGTGTTCTTCGGCATCGGCGCCTACATCATGGCCATGCACATGCAGCTGGCCGACGCCGCCCGCCTCGGCAACGACGTCCCGGAGTTCATGGAGATCTCCGGCATCAGCGAACTACCGGGGTTCTGGCAGCCGTTCACCTCGGCGCCGGTGGCCATCCTCGCCATCCTGGTGCTGCCAGCGCTGGTGGCCGCCGTGCTCGGCTACGGCGTGTTCAAGCGCCGGGTGCGCGGCGCGTACTTCGCCATCCTGAGCCAGGCGCTGGCTGCGGCGCTGGCCATCCTGCTCACCGGTCAGCAGGCCATCGGCGGCTTCACCGGCCTGTCGGACTTCCGGTCCTTCTTCGGGTTCCGGCTCTCCGACCCGGCCAACCGCCAGATGCTGTTCTTCATCGCCGCGGGCACGCTGCTGCTGGTCGTCGCGCTGATCCGCCAGCTCAACCGCAGCCGCTACGGCGAACTGCTGGTCGCGGTGCGCGACGCGGAGGAGCGGGTGCGCTTCCTCGGCTACGACCCGGCCAACATCAAGATCGTCGCCTACGTGGTGGCGGCGTTCCTGGCCGGGATCGCGGGTGCGCTGTTCACCCCGATCGTCGGCATCATCTCCCCCGCCGACATCGGCGTCGTCCCGTCCATCGCGTTCCTCATCGGGGTCGCGATCGGTGGCCGCACCACGCTGCTCGGCCCGGTCCTCGGCGCGATCGGCGTCGCCTGGGCGCAGACCTCGCTCTCGGAGTCGTTCCCGTCGGGCTGGACCTACCTGCAGGGCGTGCTGTTCATCGTGGTCGTCGGGTTCATCCCCGCCGGGCTGGCCGGGCTGTGGCCGCTGTTCAAGGGCTGGTGGCAGAGCCGGAAACCGGAACCCGCACCCGCACCGGCGCCGGCCGAACCCGCCGTCGTCACCGAGGAGAAGGTGGAAGCGCGATGACCACACACGAGCCCAAAGCGGGCGGCAACGCGGGCATGGACAGCGACTACCTCGAAATCCGTGGCCTCTCGGTGAGTTTCGACGGATTCAAGGCGGTCACCGATGTCGACCTGACGGTGCTGCAGGGCGACCTGCGGTTCCTGATCGGTCCCAACGGCGCGGGCAAGACCACGCTCATCGACGCCATCACCGGCCTGGTGCCGGCCACCGGCTCGGCCCAGAAGTCGGGCACCGAACTGCTCGGCAAGAAGGTGCACCAGATCGCGCGGCTCGGCGTCGGCAGAACCTTCCAGACCGCGAGCGTGTTCGAGCAGCTCAGCGTGTTACAGAACCTGGATATCGCCGCGGGAGCGGGCCGTTCGCCGCTGTCGCTGCTGCGGGCCCGCAAGTCGGTGCTGCCGAGCATCGAAGAGGCACTGGAGACAACGGGTCTCACCGCGCTGCGGGACAAGCCCGCCGGGGTGCTGGCCCACGGGCAGAAGCAGTGGCTCGAGATCGGCATGCTGCTGGTGCAGAACGCCTCGGTGCTGCTGCTCGACGAACCCGTCGCGGGCATGAGCGCCGAGGAGCGCGAGGAGACCGGAAACCTGTTGCGCCGCATCGGCGGTGACCGCGTGGTCGTCGTCGTCGAGCACGACATGGACTTCATGCGCTCCTTCGCCACCTCGGTCACCGTCCTCGCGAGCGGCAAGGTGCTCAGCGAGGGCAGTGTCGAAGAGGTGCAGGCCGATCCGAAAGTGCAGGAGGTCTACCTCGGCACCGCGGCACTGGCCGGGGACGCGACGAACAAGGAGTCGGCCGATGCTTGAACTACACGACATCCACTCGGGCTACGGGCGCACCGAGGTGATCCACGGCGTCAGCCTGACCGTCCCGGACGACAGCGTGGTCGCCATCATGGGCCACAACGGCGCGGGCAAGACGACGCTGCTGCGCACCGCGGTCGGCCTGCTGCCGACCAAGTCGGGCACGATCACCTTCGACGGCGACAAGATCACCAAGCTGTCCCCGTCGCAGCGGGTCAAGCGCGGCATCGCCTACGTGCCGCAGGGGCAGCAGAGTTTTCCCCAGCTGACCACCGCCGAGAATCTGCAGGTCGTCGCCGACGGGCGCAAACGCGGCAAGGCGCTGATCGAGGAATCGCTCGAACTGTTCCCCGCCCTGCGTGAGCTGCTGACCCGCAAGGCCGGGCTGCTCTCCGGCGGTCAGCGCCAGCAGCTGGCCATCGCCCGCGCCCTGATCACCGAGCCCAAGCTGCTCATCCTCGACGAGCCGACCGAGGGCATCCAGCCGTCGGTGGTGGCCGAGATCGAGCGCACCATCATCGATCTCACCCAGCGCGGCGGCCTCAGCGTGCTGCTGGTGGAGCAGCACATCGGCTTCGCGCTGCAGGCCGCGCAGCACTACTACGTGCTGCATTCGGGGCATCTCGGCTCGTCGGGTGCGGGCGGTGCCGGTGCGGAATCCGCGGTCCGCGCGGCGATGGCGATCTGACCGCAGGCCATGAACCGCAGGGGGCGGGTGTCTCTGGCCGAGCGCGTCTACCTGGCGCTGCGCGACGACCTCGCCACCGGGACCGTCCCGCCGACCGAACGACTACGCGCCGAACGGCTGGCCCAGCGGTACGGCGTCTCGCGCACTCCGGTGCGCGAGGCGCTGGCCCGGCTCCAGGCCGACGGGCTGATCCAGCGCCACCAGGACGGGCTCTATCTGTACCGGCCGCGCCTTGCCGAACTGGACGAGCTCTACGAGCTACGAATAGTGCTGGAGGCCCGTGGTTTCCAGCGCATCGATGCCGCCGACTCGGTCCAGCCGCACAGTCCCGCCTCGCACGATCTGCCCGCCGTGCGCGCGGAACTGGAACGCTGGCGCGAGTACCGGGACACCCCGCCGGAACCGGGGCCGGAGCTGGTGGCGGCCGACGAGCGATTCCACACCGAACTACTACGGGCAGCGGGCAATTCGGCCCTCGCCGACGCGCTCACCGCGGTCTATGTGCGGGTGCGCCCGGTCCGCACCATGGACGTGCCGACCGCCGAGCGGGTCGCGGCGATGACGGCCGAGCACATCGCCATCGCCGAACAGGTCCTGGCGGGCGCCGGCGAGGCGGCCCTGCACACCCTCACCGCGCACATCGACTCCTCCCGCGCGCATGTCCGGGTGCGCGCCGAGCAGGCGATCGCCTTCACCAAACTCGGTCGCGCCGTGCGGGATTGAGCGCTCAGCAGCCGTTCTGGAACGGCCAGCACTCGACCGGCCGCTGACCGGCGGGCGTCGAAGACGGCACCCTGGTCGTGCTCTGCGAGGTGTCCGAGCTGGGGCGCGGCTGCGGCGAGTCCCGCAGCAGGGCCTGGCCGACCACCAGGAACACCACGAACACACCGAGCACGGCCACGGCGAACAGGATCAGCCCGACCGCCTTCCCGCGCTCGGCCGGCTGGGCGGGCGGCGGCGGCTGGATCGGTTCGGTGAACCGGCGCGGCTGCGGCGGGAGCGGCGCAGGCGCGGGGCGGCTGCCCGCGAAACCGTCGGCGGCCAGCTCGGCGCGCGGCGGTGTCAGGGTGCCGACGCCCAGCGCGGTGCAGGTGGTGAGCACCCGGTCGATGGTCCAGGCCGGGGGCCCGGCGGAGAAGCCCTCGAGGTAGACCCGCAACTCGTGCGCGTCGACGGTATTGGCGACCAGCACGTCCAGCCCCGGTCGCAGCGCGGTGCGCGCCGGCCGTACCACCACGCCCCGGTACGGCACCATCACCACCGCGCCGCTGACATGCCTGCTGTCCTGCAGCGCCTGCTCGAGCGCGACGCGCACGGCGTGGATCCCGTGTTCGAGCCGGTCGGTGAGGCCGCCCGAGGGGTCGGCGTCCAGGTCGAGCGGGCTGTCGCTGATCGTCCACTCGCCCGCCGCCGAGACCGCGAGCAGGCCGCTCTGCCGTCGCCGGAAGCCCTTCACCTCGATGACCGTGATCCCCCGTGGCGTCACGACCACCGCGCCGAGCCTGCGATCGCCCACCCGGCAATCCACCAGCGCGAGCCCCGTGCTCGGATAGGCGCGCAGGCAATCCACGAACTCCCGCTCGGCGCCGGTGAGCTCCGCATCCGGCCTGATCCGAACCAGCATTCCGATGTTCCCCTACCAGTGCTGCGACCTCACACCGCCGCTGCGCGCTGCGGTACCCACCGATCATGACGCGCAACTGTTGCGAAAACCACTGGAAACCAAAGAAAACCGGCACGACTCCCACAGTCGCCGTCGCGATCCCGTACCGGCGAGTACGCTGCGAACCGGCCGGGCGAGCACGAGCAGACAGGTGGAGATGTGATGGATCCAGCGCCCCTACCACGGGTTTCCCCGGGACGGTTCGCCGAACTCGGACCGATCAACTGGGTTGTCTGGCAAGTGCTTTCCCGCGCGTCGGGCACCGACGACGCGCACCTGTTCAGCACGCTCGGGCGCACCGGCGGGCTGTTCCGCGGCTGGCTGCACTTTTCCGGCAAGCTCATGCCGGGCGGGCGGCTGCCGCGCGCCGAGGCGGAGCTGGTCATCCTGCGGGTCGCGCATCTGCGCGCCTGCGACTACGAGACCGACCATCATCGCCGCCTCGGCCGCAGGGCCGGGCTGACGGCCGTGGAGATCGACCGGGTCGCCGCCGGACCGGACGCGGAGGGCTGGACGCCGCGGCAGCGGGCGCTGCTCACGGTCGTCGACCAGCTGGTGACCGGCCGCGATGTCGACGACGCCGCGTGGGCCGGACTCGCCGCGCACTACGACGAGCGGCTGCTCATCGAGATCGTGCTGCTGATCAACCAGTACGAGGGCCTGGCCGCCACCATCACCACGCTGCGGATCGACCGCGACACCTTCTGATCCTGTGACGCAGGTCATACAGCGGAACCGGCGACCTCCTCGCCATCGTTAAAGGCGTACAACGTACGGAGTTCAACACCGAGGAGAACCCATGCAGATCACCGGTTCCGCCATCTCGCTCAATGTCGCCGACCCGCAGGCCTCGGCGACATTCCTCATCGACCACCTCGGCTTCACCGAGCAGATGGCCGCCGACGGGTTCGTCTCGCTCCAGCGGCCCGACGCCGGGATGAACGTCATCTACCTGCGCACCGGCCTGAGCACGTTCAAGCCGGCGCGCATCGCGGGTAGCGCGGGCGACGGCACGCTGGTGGTGTTCGTCGTCGACGACATCGACGCCGAGTACGAGCGCCTGCGCGCCGCGGGCGTCCCGATCGAGACGCCCATCGAGACCGAGGAGTGGGGCGAGCGCTACTTCCAGCTGACCGACCCGAACGGGATCGTCATCCAGCTGGTGCAGTGGGTGTGATCAGCGGCGCGCCACGCGCAGCGCGGCCACGACCATCGGGATCTGCAACGGCAGCCGCGCCAGCACGCCTGCCTTGAACAGGCCGGGCGCCTTCGGGTTGCCCACCACGTCGACAGCCATCTGGATGTTCGCCGGGAAGACACCGATGAACAGCGCAGCGGCCAGCCAGCCGCCGAAGCGACGGGTGCGCGGCACCGCGAGCGCCGTCGCCACACCGAGCTCGGCGACCCCGGAACCGTAGGTGTAGGTCCGCGGGTTGCCGGGCAGCTGCGGCGGCACGATGCCGTCGAAGGGCTTCGGCGCGACGAAGTGCAGGACGCCCATCACGAACAGCAGCCCGCTCAGGTAGGAGTGCGTGCGTCGACGGGGAGTTTCGGTAGCCACACCCGAACTCTGCCACACGGCTCCCCGTCGGCCCACCCCCGGAAATCAGCCGAGGATGCCGCGGAACGCCTCGGCGGGCGGGGTCACCGGGCGGCCGAGGAGCTTGGCCAGATCACCCGTGCGGACCTCGAGCAGGCCGTCGGCGATGCCCGAGTCGGCGTCGGCCAGCGCCGCGGCCACCGGCGCGGGCAGGCCCGCCTGGCCGAGGACGGCCGCGTAGTCGGCTTCGGCGAGATTCTCGTAGCGCACCGGGGAGCCGGAGACCTCGGTGAGCACGGCGGCGATGTCGGCACCGCTCAGGGCCTCGTCACCGCCGAGCTCGTAGACGCGGCCCTCGTGGCCGTCGGTGGTGAGCACGACCGCCGCCGCCTGCGCGTAGTCGGCACGCGGAGCGCCGGAGACCTTGCCCGCGCCCGAGGCGCCGGCCAGCACCCCGGTCTGCGTGGCATGCGCGGCGCCCGCCGCGTAGTTCTCCCAGTACCAGCTGTTGCGCAGCAGGACGGTCGGGATCGACGCGGTGGCGAGTACTTCCTCCGTGCCGCGGTGCTCCTGCGCGAGGATCATCCGATTGTCGTCCGCGACCGGAATGCTGGTGTAGGCGAGCAGCCGGACACCGGCGCGCTCGGCGGCCCGGAGGACAGTGGTGTGCTGGGCGACCCTGGCACCGAATTCGTTGCCGGAGACCAGCAGCACCCGGTCGACACCGGCCAGCGCGGCGTCGAGCGCGGCGGGGTCGTCGTAGCTCGCCTGCCGGACCTGGGCGCCACGTTCGGCCAGGTCGGCGACCTTGGCGGGATCGCGCACGATCGCCACCGGCTGTTCGCCCGCCGCCAACAGGGCTTCCACGACGAGCCTGCCCAGCTGTCCACTCGCTCCGGTCACCGCGACAGTCATGGTCTACCTCCAGGATTGGTTCTGATTTTCTAGTACTAACTATTAGTAAGCACTATGCATTCCGCAAGCACTCTGGTCAAGAGCGGTACGATCGGCGGTATGAGCACGCAGCCCTCGTCGACCGACGACGATCAGGCGCTGGAAGCCGACGTCTTCGCGCGCAATTGCGAGTCGCGGCCGGTGCTGCAGAATGTCGCCGGCCGGTGGGGCGTCCTGGCCCTGGTGGCGCTACGCGAAGGCCCCTACCGGTTCAGCGCGCTGCGCAGACGGGTCGACGGCGTGAGCGAACGAATGCTGTCGCAGACCCTGCAGGGGCTCGAACGCGACGGGATGGTGCATCGCGAGGTACTCGAGGCCATCCCGCCCCGCGTGGAGTACACGCTCACCGAGCTCGGCGCGCAGGTGGCCGAACGCCTGGAGTCGCTGATCGTGGTCCTGGAGACCAACATGGACACCGTCCGGGCGGCCCAGGCGAACTATCACCGTTCCGCCGCTCCGCGCGGCTAGGCGGGCGCTCGCCGCAGCAGGTCGGACACGGTGGTGAAGTCGTAGCCGCGCGCCCGCAGGCCGGACACGATCTCCGGAAGGGCAGCGGCGGATTCGTGGCCGTGCATGACGTGCAGCAGCACGATCGAGCCGGGTTTCGTCTGCGCCAGGGTGTCGTCGACGATGGCGGCGCGGGTGGCGCCGCCCGCGGAATCGGGTTCGACATCCCAGGTGACCGTGGTGCGGTCGTGCTCGGCGAGATAGCTCGGCAGCGCCCAGAGCTTCTTGCCGTAGGGCGGGCGGAAGGTGATCGGGCCCTGGTAGCCGGTGCGGCGGATCTCGGTGTCGGTGCGCTCGATCTCCGCGCGCACCGTGTCACCGGAGATCAGCACCATGCGGCGGTGCGAGTACGAGTGGTTGCCGATCTCGTGGCCCGCCGCCGCGATCGCGGCACCGTATTCGGGATGAGCGGCCAGGTTGTCGCCGATCAGGTAGAAGGTCGCCGGGACCCGCAATTCGGCGAGCGTGCGCAGGATCTCGGGGGTGCGTTCGGTCGGCCCGTCGTCGAACGTCAGCGCGACCAGCTTCTCGTCGGTGTCGACGCGATCGACCAATCGGCCGGTCAGCTGGTAGGTCCGCGAATTCATGAGCACGTACAGCCCGGCGACGATCACCAGCAGCAGCGCGACCGCCGCGGCCCCACCGATCAACCACTTACGCACTGTTCCGCCTCTCCGCGTATTCAGGCCAGACTAAGGCGCGGGGGGCGTGAGCGTTGGCGGGCGGTTCACCGGGTCGGGTCAGCCCGTGCCCGGTGAGTTACCCATGTTCGTTCGTTCGGGCGTTGCTCAGTCGATGACCTGGGTGATGTCGCCGGGGTTCAGGTAGTCGAAGAAGCGGTGGGCGCCGTCCTCGGTCATCCGCACACAACCGTGCGACTTCGAATTGACCGGGCCGACATGGAATGCCATGTCACCGTTGAAGAAGGTGGCCCAGCGCATCGGCGCGTTGTGCATCGTGCTCCAGTGGAATTCCCGCTTGAAGGAAATCCGGGTGACGGCGGGCGGAGTTTCGTATCCGGCCATACCGTGCGAAATCGGCGTCGGGCCGAAGATCACCCGGCCGTTGTCGACCAGCCACGCCTCGTTCGTCGACAGCCGCATGCACGCCCTGGCCTCGACCACCGGGCACGGGGAGGCCGTCGGGAGGATGGCGGGAACGCCGGGAACGTCGGGGCCACCGGGGAAAAGCGGTTCGGCCATCGCGGGTGCCATGGTTCCGAATCCGGCCACCGCCACCAATGCCGCAGCACGAGCTACCCAACCGAGAATTCGCATACGAGTCCGTTACCTCTCTGTCCGCCTCCCCGCGACTCTTGCCGGTCGTCGACAAGTCGAAAATCAGGGCGCCGGGCTGGCGGTCACGAGGAAGTCAGCTTGCGGGCGTGCCCGGCGAGTTACCCATGTACTCACGAGATCAGGTGTAGCGACTGACAAGCGAACGAAGAACTACACGGATCATCGTGGACGGCCCCCCAATTCGCCAAATCAACGCCCGCAATATTGGCCGAAAAGAAATACACGGAATTCGTGTCGCTGACACGACCGAGGGGCGGTCGCCCGGCGACCGCCCCTCGTGTCCTCGACAGATCAGAAGTTGATCATGTGGCCCGCGAGGCCGTGGATCGCTTCCTGCAACGCTTCGCTGAGCGTCGGGTGGGTGTGCACGTTGCGCGCGAGCTCGTTGACCGTGAGGTCCCACTTCTGGGCCAGGGTCAGCTCGGGCAGCAGCTCCGAGACGTCGGGGCCGATGAGGTGGCCGCCGATGAGCTCGCCGTGGGTCTTGTCGGCGATCAGCTTCACGAAGCCGGTCGGGTCGGCCAGACCGTGCGCCTTGCCGTTGGCGGTGAACGGGAAGGTCGCGACCTTCACGTCGTAGCCCTCGTCGCGGGCCTGCTCCTCGGTGAGACCGAAGCTGGCGACCTGCGGCTGGCAGAAGGTGGCACGCGGCATCATCCGGTAGTCGCCCAGGGTCAGCGTCTCGGCACCGGCGATGGTCTCGGCGGCGACCACACCCTGCGCCTCGGCGACGTGCGCGAGCTGCAGCTTGGCGGTGACGTCACCGATCGCGTAGATGCCGGGCACATTGGTGCGCATGTACTCGTCGATCTCGATGGCGCCACGGTTGGTGAGGGCGACACCGGTGGTCTCCAGGCCGTAGCCATCGACGCGGGGCGCGAAGCCGACGGCCTGCAGCACCTTGTCGACGGTGACGGTCTCGACCGCGCCGGACTTGTTGTCCTTGATCTGGACGGTGACCTTGGAGCCGTCGTCGTCGATCGTCTGCACGGCGGCACCGGTGGTGATGGTGATGCCGAGCTTCTTGTACTGCTTGGTGATCTCCTTGGAGACGTCCTCGTCCTCGTTGGGCAGCGCGCGGTCGAGGAACTCCACGATCCGCACGTCCACGCCGTAGTTCTTCAGGACGTAGGCGAACTCCATGCCGATCGCGCCCGCGCCGACGATCAGGATCGAGCCCGGCAGGTCGCGGGTGAGGATCTGCTCCTCGTAAGTCACCACGTTGGCCGAGAGCTGGGTGCCCGGCAGCAGCTTGGTGGTGGTGCCGGTGGCGATGATGACGTTGTCGAACGTGATCGTCTCGACGCCGCCCTTGGTGAGGGCCACGTCCAGCGAGTTCGGGCCGGTGAAGGTACCGAGGCCGTCGAACTCGTCGATCTTGTTCTTCTTCATCAGGAAGTGCACGCCCTTGACGCGCCCGTCCGCCACCTTGCGGCTGCGGTCGAACGCCGCGCCGAAGTCGAAGCTGACCTCACCGGAGATGCCGAAGGTCTTGGCTTCCTTGTGGAAGATATGGGCCAGTTCGGCGTTGCGCAGCAGTGCCTTGGACGGGATGCAGCCCACGTTCAGGCACACGCCACCCCAGTATTTCTGCTCGACAATCGCTGTTCGCAGGCCGAGTTGAGCGGCACGGATCGCGGCGACGTATCCGCCGGGACCAGCGCCGAGAACGACGACATCGTAGTGGGAAGTCACGACCCCGAGCCTAACTCTGTTCCGGGGAGTTCACCCACCCGTCCCCCACTTCGGTGAGGTGCGCGCGAGCGGGCGCTACGGGCCGCCGAGCACCGTGCGCAGAGTGACGGCCACGGCCTCGAGTTCGGCGGCGCTGACGTTGGCACCGAGCCGACGTTCGATACCGGCCAGATAGTGCGGCGCGGCCTCCCGGAACCGCCGCCTGCCGAGGTCGGAGATGGCGACGAGCGCGGACCGGCCGTCGTCGGGGTTGGACTCGCGGCGCAGCAGGCCGTTCGCCTCCAGTTCCGCGACGAGGCGGCTGACCCTGGTCCGGCTGAGGACGACCTTCTCGCCGAGGTCACTCATCCGCATCGGTCCGGCCGCGTCGAGTTCCAGCAGAACGTCGTACCAGGTCAGCGGCAGTCCGGTGGCCCTGCGGAGTTCGGCGTCGAGCTCGGGGACGAAGGCCGCGTGCACCTGGAGCAGCGCGGCCCACGCGGCGACCGCGGCGCGACGGGACGGCTGATCGGTGGGCACCGGACCAGCTTAGCCACTTGCGTGCGTGCGCACACAACTAGTAGCGTGTGCACGCACATAAATTTCCTCCGAACGACCGAGGTGGACCCATGACCGCACTCATCACCCGCGACGAGCTGGCCGCGGAGATCGCGGCGAACACCGTGACCGTGCTCGACGCGCTGCCGCCGGACTACTACGCCAAGGCGCACCTGCCCGGCGCCCTCAACCTGGTCGAGGACGAGGTCGACGACCGCGCCCCCGACCTCCTCCCCGACCGCGACGCGGCGATCGTGACCTACTGCACGAACGCGGTGTGCGGCAACAGCCAAGTCGTCGCGAGCAAGCTGGAGGCTCTCGGCTACACCAATGTCCGCAAGTACCGCGAGGGCATCCAGGACTGGTCCGAGGCGGGCCTGACGGTCGAGACGTCGGCCTGACCCCTCGGCGTTCGCCCGGTCACCGCGACCGGGCGAACGCGCACCGGGCGCTTCGCATCGGCGCAGTAGGGTCGCAGAGGTGAGTGGTGTTGCGGCGGAGGGGATCGGTAGCCGTCTCGACGGCACGGTGTCCACCCATCTGCTCCGGCTGCTCCTGCGTGCCGCGCGGGCCGCGGGCGTGGCCGAGGACCAGCTGGCGCGTGTTCCCGGCACCGACGAGGTGATCCTGAGCGGCGAGCTCAACCGCATCCCGATGACCTCGCTGCTGCGCCTGTGGGAGCTCATCGCGCAGGCGCGACCCGGCGCCGGATCGGGGGCGGCGATCGCCGCCGCCGCGCCGCTCGGCTCCCTCAACACCTGGGACTACCTGGTGACCACCGGTGCGACACTGGCGGATTCGCTGCGCGCCGCCCAGCCGTATCACCGCCTGGTCACCGCGGCCACCGAGGGTTTCGACCTCACCGGCGACGGTGATCTCACCATCGGCTACCGGACCTCGGCCGGCGATCCGGCGGTGGCCGCCGTGGTCAACGAGTACGTCCTCGCCTACTACCTGCGCCGCGCGCGCGAAGCGCTCGGCCGACCGCTCGTGCCGACCCGGGTCAGCTTCGGCCACGCCGCACCGGCCGACCGCACCGGCCTGATCGCCGTATTCGGCACCGCCGACATCGAATTCGACGCGGAGTCGGACGCGATCACCTTCCACGCCGACGACGCCACCGCCCCGCTCGCGCGCGCCGACCCGATGCTGTCGGACCTGATGCGCAGCCACGCCGACCTGGTCCTGGCCTCCGCCCGCCCGATCGCGGGCCCGCTCGACGCCTTCCGCATCGCCCTCGGCGCGGCCCTGGACGCGGGCGACCCGGCCCTGCCCCGGGTCGCGAAGAACCTCGCCATGAGCCAGCGCACCCTGCAGCGCCATCTCGCCGACCACGGCACGTCCTGGCGCGACGAACTCGACCTGCTGCGCTACGAGCGCGCGCGAGCCCTGCTCGACCAGGGCCACAGCACCTCGACCGTCGCCCAGCGCCTGGCCTTCACCGACGACCGCGCCCTCCGCAAGGCCTTCCACCGCTGGACCGGCGCCTCGCCGACGACGCGCCGCTAGTCGGGATCGCCGGGCCGCAAGGTCTTTCCGATCTCGTCGGCGAGCAGGAAACTCGCCAGGCCGTGGCCGTGCTTCTCCCGGCGCACGAGCGAGATGATGTTCACATCGAAGGCGTCGCGGACGTGCCGGAAGGCCAGCCGACCGTCCCGCAGTTCCTCGGCGACGTCGAATTCGCTGAGAAAGGCGATGGCCTCGCCGGACATCGCGAGCCGTTTCATCGTCTCGATCGAATTGGTGTGGAACGCGGGCTGGATATCGAGACCGGCGTTGGCGAAGGCCTCGGCGACGATGCCGTGGATCACCATCGAGCGGTCGGCGAAGATCAGCGGAAACGGCGTGCACTGCGCGAGCGGAATCGTCTCCATCGGGGCCAGTGGATGCTGCGGCGAGACGACGACGCCCAGCCGCGTGTTCATCTGCCAGCAGACCTCGAGCTGCGCGGACGGCGGGATGTTGAAGCCGAGGCCGAGGTCGGCCTCGCTGTTCTCGATCGCCTGCACGATGTCGAGGGTCGACATAGTGCGGATCGAGATCCGGATCTGCGGATGCCTGGCACGGAAGGTCGTGGCCGCGGTGGCGACGACGCTGCTGGCCAGGCCGGTCATGGTGGCGATCACGACCTCGCCGCTGCCGAGAGCGCGCAGATCACGGATGTCGGCCACGGTCTCGCGATACTGCCGCAGCGTCTGCCGGATGTGCACGAGCAGCGCCTCCCCCGCCGGGGTCAGACGCATGCCGCGCGGCAGCCGTTCGAACAGCGGCTGATCGAGTTCGGCCTCCAGCAGCAGGATCTGCCGATTGATCGCCGAGGGCGCGACATGGAGCCGGGCACCGGCCGCGCGAATGGACCCGAGCCGCGCCACCTCGTCGATGTACTGCAGCAATCGTGAATGGAGCACCGCTCACCTCCCGGAATCAGTGTACGAAAATTTAGTACACCTCGTGCGAAAACGAATGCTTGTGGGCAACGGTACCGATCGCGTCCAATCGATACACGCACCGCGACAGTGCGGGAATATCGAGGTGAGGACCGCTATGCCCCAGCAGAATTCGACGACCGACGTTTCCACCCAGGACGATCACGTCCGCAGTATCTTCGCCATCCTGGAAGGCGAGCAGGAAGCCGACCTGCTGCTGCGCAATCTGCACATTCTCGATGTGCACAGCGAAACCGTGTACCCCGGCACCCTTCTCGTCCACGGCGGACGCATCATCGCGCTCAGCCCCGACGAATCGATCGTGCGTTTTCGCGAATCCTTCGATGGTGAGGGGCTTTACGCGATTCCCGGCCTGATCGACGCGCATCTGCACTTCGAATCCCAGCTCGCGCATCCGGCGGCCTTCGGGGAGGCGATCGTGCCGAGCGGCACGACGACGGTCTTCGGCGAGACCCTCGACTTCGCCAGCGCCGCAGGCGAGGAGGCCGTCGAGGCCGCGCGGGCGCTGTTCGCCGACCACGACAAACTCCCCTATCGGCTCTATGCCTTCGCCCCGGGAAAGAAGACCTCGCCCGAGGTGACCGAGGCGATGCTGGCGATGGATCCGGTGATCGGCCTCGGCGAACTGGCCCACCTGTCCTATATGACCGGCAATGCCGACGATTTCCGCAAATCCGCGCTCGGCCGGGCGAATGCCGGATTCGTGAACTGCCACTGGGGTGTCACGTCACTGTCGGACATGCTGCTCAATTACATGCCCGCGATCGGTGTCGACAACAACCACGACGTGTGGAACGAAGCCGATATCGAGAAGAGCATCCGCTACGGCCTGAACACGCAGATCAAGTTCGGCGTCGGCAGTCCCGAGGTCATTCGAACGATGTTGCGCGCCATCGTGAAACGCCGCTGGCCCGCCGAGAACTTCCAGCTCTGCGCCGACAATATCTCGGTGGACCGGGTCCTGCGGCAAGGCCATATCGACTGGGTCGTCTCGCTGGCCGTGGAGATGGGGATGCCGCCGATCAAGGCGATCAAGATGGGCACGCTCTACGCCGCGCGCTCGTTCCACAAGGACCGTGATCTCGGCTCGCTGAGCCCGGGCCGATTCGCCGACATCGTGCTCACCGACAGCCTGTCCACGATCAACCCGCGCTACGTCTTCAAGGGCGGCGAGCTGGTGGCCGCGGACCGGCGGCTGCTGGAGCCCGTCGGCATCGACTACTCGGTCCTGGCCAAGCGGCCCCGGCCCGGACTCGGCGACCTGCGGCCCGAATTGCTCGAGCTCACGCCGATCGAGATCTCGGCTGACGGCACGCAGGCGAAGGTGCTGCTCTTCGACGTCTACGGGCGCGGGCATCGCAAGTTCGCGCAGGAGGTGTGGGTTCCGTACCGCGACGGCGCGGTCGTCCCCGAATACGACGGGGCGCGGCTCAACCGGATCTCGATCGTGCAGCGCTACGCCGACGGCCCGCGGCACATCGTGAACGGCCTGTTCCAGGGCGTGTCGATCGATCGCGGCGCGGTTTCCACGTTCTGGCCAGCGCCGTCGGCCTACTTCGTGGTGGTCGGCTCCGACAGCGCCGAGATGTGCGACAACCTGCACCGGCTGGACGGTCTCGTCGGCGGCTGCGTCGTCACCGAGGACCGCGAGGTGAGGGCCGTGCTGCCGCTGGACTTCTACGGGGTCATGGCCGATATGGACCTCGCCGAACTCGTCGCGGCGACCAGGTCGATCGATGACGCGCTGGCCGAGCTCGGCCATCACAACGAAGGTGAACCGGTCGTCAACAAGCTGCTGACGCTGTTCATCTCGCTCGACCGCTTCGGCTTCATGAAATAGCCTCGGCTACCAGAGCAAGGGATCCACCGCTATGCAGCACGACAACGACGCGGCAGTCATCGACAACGGAAACAAGGTGCGCCGCTGGATCACCTACGTCGCCGGCATCTACCTCCTCACCCTCGGCCTCAGCCTGGCCATCAGGGCCGGGATCGGCATCTCCCCGCAGAGCAGCCTCACCCGCACGATGACGCTGGTGTTCACCCCGCTGAGCCAGGGCAACTACAACCTCATCCTCGAGATCATCATGCTCGGCCTGACCTTCCTGGTCAGACCGAAGGCCTTCAAGGCGAGCTACCTGCTCTCGATGATCCCGGCGCTGGTGCTGGCTCTCCTGCTCGATCTCAACCTGTGGCTCACCGACTGGATCCACCTCGAGCCGTACGTGGCCAACCTGGTCCTGCTTGTCTTCGCCGACGCGATGCTCGCCCTCGGCCTGTTCCTGATGATCCGCGCGAACCTCATCCTGATGCCGATCGACCTGTTCGTGAACACGATCCAGCAGAAGACCGGGCGCAAGTGGGGCAACATCAAGACCGTGTTCGACTGCACGCTGCTGGCGATCTCGGCGTTGATCGGCCTGGCTTTCCTCGGCGCACCGCATTTCATCCGCGAGGGCACGATCATCAACGCGATCCTCGTCGGGCAGTACGTGAAGGGGTACTTCTTCCTGGTCGAGAAGTTCTCGGCGCGCAAGCGCCCGGCCGTGCCGGTGCCCGTCGCCGACTAGCCGACCCCGGCACCGCCCGGTCCTGTCGTGAACGGACCGGGCGGTGGCGTCCGCGGACCTGGGAGCGCGGGCACGGCCGCCATAACGTAGTCGGCACCGGAGAAAAACACCGGCTGACCTCGAAAGAAGGCTCGATCATGTCGAACTCGACCAGCGCCGCGCTGCCCACCACCACCCGGGAGATCCACCTGGCCGCCCGGCCGGACGGCGCTCCCGTCGCCACCGATTTCGCCCTGGTCGAGCGCCCGCTGCCCGAGCTCGCCGACGGCCAGATCCTGGTCCGCAACACCTGGATGTCGGTCGACCCGTACATGCGCGGCCGGATGGACGACAAGGAGTCCTACATCCCGCCGTTCGAACTCGCTGCGGCACTGGATGGTTCGGCCGTCGGTGAGGTGATCGCGTCGCGCTCGGCCGAGATCGCGGTGGGCGCCACGGTCTCGCACTTCGCGGGCTGGCGGGAGCACGCGGTCGTCGACGCGGCCACCGCGACGCCGATCGACCCGGAACTGGCCGCGCCGCAGCAGTTCCTGAGCGTGCTCGGCACGACCGGCCTGACCGCCTACGCCGCGCTCACCGATGTCGCCCCGGTGCGCCCCGGCGACACGGTGTTCGTCTCGGCCGCGGCGGGCGCGGTCGGCAGCGTCGCGGGGCAGCTCGCCAAGGCGCTCGGCGCGAAGCGGGTGATCGGCTCGGCGGGCGGGCCGGCGAAGACCAGGACGCTGCTCGACGAGTTCGGTTTCGACGCCGCCATCGACTACCGCGCGGGCGATCTCGCCGCGCAGCTCGCCGCGGCCGCGCCCGACGGCGTCGACGTCTACCTCGACAGCGTCGGCGGCGAGCACCTGAAGGTCGCCATCGAGGCGCTCAACCAGCACGGCCGGATCGCGCTGGTCGGCGCGATCAGCGGCTACAACGGCGCGGGCGCCCAGCAGATCCCGGACCTCTACCTGGCCGCGACGAAGGAGGCGACCCTGCGCGGCATGCTGGTGACCAGCTACTTCCCGCTCTTCGGCGAGTACATCGGCAAGGCGGCGGGCTGGCTCGCCGACGGCACCCTGCGCACGACCGAGACCGTCTACGAGGGCCTCGACCAGGCTCCCGCCGCCTTCCTCGGCGTCCTCACCGGCGCCAATACGGGCAAGATGCTGGTGCGCCTGGGCTGAGACCCGAGGACGTCAGTCGCGCCAGACCTGCCCCGCGACTCTGGCGAAGTTGCCGCCGAAGATGGCGGCGCGCTCCCCGGCGTGGAACCCCCGGTCGGCCAGCAGCTCGTCGAGGCCGGGGGCACCGGATTCCCCGAGCAGGTCCTCCGGGGGAACCCATTGCAGCGGGCCCCATTTCGTGTACGACTCGGAGAAGGCGCCGGGGTTGGCGCGGATCTCGTCGTTGAACTCCTGGCCGTCGAAGGAATAGTCCGAGCCGACGCCGATGTGGTCGAGCCCGACCAGGTCGACGCCGTAGCGGATGTGGTCGGCCATGGCGGCGAGGCGGGCGGCGTGGTCGCCGGGGGCATTGTGGCCCAGGAAGATTCCGACGCCGTTGATGCCGATCACGCCGCCGGTCTCGGCGCAGGCGCGGGCCTGGTCGTCGGTGATGTTGCGCGGATGTTCCCACAGGGCGGCGAAGTTGGAGTGGCTGTAGATCATCGGGACGGCGGTGTGGGTCGCGATGTCGAGGCCGGTGCGCCGCGAGCAGTGCGAGCCATCGGCGAACATGCCGACCTCGTTCAGTTTGCGCACCAGGTCTTTTCCGTAGCCGGTGAGGCCGGTGTCGGCGGTGTCGAGGCAGCCGCAGCCCGCCGCGTTGGCATGGTTGTAGCTCGGCAGCAGCGAGCGAACGCCGAGCCGGTAGAACAGCTCCACATTGTCGAGATCGCCGCCGAGCGGGCCGGAGTCCTCCAGGTCGAAGGCGAGCGCGATCGCGTCGTCGGCGCCGATGTCGGCGCGGCGCTCGACCAGCCGGAAGCGCGGATCGGCCGCCGCCTGGTCACGGAACCGGTGCACCAGTTCCAGCGAATCCGCGGTGGTCTGGGCCGAATACCCGACATTGACCGAAAGATACGACCCGAGCGGATACCGGGCGAGTTCGCCGATGCGCGCCGTGTGATGCAACGGCAGACAGCAGTGCTGCTCCCACAGGAAGGGCGCCACGTTCACCTCCGGTCGTTGTTCGTGACCTGCGATCCTACGTTTCGCAACACAGCCGGAACCGGAGCGACGCTAACGCGATGTCTGATTAGTCCGATTAATCAGTACCTTCCTCCCACTGCCCGAAGGCGGTGCGACATGCGTCGCTTCCTCGTCCTGTTCACCACGCTCGCGGCCTGCGCGAGCCTGTGGACCCTCCCCGCTGCCGCCGCCCCGTCCTCCTGTGGCGTCACCTGGGGCTCGCTCGACAAGTCCAGCGCGAACTACTCCACCGCGACCGTCGGCGCCGTCCGGTCCGGCCGCCACGACTGCTTCGACCGGCTCGTCATCGACATGTCCGGCCCGCTGGCCGGCTACCGCGTCGGCTACGTCGACACCGTGACGATGGACGGCTCCGGCGCCACCGTCCCGCTGCGCGGCGGCGCGTACCTCCAGGTGATGGTGCAGGCCCCGGCCTACGACGGCGCGGGCAACAGCACCTACCGCCCGGCCGACCGCACCGAACTCGTCGACGTGCGCGGCTACCCGACCTTCCGCCAGGCGTCTTGGGCGGGCTCGTTCGAGGGCCAGACCACCCTCGGCCTCGGCGTCCGCGCCCGGCTGCCCTTCCGGGTCACCACCCTCGACGGTCCGGCGCGCGTGGTGATCGACGTCGCCCACGCCTGGTGACGGCGCTCCACCGGCCCGGCGACCCCCGGGCGGTGAGCTGGCGGAAGATGCGATCGGCCACATCGGCAACAATGTGGGGATGAGCGGCGTTGAGCAGGACGTGACGGATCCCTATCTCTGGCTCGAGGATGTGACCGACGAGGCCGCGCTGGACTGGGCGCGGGCCCGCAACGAAGTCGTGGCGCGACGGTTCGCGGCGACGGAGCGCTTCACCGCGCTCGAGCAGCGCGTCCTCGCGATGCTCGACGACGACACCAAGATCGCCTACCCCGGCCGGCGCGGACCCTGGCTGTACAACTTCTGGCGCGACGCCGAGCACCAGCGTGGCCTGTGGCGCCGGACCACCTTCGCGTCCTACGCGAGCGAGGACCCCGAGTGGGATGTGCTGATCGATGTCGACGCGCTCGCCGAGGCCGACGGTGAGAACTGGGTCTGGTCGGGCGCTGCGGTCCTGCGGCCCAGCCAGGAGCGCGCCATCATCCACCTGTCCCGGGGCGGCGCCGACGCGACCGTCGAGCGTGAATTCGACCTGACGACACGGGAATTCATCGCACCGGAGGACGGTGGGTTCTACCTGCCGGAGGCCAAGTCCCGGATCGGCTGGATCGACGCCGATACCGTCTATGTGGGAACCGATTTCGGCCCCGGCTCGCTCACCGATTCCGGGTACCCGCGCATCGCCAAGCGCTGGCAGCGCGGCACCGAGTTGTCCGCGGCGGAGACGGTGTACGAGGGCAAGCCGGGCGATGTCTCGATCGGCGCGGGCTACGATCGCCACCCCGGCTACGAGCGACACTATCTGCACCGGTCGACGGACTTCTTCAACAGCGAGGTGTCCCTGCTCGACGACGGCGAGTGGCGGTTGATCGAAACGCCGACCGACGCCGACGTCGACTGGTACCGCGACTGGCTCCTGGTGCGCCTGAAGACCGCCTGGACACCGGGCGCGATCACCTACCCGCCCGGCGCCCTGCTGGTCACCGACGTGAACGACTTCCTCGCCGGCGCACGCGAATTCGAGGTGCTGTTCACCCCGGACCCGCACACCTCGCTGGAGACGTGGGGCTGGACCGAGAACCACCTGATCCTCACCACCCTGCACGATGTGCAGACCGGGCTGCGCGTGCTCACACCCGGACCCGACGGCTGGACCAGCGCCGAACTCGCCGACTCCCCCGCCATGTCCTCCACGTCGGTGAACAACCTCGACCCGCTCGAGGGCGGCGACGAATTCATGCTCACCACCACCGGTTTCACCACGCCGACAACACTGCTCAGCAGTGCCATCGGCGATCAGGCCACCGTGCTCAAGCAGGCGCCCGCCTACTTCGACGCCACCGGCATCGAGACCGAGCAGTTCTTCGCGACCTCCGACGACGGAACGGCCGTGCCCTACTTCGTGATTCGTCACCGTGACCGTCGCGGCACGCCGAGCCCGACCATCATGAACGGCTACGGCGGCTTCGAGATCTCCAAGACCCCGCAGTATCTCGGCTCGGCGGGTATGGCCTGGCTGGAGCGCGGCGGCACCTATGTGATGACCAATATCCGCGGCGGCGGCGAATACGGGCCCGAATGGCACACCGCGGCGCTGAAAGAGCACCGGCACCGCGCCTTCGAGGATTTCGCCGCGGTCGCCCGCGACCTGGTGACCAGAGGCATCACCACCCCGGACCGGCTCGGCGCCATCGGCGGCAGCAACGGCGGCCTGCTGATGGGCGTGATGCTCACCCGCTACCCGGAGCTGTTCGGCGCGATCGTGTGCCAGGTGCCGCTGCTGGACATGCGGCGCTACCACCTGCTGCTGGCAGGCGCGTCCTGGGTGGCCGAGTACGGCGACCCGGACAAGCCCGAGGAATGGGCCTACATCAGCGAGTACTCGCCCTACCAGAACACCGACACCGACCGGCAGTACCCGCCGATCCTGCTCGCCACCTCCACCCGCGACGACCGCGTGCACCCCGGCCACGCGCGAAAGATGGCGGCGCTGCTGGAATCCCAGGACCGCACCGTCTGGTATTACGAGAACATCGAGGGCGGGCACGGCGGCGCGGCCGACAACAAGCAGTCGGCCTACCTGTCCGCGCTGGTCTACGAGTTCTTCACGCAGATGCTGATGGAGGGCAGGCGCTCGGCGTAGGCGCTAGCGGTCGCGCAGCCACTTCTCGACGACGTCGACCGTGGAATCCGGATTGGTGATCCAGCCGTTGTGCCCCAGCGCTTCCGGCTGGAACCACCGGGTCACCGGCGCCGCGGGCAGTTTGCTCAGCAGGTGGTCGGCGGAGGTCTGCGGGGCCAGGTCGTCGCCGGCCACGGTGATCGACAGCACCGGGAACTTCAGCCGCGAGATCCGTTCCTCGTAGTCGATATCGGCGCCGACGGGCACGAAGCGCCCGGTCCGGGCCAGCCGCGCCCAGTCCGACATGAGCACCTTGGACTGCCTGCCGTAGGCGCGGCGGCCGAACATGTCGCCCGGCCAGAAACCGGCCAGATTCGAGGCGACCGCCACCGCGGCCGTGCCGACCAGCACGCCGGGACCGAACACCCCGCGATAGCCGCGGAAGTACGGCGTGCCGGAGGCGACCAGGATCAGCCCGGCGATCCGGCCGCGCGCCCTGGCCGCGTACAGGACGGCGAGCTGCCCGCCCATGCTGTGCCCGAGCAGGTAGGGCGTGCTCCCGGGGAACCGGTCGCGCACGGCCTGCAGCATCGCCGGGAAGTCGACGGCGGCCAGTTCGTGGTAGCCGTAGGCGCTGTCGGCGTCCGGGCGGTGGGTGCTGTCGCCGTTGCCGCGCAACTCGCCGATGGCCACGTCGAAGCCGCGCTGGGCCAGCCGGTCGCCGAAGTATTCGTAGAACTCACCTGGCACGGCGAGGCCGGGCACGATGACGACGACCGGCCGCGGCGCGTCCGGCGTCACCGGATGTCGATGCGGGCCACGGGCCGGGATGAGCCGCACGGGCAGGGTGGTGCCGTCGGGCACCTGGATCGGGACGACCTCGACCCGGGGCATCAGGCCCCTACCGCACCGAGGATCACCCGGCTCAGCACTTGGATCACATCGTCGAGCGGCGGCCGCGGCTCGGAGCCGCTCCAGCCGTCGACGACGTAGTTGACCGCGCCGATGATCGCCAGCACGCGCAGCTCGTAGTCACCGGAGGGAATCTCGCCGTGCATGGCGGCGTCCTCGGCGGCACTGGCCAGCAGCGAGCCCCACACCCGGCGCAGCTCCAGCCGGAACTTCTCCACCTTGGGACCCGCGCCGACCACCTCGACGAGCGCCACCCGCGCCTTGCGCGGATCGGCGCCGATCGCCTCGACGTAGGCGCGCACGGCGGCGTCGATCTGCTCGAGCACCGTCGCGTCGGTCTTCGCTTCGAGAGCAGTGGCGACCGCTTCGCGCGATTGCCGATCGATCTGCTCGTACAGTTCCAACAGCAGCGACTCGCGGCCGGTGAACTCCTCGTAGAACTGACGGGACGAGAGTCCCGCGTCCTTACAGATGGCACCGACCGAACTGTTGGCGTACCCGTCGCGCGCGAAGACCGTCAGGCCTGACTCCAGAAAACGCGCACGCCGCTGGCGTTGCCGGTCCTCTACGGGTTGCCCGGCATACATTCGTCCCGTATTCGCATCCTGTGACATTGTCGCTGACAATACCGAAGGGCCCGATCCCCTCGTCATGGATCGGGCCCTTCGGCCGCCCTTCCGGCTTACCGCGCGTTAGCCGAAAGTTGGCTACAGTCCGCTCAGTTGCCCGAGGCCTGCGCAGAACCGGTGCTGAGCGAGCTGGTGAGCAGGCCGAGCAGCAGGCTCAGGATGTTGCCGTCAGAGCTGTCATCGGTGATGTTGTAAAGCATGTGTCACTCCAAGTTGGTGCTTTGTGACTACGTTGTCACTGGCCATTTGCCGTCTCGGACGATACCGAGGCAAATGTGAACAGGGAGTGTTTTAGAGGAATTTCGTAGAACTTTTTTGTCACTTGGCACAAGCCCCAGGAACTTCCGGCTCGCCCAGACTCAACATGAGCCGGTTCGCCCACGAGAACGACGCCGTCGACAGCACCAGATCGTGAATGTCGCCGTCATCGAATCCCAGCAGGCGCAGCCGTGCCAGTTCCGCCTGCGCGGGCCGGGGCGGGTGCGCGGCCAGCGCGGCGGTGAAATCGATGATCGCGTCCCAACGTTCGTCGATCCGGACCGTCACCCCGTCGTCGAGCAGCCGCTGCACATCGTCGGCGCGCTTGGACAACTGGGAGGTGAAACGAGAGTGTACCGATGCGCAGTACTCGCAACCGTTGAAACGGGAAGTCACCGTCGCGGCGAGTTCCCGTTCGGCGCGCGTCAGCCCTTCCCGGCTGTAGAAGATGTCCTTGTCGTTGGCGCTGCGCTGGGCCAGCACCTCGGCATTGCGGGCCAGCAGCCGGAAATACGGGCTCTCGCCGCGCTGACCTTCCAGCAGCGGACGCTGGTGCTCGTCGGCGTCGGCCAACGCGATCGGCTCGACCCAGGGCACCCAGTCCAGCTCGCGCTGGGTGAATCCCGCCGGGCGCGCGGCGATCTCGACGTCACGTACCTCGGTCATCGCGGCGCTCCGATCAGTTCGAGGCCGGCCACGAGCCGGACCTGGTAGTTCACGAAGCCGACCAGCTGCGAGACGGTGACGACATCGGTCTCGGACAGTCCCGCCGCGAGCAGCACGTCGAGGTGCGCGCGGGTGCTGGTCGCGGGCGCGGTGGTGAGCCGGGCGGCGTGGCGCAGCGCGGCCGCCAGCACGACATCGCCCGCCGAATCCGGCTCGGTACCAGCACTTCCCGCGCGCCCGGCGTAGTACTCGGCGAGCGCGGTCGACTCGGCCAGGGTGGCCACGTGCGCCGCGACGGCGGCCAACCGCCGAGGGCCGAACGCACGACCCGCCGGTCCATCGAACAGCGCGTCGAGCACGCCCTGGGTATGGGCCACGACGGCGGGCCTGGCCCGGCGTACGACGGCGACCCCGGCCGCGACCTCCGCGCCGAGCGCCGCGTCGATCACGTCGACGCTAGGCTCCGGAATCACTTCCGGGGTAACGGTATTCGTCCGGCCTGTACTCATGCCGAACCCCTTTCGTCTACCGGCCGACCGAGTCGCGGCGCGACCTCGGTGGCGAGAAGTTCGATCGATCGCAGCGCGGCGCGCTGATCGGGATCGATCGGATGGACCTGGACGATGAGATCGGTGGCCGCGCCGACCGCGCGGTCGGCCGCCAGCCGGGTGGCGACCGCGTCGGGAGTGCCGATGTAGGAGTCGCGCAGCACCTCCTCGACGGTGGACGCCATTTCCGGAATGCCCGCGGTGCGAAGATGTTCCAGGAACCGCAGGGCGCCGCGGTGCGCCCACCGCTGCGCCTCGTCGTCGCTGTCGGCGACGAAAACGCTGCGGGAGGCGCCGATTCGGGCGGTCGCGCCGTCGGGCAGGTTGTCCCGGTAGGCGCTGATCAGCCGCTCCTGCACGTCGTCGAGTGGGACGCCGGGATCGCGTGGCTGGGTCCGTGAGAGCAGCAGCCCCGCGCCCGCCGTCCCGGCCCGCGCCGCGCCCTCGACCGAGAAGCTGGCGTGCCAGACGCGCTCGCGCAGCGTGGCGACCGGCGGGTGCAACGTCCGGCCCGGTACCAGTTCCGCGCCGTCGAGGGCGGCGGTGATCGCGGCCAGCTTCTCGGCGTACACGCGCTGCTTGTCCTCGGGCCCGATCCCGAACAGCGCGAAGGAGCCCTTGGAACCGCCACTGCCGTACCCCAATTCGAGGCGGCCACCGGACAGGGTGTCCAGCACCGCCGCGTCCTCGGCGACCCGGATCGGGTCCTCCAGCCCCAGTGTCACGATGGCGGTGCCGAGCCGGATCCGCTCGAACCGGGCCGCCGCGTGCGCGAGGAACACCAGCGGCGAGGGCAATCCGCCCTCGGCCGGGTCGATGTGATGCTGGGCCACCCAGGCGGTGTCGTAGCCGAGTCGCTCGGCCAGCCCGATCTGGGCCAGCGCGTCGGCGTAGACCTGGGCCGCGGTCTGCGCGTCGTGGTACCGGACCAGCCGCGTGAACAGTCCGAGCCGCAGACCGCTCATGCCGCCGCCTTGCCCAGGTAGGCGTCGCGGATGGCGGGATCGTCGAGCAGCTCGGCCGCCGTGCCGCGCAGCACGATCTGCCCGCCGCGCAGCACGTTTCCGGAGTGCGCGATCGACAGCGCCAGCTCGGCCTGCTGCTCGACGATCAGGATGGCCAGGCCCAGTTCGGTATTGAGCCGGGCGATCTCGTCGAGCACCCGGTCGACGAACAGCGGCGACAGCCCCATCGTCGGCTCGTCCATGCAGATCAGCCGCGGCTTGCTCATCAGCGCCCTGGCGAAGGCGAGCATCTGCTGTTCGCCGCCGGACAGCGTGCCCGCCTGCTGGGTCCGGCGCTCGCGCAGACGCGGGAAGTGCTCGTACAGCTCGGCGGCCCTGGCCGCGAGCACCGAGCGACGCTCCTTGCGGATGTAGCCGCCGACGTAGAGGTTCTCCTCCACCGTCATCGCGGGGAAAACGCGCCTGGCCTCGGGCACCGAGGCCAGCCCGGCCGCGATCCGCGTGGCCGGTGAGCTGGTGCTCACGTCGACCCCGTCGATACGGACCGCTCCCGAACTCGGCCGCAGCAGGCCGAGCGCGGTCTTCATCGTCGTCGACTTGCCGGAGGCGTTGCCGCCGAGCAGCGAGACGATCTCGCCGGGGCGCACGCTCAGCGACACCTTGTCCAGCGCGCGCGAGGGACCGTAGTGCACGGTGACCTCGTCGAATTCGAGGATGGGCGTGGTCTTCTCGTCATTCGGCACCGACAGTCACCTTCTCGTTCGGCACGTCGGCGGGCGGCGTGCGGAGTCTGCGCCGTCCGAGGTAGGCCTCGATGACGCGCTCGTCGTGCTGGATCTGCTCCGGTGTGCCCTCGGCGATGATGCGGCCCTCGTCGAGCACGATCACCCGGTCGGACAGTGCGTTCACCAGCTCCAGTTTGTGTTCCACGAGCACGATCGTCTGACCGGCGGCTTTCAGCTCGGCGAGTTGCCGCCCGACCTCGGCCGTCTCGGTCTGGTTCATGCCCGCCGCCGGTTCGTCGAGCAGCAGCACCGTCGGGCGCGGGGCCAGCGCCCTGGCGATCTCGGTGCGGCGGCGGTTGGCGTAGGACAGGGTGTAGGCGTTGTGCTCGGCGCGCGGTTCGAGGCGTTCGGCGAAGCGGGCCAGCTGGGTGTCGACCAGCGCGGTCGTGGCGCGGCGTTCGGCCCGGACCGCGGGCGTCGGTACCAGCGCCAGCACCGTCTCGGCCAGCAGCGGCACCCAGCGCAGCACCGGGATCCCGGCCAGCGACTGCCACGGCCGGGCCGCGGTGATCGTCGTGTGCAGGCCGATCTCGACGTTCTCGCGCACCGTCAGATTGCCGAACACCCGGCCGTTCTGGAACGTCCTGGCGATTCCCGCCCTGGCCGCCGCCTCCTGGGAGCCCGGCCGCAACCGGACGCCGCCGACCTCGACCCGCCCCTCGTCCGGGCGCAGCACGCCGGAGACGAGGTTGACGGTGGTGGTCTTGCCGGAGCCGTTGGGCCCGATGATGGACACGAATTCGCCGGGGGCCACCCGCAATTCGACGCCGTTCACCGCGCGAACGCCACCGAAGGACTTGCGCAGGCCGGTGACCGCGAGCACGGGGTCAGGCGTGGACGGGGACACGTTCTCTCCTCACCAGAACGCCCTGCGGGCGGAATCGGATGATCAGCAGCAGCACCACGCCGTAGAGCAGGATGCGCGCCTCCGGCGCCAGCCGCAGCGCCTCGGGGACGCCGATCAGCACCGCGGCGCCGAGCACCGCGCCGTAGGGCGAACCGGTGCCGCCGAGCACGAGAATGGTGACGATCAGCAGGGACATGGACAGGTTGAACACGGTCGGATCGATGTAGCTGTACTGGTGGGCCAGCAGCGCGCCCGCGATCCCGGAGAACAACGCGCTGATCGCGAAGGCCAGCGCCTTGTAGTCGCGCACCGGGATGCCGGCGGACCGCGCCGCGACCTCGTCGGCGCCGACCGCGCGCAACGCGGTGCCGAGCCGGGAGCGCTGCACGCCGACCACCACCGCGAGGGTGATCGCCAGGAACACCAGGTCCAGCCAGAACACCTCGGTGTTCGCGGTGAACTCGTGACCGAGCACGCTGGGCACCGGAATACCGAAGATGCCGTAGCTGCCCCTGGTCAGCGACTCCCAGTTGCGGATCACCGCGACGATCACGATGCCGATGCCGAGCGTGGCGATCGCGACGTAGTGCCCGTTGAGGTTCCACAGCGGCGCGGCCAGGATCGAGGAGATCACCGCGGCCAGCACCCCGCCGGCCAGCGCGGCGGCCAGGAACGGCCAGTCGTGGTTCACCGTGAGGATCGCCGAGGTGTACGCGCCGATCGCGATCGGCCCGGCCTGGCCGATCACCAGCTGCCCCGCCGACCCGGCCACCAGCGTCATCGAGACCGCGATGATGGCGTAGGCCAGGATCTGGGTGCCGACCACGATGGCGTAGTCGTCGACGACCAGCGGCACGATCAGCGCCGCCACCGCGAACACGGCGACCGCGTGCCACCACCGCACCCGCAGCTGCCTGCCGACTCCGAGGAAGGTGCCGGTGAGCGGTTCGGCGCTGATCGCGGGCACCTTGGCCAGCAGCCCGCCGGGCCGCAGGATCAGGAACGCCACCAGCACGCCGAAGGTGATCAGGTCGCGGTAGCCGTCACCGAAGACGTAGATCCCGAACGCCTCCAGGACACCGAGCGCGAACCCGCCGATCACCGCACCGGGAATCGACCCGAGACCACCGATGGTGGCCGCGACGAAACCGGTGAGCCCGGCCAGGGTGCCGCTGGTCGGCGAGATGTTCGAGTTGTACAGGCCGACGAAGATGCCCGCCAGACCGCCGAGCCCGGAGGCGATGGCGAAGGCCAGCACCTGGACGCGGCTCACCCCGATGCCCATCTGGGCGGCGGCGTCCGGGTCCTGCGCGGTGGCCCGGATGGCCAGGCCGTACCGGCTGAACCGGAGGAAGCCCGCCAGCCCGGCCATCACCGCCAGGGTGATCGCGAACATCACCAGATCGGAGGTGCCGAAGCGGACGCCGCCGAGCTGGAAGTTGTTGGTGGGCAAGATCTGTGGGAACGGACGGGTGTCCGGCCCGAAGACGATCTGGGTCAGGTTCTCGATGATCAGCCCGGCCGCGACCGTCGCCAGCAGCGCCGCGATGGCGGGCGCCTTGCGCAGCGGATGCACCGCGAGCACGTCGATGAGGACGCCGACGGCGGCGGTGATCGCCACCACCAGCACGATGGTCAACCACAGCGGGAAGCCCTGCTCGGCGATGAACCACCAGCCCAGGATCGACCCGAGCGCGAACACCGCGCCGTGCGCGAAATTGATGACGTTGGTGACCCCGAAGATGAGGGTGATGCCCACGGCGAGCAGCGCGTACGCGTTGCCGTGGACCACCCCCGCGATCAGTGTGTCGAACATCAGCGGTTGCCGGTCGGCACGAACTTGCCTTCCTTCAGCACCAGCTCACGCGGCGTCACGCCCTTCGGGCGACGCGTTTCCTGGTCGAAGGCGAAGGTGCCGAGGCCGATTCCGGTGAAGTTCTGCTCGGTCTTCAGGCCGTCGAGGACACCCTGGCGGGTGGCGCCGCCCTTCTTGGCCGCCTGCACCACCACGTTCAGCGCGTCGTAGGCGTAGACGTTGAAGTCGCCCGGATCGGTGTTGAACTTCTTGCGGAACTTGGTGACGAAGTCCTGGATCTTCGGGTCCGGGTCGGCCGGGCTGAAGATGCCGTTGACGATGTCGCCCTCGGCGGCCGCACCGGCCAGCGAGATGAACTGCGGGGTGTTCTGGCCACCGAAGAACTGACCGGTGAAGCCCACATCACGCAGCTGCTTGACCACCAGCGCGCCGTCGGGGCCGTAGCCGAGGTGCACGACCGCGTCCGGGCCTGCCTCGCGGCCCTTGATCAGGATCGGCTTCACATCGGTGGAGTCGGGCAGGATCGGCGAGGAGTAGACGATCTCCACGCCCTTCTGCTTGGCGAACTTCTCGAAGAACTGGAAAGCCTGCTTACCCCAGTCGGTTTCGAGGTAGACGACCGAGACCTTCTTGGCCTTCTTCGACACCCATTCGGCATTGCGTTCCTGGAACACATCGAGGGTGATCGACGGGCTCCACGAGTAATCGCCCGCCTTGGTGAAGTCGACCGCGGAGTTGGTGAATCCGTACTGGACGAGCTTGCCGCGGTTGTAGATCGGCGACGCGGCGATCGAGGCCGGGGAGGAGAAGTCGCCGAGCTCGGCGATGATCGAGGAGTCGTCGACGAACTTGGTGGCGATGGGCACCGTCTGCTTGGGATCGGACTGCGAATCCTCCCACTTCAATTCGACCTTGCGGCCGTTGATGCCACCCGCGGCGTTGATCTCGTCGAGCGCGAGCTCGAAGCCCTGCTGCCACAGCCGCCCGTACTCCGCCGACGGACCGGTCCGCGGCCCGGAGACGCCGAAATACACCGGACCATCGACGGATTCGCCCTTGCCGGAATCACCGCAACCGACCACCGCGGCCGCCACCGTCACCGCGGCCAGCGCGCCGGCGACAATCTTGAAACGACGGCGTGAGCCGATCGAGAACTTACTCATTGCTGATTTTCCTTCGAACATGCCGAACGCACGAAAGAACCCTTCGGCGCTTGCGCTCTCGGTCGAGAGCGCCTGGTCGTCACCCGGGGCACCCCACCGCCGAGCGAGGGTTGCCGATCAGCGAGCCGGGGCTCGAACGTGCTGATACTCGTGACCGTGGGAGGAAATGTAGCAGCAGGTCAGGAGCTGTTCCCGCGATCGCGGTCGTCGTCGATGCCGTTCCGGGACAGTCGGATACGGCGCTAGCTGCGACGATCGACGGGCGGGCGATTTGCGATCAGCTCGAGACAAAACACGGGCGGATTTCGGTGGCGATCAGCGCAGCCTGCGACAAATCATTGTCGACGTCCGGCGGGCTCGGTACTGCTATTCCCCATGACCACTCTGCTGCACATCAACGCTTCCGCCCGCGGTGAATTCAGCCAATCCCGCGCTATCGCGCAGACTTTCATCGAAACCCTCGCCACGCGGGATTCCGGTCTGCGAGTCGACACCCTCGATCTGTTCGACGCGGGGCTGCCCGCATTCGGCACCGACGCCGCGGCCGCCAAACTGGCCGTATTCACCGGCTCGGAGCAGACGCCCGAACAGGTCGCGGCCTGGGAGCGGGCGCGCGCCGTGTTCGACCGGTTCGCCGCGGCCGATCTCTACGTCCTCAACATCCCGATCTGGAACCACGGGGTGCCCTACATCCTCAAGCAGTACGTCGACATCGTCACCCAGCCGGGCTGGGCGTTCGCCTTCGATCCCGAGGTCGGCTACAGCGGCCTGCTGGAGGGCAAGCGGGCCGTCACCGTCTACACCAGCGGCGTGCACCAGCCGGGCGTGCCGGTCCAGTTCGGCAACGACTTCGCGACCCCGTTCGTGCAGGACTGGCTGCGGTTCGTCGGGGTGAAGGACGTGGCCGAGATCCGCTTCGCGCCCACGGTGCTCACCGAGGACCCGCAGGTCGGCTTCGACGCGGCTCAGGAACGCGCGCGTGAGCTCGCCGGCGACTACTGAGTCGACGGATCGGGGGTGGGCACCGACCGGCCGGACCGTCGCGACGATCTGTGCCGTCGGGATTCTCGTCGTCGGCCAGCTCTACGTGGTGTTGCCGGTGCTGGACGACCTGGCCGCGGAGTGGGGCACCTCCCGCGCCGCGGCGACCTGGACCACCACTGCGTTCGGGCTGGCCTACGGGGCGGGATTCCTGGTCACCGGTCCGCTCTCGGACCAGTGGGGTCGCCGCCCGGTGATCGTCGGGGGCCTGGCGGCGACCGCCCTGTCCACCCTGCTGGTGCTCGCGGCGCCGAATCTCGGCGCCGGCCTCGCCGCCAGGGTGGTGCAGGGATCGACCGCGTCCTTCTTCGCACCGGCGGCCTTCGCCTACCTCGCCGAGCGGATCGCGCCGCATCGCCGTGTCTTCGCACTCACCTGTCTGACCAGCTCGTTCCTCGGCGCCGGCGTGATCGCGCAGGTACTGGCGCAACTCGTCGACGGCGCGTTCGGCTGGCGCGCGGTCTTCGTGGCGGGCGCGCTCGGGTTCGCGGTCTCGGCCGTGGTCTTGTGGCTGGTGCTGGAACCCGGGCAGCGGGCGGGCGGGCGCGCGTCGGTGCGCTCGGTCGGCGCCGCCTTCGCGACCTTGCTGCGCACGCCCCGTCTCGCCCTGCTCTATCTGAGCTGTCTGGCCGTGCTCGGTTCGTTCGTCGGCCTCTACACCGGGATCCAGCTGTCCCCGCCCGACGGCGTCGGCACCGATAACACGGCACTGCTCGCCCTGCGGGCCTGCGCCCTCCCGGCCATGATCGCCGTCCCCGTGCTGGCGAGCAGGCTGGCGCGGATCGATCCGGAACTCCGGCTGATCACCGCTCTCGGCGCGGCCGGTCTCGCCGCCGCGATCACCGCCGTGCCGCTGGGCGGGCTCTGGGTCGGCGCGTGGCTTTTCGTCTTCGTCGCGGCGGTCGCGATCGCCGCGCCCGCCGCCGTGCAGGCGATCGCCGCGCACGCGGGCGAGGCCAGGGGCGCGGCCACCGCGCTGTACACCTTCGCCCTGTTCGTCGGGGCGAGCGCGGGTCCGCAGGTGGCCAATCTGGTCGCCGGCGCGGGCTACGCGGCGGTCGCGCTCGCCATCGCCGCGCTCGGCGTCGGCGGCGCGGCGGCGGCCTTCGCCGCTACGCGTGTACGTGGCGGCTGAGGGGACTTGCCGAGGTCGGGCGGGCGAACCATCCTTACCGGATGAGCGAGAAGCCGCCGGAAGTCGAGACGTTCGTCGGATCGGCGCGCGAGTACTGCGCGGTCGTCGAGGGGCTCGGCGGCGAATGGGCGCCGGCGGCACTGGCACGAGTGCTCGTGCCGGTGCTGGCCGGGCTCGTCGCCGCCGGGTGCGCGCTACCGCAGGTGGAACCGACCTCGACCGCGGTGCCGGATTTCATCAGCCGCGAGCGGTGGTTCGAGCGGTTCGAGCGGCTGGGGGAAGTCCTCGGCCGCACCGACCACTACTGGTCGAATCTCGACCTGACCACCGAAGCTCCGGTGAGCGCGGGCTCACTGGCCGACGACCTGACCGACATCTGGCGCGACCTGCGCCACGGTCTCGACGCGCTCGACACCGGATCGGATTGGCGTGACGTGGTATTCGAGTGGCGGCTGTCCTTCATCGCGCACTGGGGCAGGCACGCCGTCGACGCGCTGCGTCCGCTGCACGCCGCCCTGCGCGCCGACCTCCTCCAGAAATAGGCGCCGCCCCCTGGCATGCTCTCCCGCATGACCGCGAACGAGGACGACGACACCGACTACGTGCGGGTGGTGTTCCGGCTGCCGGAGGACCCCGCGGGCTGGCACGCGTTCAGCACGGAGCGGATGTGGGCGGTGCGGCTCGACGAGCGGCGGGTTCGGCTGGACAACATCCCTTTTCACGCACGGGCCGTCGCGCTCGGCGATGTGGTCGCGGTCGCGGCGGACGACGAGGGTGTGCTGTGGGCCGGTGACGTGCTCGAGCCGTCGGGGAACTGCACGATCCGGGTCATCCCGGCCGAGGGTTGTCTGCGCGCCGAGGTCCGTCAAGCCGTGCTCGACGCCTTCGAACCGCTCGGCGTCGAGGGCGAGGGCAGCGGCACCGGCCTGGTCGCCCTGAACGTCCCCGCGCACAGCGACCTCGAGGAGACCAAAGCCACTCTCGCTCAAGGCCACGCCGACGGCCTGTGGATCTACGACATCGGCGCGGCCACCGAGCAATGGCGCACCGCCACACCGGCACTCGCCGACCGCAACCCCAGCGACCCGCCCCCGGCGTCCTACGGTCTCGCCTTCCCCGCCGACCTCACCGCCTTCGTCTACAACACCGTCGCCACCGGCGAACGCCCCGCCCTGGTCGTCGTCCGCGACCCCGACGGCGAATGGATCATCGGCGACGGCTCCGACGCTCCCCTCGCCGCCGACACCGCCACCGTCCTCCCCATCCAGCACGTCACCGACACCGACTCGTCCGTCCTCGAACTGGCCGCCCTCCCCCCAGCCAAACTCGCCTGGCGCGACCACCCCATCGACCCCTGGACCATCGAGGACTTCACCTACACCGACGAGGACACCGACCACCCGGAGTAGCGGCGGAGTCTCGCCGACCGGGCTCGAACCGGCGTCCACCCGGTCCGAGCCGGGCGCTCTACCACTGAGCTACGACGAGACCTCCGCCTGTGCTGTCGACCGGGCTCGAACCGGCGTCCGCCCGGTTAGGAGCCGGGTGCTCTACCGCTGAGCTACGACAGCTCCGCGATCGTGCCCCATCAGAGGTGCGGGTGTCCACCGGATTCCGCGGACAGTTCGGCGGCGTAGCCGGCCTTGACCGGCTTGCCGCTGAACGCGCCTGCGCTGCGAAGCAGCATGGCCCACAGCGGATCCGCGACTTCGACGCCATGCACCAGCTCCGGCGTCGGGCGGAAGGTGCCGACCCGGCCCGGTGGTTTCGGCGCCGTCCAGCCGCCACGCTCCGGATCGACCGCGGCGGCCGCGCAGGCCGTGCGGACGTCGGCCGCGGTGCAGGCGGCCCGGCCCGCGAGCACCTCCCACGGCAGTGGCAACGCCGCCCAGACCCGGGTATCCGGGTGCGGGCCGGATCCGGCCGCACTGTGCCACGCCGCCAGATCTCCCGCGATCAGCATCATCGCTTTGCCGGGACAGACGGTGTCCAGTAGATCGGTGGCGCCACTCGCCGCGAGGCAGGACAGCCAGGCGGCGCGGGCCGCGTTGTAGGCACCGCACAGCAGATTCCAGGTCGAGGAGTCGTTGCCGCGGCGCACCACCATGCCCTGCCGGTCGAATTCGCTGGAGTTCCAGACCTTTTCGAGCATCTCGGCCGTCGCGCGGAGCACGGCGGACCACCGGCCGACCAGCATGCCCCGCTGTTCGTCGGTGAGGTGATCGAGCACCTCCGGCGTCGCGTAGGCCTGGGCGATCATCCACCAGTCGGTGTCGTCCTCCCGTCGGCAGCGCGCGAACAACAGCTCGGCGATCTCGTCGAACGGATTCTCCCGCCCGGAGAGAGTGAACTCCCGGCGGAGCTTGCGCTTGGCCGTGTAGTAGGCGACGAAGCAGGCCGCGTTCGGGTCGGCCCGGAACCGGTCGAGCGTGAGTTCCGCGGCGAACCCGGCGCGCGCTCGCACCGCGAGCTGCCTCTTGCGCTGCTCGGCCGCCAGCTTCGCCGCCTTGGCGGTCAGCCTGGTCAGCGCCCGGAATCGGCGGTTGTACTGCCGCTTGGAGACGTCCATGCCCGCGTCCGCACGCTGCTGCCGGTTGAGCCGATCGGCCAGGAAGTCGGTGCGTCGCGGGTCGAACCCGATCTCGGCACCGATCGACTCGGCGAAGGCCAGGAGCGAGGCCGGGGTGTCGGCATCGACCTCCGCGGTGACATCGAAGAGCCTGCTGGTCGCCGCGACCTGGTGCACGCCACCGACCGGACGCGCGAAATCCTCGGTCATGGAACTCAATCCGTCCCATCGCCGCGCCGCCTCCGCGACCCCGGCCAGCCGAGTGTGCTCCTCACTGCGCAGATCCCGTTTCAGGCAGTACAACGCGAGCCGCGCCACACTCTCCGGCCGGTACCGCGCATCCAACGACCGATGCAACTCGACCAGTGCCTCATCCCGCCCCATCGTCATGCGGTCGATCATCACAAGTCCCGGCGTCGCGCTGCAACGCCAATTCGGCGGGTAGGTGGGCGATCATCGTTATGGTTGCAATGACCACTACCTTGGTGGCAGGATGGCCCGCACATGATGCGGGATATTGATAGTGCTCGGGACAGCCTCGATGGGTTGTCGGTGGGGGATGCGTTGGGGGCGCAGTTCTTTGTGCCCGGGCGGTCGGTGGCTGAGCTGATGAGTGGGCGGGTGCCCGCTGGGCCGTGGGAGTGGACCGATGACACCGAGATGGCGTGTTCGGTGTTCACCGAGATCCGGGCGCGGGGGCGGATCGATCGGGATGCGCTGGCGGCCGTGTTCGCCGATCGGTGTGAACCGTATCGGGGGTACAGCGGCGGGACCGTAGCTGTGCTGCATCAGATTCGGGATGGTCGGCCGTGGTCGGAGGCGGCGGGGGCGCTGTTCGACGGGCGGGGGTCGTGGGGGAACGGTGCGGCGATGCGGGTGGGGCTGCTCGGAGCGTATTTCGCCGGTGACCTCGATCGGGCGGCGGTGGAGGCGGCGTCGGCGGGCGAGGTGACGCATCGGCACCCGGAGGCGATCGTGGGTGCGATGGCTGTCGCGGTGGCCGCGAGCTGGGCGGCGGCGAGTCGCGGAACGGACCGCGCGCCGGAGGAACTCCTGGCGGCGGTCGAGCCGTACCTGGTTCCGGGGCGGACGGCGAGTGGGGTGCGGCGCGCCGGGGAACTACTCGGACGGTCGGTCGCCGAGGCCGCGTACGAGCTGGGCAACGGCGCGCAGGTGAGCGCACAGGACACGGTGCCGTTCACATTGTGGGTGGCGGCGAGCCACCTCGACGACTATCCGGCCGCGATCACCGCGTGCGTCGAAGCCGGTGGTGACGCGGATACCACCGCGGCGATCGTCGGCGGAATCGTGGCCGCGCGCACGGGGATCGGCACACCGGGCGGGGTGCCGACGGACTGGTTGGCGGCCAGGGAGGCGCTGCCGGGCTGGGTGGGGTGAAGGCGCCGGCCGGCGACGCCTTCACACCGGTCAGGGTCGGGTGCGGAACTCCTCGAAGGTGGGGGTGGGGAGTTTGAGCTGGGCGTGGATGTCGCCGCCGAGGCCGAAGTGGCCGATGGCGCCGCCGTAGTTCTGCTGGTAGCTCTGCCAGAGGACGACCACGCTGATGACGCGGTTGGCACCCGGCGTCGACGGGTCGGGGAAGGGACTGGGCAGGGTCGCCCGGTAGGTGGCGGTGCCGTCGGCGGCCGTGACGAAGACATTGGGGACACCGAGCGGGCCGGGCCGGGTGGGGGCGGCGGGATTCAGATCGCCCGAGCGCAGGGACATGACGGTGTAGAGCGAGTCGGGGATCAATCCCGCCAGCTCGAAATGGAATTCGCCGTGCCGTTCGTCGTCGGCGACCGAGACCTCCACCGTGCCACGGGCTTCCAGCCAGCGCCCGAGGGTCACCGGCTCGGTCAGTTTGCGTCCGTCCTCGGCACGCAGGTCCGGGATCGGGACCTCGTGGAAGGGGTAGCTCGGGCGCACCACCGACCCGGCGTTCGGGAGCTGATCGGGCGCGAACACCATCGGGTAGTTGTGCGCGGGCAGCGGCAGCGGCAAGGTGTGCAGCACCAGATTCGCGTCGGTGTCCGAAAGTTGCTCGGGGAGTTCGCGAATCACCCGGTACGGCAGGTTCTCGCCGAACGCGGGCAGCGGTGTGTCGGCCGCGACGACGGCCCGGCCCCAGCGCCGCGTGACGCTGCCGTCGGGCCCAGCCTCGTTCAGGAAACCGACGACGAGGAAGTCGCCGTCGGCGTCCACGATCTCGCTGGGCGGGTACAGCGGACCCTGCGTCGTCGGGGTCAGGTCGTAGATCCGTTTCACCACGCGGACACCACCTTTCGATCGTCGGACAGTGCGGTGCCGTCGACGTCCCCGACCCGGTCACCGAGCGAGCCCCAGGCCGCGGTCGCGGCGGCCAGCAGGTGCGGGTCGTCGCCGCGCCGGAAGGGGTGCGCGACGATCCAGAGGAACGGCAGGTCGGTGCCGTGATCGCCGTAGCCCCAGGTGTCGTCGGTGCTGATGCCGTGCTCGCGCAGGAACGCCACCACCGCTTCGCCTTTGGCTTCGCCGATCATGGGGCGCAACACCTCGCCGGTCAGCGCACCGCGCTCGTCGAGCACCGGTTCGGTCGCGATGAGGTGATCGGCGCCCACCGCCGCGGCCACCGGGGCGATCGCGGGCGCGAACGAGCCGGACACCAGCACGGTGCGCACGCCCGATTCCCGGTGCGCGCGCAGCGCTTCCAGGGTGTCGAGATAGAAGGCGCCGCCCGCGGCCGCGTACGCGTCGAACCAGCGCTGCCCCGATTCCGCCAGCGCGGTGTAGGCCACGCCGCGGAAGAGCCGGTAATAGTGCCGGTTGATCTCCTCGCGTGGCGTACCGGCGTCCGCGCGCTCCTTGATCTCGTCGGTGACGCGCGTGTACTCGCTGCCGTCGTCACCGTGCTCGGCGAGCCAGTGCCGCAGGAACGCGAACATGCTCTTGACGGTGATCAGCGTTTCGTCGACGTCGAAGAACGCCGCGCCCGCGCTCATGCCGACTCCGCGAGGTGCGCGGTGACCGCCTCGGCGGCCTTGGCGCGCTCGATCCGCGCGATGCGCTCGTTGGGCAGCGCGGTGAACTCGATGCGCGCGTCGGCCACGGTCTTGCCGAACTGGCGGACCTCGGTCTCGATGACGAACCGCAACTTGCCGGGATCGTCCAGCGAGACCGGGGTCAACCGGGCGTGCAGGGTCGCGGGCAGCGGGAACAGGAACGAGGTGAACCGCAGGTCCACGTTGTTCCACACGATGTAGAAGTGCTCGCGCGGGTTGCGCACGCCGTATTCGAGTTCGAAGGCGGCCAGGAACAGCTGGCGCACCGCCTCGATCACCACGATGCCCTGCACGTGCTCGCCGGTCTGATGGTCGAGCAGCAGTTCGTTATCGCTGTCCAGGCGCAGATCGGCGTGGAAGACGTGCTCCTGCTCCCTGGTCAGCCCCGCCAGCAGCACATTGGAGTGCTGGTACTTGTGCACGTGATGCCTGCGGGCGGGTTCGGCGATCTCGCCGATCACCCGCAGCCCGGCGCCCGAGGTCTTCGCGACGTGCTCGAGATAGTCGAGATCGTGCCGGGTGATGCCCTGCCCCAGGTGCACCGTCAACTCCCGATCGGTCAGTCGACCGCCGCGCAGCTGGGCGACCAGGCCCGACACGGTGTGCACCCGCTCATCCGCGGAGATGCCGAGGAACCGGTCGGCCACCACGACGAACGTGGTCGCGACCGTTTCCTCGGCACGGGTGGTGGAGTCGAGTTGGACTACAGACATGGATGGACCCTCCAGAAGGACGCTTACGACAGGGAGGAACTCCCCCGCCATCCGGTCGTCACCCGGAGCACCCCGCCGCCGATGGAGGGTTGCCGCCCAGCAAGCCGGGGCTCGAAGCTGGAACTCGTGACCGTGGAACGAAAATTATTCGGCCCCAAACCTTTTGACCAGCGTTGCGACCAGGCTGCGAAAAATCCGACCGGGGGCGGAGGATCCCCAGGTCGACGATGCCTATGCTGTGCGTGACAGACCGTCACACCCATCCCGGAGGCACCGTTGCCGAACAATCTCGAAGCCAGCATCGACATCGCCGCAGCGCCGGAGAAAGTGTGGTCGATCCTGGCCGACCTGCGCCGCGTCTCCGAACTCAGCCCGACGACGCTCAAGATGATCGCCCTCGGCGGGGTCCGTGACGGCGCGTTCACCGTCAACGTCAACAAGGTCGGCTGGAAGATCTACCCGACCACCTCGCGCATCGTGACCTTCGAGCCGAACAAGTCCTTCGCGTTCCGGATGAACGAGAACCGCACGGTGTGGCGCTACGACCTCGTGCCCACCGCCACCGGCACCCGGGTGGTGGAGACCCGCACCGTCGACGCCAAGGGCCTGCCCGGCTGGCTGCGCGGGACCATCAAGGTGGCGATGGGCGGCGAGCAGAAGTTCGAGGCCGACCTGGTCGCCGGGATGCGGGAGACGCTGAGCAAGGTCAAGGCCGCCGCGGAGCGCTGACCCGCACGACACCCGAGAGCCCGCCGGATGATCCGGCGGGCTCTTCGTCGTTCACGGGGTCAGAGGTCGGCGCGGATCTCGTCGAGCGCCTCCGCCGTGCGGGTGAGCAGGGCCGTGACCGCGGCCAGTTCCGCGGCGGTGAACCGCGCGGCGAGGTCGCGTTCCACCGCGACGGCGCGGACGTCGGCGGCCGCGGTCACCTCCCGGCCCGCTTCGGTCAGCCGGGTCTCCAGCACGTTCCTGTGCCATTCGTGCGGTGTCCGCTCGACCAGGCCGCGGTCCTGGAGGTTGGTCAGCACGGTGTTCATGGTCGGCGGCGTCACCCCGGCCAGCCGGGCCAGCGCCGCGGCGGAGATGCCGGGGTTCTCGGCCAGGTGCAGCAGGGCGCTGTACTGCGGAACGGTCAGCCCGGCCGGCTTCAGCGCGGCGGTCTTCGCCGCGATCAGGGACTGCTCGGCGCGCTTGATATACGTGCCGAGCCTCTCGGCGGCGGGCATGGACGTCATGGGTGCATGCTATCCGCCCATCATCTCGTAATGCCCTTGACGATCATTAGAACTCTAACTTACATTCCTGCCTATCACTTGATGTCTGGCATTACATCACTGAGAGGCTTCATCATGATCAGGACCAGCGCCACCCTCGCCCTGGCCGTCGCCTGCCTGTCCGTCACCGCGTGCGGCACCGCCGCCACACCCCGGCTGAGCACCGCTTACGAGCTGCCCGGCAGCGCCGTCTATCCCGAGGGCATCGCGGTGGACGCGCGCTCCGGCGACAGCTATGTGGGCTCGTTCGCCGACGGGGCCGTCTATCGCGCCGCCCCGGGCGCGACGCGAGCGGAGGTGTTCCTGCCCCCGGGCGCCGACGGCCGCAAGACCACCAACGGCCTGCGGGTCGACCGGGACGGCAGGCTGTGGGTGATCGATTCGAGCGCCGGTGTCGCCGTGTACGACACCGGGTCGCGTGCACTGCTGGCCTCGTTCGCGGTGCCGGACAGCGCGCCACGATTCGTCAACGATCTCGACTTCGGCGCCGACGGCAGCGCCTACCTGACCGACAGCGTGCGCAATGTCGTCTACCGGGTGGGCCCGGACCGGGTGTCAAAGGGCAGCGGGGACTTGGAGATCGGTTACGACCTGAGCCCGGTACTCGGTCCGCGCGATCCACAGGTCTTCGAGCTGAACGGGATCGTCGCCGATCCGGCGGACGGGTACCTGCTGGTCGTCGCGATGTCGGCGGGCGAGCTGTACCGGATCGATCCGAGCGGCGCCGAGCCGATCCGCAAGGTCGCGCTGACCGGTGGCGATGTGCGCCACGGCGACGGCATGGAACTGCGCGACGGCACCCTGTGGGTGGTCCACAACACCGAGAACACCCTCAGCCGGTGGACCGTCGCCGACCACGGTGCCACCGCGACGCGAGTCGCCGAATTCCACGATCCCGCACTGGCTGTCCCCACCACCATGGCGCACGTCGGCGATCGGGCGCTGGTCGTGTCGTCACAGTTCGACAAGGGCGGACCGCTGGGCGACACAGGGACGCCGGGGACCTTCGTGGTGACGGCGGTCGACGGGTTCTGATCAGGTCTCGGCGACGAATTCCCGCAGTACCGCGACGAATTCGTCCGGCTGCTCGACCTGCGGGGAGTGCCCTGCGTGTTCGACCAGGTGGGTGCGCGCGCCCGCCGCCGCGTAGCGGTCCAGGGTGGCGGTGCTGTCGTAGAGGTGGTCGTGGCGGCCGTGGATCGCCAGGACCGGCAGGTCGAGGGCGGCTGCCCGAGCGTCGAGGGGACGCGCGGCGAGGTCGTCGCCCCGGGGACCCGCGGCGTAGGCCAGGCCGGCGGGCACGGCCGCGCGGAAGTCGCGCACCACCGCGTCGGCCAGGCCGGGCGCGGAGTCGTAGCGGAAGCGCGGCGCGAACGCGGTCCGGTTCGCCAGCCGGACCACCAGGGCCGGTGTCCAGCGCTGCGCCAGCCGGACCGTCCACGGGCGGACCACCCATGCGGCCGCCGACGGGATCGCGGCGATGCGGTAGTCCGGCGCCTGCCCGACCACCACCACCCTGGCCACCCGGGGCGAGACAGCAGCGAGTTCCAGGGCGATCTCGGCGCCGAAGGAGTGCCCGACCACCGTGACCCGCGCGAGGTCGAGTTCGTCGAGGAGTTCGACGACCGGCGCGGCCCGGGCGGTGGCCGCGAAATCACCGGAGTCCGCGCCCTGATCGTGGACGTCCACCCGGATCACCCGGTACTCGGCCGCCAGCCGCTCGGCGACCGCCGCGAACCAGTCGACCGAGCCGGGGATGCCGTGCAGGAACACGATCGCGGGGCCGGTGCGTGGGCCTTCGTCCAGAAACAGCACCCGTCCAGACTATCGAGACCGATCGGTTCGATCCCCACACCGTTCAGTCAGCGTCACGATCCGTCGCGGCGGCGCGCATCACGCATCCTTCGCTCGGCACGCGCCATCATGCGCGGGACCAGCCTGCGGTGTGCGATGCCGACGATCGTGAAATACACCCGGCCCAGCCGATTCCGGTAACGCACCAGCGTGGTGAGAGTGACGCGCCCGTCGACCACGCGCACCGAGGCGACGAAGTCGAGCATCGGCATGGCCTGGCCGGTGAGGTGTTCGGTGTCCGACACCGCCCGCTCGGGAAAGGCGCTGCGGCCGAAGATCGCCCGGGTCCAGGCCGCCGGGTCGGTGGTGGCGCCGGGCGGCACGTCGACGGAGTAGGCATCGGCGTAGTCGGGGTCGGGGATGGCCGCCTCGGCCAGCGGCGCCGCGGTGACGATCGGCATGGTCAACCTCCATACTGTCCCGTATGGATTCGACCATACGGTAGCGTATGTGAATGCCGCAAGAGGAGAACGCGAAGTCGGCGGGGCGCCGGCTCACCGCCGACGACTGGGCACGGGCCGCGCTCGCAGCCCTCGGCGAGGGCGGCCTGGCCGCGGTCGCGGTCGAGCCGCTGGCGAAGCGCCTCGGCGCGACCAAGGGCAGCTTCTACTGGCACTTCAAGGACCGGGCCGCGCTGGTCGACGCCGTTCTCGCGCAGTGGGAGCGGCGCGGCACGCAGGACGTCATCGACGAGCTCGATCGATTGCCGGGGCCCGCCGAACGATTGCAGCAGCTGTTCACCCATGTCATCGACTACGCCGCGCACGGCAGGGAAGATCTCGCGCTGCTCGCTTCGGTGGATCAGCCCGCCGTCGCCGCCGCGATGCGCCGGGTCGCCGAACGCCGGATCGCCTACGTCGCCGCGCAATTGCGGCTGCTCGGGGTGCCCGATCCGCAGGCGGCCACCCGCGCGGCAGTCGCCGTCAGCATCTATCACGGGTTCAATCAGCTGGCCAGGGTCGCGCCGGGCACGCTGCCCGCCACCGACGAACTGGTCGACGCCGTGCTGCTCCGGCTGCTCGATCCGGCAGCGCCGAATCAGTCGGATTGACAGCGCGTTCACCCCGCGTAGCAGCCGATTTCGGGATCGAGGCGACGATTGTCGATGCACCAGTGGCGGTATTCGGCCTCGTCGAATACGCTTCGCCGCGGATGAAAACGCCTCATGGAGGGACGAGTGATCACTCCGAACAGGGCGGAGGACGTAGCCGAAGCCCGGCATACCGTGCCGTTGACCCAGCTGATACACCTGATGGCGGAGTATCAGCACCTCGGCGCGCACCGTGACACCTTCCTCGCGACCCCGGCCGATGACACGTTCGTGCGCGGCTGCGGCATCGTCGCGGGGAGCATCGCCACCATCGGCGTCATCTGCACGGCTGTCGGCGCCTGGCAGGGTGGCGTCGCGCTGCTGACGATCGCCGCGGTCCCGGTGCTGCTGGCGTTCCGCCGCGGAATCCTCAACCGGCAGAACCGCGCCGCCCGCATCGACCTGTTCGACCACGGCGTCACCGTCTACCGCTCCGGCCAGCGCGTCGCCGGATTCCGCTGGGACAGCACCGAAGTCCGCCAGCAGATGATCCCGTTCCACGACACCATGCCGGTGTCGTACTACCTGGAGCTCAGCGGCCCCGGTGGCGTCGAGGCCACCGTCGACGAGGAAGGCTTCGCCCGCGCACGCGAATGGGCCCGTGCCATCCAATCCGCCGTCACCGCAACCCAACTCCCCGCCGCCGTCACCGCCATCGACAACGGCGACACCGTCGCCTTCGGCGAGCTCGCCCTCTCCCTCGACGCCCTCACCTACAACGGCGAGGCCTTCCCCTGGGAGAACATCCAGCTCATCGACGCCCGCAGCGGCCACATCCGCATCAAACTCGCCGGCATGTGGATCTCCCTGACCCCCGTCAGCACCATCCCCAACTTCTACATCTTCAACGAACTCGCGGAACGCCTGCGTTTGACCCCGGTGGGCTAGTGCGCGGCCGCCGGGTTCACGGTTGCAGTCCGAGAATCAGGCGGACCGAGCTCTCCACCCGGCGTAGCTCGGTCGGCGCGAGCACCCCGAGTTTGCGCCGCAGGCGCGGCTTCGCCACCGTGTGCAGATCTGCACAATTCACGTAGGACTCCGCGTATTTGGTCAATCCGGAATCCGAGCCGACCGGAACGTGCGTGACCCCGGGGCCGGAGGTTCCGGTGATCAGCGCGACGGTTACGGCAGCCAGCGGTTCGGCGATCCGATTGACAGTCAAGACGACAACAGGGTGGGGACCCACCGGCGAAGGCAGAGCGCAGGACCAGACCTCACCCCTGAGCGCGGTTCCCGCGGTTACCACTGCATCTCGTCCACGGCGGCCAACTCGTCCGCATCCGGCTCGACAACGCCCTCGGGTAGCGGGGCAGGCCTGCTTGCGTAGAAGGCACGAATTTCCTCGGCCGCGCCGACCTCGGCGGCCTCCCGAGCAAGGAGCCGCAGACCTTCCCGCAGCGCATCCGAGGTCGAGCCGATGTGCAGGGTCCGCATAACCTCCTGCAAGGCCGCGACCTCGTCGGCGCGCAGTCGGACCTGCGCCAGACGGCTGGGGCCGAGCGAACTCGCCGTTTCCCGGCGGGTGGCCCCCCGCTTCTTCTCGGCCATCCGCTTGCGGGTCGCCGCCACTTCGGCAGCTTGTCGTACAGATGTCATACACCCAGTGTGAATCGACAGAGCGTAACGGTCAAGCAGGTCCGTTACAGCACCGAAGGCCGGCCCACCGAGCGGTGGACCGGCCTTCGTGACTTGCGGGAACTAGTGATCCGGGGGGATCAGAAGTCCATGCCGCCCATGCCGCCGGTCGGGTCGCCCGCGGGGGCGGCCTTCTCCGGCTTGTCGGCGACGACGGCCTCGGTGGTGAGGAACAGGGCCGCGATGGAGGCCGCGTTCTGCAGGGCCGAACGGGTGACCTTGACCGGGTCGGCAACGCCGGCGGCCAGCAGGTTCTCGTAGACGCCGGAGTCGGCGTTCAGGCCTTCGCCCTCGGGGAGGTTGGAGACCTTCTCGGCGACGACGCCGGGCTCGAGGCCGGCGTTGAAGGCGATCTGCTTCAGCGGGGCCGACAGCGCGACACGCACGATGTTGACACCGGTGGCCTCGTCGGCCGACAGGCCGCTGAAGCCGTCCAGCGCGGGGGCGGCCTGGAGCAGGGCCACGCCACCACCGGCGACGATGCCCTCTTCGACGGCAGCCTTGGCGTTGCGCACGGCATCTTCGATGCGGTGCTTGCGCTCCTTGAGCTCGACCTCGGTGGCGGCACCGGCCTTGATCACCGCGACACCGCCGGCCAGCTTGGCCAGGCGCTCCTGCAGCTTCTCACGGTCGTAGTCCGAGTCCGAGTTCTCGATCTCGGTGCGGATCTGCGCCACGCGGCCCTTGATGGCCTCCGCGTCGCCCGCGCCCTCGACGATGGTGGTCTCGTCCTTGGTGACGACGACCTTGCGGGCCTGGCCCAGCAGCTCCAGACCGGCGGTCTCCAGGGAGAGGCCGACCTCTTCGCTGATGACCTCGCCACCGGTCAGGATGGCGATGTCGGCGAGCTGCGCCTTGCGACGGTCACCGAAGCCCGGGGCCTTGACGGCGACGGACTTGAAGGTGCCACGGATCTTGTTCACGACCAGGGTCGACAGGGCCTCGCCCTCGACGTCCTCGGCGATGATCAGCAGCGGCTTGCCGGCCTGGATGACCTTCTCCAGCAGCGGCAGCAGGTCCTTGACGGTCGAGATCTTCGACGACACCAGCAGGATGTACGGGTCCTCGAGGACCGCTTCCTGACGCTCGGGGTCGGTCACGAAGTAACCGGAGATGTAGCCCTTGTCGAAGCGCATGCCCTCGGTGAGCTCCAGCTGGAGACCGAAGGTGTTGCTCTCCTCGACGGTGATGACGCCTTCCTTGCCGACCTTGTCCATGGCCTCGGCGATGAGCTCACCGATGGACGCGTCGCCGGCCGAGATACCGGCGGTGGCAGCGATCTGCTCCTTGGTCTCGACCTCCTTGGCGGTGTCGAGCAGCTTGGCGGTGACGGCCTCGACGGCCTTCTCGATGCCGCGCTTCAGGCCCAGCGGGTTGGCGCCGGCCGCGACGTTGCGCAGGCCCTCACGCACGAGCGCCTGGGCGAGCACGGTGGCGGTGGTCGTACCGTCGCCGGCGACGTCATCCGTCTTCTTGGCGACTTCCTTGACCAGCTCGGCGCCGATCTTCTCGTACGGGTCCTCGAGGTCGATCTCCTTGGCGATGGACACACCATCGTTGGTGATCGTGGGGGCGCCCCACTTCTTCTCGAGCACGACGTTGCGACCCTTCGGGCCCAGCGTCACCTTGACAGCGTCGGCGAGGGCGTTCAGACCCCGCTCGAGACCGCGACGGGCCTCTTCGTCGTACGCAATTGTCTTGGCCATTGCGTTGAGATCCTCCACATGTCTATGGCTGACACACGAGACGACCACAGGTTGGATCGCCCCAAAGTACGCTGGCCAGGTGCGGTGCCCGCGACGGACGACCGAGGGTGTCGATGGATCCCGATCTCACCGTCCCGACCTGGCACTCAACAGACGTGAGTGCCAAAGCCATTTTTAGCACTCGGGTAGTGAGAGTGCAAGGTCGCGCCCGACGGGAGGACCGCGCCGGGCGCGTCCGCCGCCTCAGGACTCGTACTCCGCCGCGGCCAGGAACTGGTTCAGCAGCTCGACGAGCTCGGCTTCTACCACAGCCTTGTCCAGGCCGAGGCCGCTGAGCACGCCCGTGCCGTTCTCCTGCTCGAGCAGCGCGAGCAGGATGTGCTCGGTGCCGATGTAGTTGTGACCGAGGCGCAGCGCTTCGCGAAAGGTCAGCTCCAGCGCCTTCTTGGTGTCACCGTCGAACGGGATGAGCGCGGGGATGTCGTCGGTCGCGGGCGGCAGCGCGGCGAGGGCCGCCGCGCGGACCGCGTCCAAACTCACGCCCCTGGCCACGATCTCCTTGGCCGCCAGCCCTTCGGACTGATCGATCAGACCGAGAATGAGGTGGCCGAGGGTGATCTGGTTGTTGCCCGCGGACCTGGCCGATTCCTGGGAGCCGACCACGACCTGCCGCGCCCGGTCGGTGAACTTGGCGAACCCGGCCTGCGGGTCCATGGCCGCCGCGTCACCGGGCCGCTTGGGGACGAAGCGCTTCTGGGCAGCCTGCTTGCTGACGCCCATGCTGACGCCGATGTCGGTCCAGGAGGCGCCGGAGCGGCGGGCCTGGTCGACGAAGTGGCCGATGAGGTGATCGGCCACCTCGCCGAGATGGCCCGCGGCCACCACGGCGTCGGAGAGCTGGTCGAGAACGTTGTCGGGACGGGCCTTCTTGATGCCGTCGATCAGGTCGTCGAGGCGAATGTTCGAAGTGCTCATGCGTCAACTCTAAGTTGACGATCCGCTGGCGTCAACCATTGGTTGACGACATGTCGATGGCACCATGTCCGCATGGGGAGATTTCGGCGCACGGCCCGGTGGGCGCTGCGCATCGTGGGGATCGTCGTGACACTGGCCTGTGTGATCGGCCTCGGCCGGTTCCTGTGGCCGCAGCCGGGCATCGACGCGCAGCCCGGGTCGACCGAGCGTCAGCTGGCATTCCTCCGGGACGCGCTCGACGACGGGGCGGATGTCGCCGCGCAGAGCCAGTTTCCGGAGGGGCACTTCTTCCTGAACGCGCTCTACGGGCTGTCGTGGGTGCAGGCCGCGCGCATCGATCCGGGTCTGCGTGAGCAGGCGTTGCGCGAATCCCGCTGGGCGCTGCAACGAGTGGAGTCGGCCGACGGGCGGGCGGTGTTCAGCCCGGCACTGCGGCCCGCGTACGGGGTGTTCTGGGCGGGGTGGACCAACTGGTTGCGCGGGGCGATCCTGTCGCTCGATGCCGGCGATCCCGCCGAGGTGCAGCGGTTCGAAGCGCACAGTGCCGAGATCGCGGCGGCGTTCGCGGCGGCGGAGACACCGTTCCTGCAGGCCTATCACGGGCAGGCGTGGCCGGTCGATTCCACCGTGGCGGTCGCGTCGCTGCGGTTGCACGACAGGCTGTTCGGCGAGCGATTCGGCACGGTGACCACCCGGTGGCTCGCCGCGGCGCGGGCGCACCTCGACCCGGCCACCGGTCTGCTGCCGCACGACGTCACGCCGGACGGCACCCAGCTCGACGGTGCGCGGGCCACCTCGCAGACGGTGATCCTGCGGTTCCTACCGGAACTCGACGCCGACTTCGCCCGCGACCAATACCGCCTGTTCCGCGACCAGTTCCTCACCTACCCTGGCGGTTTCGGACCCGCGCTGCGCGAGTACCCGCGCGGGGTGGACAAGCCGGGCGATGTCGATTCGGGGCCGCTGGTCGCCGGGATCAGCCTGTCCGCCACGGTGGTCGGACTCGGGGCCGCCCGGGTCAACGGTGACCACGAGCTGGCCGCCGCGCTCGGCGCCGAGGGCGAACTGCTGGGGCTGCCGGTGGATCTGCCCGGCTCCAAGCGGTACGCCTTCGGGCTGGTGCCGATCGGGGACGCGTTCGTGGTGTGGTCGTCGACCGCTCGACCGCTCACCACGGAACCAGCCGCGAGCGAGCTGGATCTGCGCTGGTGGTGGCGGGTGCCGTGGCTGCTCGTGCTCGGCGTGCTCGCTGTCGTCCCCTGGATCGGGTCACTCGTCGGAGCACTCAGCGCAGGCCGGCCGCTCGGCCCGCGATCCGGACGATCCGCTCCTTGACCCAGGCACCGGCGCGCCCACGGACGACGCGGTTGGCCGGGCTGTCGTCGGCGTGGAGGAACTGGATGACGGCATCGTGGCGGCCCAGGCTGATGCACTGCAGCTGGTAGCGGAAGGTCATCGGCTTCGGCTCGGCGCCGCTCGCCCTGGCGACGATCGCCGTGGCGACGTAGGAGCCCGCGGGCAGGGCGGTCGCGCAGGCCATCCGGAGGGGACGGTCGCCGGGGCCGTCGATCAGCGCGGCGTCGCCCGCGGCGTAGACGTCGGGGTGCGAGATCGAGCGCAGGGTGGCGTCGGTGCGGATGCGGCCCTGTTCGTCGACGGCGAGGCCCGCGCGGCGGGCCAGGTCGGGCACGGTGAAACCGGCGGTCCAGACGACGGCCGCCGCGGACAGCACGGTGCCGTCCACCAGGCGGACACCGTCGGACAGCACCTCGGCGACCTTGACGCTTGCCCGGATCTGCACGCCGAGTCCGGTCAGCGTGGTGCGGATGCGCTCGGTGGCCGCGGTCGACAGCCAGCTGCCCGGCTCCTCCGAACCCAGCAGCGTGACCCGCGAATCCCGCTGCGACTCCGCCAGTTCGGCCGCCAGCTCGATGCCGGTCGACCCGGCGCCGACGACGATCACCGGACCGGCGGGCAGGGCCCGCAGATCCTCGGGCGTGGCGACGGAGTGCGCGTGGTCGGCGACGCCAGGCACGCTCGCGCGGTCGGCGGCACTACCAAGGGCGTAGACGAGGGTGTCGTAGCCCATCGACCACTCGCCGTCGAGCCACACCCGCTTCGCGTCCGGATCCAGGGCGGTGACCCGCGCCCGCACGAACTCGACACCCTTGCGCTCCAGCAACTCCCGCAGGTCCCAGCGCCGGATCGACTGGCCCGCGGCCGCCTGGTGCAGCCGCACCCGTTCGACGAACTCCGCGCGCGTATCGACCACCGTGATCGTGGTGTCGCGTGCCTTGCGCGCCAGGCGGCGGGCCGCGCTGAGTCCCGCGTAGCCCGCGCCGAGGACGACGATTCGCTGCTGCTGCCCGGTCATGGTGTGGCTCCTCTCGACAATGCCGACACCCTCCAGACCGGACAGCCCCCGATTTCCTGACAGGTCCCGGACGTGATCCGGGTCACGCCTCGGAGGCGACCAGAAAGCCCAGCTTGTCGGGGTTGACGACGATGCGGATCGCGTCGACCCGGCCGTCGGCGTCGAGCTCGAAGAGCATGACCGAGCTCGCGACGACGCCGTCCGCGCGCACCACCAGCGCGGGTTCGCCGTTGATCTCGTCGACCGAGAACGAGCTCGCCGGGGTGAGGAACTTGGTCAGGCCGACGAGGTAGCGCGCGACCGGATCGCCGCCGTGCACCGGGCGCCGGGCCGCGGTGATCTTGCCGCCGCCGTCGGCGGTGGAGACCACGTCGTCGGCGAGCAGCGCGCGCAGGGCGGTGACGTCACCGGTCGAGGCGGCGAGCAGGAACCGGTCGATCAGCGTGCGGGCGTGCGCGGCGGGCACGGCGAAGCGCTGCTTGCCCGTGCGCACCCGCCCGCTCGCGCGGTGCAGGATCTGCTGGGAGTTGGCCTCGGTGAGGTCGAGCATCGTGGCGATCTCGGCGTGCGGGTAGCCGAACGCCTCGCGCAGCACGAAGACCGCGCGCTCGATCGGGCTGAGCCGTTCCATCGCGGTGAGCAGGGCCAGCGAGATCGACTCGCGGGCCTCGACCGTCTCCAGCGGGCCGAGGGCGCCGCGACCGGTCGGGACGGGTTCGGGCAGCCACGGGCCGACGTAGGTCTCGCGGCGGGCGCGGGCGGAGACCAGCGCGGTGCGGCAGAGATTGACCGTGACGGTGGTCAGCCAGGCTTCGGTGTTGGCGATCTCGGCGCGGTCGGCGGCGGCCCAGCGCAGGTACACCTCCTGCACCACGTCCTCGGCCTCACCGGCGGCGCCGAACATGCGATACGCGAGCGCGAACAATCGCGCCCGGTGCCCGAGGAACTCCTCGACCTCGTCGGATTCCACGCTTCCCCCTTCACCTCCGCCGCCGTGGCGACGCACCCACCGATGCCGGATTCGGCGCGGTATCCCGCTCCCCGGATACCGCGCCGACAGCCGACAACCTCACGGCCCGCCGAAACTCAATCCCGCGGACGACGCAACCGCAACCGGGCCGACCCGCGGATCGCCGGACGCCGGATCTGCGGGATCCGGCTCTGCGCGCGCCGCTGGGCCCGCCGCTCGGACGGCTTGTGCTGCCAGGTCTCCGGGCGCGCCGCGACCCAGCGCGCCGAGCGCCAGGCGAACGGGATGTGCGCCAGGTAGAGGCCGACCAGGATGAGCAGCAGCACGATCGGGTAGGTCACCAGCAGCGCGGCGGCCAGCGCCACCAGCACCAGCAGGCCCGCGGCCGCCTGCGGGGCGACCGAGACCGACTTCATCGCCAGCGTCGGGATGGTGCTCACGCACAGCAGCGCGGCGAAGATCGTCCACGCGGCGACGAAGGCGAAGCCGTCCCACCAGCCGTCGCCGAACTGCACCTTCAGCGCGATCGGGACCAGGGCGATCAGCGCGCCCGCCGGCGCGGGCACGCCGACGAAGTACTCACGCGCCCAGTTCGGGCGGGAGTCGTCGTCGAGCAGGGTGTTGAAGCGGGCCAAGCGCAGCACCAGGCTCACCGCGTACAGCAGGGCGACGATCCAGCCCGCGCTGTAGCCGTCGAGCAGGGTGACATAGAGGACCAGCGCGGGCGCCACACCGAAGGAGATCGCGTCGGAGAGCGAGTCAAGTTCGGCGCCCATCTTGCTGGTCGCGTCGAGCATCCTGGCCAGCCTGCCGTCGAGGGTGTCGAGCACGGCGGCGGCGCCGACCATGGCCAGCGCCACGTCCAGCTCGCCGTCGAGCCCGAACTTCACCGCGGACAGCCCGGCGCACAGCGCGAGGATGGTGACGACGCTCGGCAGCAACCGCACCGAGCGCGGGCGCTTGCGGCGGGCGGCCTGTTCGATCATCCCAGCACAGCCAGGACTGTTTCGGCCCCGATCGTGCGCTGGCCGGGGGCGACCAGCAATTCGGTGCCCACCGGGAAGTACGTGTCGACCCGCGAGCCGAACCGGATCAGGCCGTAGGTGTCGCCGATGGTGAGCACGTCGCCCGCGCGCGCGTCGCAGACGATGCGCCGCGCCAGCAGACCGGCGATCTGCACGACCACGACCTGCTTGCCGTCGGCGGTGTCGATCACCATGCTGTTGCGCTCGTTGGCGTCGCTGGCCTCGGGCAGGTCGGCCGAGAGGAACTTGCCCGGCTGATGCAGCACCTCGCGCACGGTCCCGGACACCGGGACGCGCTGCACGTGCACATCGAGGACCGACAGGAAGATGCTGACGCGCGGCAGCGGCTGATCGCCCAGGCCGAGCTCGGCGGGCGGCACCGCGGTGTCGACGAGGGCGACCTCACCGTCGGCGGGCGCGACGACGACGCCCGCCCGGTTCGGCGGCACCCGGTGCGGATGCCGGAAGAACGCGGCGCAGGCGGCAGCGGCGGCGAGACCGGCCCGGCGCACCCATTTGTTCCGTCCGCCGACGACCGCGACCGCGAGCGGCGCCGCGACGAACGGCAGGCCGGCGGGGTGTAGCGGAGGTACAGCGGCCCGCACCAGGTCGACGACATGGCCGACGCCGGTGGTTTCGGGCGTGCCGGGCGGAGTGGGGCGGCGTGCCACGGGCTCCCTCTTTCGTGGTGTGACGACAACGCAAGCGTTCACACCTTACGGGAACCCCGCCGCATCCACCCGTGGTCAGTGTGCCGCTTTACGCCCTGTGAACAGCTTCACCAGGAACAGCAGGACGCAGGCGCCCGCCAGACAGGTGAAGAAACTGAAGATCCAGCCCGCGCCCTCGACATCGACGCCGAAGAGACTGAGGACGAATCCGCCGAGCAGACCCCCGACGACGCCGACGACGATGTTGAGCAGGATGCCCTGCTGCGCGTCGGTCTTCATGAACTTGCTCGCAATCCAACCGGCGAGGCCGCCGATGATGATCCAACTGATTATCCCGAGTCCAAGCATGGTGTCCTCGTTCCCTCGATGGGTCGGCGAGCAATCGCCTTGTCTCCAAGGTATACCCCGGACCAGTTGTGACATAAGACACGAATCGGCCGGGCGAACGCGCTAATATGAGGAAGCCTCATGTCTGCCCGTTCACATGTTGTCCACGCGGGAGTCATGGGCGATGAGCGACGGATTTCGATGCTTCGGGTACACCCAGCGGTGCGACCGCAGGTTGACAGGTACATAGGAGACGCAACATGGCTGCTCGAATCGCCCAGACGACTGGGGCTGAGCACACCGCGATTCTCGGGTTGGGCGTCTACCGCCCGGCCCGGGTGGTCACGAACGACGAGGTCGCGGGGCCGATCGACTCGAGCGACGAGTGGATCCGCACCAGATCGGGGATCAAGACCCGGCGCTTCGCCTCGGCCGAGGAAACCATCCAGTCCATGAGCGTCGCCGCCTCGCGCGACGCCCTGGCCGCGGCGGGCATGGCGGCCGACGAGGTCGACTGCGTCATCGTCGCGACGTCGACCCATCTGCTGCTCACCCCGGCCATCGGACCGCAGATCGCCACCGAACTCGGCATGACCGGCGCCGCCGCCTTCGACATCTCGGCGGGCTGCGCCGGGTTCTGTCACGCCCTGGCGCTGGCCTCGGACCTCGTGCGCGCCGGCACCTCGAAGAACGCGCTGGTGATCGGCGTGGAGAAGCTGACCGACACGGTCGACTTCACCGATCGCTCGACGGCGTTCCTGTTCGCCGACGGCGCGGGCGCGGTCGTCGTCGGCCCGGCCGAGGATCAGGGCATCGGCCCGACCGTCTGGGGTTCGGACGGCACCCAGCACCATGCCATCCGGCAGAACAAGGACTGGATGGAGTTCTTCGCCGAGATCGACGAGAAGGGCACCGACGCGGTGCGCCCCTACCTCGCGATGGAGGGCACCGCGGTGTTCCGCTGGGCGGCGCACTCGCTGGAGAAGGTCTGCCGGGACGCGATCGACCGGGCCGGCCTCACCACCGAGGACCTGAACGCGATGATCCCGCACCAGGCCAACGGCCGGATCATCGAGATCATGGCCAGGGTGCTCCAACTGCCCACGGACTGCGCGCTGGCCAACGACATCGAGGACTCCGGCAACACCTCGGCAGCATCGATCCCGCTGGCCATGGAGGCGCTACTACGCAAGGGCGAGTCGAAGCCGGGCGACACCGCTCTGCTGATCGCCTTCGGCGCCGGACTGTCCTACGCCGCACAGGTTGTCACGCTGCCCGACTGGCGCTAGCCCGACCAGCAACTTCGCCCACCGCGACGGTGGTCTGCCCCGCGCAGGCCACCGAGCGGTGGGCTCGCCGTGTCCACGCTGTCCCGCTTGCACCAACTCGGACATGCTGGCAAACTCTTCGCTAATCGCCGTTGCTGATCGACGATGCTCAGCTCCCAGCGTTCCCGTCGTCAACCCGAGGTGATCGGCCGTGAAAATGCGCTCCTTCCTGCCACGCAGGCACACCAACGACGTCCCGCTGCTGCCGACCATCGAGCCGGAGGACGGCTCCGCGCTGCGCGCCGCCCTCACCCGCCGCAAACGCGACGAACGCCTCGAACGCCTGCTCACCCCCAGCGAACTGGATCTGGTGCTGCACAACCAGCTCTGACCGCGCGCGACGGCGCGGCACCGCCGCGGAGGGGGATACTTCTCTGGTGAGCACTCCAGCGGTAACCAAACCGGCCATTCTGAGCGTCGACGACGATCCCGGGGTCTCCCGGGCGGTGGTGCGTGATCTGCGCCGCCGCTACGGCGCGGACTACCGGATCCTGCGGGCCGAGTCGGGACCGCAGGCGCTCGAGGCGCTGCGGGAGATGAAACTGCGCGGCCAGCCGGTCGCGGTGCTGATCGCCGACTACCGGATGCCGGGCATGGACGGCATCGAATTCCTGGAGCAGGCGATGGACCTGCATCCCTACGCGCGCCGCGTCCTGCTGACCGCCTACGCCGACACCAACGCCGCGATCGACGCGATCAACGTCATCGACCTGGACCACTACCTGCTCAAGCCGTGGGACCCGCCGGAGGAGAAGCTCTACCCGGTGCTCGACGGCCTGCTCGACGCCTGGCGCAGTGCCGAGCACCGCCCGGTGCACGAGACGAAGGTGGTCGGCGATCGCTGGTCGCCGCGCTCCTCGCAGGTGCGGGAGTTCCTGGCGCGCAACCAGCTGCCGTATCGCTGGTACCCGGTCGACGAGCCGGAGGGCGCGCGGCTGCTCGAGGCGGCGGGCGCCGATCCGCTGGCCTGTCCGGTGGTGATCACCGCGGCGGGCACCGCCCTGATCCAGCCCAGCGACAGCGAACTCGCCGAGAACGTCGGCCTGACCGTGCGACCCAGCGGCGACTTCTACGACCTGATCGTGGTCGGTGGCGGCCCGGCCGGGCTCGGCGCCGCCGTGTACGGCGCGTCCGAGGGCCTGCGCACGGTGCTGGTGGAGCGCACCGCGACCGGCGGGCAGGCCGGGCAGAGTTCGCGGATCGAGAACTACCTGGGCTTTCCCGACGGCTTGTCCGGCGCGCAGCTGGCCGATCGGGCGCGGCGGCAGGCCACCAAGTTCGGCGCGGAGATCATCACCACCCGCGATGTCGTCGGACTCGAGGTCAACGGCTCGGCGCGCACGGTGCGCTTCGCCGACGGCGGCACGCTGTGCGCGCACACGGTGCTGATCGCGACCGGCGTCGACTACCGGCGTCATCCGGCCCCCGGCGTCGACGAATTCACCGGTCGCGGCGTGTACTACGGCTCGGCGATGACCGAAGCCGCCGAGTGCGCCGAGCAGGACGTCTACATCGTCGGCGGCGCCAACTCCGCCGGGCAGGCCGCGGTGTTCCTGTCCCGCAACGCCCGTCGCGTGCACATCGTGGTCCGCGGCGACGCGCTGGAGAAGTCGATGTCGCACTACCTGATCCAGCAGATCGCGCAGATCCCGAACATCGTGGTGCACACCGACACCGAGGTGGTCGGCGTCGACGGCGACGATCACCTGGAGCGGATCGTGCTGCGCGACAACCGCAACGGCACCGAGGACAAGGTCGAGGCGCAGCGGTTGTTCCTGTTCATCGGCGCCGCGCCGCAGACCGGCTGGCTCGACGGGGTCGTCACCCGCGACAACGCGGGCTACGTGGTGGCCGGACCCGACCTGATGGTCGACGGCGCCCGCCCGCCGGGCTGGGAACTGCCCCGGCCACCGCATCACCTGGAGACCAGCGTCCCCGGCGTCTTCGTGGCGGGCGACGTGCACGCCGAATCGGCCAAGCGGGTCGCCTCCGCGGTCGGTGAGGGCGCCATGGCGGTCATGCTCGTCCACCGGTACCTGGCATGAGAGGACAGCGGGCATGACCGACAGCATGCTGATCTGCGATCCGAACGAACTGCGCACCCTGTTCCTGTTCGAGAAGCTCGACGACGACCAGCTCGCGCAGCTGTGCGAGGCGGGCCGGATCGAGTACATCGACCCGGGCCCGGTCTACCGCGAGGGCGAACCGGCGACCTGCTTCTACGTGCTGATCGACGGCGCGGTGCGGCTGACGAAGCTGTCCGGCGGCATCGAGATCGAGATCAACCGCACCGACCACCGCGGCGTGTACGCGGGCGCCTGGATGGCCTACCTCGGCGACAAGGTGAGCCAGGACTACGCGGGCTCGATGTACGTCGAGCGGCGCTCCCGGTTCCTGGTGCTCGCGGCCGCCGACTTCGCGCGGATGGTCAAGGACTGGTTCCCGATGGCGGTACACCTGCTCGAGGGCGCGTTCTACGGCGGGCAGAAGTCCAGCCAGCGGATCGCCGAGCGGGAGCGGCTGCTCGCGCTCGGTTCGCTCTCGGCCGGGCTCACCCACGAGCTCAACAACCCGGCCGCCGCCGCGGTGCGGGCCACCGCGGGCCTGCGCGAACGCGTCGCGGGCATGCGGCACAAGCTCAAGATGATGGCCACCGGCAAGTTCCCGCCCGAGGCGCTGGTGCACCTGGTCGACCTGCAGGAACAGGCGGCCGAGCGGGTCGCCAAGGCCCCCGATCTGTCACCGCTGGAGGCCGCCGACCGGGAGGACGCGCTCGCCGACTGGTTCGACGACCACGGCATCGCCGACGGCTGGAACCTGGCGCCGACCTTCGTCCAGGCGGGCCTGGACATCGACTGGCTCGAGGGCGTGCACGCGACCCTGGAGGCGTGCCAGGCCCAGGTCTTCGAGGGCGCGATCCGCTGGCTGAACTACACCATCGAGACCGAACTGCTGATGAACGAGATCGGCGACTCGACAGCCCGCATCTCCACCCTGGTCGGCGCGGCCAAGCAGTACTCGCAGATGGACCGCGCGCCCTACCAGGTGGTCGACCTGCACGAGCTGCTCGACTCCACGCTGGTGATGCTCAACCGCAAGCTCGGCGACGGCGTCCAGGTGGTCAAGGACTACGACCGCGCGCTGCCGCCGGTCCCGTGCTTCGCCGCCGAACTCAACCAGGTGTGGACCAACCTGATCGACAACGCGGTCTACGCGATGGGCGGCACCGGCACCCTGACGGTGCGCACCTACAAGGAGAACGATTGCGCCGTCGTCGAGATCGGCGACACCGGGCCCGGCATCGCGCCCGAGGCCAAGGGCCGGATCTTCGAGCCGTTCTTCACCACCAAACCGGTCGGTGACGGCACCGGACTCGGCCTCGACATCTCGTTCCGGATCGTGGTCAACAAGCACAACGGCGACATCCGGGTCGAATCCGAACCGGGCGACACCCGTTTCATCGTCCGCCTGCCGCTCGATCCCCAGGCGGACAACGACAGCACCCCGTCGAACACAGGAGATCAGTGATGGCCGAAGAGTTCGAAGGTATCGATACCAGCGTCCCGCCCAGTGGCGCCGGTTGTCAGGAGTGCGACGCCGCGCGGGGCTGGTGGGTGCATCTGCGCCGCTGCGCCGAATGCGGGCACGTCGGCTGCTGTGACAGCTCGCCGAGCCAGCACGCGTCGAAGCACTTCGCCTCGACCGGGCATCCGTTCATGCAGAGCTACGAGCCCGGCGAGGACTGGTTCTACAACTTCACCACCAGCGAGATGTACAGCGGTGGTCCCGAACTCGCGGCGCCGACCAGTCACCCGATCGGCCAGCCCGTCCCGGGACCGGCCGACCGGGTGCCAGCGAACTGGCAGTCACTGGTCCACTGAGCAGCGCTACGGCGTGATCCCGGCGGCCTCGGCGACGGTCTTGTCGGCGTTGCCCGGCGCGAGGCAGACCAGCTTCGCGGTACCGAGTGCCACATTCGGGCTGCCCTCGAAGGGGCTGCCCGGGTTGGCCGCCAGGATCTGCTCGATCGCCTGCTTCTCGCCGTCGGTGTCGAGTTCCTTGAACTGACCGCAGGTGATCTTCGCGCCGGTGGCGGCGGCGCTCGACGTCGTCGTCGCGCCCGCCTTGGTCGTGGTGGTGGCACTCGCGCTCGCGCTCGAGGTCGGTGTGCCCTTGCGCAGCCCGCTCGCGTCGGCGGTGTCGTCGGAACCGCATCCGGCCACCGTCAAGCACAACGCCCCAGCAGCCAGGACGACGAGGGAGATTCGATTCATCTGCAGCTTTCCCCGGTGGATCGCGGCGCCGGCACCTCCGGCGCGTCCGGTGCAGCGTACCGGCTGGTTGCGGTGGTTCGTCATGTCAGCCACTTTCGCCCCTCGACCTTGCGGTCTGCCAAAGGATCGCTCATCGCCGGAGCGAATTCGCCGGGACGCGGCAGAATGGCACAGTGGCTGAACTCTCGCTGACCGCCCGGCTCAACCCTTCGGCGGCCGATGCCCGGCGCGGGGTGGTGCGCCTGCACCCCGAGACGTTGACCGCGCTCGGCCTGCGCGAATGGGACGGCATCGGCCTGACCGGCGCCCGCAGGACGGCGGCGGTGGTGGCCAAGGCCCCGGCGGGCACCCCGCCCGGCGTCGCGCTGCTCGACGACGTGACGCTGTCGAATGTGGGGCTGCGGGAGAACGCGGCGGTGACGGTCGCGCCGGTGACGGTCTACGGCGCCAAGCAGATCTCGCTGAGCGGATCGGCGCACGCGACGGCCAGCATCCCGGCGGCCACGCTGCGCCAGGCCCTGCTCGGCAAGGTCGTGACGGTGGGCGACACGGTGTCGCTGCTGCCGCGCGATCTCGGCCCCGACATCAGCTCGGCGGCCGCCACCCAGGCGCTCTCGCGCGCCTTCGGCATCGCCTGGACCACCGAGCTGCTCACCGTCACCGCGATCGATCCGATGCCGGGACCGGTGAGCGTGCAACCCAATTCGGCCGTCGGCTGGGGCCGTGGCCCGGCCGCGATCATGCACGCGATGGAACGCGACGCCGATCCGGGGCAGAACGGCCTGCCCTCGGACGTGGTGTCGGTGAGTTCGGGCAGCGCGCCGATCCAGGTGGAGGAGCTGGCCGGGGTGCAGGGGCAGGCGGCCAAGCTGTCGGAGTGGCTGAGCCTGGCCCTCGACGAGCCAGAGCTGCTGAAAACACTGGGGGCACCGGCGCATCTGGGTGTGCTGGTCACCGGACCGGCCGGGGTCGGCAAGGCGACGCTGGCCAGGGCGGTCGCCGCGCCGCGCCGGGTGGTGGAACTCGACGGGCCGAGCGTCGGCGCGATGGAGAGCGGCAGCAGGCTGCGCGAGGTCGCCGAGGCCGTCGGTGACATCGCCTCGGGCCAGGGCGGCATCCTGCTGATCACCGATATCGACGCATTGCTGCCCGCCGAAGCCGAGCCGGTCGCCACGCTCGTCCTCGATCAGCTGCGCGCCGCGATGCGCGCGCCGTGCGTCGCCCTGCTGGCCACCACCGCCCATCCGGCGCAGGTGGATTCGCGCCTGCGCGCGCCGGACCTGTGCGATCGCGAACTCGCCCTGCCGCTGCCGACGGCGGTGGTCCGGCGCGCGCTGCTCGAACAGCTGCTGCGCAAGGTACCCGCCGGCACGCTCGATCTGGATCTGGTCGCCTCGCGCACACCGGGTTTCGTGGTCGCTGACCTGGCCGCGCTGTGCCGGGAGGCCGCGGTGCGCGCGGCCGGGCGGGCCAGCCGTGAGCAGACCGAGCCCGAACTCGCGCAGGACGATCTGGTCGGCGCGCTCGATGTCATCCGGCCGCTGTCGCGTTCGGGGACCGAGGAATTGGCGATCGGCTCGCTCGACCTCGACGACGTCGGCGACATGGTGGAGACCAAGCAGGCGCTCACCGAGGCGGTGCTGTGGCCGCTGCGGCATCCCGATTCCTTCGCCCGGCTCGGCATCGACCCGCCGCGCGGGGTGCTGCTCTACGGTCCGCCGGGCTGCGGCAAGACCTTCCTGGTGCGGGCGCTGGCCGGGACCGGTCAGCTCAGCGTGCACGCGGTGAAAGGCGCCGAGCTGATGGACAAGTGGGTCGGCTCCTCCGAGCGGGCGGTGCGCGAGCTGTTCCAGCGCGCCCGCGATTCGGCACCGTCGCTGATCTTCCTCGACGAGGTGGACGCGCTGGCGCCGCGGCGCGGGCAGAGCAGTGACTCCGGCGTCTCCGATCGGGTGGTCGCCGCACTGCTCACCGAGCTCGACGGCGTGGAACCGCTGCGCGATGTGGTGGTGCTCGGCGCGACCAACCGCCCCGAGCTGATCGACCCCGCTCTGCTGCGGCCGGGGCGGCTGGACCGGCTGGTGTTCGTGCCGCCGCCCGACGCCGCGGCCCGGCTCGACATCCTGCGCACCGCGGGTCGCTCGGTGCCGCTGGCGGCCGACGTCGACCTGGCCGCCCTGGCCGAGGACCTCGACGGCTATTCGGCCGCCGACTGCGCGGCCCTGCTGCGCGAGGCGGCGCTCTCGGCGCTGCGCCGCGATATGGCGGCCGCCGACGTCACCGCCGAGGACGTCGCGACCGCGCGGGCGAGCGTGCGGCCGTCGCTGGATCCCGAACAGGTCGAGTCGCTGCGCCGGTATGCCGAGAGCCGGGCCTGACCGATCCCGAATCGTCGACAACGTCGCAGCTAGACGGGACTTTCGGCGAGTATCGTCGAACTGTGCCCACGTTCGGGGATGGTGTGGATGCGGTCACGGCGTTCGCAGGTGCCGCGATCGCGGGAATCGCACTGTTCGTGCCGTTCACCTCCCGCTCCAGCACGATGATCGACACCCCCTATCAGGTCGCTGGGTGGGCCAACAGCGTTCCCCGCGCGACCACCCTCGGACTCATCGTCGCCGTCGTCGTCGCCGCGCTGATCCGGCCCGGACTCGACTGGCTGGTCGCCGCCTGCGCCGCCGCGGCGCTGGGGTTCAACTACTTCGTCGGCCACACCATGGACTCGGCCGAGGTGCTCACCACCCAGAACTATGTGAACGCGCTGTTCGGCGGCGTGATCTTCGGCGCCCTGTGCCTGTGTTCGCTGCGCTTGCGCTGGGCCGCGGCCGGTTTCGCGCTCGGCTCGGTGGTGGTGTTCGTGTACGGCGAGGTGATCGCGCTGGTCACCGAGAACATGCTGACGACGACGGACCGGGCCGTGCACAGTCCGTCGGGGCTGATCATCGCCGCCGTCGTGCTGCTCGCCGTGAACACCGTCCGGCACCGGCACACCATCAAGCCACCCGCCGGGCCGACGGGCACCGCCGAGCTGCCGATGATCCCGATCGTGGCCGCGACGGTCCTGTCGCTGTCGCTGCTGCTGGCCACCGAATGGCTGCAGCGGGAGTTCGCCGAGGGACCCCAGGGCTTCTGGCGGATCGCGCTCGCGGTGACGGTCACGGTCGTCGCCGCGTTCGTCGCGGCCACCCTGCTGCCCGGTCGCGACGGTGCGGGTGTGCTGGTCGCCGTCAGCCTGGCGGCCGCGGGCGACTCGGTCATCGACGGTCCGAGCCTGGGCTGGAAGATCGTGCTCGTGCTGGGCGCGGCGGCCGCCGGCGTCCTGGCCGGACAGCGGTGGGCCTCGCCGTGGGCCGCGCTGTGCTGCGTCGCCGCCATCTGCGTGTTCGTCACGTTCTCCGCCCGCCTGCCGTGGACGATCGCCTGGACGGCAGGCGCGCTGGCGCTGGCCGTGGTCGCCGGGTACGTGTTCGGCTCGATCCGGGTCGCCCACGGGCCCAGCGCCGTGCTCGGCCTCGGCGCGGTGTACCTGCCGTCGATCCTGTGGTCGATACCCACCGGTCTGCGGAACTGGCCGACCGGCGCCGACCCGGTGGCCGAAGCGACGGCGGGCCGGGTCGCGCTGGCCATCACGATCGGCGGCGCGGCCGCGCTGCTGCTGCTGTACCGGATCCGGCCCGACGAGCCGGCGCCCACCACCACGCCCTAGCCGTACCGGCGATCCGATCGTGATATCCCAGGTGGGACGGCGTTCGCCGGTATCGTCGAAGGGGTGCCCAAGATCCGGAATGGTCTGGACGCGGTGACGGCGTTCGCCGGGGCCGCGGCGGCGGGAATGTCGCTGTTCCTGCCGTTCACCTTCGGCGCCGAGTCGGTCGACTCGCCGTACCGGGTCACCAGCCTGATCAACAGCGTGCCGCGCGCGGCGGCGCTCGGGCTCATCGTCGCCGTCGTCGTGGCGGTGCTGGCCCGGCCGATCACCCGCCCCGGGCTGATCTGGCTGGCCGCCACCGGCGGGGCGCTCGCCCTGGCGATCAACTATTTCGTCGGCCAGACGATGACCTCGACCGACGTGCTCACCACCCAGAACTACATCGATTCGCTCTGCGGCGGCGTGCTGTTCGGCGCGCTCGGCATCTGCGCGCTGCGCTTGCGCTGGCCCGCGGTCGGCTTCCTGCTCGGGGTCGTGACCGTGTTCGTCTACGGCGAGGTCGTCGCCGTGTTCAGCTCGAACACCTCGGCCACGGCCAGCAAGTCGGTGCACACCCCGGCCTGGCTGGTGATCGCCGCCGTCGTCCTGCTGACGCTGAACACCCTGCGGCACCGGCACGGCATGATGCCCGGTATCCCCCGCCTCGCCGCCGACCTGCCGATCACCCCGATCGTGGCCGCCACCGTGCTCGCGCTGACGCTGCTGGTCGCCACCGACTGGCTCGATCGCGAATTCGACGACCTGAACGGCAACACCTGGCAGATCACGCTGGCCGTGGTGGTCACCCTGGCCGCCGCCTTCGCCGCCGCCACCCTGCTACCCGGCCGCGACGGCGCCGGCGTGCTGATCGCGGTCAGCCTGGGCGCCGCGGCCGACTCGCTGGCCGACGCGACGAGTCTCGGCTGGCATCTGCTGCTCGTCCTGCTCGTCGCCACCGCCGCCATCCTGGCCGGGCTGCGCTGGTCGAGCCCGTGGGCCGTGCTGCTCGGCGCGGCCGTGATCTGCCTGTTCTCCACCGTGGCCGAACGGTTTCCGTGGGCGTTCGCGTGGACGGCGGGTCTGCTCGCGCTGACCGCCGTCGCCGGCTTCGCCGCCGGTTCGCTGCGAGTCGGCTACCTGCCCAGCGCCGTGCTCGGCCTCGGCGCGCTGTACCTGCCGTCGATCCTGTGGTCCATTCCCACCCGGCTGCGGCACTGGCCGACGGGCACGACCTCGGTCGAGGAGAGCATTCCCGGCTGGGTCGCGCTGACCATCACCATCGGCGCCGCCGCCGGGCTGGCCGTGCTCTACCGAATCCGGCCCGCCGACACGGAATCCGCGCCGCGGCGATAGCCGAGCACCCGGCGACATGGCCGACGCGACAGCGTCGGTGCCGCGAAACCCGGCACGATCGCCCGTAGGATCGGGGCGCACTACTCGACCGCCACCGACCCGACGGAGGAGGAGTTGCTCGCCGTTCTACTCGCCCACGCGCTGGCCGCACTGGCGGCCCCGCTGTGTGTACGAGTGCTGGGCCGCAACGCTTTCTACCTGCTCGCCCTGGTTCCGCTGGGCAGTCTCGGCTGGGTGCTCGCGCACTGGGGCACGACCGTGCGCACGCACGTGCAATGGGCGCCGCAGATTTCGATGGACATCGACCTGCGCTTCGATTCCCTCGCCGCGGTGATGTGCACGCTGGTGCTCGGCATCGGCGCGCTGATCCTGGCCTACTGCGGCCGCTACTTCGATCGCGACGAGGTCAGGCTCGGGGTCTTCGCCGCCGAGCTGACCGGTTTCGCCGGTGCCATGTTCGGCCTGGTCACCAGCGACAACATGCTGCTGCTCTACGTGTTCTGGGAAATCACGACCGTGCTGTCGTTCCTGCTGGTCGGCCACTACGCCGAGCGGGCGGTGAGCAGGCGGGCGGCGATCCAGGCGCTGCTGGTGACCGGCGCGGGCGGGCTGGCGATGCTGGTCGGGATCATCGTCCTCGGCAACCGCTACGGCAGTTTCCTGCTGTCGGATCTGCTCGCGACCGCGCCGCCCGGCGGGACGGCGGTCTCGGTCGGGATCGGGCTGGTCCTCATCGGCGCGATCAGCAAATCGGCGATCGTCCCGCTGCACTTCTGGCTCCCCGGCGCGATGGCAGCGCCGACACCCGTCAGCGCGTACCTGCACGCGGCCGCGATGGTGAAGGCGGGCATCTATCTGGTGGCCCGGCTCGCGCCCGCCTTCGCCCAGACCCCGCCCTGGCACGCGATGCTGCTGCCGCTGGGTCTCATCTCCATCCTGCTGGCGGGCTGGCGGGCGATGCAGGTGTACGACCTCAAGCTGGTGCTGGCGTTCGGCACCGTCAGCCAGCTGGGCCTGCTGATGACGATGATGGCGATCGGCACGCCGGACGCGGCGCTGGCCGGGATCACCCTGCTGGTGGCGCACGCGCTGTTCAAGGCCTGCCTGTTCATGGTGGTCGGCATCATCGATCACGGCGCGGGCACGCGCGACCTGCGCGAGTTGTCCGGGCTCGGTCGGCGGGCCCCGTGGTTGTGCGCGACCGCCGTCGTCGCCGCGCTGAGCATGGCCGGGATCGCGCCGCTGCTCGGCTTCGTCGGCAAGGAGTCGGCACTGACCTCGGTGTGGTCGGCGGAGGTGCTGACGACCCCGGTCAAGCTGGCCGAGCTGGCGGGCATCGCAATCGGCTCGGCGTTCACGGTCGCCTACAGCACCCGGTTCATCTGGGGTGCCTTCGGCAAGACCGCCGATCCCGCGCGCCCGATGACCTGGCACGCGCCGGGTCCCCTGCTGCTCATCCCGCCCGCGGTGCTCGCCGTGGCCGGCGTCGCGGGCGGGCTGGACACGACCGACGTCGACCGCTGGCTGAGTCCCTACGCCCAGACGCTGCCCGGCGAGCTGGACGCCCATCTCGCGCTCTGGCACGACCTCACCTGGCCGCTGGTGCTGACGCTGTTCATCATCGCCGCCGGTGTCGCGCTGTTCCTGATCCGCGGCCGGATCGACGAACCGGTCCATCCGCGCCTCGGCAACGCCGACCGCGCCTACGACGCCGCGCTGCGGGCGATGGACCGGCTCTCGCTGAAGATCACCGGCACCGTGCAGTCCGGCTCGCTGCCCGCCAGCCAGGCCACCATCCTCGGCACCCTGATCGTGCTGCCGACGGTGCTGCTGGCGCTGGGCACCCGGACCGGCGTGGAACTGCGGCTGTGGGATTCGCCGCTGCAAGCCGCGATCGGGGCGATCATGATCGCGATGGCGCTGGCCGCGACGGTGCTGCGCAACCGGTTGGCCAGCGTGCTGGTCGTCGGGGTCACCGGGTACGGCTGCGGCGTGATCTTCGCGCTGCACGGCGCGCCCGACCTGGCGCTGACCCAATTCCTGGTCGAGACACTGACGCTGGTGATCTTCGTGCTGGTGCTGCGCGCGTTCCCCGCCGAGATCGCCGAGGACCAGGCGACCGCCTTCAAGGTCCGCCGGGCACTGCTCGCGATCGGCGTCGGGATCACCGTCGCGGTACTGGCCGCGTTCGCCACCGCAGCACGGCGCGCCGAACCGATCTGGCAGGCCATCCCGGACGCCGCCTACCGGATCGGCGGCGGCAAGAACGCGGTGAACGTGCTGCTCGTCGACATCCGCGCCTGGGACACCCTGGGCGAGATCTCGGTGCTCGTCGTCGCCGCGACCGGCGTCGCCTCGCTGGTGTTCCGCAGCAGGCGCTTCGGCAGCGCGCCCCGCGCGGCCGACGCGCCGAACTACGATCCCGACGCGGTGAGCTGGCTGCCCGCCGCCCGGCTGGTCGACCGGCGCTACCGCTCGATGGTCCTGCAGATCACCACCCGGCTGATCTTCCCCACCATCATGGTGCTGTCGGTGTACTTCTTCTTCTCCGGGCACAACGCGCCGGGCGGCGGCTTCGCGGGCGGCCTGGTCGCCGGGCTCGCGCTGACCCTGCGCTACCTGGCGGGTGGACGCTACGAACTGGGCGAGGCGCTGCCGGTGGACGCCGGGCACCTGCTCGGCGCCGGGCTCACCCTGGCCGCGGGCACCGCGACCGCCTCGCTGCTGCTCGGCGCGCCGCCGCTGTCCTCGGCGATCATCGAGGTGACGCTGCCGGTGCTCGGCCACATCAAGCTGGTCACCGCGATGTTCTTCGACCTCGGCGTCTACCTGGTCGTGGTCGGCCTGGTCCTCGACGTGCTGCGCAGCCTCGGCGCCCGCCTGGACAAGGAACTCGTATGAGCGCGAATCTCGTTCTGTTGATCACCATCGGCGCGCTCACCGCGTGCGGGGTGTACCTGCTGCTCGAGCGGGTGGTCTCGAAGATGCTGCTCGGGATGATCCTGCTCGGCAACGCGGTGAACCTGCTGATCCTCACCATGGGTGGCCCCGACGGGCGGCCGCCGATCCTCGGCAGTTCCGACACCTCGCACGAGGGCATGGCCGATCCGCTGGCCCAGGCCATGGTCCTCACCGCCATCGTCATCACCATGGGGCTGGCCGCGTTCGTGCTCGCGCTGGCCTACCGCTCGTACATGCTGACCACCAGCGAGGACGTCGACAACGACCCCGAGGACGCGCAGATCGCCGCCCGGCGGGAACAGGAGGATCCCGAACAGTGACCCTGTCCCCGGATCTGCTCCCCGCCCTCGCCGCGCTGCCGGTGCTGGTCCCGCTGCTCGGCGCCGCGGCGACCCTGGTGTTCGGCCGCCGCCCGCGGCTCCAGGCGATGATCTCGCTGAGCGCGCTGACGTGCGTGCTGGTGATCAGCGCGCTGCTGCTGTACCTGGCCGATCGCGACGGCACCACCGCGGTCCAGGTGGGCGGCTGGCCGTCACCGATCGGGATCACGCTGGTGGTGGACCGGCTCTCGGCGGCGATGCTGCTGGTGTCGGCGTTCGTGCTGCTGGTGGTGTCGATCTACGGTGCGGGCCAGAACATCTCCGACGGCGACGAGCACCAGCCGACCTCGATCTACCGGCCCACCTACCTGGTGCTGACCGCGGGGGTCTCGACCGCGTTCCTCGCCGGTGACCTGTTCAACCTGTTCGTCGGCTTCGAGGTCCTGCTGGTCGCCTCGTTCGTGCTGCTCACCGTCGGCGCGACCGAGGAGCGCATCCGCACCGGCATCGCCTATGTGATGGTGTCGATGGTGTCGTCGCTGATCTTCCTGATCGGCATCGGCATCACCTACGCCGCCACCGGAACCCTGAATCTGGCGCAGCTGGCCGTGCGCCTGGACGCCACCCCGAGCGGCGTGCGCACCGCCTGCTACGCGGTGCTGCTGGTGGCGTTCGGGATCAAGGCGGCGGTGTTCCCGCTGTCGAGCTGGCTGCCCGACTCCTACCCCACCGCGCCCGCCCCGGTGACCGCGGTCTTCGCCGGCCTGCTCACCAAGGTCGGGGTGTACGCGATCATCCGCACCCACACCCTGTGGTTCCCCGACGGCGCGTTCGACGACATCCTGCTGGTGTGCGGACTGGCCACGATGCTGGTGGGCATCCTCGGCGCGATCGCGCAGACCGATATCCGGCGACTGCTCTCGTTCACCCTGGTCAGCCACATCGGCTACATGGTCTTCGGCATCGGCCTGGCCACCACCGCTGGGCTGACCGGCGCGGTCTTCTACGTCGCCCACCACATCCTCGTGCAGACCGGGCTGTTCCTGGCCGTCGGCCTGATCGAACGCCAGGCGGGGTCGGTCTCGCTGCGCCGGATCGGCGGGCTGGCCACCGCGAGTCCGCTGCTCGGCGTGCTGTTCCTGGTCCCCGCGCTGAATCTCGGCGGCATTCCGCCGTTCTCGGGGTTCATCGGCAAGGTCGCGCTGCTGGAGGCGGGCGCGGCCGACGGCAGCGTGCTGGCCTGGGTGCTGGTCGCGGGCTCGGTGATCACCAGCCTGCTGACGCTGTACGCGGTGGCGCGGGTGTGGAGCAAGGCGTTCTGGCGGCCGCGCGAGGAGGCGCCGGAGGGTCATCTCACCGCGGCGAAACCGCCCACCCTGGTGGAGGATTCGACCGATGTGCACTACGAGGACCGCACCGACCCCGGCCGGATGCCCGCCCTGATGGTGCTGGCGACCGCGAGCCTGGTCACCGCCGGGCTGGCGCTGACGGTGCTCGCCGGGCCGATTCTCGGCATCGCCGAACGGGCGGCCGCCGACCTGGACGATCCGGCGGTCTACATCGGTTCGGTGCTCGGATCGGAGCCGCGATGACGCTCGGTCGGCTGGTCAACCGCGACAACGTGCTGCGGATCGGGGTGCTCGCGTGGCTGACCGCGGTCTGGGTCGCGCTCTGGGGCGACCTGAGCGCGGCCAATGTCGTGGCCGGCTTCGTCGTCGCGCTGATCGTGGTCTTCGCGCTGCCGCTGCCCATGGTCCCGGTGACCGGCCGGTTCCATCCGCTGTCGTTCCTCGAACTGATCGTGGTCAGCGCCTATTACGCGCTCGAGTCGAGCGCGCAGGTGGCCTGGTTCGCGATCCGGCCCGCCGGTCCACCGGTTTCCGGTGTGCTGCGCGTGCACCTGGGCATCCAGTCCGATCTGGTCCTGGTGATGGCCACCGACCTGCTGAACCTGATTCCCGGCACCATGGTGCTCGAGCTGGACCGGCCGCGGTGTGTGGTCTACGTCCACGTGCTCGACGTGGGCAGCGAGAAATCGGTGCTGAAGTTCTACCGCACCACCCGGCGATTGGAGCATCTGCTGATCAACGCCTTCGAACGGCCGAGCGAACGCCGCAGGCTCGACCCGGGCCCGGAGGTGCGGTCATGACGGTCGTCGCCGTGCTCGCCGGCATCCTGCTGACCGCCGCCGCGGTGATCACCAGCTACCGGGTGCTGGCCGGGCCGAGCACCCTGGACCGGGTCGTCGGGATCGACTCGCTGATGGCCATCGCCGCGTCCGGGCTCGCGGTCTGGGCCGCCTACAGCAACGACACCACGGTGATCCCGGCCATCGTGGCGCTGGCCCTGGTCGGCTTCCTCGGCTCGGCCGCGGTCTCGCGCTTCCGCGTCAGGGACGACCGATGACGGCGTGGGAGTGGGTCTCGGCCGTGCTCATCCTGACCGGCTGCGTGCTCGCGGTCACCGCCGCCATCGGCATCGTGCGCTTCCCCGACACCCTCACCCGCATGCACGCCGCGACCAAACCGCAGGTGGTCGGGCTGGTCCTGGTGATGATCGGCACCGGCATCGACATCAGGGGCGACGTCAACGTCTGGATGCTGGTGCTGACCGGCCTGTTCACCATCCTCACCGCGCCCGTCATCGCCCATCTCCTCGGCCGCACCGCCTACCGCGAACAGCGGCACCGCGACGGCCTGCTGCGGATCAACGAACTCGGCCGCGACGCCGACGACTAAGCGGCCACCGGCGCGAGCTCCCGCCGCGGCGCCGCCGCGAACCAGGTCGCGTGGAACGCCGCGGCCACCGCCGCCAGCAGCCCGAGGACGACGGCGCCCGCGAGCACCGGGTACTCGGCCATCGGCACCGCGAGGTACCGGAACGACAGCAGCAGCCCGGCGAACACCACCGCGCCGAAGCCGACCATCCGCACCCGGAACGCGCCCCAGCCCCGTTCGGGTGCCCGCAGCGCCGACTCGACGGTCAGGCACAGCACCGCGCCCGCCACCAGGTCGACGCCGTAGTGGTACCCGAACCCGAGCGTGGCGGCCACGGTCGCGGCCAGCCAGAACGCGCCGCCCCAGCGCAGCCAGGCCGGCGCCCGCGACCCGTCGACATCGCGACGGGTGTGGATGAACAGCGACAGCGCCCAGGCGGTGTGCATCGACGGCATGCAGTTGCGCGGGGTGAACGCGTCGAACGGCAGCGCGGCCGGGTTGTGATCGATCGGCGGCAGCATGGCGGGCCAGAAGTTGCCGACCTGGAAGCCGTGCCCGTCCGCGCCGAACGCGAACATCGGCCCGACGACCGGGAACAGCACGTAGAACAGCGGACCGACCAGCCCGAGCACCAGGAATGTGCGCACCAGGTAGTGCGTCGGCCACTCCCCCGTCGGGACGACCCGGCGCAACTGCCACACCGCGACCACGATGGCCGCGACCGGCAGCTCGATGTAGACCCAGTGCAGCACGCCGTACACCTCGGGCCCGAGCACCTCGAGCACCCGGCCGAGGACCCAGGACGGGTCACCGAGCGCGTGATCGGCGAGGACCAGGTATTCGTCGAGCACCGAGGGCCGCACCGCCGAGGTGACGTGCAGCCACACGTCGCCCACCTTGGTCGCGAGCACCAGCAGCGCGCCCAGCGCCGCCGCCTTCAGCGCGTCGGTGCGTTCGCGCCCACGCCAGCGCACGGCCGCCACGATCACCAGGCCGGTCAGGACGATGGTCGGTCCGTTGCCGACGGTGAACGGCTTGCCGTCGAGCAGCCGCAGCGCGGCGTAGATCGCGTCGATCCCGATCGCGGCGGCCACCGCGTACAACCGCCTGCGCGCGTTCACCCCGACGAGGGCGAGCAGCAGACCGGCCCACGGCACCGACATCGATTTCGGCGTCCCGATGTAGTCGCGCGCCAGGCTCGCGAGCGGTCCGTCGAACCCGCTGACCCAGGCGGCGATCTGCAATCCGACCAGCAGCGCGAGCACCGCCGACACCGCGACGACGGCGAGGGTGCGTGGCTCACGCAGACGGCTCCGTTGGGTGGCACCCCCCGCATCGGCGCGCGGATGTTCGACAAGCATCCAGCCATCGTAAACGGCGGGTTAACGCCACCCCGCCGTGCAGCTGAACGCTACTGATCCAGCTCTCGCACCAGCGAATCCACGACAGCGACAAGATCACCCTGCGATTGCGCCGCGACTCGGCGTTGCCGCTGGTAGGAGGCACCGTGGCGGGGAATGTCGGCGACCGAGGCCAATTCGTCCGAGCAGCCCAAACGCTTGGCGGTCGGCTCGAGTTTGTTCAGCAGTTCCATCAGATCGTCTGTGACCAAACGCTCATTGCTGGCGTCGTCGACGATCACGATCGCGTCGAGCCCGTAGCGCGCGGCGCGCCACTTGTTCTCCTGCACGTGCCACGGCGGCAGCGTCGGCAGGTCCTCGCCCGCGTCCAGTCTGCGTTCCAGATCGACGACGAGGCAGTGGATCAGCGCGGCCACCGCGGCCAGTTCGGCCCGGCTGGACAGCCCGTCGCACACCCGGATCTCGATGGTGCCCCATTTGGGCGCCGGCCGGATGTCCCAGTGCATGCCGCCGAGCTGTTCGAACACACCGGTTTTGAGCTGGTCGTGCACGAAACCCTCGAACTGCGGCCAGTTCTCGAACTGGAACGGCAGCCCGGCGGTCGGCAGCTGCTGGAACATCAGCGCGCGGTTGCTGGCGTAGCCGGTGTCGTCACCGGACCACATCGGCGAGGAGGCCGAGAGCGCGAGCAGATGCGGGTACGACAGCAGCAGCGAGTTCAGGATCGGAAAGACCTTGTCCCGGTGCGAGACTCCCACGTGCACGTGCACGCCCCAGATCAGCATCTGGCGGCCCCACCACTGGGTGCGCTCGATCAGCTCGTCGTAATGCGGTGAGCGGGTGAGCTGCTGGGCCGACCACTGCGCGAACGGATGGGTGCCCGCGCAGAACAGGTCGACGCCGAGCGGATCGGCCGCGCGGCGCACCGCGTCCATGGTGCCGCGCAGGTCCTCGACCGCGCCGCCGACCGTGTCGTGCACACCGGTCACCAATTCGACGGTGTTGCGCAGCAATTCCTTGGTCACCTGGGGCGTGCCGTCGTGGGCACGCCGGTCACCGACGGCGTCGAAGACCGCGGAGGCGGTGTTGGACAGATCGCGCGTCACCTTGTCGACGAGCGCGATCTCCCATTCGATGCCGATGGTGGGCCGGGGCGAACCTGGGAAGGGTACCGACTGGATTGCCCCGGCCATGCGCGTCTCGCTAACCGACCACGCCGCAGGCGACCCGGGAGCCCGCGTCACCGGTGGACAGCGTGGTCTCGTCGGGGCCGGTGCCACCCTCGCGGGTGTACCGGGACGGGATGTTGCCGAAGTTGTCGGCGCCGGAGTGCACGATCAGCGCCTTGCCCTTGATGTTGTCCAGGGTGACGGTGTCGGTGCGGGTGACCAGCTTGGCGGTGCCGTCGGCACCGACCTGCAGCGAGGTCAGGTCGCCGCTGGCCGGGTGCGCGTTGGCGGCGCCGACCTGCAGATGACCGCCGGCCGAGGTGAAGTCGCCCTCACAGGTGCCGTTCTGGTGGAAGTGCAGGCCGTGGAAGCCCGGGGTGAGGCCCTGCGCCTCGACGGTGACCACCAGGTGGCTGCCCTCGGTGACGAAGGTCGCGGTGCCGACGCTCGCGCCGGAACCCGACTTGAGCTCGGTCTTCAGACCGCCCGCCGCGGGCGCGCCGTGGTCGCCGCCGCCGTGGTTCGCGGTCGTCGGGGTGCCGTGGCCGCCACCGTGCTCGGTACCGGAACCCGCGGGCGCGGGCGAGCTGGTCCACACCGGCGGCGTGGTTCCCTTGACGTCACTCGACTCCTGGCTGTTGGAGCAAGCGGCGAGCCCGAACGCGGCAACCGCCAGCACCGGGGTCACAATGCGCCAGGACGGGCGACGAGTTGTCGACGTGGCCATCAGGGAACTCCTTTACGAGTACCGAGTTTAACGAGTAAAGCTGGGTGGACAGGGGCTGTACCGCTCAAGATGATGCCACAGCGCACGTTCCCCACTCGGCACCGCGTGCCGAGCCTCGTTCAGCGACCGGTCAGTACGACGACCACGCCCGGCGAGGTGTCGCCGGTCTTCGGCGCGACGGTCCCGCCGATCTCCGCGGCGATCTCGGCGGCCGCGGCCTTGTCGCCCGCGCCGCCGCCGTAGAACACCGTGGTGGTGGTGAGGTTCTCGCCGCTGTAGTTGCCGGTGCTCACGTTGCTCCAGCCCGACGAGGTCAGCTCGCCCGCGGTGCGCGCGGCCAGGCCGGCGACCAGGCTGTTGTTCAGCACCCGCACGGGCACACTCTGGTCGACCGAAGCCGCGGGCGCGGTGCTCGGCGCCGCCGTGGTGGTCGGCGCGACCGTCGTCGTGGTGGTCTTGGCGGTGGTCGGGGCAGCGGCCGCGCTGGTGGTCGTCGCGGCGGCCGTGGTGGCCGGCGCCTGCGCGACCACGCTCGACGTCGTCGTCTCGGTCGGCTCGGCCGAATCGGCGGAGTCGGCATCGGAGTTCGACAACGACATCGCACCCAGACCCGCGAAAACGATGGCCAGGGCGATCAACACCATCGCCAGCGCGCGCAGCGGCGGGCCGCCGGGGGTGGGATTCGGGTTGCTCACCCGCGCAACCCTAGTCGCAACCGGTGCTGTGTGGCCGTCATGTCAGACCTGGAAACCGAGTCGGCGTGCTGCGCGGGCCTTCTGCCTGCTGGCCCGCAGCCTGCGCAGGCGCTTGACCAGCATCGGGTCCGCCGCCAGCGCCTCGTCCTTGTCGACGACCGCGTTGAGCACCTGGTAGTACCTGGTGGCCGACATGGCGAACAGCTCGCGGATCGCGTCTTCCTTGGCGCCCGCGTACTTCCACCATTTGCGTTCGAAGTCGAGGATGTCGAGCTCACGGCGACTCAGCCCGCTGCCGTCGTCGGGGGCCGTGTCCTGTGTGGTTCCCGCCTCGATGTTGCGAGCCGCTGCGCCGTCCATCTTGCTCCCTCGCCGAGTATCACGAGATGAAAATGACGCTTGCACGTCGCGGATCATTCAACCACGCAGGAGCCGGATCCTCCGAGCGATGTCCCGGCGTGTTGACTACGGGCCAGTAGGGTGTCGTACCCCACAGGGGCCGCCGCTCACCCACGCGCGCGACCGGCGATAATGGCGCTCATGGCAATTCTCCCGATCGTGATCGTCGGTGACCCCGTCCTCCACAACCCCACCGCACCGGTGACGGAGACGCCGGCCGAGCTGGCCGACCTGATCGCGGACATGTACGACACCCTGGAGGAGTCCAAGGGTGTCGGCCTGGCGGCCAACCAGGTCGGGGTCGGCAAGCGGCTGTTCGTCTACGACTGCCCCGACTTCGACGCCGCGGGCAAGCCGATCCGCCGCAAGGGCCTGGTGATCAACCCGGTGCTGGAGACCTCCGAGATCCCGGAGACCATGCCCGATCCCGACGACGACGAGGAAGGCTGCCTGTCCGTGCCGGGCGAGCAGTTCCCCACCGGTCGCGCCGACTGGGCCAGGGTCACCGGGACCGACGAGAAGGGCGAGCCGGTCGACATCGAGGGCACCGGCTTCTTCGCCAGGATGCTCCAGCACGAGGTGGGCCACCTCGACGGCTTCCTCTACGTCGACGTGCTGATCGGCCGCAACGCCCGCGCGGCGAAGAAGGCGATCAAGCGCAACGGCTGGGGCACACCGGGTCTGAGCTGGATCCCCGGCACGGTGCCCGACCCGTTCGGCCATGACGACTGAGATCCCCCTCGGCCGCCGCGTCGTCATGCGGTACCAGCTCCCCGAGGGGTATCCCCAGCCGCTCACCGATGTGATCGGCGAGCTGGTGTCGCTGAGTCCGCCGTCGGTGCGCACCGCCGAGGGCGAGCTGGTCTCGGTGGCGCCCGATCGGGTCGTCGCGCTGAAGGCCCTGGGTCCGCGGCCGATTCGCACCAGGGAGATCCGCTCGCTGGAGACCGCGGCGGCCGCCGCCTGGCCGGGCAGCGCGCATCTGTGGATCGACGGCTGGCTCGCGCGGGCGGGCGCCGGATACACCGGGCGCGCGAATTCCGCTGTGCCGCTGGGTGAGTCCGGCGTGCCCGCGGTGCTGTCGATCGACACCATGCACAAGATCGCGGACTGGTACACCGCCAACGGGCTGCCGCTGCTGCTGCAACTGCCCGATCGGCTGGCCCCGGTGCCGCCGGGCTGGAACACCTGGAGCGAGACCGTCGTCCTCGGGCTCGACATCGCGAATTTCGTCCTGCCGCAGGGCCCGTCGATGGTCAAGATCACCGGCGCGCCGAGCGAGAGCTGGCTGCGCACACACCGGTATCGCGGCGAGATCCCGCTCGATCCCGCCGTCCGGGAACCGGACGTCGCGGTCCTCACCTCGGTCATCGACGGCACGCTCGGGTTCGCCTCGCTCGGCCTGCCGGAGGCGCTGGCGATCGGCCGCGGCGCGGTCACCACCGCGCCGGACGGGAGGCGCTGGGTCGGCCTGACCTGTGTCGCGGTGGCGACCGCGCACCGGCGCAACGGCCTGGCCTCGCTGCTGTGCGCCGAGCTGATCCGCTGGGGCGCCGAGCACGGCGCCACCCACGCCTACGTGCAGGTGGAGGTAGGCAACGCCACCGGACTCGCGCTCTACCGCGAGCTCGGCTTCCTGGAACACCACAGCTACCGCTACGCCGCGCCGCCGAGCGCGTCGTAGGAAAGGACCGCGACCCGTGCGTCTCGCCACCTGGAACGTCAACTCGATCCGCTCCCGCGTCGATCGGGTGACCGCCTTCCTCGACCGCCACGACATCGATGTCCTGGCGATCCAGGAGACCAAGTGCCGCGACGACCAGTTCCCCTACGAACAGTTCGACCAGGCGGGCTACGAGGTCGCCCATGTGGGACTGAACCAGTGGAACGGCGTCGCGATCGTGTCCAGGGTCGGGCTCACCGACGTCGAGACCGCGTTCTCCGGGCAGCCCGGTTTCGACAAGAACGCCGGTGACTCGCTGCTCGAATCGCCGGTAGTGGAGGCCAGGGCGATCGGCGCGACCTGCGGCGGAGTGCGGGTGTGGAGCCTGTACGTGCCCAACGGCCGCGCGCTCGACGACCCGCACTACGCGTACAAGCTCGACTGGCTGTCGACCCTGCGCGAGCGGGCGACCGACTGGCTGACCGAGGACCCGGCGGCCAAGATCGCGCTGGTCGGCGACTGGAACATCGCCCCCACCGACGACGACGTGTGGGCCCCGGAGCTCTTCGAGGGCAAGACCCACACCTCCGCGCCCGAGCGGGCCGCGTTCCAGGGCATGCTCGACACCGGCTTCCGCGACGTCATGCGCCCGTTCGCGCCCGGCCCCGGCGTCTACACCTACTGGGACTACACCCAGTTGCGTTTCCCCCGCAAGGAGGGCATGCGCATCGACTTCATCCTGGCCTCCGCCGCCCTCGCCGACCAGGTGAAGGACGCCTCGGTCGACCGGGAGGAGCGCAAGGGCAAGGGCGCCAGCGACCACGCCCCGGTCATCGCGGAGTTCTCCGACTGACCCGGCTCGCGTCGCCCGAGCGGTACCGTGGATGACAGGATCATCCGACCTGCGACGTAGCGGGAGGTGTGCTTGTGGCGTTCTACCAGAAGCTCGGGTTCGTGCCACCGAAGCGGCATACGCAGCATCGGGACGAGCGCGGCAACCTCTACTACGAGGAGCTGATGGGCGAGGAGGGCTTCTCCGGTGACTCCTCGCTGCTCTACCACCGTGGCCTACCGCCCGCGATCGTCGACTCGACCGTGTGGCAGCTCCCCGATCAGTCGCTGACGCCGAATCACCCACTGCGCCACCGTCATCTGCGCCTGCCCGCACTGTTCCCCGGCGACACCCCCGCCAGGACCGACCCGGTGACCGGCCGCAGGCTGCTGCTGGCCAATGCCGACATGCGCATCTCGTATGTGGTCGCCAAGGGCGCGTCCCCGCTGTACCGCAATGCGATCGGCGACGAGCTGGTCTACGTGGAATCCGGTGCGGCCGTGGTGGAGAGCGTGTTCGGCGCGGTCCCGGTCCGGCAGGGCGATCAGCTGATCATGCCGCGCGCGACCACCCACCGCTGGCTGCCCACGGGCGAGGAACCGTTGCGCGCCTATGTGATCGAGGCGTCCAGCCATCTCACCCCGCCCAAGCGCTATCTCTCGAAATTCGGCCAGCTGCTGGAGAATTCGCCCTACTGCGAACGGGACCTGCACGGTCCCGCCGAGCCACTGCTGGCCACCGGCACGGAGGTGGAGGTGCTGGTCAAGCATCGGCCGGGCGCGGAGGTGGTCGGCACCAGGATGATCTACGCGACGCACCCGTTCGATGTGGTCGGCTGGGACGGCTGCCTGTATCCGTACACCTTCAACATCGCCGACTTCGAACCGATCACCGGCCGAGTGCATCAGCCGCCGCCCGCGCACCAGGCGTTCGAGGGGATCAATTTCGTGGTCTGCAATTTCGTACCGCGCAAGGTGGACTATCACCCGCTGTCGATTCCGGTGCCGTACTACCACTCCAATGTCGACTCCGACGAGATCATGTTCTATTGCGGCGGAAACTACGAGGCGCGCCGAGGTTCCGGGATCACCCAGGGTTCGGTGTCGGTGCACCCCGGCGGCTACGCGCACGGCCCGCAGCCCGGCGCCTACGAACGCAGTATCGGCGCCGAGTTCTTCGACGAACTGGCGGTGATGGTCGATACCTTCCGGCCGCTCCAGCTCGGTGAAGGCGCGCTGGCCTGCGAGGATCCGGCCTACGCCTGGACCTGGTCGGGCCGCGGACCGGGGCTGCGATGAGCGGGCGGCTGCTGCGGGTCGAGGTGGCGCCGGACTCGCTGTTCGGGCCGGAGAACCTGCCCTACGGCGTTTTCGCGCCGCCAGGGGGCGGCTTCCGGGTCGGCGCCCGGCTGGGCGATACCGTGCTCGACCTCGTCGCGCTGCTCGGCGATCCGGTCTTAGCCCAGCCGTCCATGAACGCCTTCCTGGCCTCCGGGCCCGACCACTGGCGGACGGTCCGCGACCGGCTGCGGGAGCTGGCCGGCACCGAGCTGCCGATCGAGGCGGTGCACCCGGTCAACGGCGTGGAGATGGCGCTGCCGATCCACATCGGCGACTACGTCGACTTCTACGCGAGCATCGACCACGCCACCAATCTCGGCAGGCTGTTCCGGCCGGACAGCGAACCGCTGCTGCCGAATTGGCGACATCTGCCGGTGGGTTACCACGGCCGGGCCGGCACCGTCGTGGTGTCGGGGACGCCGATCATCCGGCCGCTGGGTCAGCGCCGCACCGATTCGGCCACACCGGATTTCGGGCCGTCGCGGCGGCTGGATATCGAGGCCGAGCTGGGTTTCGTGGTCGGCACCGGGTCACCGCTCGGCGTTCCGGTGCGCGTCGACGAATTCAGCGACCACGTCTTCGGCGTCGCCCTGGTCAACGACTGGTCGGCCCGCGACATCCAGGCCTGGGAGTACCAGCCGCTCGGCCCGTTCCTGGGCAAGTCGTTCAGCACGTCGCTCGCGGCGTGGATCACCCCGCTCGCCGCCCTGGCCGACGCCCGCGTCCCGCTGCCGCCGCAGGACCCGCCACCCCTGCCCTACCTGCGGGGCAGCGACGACCACGGCCTCGACATCGACCTGGCCGTCCGCTGGAACGGCGAGGTCGTCGCACACCCGCCCTATGCGCGGATGTACTGGTCACCGGCGCAGATGCTCGCTCACCTCACCGCCAACGGCGCCTCGATCCGGCCCGGCGACCTCTACGCCTCCGGCACGATCTCCGGACCGGAGACCGATCAGCGCGGTTCGTTCATCGAGCTGTCCTGGGGCGGAACGCAACCCGTCACCGTGCGCGGCGAATCCCGGACCTTCCTGGCCGACGGCGACGAGGTGACGATCACCGCCACCGCCCCCGGCACGGCGGGCCGCCGCATCGGCCTCGGCGAGGTCAGCGGCCGAATCCTGCCCTCGCGGACGCCCTGACCACCCGGGTGACCCGGCTTCGATGATCACCCCGGCAACCACCCAGGGGCGGAGATGGTAGTGGTACAACCTCCACCTTGGGGTGGTATCGAGCATATTTCTTTGCGGGATACGGTGACGTCCGACGATCCCTAGCAGAGAGCCCGACGATGTTGACGAGAATCGCCCGCGCCGCCGTGGCCCGACCACGACTGGTCGTCGCGGTCGCACTGTTGCTGATGATCCTGAGCGGCGCCATCGGCGCCACCGTGCACTCGCACATGAAGTCGGGCGGATTCGTCACCGACGATCTCGACTCGGTGCAGGCGAGCCAGTACCTGAGCGACCACTTCCCCGGCTCCGAGCCGAATTACGTGCTGCTGGTGACCGCCGAGGACGGCGCCGATTCGCCGGCCGCGCGCGCCGCCGCGGACACCGCGATCGCCCAGCTGCGCGGCCACTCCGACATCGTCAGCGGGGTGCAGTCGTACTGGACCTCGCGCCCCGATCTCCAGCAGGCGCTGCGCAGCAAGGACGGCAAGCGAGCGCTCATCCTGGCCAGCATCGAGGGTGACGACGCCCAGCTGCCGGACCGCGCGGGCAAGCTCAGCGAGGAACTCCGGGTCGACAGCGGGCCGGTGACGGTCGAAGCGGGCGGGCTCGCCGCCTCGTTCTCCGATATCAACACCCAGATCAGCAAGGACCTGGTGATCGCCGAGGCCGTCGCCATCCCGGTGACGGGCCTGCTGCTGGCCCTGGTGTTCGGCAGTGTCGTGGCCGCGGCGCTGCCCATCGCGATCGGCCTGTTCGCCATCGCGGCGGCGCTGGGCATCCTGCGCGTGCTGACCGCCGTCACCGACGTGTCGATCTTCGCGCTGAACATGACCACCGCGCTCGGGCTGGCGCTGGCGATCGACTACAGCCTGTTCATCGTCAGCCGGTACCGCGAGGAGCTGACCGCCGGCGCCACCCCGGCCGCCGCCGTACAGCGGGCGATCCAGACCGCGGGCCGCACGGTGGTCTACTCGGCGCTGGTCGTCGCGCTGTCGCTGTCGGCGCTGCTGGTGTTCCCGCAGTACTTCTTCAAGTCGTTCGCCTACGCGGGTATCGCGGTGGTCGCCGCCGCCACCGCCGCCGCGGTGATCGTGCTGCCCGCGCTGCTCATCCTGGTCGGTGACCGGATCGACACGATCGACCTGCGCGCACCGCTGCGCGGGCTGTTCCGGCGGCCGCCGCGGGTGGACAAGCTGCCCCAGCAGACGTTCTGGTATCGCCTGGTCACCGCCGTGATGAAGCGGCCGCTGCCGATCGCGCTGGCGACCACCGCGTTCCTGCTGCTGCTCGGGTCGCCGTTCCTCGGCGTCCAGTTCGGCTACCCCGACGACCGGTCGCTGCCCACCGGCGTGGCCAGTCGCGAGGTCGGTGACGTGCTGCGCACCGAGTTCGACGCCGACATGGCCGCGAGCGCGACCATCGTGCTGCCGGAGTTCCACGGCACCCCCGCCGAGCTGGACGGCTATGCCCTCGCCCTGTCCAAGGTGCCGGACGTGCCCGCCGTGCTCAGCAGCGCGGCCGTCTATCGCAACGGCTGGCGGGTGGCCTCGGGCGTGCCGGAGATGTCGGACCCGTCGGCGGGCGCGTACCTGTCGGTCGCAACCACGCTCGACCCCTACTCCGACGCGGGCCGGATCCAGCTCGACGCGATCCGGGCCGTCCCCGCACCGTCGGAGGCCCTGGTCACCGGTCCCGCCGCGCTCAATCAGGACTCCGTCACCGCGATCACCGGCAAGCTGCCGCTGGCAGGCGCGCTGATCGCGATCACCACCCTGGTGCTGCTGTTCCTGTTCACCGGCAGCGTGGTGCTCCCGGTGAAGGCGCTGGCGTTGAACATCCTCTCGCTGGCGGCGACGTTCGGCGCGATGGTGTGGATCTTCCAGGAGGGCAACCTGTCGGGGCTGCTCGGTTTCACCTCCACCGGCACGCTCAACCTGGCCATGCCGATCCTCATGTTCAGCCTGGCCTTCGGCGCCTCGATGGACTACGAGGTGTTCCTGCTCTCCCGGATCCGGGAGGAATGGCTGGCCGGGCCCAAGACCACCGAGGGCAATACCGAGGCCGTCGCGATGGGTGTGGCCCGCACCGGCCGCATCTTCACCGCCGCCGCGCTGCTCATGAGCATCGTGTTCCTCGGCGTGGCGACCTCCGGCGTGTCGATGATGAAGCTGTTCGGTCTCGGCTGCGCACTGGCCGTGATCAGCGACGCCACCGTCATCCGCGGCCTGCTCGCGCCCGCCCTGATGCGGATGATGGGCACCTGGAACTGGTGGGCGCCCAAGCCGCTGGTGCGGCTGCACGACCGGTTCGGGCTGCACGAGGCCGACGAGCCCACCGTCGACAAGGTCGACCGGCCCGAGCCCACCCCGGTCTCGGTCTGAGCCGAGCGCGGCCCGCGCGGGACTTCCCGAGCGGGCCGCGCACCACGGCGGGTATCGTCGGCCCGGAAAATTTCACACACGCCAACGGGGGCTCGCACCAGCGGGCTGAGAGGACGGCTAGCCCATTTCTCGGGCGATCAGGGCCGTCGACCGTATGAACCTGACCGGGTAATGCCGGCGTAGGGAGGAATCACCATGGGCACAGCCACGTCTTCGACCGGGGCGGTCGACACCGTCACCACCGGGCCGATCCAGGGCAGCGTCAAGCACTACCAAGAGGTCGACGGCCTGCGCATCCCGGTGCGCCGGATCAACCTGACCAACGGCGAGCACTTCGACGTCTTCGACACCTCCGGCCCGTACACCGACGACAACGCGGTGATCGATCTCGAGGCCGGCCTGCCGAAGCTGCGCGACGAGTGGGACAAGCCCGCCGTCGACGGCCCGCCGACCCAGCTCGCCTGGGCCCGCCAGGGCATCATCACCGCGGAGATGCGCTTCATCGCCGCCCGCGAGGGCGTCTCGCCGGAGCTGGTGCGCGACGAGGTCGCCGCCGGTCGCGCGGTGATCCCGGCCAATCACAAGCACCCCGAGCTGGAGCCGACCATCATCGGCAAGAAGTTCCTGGTGAAGATCAACGCCAATATCGGCAACTCGGCGGTGACATCGTCGATCGCCGAAGAGGTCGAGAAGATGGTGTGGGCCTCGCGCTGGGGCGCCGACACCATCATGGACCTGTCGACCGGCAAGAACATCCACGAGACCCGCGAGTGGATCCTGCGCAACTCCCCCGTCCCGATCGGCACCGTGCCGATCTACCAGGCGCTGGAGAAGGTCAACGGTGATCCCACCAAGCTCACCTGGGAGATGTACCGCGACACCGTGATCGAGCAGTGCGAGCAGGGCGTCGACTACATGACCGTGCACGCGGGCGTGCTGCTGCGCTACATCCCGCTGACCGCCAAGCGCGTCACCGGCATCGTCTCGCGCGGTGGCTCGATCATGGCCGCGTGGTGTCTGGCGCATCATCAGGAATCGTTCCTGTACACGCACTTCCGTGAGCTCTGCGAGATCCTCGCGAAGTACGACGTCACCTTCTCCCTCGGTGACGGCCTGCGTCCCGGCTCCATCGCCGACGCCAACGACGAGGCCCAGTTCGCCGAGCTGCGCACCCTCGGCGAGCTCACCAAGATCGCGAAATCCTATGGCGTGCAGGTGATGATCGAGGGCCCCGGCCACGTGCCGATGCACAAGATCGTCGAGAACGTGAAGCTCGAGGAAGAGCTGTGCGAGGAGGCGCCGTTCTACACCCTCGGCCCGCTGGCCACCGATATCGCGCCCGCCTATGACCACATCACCTCGGCCATCGGGGCCGCGATCATCGCCCAGGCGGGCACCGCGATGCTCTGCTACGTCACGCCGAAGGAGCATCTGGGCCTGCCCAACCGCGACGACGTCAAGGTCGGCGTGATCACCTACAAGATCGCCGCCCACGCCGCCGACCTCGCCAAGGGGCACCCGCACGCGCAGGACCGCGACAACGAATTGTCCAAGGCGCGTTTCGAATTCCGCTGGCACGACCAGTTCGCGCTCTCGCTCGACCCGGACACCGCCCGCGAATACCACGACGAGACGCTGCCCGCCGAGCCCGCCAAGACCGCGCACTTCTGCTCCATGTGCGGTCCGAAGTTCTGCTCCATGCGGATCTCCGCCGACGTGCGCGAGTACGCCGAGAAGCAGGGTCTGACCGACGTGGCCGCCATCGAGGCGGGCATGGCCGAGAAGTCGGCCGAGTTCGCCGACCAGGGCAACAAGGTCTACCTGCCCGTCGTCTGATTCCGAGGTCCCCGGGACCGGCACGGCTGCGCCGCGCCGGTCCCGGCCCTTTCCGGGGCTAGCATTGTTCCGGCACAGAGCACCTGTGCGCAGCCTTTTCTGTACCGACCGGAAAGGGATCACTCGCATGTGCACTTCGTTCACCGTCACCGCCGCGGACGGTTCGGTCACCGCCGGACGGACCATGGAATTCGCCTTCGATCTCGAATCGCGCCTGCTCGTCTTCCCCCGGGGCATGTCGTACCAGGCCAAGAGCCCCGATCCCGACGCTCCCGGCTATTCCTGGCGCGGCTCCTACGGCACCGTCGGCATGAATCTGCTGGACCGCGACTGCCTGCTCGACGGCGTGAACGAAGCCGGTCTGTATTTCGGCGCGCTGTACCTGCCGAACTTCACCGAATACCAAGCGGTGCCGGTCGGCCGCGAATCCGAGTCGATGTCGCAGATCCACGATGTCGGCAATTACCTGCTGTCCACCTGCGCGTCGGTGAGCGAGGCGGCGGCCGCCCTGGAACGGGTGCTGGTGTGGGGCCAGCCCGATCCCAGCACCGGAGCGCCCATCGAACTGCACTACACCCTGCACGACGCGAGCGGCAATTCGCTGGTCGCCGAATACATCGACGGCGAACTCCGACTGCACGACAATCCGCTGTCGGTCCTGACGAATTCGCCCCCGTTCGAATGGCATCTGCTCAACACCGGCAATTACGTCAATCTCTCTGCCGTCAATGTCCCCGACCTGCCGCTGTCGGGATACGACGTGAGCGCCCTCGGCCAGGGCAGCGGAATGCTCGGCCTCCCCGGCGATTTCACCCCGCCTTCCCGCTTCGTCCGCGCGGTCGCCCTCACCCAGGCCGCCGAACCGGCCCCCGACGCACCCGGCTCCGCCATCGTCGCCGCCCACATCCTCGACAGCTTCGACATCCCCAAGGGCTTCGTCCGTGCCGGCGACAGCGGCCCCGACTCGATCGAATACACGGAATGGTCGGTCATCGCCACCCTCGCCGCCGACCACCGCCGCTATCTCGTCCGCTTCTACGACAGCCCGGTCTGGTGCGCGGTCGACCTGGCCGAACTCGACTTCGACCAGGCCGGGGTCACCACCGTCGACACCGGAGCGGCCTGGTGCGTCGACATCACACCCTCGACCTGACCCGGGACCGGGGCGTGAAGCTCACCAGTCGTCGAGGTAGTAGAGGGTCAGGGAAACGGTGCCGTCGGGAAGTTCCCTGAGGCTGATGCTGGTTTCGTGGCGGTCCAGGGGCCAGCCTTCGAGGGGGCACTCGCCCCACCAGTAGCCGTCGGTGGGGGTGGTTCCGCGGTTGTGTTCGAAGGTGCAGGAGCGGGTGTCGGCGAAGTGGCCGCGGAGGCGGTCGGTGATCTGGGCGGGGGTCGTGTCGGTGGCGCCGATGGCGAATTCGCGGGTGCAGCTGCTGTTCGACGAGAGGGAGGCGCAGTAGCCCGGCGCGGTCGAGCGCACGGAGAGTTCGGCGGGCAGCGGCTGGATCGCCGTAGAAGACCCACCGGCTGATCACCGCGTACTGCGCGAACGCGAGCGCGCCGAGCAGCCCGAGCCCGATCAGCAGACCCCGCCGGGTCGCCGCGATCAGCGGCCAGAGCACCAGCGGCAGGAAGAGCAGACTGAACCACACCACCAGGCGACCGTATTCGAGGGGCCCGGTGGTCCGCAGGCGATAGCGGCACGGCGACCCGCGCCCGGCGCGACCTGACGGGCAGCTGCTGTCCTATCGACTTTCGTAGGGGGTGACGGCGCCGTTCGGCGGGTTCGCCGGGGTGGGCCGGATACCTAGCTTCGTGGTATGGGAAGCAGAGCGAGGGTGTTGGCGGTGGTCGCCGGGGCGGTCGTCGGGCTTGTCGTGCCAGCCGTAGCGGTGGCACAGCCGGAGCGGATCACTTTGTCCGCCAGCACTTTCGACGACTATCTCGCCGAGTCGGTGCGCGACACCGGGGTGCCGGGACTGTCGGCGGTGATCACTCGGAACGGGGAGATCGTGCACGCGGCGGGCTACGGGCGGGACGCCACCGGGGCGGCGATCACCGCGCGGACGCCGATGCGGATCGCCTCGCTGACCAAGGCGTTCACGGCGACGGCCGTGATGATGCTGGTCGAGGACGGGGCGATCGGGCTGGACCGGCCCGTGGCCGAGCAGCTCCCCGGGTTCCGCACCGCCGACCCGCGCTCGGATCGGATCACGGTACGGCAGTTGCTGAATCAGACCTCCGGGTTCGCCGATCGGACCGTCGACATCCGCGCGACGGAGTCCGCCGATTCGCTGGAGCGCTACACCGCGACGCTGCGGACCGCCCGGCTCGCCGCCGAACCGGGCGCCCGATGGGCGTATACGAACGTCAACTACAACCTCGCGGCGCGGCTGGTCGAGGTGGCGAGCGGGTCGGATTTCGGAGAGTTCCTGCGGCAGCGGATCTTCGACCGGCTGGGCATGCCGGACAGCGCTCTCGGCGACGACACCATCACTCCCACCGCCGGTTTCAACTCCCTGTTCGGACACTGGACCGCCCGCGCCGAACTGCGGGGCTTCCTCGACGACAGCGGCAGCGGCGGCGTGGTCACCTCGGCGGCGGATATGGGCCGGTGGCTCATCGCCCAATCCGGCGACGGCCCACCGCTGGTCGGCGCCGACAGCCTGGCACTGATGCACGCGCCGACCCCGGTGCGCGATTACGGCATGGGCTGGGGCCTCGACACCGAGCACGGCGCGCCGCTGCTGACCCACTCCGGCAATCTGTTCACCTACACCTCGGCGGCCGCGCTCGACCCCGCCACCGGCTACGGCTTCGCGGTCCTGGCCAACAGCGCCGCACTCCACGACGACACCTACGCGATCCTCACCGGCCTGGTCGCGCTGGGCCGGGGCGAGCCGCCCGAACCGCTCGTCGACGCCAGGCTGCGCATCGAGGCCGCGCTCGCGGCGGTCATGGCGGGCGCGCTCGGACTCGGCGTCGCCGGCGTGCTCCGCTCCCGGCGCTGGGCCGAGCGTCGTGGGGACAGCCGGTGGTGGTGGATCGTGCCGCGCTGCGTGCCCGCCGCCCTGCCGATCGCGCTGTTCGCGAGCTGTCCCCAGGCGATGTCGGTGCTGATGAACGGACGGACCGTCACCTGGGCGCAACTCACCTATTTCCCCGCACCGCTCACCATAACCCTGCTGACCTGTGCGTTCGCCGGAGCCGCGATCCTGATCGCCCGGCTGTCGCGGCTGCGCTCACTAAGCTCGAGCCGATGAGGAACTACGCCGGACTCGCGCTGCTCGCGGGCGGGTGCGCGCTCAACGGGTTCTTCCTCGACGCGCTGCCCGCCTGGCGGCAGGCCGTGTTCGCCGGACTCGCGGTCGCCGCGTACCTGTACGGCCGCCGGGTGCCGGTCGCGCGGGGCTGGCTGGTGCAGGCCGTGGCCGCGGCACCCGGCCTCCTCTACTGCGCGGTGGACTTCTCGATCGGGCTCGGGGCGATCCTGAGCCAGACCGTGTTCGTCGTGCTGCCGTGGCTGGCCGGACGATTCCGGCGGCAGCAGGCCGCGCTGATCGTGGCGGGCCGGGACCGGGTGGCCCGGCTAGAGCAGGAACAAGCCCTGATCGCCGAGCGTGTCGCCCTGCGCGAGCGCGCCGCGATCGCCGCCGACATGCACGACTCGCTCGGGCACGACCTCGCCCTCATCGCCCTGCAAGCCGGGGCGCTCGAACTGTCCACCGATCTCCCCGAGCCGAATCGGGCTGCCGCGCAACGCCTGCGGGCCTCGGCGGTGGCGGCGACCGATCGGCTGCGCGGCACCGTCGCGGTCTTGCGGGACGGCTCCGCGCCGTCCGTCCCTCGCGACGAACCCGTCGCGGTCTTGGTGGAGCGCGCGATCGACGCGGGAATGGCGGTCGATCTACATCTGCCGAACGACGGTGAACCGTTGCCGCCCTTGCCCGACCGCGCGATCTACCGGGTGGTCCAGGAATCCCTCACCAACGCGGCGCGCCACTCACCCGGTGCGCCGGTGACGGTCATCCTCGAACAGACATCGGCGCAAGCGACAGTCACCATCGCCAATCCCCTGCGCGACAACATCACCCGGCATCCATCGCGCGGCTGCGGTGGCTCGCCCGCACGACCCGACCGAAAGGACGCGGGCGACGACGCCCACCGCGCCCCGGCTGGACCACCCGGCCGATCTCGTGCAGCCGACACGGACGCGCGGACCGGATCCCGCCGGGCGACGGCAGCGGACTCGACGGCCTGCGTGCCCGCGCACGCCTCGCCGGTGGCACGATAACGGCGGGCGTCGAGGGCGCCATGTTCGTCGTGCGCGCTCGATTTCCCACGGCGGCACCGTGATCCGGGTCCTGCTCGCCGACGACGAGGCGATGATCCGCGCCGGGATCCGCTCGATCCTCGGCACCGACCAGGGGATCGAGGTCGTCGCCGAGGCAGCCGACGGCCGGGAAGCCGTGGATCTGACCATCGCGCACCGACCCGATGTCGTGCTGATGGATGTGCGGATGCCGCGCCTGGACGGACTCGCGGCCGCCGCGGCGATCCGGGCGGTGGCACCCGAGATCGCCGTCGTCGTCCTCACCACGTTCGACGAGGACGACTACGTGACGGCGGCGCTCGACGCGGGCGCGGCCGGATTCCTGCTCAAGGCCTCCGATCCGCGCGAACTGCTGCTCGCCGTGCACGCGGTCGCCGACGGCGGCGCCTACCTGTCGCCGCGTATCGCGAAGAAGGTGATCGCGCGCTGGGACGGCGGCGGTTTCGCGAACAAGACCGCGGCCCGGGCCCGGATCGCCGAACTCACCGACCGGGAGCGGGCGGTCCTGGCGGGCGTCGGCCGGGGGCTGGCCAACCAGGACATCGCCGCCGAACTGTTCGTCGCGGAGTCCACGGTGAAGGCCCACGTCAGCGGCATCCTGCGCCGCCTCGGCCTGACCAATCGGGTCCAGGCCGCCATCCTCGCCCACGAGGCGGGGCTGACCAGGCGCTGAGCGAGCCCAGGATTTCGGGGGCTTTCCCCGTGCGCGCCGGTCAGTAGGGTGCTGACATGCAAGCACGCACGAAACGCTTCGTCGCCGGCGCCGCCGCGGCCGCCGCCCTGTCCCTCGCCGCCCCGCTCGGCACCGCCCAGGCCGCGACCCCCGTCGCCGACTCCGGCTCCGCGTCCATCGGTTGCACCTCCACCGACATCAACCCCTGCCCCATCCGCCCCCTCCTCGACCTGCTCACCGCCCTGACCACCGGCTCCGCCGGAGGCGGGCAGTAGCCTGCGGTAGCGTCGGCGATATGGCCGATGCGTTCTATCTCCCCGATCCCGCGGACCCGAACCGGTTCGAGTCGACCGAGCTCACCCGCGGGCCCTGGTCGCCGGACGCGCAGCACGCCGGCCCGCCGTCGGCGCTGCTCGGACATGTGATCGAGCGGTGCGAGCCGCGCGAGGGGTTCCAGGTGGGGCGGGTCGCGGTGGAGATCCTCGGGCCGGTGCCGCTCGCGCCGCTGACCGCGACCGCCGAGGTGGTGCGGTCGGGGCGGAGCGTGGAACTCATCCAGGCGACGTTGTCGTCGGAGCGGGGGCCGGTGATGCAGGCCAACGCGTGGCGACTCAAGCGCAGTGAGCCCGCGCTCGATCTGCCGGTCGAATTCCTGCCGAGCGGCACGCGCCCGCTGCCGACGGCGACCGAACCCGAGGTGTTCCCCTCCGATCAGGCGATCGGATTCCACACCGGCATCGAATACCGTTTCGCCTCCGGCTCTTTCGGGCGACCGGGGCCCGCGGTGTGCTGGATCAGGTTGAAGTACCCGATCGTCGCGGGCACCACACCGAGCCCGCTGGAGCGGACGCTGGCCGCGGCCGACTCGGGCAACGGGGTGAGTTCGGTGCTCGACTGGGCGAAGTACCTGTTCATCAACACCGACCTCACCGTCACCCTGCACCGGCAGCCGGTCGGCGAATGGGTGTGCCTGGACGCGGTGACCCATCCGCAGCCGCACGGCATCGGCCTCGCCGAATCGGCGCTGTTCGACGAGACCGGACCGATCGGACGCAGCACGCAGACCCTGCTCATCGCGCCGCGCGGCTGATCAGCGCAGGGCGTCCAGGTTCACCAGGTCGTCGTTGCCGTGCTTGCGCAGTTCCGATTCCGCGGTGCTGGTGCGCCGGAACGGATCGCCCTGGCCGGTGGTGAGCAGGCCGCGCAGGCTCGTGGTGATGTAGGCGCCCCAGGCGTTGGAACACACCTCGTAGCATTCGCCCGCGGGCACCAGACCCCGATGGGTGAAACGGATTTCGGTGCCGTCCGCGCCTTCGGTGATGTCGAAGACGACGTCGGTGTCCTCCCATTCGGTGGTGTCGGCGATGAACGCGAGGTGCGAGTCGGTCACGTGCCAGACCAGGCGGCGGCCGGGCACGGACTCGGTGGTGGTCATGGTGCAGCGATGGATGCCGGGGACCTCGAACAGGTAGCTGTCGCCGACGGTGCCGGTGCTGCCCTCGATGGTCTCCGACCACCAGGACCAGACGTCGTTGACGGCGGCGAAGGCCTCGTCGGGAGTCTTGTCGACGGTGATGGTGACGGTGAAATCGGTGTCGCTCATTGCTTTTCCTTTCGGCTCAGCCGTCCAGGTGACGGCGGAGCGCGTCCAGTGGGCCGTCCCAGTCGCGCGCCAGCGCGGCCAGGAACTGTTGGGCCACTCGCATGGGTGCGGAATCGAGGCGATAGCGCACGCGCCGCCGCTCGCCGGGTTCCGCGATCACCAGGCCCGCGTCTGCCAGCAGGGCGAGGTGTTTGGCGATCGCCTGCCGCGTGATGGGCAGGCGATCGGCGAGGTCGGTCGCGGTCGACGGCCCGTCCGCGGCGAGGGCGGCCAGGACCGAGCGCCTGCTCGGATCGGCCAGCGCGACGAAGACCCGTTCGGCGGTGGCCTCCAGCTCAGGCCGCATCGAGGTACTCGACGAGCTCGCCCAGCTCGCTCTTCCAGCCACCGGTGTTGCCCTCGAACGCCTCCTTGTACTGCGCGTCGGGCAGCTGGGCGAAGCCTGCCTCGATCACGGTCAGCCTGGTGCCCGCGCCGACCGGTTCGAGGGTGAACTCCACGTAGGTGCGCCGCGGGTCGTCATCGGGCAGGCCGTAGATCTGCCAGGTGTAGCCGAAGACGTTCGGCTCCTCGACCCGCTCGACCCGCATATTGGCCACATGACCTTCCTTCCAGGTCATCTTGGCCTCCCCACCCGGGCGCAGGTCGATGGTGGCGGTGTTGCCGAACCAGCTCGCGAGCCCTTCGGCGGTGGTGAGCGCCGCCCACACCTTGGCGGGCGGATGGGCGAGCTCGACGGTTCGCACGATCTGATCAGGGAATCCCATGATGTTCTCCTCGTCAGTAGCAACCAGTTGGTTGCAACTCAGAGTATGGCAACCAACTGGTTGCGTCAAGGGTCAGTGCCCGCCGGTGACCCGGAACCCGCGCGGGACCAGCCACACCGCGCCGACCGCGACCAGCGCGACGACCACCGCGGAGATGTACGAGGTCGTGGTGAGCGCGGTGTCGAAGGCATGGCTCGCGGCGTCGACGAGCTGGGTGTGCGCGGGTTCGGGCAGTTCGGTGGCCACCTCGTAGGCCCCGCCGACCGACCCGCTCGCCTGCTCCGCCTTGTCGGCCGGGACCGGCGGGTTCGCCATGTGCTGACTGAAGATCCTGGCGTGCAGACTGCCGAGCAGCGCGACGCCGAAGCCCACGCCGACCTCGTAGTTGGTCTCCTCGACCGCGCCCGCCTGACCGGCCCGATCGGCGGGCACCGCGCCGACGAGGACGGCCGCGGCCGCGGTCACCGCCATGCCGTCGCCGAGCCCGAACGACACCAGGACCAGCGCGACGACCGGATAGGTCGTCGGCTCCGGGCTCACCGCCAGCAGCAGGAACCCCAGCGACACCGCGCCGAGGCCGACCCCGAGCACCGCGCGGACGCCGAACTTGTCCATGAGCATCGGCGTCAGCAGCGAGGCGGTGAGCAGCGTGAGAGCCGCGGGCAGCATCCGGATGCCCGCCTGCGACGGGCTGTAGCCGTGGACGTATTGCAGCCACAGCGAGACCAGGAACATGGCCGCGCCGATGGCCATCATGGCCAGCAGGGTCGCGACGGCGGCCGCGGTGAACGCGCCGTTGCGGAACAGGCGCACGTCCAGCAGCGGATCGTCGGCGGTGAGCTGGCGGCGGACGAACCAGTACATCGCGCCGATGCCGACGACCAGGATCACCCAGTCGACCGGTCCCGCTTCACCTTTCGCGAGATGCTTGATGCCCCAGGCCAGGCACACGATGCCGATCATCGACAGCGCCGCCGCGAACCAGTCGAGGCTGCCCGCCTGCGGCGCACGGTATTCCGGCAGCACCCACAGCCCGACCACCACCGTCACCAGGACCACCGGCACATTCAGCCAGAACGCCGAGGACCAGCCGAAGTGCTCGACCAGGAAACCGCCGATGATCGGCCCGACCGTGGCGCCGACGCCGGCGACCGCGGCCCAGATCCCGATGGCCATCGTGCGCTCGCGCGGGTCGGTGAAGATATTGCGGATCAGTGAGAGCGTCGATGGCATCACCATCGCGCCACCGATCCCGAGCAGCACCCGGCCGCCGATCAGCTGGGCCGCGCTGCCCGCGGTCGCCGCGATCACCGAGGCGATGCCGAAGAGCACGAAACCGCTGATGAACAACAGCTTTCGGCCCACCCGGTCACCGAGCGCGCCGGTGGTGATGAGCAAGCCGCCGAGCACCAGGCCGTAGATGTCGATGATCCACAGCTGCTCGAGCGGACCCACCTGGAGATCGTCGATGAGCGAGGGCAGCGCGACATTGAGAATGGTGGCGTCCATCGCGACCAGCAACAGGCTGGCGCACAGCACCCCGAGCATCACCCACCGGATGGCACCGTAGGTCTTCGTCGTCTCGCTCACCATGCCGCCTCACCGCCGATTCCTGGTCGTGACCGGTTTCCGGATCCGTGGCGCTCGATCCGCTGCTCAACCTACCGAGTCGGCGGCGGTTCCGGCCGGAGCGAGCGCGGCGGCGCAGCGCACACTCAGCGTTCGGGCAGCACCGCGTCGACGAGGGTGCGCGCGGCCCGGCCGGTGCGCTCCCGGTCGCCGGTGATCACCCGATCCTGGATGATGCCGCGCAGTCCCGAGACGAGCAGGGTGGCGACCACCTCGGGATCGTCCGCCAGGCCCGACCGGCGCAGCGCGGCGGCGAGTTCGGCGACGAAGGTGGCGATGGCCGCGTTCGCGTAGTCCTGATACGGCGAATCCGGCGCGCACGCCGCGCCGAGCACCTGGAGCAGCACCCGCACGCTGTCGGCCTCGGCGCCGTCGGTGTTCAGGTCGAAGAAGCCGAGGAGCCGGGCGCGCAGCAGCGTCACTTCGGTGACGTCGGCGAAGACCGCGGCCAGGTCGGGGCGCTGCGTCGCCAGCGCCTGGACCAGCAGTTCCTCGAACAGCGCAGGCACTCCTACGTCGAGCGGATGGCGCTGGTCCTCGGCCGACAGGTCCGGCAGGCGGCGGGCGCGCCGGAGGTCGACCCCGAGCGGCTGTCGGTGGCCATCGGCACCGGGCTCGGCGGCGGTGACGCGCTGATCGACGCCGTCGACGCGATGCGGGCGGGCGGCTACCGCAAGGTCTCGCCGCTGGCCGTTCCGATGGTGATGCCCAACGGCCCCGCGGCCACCGTCGGACTCGAGATCGGCGCGCAGGGCGGCGTTTTCGCGCCGGTCTCGGCCTGCTCGTCGGGGTCGGAGGCGATCGCGCACGCGTGGCGGCTGATCAGTACCGGCGAGGCCGACGTGGTGGTCACCGGTGGCGTCGAGGGCCATATCGACCCCGTTCCCATCGCGGGTTTCGCGATGATGCGGGCGATGAGCACCCGCAACGACGAGCCGGACCGCGCCTCGCGGCCGTTCGATCGCGACCGCGACGGCTTCGTCTTCGGCGAGGCGGGCGCGCTGCTCGTCCTCGAATCCGAACAGCACGCGCGAGCCCGTGGGGCGCGGATCCACGCCAGGGTGCTCGGCGCGGGTATCACCTCCGACGCCTTCCACATCGTGGCCTCCGATCCGGCGGGGGCCGGGGCGGCGCGCGCGATGCGCAAGGCGATTCGGACCGCGGGCCTGCGGGATTCCGATATCGACCACGTGAACGCGCACGCGACGTCGACGCCGGTCGGCGACGCCTCCGAAGCCACGGCCATCACCGCGGTCACCCCCGATGCCTCGGTGTACGCGCCGAAATCGGCGCTCGGCCATTCGATCGGCGCGGTGGGCGCGCTGGAGTCGGTGCTCACGGTCCTGAGCCTGCGCGAGCAGATCGTCCCGCCCACACTGAATTTCGATCACCCCGACCCGGTGGTCGAACTCGACATCGTCGCGGGCACGGCCCGTCCGCAGCGTATCGACTACGCGCTCAACAACTCGTTCGGCTTCGGCGGGCACAACGTCGCCTTGGCGTTCGGAAAAGCGTAGCGGCGCCGCCGATCCGGGGATCGACGGCGCCGCGTTCGGCTCGGTGGCGACTACGCCTTGTCGAATCTGGTGTCGACGAAGGACGCGAAGTCGACCTTGCCCGGGATGGCCTTGGCCGCGGTGAAGGCGTCGGCGATCTCCTGCTCGGACGCGATCACCTGATCGGTGAGCTTGATCGGCTCCTTGATCGAGCGGGTCCAGGTGGTGCGGGACGCGTCGACGCTGATCTGGGTGAGTTCGGCGTACTTGGTCGACCAGGTGTCGAGGTTGTCCGAGGACCACTTGGTCGCGGCGGCGTAGCGCTGGAAGAAGTCCGCGATCGCGGCCGACTTGCCCGCGTCGGCCACGGCGTGCTTGCCCGCCGCCCAGAAGTTGTAGCCGTTGGCGGCCTGATCGGCGGTGGCGATCGGCTTGGCACCGATCTCCTTCTCGGCGATCGCGGTGTAGGGATCCCAGGTGGCCCAGGCGTCGACGTCGCCGCGGGTCAGCGCGGTGTAGCCGTCGGCGGGCGCCAGGTAGACCGGCTCGATGTCGCCGAGCGACAGGCCCGCCTTCCGCAGCTGCAGCAGCAGATTGGCGTTGGCCGAGCTGCCCTTGTAGACGGCGACCTTCTTGCCCTTCAACGCCGCGACGGAGCCGATCGAGGAGTCCTTGCCGACCAGGATCGCGTCGCCCTTGCCGGTCGCCGAGAGCGCGCCGACGATCTTGATATCGGCATCGGACGCCGCACCGAAGATCACCGGGGTGTTGCCCGTCTGCGCGATGTCGATGCCACCGGCGCTGGCCGCCTCGACCAGCGGCAGGCCCGCGGTGAAGGTGGAGAACTCGATCTTGTAGGGCAGGTTCTCCAGCTGACCGGACGCCTTGAGCAGCACTTCGATCGAGATCGCCTTCTGGTCACCGACTTTCAGCGTGACGGTGCTCAGGTCGACCGGGCCCGACGGCGCGGCGTCGGTCGCCGCGTCGTCCCCGCAGGCGCTCAGCGAGAGCGCGGCGACGACGGCGAGGGCGAGCCCGGCCAGGCGGGACTTCGGAGTGCGTTTCACGGGAACAACTTTCGTGCGGGGGTGGAAATCTCAGTGGGTGACGCCGAGCAGGGCCAGCAGGCGCGTCGCGTACTCGGCGACCTCCGGTGCGGCCGCGGTGCGCGGTCGCGGCAGCTCGATGGCCACCTCGGCGGCGATGCGGCCCTCGTCGAGGACCAGGACGCGGTCGGCCAGAGTGATCGCCTCGAGCACGTCGTGGGTCACCAGCAGCACACCGAACGCGTGCTGGGCGTGCAGGCCGAGCAGCAGCTCGTGCATGCTCAGGCGGGTGAGCGCGTCGAGGGCGCCGAAGGGCTCGTCGAGCAGCAGCAGGGTCGGCTCGGCCACCAGCGCGCGGGCCAGCGCCGCGCGCTGGGCCTCGCCGCCGGACAGGGTGAGCGGCCAGGCATCGGCGCGCCCGGCCAGGCCGACCTCGGCGAGCAGATCGCGCGCGGCCCGCTCGTCCGCGCGCCGGTTGCGCGGCTTCGGCCTGCCCAGCGCGACATTGCGGACCACCGGCTGCCACGGGATCAAGCGCGGTTCCTGGAACACGATCGTCGGCCTGCCCGCGCCGGAAACCGCACCGCGACCGGCGGTATCGAGCCCACCGAGGATGCGCAGCAGCGTGGACTTGCCCGAGCCGCTGCGCCCGACCAGCGCGACGATCTCACCCGCACCGATCTCGAGGTCGATCCCGTCCAGCACGGTCCGGTCACCGAATTTCTTGCCCAGACCGGTGATTCGGGTGGCGGGGGCGCGGTCGGCGGCCTCGGCCGAGATGGGTGTGACTGCGGCGGCGGTCATGACGGGATCCTCGCGGTAGAGCGGCGGCGGGTGGCGGGCCAGCCGAGGGCCGGGACGGGGTGGGTCCGGCGATCGGCGCGGGGAGCGGGGGCGGACATCAGCGATGGACCGCCGGGCGCCAGCGCAGGGCGCGGCGTTCGAGCAGGCGCACGACGGAGTCGGTGGCCAGGCCGAGCAGGCTGTAGATCACCAGGCCGAACACCACGATGTCGGTGCGCAGGAATTCGCGGGCGTTGTTGACGACGAAGCCGAGACCCGCGCTGGCATTGATCTGTTCGGCGACGATCAGCGAGAGCCAGGCGATACCGAGACTCTGCCGCACGCCGACCAGGATCTGCGGCAGCGCGCCGGGCAGGATCAGCAACCGCAGCCGTTCGGCCAGGCCGAGTCGCAGGGCGCTGCCGAGCTCGAGCAGCTTGGGATCGAGCTGGCGGATACCGGCGAAGGTGTTGAGGTACAGCGGGAAGAACACACCGAGGGCGATCAGGTAGACCTTCGGTTCCTCACCGATGCCGAACCAGATGATGAACAGCGGGATCAGGCCGAACAGCGGGATCGTGCGGATCATCTGCAACGGCGGATCGACCGCGTACTCACCGATCTTGCTCAGCCCGGCCAGCACGCCGAGGGCCAGCGCCAGCACCGCGCCGAGCACGAAGCCGTAGAGCGCGCGCTGGCCGGAGACCAGCAGCGCTTCCCCGAGCTGACCCGAGCGGAAGGTCTCCAGCCCCGCGTCGAAGACGACCGAGGGGGCGGGCAGCTTCTTGGCCGGAATCCAGCCGCCGGTGCTGCCGATCTGCCAGATCAGCAGCAGCACGACCGGCGAGAGCGCGCGCAGGAAGCCGGAGCGGCGGTACAGCGGGATCCGTCGCTCGTCGGTTTCGGTGGGGCTCGCCAACAGCATTCGTGCATGGTGCCCGGCCGCACGGGTCGCCCGACAGGGTTCGGATCAGCTCGAGGATTTCTCGGCCCGCGCCGAGATCTGCTGGACGGCCCAGCCGTTGCCGTCGGGATCGCTGAAGAAGACGAAGCCGACATTGTCGAGCGGATGCGGTGTCGGCCTCGGGTTCTGACCGAGTGACTGCACCTCGGTGACCTCGACGCCACGGGCCACCAATTCGGCGTGCGCCCGCTCGATATCGGGCACCACCAGCTGGAGCCCCTTCAGCGAACCGGGCGGCATCTCGGGCACCGCGCCCTTGCCGATGACGATCGAGCAGCCCGACCCCGGCGGGGTGAGTTGCACGATGCGTACGTCGTCGGAGATCACGGTGTCGTGGTCGACGACGAAGCCGAGCTGATTCGCGTAGAAGTCCTTGGCCCGGTCGATATCGGAGACCGGGACGATGACGACTTCCAGGGTCCAGTTCACGGAGTGCCTCCCGAGGTGTGGTTCGGTCACGCGGTGGTGCCGAGTCTGCCATCGGCACCGGCTCGACGCGGGCTGAACAGCCTGTTCACAGCCTGCGCTCCCAGCGCCAGGCGTATTCGCCGTCGGCGGGTGGCGGACCGGGGAGGTCGCCCTCGGCCGTCATGCCGTCGAGCAGCAGGGCCAGCACGCGCCGGCGCAGCTGCGCGGTGCGCACCGGATCGGGCATGGTCACCGCGGCACACGCCTCCAGCAGCAGTCCGACGTCCTGCGGATCGAAATCGGCCCGCAACCGGCCACTCGCGTGCGCCCTGCGCACCAGCTCCGCGCCCGCTTCGCCCGCGTGGATGACGTCGGGCAGCATCGCATCGTCGGGGGTGAAGGTGCCGGCGAGCTTCACCGTCAGCGAGTGCACATCGGCCTCGACCACCCGTTCCAGGAAGCCGACGAAGCCGCGCCAGCCGTCCGGATCCGCCAGTGCCGCATCGGCTTCGGCGTTGAACCGGCGCAGCCCCTCGTGGCACAGCGTGCGCAGCAGCACCTCCTTGCTCGGATAGCGCCGGTAGAGGGCGCTGATGCCGACGCCGGCGCGGTCGGCGACGGCCGCGATCGGCGCGGTCGGATCGTCCAGGAAGACGGCGCGGGCGGCGTCGAGGATGAGTCCGTCGTTGCGCGCGGCCTGTGCCTTACGGCCGGACAGGCGGGGCTGAGCTGCGGTTTCGGTCTGGTTCGGCATGAATCTCAGAATACCACTTGAAACGGAATGATCCGTTCTGCTAGATTTGGAACAGAACGAAGCATTCCGTTTCGAGAACAAGGAGTCGACATGACCGCCACGGCCACCATCACCCCCTTCCGCATCGACGTGCCCCAGGCGAAGCTCGACGACCTCGCCGCCCGCCTGCGCGGCGCCCACTTCCCGGACGAGCTGCCCGGCGTCGGCGACGCCTACGGTGTCCCGGCCAGCCGCGTCCGCGCCCTCGCCGAGTACTGGCTCGAGGAGTTCGACTGGCGCGCACTGGAATCCGAGCTGAACGCGTACCCGCAGTTCACCACCGAGATCGAGGGCGAGAACATCCACTTCCTGCACATCCGGTCCTCGCGGGCCGACGCGACGCCGGTGATCCTCACCCACGGCTGGCCGGGCTCGATCCTCGAGTACCTGGACGTGATCGCCCCGCTCACCGAGCCGGAATCGGCCGAGAATCCGGCCTTCCACCTGGTCATCCCGTCGCTGCCGGGCTTCGGCTTCTCCGGCCCGACCCGCAGCACCGGCTGGAACCGCTACCGCACCGCCCGCGCCTGGGCCGAGCTGATGGCGCGCCTCGGCTACGAGCGCTACGGCGCCATCGGCAACGACGGCGGCTCGATGGTCTCCCCCGAGCTCGGCCGGATCGCGCCCGAGCAGGTGCTGGGCGTGCACGTCACCCAGCTGTACTCGTTCCCGTCCGGCGATCCGGCCGAGTTCGAGGGCCTCTCGGAGGCGGATATGGCCGCGCTGGCGCACCTGCAGTGGTTCCACGAGAACAAGATGGCCTTCAACACCCTGCACAGCCAGCAGCCGCAGACCCTGGCCTACGCCCTGGCCGATTCGCCGGTCGGGCTGCTCGGCTGGAACGCGCAGCTGTTCGGCGAGTCGATCGACGCGCGGTTCGTCGTCGCGAACATCGCGCTGTACTGGCTCACCGGCACCTCGGGCTCGTCGCTGCGGTTCTACTACGAGGACGCCCACGCCACCGAGCACCCGACCGAGCCGACCACGGTGCCGACCGGGCTGGCCATGTTCGCCGGTGACTTCCAGTCGATCCGCCGGTTCGCCGAGCGCGATCACAGCAATATCGTCAGCTGGAATTCCTACGACACCGCCGCCGCGACGGGCGGCGCGAACGACGCGGCCGGACACTACGCCGCGCACGAGGCGCCCGAGGTGCTGGTCGGCGACATCCGCCGATTCTTCGCCGGCCTCGCCTGATCCGGCTTCGGTGCCGCGGCCCACGCTCCCCTCATCGGTGCGTGGGTCGCGGCCCATTCGAATCATGCACCAGCGCAGTGTCATACGCGCACCGAAGAAGCCAATCAGTGATGCTCGTGCAGGTCGCCCCAGGCCGGGAAGGGATCGGCGAAGCCGGCCCACCCGGCCGGACCAGCGGCGAACTCCGCGTCGGTGAGCAGCGCGGCGTCGAGGGCGCGCCGGACCGCGGGCGCGTCCAGGCGCACGCCGATGAACACGATCTCCTGACCGGCGGGCACGTCCAGTGCCGACCACCACGCGCCCGGTTCGAAGGTCAGGTTCGGACCGGCCTGCGACCAGATCGCGGCCAGCTCGGGGCGGCTGGCGATCCAGCAGAATCCCTTGCTGCGCAACATTCCCCGCAGCCCGGACAGCGCCTCGGCCAGCCGGTCCGGATGGAACGGGCGATCGGCGGTGTAGGTCAGGCTGCTGATCCCGTATTCCTCGGTCTCGGGCGTGTGGCCGCCGGCCAGCTCCTCGGCCCAGCCCTCGGCCTCGGCGGCCACCACCGGGTCGTAGCGGCCGGTGGCGAGCACCTCGTCCAGCTCGACCACACCCTTCTCGGTGCGCAGGATGTGCGCCCTCGGGTTGAGCCTGCGGACGGTGGCCTCGACGGTGGCCGCCGCGTTCGCGCTCACCAGGTCGGTCTTGTTGATCAGCAGCACGTCGGCGAACTCCACCTGGTCCACCAGCAGATCCGCGATGGTGCGGGTATCGCCCTCGCCCGCTTCGAGTTCCCGCTCGGCCAGCGCCTGGCCCTTGACCAGCTCGGCCAGGAAGGTCGACGCGTCGACCACGGTCACCATCGTGTCGAGGCGGGCCAGCTCGCCGAGGCGGAAGCCGTCCTCGAACTCCCAGTCGAAGGTCGCGGCCACCGGCATCGGCTCGGAGATGCCGGTGGACTCGATCACCAGCTGGTCGAACCGGCCGTCGCGGGCCAGCCGGGCGACGGCCTCGATCAGGTCCTCGCGCAGCGTGCAGCAGATGCAGCCGTTGGTGAGTTCGACCAGTTTCTCCTCGGTCCGGTCCAGGTGGCCCTGGCCCGCGACGAGCGCGGCGTCGATATTGACCTCGCTCATGTCGTTGACGATGACCGCGACCCGGCGGCCGTCCCGGTTGGCGAGGATGTGGTTGAGCAGCGTGGTCTTGCCCGCGCCGAGGAACCCGGACAGGACGGTGACGGGCAGGTGCGCGATGGGAGCGGAGTTGGTCACGAGTTAATGATAATGGTTTTCATTTGCTGTTCGCGGGTGGGGTCTCCGCACGGCGCGCCCGGTCGTAGGGTTGGGGCGTGAAGATGTTGCCGCTGACCCCCGATGGCCAGACCCCTGTTCGCGCGCTCACCATCGCGGGTACCGACTCCGGCGGCGGCGCCGGTATCCAGGCCGACTCGCGGACGATGGCGCTGTGCGGCGTGCACGCGTGCGTGGCGGTGGCGGCGGTGACCGTGCAGAACACGGTGGGCGTCAGCGGGTTTCACGAGATCCCGCCGCACATCGTGGCCGACCAGGTGCGGGTGGTCGTCCGCGATATCGGGATCGGCGCGGCCAAGACCGGCATGCTGGCCTCCACCGCGATCATCGAGGCCGTCGCCGAGGTGTGCCGCGAGGTCGGGATCGGGCGCGACGCCGCCGTGCCGCTGGTCGTCGACCCGGTCGCGGCGTCGATGCACGGCGACGCGCTGCTGCACGCCGAGGCGCTGGACGCGGTGCGCAACACCCTCATCCCGCTGGCCACGGTCGTCACCCCGAACCTCGACGAGGTCCGCCTGATCACCGGCATCGAAGTGGTCGACGACGCCACCGCCCGCAAGGCCGCCGAGGCGCTGCACGAGCTGGGCGCGCAGTGGGCGATCGTCAAGGGCGGGCACCTGCGCTCCTCGGAGTACAGCACCGACCTGCTCTACGACGGCGACACCTTCCGCGAGTTCACCGCGCCGCGCATCGCCACCGGCAACGATCACGGCGGCGGCGACACCCTGGCCGCGGCCATCGCCAGCGCGCTGGCCAACGGCTATCCGGTGCCCGACGCGGTCGCCTTCGCCAAGGAGTGGACCTACCGCTGCCTGGCCGCGTCCTACGATCTCGGCGCGGGCCACGGGCCGGTTTCGCCGCTGTGGCGGCTGCACACCGGCGCCTAGCGTGGCGTCGCGAACTTGTCGGTGGGTGGGTTCATACTGAACCCATCGCACCCACCACCGGTTCCAACGACGCAGCCGGCGAGAACAACGGAGTTCGCCTCGGGCGCGAAGACTTTCAGCCGACGACGAACGCGTCGCGCAACGGCCGCGACGGATCGATCCGCACACCGTTGAACCGTGCGTGCGCCAGGGCCAGCGCCGAGATGCTCTCGGCCAGATAGTCGACGAATCGCTCCACCGGCATCGCCGAGACCTCGCGCTGATTCGCGCCGAGCCACCAGTCCGTGGCCGAGGCCACCGCGCCGAAAATCGAATAGTTCACCAATTCGATCCCCGCCACGTCGATCGATTCGGTCGGCAGCAGATCGGCGAAGAATTCCGCAGCGCGGCGTGCCGATTGCCTGGCCGCGACCAGCGCCCGTTCCGTTTCCTTGGCCTGCTGGCTGAAATGGCTGTGCAGCATGAACCGGAAGACGTTCGGATGCTCGGAGACGACGGCCACGTATTCGGCGGCCGCGCGCCGGACCAGGTCGGCGACGGAATCGTCGGTGAGATTCACCCCGCTGAGCATCCGCTCCCACAGCATGTCGCGGACCCGGTCGACGATCGCGTTGTAGAGATCGGTCTTGTCCTCGAAATGCCGGTAGAGCTTCGGTTTGGCCGCGCCCGCCTCCTTGGCGATATCGCCCATGCTCACATCGGGGCCGACCCGATCCAGCGCGCGGAACGCGGCGTCGACGAATTCGATCCGGACCTGCACCCGGTGTTCGCGCCACCGTTCGGTCCTGGCGTCGACACGACGGACCGGCTCGTCTGCTTTCCGGTAACCGCGTGTCACGGTCAGCAGCTTATTGGCGTGGTCGGCCTGGGTGCTGCGCGGGGCGACATTTGCCGAACCGGCAACCTTTCTTGCGGAATTGTCGCGGGTGCCCGCACCATCGAATCGTCTACGCGTCCGCCGACCGACAGGAGCCCCGATGACCGAGACCGCGCCGACCCCCGAACAGTTCTGGGAGGACTTCTACCGCGAGCGGGACCAGATCTGGACCGGCAACGCCAACAAGACCCTGGTCAGCGAGGCCACCGAGCTGACGCCGGGCACCGCGCTCGACCTCGGGTGCGGCGAGGGCGGCGACGCGATCTGGCTGGCCCGGCAGGGCTGGCAGGTCACCGCGGTCGACGTCTCCGCGACGGCGCTGGAGCGGGGCGCGCGGCACGCGGCCGACGCGGGCGTGCGCGTCACCTGGGAACGCCACGACCTGCAGACGAGCTTCCCGGCGGGCACCTTCGACCTGGTCTCCGCGCAGTTCCTGCACTCGCCGGTGGAACGCCCCGACGAGCGCGCGACCATCCTGCGCCGGGCCGCGGCCGCCGTCGCACCGGGTGGCTCGCTGGTGATCGGCAGCCACGCGCACTGGCCGACCTGGGTCACCACCCCGCCGCACGACGTGTCCTTCCCGACCATCGAGCAGATGCTCGCCCAGCTCGACCTCGGCCCCGAGTGGCACGTGGCGACCGCGGGCCTGATCACCAGTCCGTCGAAGAGCCCCGACGGGGTCGAGGGTGAGCGCGCCGACAGCGTACTGCGCGTGCGGCGCGGCTAGCCGGCGGCCGCCTTGGGCAGCGCGTCGCCACCGCTTCGGCGGGACAGCAGATAGAGCACCCACATGACGATCGGCAGCAGGATGTCGGTCCACAGCGGGACGCCGATGTTGTACGGCTTCGTGTTGTCCTCGGCGATCCAGAAGTAGATGTGCCCGGCCGCGTCGCCCCAGTACTGAATGGTCAGGACGACGATCGTGCACAGCCAGAAGTGGCCGCGGAACCAGTAGGCCATGATGCCGACCACGCCGATGGCCAGATCACCCATCGCGTTCTCCCATTGGAAGCCACCGTCGCCCCGGGTGTAGCCGATCTGCTCGGCGACATTCGCGCCGTCGAAGATGTGCGCGGCGGCGCCGAGCACCGAGGCGACGCCGACGACGGCCACCAGCCACCAGACCAGGTGGATATCGACCGCGCGGCGGCCGGGCTGACGCCGGCTCTGGACGAACGCGCCGACGAGGGCGACCAGCACCGCGATGATGGTAGGCATCGCAACGCCTCCGACTCGGTAGTCGAGCACTGTTCCAGCAGGTAGTCGAGCATTTCCAGTGTAGCGGCCCGGATCCCCAGGAACCTCCCAGCTCTGTCCCAGCTCGGTGGCAGCGCCGCCGTCGAGGGTAGGTGCCATGACCCAGACCGAGGCCGAGCCACAGCCCACGCAGAGCCGCCGCGCGCCGGTGCTCGACGTGGTGATTCCCGTCTACAACGAAGAAACCGACCTGGGCGTGTGCGTGCGCAGGCTGCACGCCTACCTGCGGGACGGGTTCCCGTTCACCGCCCGGATCACGATCGCCGACAACGCCAGCACCGACGCCACCCTCGAGGTCGCGCGGCTGCTGGCCGCCGAGCTCGACGGCGTCGGGGTGCTGCACCTGGACGCCAAGGGCCGCGGCCGGGCGCTGCGGGCGGCGTGGGCGGGGTCGGACGCGACGGTGGTCGCGTACATGGACGTCGACCTGTCGACCGATCTGAACGCGCTGCTGCCGCTGGTCGCGCCGCTGGTGTCCGGCCATTCCGACCTCGCGATCGGCACCCGGCTCGACGCATCCTCGCGGGTGGTGCGCGGACCCAAGCGCGAGATCATCTCCCGCTGCTACAACCTGCTGCTGAAGACCACCCTGCGCGCACACTTCTCCGACGCGCAGTGCGGTTTCAAGGCCGTGCGCACCGATGTCGCCCGTGAGCTGCTGCCGCTGGTGCGCGACGGGGAGTGGTTCTTCGACACCGAGCTGCTGGTCCTGGCCGAGCGTGCCGGCCTGCGCATCCACGAGGTGCCCGTCGACTGGATCGACGATCCGGACAGCCGGGTCGACATCGTCGACACCGCCCGCAAGGACCTGCGCGGCATCTGGCGGCTGACCAGGGCACTGGCCACCGGCGCGCTGCCGCTGGACGAGCTGCGCGCCGCCGTCGGCCGCGAACCGCTGGTGGCGGGGGTGCCGCTCGGGATGGTCGGGCAGCTGGTGCGGTTCGCGATCGTCGGCGTCCTGTCCACGCTCGCCTACGTGGTGCTGTATCTGCTGCTGCAACCCTTCTTCGGCGGGCAGGGCGCGAACCTGGTGGCGCTGCTGGTGACCGCGGTCGGCAATACCGCCGCCAACCGGGCCTTCACCTTCGGTGTGCGGGGACGTGGTGACGCGATGACGCACCAGTTCCAGGGCCTGGCCATCTTCGCGTTCGGCCTGGCGATCACCAGCGGTTCGCTGTTCGCGCTGCACCGCTGGGCACCGGCGGCGCCCGTCGCGGTGGAGCTCGGCGTCCTGATCGCCGCCAACCTCCTCGCGACGCTCACCCGATTCGTCGGACTGCGCTGGGTGTTTCGGAACGCGACCGAAGAGGCCGTCACCGCCGAGCCGGTGCGGCGCGTCTCCGTGGAGGCGAACCGATGAGCACTACGCCGTCCCCCGTCGGCCGAGGCCACTCGTCCCCGCAGGCGATCACCGAGCCGATCACGCGCATCGGTGATGTCGGGTCCGACCGCGCGGCGATCACCGCCGATCGGGCGGATTCGGAACCCGGCACTTCGGAGGTTTCCCGATGACCGCCACGATCGCGTCACCGCCGACGGCGAGCACCGTGCCCGACCCCGCGCCTCGACCCCGCTGGGAACTCCCGGCCTTGGCGGTTCTGCTGCTCGGCACCACCGCCGCCTATCTCATCAATCTCAGCGCCAACGGCTGGGCCAACGACTTCTATGCCGCTGCGGTGCAAGCGGGTTCGCAGTCGTGGGAGGCGTTCTTCTTCGGCTCCTCCGACGCCGCCAACTCGATCACCGTGGACAAGCCACCCGCCTCGCTGTGGGTGATGGAACTGTCGGTGCGGCTGTTCGGGCTCAACAGCTGGAGCATGCTCGTGCCGCAGGTGCTGCTCGGCGTCGCGACGGTCGCGGTGCTGTGGGCGACGGTGCGCCGATCCTTCGGCCCCGCGGCGGGTCTGATCGCGGGCACGGTGCTCGCGGTGACACCCGTCGCGGTGCTGATGTTCCGGTTCAACAACCCCGACGCCCTGCTGGTCCTGCTGATGACCGCGGCGGCCTGGGCGATGACCCGCGCCGTCGCCGACGGGCGCTGGCGGTGGCTGCTGCTCACCGGCGGCCTGATCGGCTTCGGCTTCCTGGCCAAGCAATTGCAGGTGCTGCTCGTCGTGCCCGCGCTGGCGCTGACCTACCTGTTCGCGGGCCCGCCGCGGCTGGGCAAGCGGATCGCGCAGCTCTTCGCCGCGGGCGCCGCGATGGTGGCCGCCGCGGGCTGGTGGCTGCTGACGGTGGAGCTGTGGCCCGCCGACCAGCGACCGTGGATCGGTGGGTCGCACGAGAATTCGATCATCGAACTGACCCTCGGCTACAACGGGCTCGGCCGGTTGAACGGCAACGAGCGCGGCAGCGTCGGCCCCGGCGGTGAACTGCCACCGGGCGGCAACGGCATGTGGGGCAGCACCGGGATCACCCGGCTGTTCGAGCCGGCGCAGGGCGGTCAGATCGCCTGGCTGATCCCGGCCGCGCTGGTCGCCCTGGTCGCCGGGCTCGTCCTGTGCGGGCGGGCGCCACGCACCGACCGGCGCCGGGCCGCGCTGATCCTGTGGGGCGGTTGGCTGCTCGTCACCGGCCTGGTGTTCAGCTACATGGCGGGCATCTTCCACCAGTACTACACGGTGGCCCTCGCACCCGCCGTCGCCGCGCTGGTCGGCATCGGCGCCGCGCAGCTGTGGGGTGCGCGCGACCGGCTGTGGATCCGCCTGACCTGCGCCCTCGCCATCGGTCTCACCACCGCCACCGCGTGGGTGCTGTTGTCGCGCAGCGCTTCCTTCCAGCCGTGGCTGCGCTGGACCATCCTGGCCCTCGGAGTCCTCGCGACCATCGCGGCGGCCTTCCCCCTGGCCCGCAGGCAAGCCCTGATCGCCGCCATCGCCGCCACCTTCGTCGGCCTCGCCGGGCCCGTCGCGTACTCCATCGACACCCTCGCCACCGCGCACTCGGGCGCGATCCCGTCGGCCGGGCCGAATGCCGGTGGGATGCACGGGTTCGGGGGTCGTGGTGGACCGGGTATGCGGCCCGGGGGCGATGGACGGATGGGCGTGATGCCGGGGACCGACGGTGCGAATTCGTCAGGTGGTGGCGCCGCGCAGGGTGGTCAGCTGCCGGGCGGCGCGAACACTCAGGGCGGCTTGCCGCCGGGCGGCGCCAACACTCAGGGCGGTCTGCCGCCGGGCGGCGCCAACGCACAAGGCGGTCTGCCCTCGGGCGGCGCGAATACGGAGGGCGGCGGTATGCCGTCGGCTGGAGCTCCGGGTGGCGGTACGCAGTCGGACGGTGGTGCGGCCCAGCAGGGTGGTCCCGGTGACCAGATGATGGGTGGGCCCGGTGGGCTGCTCGGTGGCTCGCGCCCGAGCGAGCGGATCGTCAGCCTGCTCGAGCACAACGGCGAGAATTACACCTGGGTCGCGGCGACAGTGGGTTCCAACAGCGCCGCCGGATACCAGCTGGCCACCGAACTGCCCGTGATGCCGATCGGCGGCTTCAACGGCAGCGACCCGTCCCCCACCCTCGACCAGTTCACAACCTATGTGGCCGAAGGCAAGATCCACTACTTCGTGGCGGGCGGCCGGGGCGGTCCCGGCGGAAACAGCGAGTCGACCAGTTCGGCCATCACGGCCTGGGTGACCGCGAACTACACCGCGACCACCGTGGACGGCGTGACGCTGTACGACCTCACCCAACCGAAGTCGTAATCGCCCGGTCCCGAACATCCACAACCGCACCAACACTCGAGGCCGGCCCGGCCGGATCACACAGATCCGCTGGCCCCGGCCTCGGTGGCGACTCGACCTCTCGCGTTTCGGCCGACCGGACGCCCGCGGGTTCCGGCTCGTCACCGTCCGGACGGCACGCTCGCCGCGACCCATTCGGCGAAGGTCGGGCCCGTCAGGGTGGCGTGGGAGGAGGGCAGGAGGGTGCCGTTCTCGAACTGTTCGCGGTCGGGGTTGGTGTTGTCGGAGACCTCGATGACCTGGCGGGCGTCGCCGCGGGCGGCGAACAGGGTGGTGGCGGCGGCCGCCATCGTGTCCGGCTGGGGACCGGCGATCTCGGGGAACGGGATGTCTTCGGCCGGAATCGGATTCGTCGCGAGGTCGACCAGCGCCTCGGCCACCGTGCGGGCGGCGACCAGCTGGGTGCGCATCGCGGGCAGGTAGGCGACCGCACCCTGGGTGCCCCACTGCGCCATCACCTCGACGAGTTCGTGGAACTGCGCGGCGCGCAGGATCTGCACGGGCACAGCGCCCTTCAGCAGTTCCTGCTCGTGGGCGAGCTTGGCGGCGTTGTACCCGGCGAGGGAGCCGTCGATGCCGATGATGGAGACCACGACGAGCCGCTCGACCCCGGCGCGCTCGCCCGCGGCGTGCAGGTTGCGGGCGGAGGCGGTGAAGAACTCGGTCGCTACCTGCTGGTCGGCCGACGGGGTGCTGGACGCGTCGATCACGAGATCGACGCCGGTCAGCGCCGCGTCGAGCCCGGCGCCGGTCTCGATGTCGACGCCGTTCGCGCGGGAGAACGCGACCACCTCGTGGCCGCGCTCGGTCAGCACGTCCACCACGTGCTTGCCCAGCCTGCCGGTCGCCCCCGCCACCGCGATCTTCTTCTGCTCACCCATGATCCGCTCCTTCTTCGCTTCTTTCGCGTTCACAGAGACGACGAAGCGGGGGCGGGGAGTGTGACATCGGGTCAGGACGTGCCGAGACTCCCGCGCGGCGCGATCCAGCGATGGTTCAAGTCGACGACAGCGGCGACCGTCTCGAAGTCGGCGTCGTAGTGGAAGAGCACGAGCCGGTGCTCCACCGCCAGTACCGACGCGAGCAGGTCATGGATTCCGACGGCCCGATGACGACCGGACCGGGCGAGTTCACGCTGGATCGCGAAGGCGCTCTGCCAGTGTTCGTCATTGGTGTGCAGGTACTCGAACAGTGCGCGCCGGTCTGCTCTCACCTGCTCGTACTCGACCGGCGTGCGTGCGCTGTAGAGCACCTCGGCATCGATGGGCGCGCAGGTCGCGACGACACCCGCCTCGATCAGCGGAACGAGTTGGGCGGCGACTTCCGGGTGGCGCATCCGCGCCAGCGCGCTGGTATCGACGAGGTAGCGCGCCGTTATCGCCATACTTCGTCGCGCCGATCCTTGTCGGCCATCTCTTCCATTCCGCCGCTGATCAACCATTCGACATGGCGTGCGCGGGCAGCCGCCACCGTCGCCGAACGAAGCGCCGCCCGGACCGTATCGGAGACGCCCGAGGTCCCGAGCGCGTCCTGCGCGGACTCGAGTAGCTCGTCGTCGATCTCGATCAGCCGCTTGGTCATGCCACAATCCCTCGTTATATATTCCCCCATGCGAGGAATATATACTCGCCGCTGACCAGCGTCAATGGCGAAATCTTGCGGCTCAGCGTGGCGGGTTCAGCGCCGAGTGCAAGGTCACCGCCCACTGGTCGACGATCAATTTCCGGCGCGCCGAATCGTCGGTGAGGACATCGGCCAGCCCGAGCCCACGAGCCAGGTCGAGGGTCGCCTGGACCAGGTGATGGTTGACCGGATCGGAGTCGTCGACACCGAGCGCTTCGACCGCACGCCGATGCGCGATCCGGCCGAACCTGGCCTCGAGCGGGACGATGCGTTCGCGCAGCGCCGGGTCGGCGGCGGCGTGCGTCCATACCTGCAGGGCCGCCTTGAACAGCGGCGAGGTGTAGGACTCGACCAGCCCGGAGACGACGGCGCGGGTGCGGCCGACCCCCTCGGCGACCTCGCTGATGGCGGCGGCCTCGGCGGCCGACTGATCCATCCTGGTGTCGAACATGTACTCGAGCGCGCCGGTGATCAGGTCTTCCCTGGTCGGAAAATGATGCTGCGCGGCGCCCCGCGACACCCCGGCCCGTTCGGCGACCACCGACACGGTGGCGGCTGCCCAGCCGGTCTCGGCCAGGCAGTCGATGGTCGCCTCGAGCAGCCGCTGCCGGGTGGCCCGGCTGCGGTCCTGCTTGGGTTCGTGGGGTGTCGCCATCGGACTATTGTGCCCAGCTGGGCGGGCGCTTCTGGAAGAAGGCGGTCATGCCCTCGATCACCTCGGGGGTGCCGAAGAAACCGGCCGAGCGCTGCGCGAGTTCCTCTGCCTCGGCGTCGAAGCGCGCGAGCAGGGTCGAATTGACCAGCTTCTTGGACTCGGCCAGCCCCTGCGGCGAACCCTTGCGCAGCTCGCCACACAGGCGCTTCACCTCGGCGGCGGCATCGGCGGCCGCGATGGTGACCAGGCCGACTTCCCGCGCGGTCGCGGCGTCGAACTTCTCGCCGGTCAGGAAGTAGCGGCCCGCCGAGCGCTGGTCCATCCGCGGCACCAGCGTGAGCGAGATCATGAACGGCGCCATGCCGATGCGCACTTCGGTGAGGGCGAAACTGCTGCCGGGCCCGGCGACGACGAGATCGCAGGCGCCGATGATGCCCATGCCACCGGCCCGGACATTGCCCTCGATCTGGGCGACGACCGGTTTGGGCGAGGCGAGGATCCCGCGCAGCACGTCGATCATCACGCGGGTGCGCTGATCGGCCGCGGTCGCCGGATCGGCGGTGCTCGCCTCCTTCAGGTCGGCGCCCGCGCAGAACGTGTCGCCGGTGTGCGCCAGCACGATGCCGCGGACGGCGGGATCGGTGTTCGCCGCGTCCAGCCCGGCCAGCAGCTCGCGCACCAGCTTGGACGAGAGCGCGTTGCGGTTGTGCGGGGAATCGAAGGTCAGCGTGGCGAACCCGTCGACGACCTCGTAGCGGACGAACGGTGTTTCCGTCGCGTCACTCATCGGGACTCCTGTTCATCCGGGAGGAACGGCGGCCGCCCACCCGGGCGGCCGCCGGAGGGCCTAGTACGAGCGTGGGAGACCGAGCGAGTGCTGGGCCACGAAGTTCAGGATCATCTCCCGGCTGACCGGCGCGATGCGCGAGATGCGCGCGGCCTGCAGCATGGCCGCGAGCCCGACCTCGCGGGTCAGACCCGAACCGCCGTGGGTCTGGATCGCCTGGTCGAGCGCCTTGATGCTGGCTTCCGCGGCCGCGTACTTGGCCATATTGGCCGCCTCGGCGGCGCCGAACTCATCACCGGCGTCGTAGAGTACCGCAGCCTTCTGCATCATCAGCTTGGCCAGTTCCAGCTCGATCTTGACCTGGGCCAGCGGATGCGAAATGCCCTGGTGCGCACCGATCGCCGACTTCCAGACCGTGCGCTCCTTGGCATATTCCACCGCCCGGTCGATGGCGTAGCGGCCGAGGCCGACCGCCATGGCCGCGCCCATGATGCGCTCGGGATTCAGGCCGGCGAACAGCTGGGCGATGGCGGCGTCCTCGGACCCGACGAGGGCGTCGGCGGGCAGGCGCACGTCGTCGAAGAACAGCGTGAACTGGTTGTCCGGCTCCACGATGTCCATCTCCTGGACGTTCTTCACCAGGCCGGGCGCGTCGACCGGCACGATGAACAGCGCGGGCTTGAGCTTGCCGGTCTTGTGGTCCTCGGTGCGCGAGACCACCAGGATGGCCTCGGCCTGATCGACACCGGAGATGAAGATCTTGCGCCCGTTGAGGATCCAGTCGCCGCCGTCGCGACGGGCGGTGGTGGTGATCTGGTGCGAGTTGGAGCCGGCGTCGGGCTCGGTGATCGCGAAGACCATCTTCGACGAGCCGTCGGCCAGCTTGGTCAGCCAGGTCTGCTTCTGCGCGTCGGTGCCGTACTTGGTGATGATGGTGCCGCAGATCGCCGGGGAGACGACCATCAGCAGCAGCCCGGCACCCTGCGCCGCCAGTTCCTCCTGGACCAGCGCCAGCTCGTACATGCCCGCGCCACCGCCGCCGTACTCCTCGGGCAGGTTCACGCCGAGGAAGCCGAGCTTGCCCGCCTCGTCCCACAGCTCGGTGAGCGGCTCGTTCTTGCGCGAGAGCGGCAGCACGTAGTCGCGGTAGTTGTACTTCGACGCCAGCGCGGCGACCGCCGCGCGCAGCGCCTTCTGCTCTTCGGTTTCGTGGAAGCTCATGCCTGCTCCTGCTCTTCTTCCTCGACGACGGCGAGGACGGTTCCGACCTCGACCTGCTGGCCGACGGTCACGTTGAGTGCACTGAGGACGCCGGTGGCCGGCGCGACGATCGTGTGCTCCATCTTCATGGCCTCCAGCCACAGGATGGGCTGCCCCTGGGTGACCTGGTCGCCCTCGGCGGCGCCGAGGCGGATCACACTGCCGGGCATGGGCGCGAGCAGCGAGCCCGCCGCGACCTGCTCCGACGGGTCGGTGAAACGGGGCAGCCTGCGCGCGGCGACCGGGCCGAGCGGCGAGTCGACCGCGACGAGGTCGCCGTAGCGGGCGATCTCGAACTGGCGGCGTACCGGACCGCGCTCGCCCGGCACCGCCAGCACCACGCGCTCGGGCGTCACCGAGATCAGCGCGAGGCCGTCGTGGCCGTCGACCTCGATGTCACCTGCCCTGGTGAACCGGTACCGCACCTCGTGCGTGCCGCTGGTGCGACTCTCGTAGGACTTGCGCTGCGGCTGCGAGGCCAGGTTGCGCCAGCCGCTCGGAGCGAGCTTGGCGAACCGGTTCGTGGTGTGCGCCAGCGCCGCGTCGGCGAGGGCGGCGGCCACGATCGACAGCGCTTCGTCGGCGTCCGACACCAGCGGCGCGGACAGCGCGGCCAGGTCGTGGGTCGCGAAGAACGCGGTGTCGGTGTCACCGGCCAGGAACGCGGGATGCCGCAGCACCCGCACGAGCAGGTCGCGGTTGGTCACCAGGCCGTGGATCTTGGCCCGCTGCAACGCGGTGGCCAGCAGATGCGCCGCCTCGGCCCGGGTCTCGGCGTAGGAGATGACCTTGGCCAGCATCGGGTCGTAGTGCACGCCGACGACCGAACCGTCGACGACGCCGGTGTCGAGCCGCACGCCCGCCTGCTCGAGGACGGTGAACTCGCCTGCGGTGAACGGGATCTCGATCTTGTGCACCGGGCCGCTCTGCGGCTGCCAGTCGTGCGCGGGGTCCTCGGCGTAGAGCCGGACCTCGATCGAGTGACCGCGCTGGGCGGGCTGGGTCGCGGGCAGCGGCAGGCCCGAGGCCACCTGCAACTGCAGGCGGACCAGGTCGAGGCCGGTGGTCTGCTCGGTGACCGGATGTTCCACCTGGAGACGGGTGTTCATCTCCAGGAAGAAGAAATCGCCCTTCTCGTCGGCGAGGAACTCGACGGTGCCCGCGCCCTCGTAGCCGATCGCCTCGGCCGCCAGCCGGGCCGCCTCGAACAGCCGATCGCGCATGCCGTCGATCTTCTCGACCAGCGGCGAGGGCGCCTCCTCGACGACCTTCTGGTGCCGTCGCTGGATCGAGCACTCGCGCTCGCCCACCGCCCAGGTCGTGCCGAAAGTATCGGACATGACCTGGACTTCGATGTGGCGGCCGGTCTCGAGGTAGCGCTCGCAGAACACGGTCGGATCGCCGAAGGCCGACTCGGCCTCGCGCCGCGCGGCGGCGATCTGATCGTTCAGCTCGCCCAGCTCGCGCACCACGCGCATACCGCGACCACCACCACCGGCGGACGCCTTGATCAGCACCGGCAGGTGCGCCTCGGTGACCTCGGCGGGATCGAGCTCGGCGAGGACGGGGACACCGGCGGCGTCCATCATCTTCTTCGACTCGACCTTGGAGCCCATCTGCTCGATCGCCGCGACCGGCGGACCGATCCACACCAGGCCCGCGTCCAGCACCGAGCGCGCGAATTCGGCGTTCTCGGAGAGGAATCCGTAGCCGGGGTGGATGGCGTCGGCCCCGGCCGAGAGCGCGGCCTCGATGATCAGCTCGCCGCGCAGGTAGGTCTCGGCGGGGGTGTTGCCGGGCAGCCGGATGGCCGCGTCGGCCTCGGCCACGTGCGGGGCCGCGGCGTCGGCGTCGGAGTAGACCGCGGTGGTGCCGATCCCCATCCGGCGGCAGGTGGCGAACACCCGGCGCGCGATCTCACCACGGTTGGCAACCAGAACGTTCGTGATAGCCATGCTGTCGCGCCTCACATTCGGAAGACGCCGAAGCCCTCGGCGCCCTGGATCGGGGCTGTGTGAATGGCCGACAGGGCCATCCCCAGCACGGTGCGGGTGTCGCGGGGGTCGATGATGCCGTCGTCGAAGAGCCTGCCCGACAGGAACATCGGCATCGCCTCGGCCTCGATCTGCGCCTCGACCATGGCGGCCAGCCCGGCGGCGGCCTCCTCGTCGAACGGCAGGCCCTTGGCCTCGGCCGCGCCGCGCTGCACGATGGTGAGCACGCCGCCCAGCTGCGCGCCGCCCATCACCGCCGACTTCGCGCTCGGCCAGGCGAACAGGAAGCGCGGGTTGAACGCGCGCCCGCACATGCCGTAGTGACCGGCGCCGTAGGACGCGCCGACCAGCAGCGAGATGTGCGGCACCGTCGAGTTGGCGACCGCGTTGATCATCATCGCGCCGTGCTTGATGATGCCGCCGTGCTCGTAGTCCTTGCCGACCATGTAGCCGGTGGTGTTGTGCAGGAACAGCAGTGGCGTGTTCTTCTTGTTCGCCAGCTGGATGAACTGGGTGGCCTTCTGCGATTCCTCGGAGAACAGCACGCCGCGCGCGTTGGCCAGGATGCCGATCGGATAGCCGTTGATCTCGGCCCAGCCGGTGACCAGGCTGGAACCGTAGAGCGGCTTGAACTCGTCGAAGTCCGAACCGTCGACGACGCGGGCGATCACCTCACGCGGATCGAACGGGATCTTCAGATCCGAGGGCACGATGCCGAGCAGTTCCTCGGGATCGTAGAGCGGCGAGATGACCTCGGCGCGCGGCTCGGGGCCCTGCTTCTTCCAGTTCAGCCTGCGCACGATGTTGCGGCCGATCCGGATCGCGTCCTGCTCGTCGGCGGCCATGTAGTCGGCCAGACCCGAGGTGCGGGCGTGCATCTCGGCGCCACCGAGGGTCTCGTCGTCGGAGTCCTCGCCGGTGGCCATCTTCACCAGCGGCGGCCCGGCCAGGAAGACCTTCGCACCCTCTTTGACCATCACCACGTAGTCGGACATGCCGGGGATGTAGGCGCCACCGGCGGTCGAGTTGCCGAACACCAGCGAGATGGTGGGAATGCCCGCGGCGGAGGCCTGGGTGAGGTCGCGGAACATCGCGCCACCCGGGATGAAGACCTCTTTCTGCGTCGGCAGATCCGCGCCGCCGGACTCGACCAGCGAGATCACCGGCAGGCGGTTCTGCTTGACGATCTCGTTGATGCGCAAGGTCTTACGCAGCGTCCACGGGTTCGAGGTGCCACCGCGCACGGTCGGATCGGGCGCGACGATCATGCACTCGACGCCCTCGACGATGCCGATCCCGGCGATCGTGGACGCGCCGACGTGGAAGTCGCTGCCCCAGGCCGCGAGCGGGCACAGTTCGAGGAACGGCGAGTCCTCGTCGAGCAGCAGCTCGATCCGCTCACGGGCGGTGAGCTTGCCGCGCTTGTGGTGCCGGGCCACCTTGTCGGGGCCACCACCGGCGATCGCCTTGGCGAACTCGGCCTCGACCTCGGTGAGCTTGGTGGCCATCGCCTCGGCGGCGGCGGTGTACTCCGGCGACGCGGTGTCGACGGCGGAACGGAAGGTCGTCACGACTGGTACCCCAATACTTTCGACGCCAGCATGGTCAGGATCTCGTTGGTGCCACCGCCGATGCCGATGATGCGCACATCGCGGTAGATGCGCTCCACCTCGGACTCGCGCATGTAGCCCATGCCGCCGTGCAGCTGGACCGCCTGGTTGGCGACCCATTCCGCGGCCTCGACGGCATTGTTCTTGGCGAAGCAGACCTGGGCGATCTGGTTCGTGTCCCCGGCGACGAAGCGCTCGACCAGGGCCCGGGTGTAGGTGCGCGACACGTCGACCCGCTGGGCCATCTCGGTCAGCGTCATCTGCACCTTCTGGCGGCTGATCAGCGGGCGGCCGAAGGTCTCCCGGTCCCGGCACCACTGCACCGTGAGGTCGAGGGCGCGCTGGGCCAGCGAGTACGCCTGCACCGCGAGGCCGACCCGCTCGCTGACGAACGCGTTGGCGATTTGCGCGAAGCCGGTGTTCTCGCCGCCGACCAGGTTCGCCGCGGGCACCCGCACGTCGACGTAGGACAGCTCGGCGGTGTCCGAGCACAGCCAGCCCATCTTCTCCAGCTTGCGGCTGACGGTGAAGCCGGGCGTCTCGGTGGGCACGATGATCAGCGAAACGCCCGCCGCGCCCGCGCCGCCGGTGCGGACCGCGGTGACGACGAAGTCGGCCCGCGTGCCCGAGGTGATGTAGGTCTTGGCGCCGTTGATGATGAAGTCGTCGCCGTCGCGCACCGCCGTCGTGGTCAGGTGGCCGACGTCGGAGCCACCGCCGGGTTCGGTGATGGCCAGCGAGCCGATCAGATCGCCGCGCAGCGTCGGCACGGCCCACTTCTCGATCTGCTCCCGGTTGCCGGAAGCGATGATGTGCGGCAACGCGATTCCACAGGTGAACAGCGAGGCCCACAGCCCGCCGGAGGCACCGGCGAGATGGATCTCCTCGCCGACGATCATCGAGTCGATGATGCTGCCGCCCTCGCCACCCGCCGATTCCGGGTGCTCGATGCCGAGCAGTCCGAGTTCACCGGCCTTCTTGTGCAGTTCGCGGGGCAGTGCGCCGTCGCGTTCCCAGGTGTCGAGGTCGGGCAGGATCTCCCGCTCGACGAAACCGCGCACCGTGGCGCGCAGTTCCCTACGTTCCGGTGTGTCCCAAACAGATGTCATGCGAACAGCTCCGTCGGCATATCGATGTGGCGGGAGCGCAGCCATTCGCCGAGCCCCTTGGCCTGCGGGTCGAACCGTGCCTGGTAGGCGACGCCCTTGCCGAGCAGACCGGAAATGATGAAGTTGACGGCCCGCAGGTTCGGCAGCACGTGCCGGGTGACGGTCAGCTCGGCCGTCTCGGGCAGCAGTTCCTGGAGCTTGCCGACCGTGAGCGTGTGCACCAGCCAGCGCCACTGCTCGTCGGTGCGGACCCAGACGCCGATATTGGCGTCGCCGCCCTTGTCGCCGCTGCGGGCCAGGGCGATGGTGCCGAGCGGGACGCGAGCGGTCTCCGACGGCGGCAGGTCGGCGGGCAGCTCGGGCTCGGCGACCGGTTCCAGCACCGCGGTTTCCGCGGCGGGCTCGATGGCGACGCGGGTGCCGTCGGCCAGCACCGCGGTGTGCGGCACCTCGTGTGCGTCGACGAAGCCCGGCGTGAAGACGCCGTAGGGCGAGCCGTTGCCCGGCAGGGTGGTGAAGGTCGCGCCCGGGTAGCTGGCCAGCGCCAACTCCACGGCGACATTGGAGAATCCGCGGCCGACCTTGTTCGGGTCGGGGTCGCGCACCACGCAGCGCAGCAGCGCGCTGGCCTGCTCCTCGGTGTCGGCGTCCGGACGGTCGAGCCGGGCCAGGGTCCAGGTCAGCTCGGCGGGCTTGGCGGGCAGCCAGGCTTCCAGCTGTCGTTGCGCCAGCGCGGCCTTGGCCTCGATCTCCAGGCCGGTGAGGATGAACTCCATCTCGTTGCGGAACCCGCCGAGGGTGTTCAGCGAGACCTTGAGCTGCGGCGGCGGGGCCTCACCGGTGACGCCGCTGATCAGCACCCGGTCCTTGCCGTCCTGGCTCAGCTCGATGCTGTCGAGGCGGGTGGTGACGTCGGGGCCCGCGTAGCGCACGCTCTGGATCTCGTACATGAGCTGGGCTTCGACGGTATCGACGGTGACCGCGCCGCCGGTGCCGTCGTGCTTGGTGATGACGCTGGAACCGTCGCGGCGGATCTCGGCGATCGGGAAGCCCGGGCGGCCGATATCGCCGAGTTCGGTGAAGAAGGCGAAGTTGCCGCCGGTGGCCTGGGTGCTGCACTCGATCACGTGCCCGGCGACCACCGCGCCGGCGAGGGCGTCGTAGTCGGTGCGGCCCCAGCCGAAGTGGGCCGCGGCGGGGCCGACGATGACCGAGGCGTCGGTCACCCGGCCGGTCACGACGATGTCGGCGCCGGAGTTCAGGCATTCGACGATGCCCCACGCGCCGAGGTAGGCATTGGCGGTCAGCGGCTGCCCGAGACCGAGGTCGGCGGCGCGGCCGATCAGGTCGTCGCCCTCGACGTGCGCGATCTTGGCGTCCAGGCCCAGGTCGGCGGCGACCTTGCGCAGCCGCTCGGCCAGCCCGGCCGGGTTGAGGCCGCCCGCGTTGGTGACGATCTGGACGTTCTTCTCGAGCGCGAGGGCCAGGCAGTCCTCGATCTGCTTCACGAACGTCTTGGCGTAGCCGAGGCTGGGGTCCTTCATGCGGTCGCGGCCCAGGATGAGCATGGTGAGCTCGGCGAGGTAGTCGCCGGTCAGCACGTCGAGGTCGCCGCCCTCCAGCATCTCGCGCATCGCGCTGAGCCGGTCGCCGTAGAACCCGGAGCAGTTTCCGATCCGGATCAGGTCCGGGTCCGCCGAGAGTGCACTCATGAACCCCAGGATCACATCGGTTCAGAAAAAAAGCAAGCATGCGTGCTTGTTAATTGCGGGCAATCCACCAGGCAAGATGGAAGCCATGTCATCGGTCCTCCTCTTCGCCCTGGCCGGCTTCCTGCTCGGCGGCGCCTACACGACCTGGAAGAACAACCGCGCGATGTCGATCGCCCTGATCGCCGCCGCCGTCCTCGCCGCCATCGGCGCAGCCCTCTGGCTGCAATAGCGTCACCAAGCATTTCGAAAGCGGCGGGCAAGCCCACCGCGATTAGCTTTCGCCGTCCTGTTGTCCGGCCGATCGGCCGCCTCGCGTCGGGGGAAGCATCCATGTTCGATTGGTACGTCGGTCTGCTCGCGTTCAGTGGTATCGCGATGATCGTGATGGCGAACGTCAAGGGCGGGCAGAGTGAGTTCGCGCAGGTCCTCAACGCCGTGTTCGGTATCGGGTTCCTCGGCTACGCGGGCTACCTGGCGTTCGTCTTCGACGGCGGCAGCTACCTGATCTTCTTCCAGGCGTTCATCCTGCCGGTGCTGCTGCTGATCAATTTCGTGAAGTCGACGAACTGGACGGTGCTGACCACCAGGCCGACGCCCACCCAGCAGGCCTGGCGCGCGTACCAGCGCGAACAGCAGCGTGGCTGAGCTCAGCTCGGGGCGGTGAGTTTGAAGATGCGGACGTCTTCGGGGACGCCGTTGAGGGGGGCCGCCCAGAAGTTGCGTTTGTAGGGCTTGACGGTGGCGCCCAGTTCGTCGAGGGTTTCCGGGCGCAGGGCGGCGAGGGTGGTGCTGGACAGCATCGTGTTGCCGTTGCCGCCTGCCTCCATCATGCGGGCGGCGATGTTGACGTCGACGCCGAGCCAGTCGCCGCCGATCTCGCGGGGGGAACCGGTGTGCAGGCCGACCCGCATGCGGGGCTTGTAGCCCTCCACCTCGACCGCGGCCAGATTGCGGCGGGCGGCGACGGCGGCGCGGACCGCGCGATCGGGGGACGAGAAGACCGCCATCAGGCCGTCGCCCATGCGCTTGACCACCTGACCGCCCCGCTCGGCGATCGGCGGCTCGATGGCCTTGGCTACCTTGCGCAGCAGTTCCAGGGTGCGCTCGTCGCCCGCGGACAGCGACCAGCTGGAGAACGCGACCAGGTCGGTGAACACGATGGTCACCTCCTCGGTACCGCGACCGCGGCCGATCCGCTCGAGCGCGGCCTGCCACACCTGGAGCGCGCCGAAACCGATCTCCCTGGCCGCGCTGGGAGTGCCACCCACGATCTTGTCCGCGGCACGGGCGACCGCGCGGGCGCCACCGGGACCGGAGACCGAGAGCGGATCGCCGAACGCCGGGTCACCGGGGAGCTGCTGACGAGCCTTGCGCACCGCACCGATCACATCGGCACGCCGATTGGCCGCCTGCAATTTCGAGGAGAACTGGACGCGCCGCCGACCGGACCGGGCATCGTCGGCGTCCGACGTCTCGGACCGCGCATTTTCGGTGGGCTCCAACGGGATAACCACCTCCGCGGCAGCGTCACGCCGCCGCGGATCAACCCCGCCAGAAGGCGTTTCACTCACGCCCAGATCGTACCTGTTCCGCCCCGCTGCTCTTCCAGACGAAAAGAAGCCCTCGGCGTCCGGGCAGCGGACGCCGAGGGCGGTCCCGGGCATCTGCGAGGGCAGCCCGGGACGTCTGTCAGGCGTCTCGGCGGTTGATCATCACCAAGGCACCGGCGAACACGATCGCCACGAACACAGCGAAGTAGATCAGACTGCCCCACACGCCCCAGTGCCAGTTGCCCGAAACGTCCTCGACGGTCAGGAATCGGTTGGCGTTCTGGAACGGCAGGAACGGCTTGACGGTACGGCCGAAGCTGCCGAACGCGCCGAGCAGACCCTCCAGCAGCAGCGACCACAGCACGATCAACGAGATCGCGGCGGCGGACTGGCGCACCAGCACGCCGACGCCGATGGCGAGCACCACGCACAGGAAGGCGTAGATCGGGATGCCATAGATGGCGCGCCAGTTGCCGTCGAGCACCAGTTCCGGCGCGTCGTCACCGACGAACAGCTTGGCGACCACGAAGGCGGCCAGCGCGAGTACGCCGGTCAGCACCGCCGCATATACGCCGACCAGGCCCGCCTTGGACAGCACCACCTTCGAGCGGTTCGGCACCGCCAGGAAGCTGGCGCGGATGACGCCGAAGCGGTATTCACTGGTGACCGTCAGCGCGGCCATGATCATCAGCACCATCACGCCGAAGCCGGAGACACCGGAGACCACCACGCTCGGGGTGAGCAGCGTCGGCACGTCCCCCGGCTGGGTGTTCTCGGCCTTGGTGACCAGGGCGATCAGCACGGCGAGGCCGATGCCGAGGAGCACGACGATCGCCGAGCACCACCAGGGCGACCGGGTCGAGGTGAGCTTGATTCGTTCCGCAGCGAGCACGCCCATCAGAGCGCACCTCCCATCACCTGGTCGAGGCCGGCGCCGTGGTACTCCACGGCGCCGCCGGTCATCCGCATGAACGCCTCCTCGAGCGACGCCTGCTGCGGCGCCAGCTCGTAGAGCGTGACGTTGTTGGTGCCCGCCACCTTGCCGACCTCGTCGCTGGTCACCCCGGCGACGATCAGCGCGGCGTCGCCCTCTTCCCGCACGGTCATGCCGTGCGAGGTGAGCAGGCTGCGCAGCTGATCCAGCTGCGGGCTGCGGACCCGGACCGACTGCTCGGAAGCGCGGTCGATGAAGTCCTTGGTGGTGGTGTCGGCGATGAGCTGACCACGGCCGATGACGATCAGGTGCTCGGCAGTCTGGGCCATCTCCGAGAGCAGGTGGCTCGACACCAGCACGGTGCGGCCCTCGGCGGCCAGGCGCTGCATGAAGCGGCGGATCCAGAGGATGCCCTCGGGGTCGAGACCGTTGACCGGCTCGTCGAACAGCAGCACCTTGGGATCGCCGAGCAGCGCGCCCGCCAGGCCGAGCCGCTGGGACATGCCCAGCGAGAAGCCGCCGGCGTTCTTGCCGGCCACCTCGGACAGGCCGACCAGCCGCAGCACTTCCTCGACCCTGGACTTGGGGAGGTCGTTGGAGGCGGCCAGCCACTCCAGGTGCGCGCGCGCCGATCGGTTCGGATGCACCCACTTGGCATCCAGCAGCGCGCCGACCTGGGTCAGCGGACGCTCCAGATCCTCGTAGCGCTTGCCGTCGATCAGCGCGGTGCCCGAGGTCGGCCGGTCCAGGCCGAGGATCATCCGCATGGTCGTCGATTTACCGGCACCGTTGGGTCCGAGGAACCCCGTCACCTGTCCGGGATGGACGGTGAACGAGAGGTCCTGCACCGCGACGGTCTGGCCGAATTGCTTCGTCAGGCCCTTCAGCTCGATCATGCGCCCCAGCTTGCCGCACGAAGATGGCGAGCGCGTCGCCGTGAGGTCGCGAGTCGGGTCATCCTCGAGGATGACCCGACCCCGAGACGGGGACTACCGGGCTGGGGAGGAAGCCTGAGCCCAGAAGCGCTTGGGGATGCGGCCCGCCTCGCGGGCCAGGTAGCCGGCGCGGACGGCGGCGGCCATGGCCGAGGCCATCAGTTCCGGGTCGCGTGCCCTGGTGACGGCGGTCGCCAGGAGGACGGCCGAGCAGCCCAGTTCCATGGCGAGGGCGGCGTCGCTGGCGGTGCCGATGCCCGCGTCGAGGATGACCGGCACGCCCGCGGCGGCCACGATCATCTCGATATTGTGCGGGTTGCCGATGCCGAGGCCGGTGCCGATGGGGGCGCCGAGGGGCATCACCGCGGCGCAGCCCGCGTCCTCGAGCCTGCGGGCGAGCACCGGGTCGTCGTTGGTGTAGGGCAGGACGACGAAACCGGCGTCGACCAGCTGTTCGGCGGCGTCGAGCAGCTCGAACGGGTCGGGCAGCAGGGTGCGCTCGTCGGCGACGACCTCGAGCTTGACCCAGTTCGTCTCCAGCGCCTCGCGCGCCAGCTGCGCGGTGAGCACGGCCTCGGCGGCGGTGCGGCAGCCCGCGGTATTGGGCAGCAGGGTGATGCCGAGGCGCTGGAGCAGGTCGAGCACGCCGGTGCCGCCCGCCGCGTCGACCCGGCGCATGGCGACGGTGGTGAGCTCGGTGCCGGAGGCGATCAGGGCCTCCTCGAGGACGGCCAGGTTCTCGGCGCCGCCGGTGCCCATGATCAGGCGCGAGCCGAACTCCTTGTCCGCGATCCGCAGCGGCGCGGGCTCAGCCACCCTGCACCGCCGTCAGCACCTCGATGGTCCAGCCACGGCCGACCGGCTCGTCCCAGCGCGACTTCGGGTACACCGCGCCGTCGACCGCGAGGGCAACGCCCTGACACGGCAGTTCGAGCCTGGTCAGCAATTCGCGGATGCTGAGCGGCTCGGCGAACTCGTGGTCGACACCGTTGACGGTGACGCCGATCGGGATGGTCGAGGTCATCGAACTCCTCCTGGGGACAGCCGCAGCGCCGGAAAGCGTTGCGGTGATGCGATCTCCGCGATGGCGGACGACTCGGCGTCGAGCAGTCCGGGGACGAGGGTCGCGGTGAGCGCGAGGGTGAGCATGCCGTTGCGGCCGTGGCCGGTGGCGGCGACGACCCGGTCGTCGAGCGCGCCGAGCAGCGGCAGGTTGTCGGGGGTGCCCGGCCGGGAGCCCGCGTTCGCCTCGGCCAGTTCGTATTCCGCGATGCCGGGCAGGATCGCCTCGGCGTCGGCGATCAGATCGCGGACCCCGCCGACGGTCACCGCGGTGTCGAACCCGGCCTCGTATTGGGTCGCCCCGACGACGATCCCGTCCGCGCGCGGCACCAGGTAGACCTGCCTGCCGTGCACCCTGGCCCGGATCACCCGGCTCGGCGCCGGTTGCACGCCCGGCCGGTGCCGCAGGCGCAGGATCTCACCCTTGACCGGGCGCACCGGCAGCCCGGGCCACAGCTCGGCGGAGTGCGCGCCCGCCGCGAGCACGACCCGATCGTGCGGCAGGTCGGCGAGCGCGGTGACGGCTTCGGCCCGGATCCGCACCCCGGCGCCCGCGCAGGCGGCGCGCAGGGCGGTCAGCACCCGGCGATTGTCGACGGCGGGTTCGGTGGTGGCCAGCAGCCCGGCGCGCACGGTGCGGGCCAGCGCCGGTTCGAGCGCCCGCACCCCGGCCCGGTCGAGAACGCGCAGGTCGTGACCGAATCCGGCGAGCCAGTCGGCGACGGTGCGCAGGTCGGCGGCGTCGGCGCCGTCGAGGGCGACGGTGAGCGTCTCGTCGGCGACGAACACCGACTCACCGGTGATCGCACGCAGCCGCTCGGCGAAGGCGGGCCAGGCGGCCAGCGCGGCGGCGCCGAAGGCCAGCACCCGGTCCTCCCCCGGCCAGCCCTCCGACAGCGGCGCGAGCATGCCGCCCGCCACGAACGACGCGCCGGAGCCGGGCGCCGGATCGAAGACGGTGACGGTCCAGCCCGCCTCGGCGGCCTGCCATGCGACAGCGAGTCCGACGGCGCCGCCGCCAACGACCGCCAGAGTCCGCATCACGTTCCACCTGTCTTTTTCCGCCTACCGAACGCCTCGGCGTTCGCGTCTCCACGGTAGCGCGACTACCGTCGACACTGTGCAGCCCTCCCATCCGAATCGTTCCGTCCCGCCCAGGGAGCGCCTGTCGAACGCGCTGCTGTATCTGTGCACCGACGCGCGCCGGGAGAAGGGCGATCTGGCCCGTTTCGTCGATGCCGCGCTAGCCGGTGGCGTCGACATCGTCCAGCTCCGCGACAAGGGGTCGCCCGGTGAGGCCGAGTTCGGCCCGCTGGAGGCCAAGGCCGAGCTCGGCGCGCTCGCCGAGATCAAGGCCGCGACCCGCAGGCACGGCGCGCTGCTCGCGGTGAACGACCGCGCCGATATCGCGCTGGCCGCCGGCGCCGACGTCCTGCATCTCGGACAGGGCGATCTCCCGCCCGCCTACGCCCGCCGCATCCTCGGCCCCGATGTCGTCATCGGCCGGTCGAGCCACAGTCGCGCCCAGGCGGGCCTGGCGGCGATCGACGGCCATCTCGACTACTTCTGCACCGGCCCGATCTGGACGACCCCGACCAAGCCGGGCCGCCAGGCGGCGGGCATCGACCTGGTGCGCTCCACCGCCGACGGGCACCCGACGATGCCGTGGTTCGCGATCGGCGGCATCGACACCGAACGCCTGCCCGAGGTGCTCGCCGCCGGTGCGCGCCGGATCGTCGTGGTTCGCGCGATCACCGCGGCCGCCGATCCCGAAGCCGCGGCGCGCGAGCTCAAGCAGGCGCTGGTCGCCGCGGCGGGATAACGAATTCAGGTCAGCAGCGCGGTGAGCGCCTCGGCCAGTTCGTCGGCGGGCTCCGTGCCGATGGTCACCTCGTCGCCGGGTCCGTCGGCCTGCGCGTGCAACCAGAAGAACCCGCGATCGGCGAGTTCGACGGTCCGGGGCAGGTCGGCGACCGGCTCGGCGGCGAACCGCAGACGCAGCGGCACCGCGCGCAGCTCCACCCACGCCGCGGCGAAACCCGGGTGCAGCGGGAGGTCGTCGACCTCGTCCTCGGCCACCCAGACCAGCTCGGAGCTCTCCTTGTTGGCGACGGTGGGCAGCGGGAACTCGGCGTCGGCCAGCACCGTGGTGTAGGTCCAGCCGCTCGGCGCGGTCATCGTCAGCCGTTCGGCGCGCACGCGCAGCGCGTCGGCGGTGATGCCCGCTTCCTCCCAGGCCTCCCGGACCGCGGCGTGCTCGGCGCTCTCGTGGGAATCGCGCGCGCCGCCGGGGATCGCCCAGGTACCGCCCTGATGACTCCACGGCGCCCGGTGCTGTAGCAGCACCGCCGACCCACCCCGGGGCAGCGGCGCGCGCAGCAACAGACCCGCCGCGCCGTACTTGCCCCAGTGCCGAACTCCGCCCGGACTGTTCGACCAGCCGTCTCCGTCACCGCGCATCCAATACTCTTTCCTCCGTAGCAGCCGAGCAGCAACCGCTTCGGGGGTGTCTGAGGGGCTGCGCCACCGGTAGGACCACAATAAACTCCGCACCACGAGGGGTGCGCGGACAGCACGGGGAGGTGAACGATGGTCGAACCCGGGAATCGCGATGCCTCGACCGAGGTCGCGGCCGTTCGTTCCGGCCCGTCGTCGCAGGCCACGCAGGGTGCGCAGGGCTCGGTGGCGGCCGCGGCCGAGCCGGTGACGGGCCGCCGCGCCGCGTTGCGGAAACCGGCGATCGTCGTCGACCGGCCGCCCGCGCCGGATGTGAAGGCGCTGCGTGCGCAGTTCCACCCCGCCCGGATGCGCGGCTTCGTGCAATCGTCGCCGGGCCGGCTGGTGGCTGCCGGACTGGTGCTGATGGTGCTCTGCGTCACCGCGGGCGCGGTGACTTCGACGACCGTCAGCGACCGCCAGCAAGCTCTCGGCGTCCTGCTCGACGACACCGAACCCGACGCCCACTCGGCCAATCACCTCTACACCTCGCTCTCCATCGCCGACGCCGCCGCGGGTACCGCGTTCATCGCGGGCGGGCTGGAGCCGAAGGCCGTGCGCGACCGTTACACCCAGGCCATCGGCGAGGCCGCCGCCGAACTGGTGACCCAGGCCGGGCACATCTCCGTCGAGGAGGCCGCCGACCCGTCGGGCACCGATCGCAAGCTCCGCACCGGCATCGCGACCGGGCTGCCGGTCTACACCGGCCTGATCGAGACCGCGCGCGCCAACAACCGCAACGGCTACCCGGTCGGCGCCGCTTATCTCAGCGAGGCGTCGCACCAGATGCAGACGACGCTGCTGCCGATGGCCGAGGAGCTGGAGAACCACCGCCTCGACGCGGTCACCGACGCCCAGCACCGGCACGTGCTGCCGCCGTGGCCCGCGATCGTCCTGTTGATGGCGACCCTCGGCGCCCTGCTCTGGGTCCAGGTGGAGCTGGCCAAGCGCTCGCGGCGGGTGTTCAACATGGGTCTGCTGATCGGCACCGGCGCGCTCGCGCTGACGCTGGTGTGGACGGTGGCCGCGGGCTCGGTGTCGGCGGTATCGATGATGCGCTGCCGCGACCAGGGCGCGGTGCCCGCCGCCCGGCTGGCCGAGAGCCGCATCCTGGTGCAGCAGGCCAGGTCGGCGGAGATGGTCAAGCTGGTGCGCCGCGACGCCACCGGCGACTACGACCGCACCTTCGACACCAACACCACCCGGCTCACCGAACTGCTCGCCGGCTACCCCCAGGACGCGCCGGCGCGCACCGAGGTCGCCGACGCCCGCGCCGCGCTCGCGCGCTGGCAGTCCGCGCATCAGCGGATGAACGACACCCTCGCGCGCGGCGATTTCACCGGCGCCGCCGCGGTCGCCACCGGACCGAGCGCCGCCGACGCGGCCGCCCAGGTCGACGCGATCGACCGCGCCCTGGACAAGGCCGCCGCGGCGACCAGGGACACCTTGCGCGACAAGGTCTCCCAGGCCATCGACGTGCTGGCCTTCCTCGCCCCCGGCGCGTTCGTCCTCGGCATCGTCGCGGCGGTCTGCGTCGCGCTCGGGCTCTGGCCCCGGCTGCGGGAGTACCGGTGAGCCGCGGGCGGATCGCCGCGGCGCTGCTGCTCACGGCGGCGGCGCTGCTCGGCGGCTGCGCCGACAGCACCCCGGCACCGGACGACAACAGCGTCTACTCCGAACCGCCCCTGCCCGCCAAGGCGATCCCGATCGGCACCGACACCCCGGTGCCCGCCCGCGGCGGCGAGCAGTGCGGCGACCCGACGGCCAGCCTGCGCCCCAGCACCTCGCGCGGCCCGACGATCGACGCCATCCGCGCCCGCGGCAGGCTGATCGTCGGCCTCGACGCGGGCAGCAACCTGTTCAGCTTCCGCGACCCGCTGACCGGCCGGATCGTCGGCTTCGACGCCGACATCGCCCGCGAGATCGCGCGCGACCTGCTCGGCAACCCCGATCTGATCGAATACCGCAGCCTCGCTTCGGAAGAGCGCGAACGGGCGCTGCAGGACCACACCGTCGACCTGATCGCCAAGACGATGACGATCACCTGCGAGCGTCGCCAGCGGGTGGCCTTCTCCACCGTCTACCTGCGCGCCGACCAGCGCGTGCTCGCGGTGAAGAACTCCGGCATCAACAGCCTGGCCGACCTGGCGGGCAAGCGGGTGTGCGTGGTGCGCGGCACCACCTCGCTCGACCACATCCGCCGCGATCAGCCCGCCGCCACCATCCTGACGGTGCCGACCTGGGCGGACTGCCTGGTGGTGCTGCAACAGCGCCAGGTCGACGCGGTGAGCACCGACGACGCGATCCTGGCCGGCCTGGCCGCGCAGGACCCCTACACCGAGGTCGTCGGCGAGAGCATCAGCGCCGAGCCCTACGGCATCGGCATCCCGAAGGGCGACGACGACCTGGTCCGCTTCGTCAACGCCACCCTGGAGCGCATCCGCAACGACGGCACCTGGACGCGCATCCACCGCCGCTGGCTCGCCTCCCTCGGCGAGACGCCGAGCCCGCCCGCTCCGACGTACCAGGACTGATCGACGATGACCACACCGACGAACGGTGAACCGGCGCAAGAGGATCCGGCGCGACAGGAACCGACCCAGCTGACCCACCGCCCCGAAGGCGAGCTGCCCGGTGGCTGGACGCTGCCGCCCGCTCCGGCCGACGACGAGACCATGCCGCTGCCGATCCAGGCGCCGCACGCGCCCACCGAGATCGCGGTCAGGCCCGCCGCACCGGACCAGCCACCGGCCACCCAGCGCGCGGACGCCACCCAGCGCGCCGGCGCCGCGCACGCGGTGACCGAACCGCCCGGCACCCAGGCCACCCCGCCCCGATCCGGCTCCGGCGACGCCGCCTGGCCCTCCGGCGCGCAGACCGGGCCGAGCACGTCCAGGTCCGGGCGCAGTGTGCGCACCGCCAGGTCGCGCCCCACCCGCAGGCTCGGCGCCGGCCTGGTGCCGATTCCCACCGTCACCCCGGCCGACCCGCGCGAGGCGGTGCTGGCCGATCCGGTGGTCTCGGAGGGCAGGCGGTTCTGCTGGCGCTGCGGCGACCCGGTCGGCCGCTCGACCGCGACGCACGCCGGGACCTCGGCCGGGCAGTGCGCCACCTGCGGCGCGGCCTACGATTTCCGGCCGTCGCTGCACGAGGGCGACATGGTCGCCGGGCAGTACGAGATCCAGGGCTGTATCGCCCACGGTGGGCTCGGCTGGATCTACCTGGCCATCGACCGCAATGTCAGCGACCGGTGGGTAGTGCTCAAGGGCCTGCTGCACGCCGGTGACGCCGAGGCACAGGCCGTCGCGGTGGCCGAGCGCCAGTTCCTGGCCGAGGTGGCGCATCCGAGCATCGTCAAGATCCACAACTTCGTCGAGCACACCGCGGCCGACGGATCGAGCACCGGCTACATCGTCATGGAGTACGTCGGCGGGCACTCGCTGCGCGACATCCTCGACGCCAAGCCCGCCGGCGAGCGGATGCCGCTGGCCGAGGCCATCGCCTACGTGCTGGAGATCCTGCCGGCGCTGGACCACCTGCACTCGATCGGTCTGACCTACAACGACCTCAAGCCCGACAACGTGATGATCACCGAGGACCAGGTGAAGCTGATCGACCTGGGCGCGGTCGCCACCATCGAGGCCTACGGAAACCTCTACGGCACCAAGGGCTTCCAGGCACCCGAGATCGCCAGGACCGGTCCGACCCCCGCCTCCGACGTGCACACGGTCGGCCGGACCCTGGCCGCGCTCACCCTGGCGCTGCCCACCGAGCACGGCCGCTATCTCGACGGCATCCCCGACCCCGCCGACGAACCGCTGCTGGCCCGCTACGAGTTCTTCCACCGGTTCCTGCTCACCGCCACCGACCCCGATCCGGCCCGGCGGTTTCCGTCGGCACGGGCGATGTCGGCCCAGCTGGCGGGGGTGCTGCGGGAGATCCTCGCCTACGACACCGGCGCCGAGCATCCCCAGCTGTCCACCGTGTTCAGTCCCCAGCGCACCAGCTTCGGCACCGAGGAACTGATCAGCCAGACCGACTCCTACCTCGACGGCGTCGGCCGCTCACCGCTGCTCGACTCCGGTGATGTGGTCGCCGCGCTGCCGATTCCGCTGATCGACCCGGCCGATCCGTCGGCTCCGCTGCTGGCCGCGACCGCGAACCTGGACCCGGAGCGGGTGCTGGAAGCCCTGCACGAGGCCCGCGAACGCGCCGAGGCCGACCCGGACAACGCGCCGGAGACCCTGGCGGGCGAACTGGTCTTCGCCGAGGCGCGGGCCCGGCTCGAACTCGGCGAATCGGCCGCGGTGCTGCACCTGCTCGACCGTGTCTCCGGCGACTCCGATTGGCGCGCCGACTGGTTCACCGGTCAGGCGCACCTGCTCGAACTCGACTACGAGGCCGCCTTCGCCGCCTTCGAGGCGGTGCTGCGGGTGCTGCCCGGCGAGATCGCGCCCAAGCTGGCCCTGGCCGCCACCGCGGAACTGATTCTGCAGCACTGGGATTCCGACGCGCCCGAACAGTGGCGGGCCTTCGCCGAGCGCTACTACGACACCGTGTGGCGGACCGACCGCGCCGTCGTGAGCGCCGCCTTCGGCCTGGCCAGGCAGCTGGCGGTGGCGGGCCGGGTCGGCGAGGCGGTGCACGCCCTCGACGATGTCCCCGCGGCCTCGCGGCACTTCACCACCGCCCAGACCACCGCGATCCTGTTGCTGCTCACCAGTGCTCCCGTCGACCGGCTCGACGAGCAGGTGCTGCGCCTGGCCGCCTCGCGCGCCCAGTCCATCCCGCCCGGCGAGCACCGATCCACCCTCATGCGCACCCTGGTGCAGGGCACGGCACTGGCCTGGCTGCAGGCCGGGAACACCCCGAAACGCAAGGACGCCAAGCTGTTCGGCCGCCCCTTCGACGAACGCGATCTGCGCGACGGCACCGAGACCGGCCTGCGCGCACTGGCCCGCAACGCGCCCGATCGCGTGCACCGCTACGCCCTGGTCGACCTGGCCAACTCGCTGCGCGCGAAGTCCTGGTTCTAGGCGGACCCGCCGACCAGCGCGTGCGCGGCCCTGGCGATCGCGAGTTCCTCGTTGGTCGGCACCACCAGCACGTGCACCGGCGCGAATTCCGGCGAGATGTGCCGGACGCCGGGGGTTCTGGTCTCGTTGCGGACCGGGTCGACCTCGATGCCGAGGTTCGCCAGGCCGGCGAGGGCGTCCGCGCGCACCGACGCGCTGTTCTCCCCCACGCCCGCGGTGAACACGATGGCGTCGACGCCGCCGAGTTCCACCAGGTAGGCGCCGAGGTAGCGGCGCAGGCGGTGGATGTAGACGTCGTAGGCCAGTTTCGCGGCGGCGTCGCCGTTGTCGATGAGCTGCTGCAATTCGCGGAAGTCGTTCACCCCCGACAGGCCCTTGATGCCGGAGTTGCGGTTGAGCAATTGCTCGACCGCGGGCAGATCCAGCCCGGCGACATTCATCAGGTGCGGCATGATCCCGGGGTCGAGATCACCCGGCCTGGTGCCCATCACCAGGCCCTCCAGCGGGGTCATACCCATGGTGGTGTCGATCGCGACGCCCCCGGCCACGGCCGAGGCCGACGCCCCGTTACCGAGGTGGAAGACGATCTGGTTCAGCTCCTCGACCGGCCTGCCCAGGTATTCGGCGGCCTTCGCCGACACGTACTGGTGCGAGGTGCCGTGGAAGCCGTACTTGCGGACACCGTGCGCGGCAGCCAGTTTCGCGTCGATCGCGTAGGTCTTGGCCGCCTCCGGCAGGGTGTGGAAGAAGGCGGTGTCGAACACCGCGACCTCCGGGATGCCGGGCAGCAGTTCCCTGGTCGACTCGATGCCGACCACATTGGCCGGGTTGTGCAGCGGCGCGAGGACCGACAGCTCGTCGATGGTGCGCAGCACCTCGTCGGTGATCAGCGTCGGTTCCCAGAACACCTCGCCGCCGTGCACCACCCGGTGCCCGACCGCGCCGATGCCGATCGTGGCCAGGTCGATGCCGGTCTCCTGGAACATCTCGAACGCCCGGCGCAGGCCGGCCCGGTGATCGGCGATGACGCCCTCGTGCACCAGCTTTCGGTCACCGCACTCGTGCACGATCCGGCCGCCGTGCGACTCACCGATTTTCTCGACCAGCCCGGAGGCCAGCACTTCGGCCGAATCCGCGTGCAGCAGCTGGTATTTGATCGAGGAGGAGCCGCAGTTCAGCACCAATACCAGGTCGCTCACGCGTCTTCTCCCTGCGCCTGGATGGCGGTGATCGCCACGGTGTTCACGATGTCGGCGACGAGCGCGCCGCGCGAGAGGTCGTTGACCGGCTTGCGCAGGCCCTGCAGCACCGGGCCGATCGCGACCGCGCCCGCGCTGCGCTGCACGGCCTTGTAGGTGTTGTTGCCGGTATTGAGGTCGGGGAAGACGAAAACCGTTGCCCGCCCGGCCACCTCGGAATCGGGGAGCTTGGTGCTGGCCACCGTCGGCTCGATCGCCGCGTCGTACTGGATCGGACCCTCCACCGGCAGTTCCGGCGCGCGTTCCCGCACGAGCTCGGTGGCGACCCGGACCTTGTCGACATCGGCGCCGGACCCCGAGGACCCGGTCGAGTACGACAGCATCGCCACCCGCGGGTCGATCCCGAACCGGGCCGCGGTGCCCGCCGAGGAGATCGCGATATCGGAGAGCTGTTCCGAGGTCGGATCGGGGACCACGGCGCAGTCACCGTAGGCGAGGACGCGATCGGCCAGGCACATCAGGAACACACTCGACACCGTCGCCACGCCGGGCACCGTCTTGATGATCTCGAAGGACGGCCGGATGGTGTGCGCGGTGGTGTGCGCGGCGCCGGAGACCATGCCGTCGGCGATCCCCTTGTAGACCATCATGGTGCCGAAATACGAGATATCGGCCATGGTTTCGCGGGCGCGCTCGAGCGTCATGCCCTTGTGCTTGCGCAATTCGGTGTATTCGGCGGCGAATTCGTCGAGGTAGCCGGAGGTGCGCGGGTCGAGCACATGCGCGGCGGCGATGTCGACGCCGAGTTCGGCGGCGCGGGCGCGCACCGCGGTCTCGTCGCCGAGGATGGTGAGGTCGGCGATCTTGCGCTGGAGCACCCGGCCCGCGGCGCGCAGGATGCGGTCGTCGTCGCCCTCGGGCAGCACGATCCGCTTGCGATCGGCCCTGGCCCGCTCGATCAGCCGGTATTCGAACATCTGCGGGGTGACCACGTTCGACGGCGGTACCTGGATGCGCCGCAACAGTTCCGGCGCGTCGACGCGCTCTTCCATCAGCGCCAGCGCCGTGTCCACCTTGAGCGGGCTGCCCGCCCACATCCGGCCGCGGGTGCGGTGCACCGCGCTGGCGGTGTCGTAGGTGCCGAGTTCGGTGGTGAGGATCGGCAGTTTGGGGTGCAGGCCCTCCATCAGGCGCGCGATGGCCGGATGCGGGCGGATGCCGCCGTTCATGATGACCCCGGCCAGCGACGGAAAGCCCGCCGCCTCATGGGCGTTCACCACGCTGAGTAGAACATCGGAGCGGTCGCCCGGGGCGATCACGACCACTCCGTCGGATAGTCGTTCCAGGATGTGCTCGGCGGTCATGCCGCCGACCATGATCCGCAGCGCCTCGCGCTGGAGCAGTTCCGGGTCGCCGCTGTAGATCTCGCCGTCGATGGCGCCGCACAGCTCGCCCATGGTCGGCGCCATCAGCAGCGGCACCTCGGGCAGTGTCCAGGACGGCACCTCGAAACCGGCCAGGGCGCTGCCGATCTCGTCGATCTCGTCCGGCGCGCAGCGATTGGCGACGACGGCGACCAGCTGGGCGTGCTCGGCGGCCAGCTCGGTCGAACACAATTCCACCAGCTGCTTGACCTCGGCGGGCGTGCGGTCGGCACCGCGCACCACCAGCAACACCGGCGCGCCCAGGTTCACCGCGATGCGGGCGTTGTAGCGCAGTTCGCTCGGGCTGGCGACATCGGTGTAGTCGCTGCCGACGATCACCACCGCGTCGCAGGCCTTGGCGACGTCGTGGAACCGCATCACGATCTCGCTGATCGCGGCGTCGGGGTCGCGGTGCACGTCCTCGTAGGTGACGCCGATGGCCTGCTCGTAGCCGATATCGGCGGTGCTGTGCTCGAGCAGCAGTTCGAGGATGTAGTCGGGCTCGGCGGTCGAGCGGGTGATCGGGCGGAACACCCCGACGCGCGCGGCGGTCGCGCACACCATCTGGAGCACGCCGAGCGCCACGGTGGATTTTCCGGTGTCACCCTCGGGTGAAGCGATGTACACGGTGGACGTGGCATGTTCGACCATGGTCGCGAGCTTAGTTAATCGATGGCGATTCGGGGGTTCGGTGTGGCGCGATCGGCCGCGTTATAGTCCGGCCCATGACATCGCAGTTCCCGGATCGGCAGTGGGGTTCGCGCACCAATCTCCTGTCCCGCGCCGCCAATCGTTTCGCCGCGACGAAGCCGGGTTCCTGGCTGATCCGCACGGTGACCCCGCTGGATCGGGCCCTGCTCGAGCGGACCGACGCCAAGTACACCGTGCTCGGCCCGATCGGCGCCCCGGTGATCCTGCTGACCACCACCGGCCGCAAGTCCGGCGCGCAGCGCACCCAGCCGCTGCTCTACGTGCACGACGGCGACACCCTCTACGTGGTCGGCTCCAACTTCGGCCAGGAGCACCACCCGGCCTGGACCGGGAACCTGCTGGCGAACCCGGCGGCCACCGTGGCCATCGCGGGCGAGCGCATCCCCGTCGTCGCCACCCCGGTCCCCGACGCGGAGAAGGAAGCCCTCTTCGCCCGCTTCATCGAGATCACCGGCGCCTACGCCGCCTACCGCGACCGAACCACCCGCAACCTGCGCATGTTCGCCCTACGCCGGGCATAACCCGGACCACCGCGGCGTTCTTGCCTTGACGCCGACGGCAAGGTCTACCTTGACGGCCACGGTCATCGAGGAGGTCGCATGCTGATCGGCGAACTGGCGGAACGCACCGGTTCCAGCGCTCGCGCGCTGCGCTACTACGAGCAGCACGGGCTGGTCGAACCGCGCCGCGACAGCAACGGCTACCGGATCTACGACGAGGTCGAACTGCGCGTCGTCCACAAGATCCACGCGCTGCGCACCGTCGGCTTCGAACTGGCCGACATGCACCCGTTCGTCGCCTGCCTGCGGGCTGGCGACGGCTCGGGCGACGGCTGTCCCGATTCCGTCGAGGAGCTGCGCCGCAAACTCGACGAGGTCGACGCGGCCACCCGGCGCCTCGCGACCATCCGTGGACAGCTGGCCGCCCAGCTCGCCGACGCTCTCGCCGCCGAGCCGGGCGAGCCCGCCTGCGGCCTCCGCCGATCGGTCGTCCGGTGAAGTTCGCGATCAGCTACAACACCCCGCTCTACGGCACCGACCCCGATCGGCTCGTCGCCTTCGCCCAGCACGCCGAACGGTGCGGGTTCGAAGGGCTCTACCTGCCCGACCACATCGCGCTGCATCCCGGCGCGACCGTCGGCGCGATCGAACTGGATCCGACGCTGGCGTTCGTCGACCCGCTCGACACGCTGAGTTTCGTCGCCGCGTCGACGAGCCGACTGCTCCTCGGCACGGGCGTGCTGCTGCTGCCGTACCGGCATCCGGTGGTGCTGGCCAAACGGCTGGCCACTATCGACCAGCTCTCGCGCGGCCGGATGCGCCTGCTCACCGTCGGGCTCGGCGCGCTGCCCGCCGAGGCGGCAGCCGTCGGCGTCGACTATCGCAGTCGCGGCAGGCGGGCCGACGAGGCGATCCAGGTCTTGCGGGCGCTGTGGTCCGGCGATGCCGACGGCGTCGAATTCCACGGCGAGTTCTTCGATTTCGCTGAGCTGACCAGCTATCCCAAGCCCTACGGCACCGCCCGGCTACCGATCCATGTCGGCGGTTCCAGCCGGGCCGCCGCGCGCCGGGCGGGCCTGTACGGCGACGGCTGGTTCCCCGGCGGGATGCTCGCCCCGCTGGAGCGGGCTGCGCAATGGAAGCTGGTGCGCGACACCGCGATCGCGGCCGGGCGCGATCCGGCGGCGCTCGATTACACCCGCTGGGGCTCGATCGATATGCCGCCCGAACGCGTGGAAGGCCTTGCCTCCCAGGGTGTCACGCGGATCGTCGTCGGCGCGACGGCGAGCGAACCCGCCCGGCAGTTCGACGAGATGTCGGAACTGGCCGAGCGGTTCGCGCTCGCGGTCAGCCCAGGGCGCGCAGGCGCGGGGCCAGGTCGCGCTTGAACAGGTCGAGGAAGCGCAGCTGGTCGTGACCGGGGGCGTGGAAGACCAGGTGGTTGAGGCCCGCGTCCAGGTAGGGCTTGATCTGGGCGACGGCCTCGTCGGGATCGCTGGCCACGATCCAGCGCTTGGCGACCTGCTCGATCGGCAGGGCGTCGGCGGCGGCTTCCATCTCGATCGGGTCGGTGATGTCGTGCTTCTGCTCGGCGCTCAGCGACAGCGGGGCCCAGAAGCGCGTGTTCTGCAGCGCCAGTTCGGGATCGGTGTCGTAGGAGATCTTGATCTCGATCATCTTGTCGATGCCTGCGGGGTCGCGTTCGGCCTTGGCCGCGCCCTCGGCGACGGCGGGCAGCAGCTTCTCGGTGTAGAGGTCCATGCCCTTGCCCGAGGTGCAGATGAAGCCGTCGCCGGCGCGACCGGCGTAGCGGGCCACGACCGGGCCGCCCGCGGCGATGTAGACGGGGATGCCGCCCTTGGGCACGTCGTAGATGGAGGCGCCGACAGTGTGGTAGTACTCGCCGTCGAAATCGGTGCGCTCGCCGGTCCACAGCGCGCGCATCAGCGACACCGATTCACGCAGGCGGGCGAACCGCTCCTTGAAATCGGGCCATTCGCCCTTGTAACCGGTGGCGATCTCGTTGAGCGCCTCACCGGTGCCGACACCGAGCATGACCCGGCCCGGGTACAGGCAGCCGAAGGTGGCGAAGGCCTGGGCGATCACCGCCGGGTTGTAGCGGAAGGTGGGGGTGAGCACGGAGGTGCCGAGCATGATGCGCTCGGTGCGCTCACCGGTAGCGGCCAGCCAGGCCAGCGAGAACGGCGCGTGCCCGCCGTTGTGCCGCCACGGCTGGAAGTGATCACTGACGGTCGCGCTGTCGAGACCGTGTTCCTCGGCGGCCACCGCCAGCTCGACGAGCTCACGCGGCCCGAACTGCTCTGCCGATGCCTTGTATCCGAGCTTGAGATCAACCATCTCAGCCACTCCTGTCGTTCGCTTCGTCGCGGCCCCTGCCGCATCGACACTAACCAACACCGCCGCCGACTTCTCCGGTAGCGGTGGCTCGCACCGCCGCCGGTTTTAGCGGATGATTAGCTGGTGACCGCCAAGGATGAGCAGATCTTGTCGTACCTGACCGACATGGACGGCGTGCTGGTGCACGAGGATCAACTGATCCCGGGCGCCGACGAATTCCTCGCCGAGCTGCGCGACAACGAGATCCCGTTCCTGGTCCTCACCAACAACTCGATCCGCACCCCGCGCGATCTGCAGGCCCGGCTGCGCCAGACCGGCCTGGACATCCCCGAGGAGTCCATCTGGACCTCGGCGCTGGCCACCGCCACCTTCCTCGACGACCAGCGCCCCAACGGCACCGCGTACGTGGTCGGCGAATCCGGCCTGACCACCGCGCTGCACGAGATCGGCTATGTCCTCACCGATGTCGACCCCGACTATGTGGTCCTCGGCGAGACCCGAACGTATTCGTTCGAGGCGATCACCACCGCGATCCGCCTGATCGACCGGGGCGCCCGCTTCATCGCCACCAACCCCGACGCGACCGGCCCGTCCCGCGACGGCGTGCTGCCCGCGACCGGCTCGGTCGCCGCGCTGATCACCCACGCCACCGGCAAGGACCCCTACTACGTCGGCAAGCCGAACCCGCTGATGATGCGCTCGGCCCTGCGCCGGATCGGCGCCCACTCGCAGACCACGGTGATGATCGGCGACCGCATGGACACCGATGTCATCTCCGGCCTGGAAGCCGGCCTGCGCACGATCCTGGTCACCTCCGGCATCTCCACCAAGACCTCGGTCGAGAAGTACCCCTTCCGGCCCACCCTGGTCGTCGACTCGGTCGCCGACCTTATCGGCCGCACCCACACCCCCTTCCCGGAGTAGCTGGATGTGAGCTGCCTCACAGCGGAATAGGTTCTCGCCCTCGCTGGTTATAGTTGCCATGGCAACCAAAGCGAGTCGAGGAGGGCCCGTGCAGTTCGGAATCTTCACCGTGGGCGATGTGACCACCGACCCCACGAACGGCCGCACCCCCACCGAGGCCGAGCGGATCAAGGCGATGGTCGCGATCGCGCAGAAGGCCGAGGAGGTGGGGCTCGACGTGTTCGCGATGGGCGAGCACCACAACCCGCCCTTCGTGCCGTCCTCGCCGACCACCATGCTCGGCTACATCGCGGGCCGCACCGACAAGATCATGCTGTCCACCTCCACCACGCTGATCACCACGAACGATCCGGTCAAGATCGCCGAGGACTTCGCGATGCTGCAGCACCTGGCCGACGGCCGGGTCGACCTGATGCTCGGCCGCGGCAACACCGGCCCGGTCTACCCCTGGTTCGGCAAGGACATCCGCGACGGCATCCCGCTGGCCATCGAGAACTACCACCTGCTGCACCGGCTCTGGCGCGAGGACGTCGTCGACTGGGAGGGCAAGTTCCGCACCCCGCTGCAGTCGTTCACCTCCACCCCGCGCCCGCTCGACGACGTCCCGCCGTTCGTCTGGCACGGCTCCATCCGCAGCCCGGAGATCGCCGAGCAGGCCGCCTACTACGGTGACGGCTTCTTCGCCAACCACATCTTCTGGCCCACCGACCACTTCCAGCGGCTGATCGAGCTGTACCGGCGCCGCTACGAGCACTACGGCCACGGCAGCGCCGACCAGGCCATCGTCGGCCTCGGCGGGCAGGTGTTCCTGCGCAAGAACTCCCAGGACGCGATCCGGGAATTCCGCCCGTACTTCGACAACGCGCCCGTCTACGGACACGGCCCGTCGCTGGAGGAGTTCACCGAGCAGACCCCGCTCACCGTCGGCAGCCCGGCGCAGGTCATCGAGAAGACGCTCACCTTCCGCGAGCACTTCGGCGACTACCAGCGCCAGCTGTTCCTGGTCGACCACGCGGGCCTGCCGCTGAAGACGGTGCTCGAGCAGCTCGACCTGCTCGGCGAGGAAGTGATTCCGGTGCTGCGCAAGGAATTCGCAGCCGGACGACCCGCACACGTCCCCGACGCGCCGACCCACGAATCACTGCTCGCCGCCAAGACATCCACGGAGGTGACCGCATGACGACCCGCATCGCGGTCGTGTCGGCCGGGCTCTCGCAGCCCTCGTCGACCCGGCTGCTGGCCGACCGGCTGGCGACCGCCACCGCACGCGAGCTGCGCGCCGCCGGGGCGCAGGTCGAACTCGACTTCGTCGACCTGCGCGATCACGCCCGCGACCTGGCCGACAACCTGATCACCGGCTTCCCGGCCCCGGCGCTGCGGTCGGCGATCGATCAGGTCGTCACCGCCGACGGCCTGATCGCGGTGACGCCGATCTTCAGTGCCTCCTACAGCGGTCTGTTCAAGACCTTCTTCGATGTGCTGGAACCGGATTCGCTCGCGGGCAAGCCGGTGCTGGCCGGGGCCACCGGCGGCACCGAGCGGCACTCGCTCGCTCTCGAACACGCGGTGCGTCCGCTGTTCGCCTACCTGCGCTCGATCGTCGTACCCACCGCCGTGTACGCCGCGTCGACGGACTGGGGCGCCAACGGCGCCGACCAGTCGCTCAACAACAGGATCGACCGCGCCGCGGCCGAATTCGCCACCCAGATCCTCGGCAGGCCCGCCACCGGACCCGCCGACCCGTACGACGAGCCGACCCCGTTCGCGGATCTGCTCGCCGCCAACCTTCCGCGCTAGAACCCAACCCCCACAAGGAGTTCCCATGACCACCGCTATCGCCAACGGCCTCACCGCGGGCACCTGGGCCATCGACCCCACCCACTCCACCGTCGGCTTCTCGGTCCGCCACCTGATGGTGAGCAAGGTCCGCGGCCGCTTCACCGACTTCGACGGCGCCCTCGTCATCGGCGAAGACGGCACCGCCTCGGCCACCGCCGAGATCCGCGTCGACTCCCTCACCACCGACAACGCCCAGCGCGACGGCCACCTGCGCACCGCCGACTTCTTCCACGCCGAGCAGTTCCCGGTGATGACCTTCAAGTCCACCGGATTCCGCGGCGAGGGCAGCGATTTCGTCGTCGACGGCGAGTTCACCGTCCGCGGCAACACCAAGCCGGTCTCCCTCGAGGTCGAGTTCCTCGGCGTCAACGAGGGCATGGGCAACGGCCCGGTGGCCGGCTTCGAAGCCAAGACCGTCGTCTCCCGCCGCGACTTCGGCCTCGACATCGACATGCCGCTCCCCGACGGCGGCGCCGTCATCGGCGACAAGATCACCCTCACCCTCGAGATCGAGGTCGGCCTCCAGAGCTGACCCCGGCCCCACCTCACGACGCCCCCGTCACCACAGTGGTGACGGGGGCGTCGTGCTGCCACCTACCCGGCGAGATCGGCTGTCCGCGGATCGATCTCATTCGGCTAGGGGGCGCTGTCGGTGCGATCCTCTGCCGTGATCGCGTCGACCGCGGTGGACAGTCGGGTCAGGGCGGCGACGATCGAGGCGAACTCCGCCGGGCCGAGTTCCTCGGCGAGGCGGTGGGCGAGTTTCGCGTGCTGCGGGTTGATGCGCTGCACCGCCGCTCGGCCCGATTCCGTCGCCGCGACGAGCTTGGCCCGCTTGTGCGCCGGGTTGGGGCGGTATTCGCACAGGCCCTTGTCGACTAGCAGGTCGGCGATGCGCTGGACGCTCTGGCGGGTGATGCCCATCGCGCGGGCGATGCCCGCGACCGGGAGCGGTTCGGCGAGGACGGCGCCGAGGACCTGCCACCAGGCGGCGGTCAGGCCGGCGGGGGCGGCCAATTCCTCGGCGATGGCGAGGAATTGGCCGTTGAGCTTGAACGAGGTGATCGCCGCCGTGGAGAAGAGTTCCTGGTCGCGGGCTGTCACGCGTGTGCGGCTTCGTATTCGGCGAGCACGGCGTAGGCCGCGGGGTCGCGGTGCGCGAACAGCTGGTACCACGCCTCGATGACGTGCGGCTCGGACACCTCGAGCCGGGTGAAGACCTCCCTGGCGAACTCGAACGGCGACATGCCGTCGGCCGTGATCACGTTCCGGTCGGCGACCGCCGGGGCGTCGACGTAGTGCTCGGCGCCCGAGTATCCGCTGTAGACAAGGTATTCGGCGGCATTGGAGGTGTGCGCGCGGTCGTCGAGCAGGCCCGCCTTGGCCAGGCCGAAGGTGGCGCCGCAGATGCCGGCGACCGGCACGCCCGCCGCGACGAACTCGCGCGCCTTGTCCGCGAACGGCACCAGCTCCTCGCCCTCCCAGAGATCGGCGCCGGGCAGGATCAGCATCGCGCTGTCGGCCGGATCGAGATCGGCCAGCGCGAGGTCGGGTGTGACCCGCAGGCGGCCCATCGTGGTGATCGGCTCGGTGGTCAACCCGACCGTCTTCACCTGGAAGGTGCCCGGCTCGCGATGCCAGCTGCCGTTGGCGAGCTGCGCGGTGGCGGCGCCCACCTCCCAGTCGGCGAGGGTGTTGTACACGGCCATGTGAACTGTTCGCATCGTCATGACAGTATCCTGTCATATTTGACAGCTTACTGTCAATAAGAAAATTGAAACCCACCGAAAGGCCGTCCGCCGTACGCTGACGTCACTCGGTGCGAGACAAGGAGACTCAGCGCGATGACCGACCCGGTACACGGCCTGACGGGCACCCTCACGTCACCGATCCGGGCCGCGGGCGCGCTGGGCGAGGTACTCGTGGCGATCCGCGGGGGAACCGAGACCTACCTCGCGCGGGCCGACGAGCCGCTCGCGGCCGGCGCCACCGTACTGATCGTCGCGGTGCATCCCGGCCGGCTGGTCGACGTCGTCGCCTGGATTCCGCTCACCAAGGAGGACTGAACATGCTGGGTTATCACGTTCCCGATCCCGACGAGGCGATGCTGGTCAGCGGCGCCAAGACCAAGGACAACGCCCCCTTCAAGGTGGTCATCGGCCGCGGCGCCTGGGTGGTGCCGCTGTTCCGCAAGGTCCGCTACCTCTCGCTGGCCATGTTCGAATCCGAGATCAGGGAACGCTGCGTCACCAAGCAGGCCATCCAGCTCGACGTGCGCGCGGTGATCGCCTTCAAGGTCGCCAACGACACCTCCTCGATCGTCAACGCGGCCCAGCGGTTCCTGTCCGAGCAGGAGCAGGAGATGTCGGTGCTCACCGGCCGCATCTTCTCCGGCCACCTGCGCTCCATCGTCGGCTCGATGACGGTCGAGGAGATTATCCGCGAGCGCCAGAAGCTGGCCGACGAGGTGCTGCTCGCCTCGAAGGTGGAGATGAGCAATATCGGCCTGTGGGTCGACTCGTTCCAGATCCAGTCGATCGACGACGGCAACCTCGGCTACATCAACGCCCTGGCCGCACCGCACAACGCGGCCGTGCAGCGCGACGCCCAGATCGCCCAGGCCCAGGCCGCCCAGCGTGCCGCCGAGGCCGAGCAGGAGTCGCTGCGCCGCCGGGCCGAGTACGAGCGGGAGACCTCGATCCTCAAGGCGCAGTACCAGCGCGACATCGACAAGGCCAATGCCGAAGCGGCCCAGGCGGGTCCGCTCGCCGACGCCATCGCCCGGCAGGAGGTCCTCACCGCCCAGGCCGAGCAGGCCCGCAAGAACGCCGAACTGCGGGAGCAGGAACTGCAGGCCGAAGTCGTGAAACCGGCACTGGCCGAGGCGGAACGCGTCCGTATCCTCGCCGAGGCCGAGGCCGACCGCACCCGCATCCAGGCCGAGGCCGCCGCCTCCAACAACCGGATCGCCCTGGACCAGTTGCTCATCGAGCAGCTGCCCGAGATCGTCAAGCAGGCCTCCAACGGCCTGGCAAACGCGAATCTCACCGTCCTCAACGGACCCGACGGCGTCGGCGAACTGGTCAACGGCATGGTCGGTCAGGGCCTGACCGTCTTCAACTCCCTGCAGAAGGCGCTGTCGAACGGCGATACCGACAGCGCCTGATCCCGGTATCCGGCCGGGCGCCATTAACGGCGCCCGGCCGGATGTCGATTCTCTGGCACGAACGCCGGGATCGACGCAAGGAATGACTGATGGGATTGTGGATCGGCAGCCCCGAGCTGGACGCCTCCGAGAAGGTGATCTGGCAGCAACTCGCCAATCGGACGCAGGGCGGCAGGGCCGTCGGTGGACGCCTCTACCTGACCGGAGCCCGCCTGCTCTTCGTGCCCAACCACCTGGACGCGCTCACCGGCGGCAAGCGCTGGGAGGTGTCCCTTGGCCAGGTGCGCGCCGTCGGCAGGCAGAGCCCGGACGGTGGCCTGTTCAGCGGCGGCCTGCGCACCCGCCTGCTCATCGAGACCGACACCGGCACCGAGCTTTTCGTCATCGGCCAGCTCGACGAGGTGATCGGGATCCTCGAAACGGCGGTCCCGCTGTAGTGCCGCCGGATCAGCCCCGCCAGTTCGACGGGGCCTGCTGAAACCCCGGCCGCGGCGTGTCGAAGGTCGCGATCACCTCGCGCACGACCCGCACCGCGGCCCCAGGGCCGACCTCGGGCCATCGCTCGATCGCCTCGAACTTCACCGCCGAGCCGCTGTAGACGATCAGCTCGTCGGTCCGGGCGGGGTAGAAGCCGTAACCGATGCCGTCGGTGGTCTCGTAGTACTCGTGCCGCGTCGAGTAGGCCGAATCGAACCGACCCGGTTCGGGCAGCGACACGATGCCGTCGGCGACGGCGCGATCGAGAATCTTTCCCATGACCCCGGTGAGCCCGATGGCCGTGGCGTAACCGACCTCCGCGGACCACGGGCGCCGGTGCTCCTCACGCAGTGGCAGCTCGGCGGCGGGCCCGGTGAAGGTCCGGGCCGCCCATGCCACGATCGCGTCGTCGATCGGGAAATGCCAGGCGCGCTCGTCGAAGAGCTCTTTCGCCCGCTGCCTACGACGATCGTTCTCGGCGTAGTAGGCCTGACGTTCTTCCGCATCCATCACCCGAAACTAACAGCGCGCCAGCACATCCGGCGGTCGATGACCGTTGATGGACCGGCGCGCTGCGGGTTTCAGCTCAGGGCGTGGTCGAGGTCGCCGAGGAGGTCTTCGATGTCCTCGAGGCCGACCGAGATGCGGACCACGCCGTCGGACAGGCCGATCGACGCGCGACCCTCGGGGCCCATCGCGCGGTGGGTGGTGGTGGCAGGGTGGGTGATCAGGGTCTTCGCGTCGCCGAGGTTGTTGGAGATGTCGATGATGCGCAGGCGGTTGAGGACCTCGAAGGCGCGCTTCTTGCCGTCGTCGCCTGCCAGCTCGAAGGTGACGACGGTGCCGCCGCCGGACATCTGCGCGGTGGCCAGGGCGTGCTGCGGATGCGATTCCAGGAAGGGGTATTTCACCCAGTTCACGGACTTGTTCGTCTCCAGGAACTTGGCGACCTTCAGCGCGGATTCGGTGGACTGGCGCACGCGCAGCGGCATGGTCTCCAGGCCCTTGAGCAGGGTCCAGGCGTTGAACGGGCTCAGCGCGGGGCCGGTGTGGCGCATCAGGTTCTTCACCGGGCCGTCGATGTAGTCCTGGGCGCCGAGGATGGCGCCGCCGAGCACGCGGCCCTGGCCGTCGATGTGCTTGGTGCCGGAGTAGACGACCACGTCGGCGCCGAGTTCGAAGCCGCGCTGCAGCAGCGGGGTGGCGAAGACGTTGTCCAGCACCACCTTCGCGCCCGCGGCGTGCGCGAGCTCGGTGACCTTGCGGACGTCCACCAGGGTCTGCATCGGGTTGGCCGGGGTCTCGAAGAACACGGCCTGGGTGGGCACCGAGAGCGCCTGCTCCCACTGCTCGAGGTCGTCACCGTCGACGAAGACGGTCTCCACGCCCCAGCGCGGCAGGATCTCGTTGCACACCACGAAGCAGGAGCCGAACAGGCTGCGGGCGGCGACGAGGCGGTCGCCCGCCTTCAGCAGCGCGCCCAGCGCCGTGAACACCGCGGACATGCCGGACGCGGTCGCGAACGCGGCCTCGGCGCCGTCGAGCAGCCGGATGCGCTCCTCGAACATGGCCACGGTGGGGTTGCCGTAGCGGGAGTAGACGAAGTGCTCGACCTCGCCGGTGAACGACGCCTCGGCGGCCTCGGCGCTCTCGTAGACGAAGCCCGAGGTCAGGTAGAGCGCCTCGGAGGTCTCCTCGAAGCCGGAGCGGCGCAGCCCGCCGCGGACGCCGAGGGTGGCCGGGCCGACGCCCTCGGGCAGTGGCTTGTCGAACGAACCACCGGTGATCATGCGTTTCTCCTTATGCCTGACGCCACGGCAGGCCGACCGCGCGCCAGCCGACGCTGCCGCGCTGCCCGAACGCGTCGGGGCCGCCCTCGAAACCGTCCAGCACGTTGTAGGACGGGGTGAAGCCCGCCGCGGTCGCCACCGTCGCCGCGCCGATGGAGCGCTGACCGGAGCGACACAGGAACACCACGGGCGCGTCGTCCGGCCGCCCGGCCAGCGCCTGCTCGAGCTGCGCGCCGAAGTTCGGATTGCGGGTTCCGGTGCCGTCGACCCACTCGATGAAGTGGGCCGGGCGCTCGATCGAGCTGGTGTCGGGGATGCCGATCTGTGCCCACTCGCCTTCGGTGCGCACGTCGACCAGCACCGCGTCGGGGTGCTCGGTCAGGATCTCCCACGCCTTCTCAGGGGTGATGTCGCCGGCGTAAGTCATGTCGAACCTCCTGCGTGAATCCGCTCTTGCCGTGCCGGTTCTCCGGGCACACGGCCAGGTCGTCACCCGGAGCACCCCACCGCGGAGGAGGGTTGCCGACCAGCGAGCCGGGGCTTGGCGCTGGTACTCATGACCTTGCGATCTGAGATTGCCCCGGCGGAGGTCACCGTGTCAAACAGTTCTACGGGGTGCAGACCAGCCAGTTGCCATCCACCCTGGTCAGGTTCCAGGTGCTGGTGGACGACGTGTCGCCGATCCGCACGGTGGCGTCGATCTTGGCCCGGTCGCCGTTCACCGTCGCCTTGTCGAAACCCTTCTTGTCGATCGTCACTTCCGATTTCGGGCCACCGAGCCGTTCCGACAGGCCCGACTTCTCCTCGTCGAAGCCGGGGCAGGCGACACCGGGCGGCGGACGCAGCTCACTGCGCGAGCGCGCGTCGATATAGTTGGTGACGGCGGCCGCGAGCCGGTCGGCCTCTGTGACATTTTTCTCAGCGGGCGAGAGCAGCCCGCCGAGCACGATGCCGACGAGCACGATCACCGCGATCACCGCGGCCGCGACGAACGGGACGATGGAACGCTTGTCGGTCTGATCCACCACGATGGGCTGGTCTTCCGAGCCTGTCTGCTCCTCGTTCATGCTGTAATCCTGACAGACCAGGTGCGGGCAACCACACCGCACGCCGGGTGGCCACAACGCCGCAGATAGAATCGCCAGAATGCGGTGTGCCGCCGATCTCGAAGGCGGCTGCCAGCAGCCGGATCGTCAACTTAGCCTAAGCTAAATTGACGCCGTCAACAGTTCTCGACCAAAGGGTGCGCGTAGAAAATGACCGAACAGAGTGCAGCGACCCGCCCGCTCCGCATTGCGATCGTGGGCGCAGGACCGGCCGGTATCTACGCCGCCGACGCATTGATGAAGTCCGATGCCGATGTCAGCATCGACCTCTACGAGCGCATGCCCGCGCCCTTCGGCCTGATCCGCTACGGCGTCGCGCCCGACCACCCGCGCATCAAGGGCATCATCACCGCCCTGCACAAGGTCCTCGACAAGGACCAGGTGCGCCTGCTCGGCAACATCGACTACGGCACCGACATCACCCTCGACGACCTGCGCCAGTTCTACGACGCGGTCATCTTCTCCACCGGCGCCAACGCCGACCGCGCCCTGCCCATCCCGGGCATCGACCTCGACGGCTCCTACGGTGCCGCCGACTTCGTGTCCTGGTACGACGGGCACCCCGACGTGCCGCGTTCGTGGCCGCTGGAGGCGGAGAAGGTCGCCGTACTCGGTGTCGGCAACGTCGCCCTCGATGTGGCCCGTGTGCTGGCCAAGACCGGTGACGAGCTGCTGCCGACGGAGATCCCGCCGAACGTCTACAAGGGCCTCAAGGCCAACAAGGCCGTCGAGGTCCACGTCTTCGGCCGTCGTGGTCCCGCCCAGGCCAAGTTCACCCCGCTCGAGCTGCGCGAGCTCGACCACTCGCCGACGATCGAGGTCATCGTCGACCCGGAGGACATCGACTACGACGAGGGCTCCGAGGCCGCGCGCCGTAACTCCAAGCAGGTCGACATGGTCGCCAACACCCTCGAGCAGTGGGCGATCCGCGATCAGGGCAACCGCCCGCACAAGCTGTTCCTGCACTTCTTCGAGTCCCCGGCCGAGGTCATCGGTGAGGACGGCAAGGTGGTCGGTCTCAAGACCGAGCGCACCCAGCTCGACGGCACCGGCAACGTCAAGGGCACCGGCGAGTTCAAGCAGTGGGACGTGCAGGCCATCTACCGCGCCGTCGGCTACCTGTCGCAGAACATCACCCAGCTGCCGTTCGACGACCAGGCGGGCACCGTGCCGAACGAGGCCGGTCGCGTGATCTCCGACGAGACCGCCGAGGGCGACGCCCGCTTCATGCCCGCCACCTACGTGACCGGCTGGATCAAGCGCGGCCCGGTCGGCCTCATCGGCCACACCAAGGGCGACGCCAACGAGACCATCGCCTGCCTGCTCGACGACGCCAAGGACTTCGCCCCGGCGCCGCAGCCCGAGCTGGACGCGGTCACCACGTTCCTCGAGAGCAAGGGCATCCCGTTCACCACCTGGGCGGGCTGGTACCGCCTCGACGCCCACGAGCGCGCCCTCGGCGAGCCCGAAGGCCGTGAGCGGGTCAAGGTCGTGGAGCGCGAGGACATGCTGCGCGCCTCCGAGCCGAACAAGGTCTAGCCACGGACGTCGGGCCCGAACTGTTCCATTCCGCCGAACTCGAGGCATTCTGTACAAGTGTTCGATGCCCACGTCCACATCATCGATCCGCGGTTCCCGCTGATCGAGAACGAAGGCTATCTGCCCGACCCCTACACCATCGCGGACTACCGAAAGCGGATGGAGCACTTCCATGTTCGCGGTGGTGCGGTGGTCAGCGCGTCGTTCCAGGGTTCCGACCAGTCCTATCTGAAGGCCGCGCTGGCGGCCCTCGGTGAGGACTGGGTCGGGGTCACCCGGCTGGATCTGGACGCCACCGATGACGAGATCATCGAGCTGGATCGCGCCGGCGTGCGCGCGCTGCGGTTCAATCTCAAGCGCGCCGCCGCCGACATCACCGAGATGACGTTGCAGGCGCTGCGCGCGCACGAGCTGGCCGGCTGGCACGTGGAGCTCTACATCGACGGCCAGATGCTGGCCTCGCTGCAGCCGGTGATCTCGAAGCTGCCCGCGCTGTCCATCGACCACCTCGGCATGTCCGAGGAGGGCCTGCCCTACCTGCTGGATCTGGTCGATCGCGGCGCCAGGGTGAAGGCCACCGGTTTCGGCCGGGTCGACATGGACGTGGCCGAGACGCTGCGCCGCATCCACGCCGTCAACCCCGGCGCGCTGATGTTCGGCAGCGACCTGCCCGGCACCAGGGCGGGCAGGCCGTTCGCCGACGCCGATGTCGAACTGATCTGGCAGGTGGTCGGCGCCGACCTGCACTCGGTGCTCGAGGACAACGCCAGGGAGTTCTACCGGCTGCCGATCGCGGACCGGTCCACGGCCGATCCGCTGCCGACGACGCCGATCCCGCGCACCGACAATCCGACCGTGCCGATCCCCCGCGACGAACTGCCCGGCGCGGGCGAGCACACCCGCCCGCTGCCGGTCATCGAATAACTCAGGCCAGCATCGCGCCGGTGAACCAGACACCGGCGGCGATCAGCGCGCCGAAGAGCTCGACCAGCATCGACAGGCCGACGCCCTTGAGCGCGTGCAGCGTCGCGGGCCAGGCCAGCTCGTTGGTCTTCAACCGGTACAGCTCGGCCAGGTACACGCCGAGCACGAAGCCGATGAACAGGCCGACGATCGGGATGACGAAGAAGCCGACGACCCCGAGGACCGCGCCGAACAGCAGCGCCTTGTTCGACACCCCGGCCTCGCGCATCCGCCTGCCCGGCCAGGTGTACTTGACGACGCCGGAGATGACCAGCGCGACCGAGGCGATCGCGAGCACCGTCCACGCGGTGCTGCCACCGGTCATGAAGGCCCACACCGCGATTGCCGCGAAGATCAGAATGACGCCGGGCAGAATCGGTACGATCACACCGATCAGGCCGACCAGAATGACGAGGCCTACAATGACCTCACCCCACACGCTCACTACCGGGTTCCTCCCATTGTGGCGCCGAGTCGCGCCACCGGAATTCTGACCCACGCCCTACCCGGCTCGCCATCCCGACGCTATTGTCAATGTGTCAATACCGTTCGACGATGAACAGAGGTCAGGTGTGAGTGAGTCCGCCGCCAAGCAGGGACCCCTCGCGGGTATCAAGGTCATCGAGCTGGCCGGCATCGGGCCCGGTCCCCACGCCGCGCTACTGCTGGCCGATCTCGGCGCCGATGTGGTTCGCGTGCAGCGTCCCGGCATGATGCCCGGATACATGGAGCGACCGCAGTGGCGCGGCCGGACCATCGTCGAGGCGAACCTGAAGGATCCGGCCGACGTCGCCAAGATCCTCGACCTGGTCGAGCGGGCCGATGTGCTGCTCGAGGGCTTCCGCCCCGGCGTCACCGAGCGCATGGGCCTCGGCCCCGACGACGCGCTGGCCCGCAACCCGCGCCTGGTCTACGGCCGGATGACCGGCTGGGGCCAGTACGGTCCGCTCGCCGATCGCGCAGGCCACGACATCAACTACATCTCGCTGACCGGTGTGCTCAACGCCATCGGCCGCAAGGGTGAGCGGCCGGTGCCGCCGCTGAACATGGTCGGCGACTTCGGTGGCGGCTCGATGTTCCTGGTGTTCGGCGTGCTGGCCGCGCTGGTCGAGCGGCAGAGCTCCGGGCAGGGCCAGGTCATCGACGCCGCGATGGTCGATGGCGCGCTTGCCCTTTCGCACATGATGTGGGGTATGCGCGGGGTCGGCCTGTGGTCCGACGAGCGCGGCACCAACCTGCTCGACACCGGCATGGCGTTCTACGACACCTACGAGACCTCCGACGGCAAGTACATGGCCGTCGGCGCGATCGAGCCGCAGTTCTACGCCCAGCTGCTGGCCGGGCTGGAGATCGACGCGGAGGGTCTGCCGATGCAGCTCGACCCGAACGGGCAGGAGCAGCTGCGCAAGCTGTTCGCGGACAAGTTCAAGACCAAGACCCGCGACGAGTGGGCCGCGATCTTCGACGGCACCGACGCCTGCACCACCCCGGTGCTCACCTTCACCGAGGCCACCGAGAATCCGCACATCGCGGCCCGTACCGGCCTGATCGAGATCGAGGGCGTCGTCCAGCACGCGCCCGCGCCGCGGTTCTCCCGCACCCCCGGCGGCGTGCCGACCCCGCCGCCGTCGGAGACGACACCGATCGAATCGGTCTGGGCTGACTGATTCTCCGGCCTGTCGTCGGTAGTCTCAGCGACTATCGACGACAGGCCACGGATCCGAACCGGCCACCGGCCACCGAAGGTGCTCACCGCGCTGATCGCGGTCACCACCTTCGGCGCCGCGCTGCTCGCCTTCGCGGTGGCCGAGGCCCTGCTCGACGATCGCCACGCGCAGCTCGCCGAATCCCGTTGCCGCAGCGACCTGCCGGTCCCGATCACGGTCAGCCTGCTCAACGGGCTCGCGGCCGGGCTGCTGGCGGCCACCACCATCGCGCTGGTGTGCCTGCTGATGCTGCTGTTCCGCTATCCGTCCGCGCGCGGCGGCGTCGCCGTGCCGCTCACCACCGTGGCCATCGTGATCTCGACGCTGTTCATGCTCGGCGCCGGGTACGAGACCGTGCGGCCGCACCCGGCCACCTACCACTCGTGCGGATTCGGCTGACTCAGTAGCAGGTGAGCGGCTGGAGCGGATCGGCGGCGCGCGGGGTCAGCGCGTCGTAGGCGGCGGCGATGGACTTCACGGCCAGGCGCAGCTCGGCCTCCGGGTGGGTGAAGGGCAGGCGCAGGAACCGCTCGAACGCGCCCTGGACGCCGAAACGCGGTCCGGCGGCGAGCAATACGCCGTGATTGGGCGCGGTGGCGGCCAGTGCCGTCGACACCGGGCTCGGCAGCTGCGCCCACACCGACATGCCACCGGCGCCGGGCGTGATGTGCCAGCCGGGGAGATCCTCGGCGACGGCGTCGAGCAGGGCGGTGCGCTGGGCGCGCAGCTGCTCGCGACGGCGCGCCAGGATCGGTTCGGCGTGCTCGAGCAGGTGCACGGTGGCCAGCTGGTCCATCACCGGTGTGCCGAGGTCGACGGTGGCGCGGATGCCGAGCAGCTTGGTGATCAGCGCCTGGTTGGTGCGGATCCAGCCGACCCGCAGGCCACCCCAGAACGACTTCGACGCCGAGCCGATGGTGATGATCTCCGGGCCCTTGGCGAACGCGGCGACCGGCGGCGGCATGGTGTCGCCGGACAGGTTCAGCTCGCTCATCGACTCGTCGACGACGATGGTCATCCTGGTGTCGCGGGCGATGGCCGCCAGTTCGGCGCGGCCGTCGGCGTCGAGCAGCAGGCCGGTGGGGTTGTTGAAGTCGGGGACCAGGTAGGCCAGCGTCGCCGCGGTCTGCCTGGCGGTGCTGCGCAGCCCGTCGAGATCCCAACCGGCGTGCGGTGATTCGGGCCGCAGCGGCACCGGGATCGGGCGGGCGCCGACATCGCGGATGGCCTCGATGGCGTTCGGGTAGCTGGGGTGCTCGATCAGCACGCGCGCGGCGGGCGAGGTGAGCACGTTGAGGAGCAGGCGCAGGCCGTGCTGGGCGCCGAGGGTCACCAGGATCTGGTCGGGTTCGGTGGGCAGGCCGCGGGCGGTGTAGCGACGGGCCAGCGCCTCGCGCAGGGCCAGCACGCCGACCGGGTCCATGCCGTGGGTGCCGAGGTAGGCCGGAATGCCTTGCAGCGCGGCGGAATACGCGTCGTGCAGCTCCGGCGGTGCCGACATCGCCGCGTAGGTCATGTCGATGGTCGGCAGCTCGGGCTGGGCCATCAGGGCCATGATGCCGCGGGCGGGCTTGGAACCGTCGTGCTGGATGGCCGGCGGCAGCGCCACCGTGCTGCGCGAACCCTGGCGGCTGATCAGGTAGCCGTGCTCGCGCAGCAGCGAGTAGGTGGAGGTGATCGTCGTGCGGCTGACGCCGAGGGTGGCGGCCAGATCGCGCTCGCTGGGCAGCGCGACGCCGAGCGGGGCGCGGCCGTCGTGGATCAGCAGCCGGATGGCCTCGGCCAGGGCCAGATAGGCGGGCCGGTGCGGACGGCGCTCGGGGGAATCGCCGTCGGTTTCGGGGTCACGCCACCGGCCGAGGTCGCGGGCCAGGCCGGACGCGCCGATCACTCTTGTCGCCATGAAGTCCAGTATTCCGTAAGTGGATATTTCTAGGCAAGGCCAGTCGGAGGATTCTTACGTCATGACCACTTTTCTCGCCCTCGCCGCCGCCGCCGCCTTCGGATACGCGGTCTACCACTTTTCCCCGAAACAGGGTGAGCTGCCGTTCTGGCCGTTCCAGTCCTCGCCGCACGACCGCGCCTTCGGCACCTATGATGACCAGCGACTTTTCCGCGATCTCGATGCCGTGCGGGTGCACGACGACGAGCCACTGGGCGAAGCGCCGAAGGCCACCGAAACCAATCCAGTCCAGTTGCCGGAAACTGGCCTTCTCAAGGCCGGTGAGCGCGGGCCACTCGCCGCGTGACCGGGGGCGGACCCGAATCTGTCACCGGGTCGGCGCACACTGTGCTCATGAGTTCCGGAACCCGGACCGAACCGGTTGCCGCGGCACTGTTCGACACCGCGATCGGCCTGTGCGCCATCGCCTGGCACGGCGACACCGTCGTGCGATTCCAGCTGCCCGAGGCGAGTGAGGAGGAGACGCTCGCCCGGATCACCAGGCCGCTGGCGGGCACGCCGGTCGTCGAGGACGAGCCGGGACCCGTGATCACCGCGGCGATCACGGGCATCCGCGCGCACCTGGCGGGCACGCTGGACACCCTGCGCTGGATCGACGTCGACCTGCGCGGCGTCCCCGAGTTCTACCGGGGCGTCTACGCCGTCACCCGCGACATCGACCCCGGCCACACCCTCAGCTACGGCGACATCGCGATCCGCCTCGGCGCTCCCGGCTCGGCCCAGGCCGTCGGACAGGCGCTGGGCCGCAACCCCATTCCGCTCATCATTCCGTGCCACCGCGTGCTCGCCGCCGACCACGCGCTGCACGGTTTCTCCGCACCCGGCGGCATCGGCACCAAGGCCCGGCTGCTGGAGATCGAGCGCACCCCCGGCTTCGGCGAGCCGATGCTGTTCTGACCCGGCCCGACCGATGAGTTCTCGGTCACCGGGCCGTCTCATGGACGGTGGCGCAGCACGCGCACCTCGGGAAACCCGTGCCGACCTGCGATGGACGCGATCGCGTACCGTCGAGTCCGGTGGTCACACGGCCCGAATGCGAGAGGAACCACGATGCAGACTGTGACGTCGGCCGACGGCACCACGATTGCCTACGACCGGGTCGGGGACGGTAAGGCGGGCACCGTCATCCTGATCGGCGGGGCGTTCAGCTACCGCGAGTACACGACCATGGTCGAGCTCGCGCAGACCCTGGCGACCGATTTCGGTCTGACGGTGCTCAACTACGACCGGCGCGGGCGCGGTGACAGCGCCGACTCCCCCGGCGTGTACGACGTGGCCAACGAGATCGCCGACATCGCCGCACTGGTCGAGGCCGCGGGCGGGCAGGCGGCGCTGTTCGGCTGGTCCTCGGGCGCCGCGCTGGCACTGCTCGCCGCGCGCGAGGTGGCGGGGGTGACCGCGGTCGTCGCGTTCGAGCCGCCGTTCGTCGTCGACCCGAAAGACCATGTGCCGCCGAAGAACCTGGCCGACAAGCTGCATCCGATGATCGCCGCGGACAAGCGCAACAAGACGGTGCGGTACTACATGACCAAGGCGATGGGCATGCCGTGGCTGATGGTCTCCGCGATGCGGCTGACCCCCTTCTGGAAAAGCCTTGCCGCGACCTCGAATTCGACGGCCCACGACTGGGCGGTGATGCGGCCGTACATGCTCGGCAAGTCGCTCGATCCCGCCGACTGGAGCGAGGTGAAGGTCCCGGTCCTCGTCCTCGCGGGCGACCGCACCTCCCCGATGCTCACCCGGGGCGCCAAGGCCGTGGCGAAGGTCCTGCCCGACGCGACCTTCGCCGAACTGCCCGGCGTGAGCCACAACCCGAAGATCTCGATCCTGGCCCCCGCGATCGGCGATTTCCTCACCGCCACCCCCTGAACGGACCAGCTGATCAGGGTGGCGGTGGGTGATCGCGGTAGAACTGGCAGGGCTCGCCGGTGAGGTAGCCGTCCATGCAGGCGAAGTAGGTCTGGACGCAGGCGTTGCTGGTGCAGCCCGCCGTGTACAGCATGCCCCGGATGCGCTCGTTGCGCTGTTGCGACGGCGCGAGGGTCTGCGCGGGCGGGAGCACCGAACTCACCGGCGCCGGACTCGGCGGCGGCGTGGTCTCGCTGGGCGACGAGCAGCCGGACACGACAGCGAGCGCCACCAGCGCTGACAAGGCCAGACCCGCGCGCACCGTCATCCGTCACCTCCGTCCGAAACCCGACTCGACGGTACTACCGCCGGGTCCGGCCTGCCCAGACCCGCGCCTGTCGGAGAGTGGCGACCTTGCGTTCATCGGCTGGCCCCATCATCGATCGCCGCCGACGAGGCCGAGGCCGATCGAGCAACCTTCGTTTGAGCGCAGGCGCCGGTCAGCGGGTCAGAGGGTAGCGCCGTAGGTGGCACCGGCAGCTCCGCCCAGAACGCCGCCCGCGACCGCGGCGGGGACGCCGAGGAGCGCCGCACCGCCAACGGCACCGACACCCGCACCGATGAGGGCACCGGCACCGGCGGCACCAGCGCCCGCCGCGATGATCAGCGGCGACTCGGCGGCCCAGGTCACCGGGAAGGTCACGGGCGCACCGGGGCCGGTAGCGGCGGCCGCCAGCGCGGCGACACCGGCGGTCGCGGCGGCCGACCCCGCCACGCCGACACCGAATCCGATCGCCCCGCCCACTGCCGCACCCGCCGCACCACCGACGACGCCACCGGCGACAGCGGCCGGGACGCCGAACAGCGCAGCGCCCCCGAGAGCGCCCGCCGCGGTGGCGGCGGCGATCTTGTCGGAGCGGCTGGGGTTGATGCCGATCGAGCGGCCCTGGGTGGCGATGGCGGCCTCGACGTCGGCGGCGGTGGTGTTCACGCCGTCGAGGACCTCGCCGGGAACCTCGTCGGGGACGGGGCTGGTGAAGTCGCCGACGCGCAGGGTGCGCGGCGGCGGGGCGATGGGCGCCACCGGCTCGACCGGCTCGGGGAGATGCAGTTCCTCGATGACGATCGGCGGCGGCGGGGCGGTGTACTCGGGCACCGGACGCGATTCCGGGCGTTCGGGGGCGAGGCGCTCCAGGGTGTCGGGAACGTCGAAGTTCGCCAGATCGGAACGGCCGTCGTCGGCGGGCGCCGGCGTGTTCACGCCGGGCTGTTCCGGGTTGATCCCCGGCTGCGGCACCGCGATCGCGACACCGGCGCAGGCGACGGCCAGCGCCATCGGCAGCACGCCGACGAGCGGGCGAGCGACCCGCCGCGCCGTCGAAGAGTTCACATCATCGGACCGACGGATCACGCCGAACACCCACTCACACACTCGACACAGTGCGGCACGTCCCCGCGTACCGCGCAGCGACGATAGCGGTAGCCGAGCGGATGCTGTCAAATCGATAGCGAGTCGACATCACTCGCGCGTGTCGACCCTGAACTGCGAAAATGGCCCCTCCCCGAGCGCGGGGAGGGGCCATTCGCGAAGGAAACTCAGCCCAGCACGTCGTGGCGCACGATCGTCTGATCGCGGCCGGGGCCGACGCCGATGCACGAGATGCGCGCGCCCGAAAGCTCTTCCAGCCGCAGCACATACGCCTGCGCGTTGGCGGGCAGCTCCTCGAAGGTGCGGGCGTGCGAGATGTCCTCCCACCAGCCGGGCATCTCCTCGTAGACCGGCTTGGCGTGGTGGAACTCGGTCTGAGTGGTCGGCATCTGCTCGACCCGCTCACCGTCGATCTCGTAGGCGACGCAGATCGGCACGGTGTCCAGACCCGACAGCACGTCGAGCTTGGTGAGGAAGTAGTCGGTGATGCCGTTGACGCGGGTGGCGTAGCGGCTGATCACCGCGTCGAACCAGCCGCAGCGCCGGGCACGGCCGGTGGTGACACCCACCTCGCCGCCCTGCTTGGCCAGGAACTCACCGAAGTTGTCGAACAGCTCGGTCGGGAACGGGCCGGAGCCGACGCGGGTGGTGTAGCACTTGAGGATGCCGAGCACCGTGTCGATCTTGTTCGGGCCGATGCCGGAACCGACCGCCGCGCCGCCCGAAGTCGGGTTGGACGAGGTGACGAACGGGTAGGTGCCGTGGTCGACGTCGAGCAGGGTGCCCTGCGAGCCTTCCAGCAGGATGGTGTCGCCGCGCTCGAGCGCCAGGTTCAGCTCGAGGCGGGTGTCGGCGATGCGGTGCTTGAACGACTCGGCCTGGCCGATCACCTCGTCCACCACCTGCTGCGGGTCCAGCGCGCGGCGGTTGTAGATCTTCACCAGCACCTGGTTCTTGAATTCCAGTGCGGCCTCGACCTTCTGGGTGAGGATCTTCTCGTCCAGCACGTCGGCGACGCGGACGCCGACGCGGGCGACCTTGTCCTGGTAGCAGGGGCCGATGCCACGGCCGGTGGTGCCGATCTTGCGGCTGCCGAGGAAGCGCTCGGCGACCTTATCGATGGCCACGTGGTACGGCATGATCAGGTGCGCGTCGGCCGAGAGCAGCAGGCCGGAGGTGTCCACCCCGCGCTCTTCGAGACCGGCCAGCTCTTCGAGCAGCACGCCGGGATCGACCACGACACCGTTGCCGATCACGTTCTGCACACCGGGGGTGAGGATGCCGGACGGGATCAGGTGCAGCGCGAACTTGTCGCCGTTGGGAAGCACGACCGTGTGGCCTGCGTTGTTGCCGCCCTGGTAACGAACGACCCACTGCAACCGCTCACCGAGCAGGTCGGTAGCTTTGCCCTTACCCTCGTCGCCCCATTGGGCGCCGATGAGGACGATTGCCGGCATTTCGCGTCTCCTACAGATCGACGGCAGCACACGGTGTACTGCAGCTACCTGCCGATTGAGGCGGTGGCCGGAGACACAGTCTAGTCGACGCCTGATCAGGGCCCTCCGACCTGTCCTGTCCGAGCACGCCGACCCCCGGCCGCTCCGGGTGCCACGATCGGTTACGGTTACTTGCCGGCAGGGGGTTTGGCCGTGTTCGAGGGCGACACACCGTCGACCCGACCGAGGAGGGTGTACCGCAGTTTGAGTACCCACGTTCTCCGATGTGGTGACATGCCGGTCCCGATCGCGCTGGCCTCGCAGCCGACCACGCAGACCGAGCCGGTGCCCGATACCGCCGTGATCGATGAGCTGCTGCCGGTGCTGGCCGCCGACAGCCTGCCGCGCCTGATCGTGCTCGGCTCCGACGCCGCCCTGGCCGCCGTGCTCACCCATCTGATGCGCACCGAACGCCTGCACGTCGAGGTCGGGTTCGTCCCGGTCGAGACGACCTACGCCTCGCGGGTCTATCAGACCGCGACCGGCAACGCCGCCGCGAAGATCGCGCTGGAGGGCCGGGCCATCGAGACCCCGCTGATCCGCGACGACACCGGCACCGTGCTCGTCGGCCGGGCCAGCATCACCGGTATCGACGGCGCCAAGCTCGAGGGCGAGGCCTACGTCGACGACACGCTGCTATTCACCGGCATCGTGACGACCATGCTGATCTCACCGACGATGACGATGCCCGGTGTCCGCGCGAGGGTCCGCAAGGGCTTCCGCAAGCGCACCTGGGTGTCGGGTCGCGCCGCGCAGCTCGGCACGCCGGGCGCGATCGTCACCCGCGACGGGATCACCACCGAACGCAAGGTGCCCCGCTCGACCTTCTACCGCTTCGAACAACCCTGGCTCCTGGTGCGATGACGTCTTCCTTCCCCACCGGCAGGCGGACCGGCCACAGCGCCGTCCGCCCGAGCCCGGTCTTCCTGCTCATCGTGTTGATCACCGTGCTCGGCGGCGCGCTCGCCTGGGACGCCGACATCGAGTCGGTGCGCGCGAAGGTCGGCGTGTTCGTGCTCGTGGTGTTCGGCTGGATCATCAGCCTGTGCCTGCACGAATTCGCGCACGCCTATGTCGCGTGGCGCGCGGGTGATCATGAAGTGGAAGTGCGGGGATATCTCACCCTGAATCCGCTGAAATACAGCCACCCGGTGCTCTCGATCGGATTGCCGCTGATTTTCATCGCGCTCGGCGGTATCGGATTGCCCGGCGGCGCGGTGTATGTGGACACGACCCGATTCCGCTCGGCGGTGCAGCGGCTGGTCAGCGCCGTCGGCCCGGCGTCCAATCTGCTGTGCGCGGTGGTGCTGCTCGTGGTGATCCGCGCGTTCGGGACGATGCAGGAGCACGCCGGGTTCTGGTGTGGGCTCAGTTTCCTGGCGTTCTTGCAGATCACCGCGTTTCTGCTGAACATCCTGCCGGTGCCGGGCCTGGACGGGTTCGGGATCATCGAGCCCTCGCTGAGCTACGAGACCCGGCGGTCGCTCGACCAGATCAAGCCCTACGGAATGCTCGTTCTCTTCGCTGTCATCTTCTTCACACCATTGAGCCGGGTGTTTTTCGACGCTGTTTACGCTTTGTTCGAACTTTCCGGGGTACCTGACGGGTGGGCTGCCTACGGTAGCCACATGACCCGCTTCTGGCGTTGATAGCCTGTCGCCGGTCAACCTCGACTCTGGAACGGAAACGCGTATGGGCACCACCGAATCGCCCGTAGTCCTCTCTGTCGTCATCCCGGTACTCGACGAAGCCTCGGTCATCGCCGCCTGCCTGGAGCGGCTGGTCGGTCAGGACGCCATCGACGAGATCGTCGTCGTCGACAACGGCAGCACCGACCGCACCAGGGAGATCGTCGCCGAGCTAGCCGCCCGACATCCGAAGATCGAGCTGATCGACGAGCCGAATCCCGGCGTCGCGCACGCCCGCAACACCGGCTTCGACAAGGCGCGCGGCGACTACCTCGGTCGCATCGACGCCGACACCATGGTCGCGCCCGACTGGGGCGCCACCGTGCGCGCGCACCTCGACGCGCATCCGGACACCGTCGCGGTGACCGGCATCAGCACCTACCACGACTCCCCGATCGGCTTCTTCCTCGCCGCCGCGATCGGTGGCCAGCAGCGCCTCGGCCTGATCAAGCACCAGCCCGTCGGCAATGTGCACGGCGCCAATATGGCGATCCGGCGGACCGCGTGGGAGCAGGTGCACGCGGACACCACCACCCGTCGCGACCTGCACGAAGACCTCGACCTCGCGCTCTGCCTGACCAAGGCGAAGCTGCGCATCGACCAGCTGCCGCAGCTGCGCGCGGAGATCTCGGCGCGCCGCCGCCAGACCCCGCCGAGCGTCTGGTGGAAGTACCAGCTGCGTGGCCTGGAGACCATCGCCAACCAGGGCTACAACGTGGTGGGCTTCCACCGCGCCGTGATCACCGGCGCCTGGGTGATGCACACCTCGCAGTGGCCGATCTACCGGGTGTGGGACTTCGACCGCAAGCGGTTCACGCTGCGTCCCGGCCGCCCCAGGGTCTCCCCCGTCGGCGACTGATCCCTCACTCTTCGGGCGTCACATACGGATTGGGCACGGTGGGCGGGAGCAGCGCCATCGCCGAGATGCGCTGCATCCCGCACACGACCATCAGATCCACCACGATCGACCGGATCTGCGCGAACACCACGTGCGCCGAAAGACCGGCCCCGACAACGAGTTCGGGCCTGGCCTTCTTGGCGACGCTGCGCAGCGCGCGGGTGGCCTCGGCCTGATCGGGCTGCTCGCCCGGATCGGCCAGCATCATCCTGCGGACCACATCGGTGGCGTTGCCGAGCTGGTCGACCAGGTCGATCAGGCGGGGGTCGAGCACCTCGTCGTCGCGGACGAGGGTCAGGGAACGGCGCAGCAGCACCCGGGTATTGCGGACGGCGTTGTCGAGCGGGTCGGCCGCCGAATGGATGCGGGCCAGGCGCTTGCGGGAGTTCCAGTACAGCGGCGAGATCCGGCTGACCTCGCGACCGCCCTCCAGCGCCGAGCGCAGGGCGTCGATCTGCTTCTGGGTGGCGCGCACCGCGGTCAGCGACTCGTGCACCTTGTCCGAGTCCTGCTCGAGCAGGCCGTCGGCGCAGGTGATCATCGACTTGCTCATCACCGACAGCACGTCGGCCGCGTGCTCGCGGGCCCTGCGCACCGGATGCAGCGGGATCAGCCCGACCATGAGCACGCCGACCAGCCCACCGACCAGGGCGTCGATCATCCGGCTCGGGCCCGCGCCCGGTGATTGGCTCAGCGTCGAGACCAGCACCGCCGACCCCGCGGCCTGGATGGTGATGATCGAGCCGCCGTCGAGGAACACCGAGCACGCCATCGCGGCGGCGACCACCAGGCCCACCTGCCAGACCCCGGTGCCGACCTGGGCGATGAACAGGTCACCGATGCCGATGCCGACGGCGACCCCGACCACCAGCTCCACCGAGCGCCGGATCCGGGCGCCGAAGGAGATGCCGATCGAGACGACCGCGGCGGTGGGCGCGAAGAACGGGTCGGGATGCCCGATGACGTTGTGCGCGATGAACCACGCCAGTGCCGCGCCGAGCGAGCACTGGATGATCGGGATGGTCGACAGACGCAGACGCACCGCCGACGCCTTCAGGCGATCGACGGTGCTGTCCTTGGCGGCGGCGACGACCGGAGTCGCCGCGGCGACGACGGAATGGGGATCGCTCACCTACGGCTCGGATCCGGTCGCCGGCTCAATCCAGGCCGAGTTCGGCTGCCGCGTGCGGATCGCAGTCCTCGAGCAGGTCCAGGCAGCGGGCGTATTCCTCGGTCTCGCCGATGAGCTTGGCCGCCCTGGCCAGCGCGCCGACGCTGCGCAGGAAACCCTGGTTCGGCTCGTGATTCCACGGGACCGGGCCGAAACCCTTCCAGCCGTTGCGACGCAGCAGGTCGAGGCCGCGGTGGTAGCCGGTGCGGGCGAAGGCGTAGGCGGCGACGGTGTCGTGGGTGACCTCGTCGCCCGCGCGCTCGAGCGAGGCCTCGGCCAGCTGCGCCCAGGCGATCGACGCGGCCGGATGATCGGCGGCGACCTTCACCGGGTCGGCGCCCGCCGCGATGGCGTCCTCGGCGTCGATCAATTCGGGAAGGAGGACCGGCTGCGGTCCGAGCAGGTCACCGAAGGAGGTCATGGGTTCATTGTGCACCGCGGCCCGTCACGACGTCGCCCGGCCCGCCGCGAGGCGATCGGCGAACCCCTCGGCGCGACGCGCACTAGGCTGAGGCGCGAGTGGAACGTTCGAGCCTGAGCGAGGGGTACTAGGTGTCCGACCCGACCGACGAGAACAACGCGGCAGCCGAATCTGCCGACCCCGGCGCGACCGCCCAGCGCGGCGCCGATTCGTCGAGCACCGCGCCGTCGACCGGCGCGCCCAAGTCGACCCCCGAGGCGGTCACCGAACCGGGCAGGCCGACCGTTTCCCCAGGCACCACGGAGACCGTCGTCATCCGGCGCGGTGATCTGCCCGGTGCGGCCGGACAGGGTTCGAGCCCGTCCGGACGGGCTGCCGACCCGGCCGGTGACGCGGCCGGTCCTTCGGGCGGATCGGGCAGCTCCTCGTCGGGACCCGGCAACGCGACCGGTGGCCGGCGCCCCGATGACCAGTCGACCGAGCGACATACGAACGCGCCCGGCGGACGCCAGTCGTCCGAACGACCCGCGAACGGCCCCGGCGGCCACCAGCCGTCCGCGCCCGGCGGCCAGCGGCCGGGCAATCCACCGGCCGGACAGCAGCCGCCGGGGCGCCCCGGTGGCCCGCGCCCGCAGGCAGAACCCGCCGCACCTCCGCCACGCCGAGCCCAGCCGGTCCGTTCCTCGAACCCGGCTGCCGGACAGCAGCCGTCAGGCCCCGGCAGCCGTCCCAACGGCCCGGGCAACCCGCCCGCCGGACCTCGCCCCCAGGGTGGACCCGGCGCGCCGATCGGCCGTCCCACCGACGCACCGGGTGGCCGTCCGGCCTTCGGTCCGGGCAACGCCCCCGGCGGGCCCCTCGGTCGTCCCGGCGGACAGCAGCCCTCCGGCCCCGGCAACGCACCTGGCGGACAGCGCCCTGGTGGTCCCGGCAACGCACTCGGTGGACAGCGCCCTGGCGGCCCCGGCTTCGGCCCGAGCAACGCGCCCGGCGGCCAGCGGCCCGCGGGTCCCGGCGCTCAGTACCCCTCGGACACCCGTGGACCGCAGGCATCCGGACCCGGTAATCCGCCTGGCCCGCAACGGCCTTCGGGTCCGGGCGCACCACAGGTGGGTCGGGCGCCGGGCGCACCGGCCGGTGGTCGACCCGGCAATGCGCCTGGCGGACAGCCCGTTTCGGGGCCAGGCAACGGTGGGGGCGCACCGGCCGGGGCCTCGCCGCTGGCGGGTCTCTCGCAGGGCCTGCCCGGCGGGGATCGCGCGGACCAGAGCGGTGCGGACCCGGCGGGACGCGGCAACGAGCGCCCCGCCGACCTCGCCGGACCGGACGCGCCCACCACCGCGATGTCGATCCCGGGCCGGAAACCGGCCACCACCAAGGGTGATTCGGCCGACGACCGCACCGTCAAGGTCCCGAGCGCACAGTCCCGGGCGGCCCAGGCCGACATCTCGACCGCCGAGATGAACCAGGCCGACCGCCCGTCGAAGCCGGACGCGAAGCCCGGCAAGGCAACTGCCGCAGCAGCAGGCGTCGCGGTCGGCGCGGGCCTCGCCGGAGCGGCCGCCGTTGGCGCACGCGATTCCGACACGGACCAGGCGGCAGACGCGGCCACCGGCACCTCTGAAGACTCAGCGCGGGCGGACCGCAGCGCCGCAGGCGCAGGCGCCGATGCCACCGCCGATGCGACCGATGCGACTCGAAGTGGCGAGTCGCCGGACGCCGACGCCACGGCGGGTGCCGATGCCGCAGCAGCAGGCTCACCGACCAGCACAGGCGCCGCAGGCTCGGATACCGCACGTGTAGGCACAGCGGCCGCCGGCGCAGGTGCCGCTGGCGCAGCCGCAGGCGCAGGTGCCGCAGACGCAGGTGCCGCAGACGCAGGTGCCGCAGACGCAGGTGCCGCAGACGCAGGTGCGGCAGGCACGGGCGGGCCAGGCGCGGCGGGCGCAGGTGCGGCGGGCGCAAGTGGCGCAGGCGCGGCAGGCGCAGGTGGCGCAGGCGCGGCAGGCGCAGGTGGCGCTGGTGCGGCAGGCGCAGGCGCGGCAGGCACAGGTGGCGCAGGCGCGGCAGGCGCAGGTGGCGCAGGTGCGGCAGGCGCAGGCGCGGCAGGCACAGGTGGCGCAGGCGCGGCAGGCGCAGGTGGCGCAGCTGGCGCTGGCGCGGCATCGAGCGCAGGTGCCAACGTTGCTGGCTCACCGACCGGCGCGGGCGCTGCGGCGGCTGGATCGAACTCCGCTGTCGGAGATGCCGATTCGGTAGCGACCGGCTCTGTGGGGGCGAACGACAGCGCTGCGGCGAAGGCAGGCTCCGCGGCGGCCGCAGGCGCTGCCGCCCAGGCCGATGCATCCGCAAGCGGCCGCTCGGCTGCCGGTGCTGATGTCGCGGCGGACGGTAGCCGCTCGGCCGGCGGCGCTGATGCTGCTGCGGCGGCAGACGGCACCGGGGCCGACGGATCGGCGGCAGCGGGTCCGGGGGCAGGCGGGGCGGGGGCGAACACCGCCGGTCCACGCGGTGCCGATGCCGCGCAGGCGGATGCCGATGCGCCAACGATCTCCGGAGTTGTCGCCGGCGAGGGTGTTTCGCGGTCTCGGGATGTCGACGCGACCGAGAAGTTCCAGACCGCAGCGGGTTCCGGTGACAAGGGCACGCCGCAGGGAGCGGGTACCAAGCAGGGAGGCCGACCCGGCGCGGACGCGGGTAATCGGCCGGGCGCTGCCGCTGCGGCGGCGGGAGCGGCGGGTGCTGCGGCGGCCGGGGCGGCGGGTGCTGCCTCGTTGCGCAAGGGCGGGGGTGAGCCGCCCGCGTCGGAGGATCAGACGATCGCGATGCGGGTGGTGAATCCGGCGGACGCGCCGACCACCGCCATGCCGGTGCAGCGGCCGCAGGGGACGGATCGGGTGGTGCCGCCGTCGGGTGGCAGGCCGATGACGCCGCCGCCGAGTACGCCGCGTGGGCCCGCGGGGCCGCGGCAGGCCGGGCATCAGGGGCCCGCCGGGCCGCACGGGCCGGGGGTCGAGGAGACCCAGCCGTCGCCGCCGCGCGCGCCGATCGCCCCGCCCAAGCCGGCGTCGGCGCCGTCGCCCGCCGACATCCAGCCGACGCGCCCCGCGCAGCAGCTGGCCGAGGGCAAGCGCCAGGTCGCGCCGCCGGAGGCACCGCGTCCGGTCGCGCCGCCGCAGCGGATCGAGGCTCCGCGGGAGGCCGCGGCCGACAAGCCGGCCCGCTCGAAGCGCTGGCTGCTGGCGGCGGCAGGCGCCGCGGTGCTGGTCATCGCCCTGATCGTGACCGTGGTGACGCTGATGACCGGTGGGGACAACTCGCCGGAGGGCCAGGTCCGCACCGCGATCGGCGCCTACGCCGACGCGCTGGGCTCCGGCGACCTGGACGACCTGCGGTCGAGCACGTGCGGCCAGCTGCACGACTTCTACCAGGGCATCACCGCCGACCAGTTCAAGGGCGTGCACCAGCTCTCGACCGAGCGCGGTTCCATCCCGGTCGTCGCCAGCGTGGATGCGGTGCGCATCACAGGCGACACCGCGCTGGCCGAGGCGACCGTGTACACCTCGGCCGATCCGGCGAAACGGACCGCGCGGACCTTCGACCTGCAGCGCACCGACGGTAGCTGGAAGGTCTGCGACCCCGCGGGCACCCCGTAGCAGCGGTGTCGACCCGTCGTAGCGGCAGTTCATGGCCGCTATGACGGGTCACACATAACTGGTCATCCGCTTGGGTACTCGAGTAACATTTTCCGGATCATGAGCAGGGAACAGACAGTGTCGCAGCCGGGCACCGAAGCTGTGGTCCCGGACGCGGCGCTGGTCGGCCAGCGCTTCGGTTTCCGCGATCACTACGAGGTCGGCCGCGAGAAGATCCGCGAATTCGCCAGGGCCGTGCAGAACACGCACCCCGCCCACCACCAGGAAGTCGACGCGCGCAAGCTCGGGTACGACGGCGTCATCGCGCCGCCGACCTTCGCCTCGGTGATCGGGATGAGCGCCACCAGGGCGCTGCTCGACAGCGTGCTCACCGAGTACGACCTCTCCCAGGTGCTGCAGACTGACCAGGTCTTCGAGATCTACCGGCCCATGCTGGCCGGCGATCGGATCCGCACCGAGATCGAGATCGAGTCGATCCGCCAGTTCGGCGACAACGACTTCGTCAACGTCGGCTTCAAGCTGATCAACTCCGACGACCAGATCGCCGTGCAGGGCACCACCACCATCGTGGCCCGCCGCGGTGTCGAGGTGGACCCGAACATCGTCGAGGCCGTCGAGAACATCAGCATGCACGCCCGCCCGGCGGCCATCGCCGGCGTCGACACCGACGACATCCTGATCCGCCGCACCGGACCCGCACCCGCCGCCCCGGAACGTGAGTTCGCGCCGGTCAACACCGTCCCCGAGTTCGGCTCCGTGGCCAAGGGCGACGAACTGCCCGCGGGCATCGCCAAGGTGACCCGCGGCGACCTGGCCAACTACGCCGGCGTCTCCGGCGACCCGAACCCGATCCACTTCAGCGATCGCGCCGCCGAACTGGCGGGCCTGCCGACCGTCGTGGCCCACGGCCTGCTCACCATGGGCCTGGCCGCCCAGTACCTGAGCGACTGGCTCGGCGACCCGACCGCCATCGCGAAGCTGGCCGTGCGCTTCTCCGGTTTCGTGCCGGTGCCGCCCGCCGCCGCCGGCGTCATCGAGTTCTCCGGGAAGGTGAAGTCGGTCGACCCGGAGCGGCGCGGCGCCACCATCCTGCTGAGCGGAATCTCCGAGGGCCGCAAGCTCTTCGGCCGCGCGGTCGCCGAAGTCCGCCTCACCTGAGTAGTTCTCGCCGGTGGCCCGGGCGAATCGCCTAGGCCACCGCGATGAACGTCAGGATCGTCGCGCCGATGCGGATGAGGTCGCCGTCGGCGAGTAGCGCGCCGCTGTCGATCGGCACCTCGTTCACGTAGACGCCGTTGGCCGAATGCAGATCCTTGATCAGCAGGCCGGCGCGGCTGGGCATGATGTGGGCGTGGTAGCGGCTGGCCTTCGGGTCGTCGAGGACCAGCTCGTTGTCGGTCATCCGGCCGATCCGTAAGCCGCCGTGCGGAATCGGGATGGTGCGGCCGTCGGCGAAGCGCAGATTGCCGTTGCGGATCGAGCGCGGCACCTCGGTGACCGTCTCGGTCATCGCGGCCGCGAGCTGCTCGGATCGCTTGGCCTCCACCACATTCAGCGGTTCCTGCCGCAGCACCCGCTGTTCCAGGTCGATCAGCGCGGCGCCGGGGTCGATGCCGAGTTCCTCGGCCAGCACGGCACGCACCCGGCGGCACGCCTCCAGCGCGTCGGCCTGGCGCCCGGACAGGTAGAGCGCGGTGATCAGCTGACCCCACAGCGGCTCGCGCAGCGGGTGCTCGTTGGTCATCGAGACCAGCTCGCCGATCACCGAAGACGCTCGGCCGCAGGCGATCTCGGCGTCGACGCGGGCGGAGACGGCCAGCAGCCGCTCCTCGTCCATCGCCGTGGCGAAACCGTCGGCGAACTGCAACCCGGCCAGGTCGGCCAGCGCGCGGCCGGACCACTCCCGCAGCGCGGCACCGAACAGATTGGCCGCGCCGGGGTGATCGCCCACCTCCAGGCAGCGGCTCCCCGCCTCCCGCGCGTTCTCGAAGCGGCCGAGATCGCACGCGGTGTCCGGGATCTCGAGCCGATAGCCCGCGCCCTCGGTGCGCAGCACCTGAGCCGAGTCGATGCCCGCGTTGCGCAGGGCCTTGCGGATGTTCGAGACGAACACCTGCAGGCTGGCGGCGTAGGAGTCCGGCGGATCCTCGTTCCAGACCATCTCGGCCAGCACGGCAGAAGACACCGCGCGCCGTCGATTGACGGTGAGCGCGGCTAGCAGAGCGCGCGGCTTGGGCCCGCCGACCGCCACCGGCTCACCGCCGACCAGCAGTCGAACGGGCCCGAGCACACGGACATCAAGACTCATGAGCTCGGGCCCCGTTTGATTGTCGCGAAAAGGCCGATCAGGAACCGCTGACGGAGCGTCCGGCCGACTTCAGGTCGTTGCAGGCCTCGACGACGCGCGCGGCCATCGAGGTCTCGGCCTTCTTCAGGTAGCTGCGCGGGTCGTAGACCTTCTTGTTGCCGACCTCACCGTCGATCTTCAGCACACCGTCGTAGTTGGCGAACATGTGGCCGGCGACCGGGCGGGTGAAGGCGTACTGGGTGTCGGTGTCGACGTTCATCTTCACGACGCCGTAGCGCAGCGAGTCCTCGATCTCGGACTTCAGCGAGCCCGAACCACCGTGGAAGACGAAGTCGAACGGCTGCGAGCCCTCGGGCAGCGCCAGCTTGGCGGCCGCGACGCGCTGGCCCTCGGCCAGCACCTCGGGCTTGAGCACCACGTTGCCCGGCTTGTACACGCCGTGCACGTTGCCGAAGGTGGCGGCCAGCAGGTACTTGCCGTTCTCCCCGGCGCCGAGCGCGTCGATGGTCTTCTCGAAGTCCTCGGGCGAGGTGTAGAGCTTGTCGTTGATCTCGGCCTCGACGCCGTCTTCCTCGCCACCGACGACGCCGATCTCGACCTCGAGGATGATGTTGGCGGACTTCGAGAGCTTCAGCAGCTCCTTGGCGATCTCGAGGTTCTCGTCGATCGGGATGGCCGAGCCGTCCCACATGTGCGACTGGAACAGCGGGTTCAGGCCGTTGTTCACCCGCTCCTGCGAGATGGCCAGCAGCGGACGCACGTAGGTGTCCAGCTTGTCCTTGGGGCAGTGGTCGGTGTGCAGCGCGATGGTCACGTCGTACCTGGCCGCCACCACGTGCGCGAACTCGGCCAGCGCCACCGCGCCGGTGACCATGTCCTTCACGCCGAGACCGGAGCCGAACTCGGCGCCACCGGTCGAGAACTGGATGATCCCGTCGCTGCCCGCGTCCGCGAAGCCCTTGATGGCGGCGTTGATCGTCTCCGACGAAGTGCAGTTGATAGCCGGGAATGCGAACGAGTGCGCCTTGGCCCGGCCGAGCATCTCGGCGTAGACCTCCGGAGTCGCGATAGGCACAGCAGTGACCTCCGTGTGTGGGGAGCGAAAAACCAATTCTGTCAGGCGTCAGCCTACTGTGGGCCACTCATGTCACAGATTCGCCCGGTACTGTGGGGGCCGTGACTTTGCTGGCGGTATCCGATGCGGTGACGAACAACCTTGCGTTGACCCAGTTGCTGGACCCGATGTATCTGCTCCAGGAGACCTGGCTCAAGAACGCGGTCCTACCCGCCATCCTGGCGATCGTCTTCATCGAGACCGGTCTGCTGTTCCCGTTGCTGCCCGGTGACTCGCTGCTGTTCACCGGCGGCATGCTCGCCGCGCAGCCGAACCCGCCGGTCTCCATCTGGGTGCTCGTGCCGCTGGTGATCCTCGTCGCGTTCGCCGGTGACCAGTGCGCCTACTGGATCGGCCGACGGATCGGTCCGGCGATCTTCCGCAAGGAGGACAGCCGCTTCTTCAAGAAGCAGTACATCACCGAGACGCACGAGTTCTTCGAGAAGCACGGCCCCAAGACCATCATCCTGGCCAGGTTCGTGCCGATCGTGCGCACGTTCATGCCGGTGCTGGCCGGGGTGTCCAAGATGGACTACCGCAAGTACGTGGCGTTCGACATCGTCGGCGCGGTGCTCTGGGGTGGCGGCGTCACGGTGCTCGGCTACTTCCTCGGCAACGTGCCCTTCATCCGCGACCACATCGAGGGCATCTTCCTGCTGATCGTGTTCGTCTCCATCCTGCCCGCGATCATCACCGTCGGTAAGAAGGTGCTCGACAAGCGTCGCGGTACCGCGCCCACCGAGGACGCGCCCGCCGCCGAGCTGGCCGCTTCGGCGAACGAGATCCGCTGAGCAAGTGACCGCAGTACCGTCGACCCTGGCACTGGGCAGCTTCGATCCACTGATCTCGGCAGGCCCCGCCGTGGTCTGGACGGTTGTACTCGTCTTCGTCTTCCTCGAATGCGCCTTCATCATCGGGCTGTTCCTACCCGGTGACTCGATGCTGATCACCGCGGGCATCGTGATGGCCTCGCACGCCAACGGCGAAGCCCAGGTCTGGGCGTTGTCGCTGGGCACCATGGTGGCCGCGATCGCGGGTAACCAGGTGGGCTATGTCGTGGGCCAGCGCACCGGGCATCACCTGGTCGCGCGCAAGAACGGCCGCTATATCAACACCAGGAATCTGGCCAAGGTCACCGCGCTGCTGGAGAAACACGGCTTCCTCGCCGTGCTGGTGGCGCGCTGGATTCCCTGGGTGCGCACGCTGTGCCCGATGGTGGCGGGCGCGGCCGGGATGGACCATCGCCGCTACACCGTCGCCAGTACCCTCGGCGCGATCATCTGGGCCCCGGTGCTGCTGCTGATCGGCTACTACGCGGGCGAGTTCCTCGAGCAGGTGCCGTGGCTGATGCCCGCGGTGATCGGCACGATGATCGTCGGCCTGATCATCGGCACGATCCTGGGCCTGCGCCACTACCGCCAGGAGATGGCCAAGCCGGCCGAGGACTTCGATGTCGAGCGGGCGCCCAGCGTCGTCGGCGAGGCCGAGCGCTGACGCTCACAGCCCGGCGGCGGTGACCTGGTAGGCGGCTTCCATCAGCATCCAGCCGGACAGCTGCACCGACAGGTCGCGTTCCGGCACGACCGAGGCCGTCACGGAGCCGCCCGCCGTGAACTTGCCCGCACCGGCCGTGCCGCCGGGTAAGCGGGCGGGCTTGCTCCAGTCGTGGCCGAACAGCGGTTCACCCTCGACCTCGAGCCGGTTGGCCCAGGCCGCGGTGGCGGACGCCTTCACGATGGCCGCCGCGGTCCGCCGATCGGTCTCCTGCTGCTTGCCCTCGCCGGGCAGCATCAGTGCGACGACCGCAAGGTAGCGGGCCAGGATGCCGTTGAACAGGCCGCCGTCACCACCGCCGCCACCGGAGATCACCAGGCGGGTGGTCATGCGCTCCTCGACGGCGGCCAGCAGGCGGCCGACCCGCGCGATGTGCCGCTCGTCGTCGTCGATGTGCACGGCCAGCTCGGTCTCCAGACCGAGCACGACGCCCTGGCAGTAGCTGAACACCGGCCGCTCGATCTCGCCGGACGGCAGGTGGATGCCGTCGAGGATCAGGCCGGACTCGGGATCGCGCAGGGTGGCGTCGATCCAGTCGGCCATCTCCTGCGCGCGCTCGACCCGGCCCAGCCGCAGCAGCGCGATGCCCGCCGGGCCGTTGGCGGGCGCGTTGAAGAAGTCCGAGCGGACCCGCCACGGGATGCCGCCGCCGGTGTCCGGGTCCCAGGCGCCGTAGAGCTGCTGTTCGAGCGCGGCCAGGCCGCGCCGGGCCTCGGTCAGGTCCTGGGTGCGCTCGGCGCGTTCCAGCGCGATCGCGAGCCAGGCCATGTCGTCGTAGTAGCGGTTGGTCCAGCCGGTGATGTTGCGCATGCGGATGGCGCGGGCGATCGCGCCGATCCGCCTGCGCCGGGCGGGGGTGGGCACCCGGTTGGCGGCGTCGACCGCGATGTCGAGCAGGTGCGCCTGCCACCAGTAGTGCCAGCCGGCGAAGGCCCGTTCGCGTCGGGTGGCCGGCCAGCCGACGACACCCAATTCCGTTCCGGGACAACCCCACAACATGCGCAGGTGCCGCGAGATGATCGCGGACTCGGCCATGTCGGCGCGCTCGGACCACAGCGCCGGTGTCGGCACGGATCCGGCGCGATCAGTGGGCTGTGGGCGCCGGCCGCTGCGCGAGGTCATAGCACCATGGTGCCAGTTGCTGCCCGGTTTCCGCGCCCGTTCTGTTACCGATTCGAGGCTGATTCGATCACAACCGGGCCGATACACACATGGACACGGTCAGGAACCGACCGCTACCAGGCCAGCGACAGGTCGGCGTGTTGCCTGATCCAGGCGTGCATGGCGATCCCGGCGGCGACGCCGGCGTTGATGCTGCGCGTCGAACCGAACTGGGCGATCGAGACCGTCAGCGCCGCAGCGTCTTTCGCGTCATCGCTGACGCCGGGCCCTTCCTGGCCGAACAGCAGCAGGCAGTCGCGGGGCAGTTGCGCGGTCTCCAGCGGGACGGCGCCGGGCACATTGTCGACCGCGACGACGGTCAACCCCTCGGCCGCGGCGAATTCGCGCAGCTCGGCCAGGTCGCTGTGGTGCACGAGGTGCTGGTAGCGGTCGGTGACCATGGCGCCGCGCCGGTTCCACCGCCGCTTGCCGACGATGTGCACCGCGGCCGCGGCGAAGGCGTTGGCGGTGCGGACCACCGTGCCGATATTGGCGTCGTGCCCGAAGTTCTCGATGGCCACGTGGAAGGGGAAGCGACGCGCGTCGATGTCGGCGACGATCGCCTCGCGGGTCCAGTACCGGTAGGCGTCGACGACATTGCGCCGGTCGCCCTCGGCCAGCAGCACCGGGTCGTAGCGTTCGTCGGTGGGCGCCGGGGTGCCGTACTCCTGCTCCCACGGCCCGAGCCCGTGCGGATGCTCGCCCCATTCGGTCGGACCCGCGACCTCGACCTCGGGCGATGGCACTGACTCGTTCACCCGGAGAATGCTAGGTGGACCTCGGCTAGGCCGATGATTCGGCTGCCCCCACGAGGACGAACACCACCACACTCGCCACGGTGACGAGCAGCCCCACCGCGAGCACCGCCGTGCCGACGATCCCCATGATGTAACCGGCGTACGCCTGCGAACGACCGCCGACCCGGCCCTGCGACGCGTCGATCTCCCCGAGCACGGAGCGGCCCTTCGCCCACGCGAACGGCGCGAGGATGCCGCACAGCGCGAGGCCGAGGATGCCGAGGATCAGCGCCGTGGTCGCCTGCGGATGATCCGGCGGCGGCCCGTAGCCGGGATATCCCTGCGGCGGGGGCTGAGTGCTCATGCGCGAATCGTAATCCCGGACGCCCCGAAGCGGGCGGTGACGCGACCTATCCTGGAGGCGTAGGGCTCACGGGTGGTTGTCGGTATGGAGCACACGCGCATTGTTCAGGCGCTGACCTGCGTCGTCGCGATGTATCTGGTCGCGCTGGCGGTGTGGCTCGGCTGGCTCGCCCCGCATACGCCGCCGGGCACGATGCCCTATCAGGTCCTCATCATGGTCGGGTTGTTCGGCTCCTGCGCCGGTATCGCGATGGCGATCGCGTCCATGCCGACCAGGGCCGACCGCAAACTGCGCAGGCACGGGCTGGAGGGCTGGGCGCGCATCGACGGCATGCGCCCGCTGGCGCGCACCGATCATTCCAGTGAGCTCACCGAATTCGATGTCGAGCTGACCGTGCCGGGGTCGGCCACCTATCACGGGAAGATCGTGGTCGACGTGATGCCGGTCGACAAATCCCGGATGACGATCGGCCAGACCATCCCGATCCGCGTCGACCCGCTGAACAGAAATCGCATCATGCTTGTGCTGTAGCCCCCGGCGTCGGCAGGCCGACGATCGGTTTGCCGCGACGCAAGGTGCGTTGCCAGCGCTGGAAGTCGAAGACGGCGGGTTCGGTGCTGTCGATGAAGGCGCGGATCAGTTTCACGAAACGGTCCGGGTCGTAGTGGTGTGGGAAATGTCCAGCGCCGTCGAAGATCTCGAGCATCGAGCCGGGGAACGCGCGGTGGGCGCGTTCGGCGTGGCCGGAGGGGATGACGGTGTCGCGGGTGCCGCCGATGATGAGCGTCGGCAGGTGCGCGGCCAGGTAGCCGCGGTCGAGCATGGTGATGGACTGCCCGCGCCGGTCGGCGGCGGCGCGGATGGTGCGCAGGAACGCGTTGCGCGCGCCGGTGTCGGACAGCTGGCCGTAGAGGCGAAGCACGTAGTCGACGTCCGGGCCGAGACCGAGGCCACCGAGGCCGTTGACCACCGGGATCGCCGCGCGCACGACGGTGCGCACCGGCCAGCTGGTCACCGCCATCAGTCCGGGACCGGCGCCGGGCAGCGTGGCCAGCCGGAACGCCGGATGCACCCCAGCGCCCATGCCCGCCGGGCAGACCAGCGCCAGCCGCTCCACCTTCTCCGGGAACTGGTAGGCGAACTGCATCGCGACGCCGCCGCCGAGCGAATGCCCGACCACGGTCACCCGCTCGAAGCCGAGCACGCTGAGCAGGTCACGCATGCCGTTCGCGTAGGCGGCGACGGCGTAGTCGGCCCGGGGCTTGTCCGATTCGCCGTGGCCGAGAAGGTCGGGCGCGAGCACGGTGAAGTGCTCGGCGAGCGCGTCGAACACCGGCGCCCAGGTCCCCGAGCTGTCGGAGATGCCGTGGATGAGCAACAGCGGCGGCCCCGACCCCGCCATCCGGAACGCGCGGCGATAGCCGTGCACCTCGATGAACTGCACTTCCCCGGTCATCTTCGAAGCGTGCGCGGCCGGTGTTGCCGCCCGAGGACGCCCAGGTAAGCGCTGTGTGACAGGGAGTATCAGGCACCGCGCCGAGGCGTGCCCACCTCCGGATCGGTGAGCAGGTACTGCGCGGCCGCGTAGGTCGCCAGGATGACGCCTTCGCTGATCCGGCGGGTCCGGTCGTCACGCGCGAACAGGCGACGCAGCACGATCAGGCCGTCCGACACCGTGAACAACAGCGCGCCGACGCCCAGCCTGCTGCGCGGGTCGCCGTTCGGGATGTTCAGTCCGGCGACATTGCGCGCACCGGGGGCCAGGGCCGGATCGGAGGCCAGCGTCGCGGCGGTGCCGAGCGTGGCGCCGTAGGCGGTCAGCGGCACCGCGAGCACCGGGGCCTTGGCCCGCAGCAGCCCGGCCGCACCCGCCCACGCCACCAGCCGGGGCGCGGCGATCGCGGCACGCGGCCTGGCACCGCGCCGCCACCACAGCATCGAGTAGCCGGTCTGCATGACGGCGAACGAGGACGCGCCCGCGATCAGGCGCTTGTCGTCGTCGGGGTCGATCAGCAGCACGTCACCGACGGTGGCCGCGGCCAGCGAGCCGAGCAGGATGCGGCGTTCGGCCGGATCCAGCTCGACCCCGCTGGTGACGGTGTCGGCCGCCAGCAGAGGCATGAGCAGTGGCTTGGTCAGCCATTGCAGCCGTTCGCGACCGGTGACGGCACCGAAGACGGTGACCGCCGCCGCCGCGAGATATCCGGCTCGCAGCGGTCGCACGTCAGAAGCTCGTTTCCTTCGGGGCGGGCGGCAGGGTGACGACCTGGCCCGCGTAGCTCAGTCCGGCGCCGAACCCGAGCAGCAGCGCCAGCTGACCACCCTTCGCCTTGCCGGTGACCAGCATCTCCTCCATCGCCAGCGGGATCGAGGCGGCCGAGGTGTTGCCGGTGTTCTCGATGTCGTTGGCCATCGGGATGCCGTCGGCCAGGCCGAGGTTCTTCTTCATCAGCTCGTTGATCCGCGCGTTGGCCTGGTGCGGGATGAACACCTCGATGTCCTCCTTGGCCACGCCGGAGGCGTCCAGCGCCGCCGACAGCGCGCGCGGCAGCGTCACCGCGGCCCAGCGGAAGACCTTGGGGCCCTCCATGTGCAGCGACATCCGGCCGATCGGCTCGACCGCGGGGTCGGTGCCCTGCATGGCCTGGGCCTTGTTCATGTACGCGAGGAAGTCGACGTCCTGGGCGATGGCCTCGGCGTTCTCGCCGTCGCTGCCCCAGACCGTCGGCGAGATGCCGTTCTCCTCGGCCGGGCCGACGACCACGGCGCCCGCGCCGTCACCGAAGATCATCGCGGTGCCGCGGTCGGTCGGATCGAGGCCGACGGTCATCGTCTCGGCGCCGATCACCAGCACGTATTCGACCGAACCGGCCCGGATGAGGTCGGCGGCGACGCCGAGGCCGTATCCGAAGCCGCCACAACCGGAGGTGAGGTCGAAGGCCGCGACGCCGTTGAGACCGAGGTCGGAGGCCACCGAGGGTGCGCCGTGCGGGGTGAGCTTGAGCCAGCTCGAGGTGCACAGCAGCACCGCGCCGATCTTGTCGCGCTCGATCGGGGTGTTCTTCAGTGCGCGATCACCCGCGGCGACGGCGATCGACCGGATGGTCTCGTCGCCACTGATCCAGCGGCGGTTGTGGATACCGGTGCGCTCGAAGATCCACTCGGGCGTCGAGTCGAGCTGTTCGCACACTTCAGCATTGCTGACGATGCGCTGCGGTCGGTACGCACCGATCCCGAGCATCGCAACGTTGTCACGACTCTTGTTAACTGCAATGCTCACCACAGGTGACTCACACGTCCTTCAGACTTACCGGACGACCACATCGTCATCCAGGTTTGGCGTTGTTCAGGCTAACCCAGAGCAAGGTCATCGAGACCGAGGATGGACCGATACTCCAGTCCCTCCGCGGCGATGACCTGGTCAGCACCGGTTTCCCGGTCGACGACGGTGGCGACGCCGACCACGATCGCGCCCGCGTCGCGCAGCGCGCGAACCGCGGTCAGCGGCGAGTTGCCGGTGGTGGTGGTGTCCTCGACGACCAGCACCCGTTTGCCGACGATGTCGGGGCCCTCGATCTGGCGCTGCATGCCGTGCGCCTTGGCGGCCTTGCGGACGACGAACGCGTCGATCGGACGACCCGGCGCGTGCATGACCGCCATCGCGACCGGATCGGCGCCCATGGTGAGTCCACCGACGGCGTCGAAGTCCCAGTCGGCCACCAGCTCGCGCAGCAACGAACCGATCAGCGGGGCGGCCTGGTGGTGCAGCGTCGCGCGGCGCAGGTCGACGTAGTAGTCGGCCTCCTTGCCCGAGGACAGCGTCACCTTGCCGTGCACGACCGCGAGCTCGCGCACGAGCGCGGCCAGCTGGTCGCGATCCGCCTCGGTGAGCGCCTGACGTGCCTGGTCGATCATCGTTTGCGTGTCCTTTCGGTCATGAGCCGGGCCGGTGATAACGCTACGCGCTGCTTCTCGGCCCAGCGCTCATGCCCTAGGTCCGTCCGCGCGCGTTGAAGAGTCCGCGATTGAGGCGGGTCACCAGGGTGCGCGGGACGAACCCCGCCACCGCGGTGAGCACCTTGTACTGCACACCGGGCACGCTGATCACCTTGCCGGAATCCAGATCCTGCAGGCACCCGTCGACGACCTGGTCGACGTCGAGCCACAGGCGCTTCGGCAGCGAACCCATCTCGATGCCTGCGCGCTCGTGGAACTCGGTGTGCACGAACCCGGGGCACAGCGCCTGGACGCGGACACCGGTACCCGCCAATCCACCCGCCAACCCCTCCGAGAAGGATACGACGTAGGCCTTGGAGGCCGAGTAGGTCGACCCCCGGCCGGGGATCAGCCCGGCCACACTCGCCACGTTCACGATCGACCCGCTCGCCGCGGCGATCATCGCGGGCAGCGCGGCCCGGCTCAGCTGGAGCACCGAGGTGACGTTGACGTCGAGCTGGGCCTGCAACTCGGCGGGCTCGAGCGTCCAGAACTCTCCCGAATGCGCGAAACCCGCGTTGTTCACCAGGAATTCGAGGCCCTGTGCGGCGCGCTCGGCGACCCTGGCGCGGTCCTCGTCGTCGGCGAGGTCGGCGACGAGCACCTCGGCGGAGGTGGCGTAGCGGCGGCCGAGCTCGTCGGCGAGCGCGCGCAGCCGCTCCTCGTTCCTGGCGACGAGCACCAGGTCGTAGCCGAGGCTGGCGAGACGGTGGGCGAATCCCTGCCCGATCCCGGACGTCGGTCCGGTGATCATGGCGACGGGACGGTGCACGCCGGGTAGGCGCACGGGACTATCGGTCATCGCTGGTCGATTCCACTGGTCACTTCGGTACCGGACCCTGATACGGGCGGAACCCCGGATGGAACGGCCCGCCGGGCTGTCCCGATTCGGCGTCGTCGCCCTGCGGCAGCGGCGGTTCCACCCGCGGCCGCGGTTCGGGGACGACGGCCAGCGACGGGCGCTTGGGCGGCTCGCCGAGGGGACGACGGCCGGGCGCGGGCTGATCCTCGAAATCGGGATCGTCGAGGTCGGGGTCGTAGTCGTCGGCGGTGTAGGCGGGCCTGCCCGCCGGGCGACGGCCGTACTCGTAGTCGTCGGGCGCGGCGGCGGCCTGCGGTGCGGCGCCGCGCGAGCCGTAGCCCGGCTCGTCGCGGTAGCGATCGGCGTCGTCGTCGAGGTCGTCGTCCGGGCCGGGGAACCGGGCGCGGCCGTGGTCGGAGTAGTCCTCGGCGACCGGGCGGCCTGCCGCGAATTCGCTCGGCGACCGCTCGTCGTCGAAGTCGTTGTCCTCGTCGTAGGCCGGTCGCGGGGGCGCGGTCAGCGGCTGGTCGGCGTTGCTGCGCGGACGGGTGAATTCGCTCGGTTCGGCGACCGGCGGCAGCACGTGCAGCAGGCCCGACAGGCGCAGCACCGCGTCGATCGCGGTCTCCCAGTCCTTGGCGCCGCTGCCGACGGGCAGCATGCCGAGGGTCCAGTTGCCCTCGCTCCACAGCATCTGCACGGTGTCGGTGAGCGATTCGATGAAGCCGACCATCCGCTGGTCGACCGCGTGCCTGGCGATCTCGGGATCGGTCGCGAAGACGACGCGGTCACCGATCGCGCCGAGCAGTTCCAGATCGTGGTCCTTCGGCGGCGACGCGGTCTTGAGCCGCATGTCGACGTCGATCTCGGAGCCGATCTGCCTGCGCACGGCCACCAGGGTCGCCGCGTCCTCCAGGTCGAAGAGCACGAACTTCTCGCCCTTGCGGATGCCGGAGACCACGTCGACCGCGGAGAGGTAGCCGAGCTTGGCCAGTGCGCCACGACGCCACGTCGAGGCGAGCGCGGGCTCGACCGAGACGTAGGTATAGCCCTGGGACTTCGCCCAGACCTGGCGGGCGTGCCCGGTCCGCTGTCGCTGGACCCGATCGAAATACAGCAGTACGACCGCACCCACGAGTGCGATCGCCGCTAACCCGAACCACATAGCCGTCATCGTCGCCTAGCCTATCCAGCCGTCGCCGTGATCGCCCGGCAGTGCCGGGCTTTCGACGCGCGGGTCGCTCATCGGGGGCCGCTTGGTAACGCCGTACTGATGATGATCTTGGCGTGGATCGACCCGTCTGGGTTCTTGTCGCCCTGCACCATAACCATGTCGCCGACGGGCAGCTCGCTCGCCTTCGTGCTGGTCAGCGAGATCACCTGGGTGGCATCGTCGATCAGCACCCGGACCGTCGATCCGCCGAGGGTGCTCATGGTGATCTCGGTGCCGGTGTTGGCGGTGATGCTGCCCATCGTGGCACCGAGATCGTCGCCACCGCCGAGGCCGGGCAGCCCGGGCAGGCCGCTCGCGCTGGGCGGCACGACCGGAGTGGTCTGCCGGTTGGTCGGCGGCACCAGCACCTGGCTGGTCGTGGCCCCCGACGCGGTGGTGTCGTCATCGGACTTGTTGCCGCTCAGCACCAGGCCGGCGAGCACGCCGCCGACCGCGATCAGCGCGAGCACGCCGAGGCCGAGCGCGATCCACAGACCGGTGTGCCGCTTCGGCGGTTCGCCCTGGTCACCGTCCTGTGGCCGGGGCGGATAGCCCGGTGGCGGGGCGCCGGGGTAGCTCTGGCCGTAGCCGGGGGGCGGCTGGTGCGGTGGTGGTTGCGCTGCGGGATAACCACTTTCGTAGGCGCCCCACTGCGCGTCGTGCGGAGGTAGTGCCTGCGTCGGGTTCGACGGCTGCCCCCACTCGTCGAAGCCACCGCCGCCGTACGGCTTGGTCGAATCCATGCCCGGCGAACCCAACCGTTCGGTCGGCGAATCCTCCGGGCGTTGCCCCCACGGATCGTTCGGGTTCGTCATGAGCTCCAGCGTAGGTCAGCGCGGTGCGTTGGGAGGTCCCTACGCACCGCGCTGTGGATTATTCACGAGCTGTGGACAGCCTCGCGGCCGACGACCAGCTTGTCGGCGGCGTCGTCCACACTCACCCGCACCGTGTCGCCGTCGACGACCGCGCCGGAGAGCAGTTCCTTGGCCAGGCTGTCGCCGATGGCCTGCTGGATCAGCCTGCGCAACGGTCGCGCGCCGTAGGCCGGGTCGTAGCCGCGCACCGCCAGCCACTGCTTGGCCTCGTCGGTGACATCGAGGGTCAGCCGCCGCTGCGAGAGCCGCTTCTGCAGCTGCCGCAGATTGATGTCGACGATCGACTCCAGCTGCTTCGCGTCGAGCGCGTGGAACATCACGACGTCGTCGAGCCGGTTGAGGAACTCCGGCTTGAACGCCCGCCGCACCGCCTCCATCACGTGCTCCCGATCGCCGCCCGCACCCAGGTTGGAGGTGAGGATGAGGATCGTGTTGCGGAAGTCGACCGTGCGGCCCTGGCTGTCGGTCAGCCTGCCCTCGTCGAGGACCTGCAGCAGGATGTCGAAGACGTCGGGATGGGCCTTCTCGATCTCGTCGAACAGCACCACCGAGTACGGCCGCCTGCGCACCGCCTCGGTGAGCTGGCCGCCCTGGTCGTAGCCGACATAGCCGGGCGGGGCACCGACCAGGCGAGCCACCGAGTGCTTCTCGCTGTACTCGCTCATATCGATGCGGACCATGGCGCGTTCGTCGGCGAACAGGAAGTCGGCCAGCGACTTCGCCAGCTCGGTCTTGCCGACGCCGGTCGGCCCGACGAACAGGAACGACCCGGTCGGGCGGTTGGGATCGGCGACCCCGGCCCGTGCCCGGCGCACCGCGTCGGACACCGCCTGGACCGCTTCCTCCTGCCCGACGACGCGCCCGGCGACCTCGGTCTCCATCCGCAGCAGCTTGGCGGTCTCGCCCTCGAGCATCCGGCCGACCGGCACGCCCGTCCACGACGACACCACATCGGCGATGTCGTCGGGGGTGACCTCCTCGTTCAGCATCACGTCGCCGTCCGGCGCCGCGCCGCTGACCTGCTCGGCCGTGACGAGCTCCTTCTCCAGCGCGGGAATCCGGCCGTAGCGCAGCTCGGCGGCCTTGCCGAGGTCACCGTCGCGCTCGGCCCGCTCGGACTCCCCGCGCAGCGCCTCGAGCTGCTCCTTGAGCCCGCGCACCGAGTCGATCGCGTTCTTCTCGTTCTGCCAGCGCGTGGTGAGCTGGCTGAGCTTCTCGCGGTCGTCGGCGAGTTCGGAGCGCAGCTTCTCCAGCCGCTGCTTGGAGCCCTCGTCGGTCTCCTTCTCCAGCGCGACCTCCTCGATCTCGAGGCGGCGCACGGCCCGCTCCACCTCGTCGATCTCGACCGGGCGGGAGTCGATCTCCATGCGCAGCCGCGAGGCCGACTCGTCGATCAGGTCGATCGCCTTGTCGGGCAGGAACCGGGAGGTGATGTAGCGGTCCGACAGCGTCGCGGCCGCCACCAGCGCGGAATCGGTGATCCGCACGCCGTGGTGCACCTCGTAGCGCTCCTTGATGCCGCGCAGGATGCCGATGGTGTCGGCCACCGACGGCTCACCGACCATGACCTGCTGGAACCGGCGCTCGAGCGCCGCGTCCTTCTCGATGTACTTGCGGTACTCGTCGAGCGTGGTCGCGCCGACCAGGCGCAGTTCGCCGCGCGCGAGCAGCGGCTTGATCATGTTGCCCGCGTCCATCGCGGAGTCGCCGGTGCCGCCCGCGCCGACGATGGTGTGCAGCTCGTCGATGAAGGTGATGATCTCGCCCGCGCTGTTCTTGATGTCGTCGAGCACGGCCTTGAGCCGCTCCTCGAACTCACCGCGGTACTTCGCGCCCGCGACCATCGCGCCCAGGTCGAGCGAGACGACCTTCTTGTTGCGCAACGACTCCGGGACGTCGCCCTCGATGATCCGGCGCGCCAGACCCTCCACGATGGCGGTCTTGCCGACGCCCGGCTCACCGATGAGCACCGGGTTGTTCTTGGTGCGCCGCGAGAGCACCTGCACCACGCGGCGGATCTCGGTGTCGCGCCCGATCACCGGGTCGAGCTTGCCCGCGCGGGCGGCCTCGGTGAGGTCGGTGGAGTACTTCTCCAGGGCCTGGTAGCTGGCCTCCGGGTCGGGATTGGTGACCCGCGCGCTCCCGCGCACCGTGGTGAAGGCATCGCGCAGCGCCTCGGGGCTCGCGCCGTGCCTGCGCAGCAGCTTGGCCACCTCGGAGTCGCCGTCGGCGAGGCCGACCAGCAGGTTCTCGGTCGAGACGTACTCGTCGCCGAGTTCGGTGGCCAGGCGCTGCGCGGCGGCCAGGGCGGCCAGGGCCTCGCGGCCGAGCTGCGGGGTGGTGGTCGCGCCGGTCGCGCGCGGCAGCCGGTCGACGATGTCGCCCGCTTCGCGCTCGACGGTCGCCGGGTCGACACCGATGGCCTTCAGCAGCGGCGCGGCGATGCCATCGGTCTGATCCAGCAACGCCACCAGCAAGTGCGCCGGACGGATCTCCGGGTTGCCTGCCGCCGAAGCGGCCTGAAGGGCGGCGGTCAGCGCCGCCTGTGTCTTGGTGGTGGGATTGAACGAGTCCACAGATCTCCTCCGGGGTAGGTCAGGTATCGACTGGTTCAACGCTCACAAAGTTGAGTCTGTTCCACTCAACTTCAACTTTTTCCGGCGGACACCGAATCGATGTTCACGCTACGCCGCGACACCACCGAAGACGATCAATCACCGCACGTCGCAAGGCCGTCCGCCTAGGATTGCCGTGCCCGGACCACCCGAGGAAGAGGAGCCGACCGATGCGCGCGATCGTGGTTCAGAAGTTCGGTGCCACTCCCGAACTCGCCGATATGCCGGTGCCGGAGCCCGGGCGCGGGGAGGTGCAGGTCGCGCTGGACGCCGCCGGCGTCAACCCGTTCGACCTGAAGATGGCCGACGGCATCCTCGAGGGCAAGATGCCCACCGACTTCCCGATGATCCTCGGCGTCGACGGCGCGGGCACGATCTCGGCGGTCGGCGCGGGCGTGCGCTCGTTCGCGGTCGGTGACCGGGTGGTCGGCAAGTTCCTCACCGCCCCCGCCGGGCACGGCAGCTGGGCGCAGTACGCGACCCTGCCCGAGGACGCCACGCTGGTGCCCATCCCCGACGGCGTCACCTCGGTCGCGGCCGCGGCGCTCCCCGTCGCGGGCGTCACCGCACAGGACCTCGTCGACACCGCGCAGATCCGGCCAGGCCAGACGGTGCTGATCGTCGGCGCGACCGGCGGCGTCGGGTCCTTCCTGGTCCAGCTCGCCAATATCGCGGGCGCGCACGTCATCGCCACCGCCCGCGGCGACGCCACCGACCAGGTCGCCCGCCTCGGCGCCGCGGAAACCATCGACTACACCCAGATCCGCCCCGCCGACCCGAACGTGGTCGACCCCGACCCCGCCACGAAACGCGACTCCAGCATCACCGGCGCCGTCCGCTTCACCCACCCCGACGGCATCGACGTCCTCTTCGACCTGGTCAGCAGCCCCGCCGACTTCGCCACCCACGCCACCCTCGTCCGCCACGGCGGCCGCGCCTACTCCACCACCTGGGCCGCCGACGAGAACGCCCTGCGCGAACACGACATCACCGGCGGCAACTTCGAATCCAAGGGCCGCGGACCGGAACTCAGCCGCCTGCTCGCCCGCGTCGCCTCGGGCGACGTGGTCGTCCCCATCGAAGCGACCGTCCCCTTGGAAGCCGCCCCCGCCGTCCTCGGCGCAGGCCGCGCCCGCGGAAAAACCGTCCTGGCCATCTGATCCGTGGTCAGTGGGGGCGGTAGGTGCCGGTGCGGGCCTTGGTGGCGGTGGTGGTGAGGATGGAGGCGAGGGTGGTGTGGAGGCGGGTGGGGGTGGTGGGTTTGGCGATGAAGGTGGATTCGCCGTAGAAGACGTAGCGGCCGTCGTTGGTGAGGTCGTGGAGCTGGAAGTCGTCGCGGCCTTCGGTGTGGCGGTTGTCGACGCTGGCGTGGGCGTAGACGCCGATGTGGGTGAGGGTGTCGGTGGGTTTGGCGAGGAAGGTTTCGAGTTGTTCGCGCGGGGTGGGGTTCCAGCGGTCGCGGACGTGCGGGCGGGGGGCCGCGAGTTCGGCTGCGGTGACTTTGATTTCGCGGCCGGTGCCGGGGCCGACCTTGGGGAGGGTGGACAGCACGGCGGCGGCCAGGTCGTCGGGGGCCATCAGGTGCAGGGCGATGTCGCCCGGGTCGGATTCCTCCCCGGGCGCCTGAACGGCCAAGGCGGCGTAGGTGTCCCGGGTTCCGCCGTGCGCGCGGATCGTTCGCGTGCTGCCGCACGCGCCCGCCACCTCGACGCGCGCGTGCGGCGCCAGCAACGCGGCCATGGCGGCGTCGAGGTCGCTGTCGAACTCGGCCATCATGTTCTCGGCGGCCTTGCCGCGCAGCCGGAGGATCTCCGCCCGGGATTCGACGCCGACGTAACGGTGATGCAGCGGGTACGGCAGGACGTCGCGGCCCGCCGCTTCCCACAGGGTGCGGAAGTCTAGAGCGGTGAGATGCCAGGTACGCACGGGAGATCTACTCTGTTCCATCAGGTTTCGCGATTCAGTCGGCGCCGATGACGGGCGGCACCAGCTTGGGCAGGTTGTCCAGACCGGTGAGTTCGTCACCGTGTTCCTGGGTGACCAGGTAGTCGGGAATGCCCCTGGTGGACTCGTCGTCCTTGCCACCGCCCCTGGCGCCGGGGGCGCCCATGCCCGGCATGCCGGCCCGGCCCGCGGCACCGCTGCCCGCGCCCGCCGCCCGCGCGCCCGCTGTCGTGGTGCCCGCGGCCGCGCCGCCACCGGGGACCGCGCTGCCCGGCGCGGGCGAGCCCGGCGAGCCGGAGCCGGGAGTTCCCGCACCGCCGGGTGATCCGGACGGTGACCCGGATCCGGGTGTGGTTCCGCTCGGCGTCGTGGATGCCGGCGTGGTCGCGCCGGGGTCGGTCGACTGGGGTGCGGTCGACTCGTCGTCGGTAGTCGTATCGTCGCCCGCGGTCGTGTCGTCGTCGGTGGTGTCGTCGTCGGCCGGGGTGGTCGACGCCGGAGTCGTGGCCGCGGGTTCGGTCGCCGGTTGGCCGGTGCCCGGGGTGGTCGAATTCGGGTTGTTCGAGTTCGGCCTGGTCGACCCGCCGGTGTCGTCGGGATCCCCGCCGCCGTTCTCGACGGTCTTCGGAATGGGTATGACCGGAACCTTCGTATCGGATTCGATGATCACCGGGGCGTAGACCGAGGTCAGGATGCGAACCGCCTCGACGCGCGCATTCTCCTGCGCGACATCGTCATTGCGCCAGGCGCGGCCGGTGAAGAGGCCACCGAAATTGTCCAGGCCGCTGCGATGTTCGGGCTCGAACGGAACCAGCCGCTTCGTCGGTTCGAGGCCGGTGCGCAGTTCGTCCAGCTTGCTCCTGGTGAGCGCGGCGGCGGTGGTGACCTTCTTGCCCGTGGCGTCGTAGGCCGCGACGGTCTGCGCCGCCGCGGTCGCTGCCGCGCCGGACCAGACGTCGGGTGCCATGCCCCGGGTGATCTGCTTGCGGAACTCGTCGAGCGAGGTGCTGTTGCGGGTGGAGATCTCGTTCCACGCGCTGATCAGATCGTTGACGGCGTCGAGGTCGATCTTGTCCACCTTCGCCCGCAGCTGGGCGACGGGGCCCTGGAAGTCGTCGGTCTTCGTCACCATCGCGGGACGGAATTCACCGTCGAAACCGAGTTCGGCCGCCCGCTGCCGGTTGGTCGTGCGCTGGTCGTTGTAGCGATCCTGGATGTCCGCGATATCGGAAGCGTCGAGTTCGCCGTCGTCGCCGAACGGGGACATGACGAAATTGCGGAGGCCGCCGAAGAGGTCGAGTCCGGCGATATTGGGCTGCATCTACTTCACCTGCTCGGTGGTGTAGTCGAGGGCGTTGGCGTTTTCGATGTCCTGGCCGGTGAGGTGTTTGAAGGAGAGGGAGAAGACTTCGCGCAGTTGTTTGACGGCTTCGATGTCTTTCATGATGACGGCGTCGACGGAATTGTCGTCGCCGGTCGCCTGCCGGAGGAACTGCTTCTCCAGCTGCCTGGCCATGTCGAAGTCGCCGAAGCCGCTGACGGCCTGCGCTCGAATAGCCACGGCGCGTAGCGAATCCAGATCGGTGAGCCGCTTATCGCACGCCTTGTACATGTGGTACGCGGCCGCTTCGTCGTTCAGATAGACCTCGCCCGCGCGCGCCTTTCCGAGCAGGTCCGAATACGGGGATTCAGCCATGTCCGCCCCCTCATCTCGGGAAGGTCGGAGCGAGGGTCTCCCCCACGCGCGCCAAGGACACGCACGGATCCGTCAGCCCGTCCAGACTCGCGCGGTTCAGGACCTGCAACTGCACGACGCCTTGCGAGACCGGGAACACGACGTTGCAGTCGAGCTTCTTCGACGCGCCTTCGACGCGGAACTCTTCCCCGGATCGCCCGGCGATCGTGACAGTACGGAAGTCGACATTGCCTGGCTTGGACTTGAACTGATCCACAGCCTTGCTCGTGGCGTAGACGGTGACGGCGAACGTCGGCCCGTCCCATCCACAGATCTCCCACCCCGACTGCGGAACCCCGGCAACCCCCTTCTCCTCGGAGGCCGGGTCCACCCCCGCCGCCGTCAGCGCGTCATCCGAGATCTCCGTGCACGGGTTCCACAGCGTCGGCTTCGCCGTCGTGGTCGCCCCCTTCGACGACGTCTCCCCCGAGTCGCACGCGGCCAGCCCGACCACCGCAAGGCCCGCCACGATCAATGCTGTACCTGCGCGTTTCAATCCCCGCCCCTTCTCGCCGTCCACTGCTCTGACCTGGGAGATTAGCATGGGAAAGAGTGGTTTAGCCCGGCCGCGTGGGTTGGTCGACCACGAGTGGACTTCGACTTTCGGCGCCGTTCGACGGGCGCGATCCCGGGGGCAAACCGGTGGTGAATCGACCCGGGCTCGACGCGCGGGTTCGGGATGTGCCGTTGAACTTCCACACCGACGGGGTGTTCGTGTGGCCGGGGGCGGTTCCGCATTACCTGCGCAAGTACGGGGTGCCGCCGGAGCCCGCGTTGGTCCAGCACATCGTCGGCAAGAAATTCGAGATCGGGGAGGACGCGCGGCAGGCGGCGGTGCGATTGGTCACCGGCTGACCCGGCGGCGGACCAGATCGCTGACGTCGCGGCCGGTGAGGAGCAGGAGCAGGTCGAGGGTGGTGCCGCGGATCTCGGGTCCGGAGCCGACGGTCCAGGGCGAATCCTCGGCGACGAGGGTGACGTCGGCGAGGCGGCGCTTGGCCCAGAACGGCCAGCCCATGGTCCAGACCCGTTGGGCCGCAACGGCCGCCGCGGCGGGATCGACGGCGATGGTGCGACCGAGGGGCCGGGCGATGTCCTGGGCGTGCACGATGACGTCGTAGTGGATGTTGCGGTAGTTGGTGACGACGGGCAGGCGGCGGGAGTCGGCGACGACCGACAGGTCGGCGGCGAGGTCGGGGGTGGCGTCGGCGTGGCGGACGGCGATGTCGTGATTGAGGCGGTGGAAGCTGCCGCGGGCGCGGGCCGCCTCGCGGAGCATGCAGAGGGGGCCGGGCGGTTGCGGAGCCAGTGCCACGTGGGCGGCGACGTCGCGAATACGCCAGCGGTCGCAGAGCGAGGGGCTGTCCAGCTCGGCGGGAGTGAGGGTGGTGAGCAGGTCGGCGATGGCGCGGCGCTGCTCGGCGATGATCCGCCAGTGTTGATCGACATCCACGGTCGGCCTCCAACTCGTCAGCCTTTCTGACTAATATAGTCAGTGAAGCTGACCGGATCAAGGAGTGGGATGACCGACGACGACGCCCTCAACCTCGGGGTTCTGCTCTTCGTTCCCTATCGGGAGATGGAGCGACGGGTGCTCGTCGCGCTGACCGAGAGCGGATTCGCGGATCTGACGCAGGCGCAGGCGCGACTGGTCGCGCGGATCGGGCCGGAGGGGTCGCGGCTGACCGACCTCGCCGCGCAAGCGCAGGTCACCAAGCAGACCGCGGGGGTACTGGTGGATCAGCTCGTACGGGCGGGCTACCTGGCACGTGAGCCCGACCCGAGCGACGGCCGCGCCAGGCTGCTGCGGCTGGCGGAGAAGGGGCAGCAGGCAGTCGAGGTGGCCAATCGCGCGGCAGTCGAGGTGCAGGCAGAATGGGTCGCGCACCTGGGGCCGAGGCGTGCCGCCACCCTGCGAAAGTCCCTCGTCGCACTGCGGGAGATCACCGACCCCTACCGAAAGAGCTCGATGGCCGGCCCCGATCTGCCGCCCGGTCAGGCGCTCAGACGGCCACCAGTGTGAGCACCGGGTCCAGACCGCGGAAGTCATCGACATTGCTGGTGTAGAGCGGTAGGTCGTTCACGGAGGCGATCGCGGCGATCATCAGATCCATCTTGCGCGGCTTCGGATTTCGCCCGCCGGCGATGACGAGTTTGGCCATCGTCGAGAATCGGCGCGCGGCCGCGGAGCACAGCGGCAGGGCGTCGAACGCGTGCTCCACTTCCAGCATGCGCTCGGTACGGAGGGCGAGCGTTTTCGGCTCTGTCGCCAACGCGATCCCGATCCCGAGTTCGACCAGGGTGACCGTGCTGATCCGCGAACGGATCGGGAGCTTCGCGTCATCGATTCGCGGGAGATCGATGAGTACGCGGGTATCCAGCAGTCCGACCGGGTGCCGCGGCGGAGTCTCAGTCATCGAGACGCTCGGCGCCGAAAGCCGCGTCGATCTCCGCTCGCTCTTCCGCCGCGGTGCCCGCATCGGCGAAACGCGCGAGTCGTGCCTTCAGCTCGGCCGTGCCGATGTCGCGCTGCGGGCGGATCGGGCGCAGCTCGCCGACCGGATGGCCGTTGCGGGTGATGATGAAGTCGTCACCGGCCTCGAGGGCATCCATCACCCCGGCACTGCCGTTGCGCAGCTCAGCTTGGGTAATAATCCTGGTCACGCCCCCAGGATAGCCAGTGATGCTATGTGTCGCTAGATCCTGCTCGGGCGTCGCACGCATCGAGGATGCGACCCGAGCAAGATCACCGACCCGTATCGATCAGGGCGACAGCGTGCCAACCCGCGATCGACGGCTTACGATCCGTCCGGCGAATGGGACGGTGACGAGCATCCCTGCACCCAGCGGCATGTTTCGGGGGATACTTGAGGAGGTGCCCGTCGTGAGGCGGGGCCACATCGCAGCAATTTCAGGGAAAGGGAGCTTGACGACGTGGATGCGCGTTCGCTTGCGCTGGTCCGCGCCGATTTCCGCGGGGTGTCGGAGACGCCCGGTGGTGCAGAGCGGCTGATCAGCGCTTTCTACGGTCACCTGTTCGCGCAGAACCCGGCGTTACGGGAGCTGTTCCCCCCCGCCATGGACATGATGCCCAAGCGTCTGGTGACGGCGCTGCAGTATGTCCTGGACAATCTGGAGGACTTCGAGCGCGCGCAGAAGTTCCTCGAGCAACTGGCCCGCGACCACCGCAAATACGGGGTCGAGGCGGACCACTACGACATGGCGGGCCGGGCGCTGCTCTCGGCCCTGCGGTCCTTCCACGGCAACCGGTGGACCAAGGAACTGCACGAGGGCTGGAGCGATATCACCATCCTCGTCTCGGCCTCGATGGCGATCGGCGCCAACGAGGACAAGTCGCAGCCGTTCTGGGGCGCGACGGTGGTCGGGCATCGCAAGGTGCTCGACGATCTGGCCATCGTGCGACTACAGGCCGACGGGCCGATTCCGTTCAAGGCCGGTCAGTACGTGCCGGTGCAGGTGCCGCAGCGGCCGAACATGTGGCGCTACTTCTCCCCCGCCATCCCCGCCAACCCGTACGGCGAGATCGAGTTCCACGTGCGCCGGATCAGCGGCGGCTGGGTGAGTCCCGCGATCGTCAACGACACCAAGGTCGGCGATCGATGGAAGATCGCCGGTCCGCTCGGCGGCCTGCACGTCGACCGGGAGTCCGGGCGCGACGTGCTGTTCATCGGCTCCGGCACCGGGATCGCGCCGCTGCGCGCGCAGCTGATCGAGATGAGTCAGCGCGGCATCAATCCGCGCGTGCACTTCTTCGTCGGCGGCCGCTTCCCCGGCGACCTCTACGACGTCGACAACATGTGGCAGCTCTCCCAGTCCAACCCCTGGCTGACCGTGGTGCCGGTGTGCGAGGAACGCGACGATCCGTGGTGGTATCCGCAGCGTCCCGCGTCGACGCCGACCGGCATGTACCGTCGCCTGGTCGGTAATCTGGGTGCGGTGGTGACCAGCTTCGGCGCGTGGGCCGACCGGCAGATCCAGCTCGCCGGCTCGCCCCGGATGATCGCCGACACCCGCCGCGCCCTGATCCGGGCCGGCACGCCGCCGCAGATCATCGCCGCCGACCCGGTCGGCTGAGAACCCGTCCCGCACCACCCGTTTCGCGAAAGAGACCGATGAGCGAGATTCCCGCCCCGGCCTGGACGGCGACTGTCGTCGGCCACCACCGTCTGCGCAACGACATCGCCGTGATCCGGCTGATCGGCGACTTCGTGCCGTTCGCGGCGGGCGGTTCGGTCGAGGTGGAGGTGCCCCAGCATCCCGGCGTGCGGCGCAGGCTCTCCCCCGCGCTGCCGCCCTCGCTGGACGGCAAGCTGGAATTCCACGTGCGCACGGTGCCCGGCGGCTGGTGCTCGAGTTCGATCGTCGCCGACACCAAGCCCGGCGATCAGTGGCGGATCAACGCGCCCTACGGCGTCTTCCACGTCGATCCCGAGGCCACCGAGGTGGTGATGATCGCGGGCGGGACCGGTCTGGCGCCGATGCGCGCCCAGATCCTCGAGCTGGCCCGGCGGGAGAATCCGCCGCGCACGTACCTGTTCTACGGTGGCCGCTCCCCGCGCGACCTCTACGCCTCGGACATGCTGTTCCTGCTGTCCGGCGAATTGCCCTGGCTGACGGTGATTCCCGTGGTCGAGAGCCCCGACGATCCGTCGATCCGCGACGAATGGCACGAGCACTCCCGCGTCGACATCGGCTTCGCCCCCGCCGAGATGCTGCACGGCACGCTCGCGGATGTGGCCGCCGCGCACGGCCCGTTCGGTCAGCAGGTCCTGGTCTGCGGCTCCCCCGCCATGGTCCGCACCACGGTCGACCGGCTGATCGAATCCGGCACTCCCCCGGCGAACATCACCGCCGAGGGGGCCTAGAACAGGGGGTCGTGGCGGATCGACTTGGCCTGCGTGCCCGCGGCCATCAGGCGGAACTTGGTGGTCTGGACCATGGAGGGCGAGCCGACGATCTGGACGTCGCGGTCGGCCCAGGGGCCGTAGCTGGCGACGACCTTGCCGATCTGGCCGGTCATCCGGGGTTCGAGGCCGGGGAGTTCGGCCTGGGGTTCGCCGGAATCGTAGAACCACCAGGGGTTCTCGTCGCTCTCGCTGACCGGGGTGACGGTGAGCCACTTGTTGGCGATGGCCAGCTGGCTCAGGACCTGCAGGTCGTAGAGGTCGCAGGGGTGGTGGCCGCCGACGAACAGGTGGACCTTCGGGTTCACCCGGCGCTGGGCCATCGCCATGATCTGCGCGCGCAGCGGCGCGATGCCGGTGCCGCAGCCGACCATCAGCATCTTGCGCTTGGTGTTGCGGGGCACGCCGAGCCCGCCGAGCGGCGATCCGAGCAGCCACTGGTCGCCGACGGTGGTGTGCGAGACCATGGCCGGGCTCACCCAGCCGCCGAGCACGCTGCGCACGTGGAACTCGATCTCGCCGTTGGCGTTCGCGGGGTTGGCCGGGGAGAGGTAGCGCCACATCCGGGGCCGCGCCGGCACCTGGACGCTGAGGTACTGGCCCGCCGCGTACTGCATCGGCTGATCGAGCTGCACCCGGATGACCGCGAGATTGCGCAGCACCTCCCGGCGTTCGACCACGGTCGCGCTCCAGGCGGCGGGCGTCGTCTCCTTGTCGGCGGCGCTGATCATCGCGCCGCTGATGGTGGCCAGACCCTCGTCCCAGGCGCTGGCGACCTCGTCGGTCCACATCTCGGTGCCGGCGAATTGGCGCATGGCCGACTTCAGCGAGTTGGCGACCGCGACGTAGTGCGCGGGTTGCACGCCGTACTTGCGGTGATCGCGCCCGAGCTGGGCCAGGAAGGGAAGCAGCTTGTCCGGCTCTTCCAGCCGGTCGAGTGCGTAGGAGATCGCCTTGACGAGCCGGTCACGCTGGGAGTCCATGGCGGCCGGGAAGTAGTCGCGGACGCCGGGATAGTCCGTGAACAGGATCGAGTAGAACGACCTGGCTAGCTTCTCGGGCCCACCGTCTTCCGCAGCAACCGCCTTGAACGTAGTTCGGATCAAAGCGACAGTCCGCGAATCCATATGTGTCACAACCTCGTTTCGCCATCGAACGCTAGCCGCGCCGGCGAGTGACGGGCTGGGAGGACACTCGTCAGCAGCCGATGCGAGAAGTCTAGGCGAGGTTTGCCAGCTTCGTAATCGTACTCTTAAACATCACGAGTGTAATTCTCTAAAAACCATACGGTACTCATCAGTATCACCTGAAAACATACCTCAAGATCGTTAAAGACGGGTGAACGCTACCTCACACTTTGCTGATCTTGCCCGCAAAAGCATCAATCCCGCACCGATGTGCCTGGTAGAGCGACCCTTCCGCTACGAATCCGAGGCCCCGAAATCCGACGCGCCGTGCCGCGACACGCGGGAAGGGTGGGTCGGAGCGCCGGGATTCTCCTGCGGAAACAGGCTCCGATTGGTCCGAATTCAGCGTCCTTCCAGCAAACTTCCGTGATGGTTCCGAGATATATCCCCACCTCACAGCGTTGCACCGGGTGACACCCGGAGCAAGATCACGAATAAAGAGGTTGCTGGAGAATCACCAGCCGGTCGCCGGGGATTGACCGAGCCCCCGGCCCGCGACCGCGGGAGCGGATCGCGAACCGGGGGCCCGGTCGAAACATGGAACTCAGCGTCGGTGCCGTGGCTGCCAGACCACGAGCGCGGTGCTGCGCTGGGGCGGTGACAGGTCGGGCCGGTAGCCCGCCCGCAACTGCTCCAGCTCGGCGCTCATCTCCTCGACGCGCTGTTGCAGCGCCTCCACCTGATTGGTGAGCTCGATGATGCGCTTGATGCCGGCGAGGTTGACGCCCTCGTCCTGCGACAGCCGCTGCACTTCGCGCAGCAGCTCGACGTCGCGGGCCGAGTACCGGCGTCCGCCACCCGAAGTGCGTTGGGGGGTGACCAAACCCAGCCGGTCGTACGTGCGCAGCGTCTGCGCGTGCATACCCGCCAGCTGAGCCGCCACCGAGATCATGAAGAACTCGGCACGCGAGGTCCCACCCGACGCGGACTTCGGAGCCCGATCCTGATCTGCGCCTCTCCCGACGCCCTCCGTGGTCACGCTGCGCTACCTCCTCCGGGCGCTGAGCTCGATGCGCGGGGCCATCAAGCACCCGCCCATCCCGCACGCGGATCGAAGCCACCGGCCCGCTCGGCCTCCTGATAGCGCTTGAGCGCATCGGTGGCGTCGGAGTCCAGGTTCTGCGGAACCGCGACCTTCACCGTGACCAGCAGGTCACCGGCGCCGCCCGCCGCGCCGCGCTTGGGCACACCACGACCGCGTACCCGCAGGATACGCCCGTCGGCGGTGCCCGGCGGCACCTTCACGCCGACCCGGCCGTCCAGCGTCGGCACGGAAACAGTTGTCCCCAGCACCAATTCGCTGTAGCTCACCGGGAGCACCAGGGTGAGGTCGTCGCCCTGACGGCCGAACACCTTGTCCTGGCTGACGTGCACGGTCACGTAGAGGTCGCCCGAGGGCGCCCCACGCAGGCCAGCTTCGCCCTGCCCGGCCAGCCGGATCTTCTGCCCGTCACTGACACCCGGCGGAATCCGCACCGTGATGGTGCGGGTCCGGTTCTGGATGCCGGTGCCCGAGCAGTCGGTGCAGGGGTCGTCGATGATCGACCCGGTGCCGCGGCAGTCGTCACAGGGCTCGCTGAAACCGAACGCGCCCTGATTGCGGCTGACCACACCGGAACCGTTGCAGTGCGGACACACTCGCGGGCTGGTGCCCGGCTTGGCGCCGCTGCCGTGACACGTGGTGCACGGCGACGGACTGGTCATCCGCAGCGGAACGGTGACACCCTGCGCCGCCTCGCGGAAGCCCAGCGTCGTCTCGGTCTCCACATCGGAGCCACGGCGCGGACGGCTCGCGCCCCGCGCGCCGCCCCGGTTGAACAGCCCGCCCAGCAGATCGCCGAGCCCACCGTCGCCCGCACCGGCGCCGCCGGCCTGGCCGAAGATGTCACCGATGTTGAAGTCCTGCGAGAAGCCGCCGCCGGCGCCGGGGGTGAACCCGCCGCCGCCGTAGCCGCGCCCGCCGCCGCCCGCGAACAGGCGACGCGTCTCGTCGTACTCCTTGCGCTTGGCCGGATCCGACAGCACGGCATTGGCCTCGCTGACCGCCTTGAACCGCTCCTCGGCCTTGGTGTCACCCGGGTTGGAGTCCGGGTGCAGGTCGCGGGCGAGCTTGCGGTAGGCCTTCTTGATCTCGTCCTGCGAGGCGCCGGAGGAGACACCCAGCTCCTTGTAGAAGTCCTTCTCGATCCACTCCCGTTGGCTCACCGGGCATCTCCTCCTCTCGAGTTGTTATTGAGTGTCGCCGTCGGCATCCGAATCCGATGCCCCCACGGCCTCGGCATCGGTTACCCCGACCAGCGCGTGCCGAAGCACCCGGTCGCCGAACCGATAGCCCTTGCGCATGACCAGGCCGATCACCGGATCCGCGCCCGAACCCTCGTGCTGCACGGCCTCGTGCAGCGTGGGGTCGAACGGGTCACCGACGCCACCGAATTCGACGAGACCCTGCTTGGTCAGCGCGGTCTCGAGCTTGTCGGCGACGGCCTTGAGCGGGCCGGTCTCCAGGTCGCCGTGCGCCCTGGCCCGGTCCAGATCGTCGAGCACACCGAGCAACTCGGTCACCACCGCGGCCTTGGCCGCGTCGATGTTCGCCTGACGATCCCGCTCCACCCGGCGGCGGTAGTTCGCGTATTCCGCGGTCAACCGCTGCAGGTCGGCGGTGCGCTCGGCCAGCTCGTCGCTGACCGGCGCTTCGGCCTCGCCGTCGGTGGACGGCTCCGCCGCCGCGTCGGCGGCGGAGTCGCCATCGATGACGATGTCTTCGATCAGCTCCTGCTCGGAGTTGGCCTCGGTCACTTCTTCTCCGTGTCGACCGGCTCGTCCACGACCTCGGCGTCGACGACGCCGTCGTCATCGGCGGGGCCCGCGCCGTTGCCCTCGGCGGCGGCGTCGGCGGCCTGCGACTCGTAGAGCGCCTGGCCCAGGGCCTGCGACTCGGTCGCCAGCTTCTCCACCGCGGTCTTCACGGCCGCGATGTCGGTGCCGGCCAGGGCGGTGTTCGCCTCGGCGATGGCCTCTTCCACCTTGGACTTGATGTCGGCCGGGACCTTGTCCTCGTTGTCCTTGATGAACTTCTCGGTCTGGTGCACCAGCGACTCGGCTTGGTTGCGGGTCTCGGCCTCCTCGCGGCGGGCCTTGTCCTCGGCGGCGTGCGCCTCGGCGTCCTTGACCATCCGGTCGATCTCTTCCTTGGACAGGCCGGAGCCGTCCTGGATCTTGATCTTGTTTTCCTTACCGGTGCCCTTGTCCTTGGCGGTCACGTGCACGATGCCGTTGGCGTCGATGTCGAAGGTGACCTCGATCTGCGGCACGCCACGCGGGGCCGGGGGCAGGCCGGTCAGCTCGAAGGAACCGAGCAGCTTGTTGTGCGAGGCGATCTCGCGCTCGCCCTGGAAGACCTGGATCTGCACGGACGGCTGGTTGTCGTCGGCCGTGGTGAAGGTCTCCGAGCGCTTGGTCGGGATGGTGGTGTTGCGCTCGATGAGCTTGGTCATCACGCCACCCTTGGTCTCGATGCCCAGCGACAGCGGGGTGACATCGAGCAGCAGGACGTCCTTGACCTCACCCTTGAGCACACCGGCCTGCAGGGCGGCGCCGACGGCGACGACCTCGTCCGGGTTCACGCCCTTGTTCGGCTCACGGCCACCGGTCAGTTCCTTGACCAGGTCGGAGACGGCGGGCATACGGGTGGAGCCACCGACGAGCACGACGTGGTCGATGTCGGCCACGTTGATGCCGGCGTCCTTGATCACGGACTGGAACGGCGCGCGGGTGCGGTCCAGCAGATCGGAGGTGATCTTCTGGAACTCGGCGCGGGTCAGCTGCTCGTCGAGGAACAGCGGGTTCTTGTCCGCGTCGACGGTGATGTAGGGCAGGTTGATCGAGGTCGACTGGCTCGACGACAGCTCGATCTTGGCCTTCTCGGCGGCCTCGCGCAGGCGCTGCATGGCCATCTTGTCCTTGGTCAGGTCGATGCCCGAGGACGCCTTGAACTTGTCGACCAGCCAGGACACGACGCGCTCGTCCCAGTCGTCGCCACCGAGGTGGTTGTCACCGGAGGTCGCGCGGACCTCGACGACGCCCTCGCCGATCTCCAGCAGCGAGACGTCGAAGGTGCCGCCACCGAGGTCGAAGACCAGGATGGTCTGCTCTTTGTCGCCCTTGTCCAGGCCGTACGCGAGCGCGGCCGCGGTGGGCTCGTTGACGATGCGCAGCACGTTCAGGCCGGCGATCTGGCCGGCTTCCTTGGTGGCCTGACGCTGGGCGTCTTCGAAGTAGGCCGGGACGGTGATGACCGCGTCGGTGATCTCCTCACCGAGGTACGCCTCGGCGTCGCGCTTCAGCTTCATCAGCGTGCGCGCGGAGATTTCCTGCGGGGTGTACTTCTTGTCGTCGATCTCGACGTTCCAGTCGGTGCCGATGTGGCGCTTGACCGAGCGGATGGTGCGGTCGACGTTGGTGACGGCCTGGTTCTTGGCAGGCTGACCGACGAGAACCTCACCGTTCTTCGCGAAAGCGACGATCGACGGGGTGGTGCGCGAGCCTTCCGAATTCGCGACGACGACCGGCTCGCCGCCTTCGAGAACGGAGACGACAGAGTTCGTGGTCCCGAGGTCGATTCCGACCGCACGAGCCATAGTGATTCCTCCTGTTTGACGAACTTGGGGGTAACAGTCTCAGTAACACTGAGTGTGGTGGGCTCAATCCTGCCCTCGAGATCCATCCCGAGTCAACCCAGACTTGAGTGACACACGCTCAATGTTGTCGATCTGCACAACCAGCAGCTGCGGCGATTCATTCCCGCCGCCCGAAAAAACTTCCCGACCCCGGGCCATTCTTGCGCCGACCTCGCTCAACCGCAGCACCCGACACCACATCGTGACCGGCTGGAGACCTCCGTCAGCGAGTGAGGCCGGGGTGGATGCCGGGACGCAGGCCGTTGCCCGCGGCGGTGCGCTGGAGGAGATCGAGGAAGGTGGCCCGCTCGTCGGGAGCGAGGGGGGCGAGGAGTTCGGCGTCGAGGGATTCGACGACGGCTTCGGCCTGGGCCAGGAGGGCGTGGGCGGCGGGGAGGAGGTAGACAGCGTGGGCGCGGCGGTCGGTGGGGTGCCGACGACGCTCGACCAGGCCCCGAGCCTCGAGGTCGTCGACCAGGGTGACCATCACGTTGCGGTGGATATCGAGCGCCTCGCCGAGTTCCTGCTGGGTGCGGCCGTCGTGCTGACCGAGCAGCTTCAGCATGCCGAAATGCCGGGGCTTGATGTCGAGCGGGGCGAGCAGGTCGGCGAACCGGTACGCGGTATGGAAGCCCAGCTGGCCGACGAGGAAGGCGGCGTGGGCGGACAGCGGGGCGGCGGCATCGGTCACACAGCGAGGATACCCAATCCATGCACGAGTAGTGATTGCACTCTTGTGTGATTATCACTTGAGGTGCATAGTTTGAGAGGTCTCCACCACCGACCAGAAGAGAGACCACCCGTGACTTCCCCAACCACCACAGCGGACCCGCGCCGCTGGATCGCGTTCGCGGTGGTGCTCGCCGCCGGGTTCATGGACCTGCTCGACGTGACCATCGTCAATGTGGCGGTGCCGAGCATCCAGAGCGATCTGCGGGCCGAGTACTCGCAGATCGAATGGATCATCGCCGCCTACGTCCTCGCCTTCGCCGCCGTCCTCATCACCGGCGGACGGCTCGGCGACATCTACGGACGCAAACGCGTCTTCCTGCTCGGCATGGCCGGTTTCACCCTCGCCTCGGCGGCGTGCGGACTCGCCACCGACCCGGATGTGCTGATCGCGGCCCGATTCGCGCAGGGCGCGATGGGCGGGCTGATGGTGCCGCAGATCCTCGCGATCATCCAGACCACCTTCCCGAAGGAGGAGCGGGCCAAGGCGATCGCCGTCTACAGCGGCGTCGGCGGCTCGGCCTCGGCCGTCGGGCTCGCCCTCGGCGGCATCCTGGTGCAGGCCGATCTGTTCGGCCTCGGCTGGCGGACGATCTTCCTGGTGAACATTCCCGTCGGCATCGCCGCGTTCGTCGCGGCCTGGTTCGTGATGTCGGATTCGAAGTCGCCCGCCACGCCGAAGCTGGATCCGGTCGGCATGGTGCTGGCCATGGCCGCGGTGCTGCTGCTGGTGTTCCCGCTGGCCGAGGGGCGCAGGCTCGGCTGGCCCGCGTGGACCTTCGCGATGATGGCGGCCGCCGCCGGCGTGTTCACGGCCTTCCTCCTCTATGAGCGATCGCTGACGCGGGCCGGGCGCTCGCCACTGGTCGACCTCGGACTGTTCCGGTCCCGGCCGTTCGCCGTCGGCCTCGGCTCGTGGCTGCTGTTCTGGATCGGCATGGGCGGGTTCTTCCTGGTGTGGACGCTGTTCATGCAGGCCGGGCTCGGCTGGACGCCGATGCGCGCCGGACTCACCGCCGTGTTCTTCGCGGTGGGCGCCGGGGTGGGCGCCGGCGTCTCGGTGGGCGTGCTGGCCGCGCGGTTCGGGCGCCGGGTACTGATCATCGGCGCGCTGATCAACGCGGCCGGGTTCGGGATCTACGGTGCGATGGCCGTGCGCTACGGCAGCGAGTTCGCCTCGTGGCAGATGGTGTTGCCGCTGATCGTCACCGGCGCGGGCTTCGGCATGGTGGTCGCGCCGACCATCGACCTGCTGCTCGGCCAAGTGCCGCTGCGCGAGGCCGGCTCGGCGTCCGGACTGCTCAACACCGGGCAGCAGCTGGGGACCGCGCTCGGTGTCGCACTCGTCGGGGTGCTGTTCTTCACTGTGCTCGACCATGATTCGGACCGGGGCGTGGCGGCGGTGACGCCGCAGATCCGCGCGGAGCTGGCCGCCGACGGCGTGCCGGTGTCGGTGCAGGACCAGATCGTCGCCGGGTTCGGGGCGTGCGTGGGCGACCGCTCGGCCCAGGCCGATCCGACCGTGGTGCCGGACAGCTGCCTGCCACCGACGAATCTTCCTGGCGGCGAGGAGGTCTCGCGGCTGCTCGCCGACGCCGGGGCCGAGGCCAACGCGGTGAACTTCGCCGAGACCTTCCGGTACACGCTGTATTACGGCATGGGCATCCTGCTGCTGGTGTGCCTCGGATTCTTCGCGCTACCGAAGGAGGCCAAGCTGGAACAGCGCCCACTCGACCCCGAACCGGAAATCGTCACGGTATGAAACCCAGGGTGGGCGTGCGGGACAGCGCGCCCACCCGCTCCCGATCGGAGGAAGCACATGTACACCGTGGATCTGCTGATCGTCGGCCGCAGCCGTCGCGTCGTCGACACCGCCACCGCCTACCTCACCACCGTCGACATCCACGCCCTCGGCGCGACCGAGGACGACGAAGCCCTCGCCATCCTCGACCGGGAGCGGGTCCGGATGTTCGTCATGGGCGGCGGTGTGGAATCGGAATCCCGAAAGATACTGACAGCCAAGGCCGAGGAACGCGGGACGGCGATCATCGCCGCGAAGCGCGCCGGACGAGAGGTCGAGCAGTACCTCGCCGAGGAAGTCGTCCCCCTCTTCCGGGGCCAGGCTCACCGTTGACCGATATACAAGTTTTTATATACTTGGTTCGGTGAAGCGAATCGAGTTCGTTGGCACAGCGCTCGACGACCTGCGCGAGTTCCCGCTCGATGCACGACGCGAGTGCGGCTACCAACTCGATCGCGTCCAACGCGGCCTCGAACCGACGGACTGGCGGCCTATGCGGTCCGTCGGACTCGGGGTATGCGAGATTCGGGCTCGCGAGGATTCCGGCGCCTACCGCGTCATCTACCTCGCGAGACTCGCTGACCGCATCCTTGTGTTGCACTGCTTTCAGAAGAAGACTCAGAAGACAGCGGCTTCTGATCTGGCCCTGGCGACGAAGCGGTACGCACAGGCCGGTGGTGCGAGCAGGAAGGGAGAACGCTGATGGCGAACGAGACGTTCGACAGCGTGTGGGATGCGATCGAGGACACCCCACAGGAAGCCGAGAACATGCGGCTGCGGTCACGGCTGATGAGCGCGTTGACCGAACATATCGAGGCGTCGGGCTGGACACAGGTCGTCGCGGCCGAACGGCTCGGCGTGACCCAGCCGCGAGTCTCCGACCTGACCCGGGGAAAGATCGATTTGTTCAGCCTGGACGCACTGGTGAACATGGTCGTGGCCGCCGGGATGCACATCGAACTGAGCGTGCACGCTGCCTGAGGCCAGTGCCCCGGGGATTGGGGGCAGGGCGGTGGGTGGGTTGGTGGGTTAGTTTCGGGGGATGTGGAAGCGTGGGATCTGTGGGTTGCTGGTGAGTGGTGCGGTGGTTTTCGGGGGCGCTGGGGTGGCGTCGGCGGAGACCGGGGTGGTGGCCGATGACGGGTGCACGTTCTCGTCGGTGGGTGGGTCGTGCAGTGATCCGGGGCCGGTGGGGCACGCGTTGATCGCGGTCAGGGAGTTCGCCAAGAGCCTCGGTTACGGGACCGGGAGTTCCTCGGGGACCGCGTACTTCATCTGACCGGGCGGGAGAGTTCGGCCAGGATTCCTTCGGCGCTGCGGGCCGCCGCGCGGCAGGCGGTGGCGGTGGCCTGATCGGCCAGCGGGTGCGCGGCCCTGGTGCGCCAGGTGCGCACCGCGCTGAAGGCCGTGGCGCGGACGGTTTCCAGGTCGGCGTCGGCCGGGAGGCCGAGTCGCAGGTGGGCCGCCACGCCCGCGCCGCCGAGAATGCGATGCAGGTCGGCGAGAACTGGTGCGGGCAGCGGGAGTTCGTCGGTGCGCAGGCGGCCGAGCAGACGCAGTTCGGTGAAACCGTGGACATCGGCGAGCCGGGCCCGCACCCGGGGGCGGAGCTGGTCGGCCTCGGTGCCGGAGTAGGCGACGAGGATCCGGTCCAGGGTGCTCAGCGCCGAGTGCGCCTTCAATTCCTCGGCGCGCTGGCCGAACTGGACCTCGAGCACCGAGCGCAGTTCATCGATTCCGCTGCGCGCGGCCAATTCCGCGGCCAGCGAGGCGGAATCGCGCACACCGAGGCGAATCAGCATGGTGGCCATGCGGATACCGAACAGACCGAAGCGATCCGCCAGCTGCGCGCGCAGTTCCGGTGCCACCGGCAGCGCGATATCGGCGCGGGCGAACCGGTCCGCCGACAGCAGGGCGACACCGAGATCCTCCGCGGGGACCGTGGCCAGCGCCTCGAACGCGGCGAACTCCGGCTGCCGCAGGGTGGACGCGGCGAACGCGAGCAGCCCCGCCACCGGAATCACCGCCTGGCACAACCCGGTTCGCTCCAGCTCACCCGCGAAGCGGGCCGCGACATCGCGCGCGGAATGCAGCGCGTCGATGCGGCCCGCGCCGATCTCGTCGGCGCGCGACACCACACCGATCACCCCGAGCGGTCCGGCGCCACCGGCACCGGCACCGATCTGTTCGAGGAACTGCACGTCGGTGGCGTCGAGGCGGCGCAGCAGGTAGACCACGGCGTCCGCGCCGGGCGCCGTGATCGCCGACCCGCGCGGGTCGGTCCCGGCGGCGGCGGGCGTGAGCAGGCGCGCGGTGCGCTGCGACACCTCACGCGACAGCGACGAGGTGCCGGGGGTGTCGATGATCGTGGTCTGCGCCAGCGCGGCCGACGGCCAGCCGACCTCGAGATGATCGACCTCGCGGGGGCGCCCGCCCTCCCAGTTCAGTGCGTTCAGGTCGAAGGTGAGGCCGTGCGCGCCGCTGCCGCGGCGCACGATCACATTGGCGCGGGCGCCGTCGGCGGCGTGCGCGGTGACGGTGGGGGTGGCACCGTCGCGGTACCAGGTGACCACGCGGGTGCATTCCGTGGCATCGGTCGGGGCGACAGCCTGCCCGACCAGCGCGTTCAGCAGCGTCGACTTACCCGCTTTGATCGAGCCGGCCAGGGCGACGCGCAGCGGCTCCCGCAGGCGGTACTCGCACTCGGCGAGCAGGGCGCGCGCGTACTCGTCCCGGCCGAGCATCCGCGCCGCCGCGCCGACCAGCTCGTGCGCCTCGGCCAGGATCCTGGGTGCGGCCTGCGGTGCGGCGGTGTCGAAACGGTGGGTCACCCAGATACCGTACCGTCGGCCCGTCCCAGCTCGGCTTGCATGGAATCCGCGTAGCGGCGCAGTTCCGCGACGGCGGTCAGCTGGCGTTCCAGCACGACGGTGCGCTCGGCCCGGTTGGTCGCGGCCATCGTCGCCGCGTCCTGCGCGGCCCGCAGCGAGGCATCGATCGAGCGCAGGCTGCGCTCGGCGACCCCGGCGAAGTGATCGCGCAGGGCACGGTGGATGCGGTGCAGGCGGTCCTTGGTGTCCTTGCTCGCCTGGAACGCCACGTCGTCGAGGAAGCGGCGCACCTCCGCGTTGCCCTCGATCCGGCGGCGGGCCAGGCGCGCGGTCTTGTCGTCGCGGTAGGCCTTGCCGCCCACGATCAGGCCCGCGCCGAGGGAGATCGGGTTCAGCATGGCCAGACCGGCGAAGGTGGTGGCCAGGCCGACCATCAGGACACCGCCGTAGGAACCACGCATGCCCACCAGCACCTTGCTGGCGAAACCGATGTCCGGTTCGAGATCGGCCAGGGAACCCGAGCCGGCCAGATTCCGCTCGTCGTCCATGCCGGTGTGGACATCGGGCAGGTCGACGGCGCCGACCTCGGCGAAGTGACCGGCGATGCGTTCGGCGAGCAGTTCGGCCCGGCGATGGGTGAGCAGCAGGTTGTCGCCCAGCGCGGTGTCGACGGCGCCGGTGAGCCACTCGGCGATCGCGCCCCAGTGCCTGCCGGGGTCGTGGTCGTCGATCCACTCCTGACCGGTGCGGGCGACGCCGCGCAGGCGCTCGCGCAGGTCGTGGTCGACGTCGCCGACGAGGTCGGTGATGCCGTCGGTCAGCGTCTGCTGCCAACTCGCGGTGCGGCGCTGGAGATCCTCGGCGGCCGCGCGCGCCGCCTGGAGTTCGGTGACGGCGGCCGAGCCGAGCGCGGGATCACGCAGCGCGACCAGCTCGCTGCCGAGCGCGAGCGCCAGATGTTCGGCCGCCGACGACAATTCGCGGGCGACCGCCTGACGGGTGGCGACCTGGTCGCGGGCGACCACCCGGTCGCGCAGGAAGCCGAAGAGCGCGCCGAAGCCCGACTCCGCGCCGAGCTGCGCGTCTTGCAGGCGCAGCGCGTGCGCGCGCAGCAACGCCGACACCGGGATCAGCGAGACGTCGGTTTCCGCGCGAGTCAAGTGCGCGCGATCGGCCTCGAGCACCTGGTGCCAGTGCGGATACAGGTCGGTCTTGGTGAGCAGCACCGCGACCGTGGGGCACAATTCGCGGATCTGCCGGAGGAAGGTGAGCTCGGGGGCGGTGAGTTCGGTGGAGGCGTCCGACAGCACCAGCACCGCGTCGGCGGCCGCCGCGATGCCGAGAACGCCTGCGGCGCTCGCGTTTCCGTGGCCACCGACGCCCGGGGTGTCGATGAGCACGACGCCGTCGGCCAGCAGCTGGTTCGGCAGTTCGGCCTCGATCCGCACCACCTGCCTGCCCTGGGCCAGCTGGCCGCGCGGGTCGACGACGCCGATCTCGTCGAACGGGATCTCCACCCGCGATTCGTCGACGCCCGGCGCGGTGAGGACCAGGAACGCGCGCTGCTGCTCGCCGTAGGCCAGTTGCAGCGGGAGGACGGTGGTGGTGTCGTCACCGACCCGGCACACGTCCAGCCCCAGCAGCGCGTTCACGAACCGGCTCTTGCCCTGGCCGAGCTGGCCGGTGACGACGATCCGGTGCCGTGGATCGCGCACCCGGACCGCGACCTTCTCCAGGCGCCCGACCAGGTCGTCCCGACCAGCGGCGCGGGCCGCTGCGACGGTGTCGGTCAACACCGTCGTCAGCGGCACCGCGTTCGGTGCGAGAGTCCCCATCGCAGCGCCCGTTTCGCTCAGTGGAACAGTCCGTCGGTGTGGGTGTCCACACCGGTCTCGGCGACAGTACTCGACTCGCCGAACAGCGACGCGTCGCCACCACCGAGGGCCGAACCGTGCAGGCCGGAGCCGAACGCACTGGACACATCGACCGAGGACCAGGTGTCGGCCGCGGTCGTCACCGCCCCCTGCGCGGTGCCGCCGAGCGCGCCCGACGTGTCGGTGTGCGATGTTCCGGCGAGGTCGCCGGTCACGGCGGTGCTGCCCTGGGTCGCCCCGCTCACCGTGCCGCCGAGCTGCGCGCCGGAGCTCGTCGCGCCGGACAGGCCTGCCTGCGTGCTGCCCGCGACCGAGCCGGACAGGCCGGTGCTCGCGTCGACGGCGCCACCGAGGCCGGACTGGGCACCGCCGGCCACCGAACCCGTCAGGCCGGTGCCCGCGTCCACTGCGCCGCCGAGGCCGGACTGCGCACCGCCGGCCACCGAACCCGTCAGGCCCGTGCCCGCGTCCACGAAGCCGCCGAGGCCGGCCTGGGCGCCGCCTGCGGCCGAACCCGCAAGGCCGACACCGGTTTCGGCCAGACCCGACAGGCCCGCCTGGGCACCGCCGGCCACCGATCCCGTCAGGCCCGTGCCCGCGTCCACGAAGCCGCCGAGGCCGGCCTGGGCGCCGCCTGCGGCCGAACCCGCAAGGCCGACACCGGTTTCCGCGAGGCCCGACAGGCCCGCCTGGGCGCCACCGGCCAGGCCGAGGCCGGAATCCACGGCGCCGCCGAAGCCGGCCTGGGCGCCGGTGGTCAGGTCGGTGCCGAGGGTCGCGGCGGTGTCGAAGCCGGCGCCGGTCGTGGCGGACAGGCCCGTTTCCAGACCGGAGGAGACCTCGCCGCCGCCGGTGAGCAGTCCGTCGAGCCCGAAGCCGCCGCCCGCGCTACCGGTCAGGCCGCCGATCAGGCCGGTTCCGGCCGACGCGGCACCGCCCAGCCCGGTCTCCAGGCCGGTCCCGAATTCCCCGCCGGCGCCGACGGCGCCGTCGAGACCGGTGATCGCGGTGGTGGTCGCCGCCGCGCCGAGGCTGCCCGCGGCCTGCGCACCGGCCGAGGCGGCCGCACCCAGCCCGCCCGCCGCGGTGGTCGCGCCGCTGACGCCTGCATTCAGCCCGCCGCCGAGCTGCGCGCCCGCCTCCGCGCCGAGACCGGCGGCGCCGTCCACCAGGCCGTCGACGCCGGCGGTGAAGTCACCACCGGCACCGACGGCCCCGGTCAGAGCCGTGTCCAGCCCGGTGCCGAGCGCACCACCGGCACCGGCCGCACCGGTCAGCGCACCGTCGAGTCCGGCACCGGCCGCACCCGTCAGCGCACCGCCCACACCGGCGCCCACATCCACAGCTCCACCCAGCCCGGCCGCGAGATCGGCGCCCGCGTCGACCGCCCCGGTCAACGCACCACCGACCCCGGCGTCGACCGCACCGTTCAGCCCGGTCTCGAGACCAGCACCCGCACCCAGCGCTCCCCCGAGACCGGCGCCCACCGCCCCGCCCACACCGGCGGCGACATCGGCTCCGGCGCCCACCGCACCGCCGAGACCGGCACCGACCGCACCGTTCAGCGCACCGCCCGCACCGGCGGCGAGGTCAGCACCCGCGTCGACGGCACCACCGAGACCGGCACCGAGACCGGCGCCCGCGTCGACAGCACCACCGAGACCGGCACCGACCGCGCCGCCCAGCCCGGTCTCGAGACCAGCGCCCGCACCCAGCGCTCCCTCCAGGCCCGCACCTACGGCGCCGCCCACACCGGCGGCAGCATCGGTTCCGGCACCCACGGCACCACCGAGACCGGCACCGAGCGCGCCGTTCAGAGCACCGCCCGCTCCGGCAGCAAGGTCAGCGCCTGCATCGACGGCACCGCCGAGACCTGCACCGAGCGTGCCCTCCACCGCACCGCCCGCACCGGCAGCGAGGTCAGCGCCAGCATCGACGGCACCGCCGAGACCTGCACCGAGCGTGCCGTCCAGAGCACCGCCGACGGCGCCTTCCAGCGCACCGCCCACTCCAGCAGCAAGGTCAGCACCCGCGCCAACAGCACCACCGAGACCGGTCCCGGCGCCTAGCGCACCTTCGAGGCCCGCATCGACCGAGCCGTTCAGGCCGGTCGCGAGATCAGCGCCCGCACCCAGCGCCCCATCGAGACCCGCACCCGCGCCCAGGGCACCTTCGAGACCGGCGCCTACCGCACCGTTGAGGCCGGTCGCGAGGTCGGCGCCCGCACCGAGCGCGCCATCCAGACCGGCGGCAAGATCAGCGCCCGCACCCACAGCACCGTTCACAGCGCCGTCGAGACCGGCACCCGCGTCGATCGCACCGTTCAGCGCGCCGCCCGCACCGGCAGCGAGGTCAGCACCGGCGCCGAGTGCGCCGTCGAGACCCGCGCCCGCACCCAGGGCACCCTCGAGGCCTGCACCGACCGCACCGTTCAGGCCGGTCGCGAGGTCAGCGCCCGCACCGAGTGCACCATCGAGACCCGCGCCCACACCGGCCGCACCGTTCACGGCGCCACCGAGACCGGCGGCAAGATCAGCGCCCGCACCGACAGCGCCATTCAGCGCACCGCCCAGACCCGCACCGGCGCCAGCCGCACCGTTCAAGGCACCGCCGAGACCGGTAGCGAGATCGGCGCCCGCACCGACAGCGCCATTCAGCGCACCGTCCAGACCCGTGCCGACTCCAGCCGCGCCATTCAAGGCACCGCCCAGACCGGCCGCAAGATCAGCACCCGCGCCCACAGCACCGTCCAGACCCGCACCGGCACCAGCCGCGCCATTCAGCGCACCACCCAGACCTGCGGCGAGATCGGCGCCCGCGCCTACCGCACCGTCCAGATTTGCGCCGGCGCCGATCGCGCCGTCCAGCGCGCCGTCGAGACCGGCCGCGAGATCAGCGCCCGCACCGACAGCGCCGTTCAGCGCACCGCCGAGACCCACACCGGCACCAGCAGCACCGTTCAGCGCGCCACCCAGGCCGGCCGCGAGATCGGCGCCCGCGCCTACTGCGCCGTTCAGGGCACCGTCCAGACCCGCACCGGCGCCGATCGCGCCGTTCAGCGCGCCGCCGAGACCGGCCGCGAGGTCGGCGCCCGCGTCCACCGCGCCGTCGAGACCGGCGCCGATCGCACCACTCAGGCCCGCGCCCGCGCCGATCGCACCGTTCAGGGCACCACCGAGACCGGCCGCGAGGTCGGCGCCCGCGCCTACTGCGCCGTTCAGGCCTGCGCCGATCGCGCCGTTGAGGCCGGCGCCCGCGCCGATCGCACCGTTCAGGGCGCCGCCGAGGCCGGCGGCGAGGTCGGCGCCCGCGCCTACTGCGGCGTCGAGGCCGATGCCGGTGCCGAAGGCGGCGGCGATGTCGGTGGCCAGTTCGCCGCCGACGTTCACGCCGGCGCCGATGTCGGTGTCGATGTCGACGTTCGCGCCGGTGACGGCCGACAGGGCGGCTTCGATACCCGCGCCGACCTGGGCCGCGGCGCCCGCGACGGCCGAGGCGGCCGCGCCGAGGCCGACGTCGAGGCCGATGCCGAGCTGGGCGTCGGTGGCGGTCGCCGCTGTCACGGCGGCGGCCGCGGTGGCCGTCGAGGCGAGGGCGGCGGTCGTGCCGGCCGCGGCGCCGGCCGCGACGATCGCCTGCAACTGGGAGCCGCCGCTGACCAGCGCGGATTCCGCCACCATCGGGGCGACGGCGGAAATATCCTCGGGCGTCACGTCGAGCCCGGCCACAGTCAGGGCCTGGCACGGGTTCGCGCAGTAGCTCGCGGCCGCCTGGGGGTCGCGCAGCAGGTTGAGGATGAATTCCAGAATCGCATTCGGTGTCATCGAGATCAGCTCCTCCAGATCATGGGCGATCCGTTGTCGTCGGAATGTCTTTCACGCTAGGTCCGCGAGCCGTTACAGGTAACGGGGCGAATACCTAGTTCACGAGGGGCGTCCCCCATTAGGGGCGCACCGCCGATTAGGGGAATTTCCCCGTACTTCCCCCGGCACAGGTAACAGCTGTCCCCTAGCAACCGACAGTTCGAGTGGGACGCCGACCACCCCGGCGATCTCGCTGTATTCACCTTTTCCGGTCCGCCGGAAGTCCTGCGAACGGGGTTGTCCAATGACAGAGCGGCTGGCGCTCGGCATTACCGTCGGGGCCGCGAATTCGGTCGCCGCGGCCACGACGGCCGACGGGTCCGGAACCACCGTTCGCGCCCACCACAGCGCCCTGCTGCTCGGCGCCGACGGCTCGACCGGCTTCGCCGACGCCGCCCAGCACGCGCGCGGCGTCGTGGTCGACGACTACCTGTCCCGGGTCGGCGACCCGGTAGACCTGCTGGCAGAGGACGGTTCCAGCCACGACGCGGCCGATCTGGTCGCCGCCGCGACCCACGCGCTGGTCACCGAGCTGGCCGGCCGGGCGAGCGCCGAGGCGACCATCGTGGCCTGCTACCCGGCGTGGTGGTCGGAACCGACCGTCGAGACGACGCGCGCGGCGCTCACCCGCGCCGGCCTGCCCGAGGTGACGCTGGTGCCAGAGCCGATGGCCGCGGTGCGCCGCTACGAGATGGAGAACGGCCTGCTCGACGACGGCGCGCTGGCCGTCTACGACTTGGGCGCGAGCGGCCTCACGGTCACGGTGCTACGCACCGGCGACCAGGCGGGCATGCTCGGCGCACCCCTGCACAGCACGGCGATCGCCGGTACGGAATTCGATCTGCTGACGATGCGCTATGTTCTGGCTAACGCGCTGGACGGTCAGGATATCGATCCATTCGACCCCGTTGTCGAGGCGGAATTATCGGCCTTGCGAGCCCGCTGCAGAAATGCGAAAGAAGAGCTGTCCAGAATTACCGCGACGGTGATCCCGGTGGGTCTGCTCGGGGCCGCGCACACCGCACAGGTCCGGCTGACCCGCGGTGAACTCGAAGACCTGCTGCGCCCGACCCTGTTCGATTCGATGAACCTGCTGCACGACGCGGTGCGCCGCGCCGGACTCACCATGGGCGATATCAGCCGGGTGCTGCTCACCGGCGGTGGCGGGGCGATCCCGCTGGTCGCCGAGCTGATCTCGACCGAGTTCGGGCTGCCGGTCGCCGCCTGCGCCGACCCCGCGTCCTGCACCGCGCACGGCGCCGCCGAGATCGCCCTGGACGTGGCCGCGGTCTCCGTGCCCACCGAGGCCATTCCCGCCGCCGTCGTGGCGCTGCCCGCGGTGGCGGCACCGGTCGTCGACGACATCGCGCTCCCGGCGGACGAACCCGCCCCCACCAAGATGTTCACCGCCAAACGGGCGGCGATCATCGCGGCGGCCGCGGTGACGATGGCCGCGCTGGCCACCGGCACCCTCGCGCTCGGCGGGGCCACCACCCCGTCCACGCCGAGCGGGCCCGTCGCGACGACGAGCGGGGCGCCCGTGCCCGGCGCCACCGCCGCTACCAGCACGGGTGGCGCGCCCGGTGCGGTCAACGGCACCGACTCGACCGTCGCCGACCCGACCCGTCCCGGCGCACCGAGCACCGCGACGCCGCCGGGCCAGACGCAGGCGGGCACCACGCAGCCGGGGACGCCGGGCAGCGCCCCCGCGGCCGCGGGCAGCCCGGCACCGGCAGGCACGCAGGCGGGCGACAGCCCGGCACCGGCCCCCGCGGCCGGACAGCCCGCTCCGGCCCCCCAGCAGCCCGCCGAACAGGCCCCCGCACCCGCCCCGGCTCCGGCTCCAGCGCCCGCTCCGGCCCCAGCGCCCGCGCCCGCCCCGGCACCGGCACCGGCCCCCGCGCCCGCCCCGGCACCCACCAGACCGACGATCCCGCCCATCAAGGTGAACCCCGGCGACCTGCTCGACGGCGTGGGCGGCGCGGTCGACGAAACCCTCGAGACGGGCACCCAGCTGCCGGGCCAGATCCTCGGAGGAAATGGTGGCTGATATCGCCCTCGACTCCCTGCCCAGCGCGCGCACCGTCATCCGCGAACTCGATACCGCCGACAAGCAGCCGGTGCTGCTGATGATCCGCGGCCGGGCCGGAACCGGAAAGTCCGTGCTGCTCAACGCGGTTCGCTCCCATCTGCGCGATCGCGGCATCCCGATGACCGACTCGGTGCACGACGACGCGACCGACCGGGCCGTGCTGATCGCCGACAACGTGCACCGATACAGCGCCGTCGATCTGCGAAACCTCTGCGCCGCCATCGAATCCGGCCGCCGCTCGGTGGTGCTGGCCACCCAGCCGCGCCCGCACGATCCCCGACTACGCGCCCTGTCCGACATCGTCTCGCGGCACGGCCGCACGGTGGAGCTGCGCGCGCTCGGCAGCGCCGACACCGCGTCGTTCGCCAGGGAACTCGGGGTGGCGGTGTCGCAGCCGCTCGCGCTGCGCATCCATCAGCTCACCGCGGGCATTCCCGGCGGCGTCGTCGCGGCGCTGGCCGCCGCTCGCACCGCCCCGCTGGAAACCTGCGTGACCGCCGTCGACGAGGCGATCACCGCGTGGACCCGATCGATGCTCGACGCGGCCGAACCCGAGCTGCTCGACACGCTCGTGATCGCCGCCACCGGAACGGGTTTGGACGCCACCGAACTCACCGAGGTGCTCGGCGTCGACACAGCCACCGCCCACGATCTGATCGACCGCGCGCGAGCGGGCGCGCTGGTCACCGACGCCGATCTGCTGCTCACCCCCGCCGTCGGCCCGCTGCGCATCCTGCTCGGCGACCGCCGCTATGTCGAGGTGCAGCGGCGCCTGCTCGCCGCGCGACTCGACGCGGGACTGCTGCGTGACTGCACGGCGCTGATCCTGGCCGAGTCGGGCGTGGTCGACTCGCGCCTGGCCGAATTCCTGTGCCGCACAGCGGAGAAATCGGGACAGCCCGCGCGCTACTACGCGGCCGCGGCCGCCGCGGGTACCCCGGTCGAGTCGATCGCGCTGCGCTGGGCCGAGGCCGCCGCGCGCGCCGGCGACGCCGACACCGCGCTGCGGCTGGCCCAGCCGCTACTCACCGCGGACGGCATCGCCGCCACCGATCTCGTTGCCGCCGTGCGTATCTGCGCGGCTGTACTCACCCGGCGCGGTCTGGTGAGCCGCGCGGCCGGGTTGTACACCTGGCTCGGACCCGATCGGGTCGGCGCCGACTGGGCGCCCGCCGCGATGGTGCTCACCCTGGCCGGGGAGACCGCGGGCGCGACCCGGATGGCCGCCGCGGCCCAGCTGTGGCCACCGACCGAGGCCGACGCGGGCGCGCGGCTCATCGCCGGCGCGCTGCACGAATCCCTCGACCCGCACGGAACCGGAACGGCCGCCGCGATTTCCGCGCTGATCCAGGCGGGCAACACCGACACCGACGACCGCTACCTCCCCTGCTCGGCCGTCTCGATCGCCACCCTGCTCTGCCTGGGCACCGGCGAACCCCGCCGCGCGGGCGACGCGCTGCGCCGCGCCGCGGGCCGGGGCGCGGGCACTCAGCTGCCCGTGCTCACCGCCTGGGCCGCGCTGCTCGGCGGCGACGAGCAACGCGCCGCGAACACCCTCGCCGAGGTCGACATCGCCGCGCTCGAACCGCGCGATCAGCTGCTCGCGCACGCGTTGGCCGTCGGCCTGGCCCGGCGCGGCGGCGACCACGCGGCGCTGACCCGCGCGTGGCAGGCCGCCAGCCCGCTGTTCGACGAACTGGAAGCCGACCTGCTGAGCCTGCTGCCGATCGGCGAACTGTGGCTGGCGGGCCTCCGGTTGCGCGATGTGCGCCGGATCGAACCGCTCGTCGACGCGGCCCGCGGATTGCTGCGCAAACTGGGCCGCGCGCCCGCCTGGACCAACCTGTTCCACTGGTACGGCGTCCAGGCCGCGCTCGCCGACGAATCGCCCAGCGACCTGCTCCCGCACGCCCACGCGCTCAAGACCGCCGCGGCGGCGGGCGACCAGCAGGCCGCCGCGCTGGCCGACGCGGGCCGCACCTGGGTGCTCGTGCTGCGCGGTCAGGTGGTGGCCGCCGAGGTGCAGGCCGCGGTGTCGGCGCTGGCCGAGTTCGGTCTCACCTGGGACGCCGCCCGCCTGGCCAGCGAGGCCGCGCTCGCCGTCGGCGACTCCGCCACCGCGACCACGCTGCTCAAACTGGCCCGCTCGGTGCGCGTGCGGGCGCAGCCGGTGGAACAGCCACTGCCCGCCGCCCAGCCGCTGCCGCAGGGCGCGGAGCAGCCCGCCCCGCGCCCGCCCGACACGGCCGCGCTCAGCGATCGCGAGCGGGAGGTTGCCGAGTTGGTGCTGCTCGGTCTGACCTATCGGGAGATCGGCGCGCGGCTGTACATTTCCGCCAAGACCGTGGAGCATCACGTCGCGCGAATCCGACGCCGGATAGGCGCGCGCTCACGATCCGAATTATTGTCAATGCTCCGCGCCATGGGACACGGTTCACTGCTTGTGTAACACGACGCGGCCTGTCGTCGTCGCCCGAAGCGAGGTAAACCGGATGGCCACTGGGGTCGGCCTGCGCATCGCCGATGACGAGTGCATCGCGGCGGTGGTCACCGAGGACGGCACGGTGCGGCTCGTCGAACGCGACGCACTGCTGCACATGTCCGACGAGGGCGACGCCGCGCTCGGCGGACCGGCTCCCTCCGGGCACGCGCACTCGATCGCCGGTTTCGTGCGCGCGATCGGCGACCCGGCGGGCATCGATGTCGACGGCGGCGAGGCCTACCGCGCCGAGGACCTGCTGGCGACCGCGATGTTCTGCCTGATCGACCTCACCACCGAGCACCTCAGCGGCCCGGCTGAGTTCTACGCGACGCATCCGGCGCAGTGGACGCCCGAGGTGGTGCGCGGCGTGCGCGAGGCGCTGGACTATCTGGGCCTGAAGTCGGTGGCGCTGCTGGGCGAGGACGAACTGCCCCCGCCCGCCGACGGCATCGATCCCGGCCGCTCGTTCGCGACGTCGGCCGCCGAGGCCGCGCTGGTCGCGGTGCTGGCGACGCCCGCGGGCGCGACACCGCCCGATCCGATCGTCACCGAGAACTCCCTCGTCGTCACCGACGTGATCCCCGCGCTCGCCCGGCCCGCGGCGACCGCGCAGGCCTATTCGGCGGCGATGCCGGTGACGGCGCAGCCGACGAAGGCGCTGGCCACCCCGACCTCGGCGCTGCCGGTCGTCGCGGTGGAACCGCCGGAACCCCAGCGCAGCCGGACGCCGCTGCTGATCGCCGCGGCCGCGCTGATCGGACTGCTGCTCGGCGGCGTCGCGGTCTCGGTGATGCTGCGCGGTAGCGACACCACCCCGCCGCCACCGATCTCCGACGCCCGCCCCGATTCGCTGACGGTGACCCCGACGCCCACGCCCGCGCTGCCCCCGCCGCCGCCGGTCGTCGAACCGACCACGCGCGCGCCGGCCGTCACCACGACGCCCGAGCCCGAGCCGGAGCCGTCGACCAGCACCGAAGCGCCGCCGACGACCACGCCGGAACCGACGACCACCGACCCGTCGACCCCGCCCGGCCGCAGCACGACCCGCCCGCTGCTGCCGTTCCAGACGTACCCGCCGGGGTATCTCCCCTCGCCCATGCGGATTCCCGGATACAACTGATCCGGTGCGGGGGTACGGTAACCGCGCCCTCCGCGCGCCCGTGCCCTAGAGTGATGCGCTGATCGACATCACAGCCGCCGGCGGTGGTCTCGATCACTCGTGCCGACGAAGGGATTTCATGCGCAAGTTGGTGGCGCGTCGCGCCGCAGTCAAGGCAGCCTCCGCCGGTTTCGCCGCGACTGTTCTCCTGGCACCTCTGTTCGGCTCCGGCGTCGCGACCGCGGAACCTTCGGCGCCCCTTCAGCTTTCGGCCGACGCCTTACCGGCCGAGCTGGTGACGGCACTCTCGCGCGACCTCGGGATGACCCCGACCGAATACCTCGACCGCGCCGCCCGCGCGCAGCAGCTGCGCGACTACGCCAGCGACTTCCGTGCCGAGAACCCCGACACCTTCGCCGGCGCCTGGATGACGCCGGAGGGCAAGGCCGTCATTGCCGTCACCAACGCCGAGGCGGGCAAGATCGCCGCGGCCGACGGCTACCAGACCCACCTCGCCCCGATCTCGGCAGGCGGCCTGGAGGGCGCGCTGGTGCAGCTGGCGCAGTGGATCGCGAGCCTGCCGCGCGAGATCTCGGCGCCGATCAGCTCGATCGCCATCGACGCGCTCAACAGCCAGCTGGTGCTCAACATCGCCAACACCGGCCCCGGCCACCTGCTCAACCTGCCGACCCTGATCGCCACCATCAAAGTCGTGCTCTCCCCCGGCGGCGGCGGTCCGGTCGAGTACAAGCCGATGGGCGGCGACACCTACATCACCGCGACCAAGGACCTGCACGACACGACGCTGCGCGGCGTCGACGTCTGCTCGTTCGGCTTCAACAGCACCGATGCCGCGGGCAACGCGCTCAACATCTCGGCGGGCCACTGCAACCCGAACGTCGACAACGGCGGCTCCGCGCCGGTCTACGTGCCGAACGTGCGCGACATCCCGAACAGCCCCGAGGTCGGCTCGTTCGCCAAAGCCGTGCTCGGCGGACCCGCCGCGCTGGACTACTCGGTGATCAAGCTGAACGAGCGCGCGGTCAACGCGGGCATGGACCAGCCGCGGGTGCGCGGCGCGAACGGGACGTCGCTGTACATCACCGGCACCGCCGAACCGGTCACCGGCGCCCCGGTCTGCAAGACCGGCCAGTCCTCCACCTTCACCTGCGGTTTCGTCTCCGCCGACCATGTGGAGACCCAGCTGTTCACAGCCGAGGGCGTCAGCAAGACGATCCGCGGCTTCGCCAGCAGCGCCTGCACGCTCGGTGGTGACAGCGGCGGCGCGATCGTTACCGGCACCCTGGCGCTCGGCATCACCAGCGGCTCCAACGCCGCCGAGGCGCCCAACTGCACCGAGGCCAACACCCAGCTGGCCCCGTACGGCGGCACCGCCTCGCTCGGCGTGCCGATCCGGCCGATCCTGGCCGATATCGAGGCCACCTCCGGTGGGGGTCTCGGTAGTGGAATCGCCGTGCGTACCAAGCCGAACGCAGGCTGACCTCACAACGAATCGCCGGACCGGACCGGGTGAGCGAAATCTCTTGCCCGGTCCGAGTAGGCATAACCCGCTCCAGCCCATATAGTTCGATCATGCTCCTGCCACGTATGGGTCGCACCCCGTCCGCGCGAAGCTCGAGAAGAGCTCGGAAGTCCGTGATCGCCGCTTCGGCGGCGATTCTGCTGTTCGGCCCCACCATGGCAGTCGCCGACGCGCAGCCCGCGCCCGCTGCCGACCTGCCCGCGCAGCTGATCGAGGCGGTCACCCGGGATCTGAAGATCTCCCCCGACGAGTACCTGCGCCGCGCCGATGTCGCGCAGCAGGTCGCCGCGTTCTCGACCACCGCGCAGCGCCAGTTCCCGCAGGCCTTCGCCGGCGCGTGGCTCAACGACGCCGGTAACGCCGTCGTCGCGCTCGCGCAGGGCCCCGGCGCCGACCAGGCCCGCGAGGCCGCCCAGTCGGCCGGTTTCGAGGTCCGCAACGTCGCCAAGAGCGAGTCCGCGCTGCGTGGCGAGAAGACCGCGTTCGAGAACTGGCTGGCCGCCGCGCCGCCGGAGGTCGCCAACCTGGTCCGTGGCGTCGTCATCGACACCGTGAACAACGCGATCGCGGTGCGCGTCGAGCAGGCCGGGCTGCCGCTGCCGAGCTTCATCGACCCGTCCCGCGTCGTCGTCACCGCGCCGCCGGTGGCGGGCGAGCGTGTCGACCTGTCGGCCACCCCGGTCGCCGGCGACGGCAACGGCGCCCTGGCCGGCGGCGACGGCTTCGCCTCGGTGATCGGCCGTAGCTCGCTGCGCTGCTCGCTGGGCTTCAACGGCACCGACCGCGCGGGCAACGTCATCAACATCTCGGCGGGCCACTGCAACCCCGACATCGGCTCGGCGGGCACCGGCAACGCCGCGGCCGTCTACGAGCTCAACGGTGATCGCGCGGGCGCCCAGCTGGGCACCTTCCAGAAGTCGGTGCTCGGCGAGCAGGACTACTCGATCATCCGGATCAACGACAACGCTCGGGCGCGCTTCGAGAACAACCTGGTCCGCGTGCCGGGCAACGCCCCGATCGCGGTCGACGGCGTGGCCACCCCGGTCGTCGGCGCCCCGGTCTGCAAGTCGGGCTCGCGCACCGGCTTCAGCTGCGGCATCATCAACGGCGTCGACCAGACCGTCCAGGTCGGCGACCGTCAGCTCACCCAGAGCTTCTCGGCCAACATCTGCGCCCTGCCCGGCGATTCGGGTGGCGCGATCGTGACCGGTCGCCTCGCCCTCGGCATCTCCAGCGCATCGTCGGTCGCCGACTACCCGATCTGCGAGATCCCGAACATCATCGGCGCGATCACCGGTGACGTCCCGCAGCTGTTCGCGCAGCCGCTGAGCGTCGTCCTCTCGGACAACCCGGGCCTGGCGGTCCGCACCAACTGATCGCGGGTCACACCGCAGGCACAGAGCAGCCAGAAAGGCCGGTAGCAGTGCGCTACCGGCCTTTTCGGTGTCCAGGGCATGCTTGGGGTCATGTGTCTGGTTCTGCTCGCCTGGCGAGCGCACCCCGAGTACCGGCTGATCGTGGCCGCCAACCGGGACGAGTTCTACACCCGCGCGACCGAGTCGCTGCGCTACTGGCCGGAGGAGCCCGGGCTGCTGGCCGGACGTGATCTGGGCGCGATCGCGGTGGGCACCTGGCTGGGCCTGCGCACCGACGCGGCCCGCTTCGCCGCGGTCACCAATGTCCGTGATCCCCAGGACACCCCCGCGCGCCCGCGTTCCCGCGGGGCGCTGTTGATGGACTACCTGCGCGGCGCTGACCGCCCGCCCGAGTATCTGGCCGACGTGGCCGGGGCCGCTCCCGACGCCTACGTGGGCTACAACCTGCTGGTCAGCGATCTGCGCAGCCTGTGGTGGCAGTCGAACCGCAGCGGCGTGGGCCCCACCGAGCTGGCGCCGGGGCTGCACGGGCTGTCCAACGCGGCGCACGTGGCGACCGTGCCCGGATCCGTCCACAGCGATCCCCAGGCCCGCCCGGCGGTGCTCGGCGCCGGCGCCCCGCCGCTGTGGCCGAAGGTCGACAGCGGCCTGACCGGCCTGCGCGACATCGTCGCCACCGCACCGGATTCCGTCGACGACTACTTCACCCTGCTGGCCGACCGCACCGAGGCGCCCGACGACCGCCTGCCGCACACCGGCATCCCCCTGGAATTCGAGCGGTCCGTCTCCGCGCGCTTCGTCGCCCACGATCTGCACGGCACCCGCGCGAGCACCGTGCTGCTGATTCGCGAGGACGGTCGCTACACCATGGCCGAGCGCACGTTCGGCCGCCACGGGGTCGCTGACGGCGCGAAATCGGTGTCCGGGGAGCTGGTCCTGGACTGAGAAACGCGGAAGGCCCCGCTCCGGATCGGAGCGGGGCCTTCGCGGTACGGCGGTGGATCAGTTGGCCGGAGCGGCTTCCGGCGCGGGGGCGGCGACAGCCTTCGGCTTCTCGGCCCACACGGTGGTGCCCTCGGGCGCCTGCATCACGCTGAGCAGCTCGACGCCCGCGGCCAGCATGGTCGGGCCGCCGATGGCGATCATGCCCAGGATGCCACCGACAGCGGCACCCAGCGGCAGGCCGGCGAGGCAGCCGACACCGAACAGCGGCAGACCGAAGACGCAGCCGACGAGGGCGCCGATGGCGGTGCCGACGAAGGTGCCGATGGCGGTACCGATGCTGAACTTGCTGGCGAAGTCGTTGATCGCCTTCTGGTTCTCCTGCGCGGAGGCGATCGGCGAGGCCTTGAGGACCGGCTTCACGCCGACCGGCTCGGTGCCCACCTGCAGGCCCTCGGGCTTCTCCGGGGTCAGCTCGAGGACGGTGCTGTCCTTCGTGACGGCGGACTTGGTCGGGATCTCGGTGCCGTTGACGGTGAAGTCGATCGGCAGCGACACGACCGTGGCACCGGTGGTGTCCTTGATCTCGGCGACCTTGGTCTTCGGCGCTTCGGGGGTCTCGCCGTCCTGCTCGACGATCGCGAAGGTGCCGTTCTGCAGGGTGGCGACGATGGTCTTGTCGACCAGCTTCACCGAGTACTTGATGTCCTGAGCCGCGGGAACGGGCTCAGCGTGCGCGGTCCCCAGCGACACGGTCATGGCGCCGATAACCAGTGCGGCAGCCGCAGTGGTCCTACGGAAGTTCATTAAGGTTCCAATCCATCAGGTGTGGTGCGGCGTGCGATCCGCGACACGCGAGACTCGTCAAGCAGGGACACACCGTGAGGTGTCCCTTACTTCTCCCCGAGCAGTGTGAAGACCGGCACAGCAGACAGAACAGCTGGAGCCTAATGGACCGAATCCGCTGAGGCCAGAAGGAATCTCGACAGCCGGAGTAAGCCTGTCCTTAGCTCCGTCGCAGATCACGCACGGTTTACGGTGTTCACCAGCAGCCCTAGGAACCTTTCGGCAAACATTTATGTGACATTGCTCACAGGCAAAACCTAGGTCAAGCCGCAGTAAACAAGGTCAGAGCGCAAATGCCGATCCTACGGTGGACACCGGTAGTTACTGGCCGGTAACTTAGCGCCGGTTACGATACGAGCCAACCGGGTGAGTCCGTCTCGCCCAAGACCCTCGTGTTGCCTCTAAAGAAAGGTCGCGACATGAATGCCCTGACAATCACGTTGGGCACGATTGGAGCACTGCTCAGCCTGTTGTGTTGGGCGTCGTTCCTCAGCGGCGCGTGGAAGATCGGCAAGGCCGTGACGATCGGCCAGTCCGCGCCGGATCGGTGGCGACCGTTCTTCCCGCGATTCAAGACCATGATCGTGGAGTTCATCGCGCACACGCGGATGAACAAGTTCCGCACCGTCGGCTGGGCGCACTGGCTGGTCATGATCGGCTTCCTCGCCGGTGCGCAGTTCTGGTTCATGGCCTACGGGCAGACCTTCGATCCCACCTGGTCGTGGCCGTTCATCGGCGAGACCTGGTGGTTCCATCTCGGTGACGAGATCCTCGGCGTCGGCACCGTCGTCGGCATCGCGACGCTGATGATCATCCGCCAGCTGAACCACCCGCGCCTGCCCGCGCGCCTGTCGCGCTTCAGCGGCTCGAAGTTCGGTCCGGCGTACTTCGTCGAGTGGGTCGTGCTCACCGAAGGCATCGGCATGGTGCTGGTGAAGGCCGGTGTGCTGTCGCTGACCGGGCACTCCACCTGGACCGACCCGATCACCGGGCAGATCGCCAAGATCATCCCGGCCAACGTCACGCTGATCTCGATCTTCGCGTTCGTCAAGCTGATGTCCGGCATGGTCTGGCTGTTCGTGGTCGGCCGCAACATCACCTGGGGCGTGGCCTGGCACCGGTTCTCGGCCTTCCCGAACATCTACTTCAAGCGTGAGGCCGACGGCAGCGTCGCCCTCGGCGCGGCCAAGCCGATGATGTCCAACGGCAAGGTCCTGGACATGGAGAACGTCGACCCCGATGTCGACAACCTCGGTGTCGGCCGCATGGAGGACTTCTCCTGGAAGGGCTGGCTGGACTTCAGCACCTGCACCGAGTGCGGTCGCTGCCAGTCGCAGTGCCCCGCCTGGAACACCGGCAAGCCGCTCTCGCCCAAGCTGCTGATCATGTCGCTGCGCGACCACGGCTACGCCGCCGCGCCGTACCTGCTGGCCGGTGGCCGCAAGGATCCCGGTGGCGACGAGATCGGCCTGGTCGACGCCGACGGCAAGCCCGACGAGGCGAAGCTGGCCAAGATCCCCGAGGCCGCGCGCCTCGAGGCCGAGCGCCCGCTGATCGGTGGCGAAGACGTCAACGGCGTCATCGACCCCGAGGTCCTGTGGAGCTGCACCAGCTGTGGCGCCTGCGTCGAGCAGTGCCCGGTGGACATCGAGCACGTCGACCACATCATCGACATGCGCCGCTACCAGGTGCTGATCGAGTCGGAGTTCCCGTCCGAGCTCGCCGGTCTGTTCAAGAACCTGGAGAACAAGGGCAACCCGTGGGGCCAGAACTCCAAGGACCGCCTCAACTGGATCAAGGAAGTCGACTTCGACATTCCGGTCTTCGGCAAGGACGCCGACAGCTTCGACGGCTACGAGTACCTGTTCTGGGTCGGCTGCGCCGGCGCCTACGAGGACCGCGCCAAGAAGACCACCAAGGCGGTCGCCGAGCTGCTCGCCACCGCGGGCACCAAGTTCATGGTGCTCGGCGCCGAGGAGACCTGCACCGGTGACTCGGCCCGCCGCGCGGGCAACGAGTTCCTCTTCCAGCAGCTGGCCATGCAGAACATCGAGGTCATCAACTCGGTGTTCGAGGGTGTCGAGCAGTCGAAGAAGAAGATCGTCGTCACCTGTGCGCACTGCTTCAACGCGCTCAACAACGAGTACCCGCAGGTCGGCGGCACCTACGAGGTCGTGCACCACACTCAGCTGCTGAACCGCCTGGTGCGGCAGAAGAAGCTGGTGCCGGTGGCCTCGGTGTCGCAGAACATCACCTACCACGACCCCTGCTACCTGGGTCGGCACAACAAGATCTACAACGCGCCGCGTGAGCTCATGGCGGCCTCGGGTTCGACTCTGGTCGAGATGCCGCGCCACGGCGAGCGGTCCATGTGCTGTGGTGCCGGTGGCGCCCGGATGTGGATGGAAGAGCAGCTCGGCAAGCGCATCAACGTCGACCGCGTGGACGAGGCACTGTCCACCAACCCGACCAAGATCGCGACCGGCTGCCCGTTCTGCCGCGTCATGCTCACCGACGGTGTCACCGCGCGTCAGGAGCAGGGTCAGGGCGAGGGCGTCGAGGTCGTCGACGTCGCGCAGCTGATGCTCGACTCGATCACCCGGGTCGACGCCGCCGAGCTGTCGGCGAACCTGCTCGTCGTCCAGGAGCCGAAGGCCGAACCGGAGCCCGAGCCCGAGCCGGAACCCGCGCCGGTCGCCGAGGTGGCCGAGGAGGCCGCCCCGAAGGCCGCGCCGACCGGTGGTGGCCTCGGCATGAAGGGCGCCGCCAAGGCGCCCGGTGGCGGACTCGGCATGAAGGGTGCCGCCAAGGCGCCGGGTGCGCAGGCGCCCGCCGCCGAAGCCGCGCCTGCCGCGGCCGCACCCGCCAAGGGTCTGGGCATGAAGGGTGCCGCGAAGGCGCCCGGTGGCGGCCTCGGCATGAAGGGCGGTGCGAAGGCGCCGGGTGCGAAGGCAGCCGACGCGGCGCCCGCCGCCGAGACCGCGGCCCCCGCGGCCCCGGTCAAGGGTCTTGGCATGAAGGGTGCCGCCAAGGCGCCCGGTGGCGGACTCGGCATGAAGGGTGGCGCGAAGGCCCCCGGCGCGAAGGCTCCGGCCGCTCCCGCCGAAGCCGCGGCGCCCGCCGAAGCCGCACCCGCACCGGCCGCCCCGCCGGTCAAGGGTCTCGGCATGAAGGGCGGTGCCAAGGCTCCGGGTGCGAAGGCTCCCGGCGCGAAGGCCCCCGCCGCCGCGGCTCCGGCCGCCGCTCCGGCAGCAGCAGCGGCCCCGGCCGCCGAAGCTCCCGCCGCGGAACCGGTCTCGGCCCCCACCGAGACCAAGCCGACGGTCGCCGCCAAGGGCCTGGCCATGAAGTCCGGCTTCAAGCGCCCCGGCCCGAAGGCCCCCGGCGCCGCAGCCCCGGCCACCCCGGCCCCGGCTGAGCCGACGGCCCAGGCGGAGCCGACGGCCCCCGCCGAGCCCGAAGCCACGGCGGAACCGGCCACCCCGGCCGAGCCCACCAACGGCAACGGCACCCCGCCGGTGGCCCCGCCGACCGCCAAGCCCGGCGGCCTCGGCTTCAAGTCCGGCGCGAAGGCCCCCGGCCGCAAGAACTGACAACTGAACACAGCGAGAGGCGCGGATTCCCCGGAATCCGCGCCTCACTCGCGTTCACGCCTTCTGCGACGGACCGGTCCGCAGACTCAGGAAGTGTTCAGCACTGGCTGGGCTCGTCGGTCTTCACCACCGACAGCACCGCTTCTGCCTCCCCGATCGGCATCCCTGGTGCCGGTTCTTGGGCGACGACAACCCAATTGCGGTCCATCACCTGTGCCCGGCCACGGCCGCTGGCATCTTTGGACTGGGAGAAGAACACACCCGCGGCCTGGATCGTGTCCTGCGCCGCCTGCAGGTTCATACACACCACCGCGGGCATCAGCGCCGCGGGCGCTGGAGCGGCAGCGGGCGCCGTGGTCACCGGCGGACCGGCTGCCACCGGTGCGGAAGACGTCGCCGATGGCACGACCACCGAGGAGCCGGCCGCGGCGACTGTGGTGGGCGGCGGCACCGCGACCGACGAGGTCTGCGCACCCGATGCGCTCTCGACCGCACAGCCCGTCGCCCCGATCAGCACTACCGTGGCTACACCGATCAACCGTCCAGCCACCGTCACATGTTTCATTTCCGATCTCCCCTGCTCACAGACGTCAGGACGGCCTCGTGACCGCCCCACCGCGCTCCCCCCGACAGGAGTGCTGCGCGAGCGTATACCCACCACGGCAACCGAAAAGCCGGTACTGGCAAGTAGTTGGCAACTGAATTCGCGTCAGCAGTCGGCGAACCAGGCCTTGACGTATCCCGCCGACTGATAGGCGTAGTCCCAGGCCCAGCGGGCCGGGGAGAGGTGGGGTTTCGGGTCGACGAAGAGGAGTTCGCCCGGCCAGCAGCTGCCGAGGAGGTAGCGGGCGCGGGAGATGTGCGGGGTGAAGGTGACGACGATGACGCGGGTCCAGCCGGCGCCGAGGCGGGCCAGTTCGCGGCCTTCGCCGAGGGTGGTGCGGGGGCTGGGGTCGAAGCAGATGACCTCGAAGCTGTAGCCGCCGTGGCAGATCCGGTTCACCATCGGGCTGTGTTCATAGGGGTTGGAGACGAGGACGCGGGGTGCGTAGCCCTCGGCCGCCAGTCGCAAGCCGAGCTGTTCGCGACCGTCGTGCGCGCCGCCGAGGACCAGGATCGCGTCGGCGGGCAGCGGCACGTCGACGCGCGGGCGCACATACACCGGCCACAGCGCGGCCACCGCGACGATCACCGCGAGCAGCAGCGCACCGAGGACGACAACGGACCGGCGCACCGGCCCGATGCTAGCGACGCGCGACCACCCCACCCCACCGACACGTCCACTCCCGCGGACACCCTGCACACCCACGATCCGAACCTTGCACCCCAACAGCACCCATCGCCGCAGGTAGCGGCCTCGCGAAAGCCGCCGACCAGCCGATGTCTCCCCCTGTACACCAGATGTTGCGCCCGCTCTTGCCTCGCTGACGCGGCGTAGCCACGCGCGCGGCTTACCAACTGAACTATGCGATGCACAGTCTTCGGAACGGGGTACCTGGGGGCCACGCATGCCGCGTGTATGGCCGAGCTGGGGCACGATGTGGTCGGGGTGGATGTGGATCCCGGCAAGGTGGCCAAACTGGCCGACGGTGTGGTGCCGTTCTACGAACCCGGTCTGGACGAGGTGCTCCAGCGCAACCTCGCCGCCGGCCGCCTGCGGTTCACCACCGACTACGAGGACGCCGCGGCCCACGCCGACGTGCACTTCCTCGGTGTCGGCACACCGCAGAAGAAGGGCGAGTACGGCGCCGACCTGAAATACGTCCACGCCGTGGTCGACACGCTGGCGCCGATGCTGGAGCGCCCGGCGATGATCGTCGGCAAGTCCACCGTGCCGGTCGGCACCGCCGCGGCCCTGGGGGAACGGGCTCGCGCGGCCGCGAACGTCGACGTCGAGGTGGCCTGGAACCCGGAGTTCCTGCGCGAGGGCTTCGCCGTGCAGGACACCCTGCGCCCGGATCGCCTTGTCCTCGGCATCGACCACGCCCGGGAACGATCGACCTGGGTCGAGGAGCAGATCCGCGAGATCTACGCCGATCTGATCGCCGCCGAGATCCCCTTCCTGCTCACCGATCTGGCCACCGCCGAACTGGTGAAGGTCTCGGCGAACGCCTTCCTGGCGACCAAGATCTCGTTCATCAACGCGGTCTCGGAGGTCTGCGAGGCGACCGGCGCCGATGTGACGATGCTGGCCGACGCGCTCGGCTACGACGCCCGGATCGGCCGCCGATTCCTCAACGCCGGACTCGGTTTCGGCGGCGGCTGCCTGCCCAAGGACATCCGCGCGTTCATGGCCCGCTCCGGTGAGCTGGGCGCCGATCACGCGGTGGCGTTCCTGCGCGAGGTCGACAACATCAACATGCGCCGCCGCACCAAGGTGGTCGACATGGCCGCGCGGGCCTGCGGCGGCTCGCTGCTGGGCGCGAACGTGGCGGTCCTGGGCGCGGCGTTCAAGCCGGAGTCCGACGACGTGCGCGATTCGCCCGCGCTGAACGTCGCCGGGATGATCCAGCTGCACGGCGCGGTCGTCACCGTGTACGACCCGAAGGCGGTGGAGAATTCGCGGCGGGTCTTCCCGACGCTGAACTACGCCACCTCGGTCGCCGAGGCCTGCGATCGCGCCGACGTGGTCCTGGTCCTGACCGAATGGAACGAGTTCACGGCATTGACCCCCGCCGATCTGGATCCGGTGGTGCGGACCCGGTCGATCATCGACGGCCGCAATTGCCTGGACCGTACTGCCTGGCGGGACGCCGGGTGGGTGTACGCCGGACTCGGTACCCCGTAGAGTGGCGATCCAAGCGGGGGCTGCCGGGCATGGTTCCGAGTGTGCAGGCTCCGCATGTCGTGCAGTAGGGAACGAGATGGGCAGCTGATGAGCGCGGTATTGGGAGTATCGGTGGGCGCCGGCACGGTGCGCCTCGCGCGCCCGCAACACGGTGGTCCCCACGGATTCGTCCCGCCGTATTCGTTCGAGCTGCACACCATCTCGATGCCCGAGCACCAGGCCGAGGAATCGGCCGCCGACACGATCGCCGCGACGCTGGCCGCCGCGCCCGAGGTCGCGGCCACCACGGTCACCTTCCGCAGTGAACCGCAGGCCAGGGCGATCCGGGCCGCGATGGCCCGGCGTCAGCTCACCAACTATCAGCTGGTTCCCGAAGCGGTTGCCGCCGTGCACTTCGCGCACGCGACCACCGATATGCGCGAGGTGTCCACGCTGGCGGTCTACGACCTGGGCAGTTCGGGTCTGACGGTGAGCGTGGTCAACGCCCGCACCAGCGACGTCTACCAGTGCGAGCGGATCAGCGACATCAGCGGCGACTACCTGGATTCGCTGATCCGGGAGCAGCAGATCGCCTCGGGCCGGATCGCGCACCCGGCCGACCCGGTGGGCCTGGCCGAGCTGGACGCGCTGTGCCGGGCCGCCAAGGAGCAGCTGTCGAGCACCAACGCCGTCGCGCTGCCCAGCGAGCAGGGCCTGGTACTGCTCACCCAGGAGAACTTCGAAGCGCTGATGATGCTGGCGATCGAGTCGTCGGCGCGGATGACCCGCGATGTGATCATCCGCGCGCAGCATCCCGTGCAGGCGATCATGGTGATCGGCGGCGGCGCGCGGATTCCGCTCATCGCCCGGGTGCTGGAGCGCACGATCGGGGTGCCGGTGATCGTGCCCGCCGAGCCGGAGACCGCGCTGGCCCGTGGCGCAGCGCTGCTCGCGCGGCCCGCGCAGGTCCAGCAGGCCCCCGCGAGCCCGGCTCCCGCCCCGATGACCGAGATCGACGACGCGACACCGGCCTGGCTGACCGCGCCCGCACGCCGTCGTCGGCCGCTGAGTTCGCTGACCAGCCGCAACGGCAACAATCGCCGCGAACTGAACGCCGCCGTGCTGACGGTGAGCTCGCTCGTGGTGGTCGCCGCGATCGGCCTCGGGCTCGGTTACGGCCCCGAGGTGCTAGAGCGCGGCAATTCCAGCGACGGCTCCCAGGCGGTGCCCGAGTCGACCGCGCCCCGGCCGACGCTGGCCGGCCCGTCCTCGGCGGCCGCCCCGACCACCGACGCGGTGCACGCGACGGTGGCCGCGCCGCCGGTGACCAGGCAGGACTCGCAGCCGACCACCTCGACCCCGCCGCCGCAGGGCCCCAACACCATCACCGTGGTGCCGGGGCTGCCGCCGATCGTGGTCCCGACGATCCCGCCGGTGGTGTTGCCCGGCTTCCCGCCGGCGGGCCAGTAGCGCTCAGTTCCTGGCGTGCCGGGCCCGCTGCGGCGGCGCGGCGACCTGCTTGGCGCCGAACGGCCGGGCCAGCAGCACCGCGATCAGGGTCGTCAACGGCACCGACAGGGCCAGCGCGATGCCACCGACCGCCGACCGCGCGATCTCGATGGCGACGGCGTCGCCGGTGAGCACGTCGTTGATGGACCGTCCGGCGACGCTGAACAGCAGCAGCAGCGGCAGCGCGCCACCGGCGTAGGCGAGCACCAGGGTGTAAACGGTGCTGGCGATGTGGTCGCGCCCGACCCGCATGGCCGCGGTGAAGATCTCCCCGCGGGACGCGCCTTCGTCGAGCGCGGCGAGCTCGAACGCCGCCGAGGCCTGGGTGATGGTGACGTCGTTGAGCACACCGAGCGAACCGATGATGAACCCGGCCAGCAGCAATCCGGTGATGCTGACGTGCTGGATGTAGGTGGCCACGTTGGTGTTCTGCTCTTCGGACAACCCGGTGAGATTGGTGATCTCGAGCGCCACCCAGGACAGCAGCGCCGCGACGAGCATCGAGGCGAGCGTGCCGAGCAGCGCGGAACTGGTGCGCAGGTTCACCCCGTGGGCGAGATAGAGCACCACGTAGAGGATCAGCGCGCCCGACACCAGCGCCACCGGGATCGCGGGCTTGCCGTCGAGCAGCGCGGGCAGCAGGAACATGACGACGACCGCGAACGCGAACACGAGCCCGAGCAGCGCCCGGAACCCGCGCCACCGCGCGACCACGCAGATGACGATCACGAACGCGAGCACGATCACCAGCAGCGGCAGTCCGCGCGAGTAGTCGTCGAAGTCGTAGATGGTCGTGCCGCTGGGGTCGGCCGCGCGCACGATCCGGATGTCGTCGCCCGCCCGCAGGTCGGGCTGTCCCGGTCCCGGCGCGATTTCGAACAGCGTCTTCTTGCCCTCGTCCGGTCCGGAGCGGATGTCGACCACGCTGCGCTGACAGGTGTAGGAGGCGGCCCGCGGCTCGATCGGCTGCCCGGTGAACACCCGCCCGTTCGACGGACTCCCGCACGGCCCGATGTCCTGCAGCACCACGGTCCCGGCCTCGGTCTGCACCGCCCCACCCGACACGGTCTGCATCGGCAACGGAATCTCGACATGCTGCGCGCTAGGCCACAGCATCGCGGTCGCCACCAGCACCACCACCCCGATCACCGCGAGCAGCCCCACAACGACCTTCGCCGCAGTGGCCCCGATAGCGATGGGCCCCGAATGATCGTGGTGATGGTGGTGATGATGATCGCTCACCGGGCAAAGCTTAAAGGATGTCGTTTTCAAGAACGACCCAGAGCAACCCCGCGACCACGCAAGAACATGGGTAACTCACCGGGAACGGGCTACCGAAACCCACCCACCAACCGCCGGCCGCCAACGCAAAACTCCCCGCGACTCAGGTCTGGCCTGAATCCCGGGGAGGCGGAACGTTGTGGGGGCGGCGGAGAGCAGGGGGATGTCTCCGCCGCCCGCAGGCAGGCGCCCAGGGGGGTAGGCGCGCTTACCTGAGGCTCTCGATTGTCCAGGGGGGGTAGACAACCGGGCCGGGCGCCGAAGCGCCGAGGACTACTGTACACAAAACTTGGACTTTTGCACTAGTAGCTCTTCAAAATCTCCGTGATTCCGAACTCGGAGTCTGTTTTGGTCTATCTATACAGATGACCAGATTGCCCAGACCCCTGAAACTCACTGGTCACGGCCCCGTGAGGTGAGGACTCACTGACGGTAACTGGCGAGGAAGTTACCGAACCGCTCGATCGCCACCGCCAGATCCCGTGCCCAGGGCAGGGTCACGATCCGGAGGTGGTCGGTGTCGGGCCAGTTGAACCCGGTGCCCTGCACCATCAGGATCTTCTCTTGCAACAACAGATCGAGCACAAGCTTCCCGTCGTCGTGGATCTCGTGCACATTCGGATCCAGTCGCGGGAAGGCGTACAGCGCGCCCCGCGGCTTCACGCAGGACACCCCGGGGATCATGTTGAGCCGCTCCCACGCCACGTCGCGCTGCTCGAGCAACCGCCCGCCGGGCAGGATCAGGTCCTCGATGCTCTGGTGCCCGCCGAGCGCCACCTGGATCGCGTGCTGGGCGGGCACGTTCGGGCACAGCCGCGAGGAGGCGAGCAGATCGATGCCCTCGAGGAAACCGGCCGCGTGCTCCTTGGGCCCGGTGATGGCCAGCCAGCCGGAGCGGTACCCCGCCACCCGGTACGCCTTGGACAGGCCGTTGAACGTCAGGCACAGCAGATCGGGCGCCAGCGAGGCCAGCGAGATGTGCTTGGCGTCGTCGTAGAGGATCTTGTCGTAGATCTCGTCGGCCAGCAGCAGCAGGCGATGCTTGCGCGCCAGGTCGACGATCTGCTGCAACACCTCCGCCGAGTACACCGCACCCGTCGGGTTGTTCGGGTTGATCACCAGCAGGGCCTTGGTCTTGTCGGTGATCTTCGATTCGATATCGGCGATATCGGGCTGCCAGCCGTTGGCCTCGTCGCACAGGTAGTGCACCGGGGTGCCGCCGGCCAGGCTGGTCATGGCCGTCCACAGCGGGTAGTCGGGCGCCGGGATCAGCACCTCGTCACCGTTGTCGAGCAGCGCCTGCATGGTGACGGTGATCAGCTCGGAAACGCCGTTGCCCAGGTAGACGTCGTCGACGTCGAGCTCGGGGAAACCGGGCACCAGCTCGTACCTGGTGACGATCGCGCGCCGCGCCGACAGGATGCCCTTGGACTCGGAGTACCCCTGCGCGTACGGCAGCGCCGCGATCATGTCGCGCATGATCACGTCGGGCGCCTCGAACCCGAACGGGGCGGGATTGCCGATGTTCAGCTTGAGGATGCGGTGCCCCTCGGCCTCCAAACGCGCCGCGTGTGCGTGTACCGGCCCACGGATCTCGTAGACCACGTCCTGCAGCTTCTTCGACTGCTCGAGAACGCGCGGCGGCACATGCGGCGATTGAGGACTCACCCGACCAATGGTGCCATCCGCCGCAAACCGGTTTCCGGCGCACCGCCCCTCATCTGCCTGGTGGCAGGCCCGCGGCGGCGGTGGCGCCACAGAATTCCTCGATCCGCTCGTCGAGCTGGCGGGCTTCGAGCGCGTCGCGATAGGCGGGCGCGGCGATCCGGCGCCGCACCCCGGTCAATCGCTCGCCGAGCTGGGCGATGCGGCGGTCCTCGGGCAAGCCCAGGACCGGGCGCAGGGCGTCGGCGGCGCCGTCGATGCTGCCGTTGATGAGGTGGGCCGCGGCGTTGTCGACCCGGGCCAGGGATTCGGCGCCGTAGGAGCGCTGCAGGGCGGGCCCGCTGGAGTACAGGGTGATGGCCCGTTCGGTGGCGGCCAGCGCCTGCTCGGCGCGGCCGAGCTGGATGCAGGTGGCGCCCGCGTAGTAGGCGGCCTTCGGCGCGCCGAAGCCGAACACGCCGCCGATCTCGTCGTGCAATTCGTCGCGCCGGTCGCTGACGACCGTCTCGGCGGCACGCAGGCACCGGTCGGTCTCGGCGTCGCTGCCCAGCCGCGCCCACACCCTGGCCTCGATATTGAGCAGCCGGACCCGGGCCAGGCCCTGCCCGGCGAATTCCTGACCGCTGCGCGCCAATTGGACCGCGTTGCGCGGCCGGTCCGACCAGTTCTCGATCAGCGCGTGCATGCCGCGGGTCCACGCGCGTAAGCCGTTGTGCCCGCTGAGTTCGGCGTAGGCCCAAGCGGCCCTGATCTGTTCGCCCGCGGCGTCGAGGTACCCCAGGTCGGTGCTGGCGTTGGCCATCAGCCCCGACAGGGTGCCCGCGAGCAGGTAGAGGTGACTGGTGTCGCCGGGCTTCTGCTGCCCGTCGAGTAGTCGGTACACCCGGCGCCGCACCCGCAGCATCTCGACCATCATCGGCGCGGGCGCGGCGTGCACGTACTCGTTGGCGATGCGCCGGACGTCGGCGTCGAGCTGTGCCAGCGTCGTCGCGCCCACATTGGTGCTCTCCGCCGCGGCCGCGTGTTCGCTCGCCTCGTGCGCAGCCGCCATGATCAACTCCCTCTCCGACATCACCTCGGACACAGCGCCTTTGATCGCACCGGCGTCGACGAAAGCGAGCAGGTCGGCGTCGGCGCCGGTGGGCGCCAAAAGAGTAGAGAAACGTGCGCGGACGACGTCGTCGGACCGAGCCAGCGACGTGTCGAGCGCGGCTTGATTCACCGGCCGCGGACGCACCCGCGCGCCACCGGCCTCCCATTTCGAGACCAGGCGTTCGTGCACGCCGAGATGAGCCGCGAACTCCCGGATGCTCATTCGTTTGGCATCGCGAAGAGCTCTGGCCTCCCTGCCTGTCCACTCCCCGACCACGGCGTCACCTCATCCGACGGACTACTGCCTCCAGAGTACGAGTGCGACAGTGAGACACACCACATCTTCGCGGAATCGGTTGCCTGAGGCAGTGAAAGGGCGGTGCGGGGCAGTGGTCGCGCGCACGCGTAGCAGCGATCCTGGAAAGGTGGAAGCCAGAACTGTCGATGACTGGGTGTCTTGCTACCAGCGCGAATTCGGGCTACCCGTTCGCGAGCGCGGTGGCTTCGTGATGCTGCCGATCACCGATCGGCTCTGCGTGGTGCATCTGCCGACCACGCGGGCCGAGTCGGTGCTCGCGACCTTACGGGAGCAACGCCGGGCCGGTCCGGTGCTGGCCAGGCAGATCCGCTGGAGCCTGCTCACCGAACCCGACGCCCGGCCACCGGCCGAGGTGATCACCGAGCTGGCGGGTCTCGATATCGATATCCCCGGCGTCGGCAGCGCGGTCATGCTGCCGACCAGCCTGGGCCGCTGGAGCCGCGAGGGCTGTCACTGGGTGCGGCCACCGAGCCGCGAGGACGTGCTGCCGCCGCTGTCGCTGGTGCTGCACCTGGCGCTGGCGGTGACCCCTCAGCGGGTCTCGACGGCGCTGAGCGAGGCGGGCGGCAAGGGGAAGTTGAGGTACGACCGCGACGGCGTCGGCCCGCGCTGCCCCTGATACTTCGAGCCCGCCGCGGCGCTGCCGTACGGGTGCTCGGCCGGGCTGCTCAACCGGATCAGGCACAGCTGCCCGATCTTCATCCCCGGCCACAGCGTGATGGGCAGGTTCGCCACGTTCGACAGCTCCAGGGTGATGTGCCCGCTGAACCCCGGGTCGATGAACCCCGCCGTCGAGTGGGTGAGCAGCCCGAGCCTGCCCAGGCTCGACTTGCCCTCCAGCCGCCCGGCCAGGTCGTCGGGCAGCGAGCACACCTCGAGCGTGGACCCGAGCACGAACTCGCCGGGGTGCAGCACGAACGGCTCACCCGGCTTGGGCTCGACCAGGCTGGTCAGCTCGTCCTGCTGCATGGCCGGGTCGATGTGGGTGTAGCGACTGTTGTCGAACACCCGGAACAACCCGTCCAGGCGCACGTCGATGCTCGACGGCTGCACCATCGAATCCAGCATCGGTTCGACACCGAGACGCCCAGCGGCGATCTCGGCCCGGATGTCACGATCGGAGAGCAGCACGCGCCCAGTGTAAGCAGCCTGATGCCGCAGGTAGACCGCCCCCACCCCCGGAGCGCGCGGGCACCCGTGTCGGTGGCCTCGGCGAATCGATGTCACCGGCGAGGCCACCGACGGCGGAATGCCGGGCGCTACTGCGTCGGCTGGACGATGCCGCCGGGCCCGGTCGGCGGTGACTTCACGGTCGGGTTGACGATGCCGCCCGGTCCCGTCGGCGGCGGCGCCGCCGTGGTCGGGTTCACGATCCCACCGGGGCCGGTCGGCGGCGGCGCCTCGGTGGTCGGGTTCACGATCCCGCCCGGCCCGGTCGGCGGCGCCTCGGTGTTCGGGTCGACGATGTCGCCCGGCCCGGCCGGTGGGACCGGCGCGTTGGTCTCGGCCGGCGGCGCGGTCGATTCCTGGTGACCGCCGTGCTCGGCCGACGTGGTCGTCGTCGCGCTGGTGGTCGTCTTACTGGTGGTAGTCCCGGTCTCGGACCCGGAATCGTCCGAGCACCCCGCCCCGAGCACGGCCAGCGCCGCGATCGCCGGAACCAACAGAACCCGCTTCATCCAGTCAGCCTTTCGCCATCCCGGCCCCACCCGACCCGACGCCACCGAGCCGAAACATCGAGCCGGAGAACCTGTTACGCCGCACACCGCGGCCCAACCGACCCCGCACGCAACGCTGACCAACTGTGCGGACCCGTCGACGCACTGTAGAACGCCACCCCGCCGAAACGACCCGATTTCACCCCGCCCACCCGTCAACACCGGTCGACGCCCACTCGCCGAATCAAAGAGTTGACCGGCACACGAGCCGGTCTGATAGAGTCGCGAACGCGTTCGATGAACGCACGCCGATGTAGTTCAATGGTAGAACTTCTGCTTCCCAAGCAGACAGCGCGGGTTCGATTCCCGTCATCGGCTCAACACGAAAGCCCCCAGGTCAACTGGGGGCTTTCGTCGTTTCTGCGGTTCTGGTCGGAACGCTCCCGATGGGCCGCCATGCCACACACGTGCCACTCAGGCACTGGAGCGGCCTTCCCGGTACTCCTTCGCCATCCGCGACAGATCGTCAGCGATGCGGCGTTCGGCGTCGTCGGTTGCCCGCTGGTATATCAGTGCTGCCCGCATGTCGTCGTGACCCATCCGCGCCATGAGATCCTTGGTCGACATTCCAGATTTCGACGCCCAGATGTTTCCCGCGTGCCGCAGGTCGTGGAAGTGGATTCCCGCGAGTCCAACCGAGGTCGCGACCTTCTTCCACTTCACGATTTGGGTGAAGTTCGACCGGCGCAGCGGATTCCCCCTCAGCCCGGTAAACACGTAAGCATCCGGCCGGTTGTCGACGTACATCAGCAGGTGCGCCAGAACGTCCCGGCGGATGTCTTCCGGGACGGTCAGCGTGCGGACACCAGCCCGCGACTTCGGCTGAGCCACCACCAGCCCCTGCCCCGCTATCTCCACCAGCGCCTTGCCAATTCGCACACTGGCCGCTCCATCGGCGAAGTCCGCACGCGTCAGCGCGGCAGCCTCGCCCCAGCGCAACGACAGGAACGCGGTAAGCAGGACAAGCACGCGGTATCTCTCCGGGACCGCGCCGGCAAGCGCGAACACCTGAGCAATGGACAACACCGGCCGATCCGGACTGTCTTCGTCTCCCGCGCCCTTGACCCGGCAGGGGTTGCGCGGGAGGATCCGATCCTCATCAACGGCGGTGTTCAGCGCAGCCCGCAGGAGCCTGTACGCCTTCGCGGTCGTGATCTCCGACGTGCCCGCCGCGAGGCGGTCCGAACGCCATTGCCGAACCATCGGAGTTGTGAGCTTGCCGAGCTCCGTACCACCGAGCGAAGTCGACCGGATGTGAGCGCGCAGTAGCCACCGGTACAAGTCGAGAGTCTTCGGCCGGAGGCGGGGGCGCTGGTCAATCCACCTTTCGATGTACTGATCAACGGCAATCTTGCTCCGCTCAGGGTCGATCCAGTCGCCGCTGAGAATCTGCACCTCGGTCGTCGACAACCACTGCTCGGCGGCCCTCTTTGTCGCAAAAGTTCTTGGTGCAGGCCGCATTTGGCCATCCGGGCCGCGGTAGCGCGCCTGCCATCGACCGGATGGCAGCTTTCGAAGGCTGCCGAATCCACGCTTTGCCACTACGCCACATCCTGATAGTTCGGCGCCACGTCAACCCGTCCGGCCTGCGCGAATTTCTCCAGGTCGGACGCCTTGAATCGGACGTGGCTGCCGACCTTGTAGAACACGACCCGACGTTCTGCGACCAACCGACGGATGAACCTCTCGCCAGTGCCGAGGTATTCGGCGGCACCTGCAACGGTCAGGTACTGCGAATCGACAGACATCTCCACTCCTCCCCTACGCTGCTACAGATTGCTGAACGAACGAATTGCCCTGTGGCCCTGACATTTCCTCGATGGCGAGGCGTGCCGCCGTGTACTCCGCGCGCCATTTCGAGCGAGCCGCAGCCAGCGCGATCACGAGGTGTTCGCGTGCTGGGGCGTCCTTGTCGCCGGGCGGGACCGGATACACGCGTAGGTGCGAGGTGGCGGGTTTGACGATGCCGACCGCGGCGAGCTGTTGCCGAACGAATTCCTGGCGTTCGGCCTTGTGGTCGGGCAGGGTCTTGCCGGTCCACTTCTTCGACACCAGGACCCGGCGCCCTGGCAAGCCGAGGGTGTCGCGGCGATGCGCTTTGCCGCCGCACCGGCCCGGGACGGTCTTGTCGGTGGCGCCCTGGGGAACGATGCCGTAGCGCAGCCAGACTCCGCACCGCGGCGAGCACGGCGTCACGCACAACTCCGCGTGCAGCCGGTCGTAGTGCTCGGCGACGCGGCGTGACCCGGGTTCGAGCAGGTCACCCACGCTCTTGGTGATGTATTTGGTCAGGTAGCCGACGCTGCGCTCGAACTTGTCGGTGCCGGCGAGGATCTGGATCGGCTTGGCCTGCTTGCCGAACCGGACCACGTGCGCGGGTTCGAGGTCGTCGACCTCATCCATCACCGCCAGTGCGTCTTCCCACGAGGTCAGCGGCGCCCCGGTATCGGGGTCGCAGAACGTGTCGGCGGTGTAGTCCCAGATCGGCATGTGCCCGTCGCGGTAGACCTCGCGGTCGAAGTGCGGCCACCAGATCTGCCGGTAGGTCGCGGCAGTCACCGCGGCCAGCAGCCTGTTCGACACCGATCCCCGGATCGCGATGTGCAGGTGCGGGGCACCGCGCTTCTGCGGTTCGACGGTGGCGAAGTACTGCACATCCCAGCCCACCGCGCGGCGCAGGTTCTGCACCCACCGATCGAACAGGGCGGCGAAGTGCACGATGTCGCGCGCGGAGCGGGCGTAGTCGTAGCTCTCGGGGTTGACCGGCGACCCGTCGGAGACCATCTTCTTGGCCTTGGGGTCGAACACCTCGTTGATGCGGCCGTAGGAGTCGCAGGTCAGGGTGAGGAACGTGGAGGGCTGGTAGCCGTTGTAGACGGCGCCGACAGTGCGCTTTTCGACCTTGCGGCGTGGCAGGTCGGGCACGTCTTGGCGGCGCCGGGTCGACTTGGCTTTGCGGCGGGGGCTCTCGTCCAGGGCGGGGAACCGGCCACGCACGCCGAGGTCGCGCAGCTCGGCGTCGAGGTCGGCCACCAACGCGGCGATGGATTCGGCGAGGTCGTGATCACCATCGCGGAGAGCGTCGTGGTACTGGCCGAACAACTCGGCGCGAGCGGTCAACAGCTCCCGCTGCGCATCGGTCGGTTCCACGACATCGTCCACGGGTTCGGCCTGCAAGCACCAGCCCTCGCGGCACTGGTCCATCCGCAACCGCTTGAATTCCTTCGCGCACGCCGGGCAGACCGCAGAGTCGCGGGACTTGCACGGCGCCCCGACGTAGCTGATCGTTCCGGTGCGGTCGTCGACAGCGCGCATGGGGATGACCCGCGCGCATACGCCTTCCTTCTCCGCGGCGCTGGTCGCAACGTCGCGCAGGTCAGGCAGGGCGCGGCGCTGGGCCGCGGTCATCTTGCCGACGGAGGCCGCAGGAGCGGAATCAGTAGTGGCGTTCATCGTGTGGCCTCCTCAGCAGGATCGGGATATCGGAGTGGTGGTGGTCATGCAGCTTTTTGACCGGGCAGGGTCTTGAAGCCGGCGACCGATTCGATCGGGACGACGACGGTGTCAGCGAGCGCGTCGGAACGGCGGAACAGGATTTCGATCTGGGCAGGACCGGCGATCTTGACCCGGGCGTTCTGCGCGCCGAAGGCGTGCGCGAGGTGCTCGGCGCGGCCGGTCCACGATTCGGGGCAGTGCCCGGGCAGCATCCGCGCCCGCACGATGTCGGAGTTCTCACCGATGAGCACCTCGCTCAGCCGCGGCACCAACACCCGGTCACCGTCGACAATCGACAGCCCGCACGCGGTCATCAGCGCGGCCCACCGGCGCCGGTAGCGGAAGGCGGCCAGGAACCGGGCACGGGCTCGGCGGGTGAACCAGTCCTCGAAGGTCTCCCGGTGCCAGTGCCGCCACGCCAGCAGCGCAGCGACCATCACCCCGGCCACCGCGATCCCGGCGGGCCAGCCCAGCAGCAGCCACGCCGCGGCCGTCGCACCGATCGGGATGGTGACCATCGGGAACAAGATCGCCCACCAGATCAGTTCGAAGATCCCGAGCACGGCCCGGCCTATCCCGGTGAGGACCGCGTCGAACACCTCGCTGGTCGGATCGTGTTTGGTGGTGGGCTTGCTCATCGGTTTGCCTTCCGGGTCAGGTCTTCGACGGGGAACAGTGGTAGTTGGTCGGGAGTCGGAACCGGCTCCGGCAGTGCGGTGTCCGGCTGTTTCCGGATCTTCGCGGCCGCGGCAGTGACATCCGGATTTGATCTGCGGCCAACGGATTTCGTGGTCATGCCGCCTCCTGGGCGCCGGTGTTGGTGACGTGGTCGAGCAAGTGCAGGCCGAGGTGGTTGGTGTAGGCGGGCGGGATGGCTTGGGCCAGTTCCGGTCCGGTCATCCAGTCGATGCCCATGCACGCCGGACCGAGCCAGGTGCCCACATCGCCGGTGATCGAGATGTTCATGCCGGCGTCGAAGTCGCGGCGCCGATTCTTGGTCGAGGTACGCGCGGTGTGAGCGGGATGCCACGGAACCGAGGGCAGCCACGGAATCCGGTGATCGACCGCGAATTTGCGGTGCCGATAGGTCCGCAGCCCGAACATCGAGCCGCACAGCACGACATCAGAGCGCATCTCGGCGCCCATGACGTTCTCGACCAGCCACGGCACCGGCTGCGCGGCGAGCTGCCGCAGGGTCGCGCCCAACAGCCACCCCGAGCCGTTGACGCCGGCGCGCGACGACAGCGGCGAATGGTCGTGGCACGGCGGCGAGGCATGGACGGCGTCGAACTCGTGCCCGTGCGCGGCCAGGAACTCCAGCGCATCCCCCTGATGGAAGTCGAACGGGTAGCGCGGCTGGGGCTCGATATCGACGCCGACGACATCGAACCCCGCCCGGTGGTAGCCCATCGCGGCACCGCCGGCCTTGCAGTACAGGTCCAGCAGACGCGGACGGCGCACGGTGTTCATGCCGCGTCGCCCCAGTCGTCGCCGCTGTAGTCGTTCCAGGCCGGAGCCATCCCGGTTTCGGCGAGCATGTTCACCGCCACGGCGACCGGGTCGAGGCCGCGAGCTTCGGAGCGGCAGCGCGCCCGCGCGGCGAAGTCGATCACATCGGCCAGACCGGTCTCGGCGTGAATGTTGTTGCGGGCCATGGTCAGATCTCCTGTTCGGGTGCGAGGAGCCCGCAGCGCGAGCACTCGACGGTGTCCAGCAGCGGGGGCTGGTAGCGGGTGAGGACGAAGTCGTGGCCGTCGCGGCGGCACTGTTCGCCGATCAGGCAGGTCTCGCAGCGCACGAGGTCGCCGTCGAAGGCCCACCCGGTCGCGGTGTCCACGGCCAGGAACTCCACGGCCTGGGCGGTGGTGTCGAAGCAGATCGACTCGCCATCGGCGTCGGTGTAGATGTCGCCGCAGACGTGGCAGTAGGCCACGACGTGGCTTTCGGTGTGGAATCCGCGCTTCATGCCGCACGCCCCTGTTCGTCGTCCTCGCCGGGGATGTAGTCCGGGTCGAACGTGGCCGGGTCGAACTCGCCGTCGGCGCCGTCGTCGGACAGGTCGATGACCTCGGCCGGGGTCGGGGCGAAGGCGTCGACGATCGCGTCGGCCTGCTCGTCGGAAATCCAGAACGCGCGGACTCGCACGAACTCGGTGGTGCCGTCCTCGCCGACGTAGCCCACGCCCGGGGTGGTATCAGGGATTTCGTGGCACAGGGCACCGCGGTCCTTGGATCCCTGGCCGTGGATCATCGAGGTCTGCGTCGGCTCGTCCAGCCGGAGTCCGATGCGGACCGGGAACAGCTGCCGGAACGGCATCGTCTCCTTCGACGGGTCCTGCAACGCCGCGATCACCGAGACCCCGACCGCACGGCCCTGCGACAGCAGCAGCCCGAGCAGGCGTTCGAACTCCTGCCGCTGCTCACGACTGGCATAGGCCGACAGGGCGGCAGCCTCGTCGATCACGATCAGGATCAGCGGTGCGTCCGGGGTCGGCACGTGCTTGCGGACACCGGCGCCGCGCAGGTCCGACGCGCGGTTCTGCATCAGCTCCACTGCTTCGGTGAGCATGGCGAGGATGCCGTCAGCGGTCCATTCGAACCGCACCCACAGCTTGCCGCCGCGCCCGAACTCCATGCCGCCCTTCGGGTCCGCCATCCACACGTCCACGAATCCGGCTTTGATCGCCGGGCCGATGCCGCGGATGATCGACCACAGCACCGAGCCCTTGCCCGAACCGGTCGCCCCGGCGAGCAGGATGTGGGCGTAGAGGACCCGCAGCAGCCACAGCTGCCCGTCCTCACGGATACCGGCGACCACCGCTTCGAGGTCGACACCGGTCGAGGACACATCCAGCGGCGTCACCGGATCGACTGCGGCCGACAGCGTGTCGAAGGTCCGCAGCTCGATGTGCACGAACCCCGGTTCACGCTGCTGCACGAGCACTTTCGCGACGCCGAGGTACTGCGCGAGGACATCGCGGGTTTCCTCGTTGGTCCAGTCGGTCAGCTTCTGCCCGCCGAGGATCTGCACCTCGAACACCGCGCCCGAGGGGACGAGGTCGACGCCGCCGACGATGGTCGGCCAGTTGCCCGCCGAGCCCAGCCCGACCGCGGACCACATCAGCGCCAGGTGCCGGACATCGGTGAGGATGTTGGCCGCGGCCCGCAGCTCGACCGGGATGCCGGCGAATGGGTCGGTGTCCATAGCCGGACGGATCACCCCGTCGAGGTGGCGCCACCACAGCAGCACCCCGGCAGCGAGGATGGTCGACAACGCGACAATGGTCGTGACCATCACGCCACCGCCCGCAGGGTCGCGGTGTAGGCGTTGAGGGCCTCGGTGAGCTGGTCGACCAGCGTGGCGGCGTCGACCGGCGGCATGAACAGCCTGCTGTCCCCGAGCTGCACGACGAGCATGCCGGTCGGCTCGCTGTAGCGGACGTCGCAGGTGTTGTCGTCGGAGATGGTTGTGACCGTCATGAACGAGTGATCAGCCATGTCAGTTACCCCTTGTAGGGATCGGGACCGCGACAGGCAGCAACGGCGCAGCCGAACGCGGAGGATGGATGGTGTGCACCGGCACGAGAGCCGGAGCAGGAGCCGCGACCGCGGGCACCACATCGGGTCCGGGATCGGCGGAGTCGGGTTCTGCCACCACCGCGGTGGCGGGTATTGCGCTCTGCGACGGGGTGTTCCGCGCCCGCAGGAGCACGGCCAGGCCGTGAGTGTCGACCAACAGGGCGGCCGGAGCGATCACCGCCAGGACCGCGGCCAGGACGCCGTGGCCGGACACAACTGCGTGGGCGATGTTGCCGCCGATCGAGACCGTCGCCCCGGCGATCAGAACCCGGGTGAAGAAGGACCGTTCGGGACTGTCGGCCAGGGCGAGCACCGCGATGGTGGCTTGAATGATGGTGCCGTCCACGATCACCGGGAACAGCCACGCCAGTGGTGCGGGGGTGTTCGCCATGACCGCGAGGTCACGCAGCGCCGCGAACGACAATACGAACGCTGCGGCGCCGATCGCGACGACGATGACCACGGCGGACCAGCGTGCCCACCGGATGCCCTTAGGCTGCTGATCCGCCGTACCCATGGTCACGCCGCCTGGGACTCAGCCACAGCCGTAGCCTGCTCACGGGCAGCGCGTTCGGCGGCGTCGTGAGACATGAGGATGTCGGGCAGCTGCTCGGCAAGCTGGCGGACGTGCTCGATGTCCAAGAAGACCGTCGTATGCGCGGAGTTCTGCTCGTTCTCCATGGTGATCCAGACCGATGCGGGGCGGGTGTACCCGCGATCGGTGACCTTGGCCGGGTGGTACTCCACCGCCAGCCCGGTCAGCGTGCCGCTCGACGTGCTCGCGTGCGACATGGCGATCACGCGGCCTTCTGCGCGGCAGGCTGGTTGACCTTCGCGCCGGAGGTGTCGCCCTTGATCCCGGTCGCGCGGATGTAGAAGCTGATCGACTTGAACTCGCCGTTGCCGACGACACGCGGCTTGATCAGCAACCCCTCCAGCTCGATCGAGCGCAGCCCCGGCGAGACCTCCACGCCAGCCGGGATCGGCTGCTGATCGGCGACGAACGTGACGTCGAAGCTGGAGTTCTTCGCGTTCCCGCCCGAGGGGTCCATGATCGTGGCCTTCCACAGGCGCTTGCCGGTGCCGTTGCCTTCCCGGTCGAAGTCGAGGGCGTGCCGCTTCGGTGCGTTGCGGTCCGAGCTGAACTCGGTCTGAGCCTCGATGTTGCCGATCAGGAATACGCCCATCGGGAAGACGGAACGGAAGTCGGTGGGGATCCACATGTCCTTGAGTGCCATTGAATTCAGCTCCTGGTGTCAGAGGGATTGACAGAACGTCTGATGCGGTCGAATTTGACCGAGTCATACCCCTAGGTTCCCTAGGTAGCTTCAAGGTTACGTTAGCTCCCTAGGGAGGTCAATACCTACATGATTTACCTAGGGAATCGGCCCTATGCTGGGGCAATGGAGACAATCGACCCCGACGACCCGCGCCCGGCGTCCCAGCAGATCGCCAACATCCTGCGTGCGGCGATCCTCACCCGGAAGTTCGCTCCCGGCGAGCGCATCCCCTCCGGTCCGCAACTCGTTGAGCGCTTCGGAGTCGCAAAGGCCACCGCCGAAGCAGCGATCCGAGCGCTTCGCGAGGAGGGCCTAGTCGTCAGCAGACCGGGCAGTGGCACCTACGTCCGCGAGCGCACCGAGCGGCCGGTGGGACTGCGCCCGCACATCGAGCAAGCGTTCGAGGCGCCGAACGTCACCGTGGACTTCGCCGGGTTCTCCGGCGAGACACTGCACGGCGCGATAGCCGAACCGCTCGACCGCATCCGCGAAGGACGACTCCGTCCGGACAGCCTTACCGTCCGCCTACTGCTCCCCGATCCGTCGCAGCCGTGGTCGCTGCCAGCCCGAGTTGACAACCTCGAGGACAGCCCAGCGTTCCGCAAGCGAGCGACCAAGATCATGGACCGCCACGGCAGCGCCATCGTGGAGTCTGTCGCTGAACTCGGCCGACTGGGACTTGTTCCGTCGGCCTCTGCCCAGATCCGAACGTACCCAGCTGTCCCACTGTTCAAGCTCTACGTTCTCAACGGCGAGCAGGCGTTCTCTGGCTACTACCCAGTGGTTGAGCACACGATCCCACTCGACGGCGAGGACGTCGCTATGTGGGATCTCATGGGCAAGGACGCCACACTGTTCCACTACTCGCGGGATGTCGACCCAGACACCATGGGAAGCCAATTCGTCACTCAGTCGATGATGTGGTTCGACAGCATTTGGACCTCAGTCGCCCGGGACTACCATCCGTGAACGACCTCCGCCGCCTTATCGCCAACCGCCCGTGCCTGCTGCTCGACTTCGACGGCCCGATCTGTTCCGTGTTCTCTGGCATCTCCAGTCGACGTGTCGCCGAACAGCTCGGTGCAGCGATGGGCATCGCCCTACCTCCGAACCTCGGGGCGACGTCGGACCCGTTCGAGTTGCTTGACTACGCAGCCCAGATTTCCCCCGAGATTGCCATTGCCACTGAGGCGGAGCTGACGCGTCTAGAGGTTGAGGCAGTTGCCCTTGCATCTCCAACACCGCACGCGCACAACGTAATTCGTGAAGCATCTGCCCGCCGCTCAGGATCAGTTGCCATTGTCAGCAACAACTCAGCCGAGGCGATCGACGCCTACCTCCGCACCTACCACCTACGACGCGACGTTGCCGGCATCTTCGCGCGCACATCCTCGACGACGAGGCTCAAACCGAGCCCATACCTGCTCGACTTTGCGCTCATGGACCTACGGGTCGATGCGGGAAAGGCAACCTTCACTGGCGACTCAGTGACGGACCTGCAGGCAGCAGCCTCCGCCGGAATCCCCGCAATCGGCTACGCAAACAAACCAGGCAAGGCTGAGCGGTTCGCTCCTTTCGAACCAGTCGCGACCATCGCCAGCATGTCGTCACTGCTGAGTGCAATCTGCGGCAGGTCAGACTAACAGCGGCAGGCGCGTCGTCTGGATCGAATAGGCGGGAGGCACACGAGCACGCCCCGACGACCAAGCCGCCTCAAGCCACTATCGTCGCATACTCGCGATCGAATAGCTTTTGCGTGCCATCCTCAACAATCCGACGTACTGACTAGGCGACAACACGATCACCTGACTACCGAGAGAGCCGTCGCTGTGAGCCTTCAGGAAACCGCGGTCGCGGGTTACGCAGTAGACAGTACTAAGCGGGTCTTCGCTCGCCAGCGCTCTGCAGGCGCCGAACACCATGCCGTCCTCGTGATCGAGTGGCGGATCGCCCTCCGGGTAGTTGGCGCCCAGAGTACCGCCAGCGGACCTCGCCGTGACGTCGTAGATCAGGTCATCAATCAGCCCAGACGCGTCATCGTCAGTCCAACCCAGCCCCTTATGCCCACTGGCATCGTCAGGCACAGGTGACTGTTTTGCCTTGTACTGGACAGTCTGATCTATGTGCGCCGAAGTCCAGACCTCAAGTGTCTCACTCCCCGCAAACCGTCCTGAAGTACTCGCTGCCACGGCGCGCAGAGAGTCCCACGCCCGGTCACTCGGATGCGGGACCGGCACTGCAGCAAGAGTTGCCGTTAGTTCGCTGAACCTCAGCCACGTGAACGGCGGACCAACCAAGTTTGCGACGTCAAGGTAAATGTTGCAGTCAAAGACGACGACATGGCGGTTGTCAGGATGCATCGCTCACGCACCCGCAAAGGTGCGATGACGCTGCTCCTCAACTCCCTCTGCCTTTAAGGTAGCCCTATCGTGCAAGTTTGCGCCGCCCCATTCGTCGATACCTGGATCCGAGTAGTCGTCATCCATATCTGCAAGCAGTCCGCGAACATCAACGGGCTCCCTAACATCAGCACATCGAACGTAGATCCCGGTAGCCGACAGGTCGGCAGCGGTCCGCCCACCAAGCGTCCGACTAGCCCGGTAGAACCGCGCCATGGTGTCGAGTGGGATCTCGCTGTCGCACGAAGCTGACTCACCCAGGTCGCCACGAGCGTCCATCCATGGCTCCTCTACGTGGGTGAGTGCACGCAGCTCTTCGCCCGACATAGATCCATATGTGCCGAGAACCAAATCAATCAGCTCGGATGCAAGCGGCGGCAGGTCAACGCGCTCCGCATCTTGGTTAGCAGCGAGCCGGCTTTCCTGGCTGCGACGAGAACGCCAAACTGGAGGAACGACCGGGCCGTCCTTCCATGCCTCGATCCGATCCTCAAACAAGGGCGTGTTCGTAACCGCCATGTGCCACGCCTGCACGTAGTAGAGCAACTTCTGAAGGCTCCAGGCGTCCATCCATGTACCGCGTCGTGCGATGATTACCGAAGCAACATCGTTGGCAGCCAACACCTCGACACCCCACTCACTGTCTAGGCTCGTCCCTGCACCGTACAGCCTCTAGCCTTGACTGTTCAGTATATCGCCAGGTGGGGACAGATTGTTGCCCATGTGAGGTAAACCGCGTGGTCGGACGGACGCCACATCGTTGCTGAATTTGGCTATACGGGATCAAGACGGCGCGCTGCGCGCGCCGCGCCCCGCGGCGACGCACAGCCGCCCACCTCCGCTGGCGCTCCGGCGGGCGGGAGCGGCGGCGGGTCGCGGCACACCCAGCACGCCGAGGTTGATCCAAGTAATAGCCAAATCCGTCAGCCGCCCGTGACAGCAGCGTTCGACAACCGGACCCGGCCGGAGCAGACCCGCTCACCACGACCGCTCAGAACGGCTGCTCGTCGACCTGACCACTGCCGGCACTGCCGCGACTGCACCGGCTGACCTCCGCCTTCTGGGCCTGCACGCCGACGACGACCATGCCGACGGCGAGCCCGAGCACACCACGCGACTCGGCGCCCTTCCCGCTCCAGGCACCGCCGCTGACCCGGTGACCGGCAACGGCAACACGTCAGCCCTTGTCCATCCCGCCACCGGCGACTCCGACCACCTCACCCCAGCAGCCGACCCGGCTCACGGCCTCGGCCACGTCGACCCATCCGCCACGTTCACACCCGCACCACCGCCCGCCGCAGACCACACTGAACCCGCCGACGACCTCACCGGCGCCCGCGGCACGCACCCCGACGTCGACGACGAGGTCACCACTGCTGACACCACTGCCGCCGCCGACCACGCCTGTCGCCTCCCGGCTGGACCCCGCATCCGTCTCCCGATGGCGCGCGGGCCGAATGCCACCCTGGCAGCACCTCACCGACCAGGCCAAGACCAAGCCGAGGTCACCCCGAAACCGCCCCACATCAATGAGCTACGCCCCCAACATTCCTGTGCGTCGGCCCCGTGGCGAGTCCTGTCCCGCCCGGCAAGGCCCCGCCCTGCTGTCCTCCGTCCCACCCACCACCGGGAACCGGCTACCGGGACCCCCAGCCAGGAGGCAACAGTCATGGCCAACAACGTCACCGTCACCATCACCGGCCACCTCACTGCCGACCCCGAGGTCCGTACCACGGGCTCCGGCAAGCTCGTCGCCAACTTCACCGTGATCTCCAACGACCGCCGCTACGACCGCGAACGCAACGAATGGGTCGACGCAGCCAAGACCGCCATCCGCATCGCCTGCTGGGGCGATCTGGCCGAACTCGCCGGCGACAGCCTGGTCAAGGGCTGCCGAGTCACCGTCACCGGCCACCGCATCACCACCGACGCCTACATCGGAAAGGACGCCAAGCCACGCGCCGCACTCGAACTCACCGCCGACACGGTCGCCGTCGACCTGAAGGCCCAGAAGGCGAAGATCATCCGCTACAGCCGCAACAGCACCAGCAGCACCCAGGCCGACGAGCCTCCGTTCTGATCGGCCGCGGTGACCGGGCCTGCTCCACCCGGGTCCGGTCACCGACCACAACCATCACGAACAACTGCCGAATTCGTCTATTACTTAGATAGATAGCGGACCGACCCCAGCGCGCCCCGCGAGGCACCGAAATCGCCTGCGTGCCCTCGAATCTCATGGCCGTTCGTTGGTCGCTTCTGGCATTGCCGAGCAGTGCTGGGCGCGTCGGGTGCCCTACCGGACTGCCTCTGCCGCGGGTCGGGTGCCTTGGTCTCCGGTTCCAGCTGAGGGACTTGCTGTGGTCCGGTCGCGCGAAGGAACTACCCCGATTGACGTGGGATCGGCCCTGTCCGGTGTCGGCCTGCATTGTGTTCGTGCGCCCCTCACGCGTCAAGGGCGCCTTTGGCGTCAGCTGCGCTGATGGCTATCGCCACCCTTGACCCGTGAGCCTCTGCGCACGAAGGGCAGGCCCTAAGGGGCAGGCCGGAAGCCAGCCCCGCCATGCGCAGGCCGACCCCGCACAGGGCCTACCCAACGCAGCAACCGCGGACCTACTCGACCGGAATCTCCTCTCGGTCGAAACTGGCTGGCCACCGAGGCGCATCGGCGCCGACCGGCGTCGGAAGCGGTTCCAGCGCCGGTTCGTACTGCGGCACTGGCCGAACTACTACGTGCTGATTCTCTGTCATGCCTGGTTGGACGTTGCTGAACAGAATTCGGTTCCAATCGTCCGCCTTTGACCTGCGAGGAGCCCCGGCATGTGACAGGCAGGCCTAAGGGCAGGCCGGGAACCAGACCACATCATGCGCAACCCGACCTAAGCCGAGGCACTCGCTGGCCTATCTTCCTGTGAGCATGGCCAAGCAGGCGATCAGGACCGTCGCCGCTGTGTCCCAGTCCGTCACCACGCCGACGGCAGTGAAAACTGCGACGCAGAAAGCTGCTGACGCCATCGGGTCAGTTGGCCGATCGGGCTCGGGTACGTTGCGGCGGGGGTCGCTCTGTCCTGGTGTATCCAAATCAGGCATGATTGTCCTTGTTCATGGGTCGCGATATTCGTGGACATGGCTGCCCCCTCTCTGTTGCCTCAGATTGGGGGCAGCGCCCTTTTGGCGATCAATCACCAATGGGGCCAAGGCCATTGGAGCATGTTTCTGCGCCCTTGCGCCAACTGTCATCGTCGACGTCAGATCCTGAGATGTGGGTTCTGACGTGCATCGACGGCCTGGGGTTTTTATGGTGGATACGTGGGGGTGATGGCTTTTTTGTGGGGGTGATTGGCTGTTTCGCTGGGGGGGATGGCTGTTACGCGGGATTTGATGGTGGATACGCATGGGGGTGAATAGCGTTACGCAGGGGGTGAACGGTGGGCGCGAAGGGGGAGATGGCGGCAAACTTGGTTGCGTATGCGCCGCCGCGATGGGTTGAAAGTGATGTAAATCACTTCAAACAGGCTGCCGTGTGACGAGTGGTCGCAGCCGGTCGCGGCACTACATGAGTCGATCGACAGGCAGATACCCTGCCGATGTGCCACACACATGCCACAAGCCAGGGTCAGCAAGGGTAAGCCGAGGTACCCCACGCACAACGGCCAGCCCAGGTCAGACCGCCATTCCCGCACATCCTTCTACTTCCCAAGCAGACAGCGCGGGTTCGATTCCCGTCATCGGCTCCAGCACGAAAGCCCCCAGGTCACCCGGGGGCTTTCGTCGTTTCCGCGCTATTGACCCTTCAGGGCTCGGTCGGCGCGGTTGACCAACGCTGCGGTGGTGAAGGTGCCGATGGTGAGGGCGACCATCAGGATCTTCGCGGGCCATGGCCCTTCGATGACGGCGCCGACGGTTCCCATCAGGACCAGGCCGCTCGCGGTGACCAGCATCGTCATCGCCCTGGTGGTTCCGTTGATCTCGCCACGCAGAATCCGCCGTGACGCCGTGAGCAGGCTGAGGGCGAGAATCCCGGGCAGCAGCGCGACCACGCAGACGACGATCAGGTACTGGCGATCGACCAGGCCGGCTACCACGAGTCCGGCGGAGCAGGCCGCGAGCACGCTACCCAGCGCGATCCCGGCGGATCCGGCGAGGCGGGTCGATCGCCGAACCGCGGGCTGGTTCGCGTAGGGCGACGGCACGCCCGCCCGCATCGCATCGATCTGAGACATTCGAAAACCCCCGTGTGACAGTGGAAATGGCGGGCGAGAACGGCTCTCCGCAGCTCGTGCCGACTGTCCGAATCCCCCCGCCCGAAGGCTACCGTCCACGATCACCCGCGAACAACCGATACCGAACACATTGTCCGAGCGTTCGAGGCAGCACCGCGATCGACGACGAAGGCCCCGATCGTCGGATCAGGGCCTTCGTCGTCGAATCAGCCCGCGTGCAGCGTGCGGAACTTGCTGCCGTGGAACACGAGTGGGTCGAGGTCCTCACGCGCGGCGACGCGGTTGACGCGCAGGAGGACGACGAGGTGGTCGCCCGCGGGGACGTGGGTTTCCGGGACGCCCTCGATCCAGGCGGTGGCGCCGTCGATGAAGACGGCTTCGCCGGTACCGCGGTGCAGGGCGGTCTCGCGGAAGCGGTCGCCGTTGCGGGCGCCGAGGGCCTTGGCGGCCGCCTGCTGGTCGGTGCCGAGCAGGCTGAGGCCCAGGTGGCCCGCGCCGGCCAGTTTCGGCCAGGTCGACGAGGAGTTCTGCACGCAGAACGAGACCAGCGGTGGGTCGAGGGAGACCGGTACGAAGGTGCTCACCGCCAGGCCGTGCGGTGTGCCGTCGATCTCCGCGCACACCGCGACGACCCCGCTGGGGAAGTTCGCGAAGGCGCGGCGCAGGCCGGTGCCGTCGGCGGGAAAGTCCAAGAGCTCATGCATGATTCGTCGCCTCCACGGGCTGTTCGAGCAATGCCGTGACGACGGGCGCCCAGCGTTGGGCATACGCCTCGATGACGCCGTCCTCGGCGAAACCACGATCGGCGAGATAGAGCCCCGGCAGCGCCGCGGTCCCGCCGATCTCCACCAGCACCGGCTTGAGCAGCAGATCCGGCGCGAGCGCGTGGGCTGGCCCGGCACCGAGCATCACCGGCACGGTGACCACGCCCGCCAGCCCGGTGCCGCCGTCGAACTGTTCCAGGAACAGTTTCAGCAGCCCGGTGTAGGTGGCCTTGAAGGTCGGGCTGGCGAAGACCACCAGCTCCGAGGCGGCGACGGCGCGCGCGGCCGCGGTGACCTCGGGGTCGCCCCAGCCGAGCAGGCCGGGGCCGAGGGTCACGAGATCGATCACCTCGGGTTCGGCGCCGGGGCGCAGCGCCCGCGCGACCCGCACGGCCGCGTCCAAGGTGCGAGAGGCCGGCTTCGGATTGCCGACGACGACGGTCACTGTCACTGGATGTACCTCACTCTGTCTTTCGTCCGTGCTCAGATGACGCCGTGCAGCGGTGGCGGCCGATCGTGCAGCACCGCCCGGCCGATGTGCTGGTACTTCCAGCGCACCGGGTCGTGCAGGGTGTGGGTGCGCGCGTTGCGCCAGAAGTGGTCGAGCCGATGCCCGGCCGCGGCGCTGCGCGTGCCACCCACCTCGAATATCGCCGCCGACGCCTCGTTCGCAGCGCGATCGGCGAGGACCTTGGCGGTCGCGACCGCGATCGATGCCCGCGCGGCGTCGTCCTGGTGCTCGCCCACGTCGGCCCGCTCGGCCGGGGGACGGAGGGCGTGCCCCGCCGCCGAGGTTCCGCGGATCGCCGCGTCGACCGCCGCACCGGCGACGACCAGCGAGGATTCCGCCGCGGCCACCGACACGGCCAGCTCACCGAAGCGCTGCACCACCAGCGGATCATCGATCGCCCTGTCGACCCCGGCTTCGAACCACGGCCTGCTCCGCGTGCGCACGAATTCGGCGGCGGCTGCCAGCGCGCCCCGCGCGATGCCCGCGTCGATCGCGGCGTGCAGCAGCTGGGCGAACGCGCCGTAGCCGGTCGGCGCGTGCACCGCGGCGGCGCGCGGCACCAGCTGGTCGGCGTCCACGGTCACCGCGTCGAACTCGACGGTGCCGCTGCCGGTCGTCCGCTGGCCGAGCGCGTCCCAGTCGTCGACGATGCGCACGCCCGGTTCCAGCGCGGCGACGAAGGCCACGTACTCCCCCGGCTCCCGGCCCGAAACACCCTGCGGGTCATCGAGTCTGGTCAGCACCGCGAGCACGTCGGCGAACAGCGACCCGGTGCAGTAGTACTTGGTGCCGTCGACGACGAACCGCCCGTCGACCGGACGCACCGTCGTGGCGATGTCGGCGACGGTGGCCCCGCCCCGTTCGGACTGCGCGTTGGCGATGCGCGCGCCGGCGAGCACCCGCCCGAAGTACTCCCGCTGCTGCGCGGGAGTTCCGGCCAGCCGCAACAGGTTCAGATACACGAAGTGACTGTGCGGCACCTGCGCGATATTCGGATCGGCGCTCGCCAGGATGCGGAACACCTCGGCGACCACGCTCGGCGGCAGGTCGGCACCGCCGAAGGCCGCGGGCACCGTGATCGCCAGCAGCCCACTGGCCGAGAGCTGATCCAGTTCCTCGTGCGGCAGCCTGCGCGTGTGATCCCGCTCGGCCGCGCCGCGCGCGAAGTCGGCGGCGAGTTCGGCGGCGATCGCCAATGCCTGTGCGGCCGTGGTGATCCGCTCGGCGGTCACCACGGTCATCAGCGTCCCGCCGCGACCGGGGTTGCGGCGGCCTCCAGCTCACGCACCAGCGGCAGCACCTTGGCGCCGAAGTACTCGATCTCCTCCTGGAAGTGCAGGAATCCGGCCAGGATGAGGTCGACACCGAGCGCCCGGTACGCCACGATCCGCTCCGCGATCTGCTCGGGCGTGCCGATCAGCCCGGTGCGGAAGCCGTCGTTGTACTGGACCAGGTCCTCGAAGGTGGAGTCGGCCCACATGCCCTTGCGATCGGTGGTCGAGGCCCCGGCCTGCTGCACGGCGTCGCGGAACCCCTGCACCGCGGGCTTGTTCGCCTTCTCGACGATCTCGCGCAGGGTGTCGCGGGCTTCGCGCTCGGTGTCGCGGGCGATGATGAAGCCGTTGAGCCCGAACTTCACCTCGCGGTCGTTGTCCCTGGCGACGGCGCGCAGGTCGTCCAATTGCTCGGTGACACCGTCGAAGTCCTTGCCGTTGGAGAAGTACCAGTCGGCGTAGCGGCCGCCGTTGCGGCGCGCGGCGGTGGAGTTACCACCCTGGAACAGTTCGGGATTCGGTCTTTCCGCAGTGTTGAGCGGCTTGGGCTTGAGGGTGAAGTCGCGGATGCGGTAGAAGTCGCCGCCGTAGTTCACCGCGTCCTCGGTCCAGATCTTGCGGATCACCTCGAGGAATTCGGCACTGCGCCGGTACCTTTCGTCGTGCTCGAGCCACGGCTCGCCCAGCGCCTGGAACTCACCGGCGAACCAGCCGGACACGACGTTGATCGCGAACCGCCCACCGGAGAGGTGGTCGGCCGTCGCGCCGAACTTGGCCAGCACGGCCGGATGCCACAGCCCAGGATGGACCGCGGCGATCACCTTCAGCCGCTCGGTCGCCCCGAGCAGCGCGAGGCTGAACGAGGTCGACTCGTGCTGGTACTCCGCGCCATAGGAGGCGGTGTAGCGGACCTGGGAGAGCGCGTAGTCGAAACCGTTGCGCTCGGCGGTCTGCGCGAGCTTCTTGTTGTATTCGAAGTCCCAGCCGGTGCGCTGCTCGATCTCGCTGGTCACCAGCCCCCCGCTGACGTTGGGGACCCAGTAGGCGAACGAGACCTGGTCGGCGATTCTCTCCGTTGTCATAGCGGCTCCTTCTCGTCGGCGTTTCCAGTGCAACACCGGCGTGGGAGCCCGACGAGGGTTTGAATCGCCGCGATCGATACGGCCCGCGGCTCAGCGGCCCAGGTGCACGCAGTTCTCCGCGATCTTGGACTGCGCGGCGCCCACCTTGGCGGCGTCGTCCTGGCCGAGCAGCTTGGCCGGATCACCGGACTGCGCGTTGGACACCATCACCCGCAGCCCGTCCTGCGACATGCCCGAATCCAGGAAGACCTGCGCCGCGCAGTCGGCCAGCTCCGGATTGGTCAGCCCCTTGTCCTGCAACGACTTCGACAGCTCCGCCTGGGTGACCGCGGGCGCCTCGTCGCCGCCGCCACAAGCAGATAGCACCGGCACGGCGAGCAGCGCCGCGGCGAGCAAACAGATCCGCACTCTCGAGTCCTCTCGATCGGCGCGCATCGGCCGATGCGCAGCCGTGGAGGATCATGCCGCACCGCCGCCGCGAGGGCCACACCGTCCTGCCCACGCATAACTGACTCGCGAGTAAGGTAGCCCCATGGGAGACCACATCACCGTGCGCTTCGACAGCGATCGCGCATATATCGCCTTGAACCGGCCGGGCAAACACAACGGACTGACGCTGGAAATGCTCCGCGATCTTGTCGCCGCGGCCCGAAAAGTGGCCGAGCACAAAGAGACCCGGGTCGTCATTGTCAGCGGTAACGGTCCCAGTTTCAGTAGCGGACTCGATATCGCGGCGGCCACCCGCGATCCGCTGGCTATCGTCCGGGAATTTCTCCCGCGACCGTGGCGCGGAACGAATACTTTTCAGGAAGCCTGCTGGGCCTGGCGCCGCCTCGACGTGCCGGTGATCGCCGTGGTGCACGGGCGCTGCTACGGCGGCGGCCTCCAGCTCGCGCTGGCCGCCGACTTCCGGATCGCGGCGCCGACGGCGGAGTTCTCGGTGATGGAGGCCGCCCACGGCCTGATTCCGGACATGTCGGGCGTCGCCACGTTGTCGCAGCTCATCGGCATAGACCAGGCCATGCTGCTGACCATGACCGCCGACCCGATCGACGCCGCCCAGGCCGCCCGGATCGGCCTCGTCACCGAGGTCGCCGACGACCCGCAGGCCGCGGCCGCCGCCCTCGCCGACCGGATCACGGCCCGCGATCCGCGCGCCGTCGCCGCCGCCAAGCGCCTGTTCGACCGATCCTGGCAGCGGAATTCCCGCGCGACCTTCGCCGCCGAACGCGCGGCCCAGGTGCCATTGCTCCTGCGTAAGGCCCTGAATCGTAGCTAGTGACAGGCAACTGATCATTTGTTCATGCCGAGCCACGATCCGATGTACCACACCTCACACCGATCGGCTGTTAGCATCGCTGCGATTCGCCCAATAGTCGAAATGTGGTCCGCGACACAGGTGAACCTGAAGCGGGCTCGAATTTCGGCGTGACCCGGAGGCTCCGACGACCGTGAAGAAGACCGGTTCCATCCTGCTTGCCGCGTTCGCCGGAGCCACGGCCATGCTGGTGAGCGGGGCGACACCCGCCGTCGCGAATCCCAACGCGATCAACCCGATCCCGGTGCTCAACGGAACCAACGGCCTGCCCGCCCTGCACGGGCGCACGCAGGCCGTCTTCCAGGTCACCGGCATGGCGAGCCCGAACAACACCCAGAACTACAACGTCCTCGGCACCGACCTCGGGATCATGTGGGACAACGGCCGCGGCGAGATGCTGACCGCCTTCGGCGACACCGCCGGCATCGGCTTCCCCAACCTGCTGGCGGGCAGCACCTGGGCGTGGCGCTCGAACATCCTGGTCCGCAGCCACACCAAGGACCCCGCGGGCGGCGTCTTCTTCGACAGCGTGGTGCGCGATGTGGTCGGCCAGGCGCGCGACCTCATCCCCAGCCCGAAGATCCCGTTCCTGGAGATCAGCCGCATCCCGACCGCGGGCATCTCGGCCAACGGCGTGCAGTACATGTCGCTGATGTCGGTGAAGACCTGGGACGCCCCCGGCGAGTGGACCACCAGCTTCTCCGGCCTGGCCGCCTCCGCCGACAACGGCGAGACCTGGGCCGACCTCGGGCACACCCGGCGCCCCGACGAGGGCGGCAACACCAACTTCCAGATGAACGCCTTCCTCAAGGACGGCGGCTTCGTCTACGAGTACGGCACCCGCTCGGGCCGCAACAACGACGCCTTCCTCGCCCGGGTGCCGGAGGCCCAGATCGAGAACCTCGGCGCGTACGAGTACTGGGACGGCGGCGGCTGGAAGCTCAACGACGTGAACGCGGCCGCGCCGATCATGGGCGGCGTCGGCGAACTGTCGGTGATGTACAACGAGTACCTCGGCCAGTTCGTCTCACTGACCACCGACCCGTTCAACTCCGTGGTGATGCGCCGCGCGTCGTCGCCGGAGGGCCCGTGGAGCGCGCCGGAAGTCCTGATCGACGCCCGCGAACTCCCCACCGCCTACGCCCCGTCGATCTTCCCGTACCAAACGGGCCGCGACCTCTACTTCATGACGACCATCCACACCCAGTACAACGTCGTATTGATGCGTACCCGGCTCTGACACCCGCAGACCTGGCACCATAGGTCTGGCAAGCACATGGGTAACTCACCGGGGACGGGCTGACATGACCACCGATCAACCGCCGGCCGCATCGTCAGCCGGTGACGCACCCAGGTCTGGCCAGATATCGCGGGGAGGCGGATCGGCGGCGGAATGGGATGCTCGGTATGCCCATAGCGAATTGATCTGGGGCGCACCGCCGAACAGCACGGTGGTCGAGTACGTCTACGGCCTCGACCGCCGGATCCAGCTGCTGCCCGACGAACCGGGCGGCACCCCGCCCGCACTGCCCCGCGCGCTGGACCTGGCCTGTGGCGAGGGCCGCCACGCCCTGTGGCTGGCCACGCACGGCTGGCAGATCGACGCCGTCGACTTCTCCCAGGTGGGGATCGACAAGGGCCGCACGGTCGCGGCCCGGCTGTCCCGCTCGGTGCGTTCGCGGGTGAACTGGCACTGCGCCGACATCACCGAGCTGGCCGACGCGGGCATCACCGGGCCGTACGAGCTGATCCTGATGGTCTTCGTGCACCTGCCCGCCGACCAGCGCGGCGCGTTGCTGCGCGAACTCGCGGGCATGCTCTCTCCCGGCGGAGTCCTGCTGGTGCTCGGTCACGACACCAGGAACCTGACCGACGGCTACGGCGGACCGCAGGACCCGGCCATCCTGTTCACGCCCGACGACATCCGCGCCGAGCTGGGCGCCGCGGGCGAGCACCTCACCATCCGCATCGCCGACGCGGTGCTGCGGCCCACCGAGGGCCCCGACGCCATCGACGCGCTGGTCCTGGCCGAACGGGACCTGCCGGAATCAGGCGAACCGACCGCGTAGCTGCTCGGCGAAGCCGCGCGCCGAGGTCAGATCGTCGGGGCTGGGACGGCCCTTGTTGAGCCCGCCGACCAGCGCCAGCGGACCCATCGTGTCGAGTCCACGACAGGCGAACCCGCCCACCACCTCGAAGCCCTTCTCGGTCAGCTGGTCACCGAGATTACGCAGGTAGGGCCGGAATTTCGGCTCGGGCAAGCCACTGGTGGCGAAGACGAACGCCTCGCGCCCCTGCCCGGCGGGCAGCGCGTCGACGAACTCGCGCAGGCGCGCGTCCAGGGCCATCCAGTACACCCCCGACCCGAATCCGACGAGGTCGTAACCGGCGAGTTCGGCCGCGGTGATCTCCGACGGGTCGACCACCCGCGCGTCGAGCACCGACCCGATGGTGTCGGCGACCTTCCTGGTGTTGCCGTGCGACTTGGACGTGCAGACGATGAGCGCCTTCATGCCGTGCCCCCTGCCTCGATCGAAGCGTGCTTGCGCGGCCAGCCTAGCGCCAGCGGGCGAACCAGGGTTCGACTGTCGCGGCGATCACGTCGAACCCGGTGCGGAACGAATGTGCCTGCTTGGGGATCACTTTCACCTCGGCGGCATCGGCCGGATCGGGCACGCCGAACGGGTCGCTGCCGCCGTTGATCACCACGACCTCGATGTCCCCCGGCGCGAGCAACTCCGCCCGCCTGCTCTTGTCCGGCTTCCCGGGCGGATGCAACGGGAACGACAGCGCGATCACCCCGCGCGCGCCGACCGCCACGGCGGTGCGACACGCCACGCGCGCGCCGTTGCTGCGACCCCCCTGAACAATCGGCACCCCGGCAAACCTGGCCCGCAGCGCGGCCACGATCTCGAGCCACGCCTCATCCTGCTTGTCCGCCGACCCCGGCGCCCGGCGCCCGGCCACCCGGTACGGCTGCACCACCCTGGCCACCGCGCCACCGGCTTCGATCGCCGAATTACGTACTGCCAGAATGTCTTTCGCATCGACACCGCCACCGGCGCCGTGCGTGATCACCAGCAGGAAAGCCGGGTCGGCGACCTCGTCGAGCTCGATCTCGGCGGGTCCGGCACTCGTCTCGATGCGCACACCTCACGGTAGCCCCGCCGCCGCGGCGAGCAACGTTTCGGCGCCCGTGCGTGTTTTTCACGTCACATTGCCCCCAGCCCCTTTGCCGAGACGATTACTCACCGGTAATATGGTCCATAAGTTACCCGCGAGTAGCATGCGGAAAACCGGCAAGGCTACCCCGGTGGACGTCACAGGGCGGGAACGGCAGACAACCGACCGCACCAGAACTCAACGGAGAGTGAGTACTCACATGGGCCACTACAAGGCAAACGTTCGCGACCTCGAGTTCAACCTCTTCGAGGTCCTCGGCATCGACAAGCTGCTCGACGCGGGCACCTTCGGTGACCTGGACACCGACACCGTCAAGGAGATGCTCTCCGAGGTCCGTCGCCTGGCCGAGGGCCCGCTGGCCGAGTCGTTCGCCGACGCGGACCGCAACCCGCCCACCTTCGACCCGAACACCCACACGGTCACCCTGCCCGAGTCCTTCAAGAAGTCCTACAAGGCGCTCGAGGACGGCGAGTGGGCCAAGGTCGGCGTCGTCGAGGAGCTCGGCGGCCTGAACGCTCCCTCCGCCATCACCTGGGCGCTGTCCGAGATGGTGCTCGGCGCCAACCCGCCGATCCAGATGTACGCCGCGGGCGCCGGCTTCGCCCAGGTGTTCTTCAACAACGGCACCGAGGAGCAGAAGGGCTGGGCGGCCAAGATCGCCGAGCGCAACTGGGGTGCCACCATGGTGCTGACCGAGCCCGACGCGGGCTCCGACGTCGGCGCAGGCCGCACCAAGGCGGTCAAGCAGGAAGACGGCTCGTGGCACATCGAGGGCGTCAAGCGCTTCATCACCTCGGGTGACTCCGACGACCTGTTCGAGAACATCATGCACCTGGTGCTGGCTCGCCCCGAGGGCGCGGGCCCGGGCACCAAGGGCCTGTCGCTGTTCTACGTCCCGAAGGTCCACTTCGACTTCGAGACCGAGACCTACGGTGACCGCAACGGCGTGTTCGTCACCAACGTCGAGCACAAGATGGGCATCAAGGCCTCGGCCACCTGTGAGGTCACCTTCGGCGGCCACGGCGTGCCCGCCAAGGGCTGGCTGGTCGGCGAGGTGCACAACGGCATCGCGCAGATGTTCGACGTCATCGAGAACGCCCGCATGATGGTCGGCACCAAGGCCATCGCGACCCTGTCGACCGGCTACCTCAACGCGCTGGAGTACGCCAAGACCCGCGTCCAGGGTGCCGACCTGACCCAGATGACCGACAAGGCCGCGCCCCGCGTGACCATCACCCACCACCCGGACGTGCGTCGTTCGCTGGCCACCCAGAAGGCGTACGCCGAGGGCCTGCGCGCGATCTACCTCTACACCGCCGCGCACCAGAACCCGGAAATCGCCGAGGCGGTGTCCGGTGCGGACAAGGACGTCGCGTTCCGCGTGAACGACCTGCTGCTCCCGATCGTCAAGGGTGTCGGCTCCGAGCGCGCCTACCAGTACCTGACCGACTCGCTGCAGACCTTCGGTGGCTCCGGCTTCCTGCAGGACTACCCGATCGAGCAGTACATCCGCGACGCGAAGATCGACTCCCTCTACGAGGGCACCACCGCCATCCAGGCGCAGGACTTCTTCTTCCGCAAGATCGCCCGCGACCGCGGTGTGGCCCTGGCCCACGTGGCGGGCCAGATCCAGAAGTTCATCGACGCCGAGGGCGCCAACGAGCGCATCAAGGGTGAGCGCAAGCTGCTCGCCACCGCGCTCGAGGACGTCCAGACCATGGCCGCCACCCTGACCGGCCACCTGATGGGCGCCCAGGAGCAGCCGACCGAGCTGTACAAGGTCGGCCTGGGTTCGGTCCGCTTCCTGATGGCGGTCGGCGACCTGTTCATCGGCTGGCAGCTGCTGCAGCAGGCCGAGATCGCGCTGGCGGCCCTGGACAACGGCGCCACCGGCTCCGACGTCGCCTTCTACACCGGCAAGGTCGCCTCGGCGCAGTTCTTCGCCCGCAACGTCCTGCCGGAGCTGACCGCGACCCGCGCGATCCTGGCCAACCTGGACAACGACATCATGGAACTGGACGAGGCCGCCTTCTGATCCGCCTCCCCGCGAATTCTGGCCAGACTCAGGTGAGTCTTCGGCCTGGTACGCGGCCGGCGGGAAGTGGCGTGGGGAGTTAGCCGGTTCCCGGTGAGTTACCCATGTTCTCGCGAGACCAGTTGAACGGTCCGGAGTCTTCTGACTCCGGACCGTTTTTCTGTCTTCCGTCTAGCCGGCGAACCAGCCGGAGGGGCCGACCTCGGCGCCCATGCGGGGGACGTACTGGTCGAAGTAGACGCGGGCGATGAGTTCGCGGCGGCTGCGGACGCCCGCCTTCTCGAAGATCGACTTGAGGTGGTCCTGGACGGTGTAGGCCGAGACGTGCAGGGCCGCGGCGATCTCCTTGGTCTCCACGCCCTGGAGGACGAAACGGGTGACGTCGTGCTCGCGCGGGGTCAGGCCGAAGGCGGCGACGACCAGGGTGACGATCTCCGGCGGCCGCGCCTCCTCGATGGTGACGACGACATCGCCGACGGCGCCGTCGCGCCCGGCCAGCGGTGACGCGTGCAGCACCAGCCACACCCCGGACGGGGTCCGCACCCGCGCCCTCGGCATCGCGACGCCGGGTGTCCCCAGCATCCGCCGCGCCGCGCTGACCAGCGAGATCACCAGACTCAGCGGGTCACCGCTGTGCACCGACGACCGTAACTGCGCGAAGCGTTCCTCGGCGCCGAGGCTGATCTGGGACACCTCGTCGTTCGCGTCGACGATGACGACGGCCGGACCCGCGGTCTCGGCGCCCAGCTCCGGGGCGTCGGCGAGCCGCGTCAGCACGCCCGCGCGCACCCCGCGGGCGAACGCGCCGGACAGCGAGGCGAGGTAGTCGACCTCGTCGTCGACGAAGGCCGGGTCGTCGGTGCCGCGGAACAGCGCCAGGCACCCCCACGCGCCCGAAGCGTCCCGGAACACCAGTCGCGCTTCGTCGGCGAAGCCGTAGAGCGGGCGCATCAGCCGCGACATCCGCTCGCAGCGGTCGATGTCGTCGCCGAGGACCGCCTGCATGCCGATCGCGCGCCGGTCGGAGACCGCGAGCGAGCGGAACGACGTCGCGTCCTCGGTGCCGTACTCGATGAGGCCGAAGAGCCGGTCGTGCTCGTTCGCCGACACCAGCGACCCGTACTTGCGCGCGCTGGTGAGCATCATCGTCGCGGGATCGTGGGTGCCGACGCACGCGGCCACCGCCGGTACCGCCCGGCGCACCGCGTCGGTCGCCTCGACGAGGAATTCGTCGAGATCGAGACCGGCACGTGAGAGCACATCCAGATCGCTCCGCACGCGCTCGGGGAGAAGCCGGCTGCGCATGGTCCCCAGTATGCGCCGCGGACCATAGGCCGCCATATCCCAGATGGCTGGGATATCCGCTTCCCCAGACGGCTGGGATGGCCCCGACCAGGGCGAACGCGCGAATCTGGAGCACGTGACCATCACCATCGAGACGAACTCGGTCGACGAGTCGGGCCGCCTCGTGCACGCCGAGGACGCCGCCGCACAGCTGTGCCTGGCGTTCGAGCGGCTCGAGGCGGCGCTGGCCGCGCACGGGCTCGGTGCGTCATCGATCGTGCGTCTGCGGGTCAGCGCCCGCGCTCCCGCCGACGCCGCCGATCTCGCCGACCTCGTCATGGAATGGCTCGACGGCGCCCCGGTGCCCGTCGACCTCGTCGATGTCGCGCACCTCGCGCTACCCGGCACGCTCGTCGAGCTCAGCGCGCTCGTGATCCCCACTCCCTCCGATCCGAAGGACCGACCATGAACCCGACCACGACCGCCCTGCGCGACCTCGCGCTCCTGCCCGGCGACCCCGGCTACGACGCGGCCTGCACGCCGTGGAACCTCGCCGTCCGGCAGCGCCCCGCCGCCGTGGCGGTGCCGCGCACGGTCGACGAGGTCGTCGAGATCGTCCGGGCCGCCACCGCGCTCGGTCTGCGGATCGCGCCGCAGAGCACCGGACACGCCGCCGCCGCCCTCGCCGATCTCCAGGACGTGCTGCTGCTCCGGCTGCACGCGCTGACCGGCGTCACCGTCGATCCCCTCGCCCGTCGTGCGCGGGTCACCGGCGGCACGCTCTGGCGCGATGTGCTCGCGGCGACGGCACCGCACGGACTCACCGCCCTGCACGGCAGCGCCGGTGATGTCGCGGTGGCCGGGTACCTGCTCGGCGGCGGCCTGTCGTTCTACGGCCGCGAACACGGTCTGGCCAGCTCGGCTGTGCGCGCGATCGAGATCGTCACCGCCGACGGATCGCTGGTGCGGGCGACCGCCGAGGAGCACCCCGACCTGTTCTGGGCGGTGCGCGGTGGCGGCGGCGGTTTCGGCGTCGTGGTGGCGATCGAACTCGAGCTGCTCCCGCTCGCCGACGTCTTCGCGGGCATGCTGCTGTGGGATATCGAACGCGCGCCCGAGGTGCTGTCCGCGTGGCGGGACTGGACCGCCGCGGTCCCCGAGTCGGTCACCACCGCGGTGCGGCTCATGCGGTTTCCCCCGCTGCCCGAGCTGCCGCCGTTCCTGTCCGGACGCGCTCTGGTGGTGATCGACGGCGCCGTGCTCGAAGCCGACGACCGCGCCGCCGAGCTGCTCGCCCCGCTGCGCGCGCTGGCCCCCGAACTCGACACCTTCGCCCGCATCCCGGCCGCCGCCCTGCTCGACGTGCACATGGACCCGCCCGGTCCGACCCCCGCGGTGAGCGATCACGCGCTGCTCACCGACCTCCCGCCGGCAGCCGTCGAGGCCCTGCTCACCGTGGCGGGCCCCGGCGTGCAGACCCCGCTGATGTTCGCCGAACTCCGTCACCTCGGCGGCGCGCTCGCCCGCCCCCAGGACGCCGCGCTGACCCACCTGGCCGGCGCGTACGCCCTGTTCGCGGTGTCGCCCGCACCGACCCCGGAACTCGCCGCGCTCGGCGAGACCGCCACCACCGGCGTCGTCGCGGCGCTGCGGCCCTGGGCGGCGGCGACGTCGTTCCTGAACTTCGCCGACCGCCCGATCGACCCGGCCACCGCCTTCGGCACCACCGAATGGCAACGGCTCCAGCACATCCGCGACACCTACGACCCGGCCCGGGTCTGGGTCGCCGCGCACGCCGTCGACGCGTAGCCGAGCTCACGACGGTGCCGCGCGGACGAGGGGTTCGCGCGGCATCACTCGTGACCTGTTTTCCTGATCTCTCCCTCCGAACCCGGCGTACCCTGGGAATTGCCGTCGGTCGGGGTGAGGCTCGGGGGTCGTGATGGGTGAAAGTACCGCGCTCAGTGTGTATTTGCGGGAACGCCGGATGGCGGCGGGCCTCGCGCGAACCGAGCTGGCCGCGCGGGCGCAGATGGCGCCGCTGCTGATCAGCCAGATCGAGTCGGGCGCGCTGGTCCCGAATTCCCCTATGCTCCAGCGCCTTTTCGATTCCCTCGATGTGCCGCTGTGGTATCGCAAGCACATCCTCGTGCTCGGCCTGCCCGCCCTGGATTCCGGCACCCCACCCGCCGCGCCGACGGCGGAGGACCTGACGGATCTGGCCAGCCTCACGCATCCGGCGTGCTTCCAGCGCTTCCCCACCATGGACGTGCTCGCCGCGAACGCCGAATACCAGCGCCTGTTCCCCGGGCTCGGCGCCGGAGTGAACGCGCTCGAATGGATGTTCCTCGACCCGACGGCCAAGAAGGTGTTCATCGACTGGACCACCGAGGCGCAGCTGCTGGTGCACGCGTTCCGCATGCTCGCCCCGCTGGCGCCGACCCAGCGGGTCACCGCGATCACCGAATCCTGCGGCCAGTCCCCCGATTGGGACCCGATCTGGACCAGCGACGTCCGCCCCCAGGACATCGCCCGCCGTCACCTGCGCATCCGGGAACGCAGCACCGGCATCGAGCGCCGCCTGCTGCTGCGGATCTACGACCCGGCCTTCCCGTCCCGCCCGTGGTGGCTCTACCGCCTGATCCCCGCCAGGTAGATGACGGAAAACGGCGCCCGTCGCATCCGACGGGCGCCGTGAAATCCCAGGTAGTTCAGGCTGCCGAACCGCTGGCGAACGCGAGCAGGATGGGCAGGATCTGGACCAGGCTGTCGAACATTTTTTCTCCTTCTAGACGAATACTGAGTTCCTATCACGACAGAATTACGCGAAACATAATTCAAATGAACGTGAGGAGAACTCGTCGTCACAGGGTGAGCCGTCACGCTGTGCGATAGCGGTCAGCCGAGGCGGAACCTGTTCCGGTATTCGGTCGGGGTCGTGTCGAGGCGGCGCCGGAAGGCCCGGGTCAGGGTGTCGACGGTATTGAAACCGCAGGTGGTGGCGACCCGTGCGAGGGTGTCGTCGGTCGTCTCCAGCCGGTGCCGCGCCACCTCCACCCGCGCCGATTCGAGATAGGCGGCGGGCGTCATGCCGAGTTCGGTGCGGAAGATCCGGGTGAGCTGCCGCTCACTCACATGCGCCTGGTCGGCCAGGTCGGTGACGGTGAGCTGGGTACCGATATTGCCGGAGATGTAGTGCCGGAGATCGTCGATGCGGCGCGTGGTCGACACCGGCTCCAGCGACACACTGAATTGGCTCTGCCCACTGGGCCGTTTCAGATACATCACCAATTGCCGCGCCACCCGCAACGCCAGCTCGTCGCCGAAATCATCGGCCACCAGCGCCAGCGTCAGATCGAGGCAGGCGGTGAGTCCCGCTCCGGTCCAGATGTTCTCGTCGCGGATGTAGATCGGATCGGCGTCCACCTCGATCGCGGGATGCTCGGCCGCGAGTTGCTGCGCGGTCGACCAGTGGGTGGTCGCGCGCCTGCCGTCGAGCAGCCCGGCGGCCGCGAGAATATGCGCCCCGACACACACCGAGGCGACCCGCCGCGCGTCCTTCGCCAGCACCGTCACCGCGTAGACGACCCCGGGATCCACCAGTGCCCGCACCCGGCGGCTGCTGTCGGTCTCCACCGCGCCCGGCACGACCACCGTGTCGATCCGCCGCGCCGCGACCTCGGCGAAGGTCACGTCGGGCAGCACCCGCACCCCCGCCGACGTGGTCACCGGCGCCATCGTCTCGGCGGCCAGCACCACCTGATACCCGGTCGGCTCGTCCATCTCCCGCTGCAACAGCGAGAACACCTCCGGCGGCCCGGTGACATCGAGCAGGTCGACGCGATCGAACAGCACGATCACCACGAGCCGATCAGCCACCCCACACCTCCATGTCCGAATCTGCAGGTTACATGACATTGCCGACATTCCCGCCGCTCCCTAGCGTGGAACGCATCCCCGATAGGAAGGCTTTCCGATGGCTTCGACCACCCTCCGCCAGCTCAACGGTTTCGACGAGACCCCGGCCGCCCTGGCCGACTCCACCCTGATCCTGATCGACTACCAGAACACCTACACCCAGGGCGTCATGGAGCTGACCGAGTGGAAGCCCGCCCTCGACGCCGCCGCCGAATTGCTCACCAAGGCACGCGAATCCGGCGCGACGGTCATCCACGTCATCAACGACGGCGGCGCGGGCACCCCCTACGACATCACCGCCGAGATCGGTCGCATCCACGACGCGGTCGCCCCCACCGAAGACGAGCAGGTCGTCGTCAAGACCGTCCCCAACGCCTTCGTCGGCACCGACCTGGGCGACCTCGTCGACGCGGCGGGCCACGACACCGTCGTCATCGCCGGTTTCATGACCCACATGTGCGTCACCTTCACCACCGAGGGCGCCTTCCTGCGCGGCAACAAGCCGACCGTGGTCGCCGACGCCTGCGCCACCCGCCCCCTCGCCGACGTCACCGCGGACCAGCTCCACGACAGCGCCCTCGCCACCCTCGCCGACCTCTACGCCGTGGTGGTGCCGACCGGCGCCGCGCTGCGCTGACCAGCCTTGAACGAACGACTCCCGCACGGACCATGGCGGGAGTCGTTCGCCGGTTCAGGCGATCGGCGCCGGGGTCGGCCGGGTTCGCGCGTCCCTCCTGGCCATCACCCGATGACCGAGACGCAGGAAGGGTTGCTCGATCTTGTGGTAGGTCAGCGTGGCCAGGCCGATCGCGACGACCATCCACGTGCTCCAGGTGAGCCAGGCCGCATTGCCGCCGAAGATCGACTCCGGCCACTTGGGCACGGCATTGTTCACCAGGCCGTGCACCAGATACAGCGAGAAACTGATCCGTCCGAGGAACAGCAGCGGCCGGGGGAAGGAATACCGGCGCAGCAGCAGCATCACCGCGAACAGCAGATAGGCGACCACGATCGTGAAGGCCGGACCTGCCAGCCCACCCCATTCCGCGGCACCGGCGGAATCCGAGACGGTCTGCTGAACGAATCGCGGCGCGAGCAACAGACCCGCGGCGATCCCGAACACTCCCCAGCCGACCCAGGCGGAGATCTCGCCGGCTGTCATCCGATAGAGCACCGTGCCGACGAACATCGTCGCGAAGATCGCCGCGGAATACCCGGACGCCCCAGGCTGATTGAGCACCAGCGGGACAGCGAGCACCGCGATCAACACCGCCACGCCCGCCGAATTACCCCGAGCGGCCGCCCGGTACCCGAAGAAGACCGCGATAGCCACCGTCACCGCCGCGACCATCAGTCGAGTGGCGAGGTTCGCCTCGGGCCCGCCGACCAACGCGGTCGGCAGGAACAAGGCCGCCAACGGAATCGCACCGATCGCCAGGCAGGCCACCGGCACCGATCGCCGGTTGAGCCCGCCGAGGAACAACAGCGACACGAACGCGTAGAAGGCCAGCTCGTACGAGAGCGTCCACGCGACGATGAGAATCTCCGAATAGTGCCCGGCGAGAAACAAATGCGCCATCGTGGCATTCGTCGCGAGATTCCACACCGGGTCGACCATGAAGCCCGGCGGCCCGCCGTACATGCCCACATAGTGCAGCACCACCGCCGCGATCAGGAACACCCAGAACAGCGGGAACAGCCGGAAGAACCGACCCACCCAGAACGCCCCGAGCGACCTTCCCCGCTCCAGCGACGCCGGAATGATGTAACCGCTGACGAGGAAGAAAGCGAAGACACCGAGAACACCGAAATTGAAGTACTGGCCGATGATTCGACCGTACGACGACCACAGCGGGTCCGTGAAATGCTCGATCACCACCGCCAGCGCCGCGATCCCGCGCAGCGCGTCCAGAAACTCGAACCGACCACCACGGGTACGTCCGCGCTGCTCGACCGTGTCGGCCGAATCAGCGTCCCCCTCGACAGATTTCATAACTCCCCACCACTGGACAATCGAATCGGATCACACACCGACGTCACCCCACCGCGATCACCCAGCTCTGCTGACTACCGACCGCCTGGCCGATCTCGCCGACGAGCAGCCCGGCGGGCGCGTCGACATTCTTTCTCGTCACCACGACACGAGCACCGGTCGCCAATTCGTCGGGAGTGCAGACGAACGCGGCGGTGACCAACAGTTCCATCATCGGGGCATCGTCGGCGCAGACCCGCACGCCCTCGCGAGCCCCGGCCAAGACGAGCGGAACGACCTCGGCCCACGCCTCGTGCGGTCGGCGCTCCAGAACGATCGGCCTGCCGCCCGCGGCCGCCGCCATCGCGTCCAGAGCGGCCGGAACGCCGATCATTTCGTGTCGTCGATTCGCCAGCGAGTTCGTCAGTCCACTCACCACGAGCCCGACGACGAGCAAGCCGGCGACGGCGTATTTCAGCCACCCGATCCGCTGGGTGAGGCCGATCAGGGCGAGCATGATCATGAACAACGGGATCGCGTACGAGAAGTACCCGATGTACGCCTCCTCGATCTGATCGATGCCGATCATCGCGTAGACCGTCATCAGCGCCGCGGCCGCCGCGCAGAATGCCACACCACTGGCCAGGAACTTCTCACCCCGCGCCAGCCGCGCGACGAGCGCGAACAGCACGATGAAGACGATCAGGCCGACGATGCGGCTCGGCCCCCAGAACTGCACGGTGTAGGCCAACGCGGTCCACGGCAGATGGATCCCGTGCCCACCCCCGTACCCGACGTACTTCGGGAATTCCCCGGGGAAATTCACGATCGTATTGAGCAGGATCGGCGCCGCGAATACCGCCGCGACCCCACCGAACCGCCACCAATCCCGCTCGGCGACCGCCAGTTTCCCGCGCCACGCGAGGTACAGCGGCACCCCACCGAGCAATGGCACGAAGAACAGGAACTCCGCGTGCCCGTGGATCAGCAAGCCGCCCGCGAGCGCGACGATCCACAGGTGTTCGGTCCGCCGGGCCACCACCGAGGACACGGCCACCAGAAACACCAGGAACGGCGCGAAATACACATAGGGAAACCAGAGACCGCTGAGCAGCTCGCGATACACGGTGAGGAACAACAAGCTCGCCCCACCGAGCCCCGCGACCAGCATCCACGACGGATACCAGGCGTAGACAATCCACAATGCCAGCGCTACCAGCGCGGCATTGAGCAGCAGAATGGCGACCGCCTGCCCGTTCCACGGTGACGGCACCCACCGCAGCACGTCGTAGAAAAGCCACTCCCCGAACGCCTGCACATAGATGAACGCGGGCCCGGGATGATGGAATCCGACCCTGGAATAGTTCCCGACCAGCAGCTCGAAATCCTTCGCGGCGAACACCTGGATCGAGACGGTCGCCGCGTCACCCTCCTCGAACACCACCCGGGTGAACAGGTCCCGGCTGCTCACCAACAGTGCCGTGGCATACGCGAGCCAGGCGGTGAGGAAAACCCACAGGGAACCGAACCGACCATGCCCGGCGGGTAATTCTCCGGTGGTCGAGGAGCGCACCGCGTCCTGTTCCACGGTGAGCGACTGTGGTGCCGACATGGCACTCCCCCCATCGAAACAATCATCCGGCGCACACCGACCGAACACGGGTGCGCCCGACCGCACAGTAGGGCCTGTCACCCGTGCGCACAAACGGACCGAAGCAGAGGGCGTACCGCATCGACCGAGCGAGAATCGAAGGCCACGCACCGCCGGTACGTGGCCTTCTCGTCGATGACGACTACGCGCCGGCGCCCGTGCCCGGGTCGGTGCCGCCGCCGGTGCCCGGGTCGGTCGGGTCGGGGGTTTCGGCGGAGCCGGTGGTGAGGGCCTTCAGGATGGCGGCGAGGCTTTCGGCGGAGCCGGTCTCGGGCTCGGCGATCGGAGTGACGCGGGCGGCGGGCGTGGTTTCGGTGCCCGGGTCGGTGGGGTCGGTCGGGTCCGTGGCGCCGCCGGAACCGGTGGTCAGCGCCTCGAGCACGGCGGCGAGGCTTTCTGCGGAACCGGTGCTGGGCTCGTCGGCGGCGGTGGCGATACCGGTGCCGAACATGGCCATTCCGGCCGCGAGGACGAGACCGAAACCGAGCGTGCGGATCTTCTTCATGAAGTGAAACCCCTTGTGATGAATGGTGATTGTCGACCTCCCTGCCGACTGGAAGTTTCTAACACGTGTGTCAGTCGGCACCACAGCCCCGAGTTTTCGGGACATTCGCCTGTCGGATGCTGAAGGATTGCCAGCGCCAGTCATTCTGCGGATCGGCACCATGCGATCCCTCAGATCAATTCATCGGCGCGCAGGCCTCGCGGACGGAGTGATCGACCTCGAATGTCACGTAAGCACTGATCAATCGATCGAACCGGGGGCTACTCGCGAGGAAACAACAAGGCGAGGCCATGACGGCCTGGCGTACCAGCGGTGAACTCATCTGGTTTCCCCGCTATCACTCGGTTTACACCATGATAGATATCACTTCTCGAACCGGTAACGGTTGGTGATCTCAATACGATTGGGTGCCGCCATCATTGGACATCGAGATCGAGCGACCGATTCCACACCGACAGGGAACGTGCCGCCATGCCACCAGTTTTCTGCGTGATGTCTGGGATGTAGCCAGATTTCGTCCAGGGGAATGCTGTGCGAAACCACAGCCGCGCGTGCCTCACCCGTCCCCATGTCACAGTGACGAATCAGGGCAGTGGAGCACGAATCCGGCTCTCTACCCACTGAATACAGATCGGGCGGCCCGGAGAGTTCCGGACTGCCCGATGTCGCCTGCCACTACGACGGGCAGTTGACCGTGTACTCCCACTGCGTGTCGTCGGGGCCGCTGACCCGGACGGTCACCGTGGTCGAGGTGCCGCCGGGGAGGGAGACGACGGCGGAGCCAGTGCCCTGGTTCAGGTTGTCGCCGACGTAACCGGTGTCGAGCACCTGACCACCTTCGTAGAAGACCTGGATCCGGTCGGGGATGTTGAGGGTTTCGTAGGACAGCACGAAGGAGGTCGGTCCCGCCACGCCGAGCTGGTGCGTGGTGGTGGTGACGCCCGCCCCGCCGGACTTGGTCGAGCGATTGCAGGGCTGCACGCTTTCCGACGAACCACCCGAGCTGCCACCGAGGATGCCGCTGCCGGTGTCGAGTAGGTCGCCGAGAATGCCACTGCCGGTGTCGATCACACCACTGCCGGTCGAGCCGCTGCCGGTGTCGGCGCCGGCCAGGCCGGGCACCACCATCAGCGACCAGGCCGCCGTCGTCATCGCGATAGCCATCGTCTTCTTCACAATGCTTCCTCCACACCACTTCGAGCCAACGGATCATCAGGTGAAATGCGCTGGGCAGCAGCAGGATCGCCGCCCGATCGGGGAGTCGAACATCCCAGGTTTGCCAGCCCCGCAGACTGGGCACAGCAGTTCTAACACGCGTTTCCGGGCACGGGAACGGACCGGAATCGGGGCAGCGGACTGTTCGGATGCCGGAGGGTAACCGGAATTTCCGGCCCGGAATATTGGCGTCACGGCAACACCGGATCGCCCGCCCAGCAGGCGTCAGGCAATTTCTTAGCTCGGAGAAGAAAGCACCGGTCGGTAGACCAAGTGACCGGGAAAAGTGAAGTGCCGCAACTGATCAGCGAACGCAATTCTCGAAAATGAGTAATCTCACAGCGAATTCACGTAACGGCGGATTCGCGGCCGCCGATCGGGCCGCCGAAAACGGAACGGGCCGCACCTCCGGAAAGGAGGTGCGGCCCGTGGGGTACCGGGGTCAGCGCAGGGTTGCGGTGAGGTGGGGGTAGCCCTTTTTGGGGTTCAACATGGAGAGGTCCCAGCCGGAACCGACCTGCTCGGCGTAGATGTTGACCGAGGCGGGCAGGAAGACCGGCTTGCCGAATTTGACCGTGTAGGTGGTCTTCTCGGGGATGCGGCCCTCGATGGTGCCGAGGATGTTCGCGGCCGACCACATGCCGTGGGCGATGGTCTTCGGGAAGCCCATGGCCTTGGCGCCGAGTCCGGAGACGTGGATCGGGTTGTGGTCGCCCGAGGCCGCGGCGTAGCGGTTGATCATCTTCTGATCGACACGCTGCACGCGCAGCGGCGGCGGGGGGACCTCGTCGGCGGGCGGCGCCGACTTCGGGCCGCCCGACAGGGAGGTGCGCTGCTGGTGCAGGAAGGTGGTGACCTGCCGCCAGACCAGCTCCCGGCCGACGCGGATCTCGGTGATCGCGTCGACCAGCAGGCCCTTCGGGTGCTCGCGCAGGTTCTCGATGTGCGCCGTGAAATCGAGCGGCTCGGCGACCGAGATCTCCCTGGTGCGCTCGATGACGTTCTCGAAATGCACCGCGCCGACCGCGCTGAACGGGAAGTCCCGCGCGACGACCAGTTGCATCGCCAGCGGGAACGCCAGGATGAACGGGTAGGTCAGCGGCAGGGTGTCGCTGAAGCGCAGGCCCGTCGCGTGGCAGTACGCCGCCAGATGGTCCGGGTCGACCTGGAAACCGTCCAGGACGACGCGGCGGTCGGGCAGGGTGGGCTTGCGACCCGACAGCGGGGCGGGCAGCGGGACGGCGCCCAGCGCCGCCTTCGCGTACAGCCCGCCGTTCTTCGGAACCTCGGAGAGGGTGATCGTCTGGGTCATCAGGCGCCGATCAGGCTCTGACCGCAGACGCGAACCACGTTGCCGCTCACCGCGTTCGACGCCGGGCTGGCGAAGAAGGCGATGGTCTCGGCGACGTCGACGGTCTGGCCACCCTGCAGCAGCGAGCTCATCAGGCGACCGGCCTCGCGGGTGCCGACCGGGATCGCGGCGGTCATCGCGGTCTCGATGAAGCCGGGGGCCACCGCGTTGATGGTGATGCCCTTCTCCGCCAGCAGCGGGGCCTCGGCGTCGACCATGCCGATGACGCCGGCCTTGGAGGCGCCGTAGTTGGTCTGGCCGCGGTTGCCCGCGATGCCGGCGATGGAGGACACGTCGATCACGCGGCCGCCCTCCTTGAGCACACCCTTGGCCACCAGGCCGGAGGTGATGCGGTGCGGGGCAGCGAGATTGACGTTGATGACCGAGTTCCAGCGACCCTCGTCCATGTTCGCGAGCAGCTTGTCGCGGGTGATGCCCGCGTTGTGCACGACGATGTCGATGCCGCCGAACCGCTCGGTGGCGAACTCGGCGAGGCGCTCGGCGGCGTCGGGAGCGGTGACGTCCAGGGCCAGGGCGGTGGCGCCGACCTTGTTCGCGGTCTCGGACAGGGCCTCACCGGCGGCGGGGATGTCGGCGACGATGACGGTGGCGCCGTCACGGGCGAAGACCTCGGCGATGGTGGCGCCGATGCCGCGGGCGGCACCGGTCACGACGGCGACCTTGCCGGCCAGCGGCTTGTCCCAGCTGGCCGGGGCGACGGAATCGGCCTTGCCGACCCGGATGACCTGGCCGTCGACGAAGGCCGACTTGCCCGACAGCAGGAAGCGCAGGGTGGACTCGAGGCCGGTCGCGGCCGCGCCCGCCTCGGGGTGCACGTAGACGAGCTGGCCGGTGGCGCCGCGCAGCAGCTCCTTGGCGACCGAGCGGGTGAAGCCCTCGAGCGCGCGCTGGGCGATCTGCTCGTCGACCGAGCCGACGAGTTCCGGCGTGGTGCCGATGACGACGACACGCCCCGAAGGTGCGAGGTTGCGCATCGCGGGCTGGAAGAATTCGAACAGCTGCGAGAGCTTGTCGATGGAATCGATGCCGGTGGCGTCGAACACCAGGGCGCCGTACTTGGTGCCCGAGTCGAGCGAATCCGCGACGGTGTAGTCCGCGAGCAGCGCGCGGACCGGCTCGGCGAGGCGGCCCTTGCCGCCCAGCAGGACCGGGCCGGGGAGCGCGGGCTCGCCGGCCTTGTAGCGGCGCAGCTCCGCCGGCTGGGGCAGGCCCAGCTTGCTCGCCAGGAACGCGCCGGGGGCGGAGTGGATGAAGGATCCGTAGAGGTTGGGTGCACCCTTGCTCTTGGCTGCCACTGTTCCTACCTTCTCTGTGCTCGACGTGTTGTATGACCGTGCTCGCCCAGTGTCCCCCGTGTGAATCACATTTGCGGGTACGGTGTCGACAACGAACTTACTCCAGAGTAAGTTTAATGTAAACCGATACGCCCGGCGTACCCGGAACCGACGAGACCATGGAGAACTCGAGTGACAAGCAAAGCCCGCTCGGCGAAGACCCCGGCCAAGACCGCGAAGACCCAGCGCCCGGTCGCGATCGTTGGCGGTAACCGAATCCCGTTCGCTCGCTCAGACAAGGCCTACGCGAAGGCCTCCAACCAGGACATGTTCACCGCCACCCTGGACGGACTGGTCAGCCGGTTCGGTCTGCAGGGCGAGCGGCTCGGCATGGTCGTCGGCGGCGCGGTGCTCAAGAAGGTCGGCGAGCACAGCCTGATCCGCGAGAGCGTGCTCGGCTCCAAGCTCTCGCCGTACACCCCGGCCCACGACCTGCAGCTCGCCTGTGGCACCGGCCTGCAGTCGATCGTCACCGTGGGTGACGCGATCGCGCTCGGCCGGATCGAGTCGGGCATCGGCGGCGGCGCCGACACCACCTCCGACGCGCCGATCGGCGTCAGCGAGGACATGCGCGAGTGGATGCTCACCGCCAACCGCGCCAAGACCAACAAGGACCGGGTCAAGCTGGTCGGCCAGCTGCGGCCCTCGATGCTGGGCATCGAGATCCCGCGCAACGCCGAGCCGCGCACCGGGCTGTCGATGGGTGAGCACGCCGCCATCACCGCCAAGGAGTTCGGCATCGCCCGCGAGGCGCAGGACGAGCTGGCCTACCTCTCGCACAAGAACATGGCCGCCGCCTACGACCGTGGCTTCTTCGACGACCTGATCACCCCGTTCCTCGGCCTGACCCGCGACGACAACCTGCGTCCCGGCTCGACCGTGGAGAAGCTGGCCACCCTCAAGCCGGTGTTCGGCACCAAGCTGGGCGACGCCACCATGACCGCGGGCAACTCCACCCCGCTCACCGACGGCGCGTCGGCGGTGCTGCTGTCGAGCGAGGAGTGGGCCGCGCAGCGCAACCTGCCGGTGCTCGCGCACCTGGTGGACTCCGAGGTCGCCTCGGTGGACTACATCCACGGCCCCGACGGCCTGCTGATGGCGCCCACCTACGCGGTGCCGCGCCTGCTGGCCCGCAACGGCCTGACCCTGCAGGACTTCGACTACTACGAGATCCACGAGGCCTTCGCCTCCGTGGTGCTCTCCACGCTGGCCGCGTGGGAGTCCGACGCCTACTGCAAGGAGCGCCTGGGCCTGGACGGCGCGCTCGGCTCGATCGACCGCAGCAAGCTCAACGTCAACGGCTCCTCGCTCGCCGCGGGCCACCCGTTCGCCGCCACCGGCGGCCGCATCGTCGCCTCCACCGCGAAGATGCTGGCGGAGAAGGGCTCCGGCCGCGCGCTGATCTCGATCTGCGCCGCGGGCGGCCAGGGCGTCGTGGCGATCATCGAGCGCTAGTCGCGGGCTGAGACGACGACGGCGGGTGGTTTCCGGAGATCGGAAACCACCCGCCGTTTCACGTTGTCAGCGGCACATCGGGTTGGGGTGGGGCTGGGTGGAGCCCCAGGGGCCGCAGACGAGGAGCTTGAGGAGGCCGAGGGGGAGGTCGATGGCGGCGGAACCGGTGCCCGCGGAACCGGATTCGGCGATCACCGCCGGGGCTGCGGGGGCCGCGACGGCCGGGGAGGCGCCGGCGGCGATGCCGGCGATGGCTGCGGTGGCGACCAGGATGCGGACCATACGACGTTGCATGACAAGCCTTTCGAGAACAAATGATCTGAGCTAACAACATCATCGTTGGGTTCAATGTGCTTGTTATCCAGAACTTTTCGGGGCTTGACGCCGCGATACGCGACCGATCGTTCTAGTTGGCGCCGATGGCGGCGGCGATCATCGGCCAGGAGTTGTGCAGGTCCTGTTCCCAGTACTTCCAGGTGTGGGTGCCCGCGGCCCGGAACTCGGTCTGGGCGGGGATGTTCAGTTCCTGGAGCCGGGCGGCCAGACGCTGGGTGCACACGTTGGCCGCGGCCTCGATGGCGCCGCCGAGCAGGATCTGGTCGGTCATGCCGATGACCTTGCCGGGATTCGCGCCGGCCGGGAGCGTCTCGGCGACGCCGGGCAGGCCGGTGGCGCTGGAGAGGTAGATGGCCTTGCCGCGCAGGCGTTCCGCGTTCAGGTACGGGTCGTTGGCGCGCCAGGCCGGGTCGTCGGGCTCGCCCCACATGTTGGCGGGATCGGCGCCGGCGCGGGCGAAGACGATGTCGACATAGGCCCGGCCCATCGGGTCGGCGACCGAGGCGCAGCCGCTGTAGGCGCCGACAGCGCGGTAGCGGTCGGGGGCCGCGATGGCCAGGTTCAGCACCGCGGTGGCCGACATCGACAGTCCGGCGATGGCGTTGACGCCACTGGCGTGCAGCGTGTCGTCGATGATCGGCGGCAGTTCCTCGGTCAGGAAGGTCTGCCACTTGTTGCGGCCGAGCTTGGGATCGTCGCGCTGCCAGTCGGTGTAGTAGGAGAACTTGCCCGCGGCGGGGGTGATCACGTTGACGTTCTTGTCGGCGAAGAACTGCACGATGTCGGTCTGGTTGTACCAGTTCGCCTTGTCCTCACCGCCGCCCGCGCCGTTGAGCAGATACAGCGTCGGGCGCGGGACGGAGTTGTCGGCCGCGGTGATGACCTGCAGCGGGATCACCCGGTCCATCGCCGCCGAGTACACGTGCAGCACCTGCTGCCGCTGCCCGGGCCGCTCGATGTGATCGAGCCGGGAACCGTCGGCGCCCGCGGTGCCGACGGAGGCGACCGAGAGCAGCACCAGCGCCATGGCCGACACCGCGACCGCGCGGGAACGGGAGAACACGAACATCAATCCTCACTACAGAAGGGGCGGCCCGAGGGCCCAGAGCGCCGGGACGGCAGCGCGAGACCGTCCCGGCGACCAGGTGCTACGCGATCAGCTACCGATCAGATTGCGCAGCACGTCGGAGATGACGTCGCTGAGCGAGCCGGTGGAGCTCAGCTGACCGTCGGAGGAGCCGAGGCCGTTGTCGCCCAGGCTGCCGATCACGGTCTCGCCCGCGTTCGCGCCGCGCGCGGTGAAGCAGGCGGTCAGACCCGGCATCTCGTTGCTGACACCCACGGTGCCCGCGACGCCGACGCCACCGCTGGTGACCTGCTGACCGGCCTTCACGCTGTCCGGCACCGGGTAGGTGATGGTCAGGGTGACCGGGTTGCCGGAGTTGACGAACCAGCCGGTGCTGGTGACCTTCCAGCCACCGGCGTTCGGCTCGGGGGTGACGTCCTCGGTCACCTGGCCGCCGATCGCGTGGTAGGCGGTGATGGTGGTCTTGGTCGGGGCCCCGAAGCCGACCGGCGGGAAGTCGGTGATGGTGTTGACGTAGGGATTGCCGATCCCCGTGGTGCCGACGACCACCTTGTAGGTCACCGAGGTGCCGACACCGATCTGCTCGGCGCTGGCCGTCTTGTCGTAGACGTGCGTGATGCCGACGGTGCTGGCATCGCGCTTCTCGGCGTGGCTGGTGACCGAGCAGGAGCCAGCCGCGACGGCGGTGCCGGAACCGAGAGCGACACCGACACCGGCGACGACCAGAGCGGTGGTGGCGACGCCCGCGGTGATACGCGAAGTCCGGATCATGATTTTCCTCCAAGCCCCGGCGAAGTCGGCCGGGACGAATTCCTCATCGAGTGGTCTATCCCCCTCTGACCAGAAGGTATCCGCTGGACTGGACGGTTGTCCTGGAAAATAAGAACGTGTTCTCATCTTTGTGGAAGATTACCGTTTCACTCTCGAGGAGGGGTCACCGGGGGTAGCATCCGAGATTTTTCGGCATCGGCGAATCCGCCCGAAAAGCGCACACCGACCCTCCGCCGGGGCAGCGAAGGGCTGGCAAACGTCGTCAATACCCCTGGACGGACTACTTCCCCGGGAGCTCGTTGTGGCCGCCGAACGCCTTGCGCATGGCCGAGAGCATCTTGTCGGCGTAGAGCGCCTCACCACGCGAGGAGAAGCGCTGGAACAGGGCCGCCGACAGCACCGGGACCGGCACCGCGGTGTCGATGGCGGCGTCGATCGTCCAGCGGCCCTCGCCGGAGTCCGAGACGCGACCGCTGTAGCCGTCCAGGTTCGGGTCGGCGTACAGGGCGCTCGCGGTGAGGTCGAGCAGCCAGGACGCGACGACCGAGCCCCGGCGCCACACCTCGGTGATGTCCGGGATGTCCAGGTCGTACCGGTAGTACTCGGGGTGCTCCAGCGGGGTCTCCTCGGCCGAGTGCTCGCCGTCGCCCTGCGTGGCGCCCACGTTGGCGTGCTGGAGGATGTTCAGGCCCTCGGCGTAGGCGGCCATCGCGCCGTACTCGATGCCGTTGTGGACCATCTTCACGAAGTGGCCAGCCCCGGCCGGACCGCAGTGCAGCCAGCCCTGTTCGGCCGGGGTCGGCGCGCCGGTGCGGCCGGGCGTGCGCGGCGCGGCCTCGACGCCGGGGGCGATGGACTCGAACAGCGGCTGGAGGTAGGCCACCTGCTCGGCCTCGCCGCCGATCATCAGGCAGAAGCCGCGCTCCAGGCCGAACACGCCACCCGAGGTGCCGACGTCGAGGTAGTGGATGCCCTTGGGCGCCAACGCCTTCGCGCGCGCGATGTCCTCGTGGTAGCGGCTGTTACCGCCGTCGATGATGATGTCGCCCGGTTCGAGCAGCTCGGCCAGATTGTCGATCGCGGCGCCGGTCGCGCCCGCGGGAATCATCACCCAGACGACGCGCGGGGCATCGAGCATGGCGACGAATTCCTTCAGGTCGGTGCTGCCGTCGAAGCTGTCGCCGAGCTCGGCCTTCAGCTCGTCGATGTGACCCTGATGGCGTTCGTGACCGACGGCGGTGTTCCCGTCGCGCACGATGCGACGCACGATATTGGCACCCATCCGGCCGAGGCCGATCATTCCCAGCTGCATCAGTTCTCCCTCGTTGCGCGCTACCTGGTGTCGAGTCTCACGTGCGATTGTCCCGCGCGAGTGCCCGGATCGGCGCGGTGGCGCCGCCGGAGGCCGCCGAAACTGCCCGGAAAAACGGCTGTAACGCCCCGGAACGGGCCGCGATAAACAGATCGGCTCCGTGTAGTTGCCAGACCCCCGACCCGGCAACTACGCGGAGCCTTCCTGCTGTCCATCCACTGTTGCCAGGGTGCCGAGGACGACGAACACCGTTACCCTTGGCCGAGGCCCCGCAAACATCTGGGGCCGGGCGCACCTGATCCAGGACGACGCCATAACACCCAACGGAAGGACCTCCGTGCCCAGCGAGTCGAATGTCGGCGGACCGGCCGACCGACCAAGGGGCGAGGTCGGACTACGCAAGCTGCTCGAAGCAAATCGCACTTTCGATGCCGACGTCACCGCCGCCCTGCCCACCCAGCCCCTAGCCACCGTGACCCGTGACCGCTGGTCGCCTGCGCCCGCCCCGGCGGCGCCGCAGCCGCCGACCGGCTCCGGTACCCCGCAACTGGCCAAGCGGATCGGTATCGCCGTCGGCGCCGTGTTCGCCGTCGGCGCCGCCGCCTACCTGGCCGACCTGGCCCTGAGCAACGGCGAGGTGCCGCGCGGCACTGTCGTCGCCGGGGTCGACATCGGCGGCATGGACGAGTCCGAGGCGAACGCGCTCCTGCACGCCGAGCTCGGCCCCAAGGCCGAGCGACCGCTGCCGGTCCGGATCGGCGACGTGCAGGCCAGCATGGTGCCCGCCACGGCCGGTCTGCAGGTGGACTGGGACGGCACCTGGGACGCCGTCGGCGACCAGCCGCTCAACCCGGTGAGCAGACTGATCTCCCTGTTCGGCACCCGTGATGTCGCGGTGGTCAGCACCGTCGACGCGGCGGCGCTGGATCAGCAGGTGGCCGGTTTCCAGGCGCACGACAATCCGACCGTGGAAGGCACGGTGCGGTTCGTCAACGGCAAGCCGGTCGCGGTCGCGCCGGTGCCCGGCCGGGTGCTCGACACCGCGGCCGCGCGCACCACGATCACCGAGCGCTGGGCGTCGAGCAGCGAACTGGACCTGCCCGTGGTGGCCGCGCCCGTCGCGGTGCGCACCGAGGCCGTGCAGGCCGCGCTGCGCGATATCGCCACGCCGGCGATCTCCGCGCCGATCACGGTGAGCGGCAAGGACATTCGCGCCACGCTCACGCCGGAGCAGATCGCCGGGGTGCTCGGCTTCGTGCCCGACGGGAACGGTGGCCTGGCGCCGAAGATCGACAACGACGCCGCGATCGCCCTGCTCGCACCGCAATTGGCGGCCTCCGAGGTGGAGCCCAAGGACGCCACCTTCACCGTCGGCGCTGGCAAGCCGACCGTGGTGCCCGCCGTGGTGGGCAACAAGGTCGACTGGCCCAAGACGCTGGAGAAGCTGCCCGCCCTGCTCACCGCCACCGGCAACCGCAGTACCGAGGCGGTGTACCAGCGGATCGAGCCCAAGCTCACCACCGACGCCGCCAACGCGCTCGGCATCACCGAGATGGTCGGCCAGTTCACCACCGGCGGCTTCAGCGGCCCGTCCGGCGTGAACATCCGCACCGTCGCCGCCAAGGTCGACGGCGCGGTGGTGAAGCCGGGAGATACTTTCTCGCTCAACGAGTTCACCGGTCCGCGCACCGCCGCGGAGGGCTACGTCGAGTCCGGCATCATCGACAAGGGCAGGCCGAGCACGGCGGTCGGCGGCGGCATCAGCCAGTTCGCCACCACGCTGTACAACGCGGCCTACTTCGCCGGTATGGAGGACGCGGGCCACACCGAGCACAGCTACTACATCTCGCGGTACCCGGCGGCGCGCGAAGCCACCGTGTTCGACGGCGCGATCGACCTGGCGTTCCGCAACACCACCGCGACCGGCGTCTACATCCAGGCGGTCGCGACGGGCTCGGACATCACCGTGCGCCTGTGGGGCACCAAGACCGTCGACGTGGAATCGATCACCGGCGAGAAGTCGAAGCCGACCGAGCCGCAGGAGATCACCCTGCCCAAGGGCAAGGACTGCATCGCCTCCGAGGGCGCGCCCGGGTTCACCATCTCCGACACCAGGGTGATCACCGATCGCAAGACCGGCGCCCAGGTCTCCCGGCACACCCGGACCGTGAAGTACGACCCGATCCCGATCGTGAAGTGCGAGTGAGGGTTTCCTAGCAGTTGCAGTCGCAGCTGCAGCAGTCGCCGCACCCGCAGTCCTCACCGCAGCAGTTGCCGCAGCAGTCACCGCAGTCGCAGCATTCGCCGCAGTCGCAGCGCTTGGCCCAGGCGTCCTTCTGCTCGCCGGTGCAGGGACTGGTGTGGTCGACACAGCAGGCGACGCCGGTGCAGTAGACGCCCAGGATCAGCCCACCCGCCTTGAGCGGGCCGGGCCTCCTGGTCGGCCTGCGCCCGGGCCGGGATGGGAACTGGTACGGCGCATGCTGTTGCGCGACAGGCGATGTGCGGCAGACATGGCCGACGGCCAGGCCGAGGCCCTGTCCCAGGCGGCGCAGCAGTGCGGACAGCGGGTCGAGCAGCGCCCAGCGGACGGTGGGCAGCTGGTCGAGCTCCGCCTCGGCGGCGGCCGCGCGGATGCGCGATTCGCTCTCGCGCAACAGATCATAGGCGCGCGGCATCTCGGTGCCGGTGGCTTCGAGTGGGTTGAAGCGGCCGCGCAGGCGGTCGCGTTCGAGGTCTTCGATGGCGTCGGCGAGGTGGGCGATGCGGCCGACGTGGCGACCGATCTCCTGCAGGGCCGCAACGTTTTCCGGGCGGCCTGCCAGGGTGGCGGTGTGGCCGAAGAGGGTGGCGGCACAGAGCTGGGTCGGGCCGGTCAGCTGATCGAGGGTGATCGGCGTGGTACTCGAGTCGTCGGTGCGAGCCATGGTCGGCCCATGCGGCTTCGCGGGCGACGACGCGGTGCCGACCCACCCCGCCGCCTGCCGAACGGCGACCGCCGCTTCGGTGACGCGGCCGGGGCCGTTCGCCGCGGCGAGCGCCTCCAGCGCAGCCTGACTGTCGATAGCCGTGAACAACGGGCCGACGTCGAGGCCGATCCGGTCGGCCTGCGCCTGGGCGGCCGCCGACCAGATCCCGGCGACCCGCCCCATCGGACGGCGAGCGAGCCGACCAGCGTCGCCGTCGTCGACGTGGTCGCGAATCTTGGCCGCGCCCAACAGCAGTGAGGCCGTGGCGGCCAGCTGTACGCCGGGCGCGTCGGCCGCGACCACCGAGGCCCGGCGCATCCCACGCAGCGGGCACGGCCCGGCGGTGGTGCGGGCGTCGGCGTCACCGGACTGAGCCTCGGTGAGCACGCTGAGCACGATCGCGTCGGTGTTGGTCGCCGCGCGCGCCAGCTGTCCGTGCCCGTCGCGCAGGCCGAGACACAGCCCGCACATGTGCGCCTGCCACTGCCCCGGATCGATGCCGTATTTCGCCGCGCCGTGCGCACACGGCTTCAACACACCGAACACTGCCACCCCGTCTGTCGTGGAACTCCCGGGCGCCCGCGCCGCGGCCCCGCCCGGTCCGACGATGGCCGCGCCTCAGCGCCCGCTGTCGAGCACGATGGCAGGTCGGACGAGCGCGAGCAACCGGTGGCGGGCTATTCCGCCTTCTTGCGACCGGCCAGGCCGCGCCAGGCCAGATCGTCGAGCAGGTCGACGGCCTCGGCCACCTCGATCCGGCCGCCGGCGACCCGGTCGGCGATCGCCTCGCCCGCCCCGATCACCGCGGCCGCGACGACCTCGAAATTGGTGCCGGGATCGGCGTGCTTGGCACTGGACTCGAGCAGCTTCGCGGTGAGCTCGATGACACGCTCGCGCGCGTTGTCGATCTCGGACGCGAAAGCTTGCTGACCGATTGCCTGCCGATAGAGCACCTGCCACGACTGCCGGTTGCGGTCGACGAAGTCGAGGAAGCCCTCCAGCGCCGTGCGCACCTGCTCGTGCGGGGTGAGTTGCGGGTTGCCCGCGGGCGCGACGGCCTCGATGAAGCGCAGGCCCTCGCGCTGGATGCAGGCCCGGAACAACTCGTCCTTGGAGCCGTAATACAGGTAGAGCATGGGCTTGGAGATTTTCGCCTCGGCGGCGATGGCGTCCATCGAGGTGTCGTGGAAGCCCTTGCGTGCGAACACCTCGACGGCGGCGTCGAGCATCTGTTGCTCACGAACCGCCCGGGGAAGTCGCTTCGTTCCGCCCGCCATCCACTCTCCTACCGCAGGGTGAACCCCTATATTACTCCAAGGTAAGTTCGCCCGTGCCCATTTGCCGCACAGTCGCCGGACCGCCTCAGCAGCCCAGCTGTACGCCCTTGTAGCGCGCCATCCGCAGCACGGAGGCGTCGACCCGGTCGGCGGGCAGTTTGCCACTCGCCACCGACTGTTCCAAACGGTCGAGCACCTGGGGCACCGCGTCGGTACTGATCCACAGGGCATTGTCGGCGCCGGCGACCAGCGCCGCCTCCACCGCGTCGGAGATCGACATGCGGGCGGTGATGGCCGCCATGCCGCCGAGATCGTCGGTGAAGATCGGGCCGTTGTACGGCGGCGCGCCGTAGCCGGTGCCCTCGCGCAGCAGCGACATCACGGCCGGGCTGATGCTGGCCGGGACGTCGGGCTCGGTCAGGCCGGGCACGTCGAGGTGGCCGACCATCACGGCCGCGCCGGAGTTCACCAGATTGCGGAACGGGACCAGGTCCTTGTTCTGCAGCTCCGACAGCGGCGGCGTCCGGACCGCGCCGGTGTGCGAGTCGCCGGAACCGGAGCCGTGGCCGGGGAAGTGCTTCATGACCGCGCCGAGGCCGACCTCGTTGGAGGCGCGGATGTAGGCGCCCGCGTACTCGGTGACGACCTGCGGGTCGTCGCTGTAGGAGCGGTCGCCGATGACGCTGTCGGCGGGCTGGCTGCTCACGTCGACATCGGGGGCGAAGTCGACGGTGACGCCGAGGTCCTCGAGGGCCTTCGACCTGGTCAGCGTGTTCTGATAGTGCTGCTCCGGCGTCTGGGTCTGCGCGATCTCCCTGGCCGACGGCGCGACGCCGATGAGGTTCTTGGCGCGCGAGACCCGCCCGCCCTCCTCGTCGATGGTGACCATCAGCGGCGCCTTGGCCAGCGCCTTCACCGCGTCCAGCTGGGTGTTGTTCAGCAGGCCGGGATCGGTCCAGCTGCCGATGAAGATGCCGCCGACCTGCTCGGTGCTCACCACGTTCGTGGCGTCGGCCGAGCCGGTGATGCCGACGGTCAGCAGCTGCGCGAGTTTCTCGCGCTGGGTGAGTTTCGCGAGATAGTCGGCGCCGCAGGCGGATTGCGCCGGCGTGCCGGTCACCGGCGAGGTCGGGTCACCCCCTTGCGCGGCGGAGGGGACGCCGGTGCCGCTCGCCGTCGGTGTCGTCTCGGTCGACGATCCTCCCGAACAGGCGGTGGCGACGGCGGCTAGGACTGCGAACACGACCACAGGCGATTTCCGCATGCGCTCCACGGTAGTCCCGGCCGGGCCCGACCCGCGGCACCGGATCCGATTGGACCCGGTCGGGCGGGGGTAATCTGACTGCACGAGACGCTGTACCAGCGCAGGAGGTCGTCATGGCTTGCGATCGGATGCTCATCGCCTACGACGGTTCCGAACACGCCAAGCGGGCCATCGAGTACGCGGGCCGCTTCCTCACCGCCGAGCGCGCCATCCTGCTCACCGCCTGGGAACCGATGGTGCGCCAGGCCGCCCGCATCTCCGGGCTGGCCGGGGTGATGCAACCGGACTGGGTGCCCGACGAGGAGATCGAGGACATCGCCTACACCGATGCCCGCAAGATCAACGCCGAGGGCGTGCACCTGGCCGAACTGGCGGGCATCCACGCCGAACCGCGCACCGCCGAGTGCACCACGACCATCTGGAACGCGATCGTGGACTGCGCCGACGAGCTCGACGTCGACATCATCGTCGCGGGCACCCGCGGCGCCACCGGACTGCGCGCGCTGCTGCACAGCAGCGTGGCCGAGGCGGTGCTCAAGCACGGCCACCGGCCCGTTCTGCTGGTGCCACCGGAGCACTGAGAGTTCGATCGCTCCCCCGTTCCCGGCCACGGTCGGCGCGGCTATGGTCGAACCACCATGAACCGATTCCTGCTGGCCCGCCCCGACGGGGTGCTGCGCGCGGCGGGGGTGCGCGCCAGCTACCCCGACCCGCGGCAGGCGGTCGACACGCTGCGCCGGTGGACGGCGCCCGGCAGCGGGACCGGTCCGCGGCTGATCGTCGGCGCGCTGCCGTTCGACCCGGAGGAGCCCGCGGCGCTGTGGCAGCCGGAGACCGCGCTGCACACGGCCGGACCGTGGCGGCCCGCCGCGCTGCCCGCGCTGCCCGCCGTTCGGGTCGTCGCCGAGCTGCCCACCGCCGCCGAGCACGTGGCGCGGGTGACGAAGCTGGTCGAACAGCTCGGTGATCCCGGCACCGAGCTGCGCAAGGTGGTCGCCGCGCGGACCCTGCTGATCGAGGCCGACGCGCCGCTGGAACCGGAGGTCGTCGCCGGTCAGCTGCTGACCCGGCATCCCAACGCCACTGTGTACGCGGTGGACCTGACGGCGGCCGGGCGACCGGGCGAGACGCTGCTCGGCGCGACGCCGGAGGTGCTCGTCGCACGGCACGGCACCCGCGTCAGCCTGCATCCGCTGGCGGGCACGCTGCCCCGGCGCGCCGATCCGGACGCCGACGCTGCGCAGGCCCGGGAGCTGCTGTCCAGCGCCAAGAACCACGACGAGCACGGGTACGTGATCGAGTGGATCCGGCAGCAGCTGACCCCGGTCTGCCGGGAGCTGCACATCCCCGACGCGCCCGAACTGCTGAGCACCGAACAGGTCTGGCATCTGGCCACCCCGATCCACGGCGTACTGCGCGACCCGTCGACCACCGCGCTCGACCTGGCGCTGCTGCTGCATCCGACACCCGCCGTCAACGGGACGCCGTTCGCCGCCGCGCTGGCCGCGATCACCGCCGACGAACCGCGCCGCGGCTTCTACGGCGGCGCGGTCGGCTGGTGCGCCGACGACGGCGACGGCGAATGGGTCGTCGCGATCCGCGGCGCCGAGCTCGCGGCCGACGGGCGCACGCTGCGCGCCAGCGCGGGCGGCGGGATCGTGGCGGCGTCGGATCCCGCGGCCGAGCTCGCCGAGACCACCGCCAAATTCCGGACACTGCTCGGCGCGCTGCATTGCGACGTGCCCGATCACTGACCTGGCGGCCGACACCTGCTAGGTTGGCCGAGGTACCACCCCGACGTCGAGCGTATTGGAGTGCGCGATGAAGTTTGCTGTTCCGGCTGTTGCCAGCGCGGTCGGCGGCGCCCTGCTGAGCGCAATCGCCGTCTTCGCGATCACGGCCGCGGTGCAGCAGAACTCGGCGCCCTCGATCGACCGCAGCGGTGACAAGGATTCCTCGCTGCTCAACGCTCCTGAATACGGCAGCCGCTGAGTCCGACGCCCGCGCGTCACGCCCCCTAGCGGGGCACCCGGACACGGCTCCACTGGGTTGGCGCTGGTTCGTCGGCACGGTCGTAGCCGCCTTCGTCCTGACGTTCGCGCAGGCGCCAGGGCTCACCGTCGCGGACACCAAGTACGACCTCGCTCAGAACCCGCTCGGATTCCTCGCACGGGCATCGCACCTGTGGAGCAGTCAGGCTCCGATGGGCCAGGTGCAGAACCAGGCCTACGGCTACTTCTTCCCGCACGGCACCTTCTTCTCCGCCGGTCATCTGCTGCAGCTGCCCGCGTGGGTGACCCAGCGCGTCTGGTGGGCGCTGCTGCTGCTGGCCGGGTTCTGGGGCATCGTCAAGCTGTGCGAGGTGCTGGGGATCGGCGCGCGCGGGTCGCGGGTGATCGCCGGTATCGCGTTCGCGTTGTCGCCGCGGGTGCTCACCACGCTCGGCTCGATCTCCTCGGAGACGCTGCCGATGATGCTGGCGCCGTGGGTGCTGCTGGCACCGGCCGCCCTCGGGGTCGCGGTACGGAACCGGCGAGATGCGGGCGGGCCCGATGCGGCAGCGACCAAGGGGAACGGGCGTGGCGGTGCGCTCTCACCCGCCGGTAGCGCGCTCGCACTGGCTCTGATGGGCTCGGTGAACGCCGTCGCGACCGTGGCCGCGTTCCTGCCCGCCGCGCTCTGGTGGGCCTCCTACCGGCCGAATCGGCGCTGGTGGCGGTTCACGGCCGCGTGGATTCCGCTGCTGGTGCTGGCGACCTTCTGGTGGGTGGTGCCGCTGCTGCTGCTCGGCAAGGTGAGCCCGCCGTTCCTCGACTACATCGAGTCCTCGGGGGTGACGACGCAGTGGGCCTCGCTGGCCGAGGTGCTGCGCGGCACCGACAGCTGGACCCCGTTCGTCTCGCCGGAGCGGATCGCGGGCGCGGTGCTGGTCACCCAGCCCGCCGCGGTACTGGCGACCGGGCTGCTCGCCGCGGCGGGCATGGCCGGGCTGGCGCGATCGTCCATGCCGTACCGGGGGCGGTTCACGCTGATCCTGCTGGTCGGGCTGGCCGGTATCTGCGCGGGCTACGTCGGCGCGCTCGGCGGTCCGTTCGCCGAGTCGGTGCGGGTGTTCCTCGACTCCGGCGGCGCGCCGCTGCGCAATGTGCACAAGCTGGAGCCGCTGATCCGGCTGCCACTGGTGGTCGGCCTCGCCCATCTGCTCGGCCGGGTGCCGCTGCCCGCCTCGGTGCCGCTGCGCGAGTGGCGCAACACCTTCGCCCACCCGGAGCGGGACCGGATTGTCGCGGTCGCCGCGCTGATCCTGGCCGCGCTCACGCTGGCCACCTCGCTGGCCTGGACCGGCAAGCTCGCGCCGCGCGGCGCCTACGACCGGGTGCCCGCGTACTGGACCGACACCGCCGAGTGGCTGGCCGACAACGCCGCCGACACCCGCGCGCTGGTCGTGCCAGGCGCGCCGTTCGGCAGTCAGATCTGGGGCCTGACCCGCGACGAACCGCTGCAAGCCCTGGCCGAGACGCCCTGGGCCGTGCGCGACTCGGTGCCGCTGAATCCGCCGGGCACCATCCGCGCGATGGATTCGGTGCAGCGGCTCATCGCCGACGGCAGGCCGTCGACCGGGCTGGCCGCCACCCTCGCCGATCAGGGCATCGGCGTGCTGGTGTTGCGCAACGACCTCGACCCCGAGACCTCCCGCTCGACCCGGCCGATGCTGGCGCACCGGGCGATCGAGGGCTCGCCGGGGCTGACGAAGGCGGCCGAATTCGGCGACCTGATCGGGCCGCGCGCGGCCGACGCGGGCCTGGTCGTCGACAACGACCTCCAGCCCGCCTACCCGGCGATCGAGATCTATCGGGTCGAGGTGCCCTCGCCGGGCACCCCGGTGACGGTGCGCGGCGGGACCGGCGCGCCGCCGGGATTCCCGGGCGCGTACACCGTGCCGCTGGACGCCGTGCCCGTCGTCAAGGGTGGTCCCGAGGTGCTCGAGCGCATCCGCCGCGACACCGGAAACCCCACGGCCCCGGTGCTGCTCACCGCCGACGCCGCGCGCGCCGGGCTGCCGCCGAAGCCGGTCCTGCTGACCGACACCCCGATGGATCGCGAGGCCGATTTCGGCCGGGTCGACAACCACAACTCCGCCGTCCGCGCCGCCGATGACGCCCGCCGCACGCACAACCTGGTGCCCGACTACCCGGTCGAGGGCACCCCCCTCGTCCGGGGCGAATGGTCCGGCGCGAAGGTGACCGCGTCCAGTTCCGCCGCCGACGCCACCCAGATCGGCGGCGCCGCGCCCGGCAGCTCGACCGCCGCCGCCGTCGACGGCGACCCGAGCACCGCCTGGATCAGCAACGGCGCCGAACCCGCGCTCGGCCAGTGGCTCCGGCTCGACCTGGACAAGCCGATCACCGTCGGCTCGCTGCGGTTCACCACCACCGCCGCCGCGCTCGGCGACCCGGTGAAGTGGGTGGAGGTCCGTACCTCCCGCGGCACCGTCTCGGCGCGGATCACCGAACCCGGTGCGCCGGCGACGGTTCCGCTGCCCGCGGGCGAGACGGACTGGGTGATGATCACCGCCGCGCGCACCGAAACCGGGACCAGCGGTGGCCAGTTCGGGATCAGCGAACTCACCCTCGACGACTACAGCGTGCGCGACGCCCCGGTGCGGGTCGACATCCGGCACCGGGTCGTGCTGCCCGACGTCGCGCCGGGCAGCACCGTCACCGGCTGGGACCTCGGCCAGGAATTCCCCGGCCGCAGTGCCTGTTTCGACGGCCCCGACCGGGTGCATTGCAGCAAGGGACTCGGCCTGCCCGCCGAGGAGCCCGGTGTCTTCGGGCGCACGCTCGCCGTGCCCGAACCACTCACCGCCACCACCGACCTGACCGTGCGCACCCGGCCCGGCCCGGCGCTCGAGGCCCTGCTCACCGACCACACCCGGCCGGTGGCGCGCGGCAAGGCCGACGTCGGTGATCTGCGCGGCGCGGCCTTCGCCGCCACCGACGGCGATCCGAAGACCACCTGGACCGCGCCCGAGGCCACGGTCCGCGGGCTCGCCGGGGCCAAACCCACCCTGGTGCTGGAACTTCCGGAACCCGCCGAGGTCACCGGGCTCGACATCACCACCGCGCTCGGCGGGCTCCCCGCGACCGCCACCGCCGTGATGGTGAACCTCGGCAACGGCCCCCAGGTGCGCGAACTGCCCGAACGCGAACACGGCGAACCCGCGCGGATCTCGCTGTACCCCACCGTCACCGATCGCGTCGAGATCAGCATCCAGAGCTGGAACGAGGTGCTCGATCGCACCGCGCTCGGTTTCGTGCTCACCCAGCCGACCGGCCTCGCCGAGGTGGAGGTGCTCGGCCCCGAGTACCCGGCGCACGCGGCAGGCGACCGGCTGATCACCATCGGCTGCGAAGACGGCCCGGTGATCGCGATCGGCGGTCGCACCGTGCACACCACGATCACCGCCACCGCCGACGAACTCCGTTCCGGCGCACCGGTGTCCGCGCGGGCGTGCGCGCAGGACGCGGCCGATCTCGAACTGCTGCCCGGGCATCCCGATCTCACCGTCGCGCCGACCGAGCTGTTCACCGTCGACCGGTTGCGGCTCGTGCGCACCGATCCGATCGCGCCCGCGCCCGCCGATCCGGGCACCCAGCTGCTCGTTCTGCCGCTGAGCACCAATGTGGGCTGGCAGGCGCACACCGCCGACGGGCGCGCGCTGTCACCGGTGGTGGTCGATGGATGGCAGCAGGCGTGGCTCGTCCCGGCGGGCACGACCGGGGAGATCACCGTCTCGTTCCCGGCCGACCGCTGGTACCGGCTCGCCATCTTCGGTGGGCTGCTGCTGTTGATTCCGCTGATCCTGCTGGCGATTCCGCGGCGGCGACCGCTCCCGGATCCCGGTCCGGCGCCGGTGACCTGGGGTGTCCGCTGGGCCGGGGCGGTCGGGCTGACCGGCGTGATCACCGTGGTCTCCGGGCCGATCGGCGCGGTGTGCACGGTGCTCGCGCTCGCCTGCGTCTGGTTCCGTCCCGCCGTGACCACCCGGGTCCTGCCGTGGGTGGCGGGGCTGGGGACGCTGATCTCGGCTGCCGCGCTGTCGACCGGGACGTGGCGGTCGGGGACCGAGTACATGGGCGGCTCGCTGTGGGCGCAGGCGCCCGCTGTCCTCGCGGTCATCGCGGTCGGTGTCGCCGCGCTACCTCGTCGACGACGCTGACCCTGCTCCGCGCGCCGGCCCAGGGCGGTGGCCGACGACGATCATCGCGTTGTCGGCGGCAGCGCGGCACCACCGAGATCAGCGGAATCGCGCGGCGGGATCGACCCGGCCTGCTTGCGGGCGGCCGCGGCCTTGTCCCAGCGCCGGGCCAGCCGCCGCGCCGGGTCCTCGATCAGCGCGAAGCTCGCGGCGGCCAGCGGCAGGGTCAGCGCGGTGGTGAGCACCAGGACGTAGCCGAAGTTGCCGTTGAACGGGAGCAGGCCGAACACCGGGAACACCATGGTGAGCACCACCAGGTGCCACAGGAAGATGCCGTAGGACCAGCGGCCCAGCGTGGCGGCGGTCGGCGATTCCAGCCAGCGGTGCGGCGCGGCGTCACCGGGGCGCAGCACCAGTGGGGCGAGCAGGCCGAACCCGATGATCGTGCCGAGCAGCATCTTCATCGCGTACTGCCACGGCTCCGCCCGCTCCAGGCCGGCTGGGCCGCCGAACTCGGTGGCCGAGAGCAGGAAGGCGGCCAGCGCGATCGCCCACATCAGCGGTTGACTGGCGAACGGCGCGCGCCACCAGGCCGCGGGCCGCACCTGGTAGATCAGCTCGGCGAGCAGCATGCCCGCCGCGAACCACGGCAGATAGCCGGGCAGCCAGTTGTCGGCGTGGATGGCGTCCGGGGTCGGGACGGGCCACAGATTCCAGGTCAGCGTGACCGCCATCAGCGCGCAGATCACCGGGACGCGCCGGCGCGCGGCGGCGCCGCGCAGCCGCACGATCGCGAAGGCCAGCAGCGGCAGCACCAGGTAGAACGCCACCTCCACCGACAGGCTCCACATCTGGGTGAGCCCCTCGGTCAGCGTGAGCGGCACGAACACCTGCAGCAGGAACAGGTTCGACACCCACACCCGCAGATTCGCCGACTGCGCCGCGCCGGGCAGCAGCACCAGCACGAACACCACGACCGCCCAGTACGCGGGGATGATGCGCATGAGGCGATGCAGCAGATAGCGGATCGTGCCGGGGGCGGTCCCCAACCCGCGCGCGGCGGCCGCGTGTGGGCGCCACAGCAGATAGCCCGACAGCGCGAAGAACACCGCGACCGCCATGTCGAAGCGCTCCAGGATCGGGCCGATGACCGCGATCCCGCTCGCACCGGTCTGGAACGCGACGTGGGTCAACAGCACACCGAGTGCCGCCATTCCGCGCATCCCCTCGAGGGCGGGATTGAAGGCGCGGGGCGGTGAAACGGGGGCGGTAGCGGTCGTCATCACGCTCCAGTCTGCCGTGTCGGCGATTTACCGGGCGCAGCACGGCACACTGCGCAGTCGGGCTGTTAGTGTCGGGGCTCACGAGGGCTAGGTGCAATACCAGACCACCGGAGGATCCGGTGTTCGAACGACGAGGAGAGTTTGCATGGCACTGAGTGCCGGTACCAGAAGGACGGTCGCCTGCGTGCTCGTGGGTCTGGGCGCGGCATTACTCGTCGCCGCGCTGATGATCCCCACCTACACCGTGAGCAAGGTGGCCAAGACTCCGCTCGACCTCGAGATCACCACGATCGCCGAGAACCAGAAGGGCGAGGACAGTCTCGTCCTCGACTCCAAGTCGCTGACCACCGGCGACGGACCCGCCGTCGTGAACAAGGACGTGCCACTGGTCTCGCAGCGCTTCGTCACCGTCGAGGAGCCCTCCGACGCCGACGAGATGACGCTGCAGGCAGGCCAGACGCTGCGCCGCACCGACGTGCAGGGCGACACCGGTCTGCTCACCGCGACCATCGACCGGGTCACCATCGACCGCGTGACCGGCATGCCGGTCGACACCGAGCCCAACGGCTCGATCGCGGTCACCGTCAACAAGGACGGCAGCGTCATGGAGCCGGTGCAGCACACCGGCCTCGGCTACCGCTTCCCGATCGGCACCGAGAAGAAGACGTACCCGTACTTCGACATCAACGTGCGCAAGGCCTTCGACGCGAACTTCATCGAAGAGACCGAGATCAACAGCACGAAGGTCTACCACTTCCAGATGACCGCGCCGGTCACCAGCACCTGGGACGTCGTGCAGTCGCCGACCAACCGGCTGACCCTGCCCGCGTCGAAGTGGGGCGTCACCGACGTGCCCGCCGATCAGCCGGTCACCATGACCCGCTACTACACCAACGTGCGTGACCTGTGGGTCGAGCCGCAGACCGGCACCGTCATCAAGGGCGGCGAGTCGATCCACCTGTTCTACGCCCGCTCGGCCGACAAGCCCGAGGTGACCGCGCTCAAGTCGCACATCGTGTTCGACGAGAACACCATCGAGTCGCAGATCGCGATCGCCAAGGAGAACACCGACAAGCTGTCGCTGTTCGGCCGCGTCGTGCCGATCGTGTTCGGCATCCTCGGCGTGATCGCCCTGCTCGCCGGCCTGTTCCTCGGCCTGCGCGGCGGCGGCAGCACCCCGCAGCACGCCAGCCCCCGCGGCGCCCGTCCGACCCCGGCCCCCACCGCCGCCCCGGACGACACCTCGACCTGGGACGCCGACGACGCGCCGACCACCCAGTTCAACCGGGGTGACTACGACGCGCCGACCGAGCAGATCGATATCAACAAGCGTCCCTGAGGGATGTAGTTCCACGCACGGCCCCGGTCATCACGACCGGGGCCGTTGTCGTTTCCGGGCCTCGCTCACGTCGTTGTCCACAGATGATGTGGATGCCTGTGGAACGACGCGACTTTCGTTCCCGGGCTACGAGACGCTGCCTGTCGAGACGGTGGGGGCGGGGTTGCGGGTAGTCGCGCGGGCGGCGGTGCGCAGGACGACGACCGCGACAATCAGGGTGGTGACGGCGGCGACCGAGACGGCGGTGGTGATCAGTGCGCCGATGGTGCGGGCGAAGGTGAGCATGAGGGTCACCTCGAGGACCAGGCCGATCCAGGTGACGGCGGCCAGGGCGGTGCGTTCGACGGCGATCGCGGATAGCAGGGCGCCTTGGAGGACGGCCAAAATCGCGCCGTGCAGCGCGAACAGCCACAGCATGCCCTGGATCGGCGCGTAGTCCTGCCCGGCGAACAGCGGGGCGAGCGGGGCGGCCAGCGCGGCACCGAGCACCGCGACCACGCCGATGATCGACAGCACCGACAGCGCGTCGCGGATCGCGCGGGCCGAGTGCGTTGGCTGGGCCATGCGCGGATACAGCACGACGCCGACGGCCTGGGGCAGCCAGAACGCGATCTTCGTCGCGATGGTGCCCAGCGAGTAGCGGCTCGCGTCGACATCGTCGAGCACGATCCGCACGACGATCAGGTCCGCCGAGGACAGCGCCATGAGCGCCGCCTGCACCTGCACGGCCCGCAGCACCGGCAGCACACCGATCGTCCGGCCGTCCGGGCGCGGCGTCGGCTCGCGCGCGGTCGAGCGGGCGATGCGGCCGGCGATGATCGCCGCGCAGACGATGCCCGCCGCGCCCGCCCACAGCGCACCCGCCGCACCGCCGCCGAGGGCGAGGGCGATCAGTGCGGGCGCGACGCGTGCCGTTCCGGCCAGCGCGAGCACGGCGGCCAAGGCACGGAAGTGGTTGCCGCCTTGCAGAATTCCCTGTTCGCCGGAGAGCACGACCAGCGCGGGCGCCGCACCGAGCGCGGCGGCGGCCGCCCACACCCCGACGTGCAGCAGCCCGGCGACCACCGGGACCAGCACCACCGCGACCGCGGCGACCAGCGCGGCACACCGCCACTGCATCGCCCGCACCGCGCGCAGATCCGCCCCGCGGACCACCTCGCGCGCCACCACGTTCTGCATGGCCAGCGCGGGCACGGCGCACAGCAGCTGCACGGCGAGCAGGCTCGCGAACTCGCTGTACCCGGCGACGCCGAGCCAGCGGCCTGCGAGCAGTTGCAGCAGGTACCCGGCGACGTTGGCGGTCATCGCGCCTGCCGTCACCCAGGTCAGGTCAGCAACGACAGGGGGGCGACGGACCGAGGACACGCCTCATCGTCGCACCTCCGCGCCCTTCGTATCACCAGTACCCCGAAAATGTGAGTCCGACCGGACTCACCTTGGTGCCGCCAGCCCGCCGGGCCCGCGACCGATCGACGGGACGTAAGGTGCACTGGCGTGACGGGAGACAGGCGCGCGAGGGCCGCGGTGGCCGGATATTGCGCGCTGCTCGCGCTGATCATCGTCGGACCGCTGGCCGGTTCGGGGTACCTGCTGCTCCGCGATGCCGTCAGCACGCCCCGCTCCTACCTCACCGACTCCGCCCTCGGCCTCGGCGCCGCCGCCCCGCGCGCCGTCCCGCAGGACGCACTGCTCGCCGTGCTGTCACCGATGATCGACGGTGGCCTGCTCGTCAAGGCGATCCTGATCGTCGCCCTATGGGCCGCCGGCTACGGCGCCGCCGCCCTCACCCGCGAATTCCTCACCGCGTCCACCCCCGCCCAACTCGTCGCCGCCACCATCACCCTCTGGAACCCCTACGTCGCCGAACGCCTCCTCCAGGGCCACTGGAGCCTCCTCACCGGCTACGCCGTCCTCCCCTGGATCGCCCTGGCCGCCGCCCGCGTCCGACAAGCGACGCAGCCCCGCAGCCAGGCGTTCTCGAGCACGAGTGCGACGAACGGCATCCCGGCCGACGGGGCATCCTCCAGC
>NZ_JBHVWX010000001.1:0-317934 GCF_042882065.1 Nocardia sp. NPDC058244 | reverse complement strand
CAGGAGCGCGGCACACGGCACCACGGCCGACCGCACAGCGACCTCCAGCAGGACCGCGACACACCGCACCACGGCCGACGGCACAGCATCCTCCGGCGGGAGAGCAACACACGGCACCACGGCCGACGGCGCAGCGACCTCCGGCAGCAGCGCGACACACCGCACCACGGCCGACGGGGCATCCTCCAGCAGGAGCGCGGCACACGGCACCACGGCCGACCGCACAGCGACCTCCAGCAGGACCGCGACACACCGCACCACGGCCGACGGCACAGCATCCTCCGGTGGGAGAGCGACACACGGCACCACGGCCGACGGCGCAGCGACCTCCGGCAGCAGCGCGACACACCGCCCTACGGCCGACCGCACAACGTCCCCCGACAGGAACGCGGCACACAGCACCACGGCCGACGGCAACACATCCTTCACGAGGAGCGCGGCGATCGGGGCCTGGGCTGCGCTGACGGCGGGTTTCGCGGCGGCCGGGCTGACGCCGACGGGGTCGCTGCTGGCCGCGATCATCGGGCTCGCGCTGGTTGGTCGGCGGGCTTTCCTGCCCGCCACGGTGCTGTGGGTCCTCACGTGCGCGCCCTGGCTGACTGCGACGGCGCTCGGTTCCGGCGCCGAACCGTCGGATCCAGCGGGTGTGTCGGCGTTCGCGGCCAGGGCTGAGCCGTGGCTCGGCACCCTGGGCAGCCTGGCCGGGCTGGGCGGGATCTGGAACAGCGAGGCGGTGCCCGCCACCCGGACGACACCGCTGGCCCTGGTCGGCACCGTGCTGTTGCTCGGCATCGTCGCGCTCGGCGTGCGCACGGTGTGGGCGCTGGGCCGCGACGGCCGGGCACTGCTGATGATCGCCGCACTGGCGATCGTGCTGCCCGCACTCGGTGCGACCGGCCCCGGTCTCGCGGTCGGCGAGTGGCTGGTGGTGCATGTCCCCGGCGCGGGTCTGCTGCGCGACACGCAGAAATACGTCGCGCTGGCGATGCCTGCCTACGCGCTCTGCGCGGCAGCCGCGTGCGGAACCGCCCTCCGATGGGCCCGCCGGACAGCATCGGCACAACCGGGTCCAACGACAGGCCAGGACTTCCAGCACGCCGGTCCGGTGGACTCGTCCCTCGCCGGACCGACGAACTCCGCCGAAGCCGTTCCGACGGAGTCGACCCACGCCGAGCTCACCGGCTCGATCGACGCCGGTCCAGCGGATGCCAGCGGAGCTGCGCCGACAGACTCCACCGACGCCGACCCAGCGGACGCCAGCCAAGCTGCACCAACAGGCCCGGTCGACGCTGGACCGGCGGCCTCGGACAACGCCGATCCGGGGAACACGGACATCGCCGTTCCGACAACAGCCACCGCACGAACCGAACGCGGAACCTCCACGGTGGCCGCCCTTTTCATCGCCCTGCTGATCCTCCCGCTGGCCGATCTGGCCTGGGGTGTCGGCGGCGAGATGCGGCCGGCGCACTACCCGGCGGGGTGGGCGCAGGTCGTCGAGCGCGTGGACGGGCCCGGCGATGTGGCCGTTCTCCCGACCGGCATGTTCCGCCGATTCCCCTACAGCGGAACCGCTCCCGTGCTCGATCCGGCGCCGCGCATCCTGCCGAACGACGTGCTGCAAACCGGTGAGCTGCGGGTCCGGGGCTACGCCGTCAACGGTGAGGGCAACCGGGCGCGCCGGGTCGAAGACGCGCTGCTCAGGGGCGCGAGCCCGGCCGAGATCGCGGCACTCGGGGTCGGCTGGATCGTCGTGGAGCGCACCACTCCCGGCCCGCTCGGCGACTCCGGGAAAACCCTCGCCGCAGCCGAACTGGCTTATCAGGACGCGGATCTGGCCCTGTACCGGGTGGCGGACCACGCTCCCACCGACATCGCCACGCCGGCGCAACGCTGGATTTCCGCGGCGGCGCACCTGCTGTGGGCGACGCTGCTGATCGGCGGACTGCTCACCGCCGCACTGCTTTCGCGCGTCAGTCCCGCGCGGGCGGGGCGACCAAACCGGTGACGAACGCGCCTCGGGCGGCGGCGGACAGCACCTCGTAGACCCCGGAACCGGTCTGCTCCCAGGAGAATTCCCGCGCGCGGGCCCGCGCCTTCTCGCCCATCATGAGCCGGGTCTCCGGATCGGCCAGCAGGTCGGCGGCCGCCTCGGCCAGTGCGGGGGCGTCGTCGACGAGCAGTCCGGTGACGCCGTCGACGATGGAGTCGGTGAGGCCGCGCGAGCTGCGGTAGCCGATGGTCGGCACGCCGTGCTGGGCCGCCTCGATGACGGCCAGGCCCCAGCCTTCCTTGCGCGACGGCATCACATGCACCCACGCGGTCGACAGGATCTCGTGCTTGCGCTGTTCGTCGACGTGGCCGTGGAAGGTGACGGCGTCGGCGATGCCGAGCTCGTCGGCGCAGGCGCGCAGGTTCGGCGCCCACCAGCCGTCGCCGATCACGTCGAGGTGCACGTCGGGGAAGCGCCCGCGCAGGGCGGCGACGGCGGTCAGCGCGTCTTCGATCTGCTTGTGCGGAACCAGGCGCGACAGCACGGCGATGCGCGGATGCGTGGCGCGGGTGCCGTCGGCGCCGGGGACGACCTCGGCGGGCACCGGCTCGGCGCCGTTGCGCACGACGGCGATGCGCTCGCGGTCGACGCCGAGCACCGCCAGCTCCTCGGCCGAGGGCAGCGAGACGGTCAGGTACTGGTTGTCGCGGTGCACGCGCGGCGAGAGCCGCGACTCGATCCACCAGCCGATCCGCCCGACCAGCTTGCCCGCGACCGGCCACTGCTCCCGGTGGCCGTGGTGCACCAGCACCACCGAGGGCACACCGGTGGCGGCGGCGAAGAAGGGGATGCCGTTCTGGGTGTCGATCACGACGTCGGGGCGCACTCCGCGCAGCGGTCCGATCCCCAGTCGACCTGCGACGATGGCGGCCAGCGCCCGGGGATAGACGGTGAAGCGACCGCCCGCGCGGCTGATGTCGATGCCGTCGATCCGCTCGCGGCGCGCCGCGCCCGGGTAACCGGCCGTCCGCAGGGTGACCTTGATACCGCGGGCGGCCAGCTGGGCGCCGACCTGCTCCAGGTACCGCTCGCTGCCGCCGCCCTGCGGGTGCCCCGTGTCACGCCAGCACAGCAGGAGGACTTCACGCACGGTCGGGGCTCGCAATCGGTTCGGTCGAGGACAAAGGTCGGCACCCACCCTAGCGGGTGTGGTCTGCGCGACACATCTGTATCGGCACGTCCGTCCAGCTGTGTCCCGCCGGACCACGCGATCGGCCCCGGTGACGCTGCCCATAAACTCTGGCCGTGCCGACCGCATCCCTGCCGAGAACCGAGCAGCCCGTCCAGCGCCGCGACCAGTCCAGGTTCGCGCGCCGCGCGACGCTGCGCCGCTCCCTGCGGCTGCTCACCAGCTTCCGGTTCGAGCAGTCCGACCCGGCCAGGTTCTACGGCGGCATCGCCACCGACAGCGCCGACCTGATCGGCGACTTCTACGCCGACATCACCGGCCGCGACCTCACCGGCACCGTCGTCCTCGACGTGGGCGGCGGCCCCGGGTACTTCGCCGACGAGTTCACCGCGGCGGGGGCGCGCTACGTGTCGGTCGAGCCCGATCCGTCCGAGATGCACGCCGCCGGCCTGCGGGTCTCCGGGTCGGTCCGCGGATCGGGCATGGCACTGCCGTTCCGTGACGACGCCTTCGACGTCTGCTTCTCCTCGAACGTGGCCGAGCACGTGCCGCACCCGTGGGTGATGGCGGAGGAGATGGTGCGCGTGACCAAGCCCGGTGGCCTCATCGTGTACTCCTACACGGTGTGGCACGGGCCCTTCGGTGGTCACGAGACCGGCCTCTGGCACTACCTCGGTGGCGAGTACGCGGCCCGCCGGTACCGCCGTAAGCACGGCAGGGAACCGAAGAACAGGTTCGGCAGGTCACTGTTCGCGGTGACCGCCGCCGACGGTTTGCGCTGGGCGGCAACGACTTCAGCCGACGTCCGGACGGTCTTCCCCCGGTACCACCCGCGCTGGGCGTGGTGGCTGGTTCGAGTTCCGGTGATCCGCGAGCTACTGGTGAGCAACCTGGTGGTCGTGGCCACCAAGGGCGATCAGGCCAGCCAGCTCAATCGACGCGACCGGCGGACCGGCTCGGGTAGCGCGGCCACCCACGGCGACTCCTGAATCGCCAGGCCCACCGTCTCCAACGTGGTCAGGCCGACCTGATCAGCCAGCGCCCCGACCATCGCGACCGCCTCAGCGGCCTGAATGGCGGCAGTTGCCTGCTCGATCGTGAGCGTCCGGCCGGGCAGGAATGACACAACCCATCCCCCGCTGCCTACACTCTTCGCTTGATGGTCGGTCTGGTCGCTGGTCATCAACGATCGGCCGATCACTTGCACAGCCATGAGTCGGTCTCCCCAATTCGCTGTAAAGGTCTGATGAATCGAGCGAGCTGATCAGTAGCTAAAGCATCCCCTTTTCAACAACAGAACGCAATAGTGCGTTTACCCGAAAAGCGAACCGACAGGTTGGAATTCGCCCTGTTCACAGTCGTTGCGGCACAGCGAATTAGAACGTGTTGCAGACAACCCGGCCACAAAACTGTAACGTGTTCTTATGCACTACGACAGTCTGTTCATCGGCGGGAAGTGGACCACCCCTGCCGGTAGTGACCGCATTTCCGTGGTCTCACCCGCAACGGAGGAGACCGTCGGCAGCGTGCCCGCGGTGACGAAGGCCGATGTGGACGCCGCGGTCGCCGCGGCCCGCGACGCCTTCGACAGCGGACCGTGGCCATCCACACCGCCACTGGAACGAGCAGAGGTGCTCACCAAGGCGGCCCGACTGATCGAGCAGCGTTCGCCCGAGTTGCTCGCCGCGCTCACCGCGGAGATGGGCGCGCCTTCGTTAGCCGCCTTGACGCTCAACCAGCTTCCGGCCGTCGCCGCGCTGGACGCCTGGGCGGCGCTGGCGAAGACGTTCCAGTGGAACGACACTCGCACCGGCCTGTTCGGAACCTCGCGCGTCTCACGGGAACCCCGCGGCGTCGTCGCGGCGATCACCGCCTGGAACGTCCCGCTGTTCCTGGCCGCCAACAAGCTCGGCCCCGCCCTGCTGGCCGGCTGCACCGTGGTGCTCAAGCCCTCGCCGCTCACCCCGCTGACGGCCAACATCCTCGCCGACATCTTCACCGAGGCCGGCCTGCCGGACGGCGTGCTCTCGGTCCTGCCCGCCGACGCCGCGGAGAGCGAGTACCTCGCGAGCCACCCCGGCGTCGACAAGGTGACCTTCACCGGCAGCACCGCGGTCGGCCGCAAGCTGGCCGCGATCGCGGGCGAGCAGCTCAAGACGGTCTCGCTGGAGCTCGGCGGCAAGTCGGCCGCCATCGTGCTCGAGGACGTCGACCTCGCCGCCAGCATTCCCGTGCTCGCGTTCTCCGGGTTGATGAACAGCGGACAGGGCTGCGTCGCCCAGACCCGCATCCTCGCCCCGCGCAGCCGCTACGACGAGATCGTCGACGCGCTGGTCGCGCACGTCAAGACCATGCAGGCAGGCGACCCGACCGACCCGGCCACCCAGCTCGGCCCGCTGATCAGCGAGAAGCAGCGCGAGCGGGTGGAGGGCTACATCGCCAAGGGCAAGGAAGAGGGCGCGCGCCTGGTCCTCGGCGGCGGCAGGCCGGCCGGCGTCGAACGCGGCTGGTTCGTCGAGCCGACGATCTTCGCCGACGTCGACAACGCGAGCACCATCGCCCAGGAGGAGATCTTCGGCCCGGTGCTCTCGGTGATCCCGTACGAGACCGAGGAGGAGGCGATCGCCATCGCGAACGACTCCGACTACGGCCTCGCCGGTTCGGTGTGGACCACCGACATCGACCACGGCCTCGAGATCGCGGCGAAGGTGCGCACCGGCACCTATGCCATCAACTGGTACGCCTTCGACCCCACCGCGCCCTTCGGTGGGTACAAGAACTCGGGCATCGGCCGCGAGAACGGCCCGGAGGGCCTGGACGCGTTCTGCGAGCAGAAGTCCGTGCTGATGCCGATGGGCTGGACGGCGGAGTAGTCGTTCAGTTCTCCGGCATCTGCACCCGCAGTACCGGCTGTCCGGCCACTTGACCGCGGGGTGGCAGGTCGACCACGTCGACCCGCCACCCCGGCGGCAGTGCGCTCTGCAAACGTCCCGCCACGCGTTGCAGCGGGGTACTCGAGTAGGTGTCGGACCCGTATCCGGTCACCACATCGGTCATGCGTCAACCACCTCTCAGCGTCGATCTCATCGGGACCGCATCGGCGGTGCTGGAGTCTCGAAAGGGAGTTAGCTCGGATGGTGCGACGTGCGGAGGAGCCTGACCAGGAATATAAGTCACGACTCCCACCCAACGGCAGCGACCCTCTGACATCGACAGATGTACCCAGAATCGAGTCGGGGAAATCGTCCACGCCGGAATCTGTCCGGAAACTCATAGTTCGCTTGTCCAGTTGATCACCGCCCGCCGCCCCGAAAACCGCGGCGGAATCGGGATTCCGACGGAACCGTGTCAGTGCCGCAGCGAGCGCCGATACGCCGAGGGCGTGAGTCCGGTGGCGACGCGCAGATGATCACGCAACGCCGTCACACTGCCGAACCCGGCGCGCTGCGCGACCGCCTCCACCGGAAGGTCGGTGCGCTCGAGTAGTTCCCGCGCGCGACCGAGCCGTTGCGCGTCGAGCCAGGCGCCCGGGGTGGCCCCGACCTCCGCCTTGAAGCGGCGGATGAACGTGCGCTCACTCATCAGCGCGTGCGCGGCCATGGCCGAGACATCGCGGGCGACTTCGGGATTCGCGGCCGCCCAGGTCAGCGTGGCGGCCAGGCCACCGTGCGGATCGGGGCCGCCCAGCGGCCGCGGGATGTACTGCGCCTGGCCGCCCTCGCGATGCGGCGGCACCACATTCCAGCGGGCGAGGTCGGCGGCCGCGGCCGCGCCGAGTTCCCGGCGCACCAGGTGCAGGCACAGATCCAGGCCGGCCGACAGGCCCGCCGAGGTGAGGATGTCGCCGTCGTCGATGTAGAGGGCCGTCGGGTCGAGTTTCACCGCCGGATAGAGCTCGGCGAACTGGTCGCAGTAGCCCCAGTGGGTGGTGGCCGGGCGGTCGTCGAGCAGCCCGGCCTGGGCGAGCACGAAGGCGCCGATGCAGATGCTGGCGATCGTCGTGCCGCGATCGGCCGCCGCGCGCAGGGCGTCGAGCACGGGTTCCGGCGTCGGCAGCGTCGGCAGGCCGATACCGGGGACGACGATCAGATCGGCCTCGGCCAGGAGTTCCAGGCCGTGTTCCACCCGCAGGTCGAAGCCGTTCGGCGTCCACACCGGACCGGGCCTGACCCCGCAGGTGCGCATCGCGAAGCCCACCGGTTCGCCGGTGACGCCGGGCCCGTGCCGGAACGTCTGCACCGCGCAGGCCAGGTCGAACGTCATCACCCCGTCCAGTACCAGCGCGGCGACCTCGATCATGGCTCCAGTTTGGCACGTATCCACGCATTGCTGGCATTTCCGCCACTTCACCGGCCGGGTCCGCTCCGCGACACTCGACGGACATCGCGAAACACGCGTCGGAGGAGACCGAACATGCTCACCGTGACACCCGCCCTCGACTGGGAGTGGGCCACCAGCACCGGCGGGAATCTGACCGCCGCCCAGCGCCGGGCGCTCACCGTGCGCCTGCTGCGCACCGTGCCCGCGATGGTGCCGGGCCGCGTGCGGCAGGCACTCGGCAGGCGCGGCTCGGGGCGGCTGGCGCTGGCCGAACTGCGGCTGCCGGACACCGCGCTCGCTCGCGCCGCCGAAGCCGAAGCGCGCGAACGGCTTTCGGACACGATGCTGGCGCACTCGTACCGCACCTACTTCTTCGCCCGCGCCCTCGCCGAGCTCGACGGCGTCGACCACGACGACGAGATCGGCTACGTGGCCAGCCTGCTGCACGACCTGGAACTCGAACAGCCGACGCCGGGCCGGTGTTTCGCCGTGGTCGGCGGCGAGACGGCGAACGCGTTCGCGGTCCGGCACGGCGCGCCCGCCGAGCGCGCGGCGGCGATCGGCGCCGCGATCGCCGCCCACCTCAATCCGGACGCGGCCGAGAACCTGGCCGATCCCGGCGGTTTCGTCTCCGCGGGCGCCTCGGTCGACGTCCTGGGGCGACGGCTGGCCGATCTCGACGCGGGCTTCGTCGACGACCTGCTCGTCCGGCACCCGCGCCAGGACTTCAAGCGGCACCTCGTCGCCTGCTTCACCGCCGAGGCCGCCGCCGTCCCCGACGGACGCATCCACTGGCTCACCGGCGCGGGCTTCCTGCCGATGATCAAGCTGGCGCCCTTCGCCGAATAGACGAAACCGCCCGTACCGCAGTGCGGTACGGGCGGTTCGCTGTCGCGGGGCGGATCAGCCCAGGCGCTCCTTGAGGGCCTCGAACTCGTCACGCACGCCCGAGGGCAGCTTGTCGCCGACGAACTGGAACCACTCCTCGATCGACGGGATCTCGTTGCGCCACTCCTCGACGTTCACCGCGAGCGCCTCGTCGACGTCGCCGACGACCACGTCGAGGCCTTCCAGGTCGAGGTCGGAAGCCGACGGGACATTGCCCACCGCGGTCGCCTCGGCGCCCGAACGGCCCTCGATGCGGCCGACGATCCACTCCAGCACGCGGGAGTTCTCACCGAATCCGGGCCACAGGAAGCGGCCGTCGCCACCACGGCGGAACCAGTTGACGTAGAAGATCTTCGGCAGCTTGTTCGCGTCGGCGTTCTTGCCGAGGTTGATCCAGTGGTTGAGGTAGTCGCCCACGTGGTAGCCGAGGAACGGCAGCATCGCCATCGGGTCGCGGCGGACGGTGCCGACCTTGCCCTCGGCGGCGGCGGTCTGCTCCGAGCCCATGGTGGCGCCCATGAACACGCCGTGCTCCCAGCCGAACGACTCGGTCACCAGCGGGACGGTGGTCTTGCGGCGACCGCCGAACAGGATCGCCGAGATCGGCACGCCCTGCGGGTCGTCCCACTCGGGGGCCAGGATCGGGCACTGCGACATCGGGGTGCAGTAGCGCGAGTTCGGGTGCGCGGCCAGGGTCTCCGACTCGCGGAGGTTCCAGTCGTTGCCCTTCCAGTCGATCAGGTGATCGGGCTCGCCCTCGAGGCCCTCCCACCACACATCGTTGTCGTCGGTCAGGGCGACGTTGGTGTAGACGGTGTTGCCCGCCTCGATGGTGGCCATCGCGTTGGGGTTGGAGCTGCGGTTGGTGCCCGGCGCGACGCCGAAGAAGCCGAACTCCGGGTTCACGGCGTAGAGCCGGCCGTCCTCGCCGAAGCGCATCCAGGCGATGTCGTCGCCCAGGGTCTCCGCGCGCCAGCCCGGGATGGTCGGCTGGATCATCGCGAGGTTGGTCTTGCCACAGGCGCTCGGGAACGCGGCGGCGACGTAGTAGTTCTTGTTCTCCGGCGAGATCAGCTTGAGGATCAGCATGTGCTCGGCCAGCCAGCCCTCGTCGTGGGCCATCGCCGAGGCGATACGCAGCGAGTAGCACTTCTTGCCGAGCAGGGCGTTGCCGCCGTAGCCGGAACCGAAGGACCAGATCTCACGGTCCTCGGGGAAGTGGGTGATGTACTTGGTGTCGCTGCACGGCCACGGCACGTCGGCCTCGCCCTCGGCGAGCGGGGCACCCACCGAGTGCAGCGCCTTCACGAACGGCTTGTCGGCGCCCAGCTTGTCCAGCGCGGCCTGACCCATGCGGGTCATCACGCGCATCGACACGACGACGTACTCCGAGTCGGTGATCTCCACGCCCAGCTTGGGGTCCTCGGCACCGAGCGGGCCCATGCAGAACGGCACCACGTACATGGTGCGGCCCTTCATCGAGCCGCGGTACAGCTCGGTCATGGTGGCGCGCATCTCGGCGGGGTCGACCCAGTTGTTGGTCGGACCGGCGTCGGCCTCGGTCTTGGAGCAGATGTAGGTGCGCGACTCGACGCGGGCGACGTCGGACGGGTCCGACAGCGCCAGGAACGAGTTCGGCTTCTTCTTCTCGTCGAGCTTCTTGAAGGTGCCCGCCTCGACCAGCTGGGTGGTCAGGCGATCCCATTCCGCGTCGGAGCCGTCGGCCCAGACCACGCGATCCGGCTGAGTGAGCTCTGCGACTTCCTGTACCCAGGCGAGCAGTTCACTGTGCTCGGTCGGCGCCGTGCCGTCGGATCCACGAAGACCAGGAATGGTCGCTGAGGTCATGAAAACTCTCCTGAGATGGGCGGTTCTTCGATGCGAAGTCCATCGATCGCCACCGGGCGGGAAGGCGTCCGCAGCGAACCAACCACCGCACAACCCCAAATGGACGGCGTACAGCGACGTCCATGGACGGAGGCCGCGCATCGACTGGCACGGAGCGGACGCCCAGGTTCCTGGTTAAAGGTTAACGCGATATGACGATCGATATTGAATCGGGTTGGGAATCCGGTTCACTGTTAACTACCCACAGGTCGATCACCCAATCACGGCCTCGGCGCGATCCAGCGCGGCGAGGTCTCGCTCGCACGCCGCCAGCTGCGCCGGGCGCTCGGCGACGAGGCGTCGCGCGAGGGTGTCCAGCTCGCCGACCCGGCGGTCGACCGCGACCGCGCGCGCCGTCGATTCCCGGATGACGTGCTCGGCCAATTCTGCCTCGACATCCACCAGAACCGCGGCGACACGCTGCTCGAGCTGGGCTTTCACATTCACCAGCGCCTCGGCCACCCACTGCGAGAGGTGATTGCGCTCGGCGAGCTGACCTCGCGCGCGCACCACCCAGTAGGCCGCGCCGGCGCCGAGCAGCAGCGTCACCGGGACGCTCGCGGCGTCCAGCGCGGGCACCAGCGACAGCGGCGCGACGACCAGTCGACCGAGGCCGACGCCAGCCGACGCGCCGAGGGCGATCATGAGGTGATCTTCGACACCACGGTGTCTCGGCTCGGGATCGGGGCCGACCTGCGGGGCCGGATCGTGCCTGCGTGCCGCGGGCGGGGCGGTGCCGACCCGGCGGGCGGTCTCGATCACCCTGGCGTCGATCGCGGTGTCGACCGCCACCGACAGCTCGGCCACGGCCTGCCGCAACCGCTGCGGGTAGGCGCGCAGCTCGGCGCGGTCGCAGCGGTCGAGCTCGGTGCGCGAGCGGGTGTGCAGGGCGCGCACCAGCGCGCCGACCTCGGTGGTCAGGTCGACGCGGGCCAGCTGGACCTGGCTGCGCACCGCGGACAGCCCGGTCTGGCGACCGCCGTCCCGCTCGGCCAGCAGCGCCACCCGTTCCTCGCGCAGCCGGGTCGACTCGGCGCCCGCCCGCAGCGCGGTGACCTGCTCGGTGATCCTGGCCCTGGTGTCGGCGAACACCCTGGTCAGCACGACCGAGCGGCGCACGGTGCCGTCGGTGGGCCGGTGCGCGGTCGCCGCGGCAAGGGCGGCGTGCAGCGCGGCCAGGCCGGAGCGGTCGAGCAGGGCGGAGTCGTCGGCGGCGCGGGCCGCGGCGGACAGCCGGGCCGAGACCGGCAGCACGGGCAGGTCGGTGATGCCGCGCGCCGCCAGCAGGGCGAGGCTGCGTTCGCGGATCGCCTGCCAGTCCTGATAGGCGTGGAAGCCGTTCATGGCGAGCACTATCCGCTCGCCCGCGGCGCGCAGGCGGTCGATCACGGCGAGCATGTCGGCGCCGAGCACGCTGCCCGCGTCGAAGACGATCAGGGCGGCGACGGGATCGGCCGACGCGGTGACGGCGGCCGGGTCGGTCAGGTCGACGCGCGGTTCGAAACGGGCCAGTTCGGTCCGCAGCAGAGTGGTGTTGGCGTCGTCGACCGCGTAGAAGGCGACGGTCGATCCGGCGCCCGCCTGCGCCATCGCCCGCAGCAGGGCGGCGCCCTGCGGATTCCAGCGCTCGACGACGGCCGCGAGCTCGTCGGACAGCGGCTCGTCCGGTTGCTCAGAGCCCGGCACTCGTCATCCGTTCCCAGGCGCGCACATAGCCGTTGTGTACGCGCAGGGCGGCGCGGCGGGCGGCGGGCGGCATGTCGCTGGAGACCACGGCCCGCCAGCGGGTGGCGCGGGCGAGCGCCTCGTCGGCGTCGGCGGGCGCGGGCGAGGGGTAGCCGGCGGCCAGGTGGGCGACCTGCGGGCAGGCCAGTCCCGCGCACAGGCCGGCCCACAGCGCGTCGTCGCCGACGAGGTACTGCTCGATCAGTTCGCGGGCGCGGCCGCCGTCGGCGGGCACGGCGCGCGCGGCGAGCCGGACCAGTTCGTCGAGCAGTTCGCCGCCGCGCACGGCCTCCACCTGCTCGTAGCGGCGATGCACGAGCCGGTGCAGCGGGTCGACGCCACCGGCCGAGTGCAGGATCTGGATCAGCGCGGCCGAGGTCAGGTCGGGGTCGGCGCGCAGCGCGGTGAGCGCGCAGTCGACGCCGTAGAGGTCCCAGTTGGCGATCAGCCGCCTGCGCGCGTCCTGGTCGGAGCCGGTGCCGATGAACAGGTCGGCCGACAGCACCGACGGCACATCGGGGCCGACCGCGAGCCTGCGCAGGTCGGACAGGTCGGCGGCGTCCACCGCGCCAGCCCTGGTCCGCGCGGCCAGCGAGGCGACGACGGGCACGATCGGCAGCCCCAGCTCGCGGGCCGACCGCTCGGCGGCCGCCACCGCGTCACCCCAGCGCGCCCCGACCGCGTCGGCCTTGTTCAGCACCACGACCCCGCGACCCGGCGGCACCGTGGCGAGCACGCGGTGATCGGCGGCCTGCGGCGCACCGGCGAGGACATAGATGACGAGGTCGCCGTCGAGCACCGGGTCCGGCTGATCGGGCTGATCGACCGGCGCGGTCTCCTCCGCCGACAGCAGCGCCAGCGCCCGCAGCACGGTGGTCCGCCCGCTCAGCGCCCGCCCCGCGACCTGGATGTGCAGCGGTCGGCGGCGCCGGGCGACCGCCGCGGCCAGCCGCTCCGCGATCGCCGGATCGGTCCCCCGCCCGGCACCGATGGCCCCGATCAGCTGATCGAGCTGGTCGGATGCCCGTGACTGTGCGGATTCGGTGGCTGTCGACATTCTGCACACCCCCTTTTCGGAGGGCATTGTGTCAGATCCGGGTGCCGGTGGCCGTCGCGAACCATCTCCCCGACCTGGGGCAACACCGCCGCTACACCGTGCGGATCGCCGGTGCGCGGTCCGGACCAGCGCACGCGCCTGCGACGTAGCTCGGCGCATGCTGGACAATGGACGGCGTGAACGACGCCGCCAACCACCCTGTCGAGTCGGCGCCGGGGCAGCCGTCCACCGGCTCGACCCATCCCAAGCTGTCCGAGATACCGCACGAGGCGGGCCGCCGCTCGACCACGGGCTCCCGGCTCTACCCCCGCGTCACGAGCTTCCGCTCGCGGCGCGGCGCGCTGACGCCGAATCAGCAGGTCTCCTGGGAGCGCACCTGGCCGGTGATCGGCCGCGACGTCGCCAACGAGCCGCTCGACGCCGACACCTGGTTCGGCCGCAGCGCGCCGCTGGTCATCGAGATCGGCTGTGGGACCGGCACCGCGACGGCCGCGATGGCCCAGGCCGAGCCGCACCTGAACCTGATCGGCATCGAGGTGTACCAGCCGGGTCTGGCCCAGCTGGTCTGCCAGATCGAGCGCGAGGAGATCGGTAACATCCGGCTGCTGCGCGGCGACGCCGTGGACGTGCTGGAGAACATGGTTGCCCCGGAGTCGCTGACCGGCGTCCGGGTGTTCTTCCCCGACCCGTGGCCCAAGGCACGCCACCACAAGCGCAGGCTGCTGCAGGCGCCGACCTTCGCGCTGATAGCCAGCAGGCTGAAGCCGGGCGGCGTGCTGCACGTCGCCACCGACCATGCCGATTACGCCGAGCACATCCTGGAAGTAGGCTCGGCGGAACCGCTGCTCACCGGCCTGAACGACACCACCGGCGGCGACAGCGCCGCCAACCGCGTCACCGCGCCGATCGGTTTCGAACGGCCCGTCACCAAGTTCGAGGGCAAAGGCCTGCGTGCCGGTAGCGCCATCAACGAGTTCATATGGGGGAAGATCGACAGATGAGCGTGAGTGAGATCGCCACCGAGATGCCGGAAATCGCCCAGGGAGCAGCCGGCAGCGAGGCGTTGAGCAGTTCCGGCTCCGATGTCCGACGCGTCCTGCTCGTCTGGGACGCGCCGAACCTCGACATGGGACTCGGCGCCATCCTCGGTGGTCGTCCCACCGCCGCCTATCGCCCCCGTTTCGACGCGCTCGGCCGCTGGCTGCTCGCGCGCACGGCCGAACTGTCGGTCGGCGCGAAGGGCCGCGTCGAACCCGAGGCGACCGTCTTCACCAATATCGCCCCCGGCACCGCCGATGTGGTCCGGCCGTGGGTCGAGGCGTTACGCAACGTCGGTTTCGCGGTCTTCGCCAAGCCCAAGATCGACGAGGACTCCGACGTCGACGCCGACATGCTGGCGCATATCGCGATGCGCGAGCGCGACGGCGGTCTGGCGGGCATCATGGTGGCCTCGGCCGACGGTCAGGCCTTCCGCGAACCACTGGAAGCCATCGCCGCCAAGGGAATCCCCGCTCAGGTTCTCGGTTTCCGTGAGCACGCGAGTTGGGCGGTGACTTCCGATACTCTCGAGTTCGTCGACCTCGAGGACATCCCGGGAGTATTCCGGGAGCCGCTACCGCGGGTGAGCCTCGATTCGCTGCCCGACGAGGGTGCCTGGCTGCAGCCGTTCCGGCCGCTGTCGGCACTACTCACGTCTCGCCCTGGTCAAGGAGTCGCTTAAGTGTTCACCCGCTGGGGCGATCTGGTCTATCGGTTCCGCTTCGCCGTCATCGTGGTCGTCGGTGGGGCGATGTTGGCGCTGGGTGCCTACGGCATGGGCCTCGGCCCTCGGCTGTCGCAGAGCGGCTGGTTCGATCCGGGCTCGGAGTCGGTGCAGGGCGCGCAGATCGCCGACGGCTCGTTCGGGCGCGACCACAACGCCGACGTGATCGTCATGTACAACGCCCCAGAGGGCAAAACGATCGATGACCCCGAGTTCGCGCAGAAGGTCGTCGGCAGTCTGACCACGATCCTCGCCGAACATCCGGATCAGGTCAGCAAGATCAACGGCACCTACTGGAAGGTGGGCGACGCGCCCGCCGTGCCGTCGGCATTCGGGTCCAAGGACAAAAAGCACGGCTTCGCCGCCATCGCCCTCGTCGGCGACAACGACACGGTCATCATGGCCAATTACCGTGCCGTGCAAGATGTCTTCGCCATTCCCGGCGTCGATGTCGAAGTCTCGGGCCTGCAGCCCATCGCGGTCACCCTGACCGACACCATGGATCACGACGTCAAGCGGATGGAAGTGCTGGCCCTCCCCGCGGTGGCCATCCTGCTGTTCTTCATCTTCGGCGGCATCGTCGCTGCCGCGTTGCCGCTGATCATCGGCGGGTTGACGGTTCTCGGCGCCACCGGCGTCGTCATGGCGTTGACCAACTTCGTCGAAGTCAACTTCTTCGTCACCGCTGTCGTCTCGATGATCGGTCTCGGCCTCGCGATCGACTACGGCCTGTTCATCGTCAGCCGCTTCCGCGAAGAACTAGCAGAGGGCTACACCACGCCTGCCGCCGTCCGGCGATCGGTGATGACCGCTGGACGAACAGTGGTGTTCTCCGCGACGATGATCGTCGCCAGCGTCGGCGGCATCCTGATCTTCCCGCAGGGATTCCTGCGCTCGGTCGCCTACGGCACCATCGCCGCCGTCTCGCTGGCGGCGCTGACCGCGGTCACGATCCTGCCCGCGATGCTGGGCATCCTCGGCCCGCGCGTCGACATGCTCGGCCTCAAGTGGTTCCGCAAGACCAGGACCGCCGAGGAAGTCGAGAACGGTTTCTGGGGCAACCTCACCCGCTGGGTGATGCGGCACCCGCTCAAGATCGCGATCCCCGTGACGGTCGGCCTGTTGTTGCTGATCATCCCGGTCAAGAATCTGGCGTTCGGCGGGATCAATGAGAAGTACCTGCCGCCGGACAATGAGACCAGGGCCGCGCTCGAGCACTTCTACGAAGTCTTCCCGCAGAAGAAGACCGACCCCATCCAGCTGGTCTTCGTCTCCGACAACACGGTGGCGATCGGCAAGGTCTGGAAAGAAGCCAACCAGGCACCCGGGCTGGTCGGCCCGTTCGAAGTACCGACCAAGTCGCCGACCAATCCCGAGGTGTTCCGTACCTCGGCGACCCTGGTCGATCCCACCGGCGGTGCCGAACCGACGATCGACTACCTGCGCTCGATCGAGGTTCCCGACGGCGTCACCATGTACGTCACCGGTCAGCCAACGCTCATGGCCGACAGTATCGACACGCTGCTCGAACTGATGCCGTGGATGATCCTGATCGTCCTGTTCACCACCTTCGTGCTGATGTTCTTGACGTTCGGTTCGCTGGTGCTGCCGATCAAGGCCGCGCTGATGAGCGCGCTCGGACTCGGCTCGACCCTGGGCATCCTCACCTGGATTTTCGTCGACGGCAACGGTTCCGGGATCCTCAACTTCACGCCACAGCCGATCAGCGCCCCGGTGCTGATGTTGATCATCGCGATCATCTACGGCCTGTCGACCGACTACGAGGTCTTCCTGCTCTCCCGCATGGTGGAGGCACGCGCGCAAGGCGCGTCGACCACCGAGGCCGTGCGGATCGGTACCGCCCAGACCGGCCGCATCATCACCGCCGCCGCGCTGATCCTGCTGGTGGTGACCGGCGCGTTCGCGTTCTCCGACATGGTGATGATGCAGTACATCGCCTACGGCATGATCGCGGCGCTGTTCATCGACGCGACCGTGCTGCGCATGCTGCTGGTGCCCGCGATCATGAAGCTGCTCGGCGACGACTGCTGGTGGGCGCCGAAGTGGATGAAGCGGATCCAGGAGAAGATCGGGCTCGGCGAGCCCATTCTCGACGACGAGCGGCCGCAGAAGGGCGCCGTGGTCGACCTGGTGAAGACCACGCCGATCACCGACCCGCCGACCATGCAGATGACGGTGGTCCCCGACAGCAAGCTGGCCAAGACCCCGCGCCGCCCGCGCACGGTCGCCGAGATCGAGGCCGAGGCGCCGACCGCGCACCTGGACAAGATCACCGAGCACACGGACCCCGCCGAGCCGGCGCGTCCGCGGCCGCCGATGTCGCCCGATCCGACGCGTCCGCGCGCGCCGATGCTGTCGGGCGAGCCGACCCGGGTGCTCCCGGTCGTCAAGCCGGGCGCCGAACCGCCAAAGCCCGAACCGGATTCGGCCGCGAAGGCGCCGGAGGCCACGCCGCCGTCGATGTTCACCACCGGTGAGCCGACGCAGATCCTGCCGGTCGTCAAGCCCGGCGCCGAACCGCCGAAGCCCGAGCCGGGCCCCGATCGTCCGGGCCGGGACGCGCCGCGCGGCGATGTGGGTTTCCGTGCGCCGGAGGCGAATTCCGCCGCGCCCGCGACGCCCGGCGATTCCGGGGTGATCGGTGGCGAGAGCTCCGGACCCGCGATCGATGGCGTCATCGGTGGACACGATCTGTCTGCCTTCGCTCCTGCCCCGGCACCCGCTCGTGGTCGGGGTACCGTCCCCGGCCCGGCTCCCGCTTCCGGCCCGACTCCGGCCCATGGCTCGGCTCCGGCCGCTGGCTCGGCTCCGGCCCATGGCTCAGGTCCGGCCGCTGGCTCGACTCCGGCCCATGGCTCAGGCCCGGGCGCTGGCTCGGCTCCGGCTCCCGGCTCGGCACCGGCCCATGGCTCTGGTCCGGCCGCTGGCTCGGCTCCGGCACCTGGCTCGGCTCCGGCCCCCGGCTCGGCTCCGGCTCCTGGCTCGGCGCCTGCGCGTGGTCAGGGTGGCGCTCCCGGTCCGGCCGCCGCCCGTGGTCACGGTGCCGTCCCTGGTCCGGCTCCCGTTTCCGGCCCGACTCCGACCCACGGCTCGACTCCTGGCCCGGCCGCTGGCTCGACTTCCACCGCCCCGGGCGCGGCGCCGAGCCGCGATACCCCGCCGCCGCGCGGATCGGCGCGGGTGCAGCCGCCGAGCGGCTACAGCCCGTCCGCACCCCGGGTGTCGACGCCGGGTGAGGCACCCGGATTCGGCGCGCCCGCAGAGGATTCCGACGCGCGGCCGAGCATCGTGCCGCCCGCCCGGCCGAGCATCGTCACCCCGCAGCCGCGTGGTGTGGTGCCGCCGCCGGCGCCGAGCATCGTGAACACGCCGCCGCCCGGTGTCGTGCCGCCGCCTGCGCCGAGCATCGTCACTCCGCCGCCGAGCATCGTGTCGCCGACGCCGCGGCCGGTCGATCCGCCCGCGGGTGGGACGTTCAGCGGATTCACCCCGCTGACCGGCTTCGAGCCGACGCCCCGCGAGGAGGCGCCGGAACCGGAGCCGCGCAGCACGGCGTCGGCGAGCGACGATCTGTCGGTGACGCCGGGTGCGCATCGCGCCGAGTCGCCCGCGAACGACGTCGCGCGGCCCGAGCAGGACGACGAGCCGCGTGGTGTCTTCGGCACCTCGGTTCCCGTCGAACCGCAGCAGCCGACCTCGCCGTGGAACGGCAGCCCGGCCGCGCCGAGCGGATTCACCGCCCCCGACTCGGACAGCGGACCCCGGTTCGCCCCGGTCACGCCGTCGCCGGAGCAGGACTCGGCGCGACCGGAGGTGCGCCCGCAGGTGGCCCCGCCCGGTTTCACCGCCGTCCCGTCCGGCGAGGTGCCCCCCGCGACCGAGCCGATGCCGCAGACCGCCGAACCGCCGTCGAACCCGAGCCGGTGGCAGGCCCCGGACGGCTTCACCGCCGTGCCGGCGCCGACGGCCGCCGCGCCCGAGGCGCCTGCCACGCCGGAGCCCGCCGCGGACGACAGTGCCACCAGCGCACCGGATCTCGACGAACCGCAGGCGGACAGCCGCAACGAGATCGAGAACTGGATGGCCCAGCTGCGTTCCTCCCGGCGCGGCACCGCCGCCGCCGAGGAGGGTCGGCACAGCGGCAACGAAGGGCGCACGGTCAGCGTGAACGAGCTGCTGCGCCGTCGCGAGGACGACTCCAACTGAACCGAACCGCGCTCGAACGCAAGGAAACCCACGGCGACCTTTCGCCGTGGGTTTCCTCGTTCGACGCTCAGCCGAGCGGTCGAACCTGCCGCCGGGGAACGTCTCGATCAGCCGATGCCTGCGGACCATGGCGACGGCGGCGTGTCTCGCTCGGACCGGCTGAGTCCCTTCCGATTTCGCTTCATCCGACGACCACCGGGCCGGTCCGATGCGGGGCGCGCGCACAAACGGCACCGCCCTCGGCGGGGCCCGCTAGCTGTTCGGGCGGGTGGGCGCCGCGTCGGCGAAGGCACGCGCGTACCGAGTTCCGGTGAGCAGCAGGAGCATTCCGACCACCAGGAAGGCGGCAACGCGGACCAGGCCGGACAGCGTCGACAGATCGAACAGGAACAGCTTGGCCAGCGCGGCGGCGGCCACCAGCAGGCCCGAGACCAGGCAGACCTTGGCGACGGCGGGCGAGCGGGACAGTCGGCGCAGGCCGTAGAACAGCGCGGCCGTGGCCGCGGCCATCCACACGATGGTGGCGATGCTGTGGCCGAGGATGAAACCGTCCGAACCGCCGAGGGATACGCCCAGCGAGACCGACGCGACCAGCACGTAGTAGAGCCCGGCGACACTCACCGCGATCCACACCCCGGTGACGAGCGCCTGCTCACCCCAGCCCCGCACCCGGGGCACCGTCCACGCCACCATGGCGGCGACGCCGAGCCCGAGGACGGCGGCACCGGCGGTCGCGAGGTCGAGGCGCTGGTCGGCGAGGCGGTGCAGCGCCAGGGTTTCCGGCGTGGCCATCGCCAGCAGCACCAGTCCACCGAGTGCGGCGAAGGCGATGCCGAGGCTGGCGCTCACCCGCGTCCGGCTTGTCGCCGCGACCGCGAGGAAGGCCAGGGCCACCGTCGCGAACGCGATCGGCAGCAGCCGCGGCTCACCGCCGGTCCCGGTGACGCAGGTCAGCAGGAGGGCGACGGCGCCGGTGAGCGCGGCGACCAGCGCGGTGTGCCGGGGAATCCCGAGGCGCTCGGCGAGCCCGGCGACCAGCGTCGTCGCCGCCAGGCCGAGCAGGATCGCGGCCTGCGCGCCGGTGATCGCCGTGGTCACCGGGCGGTCGAACAGCAGCGCGGCGGCGAAGACGGGCAGCGCGGTGAGCGCGATCGTCACGCTCGCGGTGATGTCGCCGCTGCGCCGCCGCACCACCAGCAGCGCGCCGATCAGCCCCACCACCGCGCTGGCGACGGCCGCTGCCAGCAGCCCGCCGCGCTCCTCGACGACCTCGTCACCGGCGATGGCCGCCGACAGCCCGCTCAGCGCGATCATGCTCAGCGCGGCCAGCACCACCGGCAGGGTCCGCGCCACGTGCAGCACCGGCCACTCCCGGCGCATCTGCACCGGCACCCCCGCCGCCTGCAACACCACCAGGAACCCCAGCAGCAGGAGCTCGGTCGTCAACACGGGCGACAACACCGCCGCGCCGAGCACCACCCCCACCGCCAGCGGTTGCGACTGCCACCGCATCGCGATCCCGACCCCCGCCGACGCGACCCCCAACGCCACCGCGAGCCCGATCCCCGGTGCCACCCAGTGGTAGTACCCGGTCACCGCGACCACATCCAGGTAGGCACCGGCAATACCGGTGGCCACCAACGCGATTCCGCCGACCCGCCCACCCGGCCGCCCGAACACCCGCCACCCGGCCGCGACCAACCCGACCGAAAGCGCGCCCCCGGCAACAACTCTCGCTACCGGCTCGAAGAACCCGGCCTGCGCCGCCAGCACCAGCAACATCAGCACACCGATGAGCGTCACCCCCACACCAGCCACCGCCAGCGCCCGCGAAATCACCCCTTCCCGCTGCCACCACGGCGTCCGCGGCTCCCGCACCACCGGCGCCACCCACCCCCCACCGGGCCGCCCCGCCCCATACCCCGACGCCCGGTTCCAGCCCCCGTACGACGACGGAACATGCTGCGCCCCAGCCACTTGCCGCCCCCGCCCATACCCCGGCGCCCACGGCGACTGCCCCACCCCAGCACCACCGGGCACCCCACCGACGAACTGCCCACCCGGGACGTACCTGCCCACCGGCGGCTGCCCACCAACCGGCACACCCCCGACCACGTCGCCACCACCGACCGACACACCACCAGCCACCTGGCCACCAACCGGCGCAGCGCCAGGCACCTGGCCACCACCGACCGGTGCAATGCCGGGCATCTGTCCACTGGCGACAGGCACTCCGCCCGGAGCCGGAATACCCCCGCTCGCTGCGATATTCGACGCCGCAGCGCCGGGAACTCCGGGATTCGCCCCCACCCCGGCAACTCCGGCGGGGGCACCGGTCGACGCGGCCGCAGGGGAAGCCCCCGGAACCGATCCAGCTCCAGCGCCTGCGGGAGCACCCCACGGCGGAACCGCCGCCGGTGCATCGCGAACCGCGCTGTCAGCGACCACACGATCGCCCGCCTCCGCGGCAACCGCCCTTCCTGGCGGATCGCCCGGTATCGCCGCATCTCCGGTAACGCCTTCGCCCGAGTCGGACGCACCACCGTCCGTCCCACGGGTAGGCGAGGTGGTGATCCCGGTAGCAGCCGGAGCCCCGGATGCCGCATCGAGCATCGGCCCCGCCGGGACCGGATCGGGCGAAGTCGCATGCGGAGTCGCTGTCGCGCCCGGATCGGGCGACGCCGGAGTCGGCGCCGGTGCCGCCACGAACCCGGGGTACACCGCGGTCCGACCCGGCGCGGGCGCACCCGCGATCTCCCCCTGCAACTGTGCGCGCAGCACCTCCAGGTCACCGCCGAGCTGCCCCATCCGGGCACCCAGCGTGGTGAACTCGCCCGAGAGGCGGGCGACGAGCGCGGGATCGATCGAAGTACTCATGTCCTCATCGTCGGCGCGCGGGCCGCGCGGGACATGAGTAGAAACCCCTGCCGGGGTGCCAGTTCCTACCCGAAAACGGTCAGGAGCCGAGGAAACGGCGCCACTGGACCATGAGCGGGTACTTCGCGGTGACCGAGCCGAAGCGGACGCGGCCGTGCACGACCAGGTGCAGCGGACCGATGGGTGGACCGGTGCGGACCTTGTTGGTGACGCCGGAGCCGATGAGTTCCAGGCCGTTGAGGTCGACGGTGGCCGCAGCGGGGACCAGCAGGGTGAGCCCGCTGAGGTAGTCGTCGACCTTGATCTCGACGATCTGGGTCTGCATGACCGCCTCGGTGAAGTCCAGGGTGACGCCCGAGAGCAGGTTGTTCAGGTGCAGGACCGGCGGCACCTGCCAGGGTCCGCGGCGGTGCACGCCGGAGAGGCGGCTGCGGATCAGGCCGGGGATCGCACCGCCGGGCGGGACCGGGCGCGGGCGCGGCATCGCGGCGGGCTGCGGCGCGCCCGCCACCCGCATGCCGGGCAGGTCGACGAGCACGGCGTTGAGTTCACCGCGGGTCTTCGCGGCGAGCGCGGTGTCCATGCGTTCGGTGAACTCGCCGAGCGAGAGCATGCCGAGGCCGACGGCGCGTTGCAGCAGCTGGCCGACGTGCTCACGTTCGGCGTCGGAGACGCGCAGGTCCCGGTCGCCGACGGGGCCGGCCGTCGTGGCGCCGGGAACGAAGAGGGATTCGGGACCGCCCATGTCATCGAGGGTAGCGACGGCGGCACCCCCGGCACATCAGGGCAAACCCCTATTCGAGTCCCTGTTCGATGGCGTACCGGGTGAGTTCGACCCGGTTGGCGAGCTGGAGTTTCCGCAGCGTCGCCTGCACATGGTTCTCCACGGTGCGATGAGAGAGATTGAGCCGCGAGGCGATCTGCTTGGCGGACAGGCCCTTGGCGACCATCCGCAGCACCTCGGTCTCCCGCTCGGTCAGCGACGGGCGATGCGGTTCGTCGGCGGCGGGCGGCGCGGTCGCCATCCGGCGGTACTCGCCGAGCACGAGGCCGGCGAGGCCGGGCGTGAATACCGGCTGCCCGGCGGCGGTGGCCCGCACCGCGTCGATCAGCTCGGCGGCCGACGCGCTCTTGACCAGATAACCGCTGGCCCCGGCTTTGATCGCGTCGAGCACGTCGTCGCGTTCGGCCGACGCCGAGAGCACGAGCACCCGGCTGTGCGGGGAGACCCGCAGCACCTCGGCGGTGGCGGCCGCGCCATTGCCGTCGGTGAGCTGCATGTCCATCAGCACCACGTCGGGCTGGACCGCGGCCGCGCGGCGGGTGGCGGTGCCGACCCCGTCGGCGGTCGCGGGGACTGCGAATCCGGCCTCGGTGAGGTCGCGGGAGACGCCCTCGCGCCACATCGGGTGGTCGTCGACCACCATCACCGTGATCGCCTGGTCCGTCATCGCGGCTCCTTCGCTCAGCGCGCCGGGTGGCGCGGAATCCGGAATTCCCATTCGGTGCCGAAGTCCTCGCCCTCGGTCAGCAGTTCGGCGGTGCCGCCCAGCGCCTCGACCCGGCCGACGATGGAGCGGGAAACCCCCATCCGCCCCTCGGCTTCGGCCGCGGCGAGCCGCCCCGCCGGGATGCCGATCCCGTCGTCGCGCACGCTCACCACCAGCATGTCACCGGTGTCCTCCAGCAGCACATAGGCTTTCGCGTCCGACCCGGCGTGCAGGTCGACGTTCGACAGCGCGGTGGCCACGGCGGCGGCGATCTCCTGCGCGGCGGTCCTGGCGATCAACACCGGGTCACCCGGTGTCGCCACCGAGACCTCCGGCGTGGCCCGTGCGGTGAGCATCGGCCGCAGATCCACCTCGGCCGCACCGGAATCCGGCTGTTCGGCCTGTTCGGACAGCAGCACCCGCAGCGCCACTTCCTGTTCCCCGGCGCGCTGCGCGAGTTCGGCCGCCGGTCCGCCGATCTCGGTGCCCCGACGCTTGATGAAGGCCAGGACTTGCAGCACGCCGTCGTGCACTTCGCGGGCCAGCCGCTCCCGCTCCTGCGCGGCGGCGGTGATCCGCAGCGCCCGCTCGAGCTGGCCCTGGGCGCGGCGCGCGGTATTGGCCGCCAGGCCGAGCGCGAGGCCGACCGAGACGAGCACCGGCGCGGTCGCGTCGCCCCACACGTCCTGTCCCCACTGCTCACGCACCGTCACCACCACCGCCGACATCCCGAGCCCGGCGAGCACCCCGGCGACCGGACCGCGCAGGATCGCCATCGAGATCACCGAGTTGGCGATCCACAGCGTGGTCGGCAGCGTCTGATGACCGTGGTACCAGTCGTAATCGGCGACCAACCGGGTGGAGGCGATCAGCAGGATCGTCACGACCTGGTCGCCGAAGACCACCCAGCCCCGGATCCGGCCGGTCGCGGTGGGGAAATACCACTGCGAGAGCAGCAGCGCGGAGGTGCCCGACCAGATCGCCATCAGCGCGATCAGCACCCAGCTCAGCCGCGGGTGCTCGTAGTAGGACACCGACGCGATCTGCTGGCCGATCGCGTACAGCAGCGTGACCAGCCGGAACGCCTGGGCGGCCCGCCACAGGGGCGCGGTCGCCGCGTCGGCCGAGCTCAGCTCAGCTGTGTGCGTCCGCATCGCCGGGCTCCGCCTCGGTCTTGCTCTCTTCCTTGCGCAGCGTGCGCGCGATGTCGAACCGGCCCGGCTCGGGTTTGTCCGGCTCGGCGGCGAACATTCTTCGGTCGTCGCCGACGAGTTCGCCGTAGACCTCCTCCGGACTGTCGGCGAGCAGATAGCGGATCGCGGTATTGCCGACCGCGATCAACGGCACCGCCAGCAGCGCGCCCGCGATCCCGCCGACCACCAAACCGGCGGTGATCGCCAGGACGACGGCCAGCGGATGGATACTCACCGCCCGGCCCAGCAGCAGTGGTTGCAGCACATGACCCTCGAGCTGCATCACCGCGATGATGATGCCGAGCACGATCAGCGCCGTGACCGGCCCCTTGGTGACCAGCGCGATGAACACCGCGACGAACCCGGCGAAGAACGCGCCGATGATCGGGATGAACGCGCTGATGAACACCAGCGAGGCCAGCGGCAGCGCCAGCGGGACGTGCAGGATCGCCAACCCGGCGCCGATGCCGATCGCGTCCACCGCGGCCACCACGACGGTGGCGCGCACGAACCCGACCAGCGTGCCGAAGCCCAGCTCACCGGCGGTGCGGACCTTCTCCCGGTGCGCGGTGGGGATGATCCGGGTGACGAAGTGCCAGATCTGGTCGCCGCCGTAGAGGAAGAAGATGAGGATGAACAGGATCAGGAACGCGCCGGTGAGGATGTGCCCGATCGCGGTGGCGGTGGTCAGCGCGCCGCTGGTCAGGCTCTCGCGGTTGTCCTGGATGGTGCGCACGATGGTGTCGCCCGCGCTGCGGATCTGCTGATCGCTCAGGTGCGGCGGGCCGTTGATCAGCCAGTCCTGCACCTTGTGCACGCTGTTGGTGACCTCGTTGGACAGCCCGGGCACACCGTCGACGAACTGCTCGACGACGAAGGTCAGGATCCCGGCGAGCAGCCCGATCGACCCGACCAGCGCGACGAACACACCGAGCGAACGCGGGATTCCGACCCGCTGCATCCAGTCGACCAGCGGCGCGAGCAGCGCGGCCGCGAGCAGCGCGATCGCCAGCGGAATCACCACGGTGGCGAACTTCTGCACCAGCATCCCCACCGCGAGCAGGGCGGCGAAGATGATCAACAGCCGCCAGCTCCAGGCGGCGGCTTTGCGGACCAGGGGATGGACTGCCTCGGCGTCCGCGCGCCACGGCACGGACGTGGGCCCGGAATCTACCTTCTGGTCGGTCACCCGAGAGAGCCTATCGGTCCGAACGCTAGATTGGTGGTCGTGTCGGCGCCCCTGGAAGCGGTCAAACAGACCATGCGAACGCGCTGGCCGCTGTATCTGACCTCGGTACTGCTGGCCAATGCCTTCGGCGCGGTCCTGGTGTGGGCCTTCATCCAATACGGCCTGCCCGTCCCCGAGGGCGATCCCGGTGGCGTGCGCCAGACCGGCTTCCTCGCGCCGGTGCTGGTCTTCGGTGCCGCCGCGGTGCTGAGCATCGCCGGTGCCGCGCTGATGCTGCGGCCGGTGATGCGCTGGCAGATGCGCGGCGGCCCGCCCAGCAGGCAGGAACAGATGGCGGCGCTGCACGTGCCGCTGCGCCAGTCGATCCTGCACCTGGTGCTGTGGATCATCGGCGGCGGCATCCTCGCGGCGCTGATCATCGTCGAGTCGCCCGAGCTGGCCGGCGCGGTGATCGTCACCGAGTGTATGGCCGCCACCATCGTGTTCGGCTTCACCTACATGCTCGGCGAACGCATTCTGCGCCCGGTGGCCGCCGAGGCGCTGACCGAGGGCACCTTCGACCACACCCTCACCCCCGGCGTCGGCACCAGGATGGCGATGACCTGGGGCATGGGCACCTTCGCGCCGACCATCGCGATCGTGCTGCTGTGCGTCACCCAGATCTCCTCCGATGTGAAGTTCTCGGCGAAGTCGCTGGCCATCTCGATCCTGCTGCTGTGCGGCGTGGTGATCATGCAGGCGCTGGCGCTGTCGATGCTCACCGGCTCCTCCATCTCCGACCCGGTGCGCCAGCTGTCCCAAGCCATCAACAGGGTGCAGGGCGGCGCGCGCGATGTGCAGGTGGAGGTCTACGACGGCAGTGAGATCGGCCTGCTCCAGGTCGGCTTCAACCGGATGATGGAGGAGGCGGCCAAGCGGCGCAAGCTCCAGGAACTGTTCGGTCAGCACGTCGGGGAGGACGTGGCCCAGCGCGCCCTGGACTACGGCACCGAGCTGGGCGGTGAGACCAGGTTCGTCGCCGTGCTGTTCGTCGACATGGTCGGGTCGACCGCCGCCGCGGCCGAGCGTCCGCCGACCGAGGTCGTCAGCCTGCTCAACGAGTTCTTCCGGGTGGTGGTCGACGTGATCGACCGCCACCACGGTTTCGTCAACAAGTTCGTCGGTGACGCGGCGCTGGCCATCTTCGGCGCGCCGCTGGACCGGCCCGACGCGCCGAGTGCCGCGCTGGCCGCCGCCCGCGACCTGCGCGAGGCGCTGCGCGAGGTGACCAGCCTCGACGTCGGTATCGGCGTCTCGGCGGGCCTCGCGGTCGCCGGCAACATCGGCGCCGCGAATCGTTTCGAATACACCGTGATCGGCGACCCCGTCAACGAGGCGTCGCGGCTCACCGAATTGGCCAAAGATCAACCCGGCCGCGTTCTCGCTTCGGGCAGCGCGCTCTACTTCGCCGACGAAAGCGAGCAAGACCATTGGGAAACCGGCGACGAGGTGCAACTGCGTGGCAGACGCAGGAAAACCCGCCTGGCCTGGCCGAAACCGCCGAGCGCCGCACCCGGAGCGGACGAGGAAGAACAGCTCCGTTCGTTAGGCTGAGACCGTGACGGCCGACGGCGACCTAGCAGGCGATCCCGCCTCGCCTCCGGCCGAGCGCCGCCGCCGGTTCCGGTGGGTGAAATGGGTGCTCGGCGCGGTGCTGCTCGCGCTGCTCATCGGCGAAGGCGTCTACCTGTGGCCGCGCCTGCACGAATCGTGGCGCACGCTGACCGAGATCCACTGGGGCTGGCTCGTGCTGTGCATCGTGTTGCAGGCGATGTCGATGAGCGGATTCGGCCGGGTGCAGAAGCAGCTGCTGCACGCGGGCGGGGTGGACGTCAGCCAGGGCAAGTCGGTGTCGGTGGTCTACGGCGCCACCGCGATGTCGGTGACCCTGCCCGCCGGGCAGGTCTTCTCCACCGCGTTCACCTACCGCCAGACCCGGCGCTGGGGCGCGAGCCCGATCGTGGCGTCCTGGCAGCTGGTGTTCTCCGGCGTGGTCGCCGCGGCCGGGCTGGCGCTGCTCGGCATCGGCGGTGCGGCGCTGGTGGGCAATCAGATCGGTCCGAAGCTCATCGGGTCGGTGGTGATCCTGGCCGTGCTGCTGATCGCGGGCAACTACCTCGCCCGGCATCCCGGCACGCTGGAGGCGATGCTGCGCCGGGTGCTCGCACTGGTCAATCGGCTGCGCAAGAAGCCCGCCGGTCACGGCATCGCCAAGCTGGGCGAGATCCGGCGCCAGCTCGAATCGGTGGACCTGGGCAAGAAGGACGCCGCGCTGGTCGGGCTCTGGGCGCTGGTGCACCGGTTCGCCGACGTGGCCTGTCTCGGCGCGGCGTGCTACGCCGTCGGCGCCGATCCCAAGTTGTCCGGCCTGCTCATCGCGTTCACCGCGGGCAAGGCCGTCGGTTCCATCCCGTTCGCGCCGGGCGGCATCGTCTACGTCGACGCGACCCTGATCTACGGTCTCACCGCGGGCGCGGGCCTGCCCGCGTCGCAGGCGGTGGCCGCGGCGTTCGTCTACCGGCTGGTCAGCTTCATCCTGGTCGCCATCGTCGGCTGGATCGTGTTCGCGTTCCTGTTCCGCACCCCGCAGGCCGACGACGAGGAATACGAGGAAGAGTTCAAGCAGCAGCGCCGGATCTGAGCTCAGCGCAGGGCGCTCAGCGCGGCTCGCCAGCCCAGCAGGAACAGGGCCAGTACACAGCTCGCGACGATGATGAAGCTCACCGCCACCCCCTGACCGCTGACCGCGCGCAGCACCATCCCGCCGACCAGGGTGCCGAGCCAGATCAGGATGCCGCTGGGCCACAGCACCGTCGCGTCGAAGCGGGTGCCGCGGGCGACGAGCACCGCCAGCGCCCAGCCGATCAGCAAGCCGATCGCGAAGGGCCACACCGTTTTCACGAGACCGGCGATGACCGCTTCGTCGTGACTGCGCCTGCCGATCGCGCAGAAAACGATCACCAACAGGGCATCAGCGGCGAACGGCGCGAATCTCCTCACGCAAGCAGCCTAACGGTTCGTGATCTTCATCGAGCCCGCGCCGAGCCCCACTGATCAGTGCACACTCTGTGCGTGCAGCCGCGCTACGGCTCCGGCGAAGCCAGCGATTTCAGCAGGACGGCGGCCAGCCGCGAGGTCGCGTCGCCGCTGTCGGCGTCGGCGATGTGCACCGCGAACACCAGGTCGCCCATGGTGGCCAGCAGCCAGCCGTCGGGGCCGCCGGTCGCCGCGAAGGCGGTGACATCCCGGAAGCCACGCAGCGCAGCGGTTTCCGGCTTGCCGATGCCCTCCATCATCAGGCCGCGCAGCCGGTCGACCGCGGGCTGGGTGAGCGCGGGCACCGGCGTGTCGGTGGTGCTCGGCTTGCCGTTCTCGATCATCGGCGGCACCACCGAACCGCGCGAGATCGCGGCGGCGGCGATCGCCATGCCGAAGGGGCTGACCAGCACCGCGTCCGACCCGGCGCCCTGCCGGACCTGCTCGGTGCTGCGGCCGGGGGCGCTGATCCGCCCGGTCACCTCGTCGAGCCCGTGCACCTTGAAGTCGACGCCGACGCCGAGCGCGGTGGCCGCCTCCGCAGCCTCCTGCACCGAGACATCCTGCGGCGCTTTGTTCTTCGCGGCCGCGGCGACGGTGCGGAACAGTTCCATGGTGCCGCCGGCCGGGTACAGCCCGGTGAACGCGATCGGGCCCTTCTCGGTGGCGTAGCTGTTCTGCGCGACGGCCACCACCGCGCCGGTCGACGGCTGGATCGCGACCACCGAGGCCGGCGTGCCGACGCTGACCACCGCGTCCTCGGCCGCGCGCTGCAGGCGCTGGTCCATGGTCGCGGAGATGTCGGGCCCGGCCGGGCCCTGGTAACCGGCGACCTGGTTGACGAACCGGCCGTCGGCCTCGAAGATCTGCACGCCCCAGCCGGAGGTGGTCTCCTGGCTGTCCTTCCACACCTCGCGCAGCGCGTCCAGCATCGGCGACCAGGTGCGGCGATCGGCGGAGATCAGCTTGGGCTGCTTCTCCATCACCACGCCGGGCACCCGCGCCATCCGCGGTTCCAGGATCGCGAAGTCGCCCTCGCGCAGGTTCACCGCGACGACCGGCTGACCCTGCGACGCGGCCAGCTGCTGCATCAGCGACGGCCCGGTGATCAGCGGCGCGACCGGTTCGATCGCGTCGGCGAGCGCGTTCGTCGACCCCACCAGGTCGCCGGTGCGGCTCGGATCGATCTTGATGACATTGATCGTCTGCTCGGTCATCAACAGCTCACCGGGCAGGTCGACCACGCGCGGCGGCGGCTTGGCCGTGGTCCGCACCAGCTTGACGGTGCGATTGTTGGCCAGCTGCGGCATGACGACGGCCGGGTCCCAGGAGATCCGCCAGCCGATCGCGAGCTTGCGGACGGTGCCCTGCAGTGTGTAGGTCCAGTCCTTGTGCTCGCCGAAGTTCCAGGCGACTTCCATGCTGAAGATCGCCGACTGCCGGTCGAGGTCGATGACCTGGCTCGGCTCGTAGTCGACCTTGCCGGTCGCCAGACCCTCGAACATTTGCTTCATGGTTGCCGAAGCGGCGGCGGGGTACGAGGTCAGGTCGGCGGCTTTGGTGTAATCCTGCGCGTCCAGCAGATCGGTGAACCGCTGGACAACCGACTCCGACTCACTCGGCTTCCCACCCACTCCGCACGAGCACAGCGCGATGGCGAGGGTCGCAACCCCCGCGATCGCCATTGCGCCCCGTGCGCGAAAGCGGCGGGATCCCCACACATCCATATCGCCCACTCTTCACTCTTGCCACTCCGGTAACAAATCCACCGTACCGGAAGTTGACCCGTCTCCGATGCCCCGGTAACACGGGACGCTACCCGACCTCAGCACCTAGATTGTGCCCGAAATCTCGCCCCGATGAGGGTCTGATTTCGAACCTCGCCCAGCCAGTGGCAACATCTGGCGCGCTAACCGTACCGACCGGCGCGCCGAGTTGTGCGGATCTCGCATTGTCCGGCGATTCAACGCCGGGGTACCCAGCCCGGCCGGCGCTCAACCCACCGCCCCCGACCCGGGCCGACCGGGAACATTCGCGTTCACGCAGAGCATAAACCGCTACGCATATATCGGCGTAATCTTGTAATCATCGCAACGTGCGCAACAGAGATAGCAGGTGATTTCCATGCGGAACGCCCATCGCGAACGCGGATTCGGCCGACCCGGCGGTTGGCAGCAAGCGGACCTGCCCGACCCGGCCGACGCCGCCGACTGGTTCGCCGGACGATTGCCCGACGACTGGTTCACCGGCCCGCCCGAGATCGAGATCGACCGTGACGAGATCGTGGTCGTCGGCGAACTGCCGGTGCCACAGCCCAAGTCGGCCGACGCCGACGCGCCGCCGGTCTCGGCGGCCACGAAAGAGGGAGCACTGGCCCGCTTCCGCGAGTCCACCCGCCCGGCCAGGATGCGGATCGCCGACGAGGCCCAGCGCCGCTACGGGCGCAGCGTCGCCTGGGGCGTGCAGGTCGACGGTGAGCGAATCCTGTTCACCCACCTCGCCGTTCCGGTGATGACCCGGCTGCGGCAGCCCGAGCGCCAGGTCCTCGACACCCTGATCGACGCAGGCGTGGCCCGTTCCCGCGCCGACGCGCTGGCCTGGACGGTGAAACTGGCGGGCAAGCACGCGGAGTCCTGGCTCGCCGAACTCCGCGAGGCCATGCGCAAGGTCGACGACCTGCGCTCGGAGGGCCCGACCGGCCTGTGAATTAAGGTGGCCTGCATGGCAGACACCGTGCAGGCCACCGGCCCGATCCTCGTGCTCAACGGGCCGAACCTGAACATGCTCGGCACCCGCCAGCCCGAGATCTACGGCGCCGACACCCTCGACGACGTCATCGCCCTGTGCGAACGGACGGCCGCCCGGTTCGGGCGCGAGGTCGTGACGTTCCAGTCCAATCACGAAGGCGCGCTGATCGACCGGATCCAGCAGGCCCGCGGCGAGGTGTCGGCCATCGTGATCAATCCCGGCGGCCTGACCCACACCTCGGTCGCGCTGCGCGACGCCCTGGTGATTCCCGAGGTACCGATCGTCGAGGTGCACATCAGCAATGTGCACGCCCGCGAGGAATTCCGGCACCACTCGTTCGTGTCCCCGATCGCCACCGCGGTCATCGCGGGCCTCGGCATCCAGGGCTACGCCGCGGCGATCGAATTCTGCTCCGCCTCTCCGCGTATTTAGGCCAGACTCAGGCGCGACCGACCCCGGGGACGCGGCCGGAGGTTCGACATCGGCCAGGTCAGCCCGTGCCCGGGAAGTTACCCATGTACGCGGCTGATCAGGCGAGACGGAACACAGGGAAACCGGGGGCGATGGCGGCGAGTTGTTCGTCCGAGGCGTTCTTGTCGACGCCCTCGAAGAACTTGCCGACCTCCCAGCCCCACTTCTCCAGGTAGAGGCGCAGCAGCGGGACCTTGTCGGCATCGGCGATCTCGGTGGCCGTGAAGGATTCGACCTTGCGGCCCAGCCGCAGTTCACCGTCGCCCGCGACGCGCAGGTTGCGCACCCACTGGGTGTGCCCGCGCGGGGCGACCAGGTAGCGCGCGCCGTCGGCGGCGGTCATCACGTTGACCATGGTGGTGCGCCATTCGCCGCTCTTGCGACCGCGCACGGCCAGCAGCCGCGAGCCCATGACGCTGATCCCCAGCTTGGGCAGCAGGTTCGCGATCTTGTTCATGATCGGGTCGAAGCCGGTGGGGCCGAGGTAGCGGGTCGCGTTGTCCATCTTGATCACTCCTGAACTGTGAGCACTGCTCTCTGTTGAGTACAAGCATGCGCGCTCGGTGGCGCCATGTCAAGAGCAGTGCTCTCACTTTCCGAAATGCCCGATTCGGCCGAAGTATTGCCGCGATGAAATGTAGTACGTATGCTACATCTCATCGAAGGTTGATGACTGGGAGGACTCATGACTTCGAGTAACAGCGTTGTGCTCGACGTGCGACAACTTCGGATGCGCTACGACGACACCGACGTCCTGCACGATGTGACATTTCAGGCCGCGCGCGGCGAAGTACTCGTCATGCTCGGGCCCAACGGCGCGGGCAAGACCACCACGATCGAGATCCTCGAGGGGTTTCGCAGGAGGTCGGCCGGCCGGGTCGACGTGCTGGGGACCGATCCCGAACACGGTGACGAACAGTGGCGCGCGCGCATCGGTGTCGTGCTGCAGTCGTGGCGTGACCACGCCAAATGGCGTGTGCGCGAACTACTTCAGCATCTCGGCTCGTACTACGTGCCCTATGCCACCGCGCGCACCCCACGGCCGTGGGACACCGATGAGCTCATCGAGCTGGTCGGCCTGACCGACCACGCGAACGCCAAGATCTCCACCCTGTCGGGCGGTCAGCGCCGCAGGCTGGACGTGGCGATCGGCATCGTCGGCAAGCCCGACCTGCTGTTCATGGACGAGCCGACGGCGGGCTTCGATCCGGCCGCGCGCCGCGACTTCCACGACCTGGTGCACCGGCTGGCCGATCTGGAGGACACCACGGTGCTGCTCACCACGCACGACCTGGACGAGGCGGAGAAACTGGCCGACCGGCTGCTGATCCTGGCAGGCGGCCGGATCATCGCCGACGGCTCGCCCGACGAGCTGTCGCGCTCGGTGGCGGGCGAGGCCCAGGTGAGCTGGACCGTGGACGGTCAGCGATTCGTGCACACCACCACCGAGTCGACCAAGTACGTGCACGAACTGTTCAAACAGCACGGCGAGGCCATCGGCGACCTCGAGGTCCGCCGGGCATCCCTGGAGGACACCTACATGGCCCTGGTCCGCCGCGCCGAATCCGGCGACACGGGCGCACCGGTGCACACTCTCGCGGAGGTCACCCGATGAACGTCACCGCCATTCGCGCCGGTCTCGCCCGCGGCGGGATCGAATTGCGCCAGCTCTACACCAACGCCCCCGATCTGATCGGGCAGTTCCTCACTCCCGCCCTCTCGCTCGCGGTGCTGTTCCTGCTGCGGAACACGATGTACGGCGAGAGCGGGCTGTCGGTCGCCGAGCTGGCCGTGCCCGGTCTGCTCGGCGCCATCATCGCGTTCAACGGCCTGTACGCGATCCTCAATGTGCTCGTCCTCGACCGCGAGGACGGCACGCTGCTGCGGGCCAAGGCCGTGCCCAAGGGCCTCAACGGCTACTTCGTCGGCAGGATCACGGCGGGCGCGGGCGCGGTGCTCGCGCAGGTGGTTATCGTGCTCGGTGTGGGCATGGTGATCATCGGCGGTTCCTCGCTGACCGACGCGGGCGCGATCGCGACCTTCGCCGGGATACTGGCGCTCGGCCTGCTGGCCGTGCTGCCCCTGGGCACGATCCTGGGCAGCCTGCTCGACAGCCGCTCGTCGTTCCTGCTGACGATTCCGCTGATGGGCCTGGTCGCCATCTCCGGCATCTTCTATCCGATCACCGCGCTGCCGGGCTGGCTGCAAGCCGTCGGACAGGTGTTCCCGATGTACTGGCTCGGCCTCGGCATGCGCTCGGCGCTGCTGCCCGCCGACGCCGTCGCCGTCGAACTCGGCCAGTCCTGGCGGCACCTGGAAACCGTTGCGGTGCTCGGCCTCTGGGCGGCGGCCGGGTTGCTGATCGCGCCGGTCGTCCTGCGCCGGATGGCGGCGCGCGAATCCGGCTCGGCGATGGCCGCGCGCAGGGACAAGGCGATGCAGCGTGCCTTCTGAGGTCATCTACAACCGCATCGCGATGCTGCGCGCCGAGCGCGGCATCTCGCGGCGCGACCTGGCCGAGGCGCTGGGTGTGCACTACCAGACCGTCGGCTACCTCGAGCGGGGCGAATACAGCCCCAGCCTGCATCTCGCCCTGCGGATCGCGGCCTATTTCGAGGTGGCGGTCGAGGTGGTGTTCGCCACCGAACCGTTCCCCCGGCTCGGCGCCGAGACCGCCTGACCACCCGAACCGTCCGGTGCCCGCGGGCCCGGACGGTTCCGGCGTGTCCGGCTCAGGCCGCGCCGCGGATCAGCTCGAAGGTCGACACCGGCTTGCCCGCCGCCTCGCTGGCCTCGACCGCCCTGCGCCAGTACGACTGGGCCAGGTGTGAGAAGCCCGCGTCGACCCCGACCTCCTCGCTGGCGTCGATGATGTGCTGCGCACCGGCCACCATCATCTTCAGCGAGGCCAGATCGGCCCAGCCGCCGTTCTGGTTGGCCACCGAGAACTCCTCCATGAAGTACGGGTAGGCCTGGCTGGACCGGATCGCGAACGGCACGAACTGCGCGATGTCGTGACCGGACTTCGCGATCATCGCGGTCGCCTGGTCGAAGGCCAGCAACCAGGGGTGGAAGGTGATCAGCAGCGCCTGGTAGAAGACCTGCGCGAGGCCGTCGTCGGCGCCCAGGTACTCCTGCGGGCTGAGCGGGCGCAGCAGCTCGGCGTGCGCGTCGAACACCTCCCGCGGACCGCTGTAGAAGATGTAGGACGCGGGGTGCTCGATATTGTCGCCCGCCGACATCACCCCGCCGGAGAGGAACTGCGCGCCCCGCTCGCGCACCCAGGCCGCACCGGCCCTCGCCTTCTCCGGCGAGTCCGAGGACAGGTTGGCGATCACCTTGCCCGCCAGGGCTTCCGGCGCCTGCCCGAGCACGTCGTACATGGCGGCGTAGTGGGTCAGGCTCAGGACCGACACCTCGTTGGCGGCCAGCGCCTCGGCGACGGTGGCGGCCCGTTTCGCGCCGAGCGCGACCATCGCGTCGACCTTGTCGGTGCTGCGGTTCCACACGGTGACCTCGACGCCGGCGGCCAGGAAGGCGCGGACCATGGCCTGGCCCATCGGGCCGAGGCCGAGGACGGAGACGGAGCGGGTGGACTGTTCGGACATCTGATGCCCCTTCGGTTCTCGATGGTTCGATGGTTCGGCGCCGGAATCCATGGTGGTCGGCGCGGGTATCGTCGGGAAGACCGAACGTCGGGGTGTGGTTGCTTACCCCGAGGTCCGAAATACGGTCGGAAGGGGTGCACCAACGATGAATGGTGACGCAGATCACGATGTGTGCGGCATGAGCCTGGCGATCGACGTCGTCGGCGGCAAGTGGAAGCTGCACCTGATGTGGGTGCTGGGCGCGGGCCCGCAGCGGTTCGGGCAGATCCGGCGGATGCTCGACGGGGTGAGCGAGAAGGTGCTCACCGAGAACCTGCGCCAGCTGGAAGCCGCGGGCGTGGTGCACCGGGAGATCTACCCCGAGATCCCGCCGCGCGTCGAGTACTCGCTGACCACCCTGGGCGACACCCTGCGGCTCGCGCTGGAACCGCTGGAGACCTGGGGCGACACCCACCGCGCCGTGCTCGCCGCGAACACCCGGCCGAGCGCGCCCGTGGTCACCGCGGTCGCGCTGTAGCGGGTCTCACCAGCGGTCGAGCGCGATCCGTTCGCCGACGCGTTCGAGCAGCGCGGCCGCGTTCGCGATCGATCGCGCCGGGTTCGGTTCGAGGTCGGCCAGGGCGTAGCAGCCGGCGAACCCAGCGGCCCGGATCTCCCCGGGCGAGAGCATCGTCCGGCCCACCGCGGCGACCACCGGCACCCCGGCCGCCTTGGCCGCGGCGGCCACCCCGACCGGCGCCTTGCCGTGCATGCTCTGGTGATCCAGCGATCCCTCACCGGTGACCACCAGGTTCGCCCCGGCCACCAGCGCCGGGAATTCCAGCAGCTCGAGCAGCACATCGATGCCGGGGCGGACCTGCGCGCCGAGTACGGCCAGCGCGCCGAACCCGGTACCGCCCGCCGCGCCGGCACCACCGATCTCGGCGTAGCCGGTGCCGAGGACGGCGGCCCAATTCGTCAGCGCCGCTTCGAGATTCACCATCCGGCAGGCGTCGGCACCCTTCTGCGGCGCGTAGACGGCCACCGCGCCCGCCGGCCCGAGCAGCGGGTTGTCCACATCGCAGGCCAGCGTGAACCGCGCCTGCGCGATGGCCGGATGCAGCGCGGCGCGATCGACCGACACCACCCGGCTCAGCAGTGCGACGACATCGAATCCGGCGGCGTCACCATGCAATTCGCGACCGTCGCGGTCGAGCAGGCGCAGGCCGAGCGCCTGCAGGAACCCGGCGCCGCCGTCGGTGGACGCGCTGCCGCCGAGCCCGAGGACGATCTCGCGGGCGCCGTGGTCGAGCGCGTGCGCGACCACCACCCCGAGACCGAAGGTGTTGGCCCGGATCGGCTCCAACCGGCCACCGGGGAGTTTGACCAGGCCGACCGCCGCGGCCAGCTCGACCACCGCGGTGTCGCCGTGCACGGCGTAGACCGCGGTCGACGGCTCCCCGGTCGGGCCAGGGGCCGGGACGACGACCCGCTGCCAGCCCGCGGCGGCGAACGCGTCGACCATGCCGTCGCCGCCGTCGGCGACCGGCACACAGCGCACGTCGACGGACGGCGCGGCCCGGCGGATCCCGGCCGCCAGCGCGATGGCGACTTCGGGCGCGGTGAGAGAACCCTTGAACTTGTCGGGAGCGAGCACCACACGTGCGGTCATGCTGATTCCTCCTGGGATGCTCGGGCGCCCTCCGTGGTTACGCGGGCTACCGCCTCCGGGCGCTGACCGATCATCCCGACATTGTCCGGGCTCGGACCGAAACCCGCCATACACAGACGCCACCGTCGAATGTCGCGGACCGGGGTAGTTTCGACGCATGGCGACCGAGGTCCGCAACAACGCCGCGCTCGAGCGGTTCGAACTCACCGCCGACGGGGTACCCGCCGGCTATATCGAGTACCAGGACACCGGGGCCGAACGCGCCCTCGTGCATACCGAGATCCATCCCCGCTTCGAGGGCCAGGGCCTGGCCAACGTGCTCACCCAGGCCGCGCTGGACGCGAGCCGCGCCGAGGGGTTCGGCGTGCTGCCGCTGTGCCCGGTGGTCCTGCACTTCGTCAAGACCCACCCGGCCTACATCTCGCTGGTGCCGCAGCGGGCGCGGGAACTGTTCGGGCTGCCTCAGTAGCTCGCGACAGCGGCGTCGACGGCCAGCTGCATCTCGTCCTTGACGAGGCGCGCGATGTCGCCGGGCCGCTGCGGAAGCTCCAGTACCGGCTCCCGGAAGTAGAACCGGGCGCCCACCACCTCCTCGGCCGTCGGCTCGACCTTCGGGTCGGGCCGCGGGCCGTAATTCATCGCCAGGGCGACCAGCGCGGGCGGCGCGTCCAGCTTGGCCGCGCGGAACGCGATATGCCCGATCCCGCTGCCGACGGACTGCACCGTCGCCGGGTCGACATCGTTGCAGGTGCCCTCGGGGAAGATCGCCAGGTGATCACCGGCGGCCAGGCGCTGCGCGCAGACGTCCATCATGCGCTGTCCCGCGGCGTTGACGGCCCTGATGCCGTGGTCCTTGCCACGGAACACCGGGATACCGCCCATCATGTCGACCTTGCGGCGCTGCTCGGGATCGACGAACAGTTCGTCCTTGGCCAGTACCCGCACCCGGCCGATCTTGCGGCGCAGCGGCGAGCGCCACGCCGTCGCGGCGACGGTGTACGGATCGCTGGTGGAGAGGTGATTGATCGCGAAGATCACCGGGCGCCCACTGCGCACCAGCGCCTTCAGCCGCTGCTCGGCGCCGTCGGCGAAGGCCACCCGCGGACGGAACCGCCGGGCCAGCACGGCATAGGACGCCAGCGCCTGCCAGCGGTTCTGCTGATGTCGCTGGTAGTAGTCGTACACGGCGTCACTGTTTTCGAGAAGGACCTCGGGCGAGTGCATGCCGCGACCCTACCGGGCGGGCCCGAGGCCGGTCGGACCAGAAAATTTCCGGTGCGTGGCGGTCTGCGGGGAGCGCCAGACACCGGTCCAATGCGATGATGACTCGGTGGCACGCGGAGACGACCCGGACGAGCGACGGACTCGCGACGGGCACGGCGACGACCGGCGGCACGGGCAACCGGCGGTGGGCGTCCGCGCGGGCAACCTGCTGGTGTCGGCGATCGACCTGGTGGAACCGACTTTCCGGCGGACCGTGGTGTACGTCATCGAGCACAACGACGCGGGCAGCCTCGGCGTGGTGCTGAACCGGCCGAGCGAGACCCCGGTCCTCGACGTCCTGCCCGCCTGGGCCGAGCTGGCCGCCCAGCCCACCGACCTCTACATCGGCGGGCCGGTCAAACGCGACGCCGCCCTGTGCCTTGGCACCCTGCGCACCGGCGCCGACATCTCCGAGGTGCGTGGCCTGCGCCGGGTCGACGGCCGGGTGGTGCTGGTCGACCTGGACGCCGATCCGGCCGAGATCGGCCCGCTGGTCGAGGGCATCCGGATCTTCGCCGGGTACGCGGGCTGGTCGATGGGCCAGCTCGACGGCGAACTCGACAACGACGACTGGATCGTGGTCTCGGCGCTGCCGTCGGATCCGCTGGCCACCGATCGGCACGATCTGTGGGCGAGCGTGCTGCGCCGCCAGCCGCTGCCGCTGTCCTTGCTCGCGACGCACCCGATTGAACTCGAACGCAACTGATCCCGTTACTCCATCGACAGATCAGGAGTGACACCATGAATATCGACGAGCAGTGATCCGGACCGCCGATGGACGACGGTCGCGACGAACTGATGCGCGCGCTCTACGCCGAGCACGCTCCCGCACTGTGGCGCTTCACCCTGGGCCTGGTGCGCGATCCCGGCCGGGCCGAGGACATCGTGCAGGAGACGCTGCTGCGGGCCTGGCAGCGGCCCGCGGTGCTGGAGCAGACCGAGACCTCACCGCGCGCGTGGCTGTTCACCGTGGCCCGTAATCTAGCCGTCGACGAACACCGCAGCGCGCGACATCGCCGGGAGTTCGGCACCGACACACCGCCGGAGCAGGTGAGTCCCGACCAGTCCGACCGGGCGCTGGACGGCTGGCTCGTCGCCGACGCGCTCAGCACGCTGAGCCAGGATCATCGCGAGGTGATCGTGCGGGCCTACTACCGCGGTCTGGGCATGCAGCAGATCGCCGACGAGCTGGGCATTCCGCCGGGCACGGTGAAGTCGCGGCTGCACTACGGCATGCGCGCCATGCGCTTGGCCTTACAGGAGATGGGGGTGACGAACCGATGACCGATCTCTTCGACGAGTACAGCACCTGGGACGCCGCCTACGTCCTCGGCTCCCTGGGCGCCGACGAGCGCCGCGAGTACGAGACGCACCTGCACGACTGCCCGCACTGCACCGAAGCGGTCGCCGACCTGGCGGGCATGCCGGGCATGCTCGCGCTGGTCGATCGCGACACCGCGCTGTCGATGATCGAAGCCACCGATCCCACCGCCGCCCCGGCCCCCGACCTGCTCCCCTCGCTGGCCGCCGCGGCCGAGAAGCGACGGCGGCGCAATCGCTGGATCGGGATCGGCAGCGCGGTCGCGGCCGCCGCGGCCGCCGTGGCGATCGCCATCCCGGTGACGGTCACCGTCGCCCGCTCGGACGCCCCGGCCGAACAGGTCGTCGCCGCCCAGCAGATGCGGGCGGTGGAGCAGACACCGGTCAGCGCCGAGGTGAAGCTGGTGCGCGACGGCGATCGCACCCGCCTGGTGATGACCTGCCGCTACGCGCCGAGCAGCTACGGCTCCGGCTACAGCTGGACCTACGGCCTGGTCGTCACCGCGGGCGAGCAGCGCTTCGAACTCGACCAGTGGCCCGCGGGCCCCGGCACCGAGCTCACCGTCGACCGCACCATCGACGCGCCGCCCGAGTCGATCAGCAAGGTCGAGATCACCTCGATCAACTCGGGCCGCACGATCCTGGAAGCCCAGATCTGAACACACGCGAAAGCCCCGGAGGGAATCCCTCCGGGGCCGCGCGACGTGAACTCAGCTCTGCTTGCTGAAGATGGACTTCGACCACAGGTAGCCGCCGCCGGCGATCACGGCGCACCAGCCCAGCGAGACCCAGCCGTTGACGCCGATCTCGGTGCCCATCAGCAGCCCGCGCAGGGTCTCGGTGATGGGGGTGAAGGGCTGGTACTCGGCGAACTGGCGCAGGCCGACCGGCATGGTGTCGGTGGCGACGAGGCCGCTGCCGAGGAAGGGCATCATCACGATGGGAAACGGTGCGTTGCTGGCGCTTTCGGGATTCGGCGAGAGCAGGCCGAGCGCGATGGCGAGCCAGGTGAAGGCGAAGGTCACCAGGGTGAGCAGACCGAAGGCGGCCACCCATTCGACGAGGTTCGCGTTGGGCCGGAAGCCGATCAGCAGCGCGACACCGGTCATCACGGCCATGCCGCCCAGCGCCTGGATGAGCGCGCCGAACACGTGCCCGGTGAGCATCGAGGACTGCGAGATCGCCATCACCCGAAAGCGATTCACGATGCCCTTGCTCTTGTCGGTGGCGATCGAGACGGCCACCGACACCGTCATGTACGCGGGCAGCAACAGCAGCATGCCCGGCGCCAGGTAGTCGATGTACTCGCCGCCGGAGGACTTCTCCAGCGCCCCGCCGAAGACGTAGTTGAACACCAGCAGCAGCACGGTCGGCATGATCAGGATGCCGAAGACCATGCTCGGATAGCGCTTGGCGTGGATGATGTTGCGCCGCAACATGGTCATGGTGTCGGCGAAGGCGTGCTTGTTCGCCACGGTGGTGGTGCTCATGCGAGGGACTCCTGCTCGATGGTGGCGCGGCCGGTAAGGGTGAGGAAGACGTCGTCGAGGTTCGGGGTGTGCACCGAGATGCCACCCGCTTCGATGTTCTCGGCATCGAGCAGGTCGAGAACGGCGCGCAGCGAGCGCACGCCGCCGTCGCTGGGGACGGCGAGGGTGAGACCGTCGCCCGCGTCGAGCACCCGCGCGGAGGGGCCGAGCGCGTACTGCGCGGCGGCCAAGGCCCGCTGATCGGCGAAGTCGATGCGGATGTGCCCGCCGGGGATCAGCCGCTTCAGCTCCGCCGCGGTGCCCTCGGCGACGATGCGGCCCTGGTCGAGCACCGCGATGCGGTCGGCCAGCTGATCGGCTTCCTCGAGGTACTGGGTGGTGAGGAAGACGGTGACGCCGAGGTCGTCGACCAGGCCGCGGATGATGTCCCAGATGGCGCGGCGGCTGCGCGGGTCGAGGCCGGTGGTCGGCTCGTCGAGGAAGATCACCCGCGGATTGCCGACCAGGGTCATGGCCAGGTCGAGCCTGCGGGTCATGCCGCCGGAGTAGGTGCTGGCCGGTTTGTCGGCCGCCTCGACCAGGTCGAAGCGCTCGAGCAGCTCGGTGGCCAGGCTGCGGGTGTCGCGCCGGGGCAGGTGGTTGAGATCGCCCATCATGTGCAGGTTCTCGCGGCCGGTGAGCAGTTCGTCGACGGCGGCGAACTGCCCGGTGACGCCGATCAGCTCGCGGACGCCGTCGCGCTCGGCCACCACATCGTGGCCGCCGACGGCGATCTCGCCGCCGTCGGCGCGGATCAGCGTGGTGAGGATCTGCACCGTGGTGGTCTTGCCGGCGCCGTTGGGGCCGAGCAGGGAGAAGATCGTGCCCTCGGCGACGGTGAGGTCGATGCCGTCGAGGACCGTGTGCTCGCCGTAGGCCTTGCGCAGGCCCCGAGCCGTGATGGCCGAGTTGACCATGGTCGTCCCTTTCCAGAGAATTTCATTCATTACTGCGAATAAGTGCATGAGTCATCGACACAGCCCCTAGGGGCTGCGGTTGCTGGTGTGGTGTGTGGTTGTGTCCGGCAGCGGGGGAACTAGATGTCGAGTTCCTCGATCTGCGGGTGGGACTGGATGTCCTCGACCTTGCGGTAGAGCTTGTCGGGGATGCGGCCCTTCAGGTCGCCCACCTCGTCGACGACCTCGTACTCGTAGTCGCCCCAATCCCAGGGCCGGTCGCCGATGCCGAACATCCGGCGCCAGTACTTCCAGTCCTTCATGTCACCGGCGGCCTCGCCGGTCGGGTAGTCCTTCCACAGCGCCGTGTGCGTGTGCAGCACGAGCTTGCCCTTGCGACTGCGGTAGACCTGCTGGTGCAGCACCCGCTCGTCCCCGACGTCGCGCCATTCGCCGAGCAGCGTGCCCTGGAAGCGCACCTGCCGCACGCCGTCGCGGCCCACCTGCAAGACGACCTCGTCGAAGCCGGCCTGGCGGCCTTCCTCCAGGTCGATGAACCGGCGCAGCGCGGCGACCACCGCGCCGGAGATGTTGCCGCCGACGAGCTCCTGCGCCCGCTGGAACAGGGGCAGATCATCGTCGGCTACGTAGATCGTCTTGTTGGGCATGCACTCACTATACGTAGATGTATACGTACACACAAGGGGTGGATCTCACCCACCCTCTGAACCGGGGTCGAAGCCACCCCGTATTCCTCGTGTACGCGACGTTCCGTCCGCCGGTACCCGCTGGTCAGACACGGTACCGATTGAGGGACGCAGCACGCGAGGAAAAGGAGGGCCGATGCCGGACAGAGTGGTCGACTACCTCGTCGACGCGGTATCCGGACTGGGGGTCACGCACCTCTTCGGCGTCGACGGCGCCAATATCGAAGACCTGTACGACGCGATCTTCGACGCGGGCGGACGCCCGGCGGGCATCGTCGCCAAGCACGAGTTCTCGGCGGCCACCATGGCCGACGGCTACGCGCGCAGCACCGGCGGTCTCGGCGTCGTGGTCGCGACCTCCGGCGGCGGGGCGATGAACCTGGTCGCCGGGCTCGCCGAGTCCTTCGCGTCCCGGGTGCCCGTGCTCGCGCTGATCGGCCAGCCACCGACCGCGCTGGAAGGCCATGGGGCGTTTCAGGATTCGAGTGGATTGGCCGGGTCGATCGACGCCACCGCGCTGTTCTCGGCGGTGAGCCGATACTGCGCGCGCGTCACCGATCCGGCCGAGCTGCCCACCCAGTTGGCGGCGGCCGTCGCGGCCGCCGAGGGTGGCGGGCCCGCCGTGCTGCTGATCCCCAAAGATGTCCAGCAGCAGTCGATGCCGGACCCGGTGCCGCGACCGAGCCGGGTCGAGACCGCCGTGGCGCCGGTGCTCGACGCCCTCGTCGACGAGCTGGCCGCCGCCCGGCGCACGGGCAAGATCGTCATCGTCGCGGGCGATCAGGTCGCCCGTGACGACGCCCGCGACGAACTGGCCGAGCTGGTCACCGCGCTCGACGCCTCGATCGGCCTGGCACCCGACGCCAAGGACGTCTACCCGAATACCGGACCCGGCTACCGCGGCGTCGCGGGCAGCATGGGGCACGCCGAACTCGCCGAAGCGCTGGCGACGGCGAGCGCGTGCCTGCTGATCGGCACGCGGCTGCCCGTCACCGCCGCCGCGGGCCTGGACGCGGCACTCGCCGACGTCACCGTCCTCAGCATCGGCGCGCTGCCGCCCTACCCGGCCGCGCACCACACCACGACCACCGACCTCGCCGCGACCCTCAGCGACCTGCTGACCCGCGTCGACGGCACCCCCACCCACACCGATCCCCCGGCCGACCCGACCCCGATGACGGTGCCCGACGCCGCGGGTCCCGGCCTGCGCTACCGCACCGTCGTCGAGGCCATCCAGCATGAATTGCCTACCGGCGCTGATATTTTCGCCGACGCTGGTAACACCGGGGCCAGCGTGGTGCATTACCTGAGGGTGCCCGAGGGTGGACGGTTCGTCGTCGCCCTCGGGATGGGCGGCATGGGCTACGCGTTCGGCGCAGGCATCGGTTCCGCCTTCGCCCGGCACGACGCCGCCGACGGCCCGCACCGCACCATCGTGATCGCCGGCGACGGTTCCTTCTACATGCACGGCATGGAACTGCACACCGCCGTGGAGCACGACCTGCCGATCACCTTCGTGGTGTTCAACAACAACGCGCACGCCATGTGCGTCACCCGCGAACAGCTCTACTACCGGGATCGCTACAGCTTCAACCGATTCCACCCCGCACACCTGGGAGCGGGCATCGCCGCCATGTTCCCCGGGCTGCCCGCCCGCACCGTCGACGAACCCGGTGACCTCACCGCCGCCCTGCGCGACAGTTTCACCGCCACCGGCCCCTCGTTCCTCGAAATCCTCTGCGACCCCGACGAAATACCGCCCTTCCTGCCCTTCCTGTCGACTATCGACGCCTCGAGGAGTACCCCGTGACAACCAGCGCCCTGCCCGCACTCAGCGATATCCCCGACGAGGTGATCCCCGGCGTCCTGCGCATCGAGAATTCCGATCGGGAGGCGACGACCCCGATCATCATGGACATGCTCCGGTCGGTGTATCCGCACGACCAGATCTACGGCGACTTCTGCCCCGTGCAGACTTATATCGCCGCACCGCCGCGCGAGGTCTTCGAATACCTCGCCGACACCCGCTCGCTGGAGGAATGGACCTACAGCCTGCGCGGATTCACCGAGACCGACGAACCGGGACTGTGGCTGTCCTACGACCGGCTCGGCGACGCGACCAAGTGTTTCACCAGGACCGTCGCCCACGCCGACGCCATGACCGTGGACTACCACTGCGCCTGGGACCAGTCCGCGCACCTGTGGATGATCTACCTGATGCGGGTCGTCGACGCCCAGGTGGTCTTCAACAAGCCGGGATCGGTGGTGCTGTGGGTCAACTGCAAGCACCCCTTCTACGACGAGAACGGTTATCCGGAGACCGCGCCGCCCAAGCGGCCGGTGTGGGTCGGTGATTTCTGGGAGATGTTCTCCGCGGGACACCAATTGGAGCTGGACAACCTCAAAGCCATTTGTGAATACCGCGCGGCTCACGGGCTGCCGATCAAGCCGGAGTGGATGCAGTGAACATGCCCCCAGTGAGTCTGGTCGACGTCGCGAGTTATCTGCCCGGCGACCCGGTCCCGACCGAATACTTCACCCAGTTCTCCCGTTCGGAGCGCATGGCCAAGAACGTGATGTTCCGGTCGCCGACCGGCCGCCATCACATCACCCGCGACGAAACCGCCGTCGATATGGCCGAAAAGGCCTTCGCGCCGCTGCGGGAACGCCACGGCGACGAGTTGGTGGCCGAGATCGACATCATCATCACCCACACCCAGCTGCCCGACAATCCGGTGCTGGGCGCGGGCCCCGAGCTGGCCCGGCGCCTCGGCGCGACGCCGTCGCACGTCCTGGACGTGCACAACGGTGGCTGCGCGGCATTCGTGCACATGATGGCGCTGGCCCGGATGATCATGGCCACCAGCGACGCCAAGACCGCGCTGATCGTCGCCGCGCAGAACTGCGCGGGCCCGGTGTTCACCCAGCCCGACATCCGCAAACTCGCGCAGGCGCCGGTGCCCGGTGACGGCTGCGGCATCGGGCTGCTGCGCAAGGACGATTCGGCGCCGATCCTCGACATCGAATGCCGCACCTATCCCGAATTCGCCGGTGACATGGACTTCTCCACCAACGGTCCGCGCAAGTACTGGGAGCCGGGCGAGGGTCAGGGCTGCGTGAGCTTCACCGAATCGAAGATCACCAAGGTGTTCGCGCGCGGGAACCGGCTCGTCCCCGAGGTGGCGCTGGCGGTGTGCGATCACATCGGGGTGAAGGGCCGCGACATCGACACCTTCGTCACCAATCAGCCGAATCGGCTGTTCCTGCGCAACTGGCACGACGCGCTGGAACTGCCCGCCGAACGTCATCCCGACACCTTCGACCAGTGCGGAAACCTGTTCGCCGCGGGCATTCCGGTGACCCTGGACATCGAGAACCGGGCGGGCCGACTGCGCAACGGCTCGGTGGTGCTGCTGTCGGCGTTCGCGCACGCCGGTGATTTCGCCGGCGCGGCCGCCGTGCGCTGGGGCGCGGCGCGATGACCACCCGCCTCGCGGAACCGACGATCCCCTCCCGCCGGTTCCGCACCTCGGCCACGCCGATGCTGTTCGACCTCTCGCTCAGCGAGAACCCGTTCCCACCATTGCCTTCGGTGGTCACGGCCGTGAACGACACCCTCGCCCATGCGAATCGGTATCCGGAGTTCCTGCCCGAGCAGCTGCCCCGGGTCATCGCCGAGCGCCTCGGCGTTCGGCCCGAACAGGTGGTGGTCGGCGCCGGTGCCACCGGGGTCGCCCAGCAGGTGATGCGGGCGCTGTCGGGTGGTGAACTCGTCACCAGCACCCCCACTTTCGACGGGTACCAGATGCTGGCGGACATGACCGGGATGACGCTGGTCCCGGTGCCGCTCGACACCGCGGGCGAGCAGGATCTCGCCGCCCTGCGCCGCGCGGTGAACCGGCGCACCGCGCTGGTCGTGCTGTGCAGGCCGCACAACCCGACCGGAACGGTGCTCGACGCGGGCGCGGTGCGCTCGTTCCTGTCCGCGCTCCCCCGCCGGGTACCGGTGCTGCTGGACGAGGCCTACGTCGAATTCCTCGACCCCGCCGACCGCCTCGACCTGCACGCCCTGCTGAACCGATCCCCGAATCTGCTGATCCTGCGCACCTTCTCGAAGGCCTACGGTTTGGCAGGGCTGCGCATCGGCTATTGCGTCGGCCGGGGCGAGCTGATCGATCGCATTCGCCGTCAGCAGCTCCCCTTCGGCATCGGCACCGCGGCCGTGGCGGCGGTGCGCGCCGCCTACGCCGCCGACGACGAGCTGCACGACCGCATCCAGCGGATCAATCAGGAGCGCGACGCTCTCCGAACGGTGTTGCGCGCCTGCGGCATCGATGTGTACCGCAGCCACGCCAACTTCCTGTATCTGCCCGGCCCCGGCGTGGCCACCGCATTGCGGAGGGCGGGTATCAAGGCCAAGTCCTATCCGGACGGCAGCGCCCGGATCGCCGTCGGCGATCCCCTGGCGGGCCGGGCCGTGCACGCGGCCCTGATCGGTCTGCGCGGAGCGGTCGGCCGATAGACGGATGACCTGGTGGCACCCCCTTCGCCACCAGGTCATCCACCGCCGAAGTCAGCTGCCCCCACCGCAACTGCTCGAACTTCCCCCACCGCAGCTGCTGGAACTACCGCTGCTGCAACTGCTCCAGCTGCTCGACCCCGAGTCGCTGCCGCTCGACCAGCTGCTCGACCCGGAGTCGGTCCAGCCACTACCACTGGACCAGCTACCGCCTGCCCGCTGTCGCGACCGGTTGCGCACCTGCCGGTTCCGCCGCTGCTGCGGCGATTCGGTCGCCGCCCGGACGATCGCCACGATGATCAGCACCGGCACCATCACGAACATCGCGATTCCGATGATGACGATGACGCCCGCGAAGACGGTCACGATCAACTCGCTCATGGATCCACCCCTTTCGGCCTGGTGTGTCGATACCGAAGGTAGGACCACCCCCTTGCAATCCCCTTTCAACCGACCTGCACCCCCGGCCGACGAGTCGGCAGGCTCAGCCGCCGCCCCCGCCACCACCGCCACAGCCACTTCCACCGCCGCCACAGCCGCCGCTACTGCCACCACCATCGCCGCCGGTGGTGTCCCCGAGATCGCTGCCGCTGCCGTTGCCGCCTCCGCCGCCTCCCTGGCTCACGCCACCGACAGTGGCCGTCCCACGAGTGCGCCCGGCGGACTCACCCGCCCGCCACCCGGCAGCGCGCTGTCCGGCCCCCGAGGCCGGCCCGAACATCGAGCCCTCGCGACGGACATCGCGGATACCGCCGACCAGAATCACCCCGGCGATGGCGAACAGCGGAAGACCGGCCATGAGTGATTTCCCGACCACCGTCGCACCGATTACGGCCAGCAACAACGCGGAGACGAAGAACATATCGAACCCCCCAATGAGTTCTGATCCAGTTTGTACCCCGGGGTGATTCCCCCGAAACTGCGGCAGGCTCAGCCGCCGCCCCCGCAACCGCCGCCCCCACATCCGCCGCCGTCCCCGCCGTCGAAGAAGCCAGCGAACCAGGCGCCGCCGCCGGCCTGACCGGAGCGGCGCCGCTTGCGCTTACGGGACTTCGTCGGGCGGAAGGCGATACGGAAGATTCCGTAGCAGGCCAGTGCCAGGGCGACGGCGAACACGGCGAGAGCGGCGATCACCGAGGTGCCGCTGACCACCGTCGTGCTGAGGGCGACGACGAACGCCGCGACGATGTACCGCATGACACGGCCTCAGCCCTCGCTGCCGGGATCGGCAGCCACGAACATTTCCATGAGATCCCCCCGGATCGATCAGTCGCTACCGCCACCGCAGCCACCCGACGACCCACCGTCATCGTGACCGCTGTCCTCGTCACGCAACTTGCGCAGTGTGCGCGACGCGCTGGTCAGCCCGTCGGCGCTCGCGCCCCACACCCAGCGCGCGGGTTGGCCACGCCGGGCGACCCGGCGCGGACGGTGGCGCACACCCACGATCACCAGCAGAGCGGCGGCGACGCCGAGCAGCGCGATACCAGCGACCGGTACGAAGCCGAGCGCGATCGCGCCGACGAGAACGAGCAACACCGCCGCGCCGACCACCATGGCAGACCCTCCGACCGCGCGCGGTCAGCTACCGCCGCCGCACCCGCCGCCGCCACAGCCGCCGCCACCCCCACCGTCGCCATGGCCCGAGTCACCACCACCACCGGCGATCCAGAAGCCACCCGCGCCCGCCGCCCCGGACCCCGCGCTCCAGCCCCGACCCGCCGTGGACCCGCCACGCGAAGCACGCACCCAACCGACGACGAGCAGCACCACCGCGAGCACGAGCAGCGCGATGCCGATGCTCGCCGAGACGATGGTGGTGACGAGGCCGATCAAGGCCAACAGCAGAGCGGAAAAGATCAACCGCATGATTCCCCCCGGAAATCGAGTCCTGCCTCCGTTGTACCGGAGGAGGCGCACGTCGGCCACCCGCCCGCAAGCAAGCCCGTCGGCCGCTGCGTGCGCCGCACAGACCAGCGACGTTGTCTCACGCGCCGGCGGGAAGGTGCCTCACAAGTTTTTCCGCCATAGCAGAAAGCACGGTGCAGTTGTCGCCCGACGGATCGCCGCTCAGGGTCAGAGCGAGGATGCCGCCGGTGATTTCGACGTCGAGTCGACAGAACCGGCGCTCTTGGGGCAGCGACATGATCCGCGCTGCCCGGCCCGCGATCTGCGTCGGCGCGAAGGAGCCTGGCGACTCGCGGCCGAGCTCGCTCAACAGCGCGTTGCTTACCGTCACAGTAAAGTCCCGCTCGGTGCCCAAATATGTACAGCCGATCGCCGCGTAGTTCTCCACCAAATTGTCCCCGCTCTTGGTCTCGGGCCCGACGGCGTACTCCGCGAGGAGTCGCTCGGGCACGTCGCGGCACGGGTTGAACACATTGTCGAAGAGGTACTGGGCCGATGTCGTGTCGGTTGTATCCGAGGGTTCTTCAGCACACCCGACGGTGAGGATCAAGAACCCCGAGGTGGAAATCGCCGCGACCAGCTTTCGATATCTCACTTCGGCGGTACCCCGGTGATGTAGTACGTCAGGTCACCCGGCCGCTGCGCCAATCCGGTGGCCGCCTCGAAAGAGTGTGCGGCAGCGTATTCCTGGCTGAAATCCAGCAAGTTCCGGTCCTGCAGGAATTGATTGAGCTTCGGCTCCAGCGGCGTACCGATGAACGGCGCCACATCCAGCGGCTTTCCATCGGATCCGACGTACTCGGCGGGCAGTTGCCCGTTGTCGTGCAGCGTGGTGAACAGTTGCTGGATAATCTGCTTGTTCGCTTCGGCCGTCGAGCCCGCGGCATTCGGGTAGGCCGCGTACTCCTTCTCCGGCTCCGGGTTGAACTTCTCCATCGCCGCGTTGTAGCCCTCATCCTTGGCCACCTCGAGAACCTGGTTGCCAATGACACTGACCGGGGTGTTTCCGGGCAGCTCGAGATTGTCCAGCGTCAGTGACTTGACGATGTCGCCGACCTGCTGACGTGTCTCGTACGTCTCCTGTTTGGCGTTGAAACTGTCGTCGGCGGCCTTCTCGCCCTGCAGCGTCAGTGCGTTCAGCGAGGCGTTGGTGATCCTCGCGTCGAGGGTGCCGAGTCCGGGAGCGTTGACATCCAGCCATTTCTGCGGGTTCGCACCACCTTCGGTGACAGCGCGGCCCAGCATGTCGGCTTCGTAGGTCTGCCTGGCGAATTCGAGACTGAACCGGCCGCCCTCGGATTGGCTCCCGAGGAGCAACAACCGATCCGCGTCGAGCTTGCCGAGCGTGGCGTTGGCTTGCTGGCCGGGGGTGAGGGGGTCGTCCTGGACCTTCGTATCAGCCATAGGACTCACGTAGGTGTCGATATTCGTGGCGAGTACGTGGGAAAGCCCGTCGGCGAGCTTCGGATTCGTGTTGAACGCCTCGATGTTCTTCTGGTAGACCGTGCTGTTGTCGCCGTCGGGCTTCAACTTCATCTGACCGGTCGACTCGTCCTTCTCCGTAGGCGCGAACACTTCGGGCAGCTCGACGAGCGCCTGCTTGGCAAGCACACCTTCCTGCCCCGGCTTCTCGGTCCCCTCGGCGATCCAGTCGTACAGCCCGGCGGCGGTCTGACCGTCGTCCTCCCACTCGTGCCGGAAGATCGTGGAGGTGAACTTGTCCGGGTCGTACTCGCCCGGGTTGAACGACTTGTCCGTGGCCCCAAAGGACAGGTCGCCGGGAATCTCCTGACCGGTGTTGAAGTCCTTGCCGGTGAGCAGCGCGTAGCTGGCCTCGTTGCTGCGAGTGCCCGATTCGAGGAACTGGCGGCTTGCCTCTTCGACCTTGCCGAGGTCGCCCTCGTTGAATCCGGGCGGGTATCCGTTCCAGTTCTCCTCGCCGTCGGCGACGAAGGCAGCGAGGCTGGCGCTCTGCCTGCCGAGCTCGATGCCCAAGGTCTGACCCGGTTCGTAACCGGGGTTGGCCTGGGTGAGCAGTTCAGCCAGTGCCGCCTGCTGCATGATCTGGTCCTTGACCGGCATCTGCCCGTCGATCGCCAGATTGTCGCGGTCCTCGTAGCGGCCGGAGATGAGTTCACGCACGCCGTTCGGCAGGTCGGCATACGAGCCGCGCTGGTTGCCCGAGCCGATCTTCTCGTTCGAGACCACCATCAGTGAGTTGGCGAGATTGTCGCGTTTGATCGCGGCGACTGGATCGCCCGCCTGCTCACGCTCGAGCAGGCGCTGATTCAGCGCGAGGACGCCATCCTTGCCCGCCTCCTGGTACAACGCTTTGTAGTAGTCCTGCACAGCCGCCGGAACAGTGCTGACCTCCTCGCCGTTGGCGAGACGGCGCAGCTCTTCCGCGCTGAGCACGTGCTCCGGCATATTGGACGCGATCTCGTCGATCGCCGCCGTGTCACCGGTGCGGGCCGCGTCGGCGAGCGCCTTTCCGTCCTGCTTGCCGAATCGCGCCGCCTGGTTGTCGGCGTCGGCGACGTCGAGGCTGGAACCGAGCAGGTCACCGCCTGACCTGATCTCCAACGCCTGGTCACCGATCGCCTTGGCCAGTGCCTCTACCGCGTCTCGGAACGGGTTGTAGGCCCCCGTGATGGCGTCCTGGTGGGTGCGAACGACCTCGGCATCCACCCCCTCCTTCTCCAAGACCTTCCAACTCGCGTCGACTTCGAGTGGGACGGCGGTCGCATCGTTGAGCTTGACGAGCAGTGTGTCGCGGAAGCCGGATACCGAGCTGATGCCGGAGTTGAGGACGTCGATCAGCTCATCGATCTCGTAGGCGAGCTTCTGGCCCTGGGTGTGGTCCTGGCCCACGCGATCGTAGGCGGCGTTGTAAGCCAGCCCCTGCCACGACTGCCCGAGGTTCTCGAAATGCTTTTTGGTGGAATCGAATTCGGTCATCAGCTTCGCCCTGGACTCGGCCAGCTTGCCGGTCCACGTGGTCAATTCACCGAGATTCCAGCGCCGGACCTCGTCGGGGCTAGGCATCGCGCACATCCATCTCGCGCAGCATCTGGGAGAACTGCTCGTCGGTGGTCTGCAGGTTGGTCGCGGCATTGCGCGACTTGGTAGCGACCTCGCGCAGGCGCTCGGCGGCGCGCAGATACGCGCCCTCGACGAACTCCGCAGCCAGCTCTACCGCGCGCGGGACGTCACAGCCGGGAAGCGCCCCGGACAGCGCGCCGACGGAAGTTCGCACGTCGATGTTGTCGATAGAGTCTCCGCTGGTGGTCAGCGTGTCGGCCATGGCACGGATCTGATCGATATCAGCTTGAATCAATTGCTCCCCCTCATCCGGCAATCGCAGGCAGAGCCCAGTATGCGCGATGTCCGAAATGCCCGCCTTGCCAGGGCGGTGAGTGGGTCAGCTGGCGGGGGCGCAGGTGTCGCGGAGGGAGCAGCCGCCGCAGGAGGAGCCGCAGCCGCCGACGGGGGCGGGCGGGAGGAGGGGTTCGACGGCGCGGGCCGCGGCGTTGGCGCCCGCGCCCAGGGTGAAGATGGCGATCACGGCGACCACGACGGCCACGCCGAGGGCCGGGAGACCGCCCGCGACCAGGGCCACCAGGCCACCGGCGAACAGCAGGGCACCGGCGCCGACGGAGGTCGGGGCGGCGATGCGGTTGGCGATGCGGAAATTGTCGTCGCTGTGCAGGGCGGCCTCGGTGGTGACACCGAGGAAGCGGTTGCGGGGCAGTTTGCCGATCAGTCCGAGCACACCGGTCACGATGGCGACCGCGGCCAGCGCGAACAGCAGGAGAGCGACGACGACCATTCCTGCAGGCTAGCGCACCACCGTCGGGGCCGGATCGCGCGCTCCCCGCCGAGGTGACCGCCCACACACCGCAGTGCCCGTGGGAAATCACCTGGCATCGACGTTCTACCCTGTTAGACGATGTTTACCGGGGATCGGCGAGAACAAGAAGGCAGGACCGTGCAGGACACTCGTGCAACCGAGAGTGACGTACCTCAGCACCGGTACAACGCCGAGCTGGCTGGGCGGATCGAGCGGCGCTGGCAGCAGAACTGGACCGAGCGCGGCACCTTCCACGCGCCCAACCCGGTCGGCCCGCTCGCCGGCGCGACGCCCGCGGACAAGCTGTTCATCCAGGACATGTTCCCGTTCCCCTCGGGCGCGGGCCTGCACGTCGGCCACCCGCTGGGCTACATCGCCACCGATGTGTTCGGCCGCTACCACCGCATGCACGGCCGCAACGTGCTGCACGCGCTGGGCTACGACGCCTTCGGCCTGCCCGCCGAGCAGTACGCGGTGCAGACCGGCGCGCACCCCCGGGTGACCACCGAGTCCAACATCGCCACCATGCAGCGGCAGCTGGACCGGCTGGGCCTGGGCCACGACCCCCGGCGGTCCTTCGCCACCACCGACCCCGAGTACTACCGGTGGACGCAGTGGATCTTCCTGCGCATCTACAACGCCTGGTACGACCAGGAAGACGGTAAGGCCCGCCCGATCGCCGAGCTGGAACAGCAGTTCGCCACCGGCGCCCGCCCCGTGCCCGACGGCGGCGACTGGAACGCGCTGTCGGCCGCCGAGCGCGGCGCGCTGCTGGACTCGTATCGCCTGGTGTACCAGTCGGATTCGATCGTCAACTGGTGCCCGGGTCTGGGCACCGTGCTGTCCAACGAAGAGGTCACCGCCGACGGCCGCAGCGAGCGCGGCAACTTCCCGGTGTTCCGTAAGCGCATGTGGCAGTGGATGATGCGGATCACCTCCTATGCCGATCGCCTGGTCGACGACCTGGATACGCTGGACTGGCCGGACAATGTGAAGTCCATGCAGCGCAACTGGATCGGCCGCTCGCGCGGCGCGCAGGTGCGCTTCGACGCGCCCGACGGCGAGCAGATCGAGGTCTTCACCACCCGCCCCGACACGCTGTTCGGCGCGACCTACGTGGTGCTGGCCCCCGAGCACGAGCTGGTCGACAAGCTGACCGCCGCCGCCTGGCCGGACAGCACCGTCGCCGCCTGGACCAACGGCGGCGCCGCGAACCCGGCGGAAGCCGTCGCGGCGTACCGCAAGTCGATCGCGGCCAAGACGGATCTGGAGCGCCAGGAGAACAAGGAGAAGACCGGCGTCTTCCTGGGCTCCTACGCGACCAACCCGGCCAACGGCAAGCAGGTGCCGATCTTCATCGCCGACTACGTGCTGAGCGGCTACGGCACCGGCGCGATCATGGCCGTGCCCGGCCACGATCACCGCGACTGGGACTTCGCCACCGCGCTGGAACTGCCGATCATCGAGGTGATCGACGGTGGCGACGTCACCGAGGCGGCGCATTCGGGCGAGGGCAAGCTGATCAACTCCGGCTTCCTCGACGGCCTGGCGGTCGACGAGGCCAAGGCGACCATGATCGGGCACCTGGAGGCCGAGGGCCACGGCACCGGCACCGTCCAGTACAAGCTGCGCGACTGGCTGTTCGCCCGCCAGCGCTACTGGGGCGAGCCGTTCCCGATCGTCTACGACGCCGACGGTGTCGCGCACGCGCTGCCGGAATCCATGCTGCCCGTGGAACTCCCGGAGATGGAGGACTTCGCGCCGGTCACCTTCGACGCCGACGACGCGAACTCCGAGCCGTCCCCGCCGCTGGCCAAGGCCACCGACTGGGTCACCGTGGAACTGGACCTGGGCGACGGGCTCAAGCAGTACCGCCGCGACACCAACGTCATGCCCAACTGGGCCGGTAGCTCCTGGTATCAGCTGCGCTACGCCGACCCGACCAACGCCGAGACGTTCTGCGCCGAGGAGAACGAGAAGTACTGGCTGGGCCCGCGCACGGCCGAGCACGGCGCGAACGATCCGGGCGGCGTCGACCTGTACGTCGGCGGCGTGGAGCACGCGGTGCTGCACCTGCTGTACGCGCGGTTCTGGCAGAAGGTGCTGTTCGACCTGGGTGACGTCTCCGGCAGCGAGCCCTACCGCCGCCTGTACAACCAGGGCTACGTGCAGGGCTACGCCTACACCGACGAGCGCGGCGCGTACGTGCCCGCCGCCGAGGTGGTCGAGCGTGACGCCAAGTTCTTCTGGACCGGCGCCGACGGCGTCGAGATCGAGGTGAACCAGGAGTACGGCAAGATCGGCAAGTCGCTGAAGAACGCCATCTCCCCCGACGAGATGTGCGATCTGTACGGCGCCGACACCTTCCGCTTCTACGAGATGTCGATGGGTCCGCTGGACACCTCGCGGCCGTGGGCGACCAAGGACGTCGTCGGCGCGCACCGCTTCCTGCAGCGGGTGTGGCGCCTGGCGATCGACGAGGAGACCGGCGCGGTGAAGGCCACCGACGCGGCCCCCTCGGACGAGACCCTGCGCCTGGTGCACCGCACCATCGCCGGCGTCGACGAGGATCTGGCCGCGCTGCGCGACAACACCGCGGGCGCCAAGCTGATCGAGCTGACCAACCACCTCACCAAGAACTACCCCGACGGCGCCCCGCGCGCGGCCGTGGAGCCGCTGGTGCTGATGCTGGCTCCGCTCGCCCCGCACATCGCCGAGGAACTGTGGGAACGCCTGGGGCACACCACTTCCCTGGCCCACGGCCCCTTCCCGATCGCCGATCCCGCGCTGCTGGTCGCCGATTCGGTGGAGTACCCGATCCAGGTGAAGGGCAAGGTGCGCAGCCGGATCCAGGTGCCCGCCGACGCCGACCCGGCCACCATCGAGGCCGCCGCGCTGGCCGACGAGAAGGTCGTCGCGCTGCTCGAGGGTCAGGCGCCGCGCAAGGTGATCGTGGTGCCGGGCAAGATGGTCAACATCGTCCCGTAGCCGTGAACGACGAAGCGCCCCGGTCCTTCTCGGACCGGGGCGCTTTCGCGTTGATCAGGCCTGGACCTGGAGGACGTCGTTGAGCGTGACCAGCGCGAGGTTGCGCTCCTTGATGATGTCGACCAGCTGGCCGTAGCAGCGGGTGACCGGCGGGAAGTTCGCGTGACCGATGACGATCGACTGCGCCGCGAAGTACTTCTGCGCGCACTCGATCAGGTACTCCTCGGTGATCAGACCCGAGTCCGACAGCGAGCCGTACCACATGGCGGGCACGGTGTAGCCGAGGTCGGCGGCGATCTTGTCGACGGTGGCGTTGTGATAGCCGAACGGCGGCCGGTAGAACGGGGTGCCGTCGACACCGAAGTTGTTGCGCAGGAAGGTCTTCGTGCGGCCGAGCTGGTCGGCCACGGCGCTCTCGCTGATCTTGGTGAGCGCGGCGTGGTCCCAGGTGTGGTTGCCGAGCTGGATCTGGCCCGACTCGACCAGCGGGCGCATCGCGTCGCGGTGGATCGTCCAGGACTCGTAGTAGCCGGTGACGAAGAAGGTGAAGCGGGCGCCGGTGTCCTTGGCCCACTGCACGTAGGCGCCTACCACCTCGGGGCTGGCGCCGTCGTCGACCGTGAGCGCCATGCTCGAGCCCGGACCGGGCAGCGCGGTGATGGTCTTGGCCGGGATGATCGACTTCGGCCCGCCGGGCGGCGGCAGGAGCCGCGGTTCGGGCGGGAGGGGCGCGATCTTCGGCGGGTCGGGGATATCGCCGAGGGAACCGGCATCGACGGTTTCACCTTCCGCGGTCGCGCAGCCGGTCAGCGCCACCGCGCCACCGGCGGCGAGCAACGCGAGCATCCGACGTCTGTCCACTTACGCCAACCCCTACTCGAAACAGGTGCACCGCAGAAGGCCGGGCACGACTCACAAACAGCGGGACCGTACCCGCCGAATCCGGCGAACAGCTGAACCGGCGGGGACATGCGGGCGAACGGCGGCGACCCCGGCCGCATCGTTCACACGAGAAGCGAGGCTACCGAATCAGCCGCTGCCGCGTCGGGTCGGGCGCAGGCTGATCGTAATCGCCGCCGTCACCGCGGGATGGGCATCGGTCCTGGTCAGCGCGGTCGCAGCACGACCTCGGTGGGGTGCCCGTCGACGGGGGTGTCGATCGCGGTGCGGACCGCGCGCGCGACCGTCTCGGCGGTGAGGAATTCCTCGGGGCGGTACTCGCGACCCTCGTCGGCGACGATCGCGCGTTGCATGTCGGTGTCGATCCTGCCGGGGAAGATCGAGGTCACCCGCAGGGCGGGCTCTTCCAGGCGCAGCGCGTCGGCGAAGGCGCGTAGGCCGAACTTGCTGGCCGCGTAGGAACCCCAGCCGGGATTGGCGCGCAGGCCCGCACCCGAATTGATCAGCACCACATGGCCGTTCGCGGCGCGCAGGGCGGGCAGCAGCAACCGGGTCAGCTCGGCGACCGCGATCAGGTTCACCTCGAGCGTGGTTCGCCACTGCTCGACCGAGGACTCGGCGACGGTGCCGAGGTCGGCGACGCCTGCGTTGTGCACCAGCACGTCGAGCCGCTCGACGCGCTCGGCCGCCGCGGCGACCGCCGGATAGTCGGTCAGCCGTACGGGCCAGCCGGTGGCGGTGGGCAATTCGGCCAGGATCGGGGCGAGCGAGCCGGCCGAGCTCGCCCCGAGCAGCAGCTCGTGGGTCGGCGCGAGATCACGGGCGATCGCCGCGCCGAGGCCACGGCTCGCGCCGGTGATGAGGGCGGTCGGGGCGGGAGTACTGGTCACCGTCATGCGTCCCACGCTAACCGGCAGCGCCGGGCGCTTCGCCGCCCGAACACCGCACCGACGCCGCCGATCCGCCGCCTTCGCGCCGCGCCCGGCGGCCGTCCACATTCCTGGCAAACCCGACGAATCGACCGCCCGCACTCGACACCACCGCCGTTTCGGCGCAGATCAGCGGCCGACGCTAGTACCGTCGAACCATGACCGATCCCCGGTACAACTACGGACCAGCGAACCCGCAGTATCCCCAGGGGCAGGAGCAGCCGCCCGAACCGAAGGTCAATATCGGCAAACTGTGGGCAGGCGGCATCGGCACCGCCGTGGTCGCCGCGCTGCTGGTCGTCGTCGCGATCATGCTGGTGCGCGGGGTCCTCGGCATCGCGATCCTCTCGCCGGAGGGCGCTGGCGCCTACGGCACGGTGTCCACCACGTCCTACGCGCTGGCCGCGGCGGGCGCGGCGCTGCTGGCGACGGCCCTGCTGATGGTGCTGCTGCTGGCCATGCCGAGTCCGCTGACCTTCTTCACCTGGATCTGCCTGCTCGTCACCGCCGTCGCGGTGATCCTGCCGTTCACCCTGGTCGCCGACATGGACGCCAAGATCGCGACCGCGGCGATCAATCTCGTCGTCGGCCTGTGCATCACCACGATGCTCGGTTCGGTCGGCTCCGCGGCCCAGAACGACGCGCGTCAAGTGGGGTACTGACCGTCACAGCCGTGCCGGGATGCCATCCGGCCTGGTCGGTCGCAGAATAGACAGATGACAGACCCAGGGTTCACCGCCACGCAGCTCGCGGCCCGCGCCGCCTATCTCCTGCGCGGCAACGACCTGGGCACGATGACCAGCGCCGCGCCCCGCCTCTACCCGCACATGTGGAGCTGGGACGCGGCGTTCGTCGCGGTGGGGCTGGCCCCGCTGAGCGTGGAGCGCGCCGTCGTCGAACTCGACACGCTGCTGTCGGCGCAGTGGAAGAACGGGATGATCCCGCACATCGTCTTCGCCAACGGCGTCGACGGCTATTTCCCCGGACCGGCCCGCTGGGAATGTCGCAGGCTGGCCGCCAACGCGCCGGACGGGCCGGATACCTCCGGCATCACCCAGCCGCCGGTGCACGCCATCGCGGTGCAGCGCATCCTCGATCATTCCCGCAGGCACGGCCGCTCGACCAGGGCCGTCGCCGAGGAGTTCCTGAACCGCCGCTGGCCGGATCTGGTGCGCTGGCACCGCTGGCTCGCACACGCCCGCGACCCCAAGGAGACCGGGCGCGTCACGCTGTACCACGGCTGGGAGTCCGGGATGGACAACTCCCCGCGCTGGGACCGCGCCTACGCCAATGTGGTCCCCGGCGACGATCTGCCGCCGTACCGGCGCGCCGACACCGCCATCATCTCCGACCCCACCCAGCGCCCGAGCGACCGCGAATACGACCGCTACCTGTGGCTGGTCGAGCAGATGCGGCGGGCGAACTACGACGACTACCAGCTCACCTCGGTGATGAGCTTCGCCGTCGAGGACGTGTTCGTCTCGGCGATCTTCGCGCTGGCCTGCGAGGTGCTGGCCGACATCGGCGAGGAGTACAAGCAGCCGCACGCCGACGTCCGCGAGCTGCACGGCTGGGCCGACCGATTCCGCACCGGCGTCGTGGCCACCACCGACGAACGGACCGGCGCCGCACGCGATTACGACGTGCGGCTGCAACGCTGGATCGGCACCGAGACGCTGGCGATGTTCGCGCCGCTGCTCTCGGGTGGGCTGCCGAGGTCCGCCGAGCGAGCCCTGCTCAACACGTTCGAAGGCCCGCGCTTCTGCGGCCATCCGGACCTGCGCTACGCGCTGCCGCCGTCGACCTCACCGGTGTCCAAGGACTTCCGCCCGCGCGAGTACTGGCGCGGCCCGGTCTGGCCGGTGATGAGCTGGCTGTTCTCCTGGGCGTTCGCCCGCCGCGGCTGGGCCGAACGCGCCTACATGCTGCGTGCGGAGGGACTGCGCCAGGCCAGCGACGGCAGCTTCGCCGAGTACTACGAACCGTTCACCGGCGCGCCGCTGGGCAGCATGCAGCAATCCTGGACCGCCGCTTCGGTTCTCGACTGGCTCGGCTGACTCAGTACTCCCCGCCGACGGCCTGCGGTTCGACGGTGATGCCGAGCTCGCGGGCCAGGGTGGCGGCCAGTGATTCCAGGTCGCCGCCCTGGATGGTGGCCCCGCGCAGGGCGGTCAGGCCGTAGACGCCGGTGAGGTCGCACTCCTCGAACCGCAGGTTCTGCTGCGGCCTGGCGTCGCTGAACCTGGCGCCGGTGAGATTGCAGCGCTCGAAGCGGACATGGCGGAACTCGGTGCGCTGGAAATCGGCCTGGCGCAGGTCGCAGTCGCGGAAGACGACGGTCCGCAACCGGGATTCGGCGAAGGAGGCCATGTCCGCGCGGCTGGAATCGACGAGCACGTCGCGCAGCACGCCCGCCGTCCAGGACAGGCCGGTGAGCCTGCCGCCCGCGATCTCGGTCTCGAACATCGAGGAGTCGTCGGCCTGCACATTGGCGAGATCGCAGACGCGCAGGGCGGATTCGCTGATGGTGGCCTGGCGCAGGGTGCTCGGGAACCGGACGCTGTCGAACAGGCAGCCCTCGGCGGTGAAGCCGTAGACGTGGACCTCGGCGAAGTCGGCGCCGCGATACTCCACGTCGGCCGCGGTGCGATCGTCGGCCGGGTCGTCGGCCGGGGTCGCCTGCCGCAACCCGCCCGGGGTCGCCACCGCCGGCTCGAACCGCACCTCACGCTTGCGCGCCATCGCCCATCACTCCCGTCGTCGGATGTCGGCACCAAGATACGGGCACCCACCGACCGGTCCGGGCGGTCCGGACCGCTGACCGGGTGCTCGGCCAACTATTCGACAACACCTCACCAGTAACACTGGCCCCACCCGCATCAATGACCTACGGTCGAGGGCCATGGACACCAAGCGCTGGAGTTCGACGGTTCGCCGCAGTTGCACCGCGCTCTCGCTGGTCGCGCTGGCCGGGCTCGTGCCCGTGACCGCGCAGGCCGGACCGAGCGGTCCCGATGTGTCGTCCTGGCAGCATGTGGACGGCCGGATGATCGACTGGCACGCGGTCCGCGCGGCCGGACACCAATTCGCCATGGTCAAGGCCACCGAGGGACTGCATTACGTCAATCCGTACTTCGTGCCGGACAGCCTGCTCATGCGCACGGCGGGCGTGGCCCGCGGCACGTACCATTTCGCCAGGCCGGAGCTGCCGCCCGAACCGCAGGCCGCGCTGTACGCGGCGACGGTCCTGGGCCAGAACGGCCCGCTCGACCTGCCGCCGGTGCTGGACCTGGAGACCTCGGGCGGCCTGCCGCCGGACGCCCTGATCGACTGGACCCAGCGCTACCTGAACACGGTCCAGGCCCTCACCGGCCGCGCCCCGATCATCTACACGTACCCGAACTTCTGGAAGACGGCGATGGCCGACACCAGCCTGTTCACCCGCTACCCCCTCTGGATCGCCGACTACCGCGGCGAGGCCGAACCCGAAGTCCCCGGCAACTGGCCCACCTGGACCTTCTGGCAGACCACCGACCGCGGCAGCATCCCCGGCATCGGCGGCGCCACCGACCTCAACCTCTACAACACCACCCAGGGCGACTTCGCCCGCTTCGCCAACATGCCCAGCTTCGGCAGCAGCTGACTGGCGACTTGCCGCGATTATGGTCATACTTATGACTATGAAACTGGCCGAAGCTAAAGCAACGCTCTCCGAGCTGGTCGCTCGCGTCCGCGGCCAGCACGAGCGGGTGACGATCACGGTGCACGGCGAGCCCGCGGCCGTCTTGGTCGCCGTCGACGACCTGGAATCGATGGAGGAAACCATCGCGATCCTGTCCGACCCGGAAACGGTCGGGCGGCTGATCTCCTCGGATGCCGAACTCGCGCGCGGCGAGATCGTCACCGGCGATGAACTGGCTCAGGCGATGGCCGTGCGCCGTGCGATGGCGAACCGCACCGCGTGACGGAGTACGCGCTCGAGACGACGCCGACCGTCCAGCGAATGCTGACCGAACGACTCCCGGAAACGGTGGCCGCAGCAGCCTTCGAGTTCACGACCGGGCCACTCCTCGAGAACCCGTTCCGGGTCGGGAAACGCCTGCAGCCGCCACTCGACGACCGATTCTCCGCACGGCGTGGCACCTACCGGGTGATCTACCGAATCGACGACAAACGCAAGGTGGTCACCGTGGTCGACGTGAACCACCGCCGCGACATCTACCGACCATAGCGGGGGTCGCCGAAACGACGAAACCGCTACTCGCCCAGTCGAGTAGCGGTTTCATCAGCGGGACGGGATTCGGCTAGACGCCGATGCGGCCGCCGTTCTTCTTCCACACGACCGCGACGGCCGGGCGGGGCTGGGCCGCGCCGCCGTCGGGCCAGTGCGACTGCGGGTTGTCGGGGGTGGCGTCGTCGGCCTCGCCCGGGTGCTGGACCGAGACGATGACGCGCTGCTCGGTGACGATCGGGCCGCAGGTCTCGGCGCCCTTGGGGACGGTGAGGAACTGCTTGGTCTCACCGCGGTTGGGGCCGTCGAGGATCACCGAGAACAGGCCGTCGTTGGTCTTGAGGGCGTTGCCGTCGGTGGAGATCCACAGGTTGCCGTAGGGGTCGAAGGCCAGGTTGTCCGGGCAGGAGATCGGGCTGACCTTGGTCTTGTCGAAGCCGGCGAAGTAGGTGTCGGCGGCGGCCGGGTCACCGCAGACCAGCAGCAGCGACCAGGTGAAGTCGGTGCCGGTGTGGTTGTCGGTGATCTCGAGAACCTGGCCGTTCTTGTTCAGCTTGCGCGGGTTGGCCTCGTCGACGCCGGCCACCTTCTCGTCCTTGGCGCGGTTGTCGTTGTTGGTCAGCGCGACGTAGACCTTGCCGGTGAACGGGTTGGCCTCGAAGTCCTCGGGGCGGTCCATCTTGGTGGCGCCGACCTTGTCGGCGGCCAGGCGGGTGAACACCGCGACCTCGGCGGCGGACATACCCTCGACGTGCGACTTGCCCTTGCCGTCGGCGCCGGTCTCCAGCAGCGGAATCCACTGGCCCTTGCCGGTGAAGCCCTTGTCGGAGGGGACGGTGCCGCTGCCGTCGATCTTGTCGGGGTGGTCGCCGGTGAGCTTGGCGACGTAGAGGGTGCCCGCGTCGAGGATGGTCAGGTTGTGCCGCATGGCCGAGGCGCCGGTGCCGGACTGGATCTTGCGCGAGGACACGAACTTGTACATGTAGTCGAACTTCTCGTCGTCGCCGGTGTAGGAGACGACGTCACCTTTGTCGGTGACGTAGATCGACGCGCCCTCGTGCTTGAGCCGCCCCATCGCCGAGTGCTTGATCGGCGTCGAGGACGCGTCCCACGGGTTCACCTCGACGACATAACCGAAGCGGTTGGCCTCGTTGGGTTCCTGACTCAGGTCGAACCGCTTGTCGGTGCGCTCCCACTGGTTGGGGGTGCCGCCCTTGGGGAAGCCGTAGCGCTTGACCCGGCCCTGCGGATCGGAAGCCTTGTCCCCGTTGGCGAAGTAGCCGTTGAAGTTCTCCTCGCCGGACAGCACGGTGCCCCACGGGGTCACGCCGCCCGCGCAGTTGGCGAAGGTGCCGAGCACCTTCGTGCCCGCCGGGTCGGCGCCGGTCACGGTGAACGCGCTGCCAGCGGCGGGGCCGGTCAGCGTGAACTCGGAGTCGGCGGTGATGCGGCGGTTGTACTTGCCGAAGACCGGGGTCAGTTTGCCGGTACCGGGCTCGCCCTTGACCTCGACGACGGCCATGCCGTGCGCGGCCTTGGTGATCGCGATCTGCTCGTCGGTCGGGTTGGCCTTGTCGTAGCCGCGGAACATCATCGGGCCGGTGGTGTACTCGTGGTTGACCACGAGCAGGTAGCTGTTGGCCTGGCCCTCGATCGGCAGCAGCGCGGCGAAGTCGTTGTTGTAGCCGAACTGCTTGGCCTGCGCGGCCGCGGTCTGCTTGTCGAAATCGAACGCGGGGGCGTCGGCGAAGATCGGGTCGCCCCAGCGGAGCACCACCTGCTGCTCGTAGCCGTCCGGGATGACCAGCGCGTCTTCCTTGTTCGGCGCGACGGCGGTGAACGCCGTTCCGGTGCCGGGGGTTCCGGCCGGGGTGGGCGCCGGAGTGACGGCGGCCTCGGAGGCGTCGTCGCCACAGGCGGCCAGCGCGCCCGCCGCACCGATGGCGAGCACGGCGGCGGCGCCGCCCTTGATCAGGCCGCGACGGTTCAGGCCACTGACGATGTCACCGAAATAGGCGCCCTCGGACGTGTTCGGCGGCTCGTGGAAGCAAGCGTTGCCACACTTGTATTCACAGGTCAGGGCGGCGCGTGCCGACTGGCCGTCGTGCTTGACGAACAGGGCGAGCGGTTTCGGACTCACGGTGACTCCTGAGTAGGTCGGACTTCGCCGCACGGTAGGCAGTCCAGGCGAGCCAGCGGGAACGCGAAGATGAACACACGACCAAAACTCGGCGAGTGCTGTCCTCGCCGAGTTCGGGTGGGTTCGATTGTCATCAGGCGTTGACCGGCAGGGAGATCACCACCTCCTGCTCGTTGCCGGGCAGGTAGTGCACCTGCAGGATCCGGCCGACCTGCACGTGGCCGATCGCCGTCGGCGGCAGGAACTTCTCGGCGCTGGTCTGGAAGGTGCTGCCGTCCGGTCGGGTGACCACCAGCCCGAGGATGATCTCGGTGTAGCCGCCACGGATCCGGCCGGGAACGTCGAGGCTGCGGACCACCGCCTGGGCGGCCAGGCCACGCTCGGCGATGTCGAGCTTGCCGCGGGTGGTGATGCCCTTGCGGATGAGCGATTCGTTCATCGCCCGCTGCGCGGCGCCCGCGTCGCCGGAGCGGTCCACCTCGACCTTGTCGGTGCGGCCCGGCAGGTACCGGACCGGCAGCACCACGCCGGGCTGCAGCAGCGCCAGCTCGGTGAGCGGCACGATCATCTTGGCGTGCGAGTCGAAGACCTTCCCGTCGGCGCCTTCCACCCGGAATTCGATTCGCACCTGCGGCTGATCGTTGACCGAGACCCCGGTCTGGCGGAACGCGGTGATGGTGCCGATGCCCACCTCGCCGTGCCGGAACTCGCCGCTGTTGCGGCCGGTGAAGGCCTCCATGATGCCGTCGCCGGTGAAGGCGAAGACCATCGGCACGATGGTCAGGGCGATGATCGGCAGCGCCATCTGCGGGCCGACCCAGCCGAGCATGCCGCCGGTGAACTCGTCGGGGGTGTAGGTGAGGCCGTAGTAGAGGTAGTAGCCGACGGACAGGACACCGAAGGCGACCGCGGCCGCGCGGAGCTTGGATTTCATGATTCCTCCTCGTGAAGTGGTGCGACCGGGTCGCGAACGGATCAGGCGATGGTGGTGCAGGCGAAGGTGATGTCGAACTTCGCGGTGGTCGGGCCGGCCAGCGGGTTGGTCATGTCGGCGCTGACACCCTCGCCGGTGATGCGGAAGGTGTTGCCGTCCTTGGCGAGCTTGGCCGAGCCGCCGGGCTGGCCGTTGCCGTAGCCGACCGCGTAGGGCAGGCCGTTCGAGCCGCCCTGGGTGCCGCCGATGGCCACCGCCTGGACCGCGTCGCCCTCGACCGTGGCGCTGACCGACAGGTTGCCGTAGGTGGCGTTGGCCAGGTCGGTCAGCGACAGCGCCAGGACGCCGCCCTGCTTGGCGCAGATGGTGTCGAACTTGGCGGCGAATTCCTTGCCGTCGACGCTGGCGGTGGACTTGCCCGCGGCCGGGGCCGGGGCGGCCGAGCCGGTGCTCGACGGGGTGGAGCTGGTGCCGGAGTCGCTGCAGCCGGTGACGAACAGCGCGGTGGCGGCGGCGGAAGCGGCGAGGGCGGCGATCAGCTTGGTGTTCATGGTGTTTCCGTTCTCTCGGTCGAGCGGGCCGGTTGTCGTTGACCCGTTGAGAGAAAGGTAGAAATCCGCGCCGACCTACCGATCCCAACTTTTCCGGGCGCCACCCGCCGGAAATGTCGTTAACCTGGTCGAATGCGAAGACCCCGCGCCCTGGTGCTCGACGAGGTGTGGCGCGGGCTCGACGGTGTCGACGCCCTGAGCGGGCCCCAGGGCGGCCCGCTGCGCCGCACCGTGAAGCTGATCCTCGATCCGCTGGTCATCCGGCCGGTGCAGCATCCGCTGTGCGCCGGGACCGTGCTCTCCGCCGACGGCGCCACCCTGCTGACCTCGCTGGTCCTGGCCCGATCCGACGTGCTGCGGGCCTGCGCGGACTGGTTCACCGTGCTCAAGCAGGTGCGCCGGGCGCTGCGGATCACCGAGGGCAACGCCCAGGACCTGTACTTCCAGCGCTGCTTCGAACTCGCGACCGTGCACGGCGCGCCCGGCCCGGACGCGCGGGCGCGGGCCGAGGCGATGCTGCGCGAGGTGCACGAGAGCACCGGCGGGCGCACCACGGCGGCCTTGAAAGACCATGTGACCGATCCGAATCGGCTGGTGGAGCTCACCGCGCTGGTCGAGGTCGCCTGGAACCGGCGGCCGCTGTCGGATTTCGGGGTGCGCGATCTGGCACCGGCGCTGACCGAGTTGCTCGAGGCGAGCACCCTGGCCGGCGACGGTGATCCCGCCGACGCGGGCCCGCTGCTCGACGAGCTGATCGAGAACCAGGCGGGCACCCATCGCGGCATCGCGCTGTGGCGGGCGCATCCGGCGCACGGCGCCGACGACCTCGGACTGACCGTGCACACCTGTCCCCAGCGCCCCGACCTGGGCGCGTCGGCGTCGACCGCGAATCTCGGACTGCCGTTCGACCGGACGATCTACGAGCGGGTCTTCACGGTGCTCCAGGGCAGCGTGGACCGCACCGATCTGCCGGACATCCCGGAACTGGTGACCACGGAGATCTCGCGCGGCTGCTCCCCCTGGGCACTGCTGGACGAATCACTGCGGCTCGCGGCGGCGGTGGGTTGCGAACTGGCGCTCGGTCTCTCACCGATCGGCACCGCCGACGGGGCGAACCCGAACCGCGCGGCGGCCACGGACCAGGGCGATCCCGCGACCTCGCGCGCGCACGACATCGTGAACAAGCGCTGGCGGCGGGAAGCGTATGTGCTGCAAGCGCGTCGGTACGCCGTGCACGGACCCGGCGCGACCGGCCCGCTGGCCACCGTGGCCGCCGAGCTGCGCACCCCGTGGCGACCGTATCTGCGCAGGTTGTGGGTCCGGCTGCACGGCCGCGACGTGCGGGAGATGCCGGTCTACGAACCCGGTGAGCTGTGGGATCTGCTCGACGGCGTCGCCCGGTCGGTGATCCTCGACCATCGCGCCCGGGTGAAACAGGCGCTGACCATCCTGGGTCAGCCCGTGGCGGAAGCGAGGGCGAGCTGATGACCGCGATCCGCGTCGCGCGCGCGGCGGAGCTCGTGACGCTGCTGCCGCCGGGCGCTCCGACGGTGCTCGATGCCGCGCCCGCGCTGGATGTCCTCGTGCTCGAGGTGGCGGGCGGCCACCTGACCTGGAGCCTGCTCGCCGGGCCCGACCTGCCCGCCGCCGTGCTGGACGATCCGGATGCCGCCCAGGACTGGCTGTGGGCGGTCTACGGCGAGGAGGTCGCGCTCGCCGTCGCCGACGCTCACGAACGCCGCGCTGTCGTCGACCCGGCGCGCGCCACGAGCGTGCTCACGGCCGCGTCCCTCCGGCCGGACCTCGCCGCCGCGCTGCGGCGACTCGCCTACGCGCACTGGGCCTCTCGATGGTGGCCCGCGTCGACCGTCGACGGCATACCCGCGCTCGACCCGGCGCTGCTGGCCGCCGATATCGACGAGCTCACCGAGGCGTGCGACATGGCCCTCGACGTCGAGCCGCCGACGCCACTCGACCGCCCGGCCGGATTCGACGTACCCGACCGCCTGGCAGAAGCGGATTCCGGGGCAGCAGGAGCTTCCCGACGCGGCGGATCAGCGCACCCGACCGGACCCGAGCCGTTCGGTCCGCAGTCCGGGCACTCGACATCACCCGGGTCCGAACAGGCCGATGCCCGGCCGCGACCGGAGTCCGCCCGCGCGGACGATTACGCGCTCGCCGCCGGCGGCCCCGGCAGCACCGGCGGCCTCGTGTTCACGCGCGGTCGTGGTGAATGCGACTGGCGCCGGTGCCCGCCCGGCATCGTCGACGCGGGTGGCGGCGCGGTGTCGTGGCAGGCGGTGCGGGCAGAGGGAGCATCGACGGTGCAGGTCAGCGTGGTCGCGGCGCCCGGTGGCCCGCGCGAGGTGCCCGCGCATCTGCGCCCGCATGCCCGCGTCACGGCCGGAGCCGAGGTCGCCGAGGTGGCGTTGCGACGCCAGGGTGACGCCTGGGTCGGCACAGTCCGGGTCGGCGAGTTCCTCGGCAAGGAACTGGCCGTCGACGTCTTCGTGCCCGGTGTCGGACCGGCGGGCCCGCGGCCGGACGAGACATCCGCGCGCGGATTGATCCGGGAATTCGCTCGGCAGCGGCTCACCGGATCGACGCCCGGTGAACCGCTACTCGGTGCCGAAGCCGTTGCCGCCACAGACGATTCGGACTTCTGATGCTCGCGCCGAGCGCCGCCGATCATCCGTCGACAGCCGAACTCGACGACCGTCCCCGACCGAGGCGAGGGAGCAGATGGCAGCCGTAGGGAAGACCTCCGACAAGGACGACGCCCAGCTCACCGAGGGATACGCGGCGTATCAGCGCGGCGATCTGGTCGGCGCGCTGGCGATCTTCGAGCGGGTCGCCGATGGCGCGGCGCCCCGGCTGCGCAGTGCGGCGCTGATCAATGCCGCGAGCATGGCCGACGAGATCGGCGAGCATCGGCGCTCGGTCGAGCTGTTCCGGACCGCGCTGGCCGTCATGCCGGAGGACGCGGCGCACCAGCGACCCGCCGCCCTGGTCAACCTCTCGCAGGCGCTCCAGCACCTCGGTGAACTCGACGCCGCGCAGCAGGCGCTGGAAGAAGCGCGCGAACTGCTCGCCGGCACCGCCGACCAGGGCATGGTCCGGGTGGCCTGCCTGCTCTCGCTGACCGCGGTGGCGCTGCATCGTCAGCAGTGGGCGCACGCCGCCGAGCTGGCCAACGAATCACTGGGCGTCACCGAGCGCTTCGCGCCCGAACTGGCGGGTCATCCGCTGATGAACCTGGCCGCGAGCTCGTTCGAGACCGGCAGGCACGAGATGGCCTTCGACTTCGCCCGGCAGGCGATGACCGCCTTCGCCGCCACCGGCGATCGGGCGGCGGTCGCGGAGGCGTCGCAGAACCTGGCGATCATGCTGGTCCGGGCGGGCCGCTACGACGAGGCCGAGGAGCCGCTGCGGTCCAGCCAGGCGTTCTTCGAAGGCGCCGAGCTGGGGCACTGGTCCGGAATCGGCTACAAGACACTGGGTTTCCTCGCCGAGGGCCGCGGTGACTACGCCGCCGCGCGGGCCGGCTACCTGCGCGCGCTGGAGCGTTTCGACAGCACCGGCGCGGTCATCGACGCCGCCGACGTCCGCTTGCGGCTGGCCACCACACTGTTCGCCCTCGGCGACCCGGCGGCCTGCGAGGAACTGCTGGCCGCGGCCTTCGCCGAGTACTCGGCGCACGCCCTCGGCCTGCACTGCGCCCAGCTCGACTACTGGCACGCGGAACTGCTGCACACCGCGATAGAGCAGGCCGCGCAACCGGATCCGGCCCTGGTCGCGCGGGGCGTCGGGCTCGCGGTGCCCGCCGCGCTGGCGATCGACGCGGTGCGCCACACCCTGCCCAACGGCAACCAGCGCGAGCACTGGCATCGCGCGGTCGCCGAACCGGCCATGCGGCTCGCGTTCCGCTTCGCGGTGCTGTCCGGGGACGGGCAGCTGGTCAGCGATCTGATCGATACCCAGTGCGCGGGAACGGGTCTCGACCCGGCCGCGTTCGACGACGCGCTCACGCCGACGCTCGGTTTCGAGCTGCTCGACGCACCCGACGAGGAGACCGTCGCCGCCCCCGCGCTTCAGCTGGGCACCGCGCTCGCCGAGGTCGCCGCGGCCGCGGGCATTCCCGTCGCGCCCCCGCCGAGACTGTCCGACCACGGTCGAATCGTGCTGTCGGACTTCATCTCCTACGCCGAGCAGCGGTACGCGCGACCGGTGCGCGACGACCGGGTGATCGCGCTATGAGCGCCCCCACCGCCCTGATCAGGATGGCCGACGCGGGCGATGTCTACGTGTCGTGGCGCTGGCACGACGACACCGCCGCGCGCGGCGTCGGGATCCTGCCCAGGGATCAGGTCCGCGAGGTGCTGGAACTGCTGGCCGACGCGGTCCCCGATCCCGGGCGGCCCGACGAGCTGCGACGGGTGATGACCGAGGGCGCGCTGGCGGACCCCGACGCGGAAAAGGAACTGGCCCAAGCTCTTTCCCGGGCCCTGCTGCCGTATGGGCTCGCCGTGCAGCTCTACGAGCTGTCCCAGCGCGGCATCCGGCCGCACCTGCGGATCCAGCCGTCCCCGCGCCTCGCGCAGGTGCCGTGGGAGATCATCGCGCCCGATCCCGAGCTCCGGCTGCTCGATATCGCCGATGTCAGTCTGCTCGCGCCCGCCTCGGTGGTGCACGCGCCGGAGCGGGTCGTGCACCACTGGGCCGACACCGCCGAGCTACCGGTCGTCGCGGTGCTCGATCCACGGGTACCCGGCTATCGGGCCGACTCCGAACTGGGCTCCGTCCTCGGCAGGCCGAGCGCGGAAACCCTGGTCGCCCGGCATTTCGGCCGCTATGACGGCAGGCTCCTGCCGCACGCGGGCGATCCGGTCGACCTGTTCCGCCGCACCGACACCGACCGCGAATGGCTGTCCACGGTGCTGCGGGCGGGCGCGAGCCGACTCGTCTACGTCGGCCACGTCACCGCGCCGCCGCCGGAGTCCGGGGAGAGCGAGCACGCCGAACTCCACCTGAGCTGCACCGCCGAGGTCCGCGGCCTGGCGTCCCCGACCCGCACCCATCGCCCGCTCTCGGCCAAGGACCTGCTGCTCGGCACGCACACCATCGACCCCGTGCCGACGGCAGGCCGCGAACTGTGGCCGATGCCGAGCCGGGTCGCCCTCATCGCCTGCGAAAGCGGTGGTGACCTGCGCTTCACCGAGGCGCTCGGGCTCACCACCGCCGCGCTGTCGGCCGGGGCGGAGCTGGTCACCGCGACCCGCTGGCCGCTCCCCACCGACCACGCCTTCCACACCCTCACCAGCGCGACGGGCCATCCCCTGCAGGCCGCCATCTGCGCCGTGGACACCGCCCACGATTCGTCCACACCCATCCCCACGCTGCTGACCTGGCAGCGCGCACAGCTGGCCGCGTGGCGCGCCGACCCGGCCCCCGAGAACTGCCCGCTGCTGTGGGCGGCCTTCGCCACCGTGACGGACTGAGCGCCTACTCGGGCAGGCCGAGCCCCGCGGCGAGCACCGGCCACGACCGGTGGAACGCGTCGCGCCAGTAGCCCCACGAGTGGGTACCGGTGGCCTGGCGGTCGAAGGTGGCCGGAATGCCGAGCTCGCCGAGCTTGGCCTCGAGGTTGCGGGTGCACCAGTTGACCGCGGCCTCGATGACCCCGCCGACGATGAGCTGGTTCGCCAGGCCGACCGGCGTCGGGTTCATCATGTACGGGTCGTCGAGGCTGTCGTGCGGGCCAGGCAGACCGGACGTGTCGGAGACGAACAGTCTTGTCCCGCGCAGCTTCTCGGCGTGCAGGACCGGATCGTTGGCGGCCCAGGCCGGGTCGTCGTCGGCGCCGTACATATTGCGGACGTCGCCGCCGCCGTAGGTCTCCACCACCAGCTTGGTGAACTGCTGACCGATCGGATCGGCGATCTGCGCGCACCCGCTGTACCCGGCGACGGACTGGTAGAAGCCCGGCCTGGCCTCCGCGAGCTGGAGCACGGCGGTGGCGGTCATCGAGTTGGCGGCGATGGCGTTGACGCCGTTGGTCCCCAGGGCCTGGTCGACCAGCGGCGGCAGCTCGTCGAGCAGGAAGGTGCGCCACTTGTTGCGGCCCAGCGTCGGATCGTCGCGCTGCCAGTCGGTGTAGTACGCCCAGGCGCCACCGATCGGCATCACCACATTGACATCCTTGGTGGCCAGGAAATCGCCGACGTCGGTGTTCTGCCACCAGGTCGCCCGGTCCTCGCCGCCGCCCGCCCCGTTGAGCAGGTAGAGAACGGGTCGCGGCTGCGAGGCGTCCTTCGGACGCTGCACCTTGATCGTGATCGCCTTGTTCATCGCGGCCGAGAAGACCAGCATGCTCAGATCGCGCTCGCCGATCCGGCTGGAGACGATGTGCGAGCCGTCCGCGGTGGTCGGCGTCGCGAGCAGCTTCTTCGACTCGACGATCGGGTCGCCGCCGCCCTCGGCCAGGCCGGTGCCGACGCCGAGGACGGCGGCGCAGACCGCCAGCACGCTCGCGGCGGTCCCCAAAGCCAGTGCGCGCCTGATTGTTCTGACCATCCGCCGAGCTCTCCCCAGAAAAACATGAATCGGCAGACATTCAGCTGACCGCCAGGACACCGAACAGTATCCGGCGCGGGATCGGCCGTCGAGCCGACAGTATTACGGGCGCGCGAGCGCGTTCAGCGGATCAGTGGTCGTCGTAGTGACCGTTGTGCGCCGCGTGCCGGTGGCCGTCGTGGATGTAGTCGACGTGGTCGCCGTGCGGGACCGCGACATGCCCGCAGCCGGGGCCGTGCACGTGGTCGTGGGCGGAGTGCTCGACGTGTGCGGCGGTCTCGCACTCGTCGAAGTGGCCGTCGTGTTCGCGATGCAGGTGGCCGTCGTGGACGTAGTCGACGTGGTCACCGTGCGGGACCGCGACGTGCCCGCAGGTGGGGCCGTGGACGTGGGTGTGTTCTGGATGCTCGACATGTGCCGTTGTCATCGGTGCTCTCCCTGTACTCGTACCGGTCGATTCACACGGAACACCTCTGACATTAACAGTTGCGCATTTGTTGCTGTAATCGCGTTCGAGCTGGTCAGAGGACCTGATCGAGGAAGCGGCGCAGACGCGGGGTCTCCGCGTTGTCGAAGACGGCGTCGGGGGTGCCGGTCTCCACGACGACGCCCCGATCCATGAACACGACGCTGTCGGAGACGCTGCGGGCGAAGCCCATCTCGTGCGTCACCACGATCATCGACATGCCGCCCGCGGCGAGGTCGGCCATCAGCGCGAGCACCCCCTTCACCAGCTCCGGGTCCAGTGCCGAGGTGGCCTCGTCGAAGAACATGAGCTCCGGCTTCATCGCCAGCGCGCGGGCGATGGCGACGCGCTGCTGCTGACCGCCCGACAGCGACGCGGGCCGGGCGTCGGCCTTGTCGGCCAGCCCGACGATCTCGAGCTGTTCCAGCGCCAGTGCCCGCGCCTGCTCGGCGGACAGCCCGCGCAGCTTGCGCGGGCCGAGCGCGATGTTGTCGGCGACCGTCTTGTGCGGGAACAGGTTGAAGTGCTGGAACACCATGCCGATGCGCTGGCGCAGCTTGTCGGGATCGTCGCGCAGCACCGACTTGCCGTCGAGCAGCACGTCGCCGGAATCGGGTTCGTGCAGGCGATTGAGCACCCGCAGCAGGGTCGACTTGCCCGAGCCGGACGGGCCGATGACGGTTGTCGCGTGGCCCGCCTCGACGTGGATGTCGACCCCGCGCAGGATGTGGTTGTTGCCCAGCGTCAGGTTGAGGCCGGTACCGGTCAGGGAGGCACTCATGCTCCGCGTCCTTCCGTGATGACGGCCTGCTCGATCGGGTCGGCGGGCGTCGGTCTGCCGGTGCGCATCCGCCCGTCGATGTAGTTCACCAGGTGGGTGAGCGGGATGGTCAGCACGAGATACATCAGACCGGCCGCGACCAGCGGGGACAGGTTGCCGGTCTGGGCGTTGAGGTCGCGGCCGACGGCGAACAGCTCTCGCTGGGAGGCGAGCAACCCGAGGAAGTAGATCAGCGACGAATCCTTGATCAGCGCGATGAACTGGTTCATCAGCGCGGGCAGCACCCGCCGCACGCCCTGCGGGATCACCACCAGCGTCATCGCATGCCGGTAGCCGAAGCCGATGGCACGGGCGGCCTCCAGCTGTCCCGGCTCCACCGATTGGATGCCGGAGCGGAAGATCTCGCCGATATAGGCGGCCGCGAGCAGCGCCAGCGCGATCGCGCCGAGCCAGTACGGGTTGCCGCCGGTGATGCCGCGGACGACGGGGCCGATGCCGAGGCCGATCAGCAGGATGATCACGACGGCGGGCAGGCCGCGGAAGATGTCGGTGTAGACGCGGGCGGGCCAGCGCAACCAGCGGGTGCGCGAGATGCCCATCACCGCCAGGATCATGCCGAGCACCGTGCCGAGCACGCCCGAGACCAGCGCCAGGATCAGCGTGTTCGGCAGACCGGTCTTGATCAGGTCGGGAAAGGCCTTGCGGTACAGGGACCAGTCGAAGAACGTGTCCTTCAGCTGCTCGAGGGTCGACTTCTGCTGCACCTGCTCGGCCTGCCCCGGCTCCCGCTCCGCGGCGATGGCGGCGAAGTCCGGAAGTTGCGGGGCTGGCACGGCTTTGGAGCCGGGCTTCCAGCCGGGCGGCAGTTCGCGCGGCACCCAGTCCTCGTAGAGGCGGGCGTAGGTGCCGTCGGCGATCACCGCGTCGAGCCCGGAGTTCAGCGCGTCGATGAGCGGCTGGTTGGTCTTGGCGACGGCGTAGCCGACGAAGTTGTCCAGGCTGAAGGTGTTCTCCGAGACCACGATTCCGTCGCCGGGCTTGATCGCGCCCTCGGCCTGCGCCGACGGGGCGACCCAGGCGTCGACCTGGCCGGACTTCAGATTCGCGTACGCGGTGTTGTAGTCGGGAAACTTCACCGGGTCCAGCTTCAGCTGGTTCACCACGAACTCGTCCTGCACGGTGCCCTGCACGACCGCGATCCTGGTGCCACTGTTCAGGTCGCCGAAGCCTTTGATCGCGCTGCCCTGTGGCACGACCAGCGAGAAGTAGCCGAAGTCGTAACCGTTGGTGAAGCCGACCAGCTCGCGCCTGGCGTCGGTGGTGGTGATGTTGGACGAGCCGACGTCGAAGCGCTTGCCCGAGACCTGCGCGAGCAGACCGGCGAACTCGGTGCCGGCGAACTCGACCCGCAGCCCGAGCTTCGCGCCGATCGCCTTCAGCAATTCGTTGTCGAATCCGGTGAAGGTGCCCTGGCTGTTCACGCAGATGCTCGGCGGCGCGTCCGACAGGGTGCCGACGCTGAGCGTCCCGGGATTCAGCAGGCCGAGCTTGCCGGTGTCGATCGACTCGACCGGCGCGGTGGTCGCGGTGGTGTAGCGATCGGTGCCCGCCGTCGCCGAGGAGGCGAGGTTGGTCGGCGCGGCCGTGGCCGCGCTCGCGCCGGGCGGGGAACACAGATCACGCGTCGCCGTGTCACCGCCGTCGCCGCAGCCGGTCGCGGCCACGCCGACGAGCAGTAACAACGCGGCTATCCGCGCCCGGGTTCGCACAGCACGCACACCTGCCATGGCGATAGACCCTAGCCGCAACCTTGCACGGCGAGGGTTACGCGCACCCCGCGTCGGGGCGGATCAGCAGGTCAGGCGAGGCCTTCCAGGAGTTCGGGGTTCACATCGTCGCGCCATTCGATGGCCTTGCGCACGGTGCTCAGGTCGTAGTCGGGGCCGGAGACACCGACGGTGAACAGCGTGACACCGGCGGCGTGCAACGCGTCAGCTTGCTCGCGGCCCTGCCACTGCACCGACCGCTCGATCCGGTCGGCGTCGGCGCCGATGTCGGCGGCGTGCTCGGCGAGGACCTTGTTCTTGTGCGCCAGCGTCGCCACGTCGACGAAGGAGTGCCAGATGTCGGCGTACTCGGCGACCAGCCGCAGCGTCTTGCGCTCGCCGCCACCGCCGATCAGGATCGGGATGTCCCGGACCGGCGCCGGATTCAGCTTCTTCAGCCGGGCGTCGATGCGGGCGAGGCTGTCCTTCAGCAGGTTCAGCCGGGTGCCCGGAGTGCCGAAGTCGTAGCCGTACTCGTCGTAGTCGCGCTGGAACCAGCCGGCGCCGATCCCGAGGATCAGCCTGCCGCCGCTGATCTGGTCGACCGTGCGGGCCATGTCCGCGAGCAGATCGGGATTGCGGTACCCGCCACCGGTGACCAGCGCGCCGAGCTCGACCCGCTCGGTCTGCTCGGCCCACGCGCCGAGCATGGTCCAGCATTCGAAGTGCGCGCCGGCGGGATCACCGGTCAGCGGGAAGAAATGGTCCCAGTTGAAGACGATGTCCACGCCCGCGTCCTCCGCGCGCAGCACCGCGTCGCGGATGAGCGCGTACTCGGGCGCATGCTGCGGCTGAAGCTGGACTCCGATACGAACTGGACGACTCATACCGTGCTCCTCGGCACTCGGGTGGGCTCCGCGCCCGAGGCTACCCGCCCGCGGGCCCTGGCTCAGAACATGCGCCGGCGCACACCCATCGCATCGATCGGGCAACCAACCGGCGCGCGCGACGATCGACGGAAAATGCCGGGTCACAACCCCGTTGCGCGCGCCTCCCGCCGATTCAGTTACCTTGCGGCACTATCCGAATGGCGGACATCCTCGAACGGCGGGAGTGGTCTATGTCGGAGCACGAGACGGAGCAACGGCCCCCACTGGGCCGCGAACGCTGGGCCGCCCTCGGGGTACTCGCGCTCGGGTTGTCCATGGTGGTGCTCGACGGCACCATCGTCTCCGTCTCGCTGCCGGTGATCATCGCCGATCTCGACCTGAATTTCACCCAGGCGCAGTGGATCACCAGCATCTACGCGGTCGTCCTGGCCGCGCTGCTGATCACCGGCGGTCGTCTCGGTGACCGCCTCGGTCGCCGCAACATGTTCGCTGTCGGCGTCGTGATCTTCGTGGCGGGCAGTGTCCTCGCGGCGGCGGCCGACTCCATCTGGCCGCTCATCCTCGGCCGGGTGGTCCAGGGCATCGGCGCGGCGGGCATCATGCCGGGCACCCTCGCCACGATGAACGCGATCTTCCGTGGGCGGGACCGCGTCGTCGCGTTCGCGGTCTGGGGTTCGGTGATCTCCGGGGTCGCCGCCATCGGCCCGCTGCTCGGCGGCTGGATCACGACCTACTACACCTGGCCGTGGATCTTCCTCGTCAACGTGCCGTTGGGCGCGTTGGTGCTGATCGGCCTTTTCCTCTTCGTTCCGGAGACCAGGATGGGCGCGGCCGCCCCCGGCCTGGACGTCGACGGATTCCTGCTCAGCGCGGCGGGTTTCGCGCTGCTGGTGTTCGCGCTGATCGAGGGCCAGACCTACGGCTGGTGGACGCCGCTGCGCGACTTCCCGATCCTGGGCTGGACCTGGCCCGCGAGCGCCCCGATCTCCCCGATCCCGGTGCTGCTCGCGCTCGGGGTGCTCGCGCTGGTCCTGTTCGTCCGGTGGGAGCAGCATCGCCAGCGGGTCGGCCGTTCGGCGCTGCTCGATCCGGCGCTGTTCACCATCAAGAGCTTCCGCTGGGGCAACATCACCGCCTTCGCCGTGGCGCTCGGCGAATTCGGCCTGCTGTTCGTCCTGCCCCTGTTCATGGTCAATGTTCTCGGCCTGTCCACCCTCGGGGCAGGCTATGTCCTGGCCGCGATGGCGGTCGGCGCGTTCCTGGCGGCGGGCATCGCCGAGGGACTGGTCCACAAGTACGGGCCGGTCCGGGTGGTCCAGCTCGGGCTGATGCTCGAAACCGTGGCCATCGCGCTGACCGCACTGTTCGTCACCCCGCACATCTCGGGCTGGTGGCTCGCGGCGCTCCTGGTCGGCTACGGCATCGGCCTCGGGATGGCCTCCGCCCAGCTGACGGGCACCGTCCTCGCGGACGTCCCGCCGCAGAACTCGGGTCAGGGTTCGGCCACCCAGAGCACCGTGCGCCAGGTCGGCTCGGCCTTCGGCACCGCGGTCGTCGGCGCGCTGCTGTCGGTATCGCTCGGCCGCGAGCTGCCCGCGCAATTGGCCGAGGTGCCCGGCCTCCCGGCGGAGCAGGCCGACTCCCTCGCCACCGCGACCCGCGAATCCGCCGGTGGCGCCATTTCCGGCGTCCGCGAGCACGGGCACGCCGACGCGATCGTCGACGCCCTGTGCCGCGGCTTCACCGATGCCACCCGGACCACCCTGCTCGCCGCCGCGCTGTTCCTCCTCGTCGGCCTCGCCGCCGCGTTCCGGATTCCGCGCGGCACACGCGTCACCGGCGACTGATCCGGCCGCTACGATCCCTGCGACCCTGTACTCGGATCGTCCGGCACGTTCCTGCCGGGATGGGATGTTGAACCACGCATGGCTACTGTCACCTTCGACCGCGCCACCAGGCTCTACGCCGGCGCGACCACGCCGGCCGTCGACGCACTCGACCTGGAGATCGCCGACGGCGAATTCCTGGTCCTCGTCGGCCCGTCCGGCTGCGGCAAGTCCACCTCGCTGCGGATGCTGGCCGGCCTCGAGGAGGTCAACGGCGGCCGCATCCTGATCGGCGACAACGACGTCACCAACGCCGAACCCAAGGATCGCGACATCGCGATGGTGTTCCAGAACTACGCGCTCTACCCGCACATGTCGGTCGCGGAGAACATGGGCTTCGCGCTGAAGCTGGCCAAGGTGTCCAAGGCCGAGCGCGACGAGCGGGTGCTGGCGGCGGCCAAGCTGCTCGACCTCGAGCAGTACCTGGACCGCAAGCCCAAGGCGCTGTCCGGCGGTCAGCGTCAGCGGGTGGCGATGGGCCGCGCGATCGTGCGCCAGCCGCAGGTCTTCCTGATGGACGAGCCGCTGTCGAACCTCGACGCCAAGCTGCGCGTGCAGACCCGCACACAGATCGCCCAGTTGCAGCGCAGGCTGGGCACCACCACCGTCTACGTCACCCACGACCAGGTCGAGGCGATGACGATGGGTGACCGCGTCGCCGTACTCAAGGACGGCCTGCTGCAGCAGTGCGCGTCGCCGCGCGACCTGTACCGCGATCCGGCGAACATGTTCGTCGCCGGGTTCATGGGCTCGCCCGCGATGAACCTGTTCACGCTGCCCGTCGCCGACGACGGCGCGGTCACCATCGGCGGCTACCCGGTGCGGGTACCGCGCGCGGTGGCCGACGCGGGTGAGGGCGAGGTCGTGCTCGGCATCCGGCCCGAGCACCTCGAGGTGGGCAACGGCGGGCTGCGGATGGAGGTCGACGTGGTCGAGGAGCTCGGCTCCGACGCCTACGTCTACGGTCGCGCGGTCTCCGACGGGACCAGCGGGCAGACCGGGGAAACCATTGTCGCGCGGGTGGATTGGCGCAAGCCGCCGGCCAAGGGCGAGCTGCTCCAGCTGGTCGCCGATCCCGAGCACGTGTACTTCTTCAGCGCGACGGACGGTCGTCGCCTGCGCTGAGCGGGACCGGGCGGGCGGCTGCCGCCGCTCGCCCGCCACACCCGATTCAGCTCTGCGCGTAGTCGCTCGGCGGGTGCCCTCACCTGGACCTATGCTGTTCGGGCCCGGTGCTCGCCGGGCTACTCGACAGACGAGGTAGCGGAATGCGCGTAGCAGTACTCGGGACAGGGCAGGTCGGCCGCCGGCTGGCGAGCAAGCTGGTCGAGGTCGGGCACACGGTGACGATGGGTTCGCGCACGGCCGACAATGCCGACGCCACCGCCTGGGCGGCCGAAACCGGCGGCGCCCACGGCACTTTCGCCGACGCGGCGGCCGATGCCGACGTGATCGTCAACGCCACCTCCGGCACCGTCTCGCTGGCCGCGCTCACCGCGGCGGGGGCGGACAACCTGCGCGGCAAGGTCGTCGTCGACGTGTCCAACCCGCTCGACTTCTCCCAGGGCTTCCCACCGAAACTCGTTGTGCCCGAAGAGGGCAGCGTCGCAGAGTCCCTCCAGGCCGCCTTCCCCGACGCCTTCGTGGTGAAGACGCTCAACACCACCAACAACCAGGTGATGGTCGACCCGGGCCGGATCCCCGGCAAGCACAGCATCTTCCTCAGCGGTGACGACGCCGCCGCCAAGAAGACGGTCACCGAGCTGCTGCTCGCCTTCGGCTGGACACCGGATCAGCTCATCGACCTGGGCCCACTGCACACCGCACGCAGCACCGAGCCCATGGTGCTGCTCTGGGTGAGCCTGTTCCAGGCCCTCGGCACCGAGGACGTGAACATCGGCGTCTTCACCGCCTGAGCCCGATCACGACCGCGGAACCACCCGACATAGTCCGGCACTGATGATTACGATTGGAGAGATCATCAGCACGAGGGGGTTCGGTGCCGAAAAACGCCGCAGTACAGGTCTCCGCGGACCTCGGTGCTGCCACCGAGCCGTCGACCGTCCTGTTCATCCACGGCACCGGTGTCCGGCAACCGAGCTACGACGCCAGGCTGGGCGAGGTCACCGCGGCCATCGGCCGGATCCGGCCGACCTGGCGGGTCGCGCCCTGCTATTGGGCGGGTGAGCACGGTTCGACCCTGCACGCGGGCGGCGCGAGTCTGCCGGGGGCGGCCGACCGACCGGGTTACCGGGAGCACGACCCGGAACTGGCCCTGTGGTGGGCGCTCGACCACGACCCGCTCGCCGAGCTGCGCGCCGTCGCCGACCGGCACCGCTCCCTGCCCAGCAATCCGTTCCGCGGCGAGCACGGTGGGGACGACCTGCGCGAGTTGGCGGAGTCGATCCCGTCACCGGAACTCGTCGCGGTCGCCGACCGGCACGGGCTCGCTCCCGCGCTGCGCGAGGGGTTGTCGACGGTTCGCGACGCACCCGAATTCGAGGTCTTCGTCGATCCGCCGGACGCGCCCGAGTACATCGATCCGGCGCCACTGGCGCGGGCTATCGTCGCCGCGACCCTGAATTCCGCCACTCGGACAAGCGGATTCGGCTTCCCCGGTCCGGTGCGGGACGAATTGCTCGAAGCGGTGCAGGACGATCTCGGCGGCGCCACCCTCGGCATCGCCGCGAGCGCGGGACGGGCGCTGGTGGAACTGGCGATGCGGGCAGGCGGCAGCCGCTGGGTCGACCGCAAGCGGGCGGGCTGGACCAACGACGCCGCACCGGCAACGGGTGATGTGCTGCGATACCTGGCGCGCGGCGAGGGAATCCGCGAATACATCGCCCAGCAGGTCGGCGGGGTCACCGGGCCGGTGGTGCTGCTGGCGCACAGCCTCGGCGGGATCGCCGCCCTCGAACTGCTGGCGGCGCGCCCGCTGCCGCAGGTGACTCACCTGATCACCGTCGGTTCGCAAGCGCCGTTCCTCTACGAACTCGACGCGCTACCGACCCTGCCCTATCCGCTGCCGTTGCCCGCGTCGGTGCCGCGCTGGACGAACATCTACGACCCACGAGACCTCCTCGGCTACCGGGGATCCGAACTGTTCGGAGCGCGCGTGCGCGATATCGAGGTCGACAACAGAGCGCCCTTCCCGACCGCGCACAGCGCCTACTTCTTCCGCGGCAATACCGGGTTCTACGACGTGCTGGATGACGTTCTGCGGTGAGCGATCCGGAGCAGACCGTCGTGGTCGTCGTCGGCATCGATGTCTACGGCGAGGACTTCGACGGCGCGGCACCGGTCACCGGCCGTGCTGGCAGCACGGTGAACCGGCCGGCGGGCAAGCTCAGCTCGCCGGTGGCGAACGGGTTCCGGTTCATCCAGATGCTGGTGGACACCCACAAACTGGATGCCGGTCTGATCACCTTCTACGCAGCGCCGTGCCCACAGAGTCGTCATTACCTCGAGGAAGCGGAAAACCTGGGCGTGCGAGTCGAACAACCGACTTACGCGGAACTCGACACCCTGTTCACCGAGACCCTCCCGGCGACGGCGAGCGAGCGGCTGATCATCCACTGGGGTGGGCACGGCGTGCAGTCAGGACGCGAGCAGTACCTGCTCTGCGCCGACTACGGGCCGGACCGCCCGAAGGCGATCGACCTGCATTCGCTGCTGGGAAAACTGCGTTCCCCCGCGTACCGCGAGCACCCGCGTCAATTAGTCCTCATCGACTCGTGCGCGGAGAGCGACCCCGCCGCGTCGGAACGGCTGGCGGCGCTGAATTTCGGTTGGCAGGAGCGCGCGGCCGATACCGATCAGCAGGTGATCCTCGCCGCCGCACCCGGTTTGCTCGCGGTCGAAAGACGCAGGTCGGGCGTCTTCTCGACGGAGGTGCTCGGTGCGCTGAGGGACGAATGGCCGCCAGTGCCTGAGGTTCTCGCCAGTACGTTGGCTCGCGCCTTCGACGCGCGACGAACCAGCGACAGAACGCAGACGCCCTACGTGATCACGCACATCAGCGCCTGCCGAGGGCGACCTGACGGCGAGCAGGAGATCCACCGGTCGGTCGCCTTCGCCGACGAGGCCCACCTCCGGCAACTCCTGGAGATCGTCGCGGGCACACCCGACCGGACCCAACGCGCCGCCCGAGGTCGCGCTGGATTGCCGGTGGAACCGCGGGATTGGTACACCGGGGAGAGTATCGCCAGCAGAAAGTCACAGGCAGCCAGGTTCGCGGGCGCGATCGCCGCCGACCCGACTACCCCGAGTGCGGTCAAACAGCGCCTGCTGAAATGGCTTTCGTCCGCTGCGGACGACTGGGACCTGCAGCCCGACGAGGTCCGGACAATCCATGCCGATATCGATCGGAGCCGAAGCCCGTACGTGCTCGTGTGTATGAACGATTCGATCGACAAATATGGCGAACCCGAGCTGACCACCGCCCACGTGTTCTACGAATCAGCGGAGGGCGTGCCGATCTACACGGGCGAGGGCGAACACCCGAGCCTGGCCGCGGCGCTCAGCGAAGTGGTGCGGAGCGCACCGGAGCTGGCGCCCGCCACGGTCGACTTCATGGCACCCGTCATGAAGTGGCACAAGCGGTTCGACAAGATCGAGATCGAGATGGCCGACGGATCGAAGGAGCCGCTGGGGCGGGTCGCGATCGTCGCCATCCGGCCGGAAGAACGGCACAACCCGAGAACCCGCACCGATGACCACTACGATCTGTGGGAACGGCGCTGGGGGTATGTGACTGCTGCCGAACATGATTCGCTCGACAGGGCGGTGCATTGGTTCCACGGTGAGAACGCGACCATCGCGGCGAGCGCCGCCGCCCTGCGGAACGGGACGTTCGTATGCGTCGCACTCACCAACGCCAACCGGTTGGCACCGGATGTGATGCAGTTGCTGGTCGAAAACGGGGTCCCCGCGGCTGTGTGGGTCCACCGGAGCTACGCGCTCCCGGCCGGAATCCAGCAACGGGAACTGGAGGCGCTGCTGGGCACAGCGCCGATCGTCGACCTGCCGCGGGTCGTGCACCAGCGCCGGGTCGCCTTTCCCCCGGATGCCGACTCCCGCAAGACCGCCGAGATAGTGCTGATCTGGGATGACCCCAGCAGGCCGACCCCGTACGTCAACTTCTCCGACTCTTCACCGATCCAGGGAGCGCAGTCATGAGCGCATGGCCTATCTATCGCGGTACCGACGACCCACACGACGGCATCGACGAGCTGCCCGACCCACCCAACTGGCGCAGGTTCGACGGCGGCCCGGTCCTGGACCACCCACCCACGACCGACGACGAAACGGCAGGTTTCGCCCGGCGACTTGGTACCGGCCCGGCACAACGCACGCCTACCGCCGAGGAAGAGCGCATGGTGAACGCGGCCCTGTTCCTGCGGCGGCCGCTGCTGATCACCGGCCGTCCGGGGACCGGCAAGTCGACCCTCGCCTACCGGGTCGCCAGGGAATTGAAACTCGGTCAGGTCCTGCGCTGGCCGATCACCAGTCGCACCCGGCTGAGGGACGGTCTCTATCACTACGACCCGATCGGCCGGCTGCGCGAGGAGAACCTGCGCCAGTTCCGTCGCAATGATGGCGCCGACGAACCCGATGCGGATCTCGACACCGATATCGGGCGGCATATCCGGCTCGGCCCACTCGGCACCGCGCTGCTGCCGTACGCGCGACCGCGCATGCTGTTGATCGACGAGATCGACAAGAGCGATATCGACCTGCCGAACGACCTGTTGAACGTCTTCGAGGAGGGCGAATTCCTCATCGACGAACTCGCCCGGCTACCGCTGGAAAGCGAACAGGTATTCGTGCGCACCGCCGACGGCAGCGCGCCCGTCCCGGTGCGACGCGGCCGCGTGCGGTGCCGCGCCTTTCCGTTCGTGGTGCTCACCAGCAACGGCGAACGTGACTTTCCCACCGCGTTCCTACGCCGCTGTCTACGGCTGGACCTGGCCGAGCCGGATACCGACGCGCTCAAAGACATCATCGCGGCCCACCTCGGACCGGCAGCCGCCGAAACCGCCGCCGAGCGCATCGCGACCTTCCTGCACAAACAGGCCAACGGCGACGCGATCAGTACCGACCAACTCCTCAACGCCGTCTACATCGCCACCTCGGAGCGCGACTACAGCTCACTCGAAGACGTGGTGGAGGCGTTGCTGCGACCATTGACCACGTCATGACCAGCGACGAACTGCGGCGTCGCCTCACCGCGGGTGGCCTGTCACCGACGGCCGGTGAACTGCTGGATGCCTTGTGGCTGGCCGAGCATCTGCCGACGATGGACGCGACGCCCCCAGCCAGGCTCGCGGTGTCGCCGGCAGCGCCGGAGGTGCAGCCGAACGAGCATTCGATATCGTCGGCACCAGCACCACCTCCATCGCCACCCGCCGTGCCGAAACCGACACCGGACGCGCCGATCTATCCAGCCGGTCACGGCCGTTCCGCGGTCACCCGGCGCGGCATCGGTGTCAGTGCGCCCGCGGTCCCCGCGCTGCGCAACACCCTCGACCTGGCCCGGGCGCTGCGCGCCTTCGGGCGTCGCGTCGACAGTGATCACGCCTTCGAAGTCGACGACGAGGCGACCGCCGCACAGATCGCCGAAGAGGGCCTGTGGACCGTGGTCCTGCGCCCCGAGCGCGAACGCTGGCTCAGTGTCGCGGTGCTGGTCGAAGAGACACCGACGATGTCCGTGTGGGACAGCACCGTCACCGAGTTCGTTCGAATGCTGAACTGGACCGGGCTTTTCCGTGGCGTCAGCAGGCACTCCTTCGACAGCTCGGCGCGTCGGACCGATCCGATCCCGCACCAGCCGCTGACCCGGCAGCTGATCCTGGTGATCACCGACGGGATCGCCGAGCCCTGGCGCACCGGAGCCGCGCAGACGACCATCGCCGGATGGGGTAGAACGCGGCCCGTCGCGATGTTGACCGTGCTGCCCCGGCGCATGTGGTCAGGGACCGGGTTGCTCGCCGTCAACAGGTGCGATGTCACCGTTCCCGGGCCTGCCGCGCCGAATCACCGCTGGCAGCCGAACACTGCGCCGGTACCGGTGTTCGAGCTCGCCGCGTGGGGATTACGCGGCTGGGCAACGGTTTCCACCATCGGGCCCGATACCCACCCGGTGCGGGTTCTCGCCGCGCCGAACGGTGCCGAACGGCCACAGCGCAGTCCCCGCGACGCCGAACACACGGTGGCGATGTTCCGGGCAATGGTGTCGCCCACGGCTTTCCGGCTCGCCTGCTACCTGTCGCCGATGCCGCTGACGCCGCCGATCATGCGCCTGGTGCAACACACGATGCTGCCCAACTCCGAGGTGGTGCATCTGGCCGAGGTCCTGCTCGGCGGGATCCTCGACAAATACCCACCCGACGACAACGCCCACCCGGACGCGATCGGCTACGACTTTCCCGCCGGTGTCCGGGATATCCTGCGCGCCCACCTGACCCGCGCGGACACATTCCGCATCGAGCAGCAGGTCATCCGGTTCGTGAACGGAAAGTTCGGCGGGTCGATGAACTTCCGGGCCATCCTGGCCGACCCCGACGGTGAGCTGTCCCTCACCGCAGGCGGCCCCGACGCGCCTCCCTTCGCGCGTATCGCACGCGACCTGCTCTCCCTGCTGCCCGCTCGCCCGGAGTTCGGTGACCCCGACGCCGATCTCTTGCGATGGCTGAAACGCGCTCGCGGAACCCGGCCGGTGCTCATCCTGTTCGACTCCCCGGTCAGCGCCGATCTACTCGACAAGACCCTGCGCCGCCGCTTCCCGTCCTACCGCTCGACCCGGACGATGCTGGCCTTCGCCGACTTCCCCGCGGGCGAACTCGACACCCTGGTAGCGGCTTTGCACACCTCACCGGCCACCACCGACGATCCACCGATGCGGATCGGCGGCGCCTGGACCGACCAGGCCGAGGTCGGCATCGACGAACTCCACCAAGCCGCGGTCCAGGCGATGCTCAGCTCCAAGCAGCATTCGCACCAGATCGATCGGGTGATCTGCGAGACGCGGATGATCCTGGTGATCGACCATAACGAGCGCGCTATCGATGACATCGGGTTGCCACGTATGGAGTTACTGGTCGATCGGGTCGTCACCGATCACGGAATCACCGGGCTGATCCCCATGGGTGATCATCAAATCTCCGACGCACCCGGGACGCTCGTGTTCACCAGCGAACCGTCTGTCGCCCTTTCCCACGTGATCGATCGCCTGTCCTATCTACTCCTCGAAATCAATTCACCCCCGGTCATCAGGGCAGTGCGAATCGTCGTCCATCTGGGCCGGATCTGTGTCAGTGTGCACGGCGTATTCGGTCAAGCTATCCAGGATTGCGTCTCGGTGGCGACAGCCCTGTGGTCACGGCCGATGCCTGCTGCCGACGCAGTGCTCCTGACGGCTGTCACCGATTCCGCCTTCCCCGAACTACATGGGTTGGCGCCAGACTGGATACAGGGGAACTTCAGCGACAGTGATCGTCATCCTGTCGAGGTGGAGTCCGGGACGCTGTATGTCCGTATCCACGAGGGTCATTCGTCGCATTCCAGTGCAACGGCAACGAACGATTCCGAACGTGAACTCGAAATCAGAATCCTAGCAGCGGTCGAATTGGCTGAACTTGGAAGGACATTCGAGGCAATCGACGAGTTGTCCCGGTTGAGCATTCTCAGTACAGAGCGGTTGGGACGAAACCACCCCACCACACTGACCGCGCGTCACCATCAGGCAGACCAGCTCGCCGAGGGTGGTCGTACGAGGGAGGCGACCGCACAGTTGACCGCCGTCGTAGCCGATCGAACTCGAGTCCTCGGTTCGAGACACCGAGATACGCTGCTCAGTCGACGGCAGCTGGGCGACTGGCTGGCGAAAACCGACCGGGCAGAGGACGCGGTGCCCCATCTTCGAGAGACACTCGAGATAGGGCTGAGCGAGTTCGGTGGCGATGACCCCGATGTCATTCACACGGATCGCGTCCTCGGGTCAGCGATCGGCTATGCGGGTCACGCGACAGATGCGGTCCATGAGCTCGAACGAATCGCCGCGCACGCGCTCCAACGATTGGGCGCGGACCATCCGCGCACACTCGACGCACGCAACAGTGTCTCCTACTGGACCGGGGAAGCAGGCGACCCAGCCACCGCCGCACAACAATTCACAAACCTCGCCGCAGACTGCCTACGCACTCTCGGACCAGACGACCTCGGCACGCTCACCGCCCGATACAACCAGGCCTACTGGACCGGGGAAGCAGGCGACCCAGCCACCGCCGCACAACAATTCACAACCCTCGTCACCGACTACACCCGCATACAAGGACACGACCACCCCGACACCCTCACCGCCCGGCACAACCAGGCCTACTGGACCGGGGAAGCAGGCGACCCAGCCACCGCCGCACAACAATTCACAACCCTCGTCACCGACCGCTCCCGGGTACTAGGACCCGACCACCCCGACACCCTCAATGCCCGCGGAAATCTAGCCCGCTTTACCGGCCGAGCAGGCGATCACACCACCGCCGCACAACAATTCACAACCCTCGTCACCGACCGCTCCCGCATACAAGGACCCGACCACCCCGACACCCTCACCGCCCGGCACAACCAGGCCTACTACGCTGGGGAGGCAGGCGATTCAGTGACCGCCGCACAACAATTCACAACCCTCGTCACCGACCGCTCCCGGGTACTAGGACCCGACCACCCCGACACGCTCAAGGCTCGCGGAAATCTAGCCATCTATACCGGCCGAGCAGGTGATCACACTACCGCCGCACAACAATTCACAACCCTGGTCGCCGATCGCTCCCGCGTGCTCGGACCCGACCACCCCGACACGCTCACCGCCCGCCACAACCAGGCCTACTACGCTGGGGAGGCAGGCGATTCAGTGACCGCCGCACAACAATTCACAACCCTGGTCGCCGATCGCTCCCGCGTGCTCGGACCCGACCACCCCGATACTCTCGGCGCCCGCCACAACCAGGCCTACTGGACAGGTGCGGCAGGCGATCCCACTACTGCCGCACAACAATTCACCGCTGTCGTCACGGAACGCATCCGGATCTTCGGGCCGAAACACTCCCGCACCCTTACCTCTGTCGAGCAGCTGGCCTCATGGACAAGGAGAGTCGACGAGCCCGCGACCGCTGCAGCGCTGTATACCACTCTCGTGGACGCCCACACCACCATCAACGGACCCGATCATCGCGATACTCTCACCGCTCGGCATGACGAGGCCCACTGGGCGGGGAAGGCAGGGGATCCGGTCAGGGCCGCAACGCTGTTCTGTTCGCTGGTCGCGGATCTAACGCGCTTGTACGGCGCCGATGACGTGCAGACCCTTCGAGCAAAAGCGAATTTGCCGCAATGGATTTCGTTGCTTCCCGATGTGGTGGTCTGGCTCGAACTGCTGGTGGCCGCCCATATGGTGGGTCGTCCGTCGCCGGACCCCGATCGACCGTGGCTCAGGGAATTGACGACGCGGTTTCCGATCGACTCGCTGCGGACTGCGGTCGATCGACAAATTCGGGCCGCGATCGATGCGCAATACCCGTATACCTCCGCGCGGTATCAGCCTACCGAGCTGGCCGATCACCTCATCGCGCGAGCGATGGGTTATCTCACCGGGCATGCGATTCGCTGCGATGGCAATGAGGTCGAGTGGCACACGCCGGACTATCTGCGCTACACCGAGGTCTTCTCGGGGTCGATCGCGGCGTTGAATCAGAATCCGGATCCAAGTGAGCGTTTCCTCAGCGCGACCGAGTGGCTCAATCTGACGACTACCTGGCCACTCATCGCCTTCAAGATCCAGAAGAACGATTAGCAGCCGCCGTGCGTGATGGTCAGGTGTCCCTGTGCTTCGCGCGCTCGGCGTCGCGGTAGCGGAGGTAGTCGGGGTTGACGCGGACAGCCAGTTGTTCGAGGGGGACCTCGGTGCCGTCCGCGCTGCGGAGTTCGGCGCGGACGGGTTCGCCCGTGGTGACGTCGACGCGATGCAGGGGTGCCGGGCCCGGCTGGAGGTAGGTGTCGCCCCACTGCCACAGGGCGACGACCGCCGGGAGCAGGTCGCGGCCCATCGGGGTGAGCACGTACTCGTTCCGGGTGCGCTTGCCTTCTTCCTGGTAGGGGCGCTTTTCCAGGAGCCCGGCCGCGGTGAGTTTGCGCAGCTGGCTCGCGGCGGCGGCGTCGGTGATGCCGACGCGGCGGGCGAAGCCGTCGAAGCGGGTGGTGCCGTAGTAGGCCTCGCGCAGGATGAGCACCGCCGAGCGGGTGCCGATCAGGTCCATGGCCCGCGCGATCGAACAGCCCTCGGTACCCCACTTGCTCAGATCGGCCAGTGGCCCTTCCATCACGGCTGCCATGACCGACATCATACCCATCTCTGACTTGAGGAGATGATAGTTAGGGCCTACTCTGACTATTGTTGGATAGAGCCAGCGTTGGCTCACCGTCGAAAGAGGACTCCCATGCGAGACGCGGTCATCGTCGAAGCGGTACGCACCCCCATCGGGCGGGGCAAGCCGAACGGCGCACTCCACGACGTCCATCCCGTCGACCTGCTCGCGCACAGCCTGCGCGCGGTGGTCGACCGCAGCGGCATCGACCCGGCCCTGATCGACGACGTCATCGGCGGCATCGTCACCCAGGTCGGGGAACAGGGTTCGAACATGACCCGGCGGGCCGCCCTCGCCGCCGGGTATCCCGAGTCGGTGGCGGCCACCACCGTCGACCGGCAGTGCGGCAGCAGTCAGCAGGCCATCCACTTCGCCGCCCAGGGCGTGATCGCGGGCGCGTACGACATCGTCGTGGCCGCCGGGGTGGAGTCCATGGGGCGGGTTCCCATGGGCGCCAATCTGATCGGGGCCACCGACCTGTCCGGCGTCGCCTTCGCCGAGCGCTACCCGGACGGGCTGGTGCCCCAGGGGATCAGCGCCGAACTGATCGCCGCGAAGTGGGGGCTGACCCGCACCCAGCTCGACGAGTTCACGCTCGGCAGCCACGAGAAGGCCGCCCGCGCGACCAAGGACGGACTCTTCGCCGCCGAGCTGGCGCCGCTGCACGGGCTCGACACCGACGAGGGCATCCGGGTCGGCTCCACCCTGGAGACCCTCGGCAAGCTGAAGCCCGCCTACTACGACCCGGCCATGGCGGCGCGCTTCCCGCAGATCGGCTGGGAGATCACGGCGGCCTCGGCCAGCCAGGTCAGCGACGGCAGCGCCGCGGTGCTGATCATGTCCGGCGAACGCGCCGCCGAGCTGGGCCTGCGCCCGCTGGCCCGGCTGCACAGCTTCGCCGTCGCGGGCGACGATCCGCTGCTCATGCTCACCGCCGTCATCCCCGCCACCGAGAAGGTGCTGCGCCGGTCCGGCCTGACCCTCGACGACATCGACCTGATCGAGATCAACGAGGCCTTCTCCCCGGTCGTCCTGGCCTGGGCCCAGGAAACCGGCGCCGACCCGAGCAGGGTGAATGTCAACGGCGGCGCCATCGCCCTGGGCCACCCCCTCGGCGCCTCCGGCGCCCGCCTCACCACCACCCTCGTCCACGCCCTGCACCAGCGCGGCGCCCGCTACGGCCTCCAGACGATGTGCGAAGCAGGCGGCCTCGCCAACGCCACCGTCATCGAACGCCTCTGAACCCCCGCCCGTGTCGGCGCGCCGGACGCCGACACGGGCACGGTTCAGCCCCAGCTGGCGACCTCACCACCGATGCAGAACGTGACGAGCATGAGGAGGGCACCGGCGAGGGGGACGTAGCCGACGCGATGGCCCTTGGCGATCCCGATCGCGATCCAGATCAGGGAACCGGCGACCGAAATGCCGGCACCGGCCCACGCGATGTAGACGCCGGGGGTCACCCAGCGGGTGTAGCAGCCGCCGTAGTACCCGCAGGTGTGGTTCGAGACCTCGAAGTAGGCGGCCAGCATCGCCACCGCTCCCGCGCACGGGACGAGTGCCACGAGCAGTGTCAGGGCGATGATCTGGTCGATTACGCGGCGGGCGGGAGCGGTCATGACTCCAGGATCGTGCGGAACGACGCGTGGCGACGCCGTGGAACTACTTAGAGTGAGGGGGCGGGACTACCCGGGTTCTACGATCGGGGCGTGGGCGCCGAGATGTTCGTTTATGCGATTCCGCTGCGTACGCGGTTTCGGGGGATCACTGTGCGGGAGGGGATGTTGGTTCGGGGGGAGTTGGGGTGGGGGGAGTTCTGTCCGTTTCCGGAGTATGGGGATCGGGAGGCGGTGGGGTGGTTGGCTACCGCGGTCGAGCAGGCGATGGTGGGGTGGCCCGCGCCGGTACGGGAGCGGGTGCCGGTGAATTGCACGGTGCCCGCCGTCGATGGGGAGCGGGCCGGGCGGATCGTGCGGGAGTCCGGGTGTGCGACAGCGAAAGTGAAGGTCGCTGATCATCCCGGGTCGTTGGCGGAGGATATGGCGCGGGTCGCCGCCGTGCGGGAGGCGATCGGGCCCGATGGGGCGATTCGGGTGGACGCCAACGCGGTGTGGGATGTGGATACCGCGGTGCGGCACATCGGTGAGATCGACCGGGCCGCTGGTGGATTGGAGTATGTCGAGCAGCCGTGCCGGACGGTCGAGGAATTGGCCGAGGTGCGGCGGCGGGTGGCGGTGCCGATCGCGGCGGACGAGTCGATCCGGCGGGCCGAGGATCCGCTGCGCGTCGCGGTGGCCGGGGCCGCCGATGTCGCCGTGCTGAAGTGCACTCCGCTGGGCGGCGTTCGGCGGGCGCTGGCCGTCGCCGACGCGGCGGGACTGCCGACGGTGGTGTCGTCGGCGCTGGAGACGAGCGTCGGGCTGGCCGCCCAGATCGCCCTGGCAGGCGCCCTGCCGCAGCTCGAGTTCGCCTGCGGGTTGGGGACCCTCGCCCTGTTCGAGGGCGACCTCGTGGCCGAATCGCTCCGGCCGGTGAACGGCTGGCTGACCGTCCCGACCACCGCACCCGAACCCGACCCGGCCCTGCTCGACAAGTACCGGCACCCCGACCCGGACCGCACGGCCTGGTGGCTGGACCGGTACGCACGCGTCAGCGCACTGCTCGACGCACCCGAAGCCGAGTAGTCGACTACCCGCGACCCACCCGCCCGTCGGCGGCAGGCTCGAAGAGTGATCACCCTGCACGCGGCACCGTGGAGGCGAGCGGTGCACGACGACGATCGAGGGACCGAGCTGCGCGCCCGGCTGTGGAACGACCCGGCGCCCGGCCGGGAGCCCGACGACCGCGCCTATGACAGCGCCGTGCTCGAGCAATACCGGCTCTACGTGGAGATGGCCGACCGCGTGAGCGCGCGGCGCGGGCTGGCGAACTCGTTCTTCCTGACGCTCAATACCGGCATCTTCACGCTGGTCACCGTGTTCGGGAAGTCACCGCCCCCGGATACCGCGAGGTGGCTGGTGATCCCGTTGATCGCGGTGCTCGGGCAGTGTTTCGCCTGGTTCTACCTGGTGCGCAGCTACCGCTTGCTGAACGGCGCGAAATATCAGGTGGTGGGGGCGCTGGAGGAACGGTTGCCCGCGTCGCCGTTCTGGAAGGGCGAGTGGTGGGCGCTCGGCGAGGGGCGTGATCGGGCGCGGTATTGGCCGCTGTCGCATATCGAGCAGTGGGTGCCGGTGCTGTTCGGGGTGGCGTACGTCTCGGGGTTCCTCGCCGTCGCCTTCCACTGAATGGTTGTGCACAACTTAATTGTGGGCTACATTGTTGACATGACCGACGGACTCACCCTCGACGAGCAGCTCTGCTTCCCGCTGTACGCCGCTTCGCGGGCGATGACGGCGGTCTACCGGCCGAAGCTGGAACGGCTCGGGCTCACCTATCCGCAGTATCTGGTGATGCTCGCGCTCTGGGAGCGCGACGGGCGCAGCGTCGGCGAGCTCGGCAAGACGCTCGAACTGGACTCGGGAACGTTGTCTCCGCTGCTCAAGCGGCTGGAGGCGACCGGGTTCGTCGAGCGCAGGCGGGCGGCCGACGACGAACGTCGCGTCGACATCGTGCTCACCGACCACGGCCGGAACCTGCGCGCCGAGGCGTGCCGGATACCGGTCGAGATGGCCCAGATCGCGGGACTGTCCACCGACGAGGTCACCGCACTGCGCGGACTACTCCGCAAACTCACCGACACCCTCACAGAGAAATGAGAGCTCCCATGCAGGTCCTCTACACCGCCGAAGCCCTGGCCAGCGGCGAAGGCCGCACCGGCACCGCGCGCACCACCGACGGCAAGCTCGACGTCGTGCTCGCCCCGCCGAAGGAGATGGGCGGCGACGGCGCGGGCACCAACCCCGAGCAGCTGTTCGCGGCCGGTTACGCCGCGTGCTTCCACTCGGCGCTGCGCCTGGTCGGCAAGAAGGCGGGGGCGAACATCGCCGATTCCGCTGTCGGCGCGCAGGTCTCGATCGGCCCGAACGACAACGGTGGTTTCGGGCTGGCCGTCACGCTCGAGATCACGCTGCCGCACCTGTCCCGCGAGGAGGCGCAGGCGCTGGCCGAGCAGGCCCACCAGGTCTGCCCGTACTCCAACGCGACGCGCGGCAATATCGAGGTCGACCTGCGGATCGCCGAGGACTGATCGACTCTCCCGAATCCCGTCGGCGCTGTGGCACCGGCGGGATTCGCCGTGTCTGCGCCGCAACCCGCCCACCGCGCGGCCACGTAGTCGGCGGCCGTGCGGCAGGCGGCCTATAGACGGACCGGCGGTCGCGAAACGCAACGGCGGCGAGCCAGATCTCAGCCGAAGCGAACCCCACAGCCCGCGAACGTCGCGCGGACCAGCAAGGCCGCCTCGGGACCGATGACACCCTCGACCAATTCGGCGTAGCGAGTGCAGAATTCGGGGCCGTGCGGCGCCTCCCCCTCGACGGGCGCGAGATGGTGCGCGAGCTCGTGCAGCACCACCAGCTCCCGCAGGGCCCACGCCGTCGCGCCCGTGTGCAACGGCACGGCCAGCACCGCGTGGGCGGGTTCGTAGTGGGCGGCCGACGCGCCCGCCCGCGCGCGGACCCGGACCGGCACCCCAGCCCTGTCCCACTGCGCGCGCACCCAATTCAGCGCCAGCACCTTGTCCGCGTACGACTGCACCGACTCCACGGACGCGAAGCGGCGCTCGACCGGCAGCGTGAGCTGCGACCCGTAGACCTCGACCGTGCGGTGCCCGAACTCCTGCGCGCGATCGAACACACCCCGGACCAGCTGCTCGGCGTCGTAGACCTTGGCCCGCTGGGCATCCCGGCGACGACCGGGATCAGGCGATGCCACTGCGCGCTCCGGACGACGTCCTGTCCATGCCTGCGGGCGACTCGGAGACGAGCGAGCCGACCAGCCGCGCTGTCATCGGCCGAGTTTCGCCCGGGCGGCGGGCAGTTCCGGTGCGGTGCCCAGTCTCGCCGCGCGCCCGGCCCGATCACCGGCGCGGCGAGCGGCGACGGAATGCCCGGTGGACGTCTGCGGTCCGCGCCAGGTGCCGCGCGCCTCCGAGGTGGCCGTATAGAAGTCGGTGAGGGCTACTTCCTTGTCGCGCAGGGCCAGCGCGGTGCCGGTCGACGCGGCCGGGGCCTGCTCGGCGACGACCTCGGCCTGCACCTCGGCCAGGCGGGCGCCGACGCGGGCGGCGAAGGCCATCTGGAAGTTCAGCCGCGCGGTGACGCCGGCCACCGGCGCCTCCACCTTGCGGCGGACGGTGCGCCCGAAGCGCTTCTCGGCGACGATCTTGATCACCGTCGCCTCCCGGTACGCGCCGGACTTGATGTAGTGATCGGACGCGCGCACCATCTGGATCAGCAGGCTCGCGTACAGCGCCTCGCAGGTGTCGATATCGGCCGCGAAGCCGTAGGCGTAGACCTGCGCGGAGCTGCGGGCGACATCACAGCGCACATCGTTGGCGGCGGCGATCGCGACGAACAGCTGGACGTAGGTGCGCAGTCCTTTTCGCCCCGGTTCGCCGATCGGGATGATCCGCTGCACCGGCGCGGACCTGCGCTCCCGGTCGGCGACGTGCGATCGCGCCACCGCCAGGTCGATCGAGGATTTCGTGGCCAGCCGCTGGGCCGCGGCCAGGAACGCCTCGGCCTCGTGTTCGTTGTCGGTGGCCTCGGCCTTGCGCAGCAAACCCCCGATGCGCGAGAGCATCCGGTCGGGCGTCGACGGCGATGGACTGGTCACCCCGTCGAGGGTAGGGCACCCCACCGACTGTGATCCGTTCGCGAACTGACCGGAAAGTATGTGATTGGACAGGACGATCGGACGTGACACCCACCCACCATGTATGTTGACCCGTGCACCGCACGGGTGTGCTGCTGCTCACGTCTCGACCCTGGAGTGTCTGCGATGGCCTTGAAGTTTGTCCCCAGAGCGACGATGGCTGCTGCCTCGATTGCGTTGCTTACCGCATCGTTCGCCAGTGCCTGCTCGAGTGACAACGGCGGCAACGCGCTCGACCAGAACCTGACCGGCCGCGGCCCGATCACCTACGTCGAGGGTAAGGACACCACCGAGACCGGTGTGGTCAAGCAGCTCATCGACCGCTGGAACGCCGCGCACCCGAACGAGCAGGTGACGTTCAAGGAGCAGTCGGCCGACGCCAACCAGCAGCACGACGACCTCGCCGAGCACTTCCGCGCCAAGCAGGACGGCTACGACGTCGTCGCCCTCGATGTCCCGTGGACCGCGGAATTCGCCGCGAAGGGCTGGATCCAGCCGCTCAAGGACACCTTCGCCATCGACACCGCGCCGCTGCTCGCGCCGACCGTCGCCAGCGCCACCTACAACGGCACCCTGTACGCGGCCCCGCGCAACACCAACGGCGGCCTGCTGTACTACCGCAAGGACCTGGTGCCCAACGCGCCGCGGACCTGGAGCGAGATGCTCGGCCAGTGCCAGGTGGCCCGCGACAACAACATCGGCTGCTACGCCGGTCAGCTCGCCCCCTACGAGGGCCTGACCGTGAACACCTCCGAGGTCATCAACGCCTTCGGCGGCAGCTTCGTCGGCGCCGACGGCAAGACCCCCACCGTGAACAGCCCGGAGTCGAAGGCGGGCCTGAAGGTCCTCGTCGACGCCTACAAGAGCGGTGACATCCCCAAGGAAGCCATCACCTTCAAGGAGGGCGAGAGCGCCAGCGCGTTCGAGTCCGGCAAGCTGCTGTTCCTGCGCAACTGGCCGTACCTGTACGCCCAGGCCAACGCCGACACCTCCTCGGTGAAGGACAAGTTCGGCGTGGCCCCGCTGCCGGGCAACACCGGCGTCGGCGCGTCCACCCTCGGTGGCTACAACGCCGCGATCAGCGCGTTCTCCAAGAACAAGGCCACCGCGGCCGATTTCGTGCGCTACCTGATCAGCGAAGAGGCCCAGCAGATCATCGCCTCGGGCGCGCTGCCGTCCGTGCGCGCCTCGCTCTACGACGACCCGGCCCTGATCGCGAAGATGCCGTACCTGCCCGCGCTGAAGGAATCCATCGCCAGCGCCGTGCCGCGCCCGGTCACCCCGTTCTATCCCGCGGTGTCGAAGGCCATCCAGGACAACGCCTATGCTGCCCTGAACGGCACGAAGTCCGTCGACGACGCTGTCGCCGGCATGCAAAAGGGCATCGAGACCGCCGGTTCGTAGCGGAGCGCGCAGCGGACCCGACCAGACCGTAGGAGAGTAGAAACGGTGTCGGATCCTTCGGGAGCCAAGCAGCGCGGGCTAGCGCTGGAACTGCGACAATCCGGCAAGGCGTGGCTGTTCGTCACGCCCGTGCTCGTCGCGCTGGCCGTGGTCATCGGGTATCCGGTGGTCCAGGCGATCATCATGTCCTTCCAGAAGGACTCCGGGATCGACCCGGCCACCGGCATGTTCGTCGAGGGCGGCGGCGCCGGGCTGAGCAACTACACGCACTGGCTGCTGCAGCAGTGCAACACGCTCAGCGGCACCGTCGCCTGCCCGACCGGCACGCTCGGCTCCCAGTTCTGGTCGGCGGTCGGGGTCACCCTGTTCTTCACGGTGGTGACCGTGACGCTGGAAGCGGTGCTCGGCCTCGGCATGGCCATCGTGATGGGCAAGACCTTCCGTGGCCGGGCCCTGCTGCGTGCCGCCGTGCTGATCCCGTGGGCCATCCCCACCGCCGTCACCGCGCGGCTGTGGGAGTTCATGTTCCAGTACGACGGCGTGGTGAACCGGGTGCTCGGCACCCACATCCTGTGGACCTCCGACGTCTGGGCCGCACGGTTCGCGGTCATCATCGCCGACGTGTGGAAGACGACCCCGTTCATGGCGTTGCTGATTCTGGCGGGCCTGCAGGTCATTCCGGCCGACGTGTACGAGGCCGCCAAGGTCGACGGCGCGTCGGCGTGGCAGCGGTTCGTGCACATCACGCTGCCGCTGCTCAAGCCCGCGCTGCTGGTCGCGGTGCTGTTCCGCACCATGGACGCGCTGCGCATGTACGACCTGCCCGCGATCATGACGCTGGGCAACCCCGCGACGAACACCCTGTCGATCCTGGTGGTCGAGCAGGTGCGCCAAGGTCCCAACAGCGCCGCCGCGCTCTCGACGATCACCTTCCTGCTCGTCTTCGCTATCGCGTTCGTGCTGGTGAAGGTGCTGGGCGCCAACGCCGTTCGCACGCAGGAAGAACAGCGGAAGGCGAACTGATGAGCATCTCGATGACGAAAGAGGCGCCCGTCGAGCGCGCGGAAGCGCCCGTGCAGCCGGTGTCGTGGCGCCAGCGGATCGGCACCGTGCGGATGTACCTCGGTGTGCTGATCGTGCTGGTGTGGGGCCTCGGCCCGTTCTACTGGATGACGGTCGTCGCGTTCCGCGATCAGGCCTACACCTTCGACAGCACCCCGTGGCCGACCCACGTGACGCTGGACAACTTCCGCAACGCCTTCGACACCAGTCGCGGCAACAACTTCGGGCAGGCGCTGCTCAACAGCGTGATCATCGGCGCCGCCACCACCGCGGTGGCGCTGCTGCTCGGCGTGCTGGCCGCGTACGCGCTGGCCCGGATGGCGTTCGCGGGCAAGTACCTGGTCTCCGGGCTGATCCTGTCGGCCTCGATGTTCCCGGCCGTCGTGCTGGTGACGCCGCTGTTCCAGCTGTTCACGGATCTGGGCTGGATCGGCCACTACCAGGCGATGATCATCCCGAACATCTCCTTCGTGCTGCCGATGACGGTGTACATCCTGGCGTCGTTCTTCGCCGAACTGCCCTGGGAGCTCGAGGAAGCCGCGCGGATCGACGGCGCCACCAAGTTCCAGGCGTTCCGGCTGATCATGCTGCCGCTGGCGGCGCCCGCGGTGTTCACCACCGCGATCCTGGCGTTCATCGCCTCGATCAACGAGTACCTGCTGGCCCGGCTGCTGTCGGGCGAGAAGACCCGGCCGGTGACGGTGGCGATCGCCCAGTTCTCCGGCAACGATCCGCTGGTGCAGCCGTACGCGGCGATCATGGCGGCGGGCGTGATCGTCACGGTGCCGCTGGTGATCATGGTCCTGGTGTTCCAGCGCCGGATCATCTCCGGTCTGACCGCCGGTGGTGTGAAGAGCTGATCGTGCGGGGCGGCGCGTTCGCCGCCCCCACGCGCTCCTCCCTGGTTCCACGACACCCGGCGGGTAGAGTCTTCCGAGTCGATGGCACGTCGGTACAGGTGGGTTCTTCCCCTCGCTCCGGAAGGAGATGGTCGTGGCCTCCGAGGGCGGGCGCAGGCGTTCCGGATCGGACGCGCCGTACACCTCGATCGCCGGTTTCAAGGACCCGCTCGGCCGGGACCAGCCACCGCGCAAGGGCTCGGCGCGCCGCGCCCAGGCCGCCCGGCTGGCCGCCGACGGTGACGGCGAGGAACCCCGCGCCCCACGCACCAGGGGCCAGAAGATCCGGCGGTTGCTGCTGGCGCTGTTCGTGATCTTCGTCTGTGTGCCGGCGCTGCTGTTCTTCGCGATCTACTGGAGCTCGGAGATCCCCGAGCCCGCCGAGGTCGCGGTCGAACAGCCGGCCACCGTGCTGGCCGCCGACGGCACCACCGTGCTGACGAAATTCATCCCGCCGCGCGGCAATCGGATCCCGATCCCGCTCACCGACGTGCCGATGCCGGTGCGCGATGCCGTGCTCGCCGCCGAGGACCGCAATTTCTACACCAACCCCGGCTACTCGACGAGCGGGTTCCTGCGCGCGGCCCGCGACAATCTGCTCGGCCACGACAACGCGGGCGGCGGCTCGACGATCACCCAGCAGTACGTGAAGAACGCCTTCCTCACCTCCGAGCGCACCGTCACCCGCAAGATGCGCGAGCTGATCATCGCGGCGAAGATGTCGCGGCAGTGGAGCAAGGACGAGATCCTCGCGGCCTATCTGAACACCATCTACTACGGGCGCGGGGCGTACGGCATCGCCGCGGCGGCGAAGGCCTACTTCGACAAGCCGGTGCCCGAACTGACGCCGGCCGAGGGCGCCGTGCTCGCCGCGGTGATCCGCTCGCCCTCGGTACTCGACCCGGAGACCCACCTCGACCAGCTGAAGGCGCGCTGGCAGTACGTGCTCGACGGCATGGTGGAGATGAAGGTGCTCGCGCCGGGCGAGCGCGACGCGACCGTGTTCCCCGCGATCATCCCGCTGCCCGACCTCCCGGCCGAGCCGGTGCCGCTCGGGCCGGAGGGCCACATCCGCACCCAGGTGCTGCGGGAGCTGCGCGCCGCCGGCCTGACCGACGCCGACATCAACACCGGCGCCTTGCAGATCACCACCACCATCGACCCGGTGGCCCAGGCGGGCGCGGTCGACACCGTGCGCCAGCGGCTGGAGTGGCAGCCACCGGAGCTGCGCGCCGCCGTCGTCTCGATCGACCCGCGCAGTGGGGCCGTGCGCGCCTACTACGGCGGTGAGGCCGGCACCGGCTTCGACTTCGCCCAGGCGCCGTTGCAGACCGGGTCGTCGTTCAAGGTGTTCGCGCTCGTCGCCGCGCAGCGCCAGGGCATCCCGCCGACCAGGGCGATCGACAGCTCCCCCGTCGTCGACCGCGGCACCACCATCACCAACGCCGACGGCGACTCCTGCGGCCGCTGCACGCTCACCGAGGCGCTCAAGCGCTCGCTGAACACCAGCTTCTACCGGCTCACGATGACGATGGCCGACGGCCCGCGCTCGATCGCCGAGGCCGCCCATCTGGCGGGCATTCCCGAGCACATCCCCGGACTCGACGTCGAAACCCTCACCGAGGCAGGCGAAGCGCCGCTCAACGGAATCGTGCTCGGGCAGTATCTGGTGCGCCCCTTGGACATGGCCTCGGCGTACGCGACGCTGGCCGCGTCGGGCGTCTATCACCAGCCGTACTTCGTGCAGCGCGTCGTCACCGGTGACGGCCGGGTGCTGATCGATCGTGGCCCGCCGGAAACCAGGGTGGGCGCACAACTTCCGGAACCGGAGCAGCGGATCACGGCGGGTATCGCCGACATCACCACCCAGGCGATGACCCCGATCGCCAACTACTCCAACGGGCACGGGCTGGCCGAGGGCAGACCGTCGGCGGCCAAGACCGGCACCACCCAGCTGGGCGAGACCAAGGACAACAAGGACGCCTGGATGATCGGCTACACGCCGTCGCTGTCGACGGCGGTGTGGGTGGGCACCGAACAGCCACAGCCGCTGCGCGGCGGGCGCGGTGGCGCGATCTGGGGATCCGGCCTGCCGTCCGACATCTGGAAGCAGGTGATGGACACCGCGCTGGCGGGCACGCCGGTCGAGCAGTTCCCCACACCGGCGATGACCGGTGGCGGCGGGCTGATCCCGGGACCGGCGCCCGCGCCCGGCGACAGCAATCCCTACGACATTCTCAACCCGCCCACCAACGCACCGCGCAGCCCGGCACCGGATCTCATCACCCCGCCGTCGACGACGCCACGCAACCCCACGCCGGAGCTCGGCCCCTCACCGTCGACCACACCGCGCAATCCGGCGCCGGTGATCATCATCCCGCCCGCGCCACGCCCGGCCACGCCCGGCGAATTGTTCCCCGGACTGGGTGGTGACGGCGGTCGATAGATCACGGATTGGCCACCCGGACCACACACCCCGGCGGACATGGCAACATCGTTGGCCAGAGCGCGAACCAGCCCGACCAGTCGGCACCGCCGGTTTGCCGCGACGCGACAGCGCGTCGAACGATCCCGGCGCCAAACCTGTCATATCGATGCGGGAAGATATGCGCTCGAGCGACGACGAGACTAGACATAGGGGCTACGCAGGTGGATTTCAATGTCGTTGACCGTCCCGAGACGCTGATCGCGGGCACGGTGCTCCGCAGTCCGGCGCTCGCCGTGGAGGGGCCACGCCGCGCCAAGGTGGTGGAGGCGTGGCAGCACCTGCTGGCGAGACCGCAGTTACCGGGACCGATCGCGACGGGGTACGTCGATTTCGCGGCGGAGATCAATTCCTACCTGACCCACATCGTCGGCTACGAGTGCAAGACCCTCGCCGATCTCCAGGTCGGTGACGTGCTCGCCCGCATCCCGGCGGGCCGCTACGCCCGTTTCGTCGCCACCGGCGACAACCGCGGCGACACCATCGTCGCGCTGTGGCGCCAGATCTGGGACGCCGAGGCCGCCGGTGAATTCGAGCGCGCCTACGCGGGCGACTACGAGCAGTATCCGGACGAGCGCACGGTCGAGATCTACGTCTCGCTGATCGCGGAGCAGGGGGGCGAATAGCCATGGCTGTCGATTTCGAGATCGTCACCCTCGAGGACGGGCTGATCGCGGGCCTCACCGTGCCGCTGGCCGGTCGCGAGGTGACCGCGCGCGACCTGGACCTGGTGAACTTCACCTGGGACCGGTACCTATCCAGGGAGAAGACGGTGCCGCGCGCCGCGGCCTACATCGGCCAGAACGACCACGCGGTCGCCGTGCTCGGCTACGAGGTCGCCGAGCTCGACGACATCGACGAAGGCGACGTGCTGACCCGCATTCCCGCGGGCCGCTACGCGAAGTTCGTCGTCTCCGACAAGCCCTACGACCTGCTGCGCACCGCGTGGGCCCAGGTCATCAAGGCGGAGAACGCGGGCACCATCACCCGCTCGCACACCGCCGAACTGGAGCGCTACACCGGCCCGACGAGCGTCGAGGTCTACGTCTCGCTCGACTGAGCGGGCACCACGAACACAAAGGCCGGGCCACACGGAATCCCGTGTGGCCCGGCCTTGTCGGTTCGCCCGAACTACTCGGCGCCGATGATGAACGCCTCGAGCTGGGTGCGCGCGACGTCGTCGGCGATCTGCTCCGGCGGGGACTTCATCAGGTAGGCCGAGGCCGGGATGACCGGTCCGCCGATGCCGCGGTCCTTGGCGATCTTGGCGGCGCGCACGGCGTCGATGATGATGCCCGCCGAGTTCGGCGAGTCCCACACCTCGAGCTTGTACTCCAGGTTCAGCGGCACGTCACCGAAGGCGCGACCCTCGAGGCGGACGTAGGCCCACTTGCGGTCGTCGAGCCACTCCACGTAGTCCGAGGGACCGATGTGGACGTTGCGGTCGTGCACCTTGCCCGAGAGCGGGCCGTTGAGGTTGGAGGTGACGGCCTGGGTCTTGGAGACCTTCTTCGACTCCAGCCGCTCGCGCTCGAGCATGTTCTTGAAGTCCATGTTGCCGCCGACGTTGAGCTGGTAGGTGCGGTCGAGCACCACGCCGCGGTCCTCGAACAGCTTGGCCATCACGCGGTGGGTGATGGTCGCGCCGACCTGGGACTTGATGTCGTCGCCGACGATCGGGACACCGGCGTCGATGAACTTCTGCGCCCACTCCGGGTCGGAGGCGATGAAGACCGGCAGCGCGTTGACGAAGGCGACGCCCGCGTCGATGGCGCACTGGGCGTAGAACTTGTCGGCCTCTTCCGAGCCGACGGGCAGGTAGGAGACCAGGACGTCGACCTCGGCGTCCTTCAGAGCCTTGACCACGTCGACCGCGGGAGCCTCGGACTCCTCGATGGTCAGCGCGTAGTACTTGCCGATGCCGTCGAGGGTCGGGCCACGCTGGACGTTCACGCCGGTGGGCGGCACGTCGGAGATCTTGATCGTGTTGTTCTCGCTGGCGAAGATCGCCTCGGCCAGGTCGAACCCGACCTTCTTGGCGTCGACGTCGAACGCGGCGACGAACTTCACGTCCTTGACGTGATAGGGACCGAACTTGACGTGCATGAGGCCGGGAACGCTGGCGTTCTCGTCGGCATCCTTGTAGTACTGCACGCCCTGCACCAGCGACGATGCGCAGTTGCCCACACCGACGATCGCGACGCGAACCTCGCCGGACCCAACCTTGTTGACATCACTCATGGCCGCTCTTTCCCTCTTTCTGTGGTGCCGCCTTCGTCGATTGCTCCGCCGCAATCAACTCGTTGAGCCAGCGCACTTCGCGCTCGCTTGATTCCAATCCGAGCTGGTGGAGCTGGCGGGTGTAGCGATCCAGCGAGCCGCTGGCCTTCTTGATCGCTTCCCGCAGTCCCTCTCGGCGCTCCTCGACCTGGCGTCGCCTGCCCTCCAGGATCCGCATCCTCGCCTCGGCGGGGGTGCGGCTGAAGAAGGCCAGGTGAACGCCGAAGCCGTCATCGGTGTAGTTCTGCGGACCGGTGTCGGCGAGGAGTTCGTTGAAACGTTCCCGCCCGACCGGCGTCAGCCGGTAGACGCGGCGCGCACGGCGCGCGGTCGCGCCCTCCGGAATCTCCTCGGCGATCAACCCGTCGGTCTGCATCCTGCGCAGCGTCGGGTAGAGCGAACCGTAGGAGAAGGCCCGGAACGCTCCGAGCAGGCCCGTCAGCCGCTTGCGCAGCTCGTAACCGTGCATGGGCGCGTCCAGGAGAAGGCCGAGAATCGCCAATTCGAGCACTGCCGACCTCACTCCCTGACTATGTCGGCCTGACAGACCGAGCGGACCTAACCGATGGATGCGACTACCAACTATATCGGAGCGATATAACAAGACATAGGGCAATGACGCACATCACTGCGTCATCGCTGGTGAGAGGGCCTGGTCAGGGGCTAGACGGGGTACACGGCGATGGGCTCACCGTTGAGCCGGATCTTCAGATAGCCGCTCTGTTCGGCCTCGTTCTTGACGTAGATGCTGATCTCCGGCTCGGCGTCCTTGCCGCCGCCGGGCGGGTACCGGACGAGCACGTGCGAGACCCAGCCGTTGGGGACCCCGGCGGTCTGCGAGGCACCGGATATCAGCCGGGCGTAGCGGGCGATGTCGACGCCCGCCAGGTCGAACGACTTGGTGTCGGGCGGGCGGCTGCCCTGCGAACCCCACGCCTTGAAGTCACCGCGGTATTGCAGCTCGTCCTGCTTGCCCGGCCGCCCGGAATCCCGCTCGACCAGGGCGTATTCCGGGTACAGCGTCAGTTCGTCGGCCACGGTGCTGCCGTATTCGGAACGGTAGGCGGCGAGGAAGTGCGCGAAACCGTTGCCGGTGGTGAGGTCGGGCAGCGGGTCGCCGAAGACGGCGTCGCCCGTGGCACGGACGACCAGGCCTGCGCCCGCGCCGAGCAGCGCGGCCAGGACGACCGCGCCGGCCGGGATCCACCAGCGCCGGGGTGCGCGCGGGACGCCGCGGGCGACGGGGCGCTGCGCCAGGTTGCCCGGGATCTGCAGGTCGTCGACGAGGCGATCGAGGGCGCCGAAGGTCTCGGCCCGCATGGCGGTCGCGGTGCGCTTGTCGTGTTCGGTGGCGGTCAGCTGACCGTCGGCCAGGGCGGCGTCGAGCAGGGCGCACACGTCGGCGCGGTCGGCGTCGCGGGCGCGCAGGTTCTTCGCCGGGGACGGGGTCTTCATCGCTCGGTCATCCTTTGTACGGGTAGGTCTTCAGCACTTCGCCCGACAGCGCGAGGACGAAATGCCCCGACTGGCCGACCTCGTTGCGCACGAAGATCGTGATCCCCGGCCGCCCCACCGAGCTGTCGTCGGCGATCCGGAAGTGGGTGACCGCGCCGTTGGGCACCTGGACGGTGGCGGCCGCGTTCGTCAGCGCGGCCCCGAGGGCCTCCGCGTTCACCTGCGCGAGATCGATGTCGATCTTCTCGCGCTGACGGGTGCTGATCTGCGCGTTCGACCGGCCGAAGCCGCCACGGTAGGACCAGTCGGCGGTCCAGTCGGCATTGCCGGCCTCGCGCCGGACGGCCGAGGCGTGCTCGTCGTGCAGGACGGCCTCGTCGACGAGGGTGTCGCCGAACTTCACCCGGTAGTCGTCGCGGAACTGGACGAAACCGATGAGCGTGGTGAGCCGCGGGGTGGGGATCACCAGGGGTGGCGCGGCGTTGTAGTTGATCGCGGCGGCCGCGACCACGGCGGGTGGCGGGTCCTCGCCGCGCACCGTCCAGGCGAAACAGCCGATTCCGACCACCGCGACCGCCGCGATGGTGGCGATTCGGAAGGTGTTGCGCGCCTTCGGCTTCACCGGCGCCACCGGCCGCTGCTGCAATTCGGCAACCAGGGTGGACAGATCACCGAGAGTGCGCGCTTCCGAGGCCAGTTCGGTGAACGCGGTGTGTTCGTCGGCGTCGAGCTGGCCGTCGGCGCGCGCCGCGTCCAGCGCCGCGGTCGTGCGGGCCCGGTCGGCGTCGCGGGCCCTGGTCCGCGCCGGGTACTCGCCGGAGTGTCTGCGGCCGAAACGCTTCCTTTCGACGGCCGCCGTACCACCGAAAACCGCAGGTGACTGCAGGTCCGCGGTCAGTCTTTCCAGCTCGCCCAGGGTCCGCGCCGTCCCGGCGCGAGCCGTGCGGTCGTGGTACTCGTCGGCACCCAGCTGGCCCTCGGCATAGGCCGCGTCAAGCACGGTCGACACCTGCGCGCGATCGATATCACGCGCCCTCGTCACGGAATCGGCGGCGCCGCGCGCCCGCCCGGAATCAGCCATCGCTCTGGCTCGCCTCACCTGCGTAAATACCCGGGCCGACCCCGGTATCGGGAGTTTACGACGAGAGCGCGGATGCAGCGGTGCCACCGGCACCGCAAATCAATCCCGGCTACTCTGGTGATCGTGCGAATTCAGCGGCAGGTAGTCGACTATGCGCTCCGGCGCAGGTCGCTGCTCGCTGACGTCTACGCGGGCCGGGTCGGTGTCGCCGAGGTGTGCGACGCGAATCCGTACCTGCTCCGGGCCGCCAAGTTCCACGGCCGGGGTAGCGAGGTGACCTGCCCGATCTGCCGGAAAGAGCAGCTGACCTTGGTGTCGTGGGTGTACGGGGACGGACTCGGCCAGGCGGCCGGCTCCGCGCGGACGCCCGAGGAGCTGATCCGGATGGCAGAGTCGAGCGAGGAGTTCTCGGTGCATGTCGTCGAGGTGTGCCGCTCGTGCAGCTGGAACCACCTGGTGCAGTCGTATGTGCTCGGTTCGGCGCCCGCGCCGGCCCGGCGACGGACGAGTTCGCGAGCGGGGCGGCGTTCTGCGGCCGAGTGACGGGGCTGCCGGGCACCGCTCGAGGCGCCACAGTTCGGGGTGCAAGGTATCCGCGCCGGTTCTCCGGCGCGGATGTCGTGTGCCGGTTGAACCTTACGAGTTATGGAGATCTGGTCAGTGAGTTCGCCCTACGAGTCCTCCCCCTTCGGCGATGATCCGCACGGCGGCCGTCCGGCTCGGGGTTCACAGCCGGGTCTCCCTCCCCAGCCGGGTAACCGGCAGGGCCCGCCGCCGCGCCGGCCGATGCCGCCCGCCGGGCCGGGCCCCCAGAACGGACGCGGTCCCGCGCCCGGTGGGCGTGGTCCGCAGGGCGGACCGCCGCCGAACCGGCAGGCGCCGCCGCCGGGCGGCATGCCGCCGCGTCGTCCCGGGCCGCCGCAGCAGCGCCCCGGTGGCCCGCAGGGCGGATCGAACCAGGGCAGGCCGCCGCAGGGCAGGCCCGCGCAGCCGGGTCGCCCCGCCGGGCCGCCCGCGGCCGGCGCCACCCAGAAGCTTCCGCGTCCCGGACACGACGAGTCGACCACGCGGGCGAGTCATCCCGACGGCGGCAGGCCCGTCCGTGACGACCTGAACCGGGGCCCCCGCACGGGTGCCTCGGCCGCGACCGCGCGCCCCGGCGCCGGTCGCCGTCCCGGTGGGCCGACCACCGGCGAACGCCGCGCCACCGGCGCAGGCGGCACCCCACCGCCGAGTGGGCCACGCAACCGCCGCGATGGTGGCGGGGGCGACGACGGCTCCGGTAAGGGTGGTTCGGTGAGGAAAATGCCGTGGCGGGCCATTCGCCGGACCATGTACGTGCTGATGGCGCTCGCCATCGTCGTACCGAGCGCGGTGTTCCTCGTCGCCTACACCACGGTTTCGGTACCCAAGCCGGGCGATCTGGAAACCAATCAGGTCGCGATGATCTACGCCAACGACGGTTCCACCGAGATCAGCAAGGTGGTCCCGCCGCAGGGCAACCGCACCGAGGTCTCGATCGATCAGATCCCGCCGCACGTGCGCAATGCCGTGATCGCGGCCGAGGACCGCGACTTCTACACCAACCCCGGCTTCTCGGTGTCGGGCTTCGCCCGCGCCGCCCGCGACAACATCCTCGGCAAGGAAAGCGCCGGTGGTGGCTCCACCATCACCCAGCAGTACGTGAAGAACGCGCTGGTCGGTGACGAGCGGTCGATGACCCGAAAGATGCACGAGCTGGTCATCTCGGCCAAGATGGCCCGCCAGTGGAGCAAGGAAGACATCCTCGCCGCCTACCTGAACACCATCTACTTCGGTCGTGGCGCGTACGGCATCGACGCGGCGGCCAAGTCCTACTTCGGCAAGCCGGTGCAGGAGCTGACCGTGGCCGAGGGCGCCGTGCTGGCCGCGACCATCCAGCTACCCTCGCTGCTCGACCCGGAGAAGAACCCCGAGGGCGCCAAGACCCGCTGGAACTACGTGCTCGACGGCATGGTCAGCGGCAACAACCTGAACGCGACCGAGCGGGCCTCGATGCAGTACCCGCAGGTGGTCACGCTGGCCTCGCTCAACGAAGGCGACCAGGACGAGGGTCCGGGCGGCCTGGTGAAGAACCAGGTGCTCAAGGAGCTGTCCGCAGCGGGCATCAGCGAGCAGCAGCTCAACACCGAGGGCCTGCAGATCACCACCACGATCGACCCCAAGGCGCAGGCGGCCGCGGTCAACGCCGCGCAGTCCAAGCTGCAGGGCGAGCCGGAGAACCTGCGGACCGCGGTGGTCTCGGTCGACCCGCGCACCGGCGCGGTGCGCGCCTACTACGGCGGTGAGGACGGCCAGGGCTTCGACTTCGCCAACGCCGGCCTGCCGACGGGCTCCTCGTTCAAGGTGATCGGCCTGGCCGCGAACCTCGAGCTGGGCATCCCGCTCTCGCAGCTGTACGACAGCTCGCCGATCACCGTCAACGGCATCCAGATCGGCAATGTCGAGGGCGAGTCCTGCGGCATGTGCACCATCGCCGAGGCGCTCAAGCGGTCGCTGAACACCAGCTTCTACCGTATGCAGCTGGACATGCAGAACGGCCCGCAGAAGGTCGCCGACATGGGTCACAAGCTCGGTATCCCCGAGGAGCTGCCCGGTATCGGCAAGACCCTGACCGAGCCCAACGGCGCAGGCCCGAACAACGGCATCATCCTCGGCCAGTACCAGTCGCGGCCGCTGGACATGGCGTCGGCCTACGCCACGCTGGCGGCCTCGGGCATGTACCACGCCCCGCACTTCGTGCAGCGGGTCGTGACCGCCGACGGTCAGGTGCTGCTCGATCGCGGCGAGCCCGCCGGTGAGCAGCGGGTGAGCGCGGCGGTGGCCGACAACGTCACCGCGGCGATGAAGCCGATCGCGGCGTACTCGCGCAACCACAACCTGGCGGGCGGCCGCGAGTCGGCCTCCAAGACCGGTACCCACCAGCTCGGCGACACCGGCAACAACCGCGACGCCTGGATGGTCGGGTACACCCCGTCGCTGTCGACCGCGGTCTGGGTCGGCACCGAGCAGGGCGATCCGCTGCGCAACTACGGCGGCGGCAGCATCTACGGTTCCGGTCTGCCGTCGGACATCTGGAAGGCGACGATGGACGGCGCGCTGTCCGGCACGCCGAACGAGTCGTTCCCCAAGCCCGCCCCGATCAAGGGCCAGGCGGGCGTGCCGGAATGGTCGGCGCCCTACACCGCCCCGTCGACCACCGCGCCGACGCTCGCCCCGCCGGTGATCGTGCCCTCGCAGGTCGAGATCCTGCCCGGCATCCGGATTCCGGTGCCCGGCGTGCAGCAGCCCGCCGGTCAGCAGCCCTCGCAGCAGACCCCGGAGACGACCACCGGCCCGCTGCCGGGTCAGCCGACCGCGCCGGCGGACGGCTCCCCGCCGACCAACAGCAACGGCAACGGCAACGGCAACAGCACCCGGCCGGGCGCCGGCGCGAACGGCACCGAGGGCGGCGGAGGCACCACGCCGACCAGATCCCGGTAGCCTCGGATGTCGTGACCGATCAGCAACTCGCGGACCAGCCGGCGTCGAGTGGTACCCGGCCGGGCCGCGAAGTGCAGTACGTCGCGCCCGCCCAGCTGGCCCCCGATCTGCGCTCGATCGACGCGCGAGACCGGCCCAGCCGCAACGATTCGCTGACCGCGCAGCTGTCGACCGTGATCGGCGGCCCGGTCGGCGATCACGCGCTGATCGGCCGGGTGCGGTTCTGGACGCCGCTGCGGGTGATGTTCGCCTTCACCGTGGTGTTCCTCGCCCTCGGCTGGACGGCGAAGGCGGGCTGCATCCAGCAGACCTCCGACGGCGCGGGCGGGCTGATGCTCGACTGGAACAACGGCCGTCAGTACGTGGCCATGTGCTACTCGGACACGGTGCCGCTCTACGGCGCCGAACGGCTCAACGAGGGCGCGTTCCCGTACAAGAAGTCCTGGACCGAGTCCACCCCCGACGGCGGCACCGAGACCAGATACATGGAGTATCCGGTGCTTTCGGGCCTGTACCAGTACGTGGCGATGCAGCTCGGCAATGTCTGGGACCACCTGCCGCTGCCGGGCGCGCTGTCGGTGGTGGTGTATTTCAACGTCGTCGCGCTCGGGCTGTCGGTGGGCTGGCTGATCACCGTGTGGGCGTCGTCGCGACTAGCCGGGCGGCGGGTCTGGGACGCGGCGCTGATCGCGGTGTCGCCGTTGGTGATCGTGCACGCGTTCACCAACTTCGACGCGCTGGCAACGGCTTTCGCGGCCACCGGCCTGCTGGCCTGGGCGCGGCGCAAGCCGGTCCTGGCCGGCGTGCTGCTCGGTCTCGGCGGCGCCGCGAAACTGTATCCGCTGCTGCTGCTCGGCCCGATCCTGGTGCTGTGCCTGCGCGCCGACCCGATGCAGCGCCAGCCCGCCGCCCGCGCGGGTCTGCGCCTGCGCGACGTCGACAGCATCGACAGCGCCCGCACCTGGATCCGGGAGACCCCGGCCAGGACCCATCTGTTCGCGCTGCGCCCGGTCGGCGCGGCCGTGCTGGCCATCCTCGCCGCGGCCGGGACCTGGATCGCGGTGAACCTGCCGATCGCCGTGCTGTACCCGGACGGCTGGCGAGAGTTCTTCCGGCTCAACACCACCCGGCACGCCGACCCGGACTCGATCTACAACGTGATCACCTCGTTCACCGGCTGGGGCGGGTTCGACGGTGAGCTCGCGCACGGCGAACCGCCGACGGTGCTCAACACCGTCTCGCTGCTGCTGTTCCTGCTCGCCTGCGCGGGCATCGCCTATCTGGCGCTCACGGCGGCCCGCCGTCCGCGCGTGGCCCAGCTGTGCTTCCTGGTCGTCGCCGCCTTCCTGCTGACGAACAAGGTGTGGAGCCCGCAGTACTCGCTGTGGCTGGTCCCGCTGGCCGTGCTCGCGCTGCCGCATCGGCGCATCCTGCTGGCCTGGATGACGATCGACGCGCTCGTCTGGGTGCCCCGGATGTACTACTACCTCGGCGAGGACGCCAAGGGCCTGCCCGAGCAGTGGTTCACCGGCACCGTGGTGCTGCGCGATCTCGCCGTCCTCGGCCTGTGCGCGCTGGTCGTGCACGAGATCCTGCGCCCGCAGGACGACCTGGTGCGCCGCGACTTCGTCGACGATCCGGCGGGCGGCGTGCTGGACCGTGCCCCCGACCCGCTGCTGCCGTGGCTGCCGGAGTTCCTGCGCCCCCGGCAGGCGTGCACCAGTTCGCGGCCCGCCGCGATGGTCGAGTGACCGGCTACATCCGCAGGTAGCGCGCCTGGAGTTCGGGTTCGGCCGGGAGCATGTCCAGGTCGAGTTCCCAGGCGTTGCCGGTCCACGGATCGAACAGCGGGGTACCCGGCACCGTGGGCAGGTGCCTGCACGATTGCGAGAGCAGCGTGAGCGGCCCGTCGCCGAAGTCGCCGGAACCGCTGCCGACGATCACCAGCGACAGCCCGATCAGGTCGCCGCGCACCATCAGCTGGCCGAGGCGCACCACGTCGGCGGCCTGATAGCCGTGCGGGAAGTCGGCCGCGACGAGAATCCGGTGCTCGGCGGGCGGCACGGCTTGGCCACTGTTGTACGCGATCTCGGCGAGCTCGGCCGCGTGCGCGAGTTCACCGAGGCGCGCCGGGATGTCGGCGTGATCGCCGATCACCGGTCCGGCGAGCAGCGGCGCGAGCGGCGCGGCGAGGCCGCGCAGACCGCCGGTGAGGTCGATCAGGTCGACCCGGGTCGGCTTGTCCGGCTGCGCCGCGACCAGCCGGGCCACCAGGGCACCGACCACGCGGGACGCGGCGGCGCTGGATTCGGTGTCGACCCACAGCGGCCGATTCAGCGGCACCGGAACGCAATACGGCACGCGCAGCGCGCCGCGATCGAGGGCATACAGCTCGCCGAGCCGGATGCCGTCGCTGCGTACGGCTTTCGTGGTCCAGGCCGGGGCCAGCCAGGACGCCAGCGCGGCGGGCATCACCGCGTCGGCCTCGGCGATCTCGCGACCGAGCTGGTCGCTGTCGCGCCGATGGTTACCGTCGGCGACCCCGACCAGCTCGTCGTGGCGGCGCTGCGCGGCGGTGCGCGCGGCGTCGGCGGCCGGGGTGTTGCGGGTGGCCGGGTTCGACACCGCGTCGGACAGTTCCTGATCCAGCCGGTTCGCGGCGTAGTCGCGAGCGGAGAGCAGGGCGGCCGCCGAGCGGGCCGCGTCCTCGAAGATCATCCACATCCGCTGCAGGCCGTGGTCGACCTCCAGCGGCACCCCGGGCGAGGCGGGGGCGGCGGGCCGCTCGACCGTCTCGGTCGGCGCGGTCGCGCGCGGGGTCACCGGGGCGGGCACGCCGTGCGCGGGCAGCAGCTGCGCCGCCCCGCCGTCGTACCCCTGACCCAGTGCGCGCAGCTTCCAGCCGCCACCGCGCCGGTACACCTCGAGGCAGATCAGCGCGCTCTCCCCCGCGGTCGGCGCGATCACGAATTCGGCGGTGGGCGAACCGTTCTCGGCCAGCGTCGCGGTGACGCCGCCGAGCACGTGCCCGGCGGTGACGTAGAGCAGCACGGCGTTCGCGTCCGACCTGACCTGCGTCAGCGCCAGGTCCACCGCGCCACCGGTGAAGGTGACGCCGGGAGCCTCGGGCCGCGACGCGCACACGTGATCGTGCTCGTCGCGCACCCGCAGGTTCTCGTCCACCACCAGCGCGCCGAGTTCGACGGTGCCGGTGGTCTGCGCGGTGAAGCGCACGGTGCCGGCGGACAGCGCGATGTTCTGCCCCGCCTTCAGGTGAATCAATATTTCACTCTCTGCCGAGGAACCGGCCGAGCTGCGGCACGGCTTCGCCGGGATGCTTGGCCTGGAAGCCCTCACCCAGCGCTTGCATCTTCCAGTCGGCGCCGACCCGGTACACCTTGGCCATCGCCATCGCCGTGAACGGCATGCCGCCCGCGAGGGTGTAGCGGGCGAGCTCGCCGTTGTTGGCGCCGTCGATCAAGCGGCAGAACGCGTTCTGCACCTGCTCGAAGGTGTGCCCCTTGTACGAGGTGACGATGAACAGCAGCGTGGAGATGTGCGCGGGAATCCTGGTGAGGTCGACCAGGATCATCTCGTCGTCGCCCTCGCCCTCACCGGTCAGGTTGTCACCCTGGTGGCGCACCGAGCCGTCCTTGGACGACAGCTGGCCGTAGTAGGCGACGTCGACGAGGTTGTTGTCGGCGAACAGGCAGACCGAGGCGTCGAGGTCGATGTCGACCGTGCGGTTGCCGAACATGCCGCGGGTGCGCACCGGGTCCCAGCCGAGGCCCATCTTGACGAAGGTGAGCGCGGCGCCGCCCTCCTTGCGGAGCGTGACGCGCTGTCCCTTCTGCAGGCTGACCGGGCGATCCTTGCTCAGGCTGACCTCACCGGCCGGCTGCTGCGGTGGCGCGGCCTGCGCCGGCGGCGGGTAGCCGGGGCCCGGGCCGGGCGGCGGCGGGTAGCCCGCGCCGGGCGGCTGCTGCGCCGGGCCGGGCGGCGGCGGGTAGCCACCACCGGGCGGCGCGTAGGCGGGGGCCTGCTGCGGCGGGTAGCTCGGCGCGGCCTGCGCCGGGTAGGCGGGCGGCGGCGGAGCTTGCTGCGGCGCGGCCTGCTGCGGCGGCGGAGCCTGCTGCGGCGCGGCGGCGGGCGCGGGCGAATCGTCCACCTGCACACCGTGATCGGTGACCAGCGCGGCGAAGCCACCGGCGTAGCCCTGGCCGACCGCACGGACCTTCCAGCTGCCTTGACGGCGGTACAGCTCCAGCGCGATCACGATCGACTCGGCGGCGAGCCCGTCGATCCGGTACTCGAACAGCTGGTTACCGGCGGCGTCGGAGACGATCGCGGTGGGCGGCGCGAACCGGCCGAAGTTGCTGTTCGCGTCGTCGAGGGTGATGACCGCGCGGATCTGGTCGATGTCGGCGGGCACCGCGGGCAGCGAAACCGCAAGGGAGGCCGCCTGACCCGCCGGTCCGGGGCGCAGGTCGACACCGGGCCCGCTCGGCTGGTTGTAGAAGACGAAGTCGGCATCCGTGCGGACCTTGCCCTGCTCGGTCACGAGCAGCGCGGACAGATCGGCCGGTGCCGTGAGCTGGAGCGAGATCACCACGTCACTGACGGCCAGTGGACCGTTCTGGCCCTTGGCGAGTGTTGCAGACAAGTTCGACCCTTCGCTTGTCGGTGCGGTCGTCTGCCACTCTACGAGAAAGCGGCGACGAGCGTCCGCGCTCCGCAGCCACGGCGCGTGCCCGATCGATCGGTTAGGGTGTCCACGCAGTACGTATCGGGCATTCCACCCGCCTGTTCAGAGGGGACCCCAGGGCCGTCATGGCGCAGCTGTTCGAACAATCGAAGAAGGTGATCGAGGCCCACCTCGCGGGGACCAGCATCCGCGCGATCTCCGGCTCGATGGTCGCCTACGAAGGCAATGTGCAGTTCAAATCGGCCGGGTTCGGCGGGGGCGAGGGCGTGCTGTCCGGCCTCAAGCGCCGCGCCACCGGCGAGAAGCTGTCCCTGATGGAATGCACCGGCAACGGCCGCGTCTTCTTCGCGGTGAACGGCCAGAACGTCACCGTGGTCGACCTGAACAACGACACGCTGCAGGTCGAGTCGCAGCAGTTGCTCGCCTTCGCGGGCAATCTGCGCACCGACGTGCGCTTCGCCGGCGTCGGCGGGATGTCGGCGGGCAGCGGCCTGTTCACCACCACCGTCAGCGGGCAGGGCCAGGTGGCGCTGCTGTCGGCGGGCGGCCCGCTCATCCATCTCGAGGTCTCGCCGCAGTACCCGCTGATCGTGGACCCGGACGCGTTCGTCGCGGCCCGCGGCAACCTCAACCAGTCCTTCGTCACCGATGTCTCCTGGCGCACCATGGTCGGCCAGGACGCGGGCGAGGCCTTCTCGCTGCGGTGGGACGGCCAGGGTGTCGTGCTGATCCAGCCGGCGGAACGGTAGGCAACGGCGATGTTCGAGAAGATCAACGGCAAGGTCGTCAAGGTCGACGTCGGCCAGGCGGGCGGCGTCGTCGCCCGGACCGGCGCGATGCTGTTCTACCAGGGCCAGGTCGCGTTCGCGCCGCACCAGATCCCCGGCGCAGGTCCCGGTATGGGCGGCGGCGGCCTGATGCGGATGGCGGGCGCCATGATGGCGGGCGAGCACGAGCGCACCATGCTCGCGCGCGGAAACGGCACCGTCCATTACGGATTCGCCGGGCTCGAGGTGCACGTGGTGCAGATGCAGCAGGGCGCGGTGCTGCGGGTCGAGGCGTCGCGCCTGCTGGCCAACACCGCGGGGCTGCAGTCCTCGGTGGTCTCGGTGGCCAGTTCCGGCGGTAGCGGCGGCGGAGGCGGTGGCGGCCTCATGGGCGCGCTGCGTGGCGCCGCGGCGGGTGTCGTCACCGGCCAGGGCATGTTCACCACCCAGCTCAGCGGCCAGGGCGCCGCGGTACTGCTGGCGCACGGCGGATTCCTGGAACTGCAAGTGGGCGGGCCGAATCCGGTCATCGTCGACCCGCAGGCCTTCGTCGCGGCGTACGGCAATGTGCAGACCGAGCTGAAGTCGGCGATGAGCTGGCGCGACGCGGTCGGCCGTGGCGCGGGCGAGGCGATGCAATTGCATTGCCACGGACAGGGTGTCGTATTCGTGCAGGCCTCCGAAGAGAAGTTGTGAGCCGATGAGCCAGATCCATTCCCCGATGACTCTCGGTGCCAGCGACAACATTCCGGGCAACAGCTACGCCTACTGCATCGACCTGACCGGCCCGTGGTTCATGCGCAAGGGCGCGATGATCGCCTACTACGGCCAGATCCAGTTCCAGATGCTCACCCATGGCCTGCAGGGCAACATGATGCACATGGTGAGCAGCCAGTTCTCCGCGCCGCTGTTCGCCGGTGACTACGTGGTGGCCGAGGGCCACGGCAAGCTGATCATCGGCGACCGCGGCTACGACATCAATTCCTATGACCTCGAGGACGGCAACCTCACCATCCGGGGCGCCAACCTGCTCGCCTTCGAGCCGGGCCTGGCGCTCAAGCAGTCGATCGTGCCCGGGTTCCTCACCCTGATCGGCACCGGCAAGTTCCTGGCCTCCTCCAACGGCCCGGTGATGTTCGCCGAGCCGCCGCTGCGGGTCGACCCGGAGGCGCTGGTCGGCTGGGCCGACTGCCCCTCCCCCAGCCACCACTTCGACCAGGGCTGGATCGGCAGCTTCCTGGCGGCGGGCGCGGCCAGGATGGGCGCGAACTCGGGCGAGGAGCGCCAGTTCGACTTCACCGGCGCCGGCACCGTGCTGATCCAGTCGTCGGAGAAGGTGATGAGCGACCAGGCCCTGGTCCGGACGATCGAGGGCCAGCTCCAGAGCGGCATCACCGTCGGCGGATTGCAGCGCATCCAGGGCGTGATCGCCCAGCAGCTGCAGGGCCAGCAGCAGCACTACTGAGTCCACCCCCGCAATTCTGAAACGAGAACGCGCCAAAACCTGACGGCGGGTCCCACCCGGCCGCTACGGTGGGCACCGCCGAGAGAACGGGTCGGCACGAGCTCGATCAGAGGAGTGGGCGCAGTGCAGCGTCGCAGCATCCGACGGATCGTGGCGGCGGCACTGTGCGCCGTCACCGCGTCGATCATCACCGGCATCCCGGCGACGGCGGCGCCCGCCACCGCACCCGGCGTCGACATCGACGCGGTGACCGCGCCCAACGGTTCCTTCATCGAGAAGATGGAGGTCACCGACGCCCGGCACCTGCGCCTGTACGTGCACTCCGCGGCGATGGACAAGACCTTCCCGGTCGACATCCAGCGCCCGGCCGACACCTCCGTCCCCAAGCCCGCGCTGTACCTGCTCAACGGCGCGGGCGGCGGCGTCGACCGCGCCTCCTGGCAGCTGCGCACCGACGCGCTGAGCTTCCTGGCCGACAAGGACGTCAACGTCGTCCAGATCATCGGCGGCGCGTGGACGTTCTACACCGACTGGATCAACCCCGATCCCGTGCTCGGCGTGAACAAGTGGCAGACCTACATCGCCGAGGAACTGCCGCCGCTGATCGACGCGGCGCTGGGCACCAATGGCGTCAATGCCATCGCGGGCCTGTCGATGTCGGGCATTCCCGTGCTGAACCTGGCGATCGCCAAGCCCGGCCTGTTCCGCAGCGCCGCGGTGTACAGCGGGCTCACCCAGGTCAGCGACCCGGCGGGCCAGCAGGCGGTGAAACTGACCGTCGAGCTGTACGGCGGCGGCGACGCCGAGAACATGTGGGGCCCGGTCGGCGGACCGCTGTGGGTGGCCAACGACCCGCTGGTGAACGCCGAGAAGCTGCGCGGCACCCATCTTTTCGTCTCCACCGGCACCGGCATCCCCGGCATCCACGATCAGCCGGGCGGCCCGTTCCGGATGGAGAAGCCCGCCGACACCCCCAAGACGGTCGCGCTCGGCGCGCTGATCGAGGGCGCGATCTTCGTGTCCTCGCACAACCTGCAGTCGCGGCTGGATCAGCTGGGCATCCCCGGCACCTTCGTCTACCGCGATACCGGGACCCACTCGTGGGGCTACTGGCAGGACGATCTCAAGACCTCCTGGCCGGTGCTGGCGAAGGGCCTGTTCCCCGAGTCCTAGCGTCGACGAGACCCGGGTGCCGCTGCGGCACCCGGGTTTTCGCGTCTCAGACCGGGTCGGCGGCGAGCGCCGAGCGTTCGAGCGCGGCGTGGAACCACTCCAGGATCTCCACCCCGGCGAGAATTCCCGCGGTCGTGGTCACCGTGAGGTTCGACGCCGTGAAGTCCAGCTCCTCCAGTTCGCCGTGCCGTGGCCGGATCGCGGCGTCGGCCGCGGCCAGCATCGGCGCGTCCAGCGCACCGTCGCCCGCGGTGAACAGCGTCGCGCCCGTGCTCACCGCACCGGCGTCGGTCAGCCTGCGACGAACCTCGGCGACGGCCAGACTCTTGCAGACCGCGTCCGGCATCGTGTAGATCTTGCGGCCCTGCTGCGAGGCCGACCAGCCGCGCGCGCGGCACCAGGCGTCCCATTCGGCGAGGAAGCCGGTGGGCACCGCCTCGGGGCGAACCACCAGGTAGCAGAACAGCTCGTCGGCCTCCCGGTACTTGGTGACCCAGGAATCGTCGATGCGGGAACACCATTCGGCGCCGATCTCGGCGAGGGTGGCACCGGACGCGCGCACCTTGTCGTCGATCCCGGCGCGCCAGGTCGGGTCGGGCAGGCCGTCGACCAGGATGTTGCCGCCGTTGCTGGTGATGGCGTAGCGCCACGGCGCGCCCGGCAGATCGATCCGCTGGAACTGCTCGATCGTGCGGGTCGTCGTCGGGATCACCGGGGCGCGGCCGGCCAGTTCGGACAGCAGGGTCACGGCGGTGGTGGTCATGTACGACAGCGGTTCGCCCTCGTAGTACTCCACACACAGCTTCGCCACCGCGTCGGCGCCGCCGAACCCGTTGCGCGAGTAGATCATCGTGCGATCGAGGTCAGTGGCGAACAACGCGTCGGCGGTCACTGATCGAGCTCCTTGATCAGGCCCATGCAGCTGTAGGCCAGGTCGGGGACCACCTCCACCGGGACATTGCGCGCGGCCGCGAGCAGGCGGATGTGGGCGTGCTCGGGAGCATCCGCTTCGCGAACCAGCACCCGCCACGGTACCCGGCGCAGCAGCACCCGGGTCGTCTCGCCGACCCCCGGCTTCACGAAATTCACTGTCGCGACACCGTATTCGGCCCGCACCCGCTCCACCGAGGCCCAGCCCGACCAGTCGGGGGTGCGGTCGGAGGCCTGGATCGCGGCGACCGCGGCGGGCACCTGATCGCGCACGGCGCCGAAGGCGGCCGTCACCGCGTCGAGCAGCTGGTTCGAGACATCGACGTCGGCGAGTTCGCGATAGAACTTCGCGCCGTGGAACTCGCCGGGGCCGATCAGGGTGTCGTTGAGGACGGTGCGCGAGACCAGGCCGGACACCGTGGAATTCAGGCACGCGGAGGCGATCAGGAAATCGTCGCGAGTGCCGTAGGTGCGCACCGAGTTGCCCGGATCGGCGAGCACGACCAGCTCGTCGTCGAACCGGGCGCCGCCGGCGGCGTGATAGGCGTCGAGCGCCTCGGTGAGCTCCTTGGTGATGGCGCCCTTGCCGGTCCAGCCGTCGACGAACACGATCGAGGCCGGATCATGGTGCCGGGCCAGATAATCCAGCGCCACCGCGTCGATGCCGCGATCACGCACGATCGACACCGCGTAGTGCGGCACGGTCAGACTCGGCCTGCCGACACCACTGGCCAGCCACCGCCGCATGAGCACACCGACCGGCGTACCCGCTCTGGCCAGCGACACCAGCACGATGTCCTCGCCGCGCTCGGCGACGACCAGCTCGGCCACCGTCGCCACCGCGAGCGCCAGCCGCTCCGCGCTCTCGGCCAGCACCCGGTCGAACAGCTCCCGATACTCGGCGTCGGGCTGGTATTCGACGGGCAGCGATTCCGCGTAGTGGGCGACACCCGCCTGGATTCGCCGTTCGCGCTCGGCGACATCGGCTTCCAGGTCGGCGCCGGACAGATCCTTGATCAGCCACGACACCTCGTCGGCGGCGTAGGAGCCGAAGTCGGGGCCGTGCAGCGGTCGCGGGAGGGCATGCTGCTCTGATCTGCCGTCCGCCGACGCGGGCTCCGCGGACGCCCTGACGGTGTGCAGCGCTCGCGGGTCGGCGCCGGGCAGCACCGCGATCAGCACATCGGCGCCCGACGCGGTGAGCACGTCGACCAAACCGTCGGGGGCGACGAGCTGGTCGGTGTCGGCGGGTGGATCGATGACGACCAGCAGCACCGGCGCCGCGTCGCTGTCTCGCCACTGCGCGTTGTACAGGTAGCGCTGAGCGGTCGCGTCGGGCTCGGGCGCGTGGAACCGGAAGCCACGTCGCAGCGGGTAGCCGGGCTCGTCGAGCACGTAGGCCGGTGAGCGCGTGGTGGTCTGGAAGCGGGTGGGGGTACCCGCGTCCGCCAGCTCGGCGGCCAGCCGCAGCGGCAGGTACATCAGTTCCTCGTGGCCGAGCACGATCACCGGACGACCGGCGAACTCGGCGTCGAGGCGCGCACGCACCTGCTCGGTGGCCGCCGTCAGCGCGACGTCGAACGCGGCGACATCGGAGTTCAGGATGCCGTGCCGTCCACCTTCGGGAACATCGGCGGGCCAGGACAATTCGATCCGGCCCGACGAACCACGGTGGGCCGCACGCGGATTGAGCTGCGGTTCCGGCAGCGCGGTGACGGTCTCGATCAGGCCGTCCGGCAGTTCGGTGCGGCCCGCCACCAGGCACACGGTGTCGATGCGGGCGCCGAGTTCGGCGGCGAACGCCTCGAACTTGGCGCGGTCGTCGGCGGTGCGCATGTCGACCAGCGAGGCGAGCACGTAGTGCGAGCGCGGCGCGAACGCGTGCAGGGCGCGCACGGCGTCGATGGCGGTGTCGCCGGTGGAGATCTCGTCGTCGACCAGCACCAGCGGCAGGTCGTTGACGAAGATGTCGGCGGGCGCGGGCTGGAGCAGGTGCGAGGTGGCGTGCGAATGCCCCTCCTCGAACCCGGTCAGCGTGGTGGCCCGCTCGACCTCGCGGCGGGTGGAATGCAGGTAGCAGCCCGCGCCGATCCGCGCCGCCACGCAGTGGCCGAGACCCGTCGCGGTCTCGGCGAAGCCGAGCACGACGGGTTCGCGGTCGCCGAGCACCGCGCGCACGAGGTCACCGAGCCGGTTGCCCGCGCCGATCACCACGCGCGGGTCGGTGGGCAGATGCTTGCCGAGCACGGTCGACACCAGCAGGTGCGCCCGGCGCGGATTACGGCGCAGGCCCGGCTGGACCAGCGCGGCGATCGAGAGTTCGCCCGGCAGCGCGTCCTCGGCCGCCGACGCGGCGAACGACTCGCCGTGCCGCAGTTCGATGCCGAGATTCGCGGTCGCCCACGGTGTTTCGAGATCGAGGCCGAACGTGCTCATTCGGCGATCATCGCTGTCAGCAAATCCACGAAGGACACTCCCTTGTTCGCGACCCCGAACGCGCGAGCCCGGACCAGCGTCTGGCGGGCCCAACTGCGGTGCGGGCGCATCTCGTTCATCTTGTTGCGGTACTCCGAGGCCGCGACGCCGCCGACGTCGGCCTCCATGATGTGCAGCGCGTCGGCGTACTCCTCGTGCGTCACCACCGACAGCGCGTGCACCGCCGCCACGTGCGACGGGTGGATCACCGTCTTGCCCTGGATGCCGTTGGCGCGGTCCAGGGTGATCTCGCGCAGCAGGCCGTCCAGATCGCGGCTGACCAGGTACTGCCGGAACGGCACCGCGTCGGACTCCTCGAACGGCGCGGTCCGCAGCAGCGGCCGGAACATCCGCTCGTGATCGGCGAAGTACTCCCACACCGGTCCGGTGATGATGAAACCGGTCCCGTCGGCGCGACCCAGGTAGTTCACGATGTCGGCGATCACGTCGGCGACCACGCGCACGTCGTAGATCGTGAGATCGCGGTCGCGGCGGATGCCGAAGGTCGAGCACATGTCGGTGGCGCCGATGCGCACCGCGAGCAGCTGGTCGCGGTGTTCGGCGAGCAGCTCGGCGATCCGCGAGAGCTGCTCGTCGCGGGTCTGGCGGTGCACCAGGTTCGCCGATTCGAGCACCGGCATGCCGTAGATCGGGCGGTCCAGGGTGCGCCGGGCGTCGTCGAGGGCGGCCAGGTAGGCGGGCCCGGTGACGGCGTCGAATTTGGGGAAGACGAACCCGGTGAGCACCTCGGCGCCCGGCCCGAGCGCGCCGACCAGCTCGGTGACGGTCTGCGGATCACGCACCCGGACGAACAGCATCGGGTTCGGTTCCTCGCTGCGCGCGAGCAGATCCAGCGTCGCCACCGCGTGCTGCTTGGCGGCCTCCACCTGGTGGTCGGCGACGGCGTCCTCGAGGTCGATCACCATCGAGCAGACGCCGCGCGCCGCCCGTCTGCTGATCGTGGCGGCCAGATCGGGGCGGGTGGCGGGCACATACAGCGTCGCGCCGAGCGCGGTCGCCAGTAGATCCCGGTCGTCGGTGCCGACGATCGGCTCCGGTTCGACCAGGAAGAGTTCGCGGGACCTGGGCCCGCACAACTGCCGAAAATGGCGCAGCGGAACCTGCTTACGCAGGCAAATCTCCGGCGCGACGGCGTACCCCGCGGTCATTCCCCCCACCTCATTTTCCGGGCCATCTCATGTTCTGGGTTCCTACGTGCTGTCGGTTCGTGCGGTTTTTCTCATGCGGTCGACCACGCCGGCGATGAACGCCGCGACGGTATCCAGTTCGGACACGTACGCCCAATAGTCTGGATGACGACCCGTCAGTCCGGAAATGATGCGGTCGAGACGTTCGGCCTGCGCGTCGAGGACCGAGCCCCACTCGCCGACCAGTCCACGGTCGACCGCGAGCATCTGCGCGTCCCGCAGCCGGAATCGTACGGTGCGGACGTGCGCATCGGGGTCGGCACGCACCTCGCGCAACAGTTCGAGGCGCCGGGTGACGGCGTCGACCAACTGCTCGGCCTCGGCGAGATGCTGGCGCGCGGTGGCGGTCAATTCAAGGGCGGTCTCCGGGTCGTGATCGGCAGCCGCGACACGCGCGCCCACCAGCGCCGTGTCCGCGGCGTCGATGCCGCGCCGGCTTTCCCGCTCATTGTTGGTCAAGTCCGCCGAACTCGCAGCGTTGAACTCCCGCAGCAGGGCCGAGTAAGCCGGGCCGAGCGCGTCGGCCCGGTTGCGGACGGCGGCCAGCCTGGTCGTCACCGAGGCGATCGCGTTCGCCGCGGCCGACGCGCGAGAAGGGGCTTGCGCCAACGCATCCGACAGCTCCGCCGTCGCCTGCTGCACCTCCGCCGCGACCGTGCGCGCGGCCGCCACCGCCGCCAGCGGATCGGTTGTCGACGCTGTGATCAGAGCCTCATTCAGTCGCCTTACACCGGCCTCGATCGAGGGGTACGCGGCGTAGCCCGAGGACGCCGCCGACGCGAGCACGGTCTCGGCCTCGCCGCGTACCTGCGCCAGCAGCTGGGGCACCGCCGAGCGCACCCGGGCCGCCTCGGCCAGCTCCGCGCTGCGGGCGTGATAGAACTCGTCGACCCCGCGCGCGGCCTCGTTGAGCTGGCGGACCAGCGCGTCGGCCCTTGCCGGGCCGTCGGCGACCGGCGTCCCGGCGGCCTCGGCGGCGTCGAGTTCGTCGGTGAAGCTCAGGTACGCGCCCGCCGCGGCGTAGCACCGCGCACGCACCGGGTCCCAGAGCGCGCCGACCCGGCGGTCCGGGAAGACCTGATCGCTGGCCACCACACCCGCCTCCGCCGCCGTCTGCCGTCGATCCATGTCGAGGAAGGCGGCCGACGCCGCGGCGCGCGCCCCACTGATCCACTCATGGTCCGCCCCCGATCTGAACCAGCCGCGTCTGCGAGGTGTCACCGGCACATCCCCTTTCCGAACCGCGCGGCGACCCGCCCACGCACTGCCCCGATGGTAGGAGATTCCCCGCGTTCACCAGGGCTCCAGCTCGTTCCTACGCAAGATCCGCGAAACCTATTACTGTCGTAGCCGTACCCGGCGATTCGGACATGCTGGGAAACGACACACCGGACTAACCGAAGGGATTCCCGCATGGGTGTCAGTCTGTCCAAGGGCGGCAATGTCTCGCTGACCAAAGAGGCCCCGAACCTGACCGCGGTCGCGGTCGGCCTCGGCTGGGACGTGCGCACCACCACCGGCACCGACTTCGACCTCGACGCCAGCGCGATCGCGACCGGCGCCGACAAGAAGGTCGTCTCCGACAAGCACTTCGTGTTCTTCAACAACCTGAAGTCCCCCGAGGGTGCCATCGAGCACGCCGGCGACAACACCACCGGTGAGGGCGAGGGCGACGACGAGGTCATCAACGTCGACCTGGCCAACACCCCGCCGACCATCGAGAGCATCTTCTTCCCCGTCTCGATCTACGACGCGGAGACCCGCTCGCAGTCGTTCGGCCAGGTGCGCAACGCCTACATCCGCGTCGTCGACCGGGCCAACGGCAACGAGCTCGCCCGCTACGACCTGTCCGAGGACGCCTCCACCGAGACCGCTATGGTCTTCGGCGAGCTGTACCGCAACGGCGCCGAATGGAAGTTCCGCGCCATCGGACAGGGCTACGCCTCCGGCCTGGCCGGTATCGCCCGCGACTACGGCGTCAACGTCTAGTCATCGTCGCGAACAGGGGGCTCGTCTGATGGGCCCCCTGTCCGTGTGACACAGAAAGGTCCCTCCGCGTGATTACGCGCATCTTCGGTATGTCGGTCGTCATCACGGTCCTCTCGCTGGTCGTCGCCTTCCTCTACGGTGGCCCGACCGCGCTGGCCCTGTGTGCGATCCTCGGTATTCTCGAGGTCTCGCTGTCGTTCGACAACGCCGTCATCAACGCCACCGTCCTGGAACGGATGAGCGAGTTCTGGCAGCGGATCTTCCTGACCGTCGGCGTCATCATCGCCGTGTTCGGCATGCGACTGGTGTTCCCGCTGGCCATCGTGTGGATCACCGCCGGGCTCGGTCCGATCGAGGCGTTCGATCTGGCCCTCAACCCGCCGCCGGACGACGCCGCCTACTTCCCCGACGGCAGCCCCAGTTACGAAACCCTGCTGACCGACGCGCACCCGCAGATCGCGGCGTTCGGCGGCATGTTCCTCGCGCTGCTGTTCCTGAACTTCATCTTCGAAGAGCGTGAGATCACCTGGCTGAGCTGGCTGGAGCGCCCGCTGGCCAAGGCGGGCAAGCTCGACATGCTCTCGGTGGTCGTCGCGGGCACCGGCCTGATCCTGACCGCCGAGTTCCTGGCCAAGGACGAGGATCGCTCGACCGTGCTGGTCGCGGGCCTGCTCGGCATGATCGTCTACATCGCGGTCGACGGCCTCGGCTCGATGTTCCACACCGAGGACCTGGACAGCTCCGGCCCGTCGACCCTGGTCAAGGCCACGGGCAAGGCCGCGTTCTTCATGTTCCTCTACCTCGAGGTCCTCGACGCGTCGTTCTCCTTCGACGGCGTGATCGGCGCGTTCGCCATCACCTCCGACCCGATCATCATCGCGCTCGGCCTCGGCTTCATCGGCGCCATGTTCGTCCGGTCGATCACGGTGTACCTGGTCCGCCAGGGCACCCTGTCGGAGTACGTGTACCTCGAGCACGGCGCCCACTGGGCGATCGGCGCGCTGGCCGCGATCCTGCTCGTCTCCATCGGCATCCACGTCGACGAGCTCATCACCGGCCTGATCGGTGTCGCCTTCATCGGCGCCGCGTTCATCTCGTCCATCATGCGCAACCGCAAGAACGAGCCCGACGCGATCGACGAGTCGAAGGAAACCGCCCCGGTCAGCTGATCGAGCAGCGGCAGTACCGAAGCGACAGCGGCGGCGGATCCCGGATCGGGACCGCCGCCGCTGTCGTCGGCTCAGGCGACCGGTTGCAGTTCGCGTGCGGCGGTGGCGGTTTCGACGGGCGCCGGGGTGCGGCGGCCGCGCAAGGCCGCGCGCAGGAACAGGAAGAACAGGGCGATGAGCAGGGCGGTGCGGAGCCAGACACCGAACTGGACGATGCCCTCCATCAGGTCGACGCCCTCGCCCTCGCCGAGCGCGGCGAAGTAGCGGAAGACGCCGATGCCGACCGCCGCGTCGGCGACGAGGTAGGCCGCGACCAGTGACCACGGGACCTCGAGCAGGACCAGGAACGGAATTATCCACAGGGTGTACTGGGGTGAGTGGACCTTGTGGAAAAGCATGAATCCGCACAGCATCGCGCCGCTCACGCCGACCCACGGGAACGGCGAGGTGGGTGTCCAGCGGCGCACGCCGAGCCACATCGCCAGCCCGAAGGACGCCAGGATCAGCGCCGGTGAGGCGACGGCGACCATGTCGTGCCACGTGGTGGTCGTCTCGGCGTCGCGGCCGAAGATCAGCGGGTGGCCCCAGTACCAGATCGAATTGGTGGTGATGTCGGCCTGGCGCAGCTGCTGGAAGGTGATCGAGGCGCGCCACCCGTCGACCCCGGCCACCATGAACGGCAGATTCACTGCCGCCACCGTGCCCATCGCCGCCAGCAGCGTCTGCGCGGCGCCCGCCACATCGAGCTCACGCAACCTGCGCGGGCCGCGCGGCGCGCCCTCGGTGAGCACGTACATCGCCAGCGGGAGCACGAAGATGCCCGGATAGAGCTTGAGGCAGAAGCCCAGCCCGAGCAGCACCGCGGCGATGATCCCGCGGGTGCGCACCGACAAGCCGGTCAGCATGGTCATCACGTAGACCGCGGCGACCGCCGTGCACACCACCGGCAGTTCCCAGTTGTGGAAGGCGTAGAGCACCAGCGGCGGCCCGATCGCCCACAGCAGCGCGGCCGGGCCTGCCAGCCGGGCCAGCATCCAGGCCGTGAGCAGGGCGAACGGGGTGAGCAGCAGCGCCGAGTGCCAGAGGAAATCGGCGTCGTTGGCGACCCCGATCGCGCCGGCCCACATGAGCACGCCGCTGAGCACCGGGTACTCCACCGCGCCGCCGGTGAGCGCGCCGTCCTCGGTGATCCCGCCGTCCACGTACGGGAAGACGTGGTTGTCGATCTCCCGGCCGAGCCAGAGGAACTGGATATCCGAATAGCAGACATCCGAATCCTTGCGGACATCGAATATCAGGCTGCGACCGGATTCATCGATCGCGCCGCCCGCGCACCGCGCCTTGTTGGCATAGGCCAGCGCGAGGGTGAGCCCGCACAGCAGCACGACGAGAAATGTCAGCGCCGTGGCCCGCGCCGCGCCGCGTGCTGCGCGCTGCTGCGAGTCGGCGGCTGTGGTCATGGCGACCACAGTATGCGGCGACACGCCGATCACCGGTGCACACCCGCGACGAAGATCGATTTCGCTGCTCAGGGCCCGCTCATGTAGCCTTACCGGGTTGCTGACGCAACGAACCCTCCTGCCATGGAAAGTCCATGGCCGTTTCCTAGTCCACAGGAGGTGATTGGTCCGTGCGTCATTATGAAGTGATGGTCATCCTCGACCCCAGCCTGGACGAGCGCATCGTCGGGCAGTCCCTGGATAACCTGCTCAACGTCGTCAAGACCGAGGGCGGCAAGGTCGACAAGGTCGACATCTGGGGCCGTCGTCGGCTCGCCTACGAGATCGCCAAGCAGGCCGAGGGCATCTACGCGGTCGTCGAACTGACCGCGACCCCGGCCACCGTGAGCGAACTCGATCGCCAGCTGGGCCTGAACGAGACGGTGCTGCGCACCAAGGTTCTGCGCAACGACAAGTAGTCCGCAGAGCAAACTCTCGTTTTCGTCGGTGCCTGTCTTTAGGCTCTAGCGCGACAGCGAGACGCGGACTGCACCCCGAGCAGGAGGAACCCCCATGGCAGGCGACACGGTCATCACCGTCATCGGAAACTTGACGGCAGACCCTGAGCTTCGTTTCACGCCCGCGGGCGCAGCGGTGGCGAATTTCACCGTCGCTTCGACTCCCCGCGTGTTCGATCGCAATTCGAACGAATGGAAAGACGGCGAGGCCCTGTTCCTGCGCTGCAACATCTGGCGTGAAGCAGCGGAGAACGTCGCCGAGAGCCTGACCCGAGGCGCTCGCGTGATCGTGAGCGGACGGCTCAAGCAGCGCTCCTACGAAACCCGCGAGGGTGAGAAGCGCACGGTCGTCGAACTCGAGGTCGACGAGGTCGGCCCCTCGCTGCGCTACGCGACGGCCAAGGTCTCCAAGGCCGGTCGCGGCGGCGGAGGCGGTGGCTTCGGTGGCGGTTCCGGCAATGCCGGTGGTGGTGCAAGCGCAGGCGGCTACAACGCCAACAACGGCGGCGGACAGTCGGGCGGCGGAAACGCCGGCAACGACGATCCGTGGGGTAGCGCGCCCGCGGCCGGCTCCTTCGGGGGCGGCGGCCGCATGGATGACGAACCGCCGTTCTGAGGAACGGCACTCATAGTACGGAGAGAAGACCATGCCTAAAGCGCCCGCGCGCGAAAAGGTGCTGAAGAAGAAGGCTTGCACTTTCTGCAAGGAGAGCAAGTCCGGAATCGTCAATATCGATTACAAGGACACCACGCTGCTGCGTAAGTACGTCAGCGATCGCGGCAAGATCCGCGCCCGCCGCGTCACCGGCAACTGCGTCCAGCACCAGCGTGATATCGCTGTCGCCGTCAAGAACTCGCGTGAGGTGGCCCTGCTGCCTTACGTGTCGACCGCTCGCTGAGAAAGGGAGTCAGACAGATGAAGCTCATCCTCACCGCTGATGTCGACAACCTCGGTGCCCCGGGCGATCTCGTCGAGGTCAAGGACGGCTACGGCCGCAACTACCTGCTGCCCCGCGGCCTGGCCATCGTGGCCACCCGTGGCGCCCAGAAGCAGGTCGAGGGCATCCGCCGGGCGCAGGACGCCCGCAAGGTGCGCGACCTCGATCACGCCAACGAGCTGAAGCAGGCCATCGAGGGCCTCGAAGCGGTCTCGCTGGCCGTGAAGACCGCCGACAGCGGCAAGCTGTTCGGTTCGGTCACCACCGCCGATGTCGCCGCCGCCATCAAGGCCGCCGGTGGCCCCGTGGTGGACAAGCGCAGCATCGAGCTGCCGAAGTCGCACATCAAGGCGACCGGCAAGCACGGCATCGTGGTGCACCTGCACCCCGATGTGGCTGCCAAGTTCAACCTCGAGGTTGCCGCGAACTGAGTTCGCTGAGAACCACCCCCGTGTTCGACACGGGGGTGGTTTCTCGTTGCCTTTTTACGGCCGGTTTCGCGATAACTGACCGATAGCCGAAGATCGCTCCTGTGCAGGTCACCGGAGGCGGCCGACGGTCGGCAATCCGCTGACCTCCCGTTATTCGGCCTGTGGATGGTTGCGGAAACCGACCGGCAGATTTGTGACTCCAGTCATAGCCTGCACCATCGCTGTTTACCCAACACGCCCGGCCGTTCACCTTGACCGACACGCCGGAACTTCTTTCATCCACAGGTGGAGGGTTGGGTAAAACGGGGCCTAGCAGGGCGTTCCACCGCACTGACCTGGGTTTTCCCCACGTTTTCCACAGGAGCTGCACAACACTGGGTGAACTACCCCCAAGTTATCCACAGTTGTGTGCACATATCGGGTTGGCGACGCCCGGAAACGTCGCTTAGGTTCGTCGCATCGCCCTGCGCGCGGCCCCGGGAATCACGCAGGCAACCGATTGCTGACATCCGTGTCGGTGCCCGGGAGTACAACGAGTTCATCGATGTGAAACCCCCGGTTCTGCGGGCAGAGAGGACGGTCGATTCTGGTGACTACCACCGGTGACCGCGCGCATACGGACTTCCCGCCCGAGCCCCCCGGCGAGGACTTCGGCCGCCAGCCCCCGCACGACATGGCCGCGGAGCAGTCCGTCCTCGGCGGCATGCTGCTGAGCAAGGACGCCATCGCCGACGTGGTCGAGGTGCTGCGCCCCGGCGACTTCTACCGCCCCGCCCACCAGGCCGTCTACGACACCATCCTCGACCTGTACGGCCGCGGCGAACCCGCCGACCCCGTCACCGTCGCGGCCGGTCTCGACCGCCGCGGCGAGCTCAAGCGCATCGGCGGCCCGCCGTACCTGGTCACCCTGACCCAGACCGTGCCCACCGCGGCCAATGCCGGCTACTACGCCGAGATCGTCGCCGAGAAGGCCATCCTGCGCCGCCTCGTCGAAGCGGGCACCCGCATCGTCCAGTTCGGCTACGCCGGCGCCGACGGCCAGGACGTCGCCGAGGTCGTCGACCGCGCCCAGGCCGAGATCTACGAGGTCACCGAGCGCCGCACCACCGAGGACTTCACCCCGCTGGAAGAACTCCTCCAGCCCACCATGGACGAGATCGACTCCATCGCCTCCCGCGGCGGCATCTCCCTCGGCGTCCCCACCGGCTTCACCGAACTCGACGAACTCACCAACGGCCTCCACGCCGGCCAGATGATCATCGTCGCGGCCCGCCCCGGTGTCGGTAAGGCACTGGCGCTGGACACCCCGCTGCCGACACCGACCGGGTGGACGACGATGGGCGAGGTCCGCGTCGGTGACGAACTGCTCGACGCCGACGGTCACCCCACGCGGGTGGTCGCGGCTACCGAGGTCATGACCGACCGGCCCTGCTACGAAATCGAATTCTCCGACGGGACAGTGCTCGTCGCCGACGAGCAGCACCAGTGGCTCACCGACACCCGGGAATCCCGGCGTTCCGCGCAGGAAGCGGCAGCGGGCCGACCGCGGCGCCATCCGGTCACCCCCGGGGTTCGCACCACCGCCGACATCGCGAACACGCTGCGCTGCACGACCGCGGACCGGCGACTCAACCACTCCGTCACCAACACCCGGCCGCTACAGCTGCCGACAAGGGACCTGCTGGTCCCGCCGTACACCCTCGGCGCCTGGCTCGGCGACGGCACCTCCGCAGCCGCGCAGCTCACCTGCTTCGACCCGGAGATCGTCGCGCGGATCGAGGGCGAAGGCATCGTCGCGACGCCCTCGCCGTCCGCACCCGGCCGCTACCAGCTGACGCTGCCCGCCCCCGAACCGGTGCTGGGCGACAAGCACATCCCGAGCGAATACCTGCGCGCTTCCGAAGCGCAGCGCCGGGCGCTGCTGGCCGGGCTGCTCGACACCGACGGGACCGTCACGCACGGCGGGTCCGTGCAGTTCGCCGTCACCGACGAACGTCTGTTCCGTGACGTCGAGGAACTCGTCGTCGGCCTCGGTTACCGCTGCGGAGTCACCACCAGGCGGGTGCGCGGGCGATCCGAACAGTCCTCGACCTGCTACACCCTCACCTTCGCCACCGACGACGAGGTCTTCGGCCTGTACCGCAAGGCGCTGCTGCACAAGGAGCGTCGCGCCTCACACAGCACCGCCCGGTCCGATGCGCGGTACATCGTGGACGTACGCCGCGTCGAATCCGTCCCGGTGCGCTGCGTCGAGGTCGACAACGCCGATCACCTGTATCTGGCGGGCCGCTCGATGGTGCCGACCCACAACTCCACGCTCGGCATGGATTTCATGCGGAGTTGCTCGATCAAGCATGGGATGGCGAGTGTCATCTTCTCGCTCGAGATGAGCCGGACCGAGATCGTCATGCGTCTGTTGTCGGCGGAGGCGAAGATCAAGCTCGGTGATATGCGGTCGGGGCGGATGAGTGACGACGACTGGACCAAGCTGGCTCGGCGGATGAGCGAGATCAGTGAGGCGCCGTTGTTCGTCGACGATTCGCCGAACCTGACCATGATGGAGATCCGGGCCAAGGCGCGACGGCTCAAGCAGCGGCACGATCTGAAACTCGTGGTGGTGGACTACCTCCAGCTGATGAGCTCGGGCAAGAAGGTCGAATCGCGACAGCAGGAAGTCTCGGAATTCTCGCGACACCTCAAGCTGCTGGCCAAGGAACTCGAAGTTCCGGTGATCGCGATCTCGCAGCTGAACCGTGGTCCGGAACAGCGAACCGACAAGCGCCCCATGGTGTCCGACCTCCGCGAGTCCGGCTCGCTCGAGCAGGACGCCGACATGGTCATCCTGCTGCACCGCCCCGACGCCTTCGAACGCGACGACCCCCGCGGCGGCGAGGCCGACCTCATCGTCGGCAAGCACCGTAACGGCCCCACCGCCACCATCACCGTCGCCCACCAGCTGCACCTGAGCCGCTTCGTCGACATGGCCAGGGGCTGACCCGGGCCCAGATCGTGGCCCGCCCGACGAGCTACGTCACCGTGAAGTCGGCCATCATCGCCATGTCCTCGTGTTCGAGATTGTGGCAGTGCAGCATGAACGGGCCGGGGTAGTCGGTGAAGCGGACCGCGACTTCGACGGCTTCGGCTGGGCGGACGTCGACAGTGTCTTTCCAGCCTCTGTCGAAGGGTCCGGGTGGGCGGTTGTTCCGGGAGACGACCTGGAACGGGTCGAGGTGGACGTGTACCGGGTGGTGGAAATCGGTGATGAAGCGCCAGATTTCAACGGCGCCCAGGCGTGGTTGCGCCAAGGCACGGCCAGGCTGGTAGGGCGCGCCGTTGATCGACCATCCGGCCGGGCCCAACTGGAACAGGAAGGTGCGTTCGGCGACGGCAGCAGCCGGATCCAGTCGCTCCAAGGGGGCGAGCTGATCGGGGACGGTGGTGTCATCGCGGCGCAGTGAGCCGGTGACGTCGAAGCGCATGATGTCGGCAGCCGGGCCGGTGTCGAGGATGTTGCGTAATCGGACCGATGTGCCGGGCGAGTACGCGCTGAAGTCGATGATCACGTCGAATCGTTCAGCGGGGGGAGATGTCGATGTGGCTGTGGCGGATCGACCGGTCGAGCAAGCCTCCGAGGCGAACGAGCCGTCGACAGCGAAGGAGCGGTCGCTGATGAGCAGGGGGATGTCACGGTCACCGCGCGGTAGCGGCAGGGCGTCTTCGATGTCGTCGCCGATCAAGTGGAATCCGGCCAGGCCACGCCAGACCGCCGGCCCGGTGAAGCTGTGCCGGTGGTCGTGATACCAGAGCGATGCGGCGCGTTGACGGTTCGGATACAGGTAGGTGCGTTCGCCGTAGGCGGGCGCGGCCGTCGTGCCGGTGGTGCCGTGGCCGTGGCTCCGCTGGGGTGTGGTGGTCGTGCCGATAGGGAGGATCAGGTCCATCGGGTAGCCGTCGCTGTCGGCGGGTGTGTGCCCGCCGTGCAGGTGCACCACCGTCGGGTGGGGCAGTTCGTTGCGGTGGCGCACCGAGGTCGCCCGTCCGGATCTCGCCCGGATGGTCGGTCCGGGGAAGGTTCCGTGGTAGGTCCACGCTTCGGTGCGCAGGCTCGGCAGGATGTCGAGCTGCGCTGTGCGCTGGATGATTTCGTAGTGGTCGGTGGTTGCATCGGAGTAGACGGGAGCCAGCTATGGTCAATCCCACCGCGAGCGGAATGTGTATCGCCAGCACACGTTCCGCGCCGAGCGGGATCAGCGCCCCCGCGATCGATAACTGAACGACCGCGGCCCGGGCGGGCCACGCGGGGGCACCGCCCTTGCGCCACAGCAGCACCGCGCACCCGAGCTGAACTCCGAACACCAGTGTCACCAGGGTGCCGTTGCGGCTGTGCGTGGCCAAGGCCTCGAAGTGTCCGGCCAGGAAGCCGCCGGCCAGGGCGGCTTGGGCGAAGACCAGCACCGCCGCAGTCGTCACGATTGCCCGGAACAGCGGTAGCGGCCACCGGGGGACATTGCTGATGCGGGTACGCATCGGAGCTCCTGTCAGGGATGGAAGGAAGGATTCGTCCGATGCTCAGTTGGCGACGGAGATGACCTGGCCGATCGAGGCCGGATTGCCTGCGGCGTCGAGCATCGCCGTGGCGAGATTCGCCCTGCCGATCTGGAAGCCACCCAGGACATTGCGGTCCACCGCGCTGCGATAGCGGCCCTTGCCCTGCCCGTCGGTCAGCCGGCCGGCGCGCACGACGGTCCAATCCAGGCTCGAATTGCGCAGGTGCAGTTCGGCTTCGGCCATGTCGGCAAGCGCGCCTCGCAGCAGCGGGCGCAGGATCAGCGGTTTGACGACGAAGCGGGTGAACGAGTCGTCGCCGGGCCCAGGGGCCATGGCGCTGTTGCTGACCATCACCAGTCGGCCGCGGGCGCCCAGTGCGGCGATCACCGCGCGGATGCTGTCGGCGCAGACGCTGGTCGGCGCACGCATCTCACGACCGCCGATAGCCGTAAGGACGACATCGCGGCCTGCCACAGCGTCGCGAAGGTCGCCGGCGTTCATCGGATCAGCGGTGACGAGGTCGACTCGGTCACGAAGGTCGCCGGGCATTTTCGCGGGGTCGCGAACAACGGCCGTCACGTCATGACCGGCCGCCAGTGCCTGGTGGACGATCTCGGTGCCTGTGCCGCCGTTCGCGCCGAGCACGGTGATCTTCATGGGTTTCTCCTCGCTAGGGGTTAGTGAATATTCACTAACCTCTATGATGGTGAGCGTTCACTAACCTGTCAAGAGGAGAGCTTTGATGAGTGCGCGGGAACGGATCCTCGACGCGGCCGCGGAAGCCATGCGGACGCGAGGTGTGGCCGGAACCACCACCAAGGAGATCGCCAGGGTGGCCGGGTGTTCAGAACCTTTGATCTACAAGTACTTTCGCGACAAGGACGAGCTGCTCAAGTTCGTGCTGAGCGAGCGCATGCCGGCCTTCTCCGGTGCGCCGACCCCGGGCGCGGCAACGGTGGAAGCCAACCTGATCGACGTCGTGCACGGCGGCCTGCGGTTCTATCAGCGAGGCTTCCCGATGATGGCCTCGATCGCGTCGCAGCCCACACTCATGGCCGCCACCCGTGACGGCATGCGCAAGTACGACGCCGGTCCCCATGCTGTCGTCGAGAACTTGGCGAAGTACCTGCGCGCCGAGCAGGGTCTGGGGCGGGTCGCGGCCGACGCGGATCCCGACGCCGTGGCCGCGCTCCTGATGGGCGCCTGCTTCCAGCAGGGATTCCTGCGCTACGTCGCCGACGACCCCGAAGCTCCCCAGTCCGCCGCCGAGGCCCTGGTGCGCCCGCTGCTCGCGCACTTGGATCCGACTCCGAGCTGAGCGCAGGCCGTCACGGCCGGGCAGATCGTGTGCTCCCGGCGGTTAGCGTGGCGGTATGGAATCCGCTTCGGGGGTGCACGAGGTCTGTGATCGGTATGTCGCGGAGTACGCGGCTGCCGATCCGGTGCAGGCGACGCTGTTCGGGATCGCCGGGTACGCGGATCGGCTGACCGACTATTCGCCCGCGGGGCATCGGCTGCGGGCGGAGGTCGCCCGGAAGGCGTTGGGCGACATGGCCGCGATCGACCCCGGCTCCGACAGCGAACGGGTGGCCAAGGCGGTGTTCTGTGAACGCCTGGGGAGCGAACTCGAGGTGCAGGATGCGGGGCTGCGGGCGGCCTCGCTCAATGTGATCGCCAGTCCGGCGCAGGACATCCGGATGGTGTTCGATCTGATGGCCACCGAGACAGCCGCGGAGTGGGCGGTGATCGCCGCGCGGATGGGACAGGTGCCCGACGCTCTTCGCGGAGTGCGGGCTTCGCTGGTGGCGGCGGCCGAGGACGGCCGGATCTCCGCGCGGCGGCAGCTCGACAAGACCGCCGAGCAGGCCGAAACCTGGGCGGGCCGCCGCGGTGACCTCGGCTTCTTCACCGGCTTGATCGCCCCCGCTCGCGAGGTGGCCGGTGCGCCGGTCGATGAGCTGGAACAGTCTGCGCGCGCGGCCGATTCGGCCTATGGCGAGTTCGCCGACTTCCTGCGGAACGAGCTGGCACCGCGGGCGCCTGTCGCGGACGCGGTGGGCGAGCGGACGTATCGGCTGTGGTCACGGTATTTCACCGGCGCCGATATCGATCCGCGGGAAGCCTATGACTGGGGATGGCGCGAGTTCTCCGAGATCGAAGCCGACATGCGCGCTGTCGCCGCTCGGATCGCGCCGGGGAAGACGCCGGCCGAAACGGCGGCGGTGCTCGATGCCGATCCGAAGTACTGGATACACGGTGCCGCCGCGTTCGAAGCGTGGTTACAGCGCACCGCCGACGCGGCGCTGACGGCATTGCGCGGCACGCATTTCGACATTCCCGCGGCGGCGGGCCCGCTGGAGTGCAGGATCGCGCCGCCGGGCGGGGGCGTCGGCGCGTATTACCTCGGGCCGAGTGAGGATCTGCGGCGGCCGGGGCGCATGTGGTGGTCGCTCGAGGCGGGCAAGGAGCAGTTCAGCACCTGGCGGGAGGTCAGCGTCGTCTATCACGAGGGGGTGCCGGGGCATCATCTGCACGCGATCACCGTGCTCACGGCGGACGGGCTGAACAGATATCAGCGCATATTGTCGTTCGTCGACGGGCACAGCGAGGGGTGGGCGCTATACGCCGAGCGGCTCATGCGCGAACTCGGCTATCTGAGCGATGACGGTGACCTGTTCGGGATGCTGACCGAACAATTGCTCCGTGCCGCACGGGTGATCGTGGATATCGGCATGCATCTGGAGTTGACGATTCCCGCGGGCACCGGATTCCACGAGGGCGAACGGTGGACCCCCGAGCTCGGTCTGGAGTTTCTGCTGACCCGCGCGCTGACCGAACCGGCCAGGGCACGTTTCGAGATCGACCGCTATCTGGGCTGGCCGGGTCAGGCGCCGGCGTACAAATTGGGTGAGCGCGGATGGCTCGCCGCTCGCGAGGAGGCGCGGAGCCGTGCCGGAGAATCGTTCTCGCTGAAAGAATTCCACACCCGCGCGTTACGCATGGGCGGCATGGGGATGGATACGCTGCGCGCGCAGCTCGCCGCGAGCGAAGGCTGACGATCACCGGCCGGACAGTCCGATCGCTACTATCCAGTGGGAGGATCGGCCGGTTGCCGATGACGGAAATCAGGGTGGGGATGAAAACGCTGTTCAGCCCGGTCGTGCCGGTGTATTGGATCGTGTCGGCGCTGGCCGCCGCGCTGTACTTCTCCGGCGTGCTCCGGGTCGCGATGATGCTCGCGCGGTGGGCGGACGAGTCCGTCGCGGTGGTGTTCGGGTTCCTGGGCGGGATGCTGTTCGCGCTCCTCACGTGGCCGCTGGTCCTCGCGATCGTCTGGCAGGCGCGGCGGGCGTATTTGCGCAGGACGGCCGCTTCGGTGATCGCGACGGTGACCGATTCCGGTCACCGGGTGACGCGCGCCAACAACAATCCGTTCGCCACTCATCGCGTGCATATCGAGGCGACGTTCACCCACCCGGAAACAGGGGCCGAACACCGGCTGCGAAAGCGGTTCGCGATGAACGAGTTCCGGCGCTCGACCGCGAAAGAGATGGTGCGGCGGTACGCCGTCGGTGCTGAGATACCGGTGCTGGTGCGCGGGCGCGCGGCCGGATTCGATGTGCCGCAGCGGCCGCAGTGGGTCGACCTCTGGTGATACCGCCCGGGGCGCTTATTCGTTCGCGCGGCGCGTGAGTTCGGCCCGCATCTGCAGGAATCGGAACAGGCCGGGCCTGCCGATGACGGCCTCGTAGCGGTCGACGACCTCGTGCACGAAAGCGGGGACGTCGGCGGCGGGGAGGCGGGCGGTCCAGTCCGCGAAACCGACGGTGCACCAGCGGGTGAAGGCGTCGCGGGAGCCGAAGTCCCATTCCCGGTCGGTGACGGATCGCGCGGTGACGTCGAGGTCGGCGCTCGCCGCGATCGCGGGGAGCGCGTCGGGGTCGATGTGCACGTAGGGGCGCGGGAAATCGGCGAAGGCCGCCGACCACCGCGCGTCGGCGGTGACCGCCATAGCGACGGACTCGACGCTCGGGCGTCGGCCTGCGCAGACGTACTGCACCAGGACGCGTCCGGCGGGGGCGAGCGCGGCGGCGATGTGACGGTAGGCGGTCTCCTGGTCGACCACCCAGTGCAGGGCGTTGAACGAGACGACGAGGTCGAATTCGTGGTCGAAGGCCATGGTCGTGACGTCGCCGACCTGGAAATCGACGTTCGTGAGCTGGTCGTCGGCGGTGCGGGCGACCTCGATCATCCGTGGCGACGGGTCGACGCCGAGGACGGAACCTTCGGGAACCCGGGTCGCGATCAGGCGCGACACGTAGCCGTCGCCGCACCCGACGTCGAGCACGCGCTCGGCCCCCGCGACCGTGACGGACTCGACCGCTGCCGTCGCCATCGTCCGCTGGAGCGCGCTGATGTGGGCGTAGCCGGCGCCGTCCCAGTCGGCCATCGGCTACGACCCGCCCTGCGCTGGCGCGTCCTGCTTGACCGGTGGGGCGTCGTCGGGCGCGAGGTACGCGCCGATCTTGCGGAACAGCGCGTCACCGCCGTTGGCGTAGCCGCCGGTGGCGCTGAACGCCTCGGGCAGGAAGGTGACGGCGACCGCGATCGCGATCTTCTCCGACGGCAGGTAGGCGTTGACCGCGGCGCCGCCGTAGAACAGCGGGTTCTGGAAGGACCAGTCGCCGGTGAGCCAGAGGCCGAGGCCGTAGGTCTGGAAATCGTCGAGCGGGCGGCAGTTGACGCAGCCGGGAACCGCCGTGGTCTTGCCGCGCAGGTCGGTGGTCGTCATCGCCCGGTAGGACTCGTCGGAGAGCAGTTCGCCGCTGCCGATGGCGACGGCGCTGCGTTCGAGGTCGTGGATATCGCTGGTCTGGATGGCGCCGTGGCTGATCGTCCACGACGGATTCCAGTAGGTCGACTCCTCGTAGAAGGGGATATCGGCAGGCAACGAGAAGTACTCGCGGCGCTCCGAGGTGAACGTGTGCAGGACCGGCTCGGGGATATAGGGGGTCAGGTTCGGCACGGTGTTCTTCAGGTCGAGCGGGCCGAGTACTTTCTCCTGCAACGCATCCGCGAGCGACTTACCGGTGACCTTCTCCAGCGCCAATCCGAGCAGGACGTAGTTGGTGTGCGCGTAGGCCCAGTTGGTTCCCGGTTCGAACCACAGGGGGTCGTCGATCGCGAGCGCGAGCTGGTCCTGGGTGGTCCACGCCTTGTAGGGATCCGCGTAGGCGATCTCGGCGAATTTCTCGTTTCCGAGCACGAAATCGTGATAGCCCGAAGTCATCTGGGCCAGCTGTCGCAGATTCACGCGGTCGGCGTTGGGAATATCGGGCAGGTATTTCGAGAGTTTGTCGTCGAGGCTCAGTTTTCCCTCGTCGGCCAGGATCAGCAGGAGCGTCGACACATAGGAGATCGCGACGGCGCCGTTGCGGAAATGCATGTCGGTGGTGGCGGGCACGCCGGTCATCGACTCGCCCCTGGCCGCGGTGACGATCTCCTTGCCGTCGATCGTCACCCGGACGATCACCGACTTGAGGTGCGCTTGCGCCATGTAGTCGTCGACGATCTTCATGATGGCATCGGCTTTGGCCGGGTCATCGCTGGAGAATGTCGGGCGGGCGGTCGCGGTCGAATCCGGCGCGGTGTCGTTCGACGAACACGCGGCCAGCAGACCCAGCGTGCAGACGAACACCAGAACATTCCGAGAAACCGACATTGGTCACCTTCCTGAGTACCTGGAAAATTTGCTTGTTCTGGTGTCCTCCGAAATGTGGTGCGAGCGAACAGCCAATTCTATGGCGACCGCGGCGCCGCGGCGAGACCCCGCGCGGCGCGGTATCAGCGGGCGCGTCAGCCGGGTGTCAGGTCGGTGTCAGGTCGGCTCGCGACAGTTGTCGCAATCAACGAGCACGAACCGAGAGGGTGATCCCGAATGACCGCACGACACACGAACCCCACCGCCTGGACCGGCATGGTGGCCGTCGACGACACGGAGCTGGCCGTCACCGATACCGGCGGCGACGGGATCGCGGTGCTGTACCTGAACGGGCAGTTCGCCACCCAGGGCTACTGGCGCAAGACCATCGCCGAGCTGGGCCCCGGGTTCCGGCACATCACCTTCGACGAGCGGGCGCGTGGCAAGAAGTCGAAGCTGTCCGCCGACTACTCCTTCGAGGCCGCCGTGCGCGATGTCGACGCGGTGCTGGCGGCCAGGGGTGTGGAGCGGGCGCTGGTGGTCGGCTGGTCCTACGGCGCCGTCGTCGGCGCGCACTGGGCCGAGCGGAACCCGGAGCGGGCCATCGGCGCGGTGCTGGTCGACGGCGCCTTCCCGTACGACTGGCTCGACGACGCCATGGAGGAGCGGATCCGCACGCTGTTCAAGCGGTTGAGCTGGTTCATGCCGCTGATGCGCCCGACCGGCCTGGCCCCGCGGATGACGGCGGCGCAGCAGGCCGAGAGCAATATCGAGCTCGGCAAGCTGTCGCGGACCAGCGAACTGGGTCCGGTGCTGGACGCGATCACCGTGCCGGTGCGCTACGTGGTGGCCTCGGGCACCTCGTTCGGCAGCAAGCGCGACGAGCAGGAGAAGATCCGCAGCGGACTCGACGCGGCGACCACCCGCAATCCGAACATCCGGATCGGCGCGAAGGTGCCGAGCAACCACGGTGCCATCCTGCGCAAGGACTTCCGGGCCATCGCGGACTCGGTGCGCGAGGTCGCGGAACTGGACGGGTGACAAGGACGGGATGCGGTGATCTAGTCACGGGTATGACCGCACTACTGCACCAACGGTTCGGCGAGCTCCGCGACACTCTGCCGCATCTGCGGCTCGGCACCGGACCGACCCCGTTGCGCCCGCTGCCCGAACTCGCCGTCGGCCGAGCCCAGCTGTGGCTCGCGGACGACGGCGAGTTCGGCGACGGCGGCTGGGGCGGGAACAAGATCCGCAAGCTCGAATGGCTGCTCCCCGATGCCCGCAGGCGGGGGCGGCGCACGATCCTCACCGTCGGCGGGCTCGGGACGAACTGGGGCCTGGCGACCGCGCTGTACGCCAGGGAGCACGGACTGCGCACCGCGCTGGCGCTGGTCGATCAGCCGATCGACGACCATGTGCGCGCCCAGCTGGCGCGGCTCGAACGCAGCGGGGCCACCCTGCATTTCACCCACACCAAGGCGCGCACGATCGCCGCGGTGCCGTACCTGCTGGCACGGCACTCGTCGGGCGGCAAGCTGCCGTATCTGTTGCCCGCGGGTGGGTCGTCGACGGTCGGGGTGCTCGGCTATGTCGAGGCGGCGCTGGAACTCGCCGATCAGGTGGCCGCGGGGGTGGTGCCGGAGCCGACGCACATCGTCACCGCGATCGGTTCGGGCGGGACCGCCGCCGGGTTGCTGCTCGGACTCGAGCTGGCGGGGTTGTCGACGCGGGTGGTCGGCGTTGTCGTCAACGATCAGCTCCGGCTCGACGCGAAAACCCTGCTGCGCTCGGCCCGCCGGACCGCGGCGCTGCTGCGGGCGCGCGGTGCGCGGCTGCCGGAGCTGACGCTGTCGGCCGACCGCTTGATCCTCGTCGAGGACCAGCTCGGCGCCGGCTACGGCCACCCCACCGCGCAGGGCGCGCGGGCCGAGGCGCTGGCCGCCGAGGCCGGGTTGCACCTCGAACCCGTCTATACCGCGAAGGCGATGGCGGCGACGCTCGCGCTCGATGCCGACGGCGCGCTCGGGGACGGCGTCGTGGTGTTCCTCAATACCAACGGTCCTCGCTGAGACGGCTCGAGTGAACGGCTCCTACCAGCACGAAGTCCGGGAGCCGGGCCGGATGCCCCGGAATCGGGGGCACCTTATTCCTGTTCGCGGCAGTAACGATCTTCCGAGGTGGGACGACAAAGGTCGTGACAAACGGCCCGTCGGGGGGCCTGCCCACCTGTAGGTCATTCGAACGGGATCACACCATGAATCTGCGCGAGTTCCTTGCGAAACATCGCATCGCTTCGGCTGTCGCCGCACCGGCGGCGCTGGGTGTCGCGGCCATCGTCGCCGCGTCGTTCGCGGTGACGTCGCAGCCCGAGTCCCCCTCCTACCAGCTGACCACCTCGGTGACCGAGTGCCGCGAGATGGTGACCATCTCGGTGGCGGGCCGCAACGACACCCCCGTCGAGGGGACGACGGCGATGCTGCTCGACGCGAACGGCAACCCGCTGCCCGCGGCGCTGTCGGGCGATCACAGCAGCGTGTGGGTCGACCCGGTGGTGAACGCCCCGCGCGACGACCTCGCCGAGGGCCAGTACGCGGCCATCTACATCGCCTACCCGGCGGACATGCGGACCTACGAGGACGCGGTCAACCAGGGCGTGGCCAACACCCAGCAGGTGATGCGCGAGATCTCCGCCGCCTGCCCGGACACCAAGTTCTCCATCGTCGGCTACAGCGAGGGCGCCGACGTGGTGCGCCGCGTCGCCGAGGGCATCGGCAACGACAACCCCGCCGACGGCTACTCGGTCGTCGACCCCGACGACGTGCTCGGCGTGGTGATGTTCGCCGACGCCGGTCGCAAGGCCGGGGAAGGCCCGTTCATCGGCGCCGAGGACCCCTTCGCCAACCCGGACGGCTTCGACCAGAAGTACCAGAACGGCACCAAGCCGGTCTCGGGCCAGGGCGTGACCACCGGCGGCGGCTTCGGCGCGCTGAACGGCAAGATCGCCTCCTTCTGCTCCGAGGGCGACCTCACCTGCGCGGCGCCGGAGAACATCTCCCTGCTCCAGCTGGCCGCCAATGTCGGGCGGCAGATCAACGTCGACGACCTGCAGCGCGACGGCCTGACCCCGGCCACCGGCCAGGACATGGCCTTCACCCTCGGCCGGATCGCGATGGCCGCCTTCTCCGACATCGCCGCCAACCCGAACTGGATGGCCAGCGACGAGACTTTTCTCGATGTGCTGCTGAAGGTGTCGGACCCGGACTACAAGCCGGGTGAGACGAAGGCACCGGCCAAGGCCGACACCATCGCGGCCGAGCAGGTCTCGCCGCTGGCGTACCTGCCGCAGAAGGTGTTCAACGAGATCGTCGGGCTGATCGTGACGAACCAGAACACCATCCCGGTGGCGATGAGCGACCCGTACCAGCTGACGCTCGGCCCGAACGGCACCGGTCATCACTTCGACTACTGGCGTGACTCCGACGCCGCCAACGGCAAGCCGATGACCTCGGCCGAGTACGCCGCGGCGTGGCTGACCCACCTGGCCAAGCAGGCGCAGGCGGGCGAGACGGTGAACACCAAGTCGGCGCCGACCGATGCCGACGTGACCGCCGCGCTGGCCGCACCGACCAAGCCGGCCACGACCACCACCACGGCGGCGGCGGCGAGCACAACGACGTCGAAGTCGGCGACCAGCACCGCCAAGACGACGACGCCGACCACCACCTCGTCGACCGGGACGACGACCACGCCGAGCACCACGACGCCGTCGACCACCGCGCCGTCCACCACGACGCAGGCCCCGGAACCGGTGACCAACCAGGCCGAGGCCCCCGCGCCGAAGGCCACCACCACCACGGCGCCCGCGCCGACCACGACGGTGGCACCGACCACGACCGTCGCGCCGACGAGCACCACGACCACCACGGCGCCGGCGAACTGATCTGACCGGACGATCCCCGGTGGGCAGCGTTTTCGTTGCCCACCGGGGATTTTCGTGTCAGGAGGTGGGTTCGGCGACCGGTTCGGGGAGCGCGTCGCGCACCCGCGCGGTCCGCCGGGTGCCGATGATCGATCCGATGACGACCAGCGGGAATCCGATCGCCATGCCGATCGTCAGCGGTTCGCCCAGCGCCGCGACGCCGAGCACGATGGCGACGGCCGGATTGATGTAGGTGATGACGGTGGCGCGTGCCGGGCCGACCTCGGCGATGAGCGCGAAGAAGACGAGAAACGCGGTGGCCGTGCAGATCACGGCCAGGCCGAGAATCGACCAGGCGGCGTCGGCGGGGATGTGGGCGGGCCAGGACGCGGCCGTGAACGGGGTGTAGACGAGGGCGGCGAGCAGCAGCGACGCGGTGACCACGCCGAGCGCGGGCAGGTCGGCGAGGGTGCGGTCGTAGATGATCGGGCCGATCGCGTAGCCGACCGTGGTCACCGCGACGGCGGTCAGCGCCATCGGGTCGGTCAGGTCGAGGTCGAGGCCGACCAGCGCGGCGACGCCGGCGAAGCCGATGAGCAGGCCGACGGTGCGGCGGCCGTCGAAGCGGTCGTGGCCGAGCAGGGTCACGATGACGATCGCGATCAGCGGCACCGCCGCGACGAGCAGGCCGACGGTGGAGCTGTGCAGGGTCTGCTCGGCGTAACCGAGCAGTACCCACGGGCCGACGATCTCGATCGCGGTGTAGGCCAGCAGCATTCGCCAGCGAGCGAGCACGCCGCGGAAGGCCTTGGTGTACAGGGCGATCGGCAGCAGGAGCAGGCCGCCGATCGCGGTGCGCCCGAAGGCGACGACCACCGGGTCGACGCTCTCGACCGCGATCCGGATCATCGCGTAGGGCACGCCCCAGATCACGCCGAGCGCCAGGAACAGCACCCATCCGCGCTTACTCACCGATCACCACCGTTTCGTTCCGCGGCGAGGTCCACTCTCGCCCGGGTCATCCTATGATTTGGCACGGTGGTCGGCCGAGTGGCCGGAGTGACATATTTCGTCAACATCCGGCCACCGCGACTAGACCGCGACGGACTCCCGGACCGCGGGCGCCGCGGTGCGCGGGCCGCGGGTGGCCGCGATCAGCACGACCAGCCCGGTGGCGGCGAACCCGGCACCGACCCACAGCGGCGAGACCCAGCCGAAGCCCGCGCCGATCGCCAGCCCCGACAGCCAGACGCCGAGGAAGTTGCCGACATTGAACGCGGCGATGTTCGCCGAGGACGCGAGCGTCGGCGCGGCGGCCGCGTGGTCGAGCACGCGCATCTGCAGGCCGGGCGTCGCGCCGAAGCCGAAGAAGCCCATGGCGGGCAGCAGCAGGAGCGCGGCGAGCTTGTGGTCGGCGAGCAGCGCGAAGGCGACCAGCGCGAGGCCGAGGGCCAGGGTGAGCGCGAGCAGGGTGCGGGTCAGCGCGCGGTCGGCCCAGCGGCCGCCGAACAGATTGCCGAAGAACAAGCCGACACCGAAGAGCACCAGCAGCCACGGGACGACGCCGTCGGAGAACCCGGTGACCCGCGTGAGCAGCGGCTCGATGTACATGAACGCCCCGAACATGCCGCCGAAGACGAGCACGGTCATCGCCAGCGAGTACCAGACCTGACCGTTGCGGAACACCGCCAGCTCGGCCCGCAGATCCGGCCGCGCGCTCGCCGCGGGCGCGTCCGGGACCAGCGCGGTGATGCCGGCCAGCGCGACCAGCCCGACGACGGTGATCACCGCGAAGGTGGCCCGCCAGCCCCACTGCTGACCGATGAACGTGCCGAGCGGAACGCCGAGCACATTGGCGATGGTGAGCCCGCCGAACATGATCGAGATGGCGCCCGCCTTCTTCGCCGGCGCCACCAGTGAGGCCGCCAGCACCGCGCCGATACCGAAGAACGCGCCGTGCGCGAGCGCGGCGAGCACCCGTCCGCCGAGCAGCGCCGCGTAGCCGGGCGCCAGCGCCGAGGCGGCGTTGCCGACCGTGAACAGCACCATGAGCAGCTGCAATGCCCGCTTGGGCTGCCACCGGCTGACCACCGGGGTGAGCGCGAGCGCGCCGACGACGACGGCCAGCGCGTAACCGGAGATGAGGTAGCCGGCGGTCGGCACGGAGACTGCCATGTCGTCGGCCACCGCCGAGAGCAGACCGGCGATGACGAACTCGGTGAGTCCGATGCCGAAGCCCCCGAGCGCGAGGGCGATGAGACCGAGTGGCATGTGAGCGCTTCCTTCCGTTCTACGCCGATATCACGCGTATGCAACTAACTCTAGGCGACGATAGTTGCACACGCGCTCTATTGCAACCGCCAGCTATACTCGGCCCATGGGTATTGCGGATGACGCCGTCGAGGTGCGGGCGACCGGCTGGCGCACCCTGGCCGCACTGCACGGGCACATCGAGAGCGCGCTGGAGCGCGAGCTGGTGCGCGAGCACGAGCTGTCGGTCGTCGAATACACAGTCCTCGACGCGCTGGCCCGCCAGGACGGCTGGCACATGCGCATCTCGCAGCTGGCCCGCGCGGCGGCGCTGTCGGCCAGCGCGACGACCCGGCTGGTGAACCGGCTGGAGGATCGCGGCTTCCTGGTCCGGGTGCTGTGCGCGGACGACCGGCGCGGCATCTACACCGAGCTCACCGAAACCGGAAGGGCCGCCTACGAAAAGGCCCGCCCGACGCACGATCGGGTACTGGAACAAGCACTTTCGGACGCCGAGCAGATCCCCGAACTGGCGCCGCTCGTCGGCTTCCTGCACCGGGTTCCGGCACCCCGCTGACCGCGACACTCCGTACGACATCGCCAGGCAACGCGCCGATCATGGTGACTGTGCGGTGCCTCGGTGCAATGATCGGCGGGTGACTCAGTGGCTCCCACTCCTCGGTTCGCTCGTCGTCGCCGCCGCAGTTCTGGTCGGTGTCATCGCCAACAACCGCACCCACCGCGAGGGCATCGCGGCGGCCGACGAGCGCGGCAGGCAGGCACTCGACGCCGCGCAGCGCAATGTCGAGCTGTCGAACATGGTGGGTGACCAGCGCGATCACGAGGCGTGGCGCCGGGAGGCGGTGCTCGCCGCGGTCGCCGCCATCCTCGAGACCTCGGCCTCGGTGCGCGCCGATCTGACCAGCTGCGGGGAGTGGGACCTCGTCACCGCGGAGGAGATCGACGGCGTCGGCGCCCAGATCCACAAGGTGATCTGGGACCGCCCGACCGCCATGCTGACCCGGCTGCGGGTCGTGGCGCACCGCCGGATCCCGAACAAGTGCGAAGACCTGCTGCGCACCCTGACCGCCGCCCAGCACATCACCATGCAGCGGCTGAAGCTGCACATCGATGTGGAGGCCACGGTCGAGGAGCTGGAGGAGATGGCCTCGCTGTGGCAGAAGGCCATGCGGCACGCGGCCGAGCAGGAGCGGGCGCTGGTGGAGACGACCAGGGTCGAGCTCGGCATCGACATCGCCACCACGAAAGGCCCTGCGGTCGCGCCCGTTCCGGCGCCCGAGCCGCAGGTGGCCGAGCCGGTCGCGGAGCCCGTCGCCGAGGCGGCCGCCGAGCCGGTCGTCGAAACCCCCGTCGAGGAAGCGCCTTTCGAGCAGCCGGTCGAGGAGCACACCGCCGTGCTGCGCCTGGCCGACGCCGTCGAGCCCCCGGCCGAAGCCCGCCAGGCCGAGCCGGCGAAGGTCTGACCCGAACCCGGAAACACCGCCTGATCTGCGCGACCGTCCAGTTCGCTGGGTGGAGCGCACAACCGTGTCGGACGTGCGGCGGTGTCGCCGTTCACCTGACGCCGGCGGGATGGGGCAGGTAACTTGGGAGGCGGCACGTGATGCGTCACAGTGCCGACCCGACAGCGTGGTCGATCGTCTACAGACTTGCACCGAACCACTCTCGTCAGGGGGCGATCTGTTATGGAGTTCATCGCGCCGTTGGATGCGCTGTTCCTGCTCGCGGAATCCCGTGAGCACCCGATGCATGTGGGCTCACTGCAATTGTTCGAGCCGCCCGAGGACGCGGGGCCGGACTATCTGCGCGAGTTCCGCGAAATCTTGCTCGCCGACAAGACCTTTCGGCCGACCTTCCGCAAGCGCCCCGCCACCTGGCTCGGCGCACCGCAGCTGGCCTGGACCCAGGACGACGACGTCGACCTGGACTTCCACCTCCAGCGCAGCGCGCTCCCCGCGCCGGGCCGGATCGAGCATTTGCTCGACCACGCCTCGACCCTGCACAGCGCCCTGCTCGACCGGCACCGCCCGATGTGGGAGATGCATTTCGTCGAGGGCCTGGCCGACGGCCGGTTCGCGCTCTACTCGAAGATGCACCACTCGCTGATCGACGGCGTCTCCGCGCAGCGATTACTGCGGCGCACGCTCACCACCGATCCCTTCGCGACCGAGATCAAGACGCCGTGGAACCTGCCGCGTAAGCAGCGAAACGCCGCGCCGCGCGAACAGCGCTCCCGGCTGGGCGGACTGCTCGGCGGCCTCGGCTCGGCGGGTTCCTCGACCGCGGCGCTGATGAAGGCGACCCGCACCGGACTGCTCCAGCAGCAGTTGACACTGCCGTTCGAGGCGCCGCGCACGCTGTTCAACGTGCCGATCGGCGGCGCCCGCAAATGCGTGGTGCGCACCTGGTCGATGGACCGGGTCAAGCAGGTGAAGAAGGCGACCGGCACCACCGTCAACGATGTGGTGCTGGCGATGTCGGCCGGCGCGCTGCGCGCCTACCTGCTCGAGCGCGACGCCCTGCCGGACAAGCCGATGATCGCGATGGTGCCGATGTCGCTGCGCGACGAGGACGACACCGACACCCAGGGCGTGAAGATCGCGGCACTGCTGTGCAACCTGGGTACCGATGTCGCCGATCCGCTGGAGCGGCTGCGGGTGGTGAGCGAGTCGACCCGGCGCAACAAGGAGGTCTACCGCTCGCTGACGCCCGCCCAGACACTCGCGGTCGCCGGGGTGATGCTGAGCCCGATGGCGGCGATGCTGCTGCCCGGCTTCGCCTCGATGGCGACGCCGCCGTTCAATATCGTCATCTCGAATGTGCCGGGCGCGCGGGAGCCGCTGTATTGGAACGGCGCGCGGCTGGACGCGAGTTATCCGCTGTCCATCCCGCTGGACGGCCAGGCCGTGAACATCACCCTCACCTCGAATGGCGACAATCTCGATTTCGGTTTGGTCGGCTGCCGCCGCACCCTGCCCGACCTGCATCGACTGCTCGATCACCTGGAGGATTCGCTGACCGAACTGGAGGCCGCGGCGGCCTGAAAATTGGCCCTTATCGAGCAAAATAGAACGTGTTACAGTTCGGTATGCGTACCGAATTCTGCGAACAGCTCGGCATCGAGTTCCCCATCTTCGCCTTCACGCACTGCCGCGATGTCGTGGCAGCGGTGAGCAACGCGGGCGGACTCGGCGTGCTCGGCGCCGTCGGCTTCACCGCCGAACAGCTCGAAGTGGAGCTGGCCTGGCTCGACGAGCACGTCAACGGCATCTACGGCGTCGACCTGGTGATCCCGTCGAAGTACGAGGGCAAGGGCGTGGAAGGCCTGACCCCCGAACAGCTGGAAAAGCAGCTGGCGCAGATGGTTCCGCAGGGCCATCGCGACTTCGCGCAGAAGATCCTGGCCGACCACGGCGTGCCGGCGCTGCCCGACGGTGAGCACCACAACGAGCTGCTCGGCTGGACCGCGACCACCGCGGGCCCGCAGGTGGACGTGATCCTGAACCACCCGAAGGCGAAGCTGGTCGCGAACGCGCTCGGCACCCCGCCCGAGGACGTCGTCAAGCGCATCCAGGACTCCGGCCGGGTGATCGGCGCGCTCTGCGGTTCGGTCAAGCACGCGATGAACCACAAGGCGGCCGGGCTGGACTTCGTGGTCTGCCAGGGCACCGAGGGCGGCGGCCACTGCGGTGAGGTGTCCTCGCTGGTGCTGTGGCCGCAGGTGATCGAGGCGATCGGCGACACCCCGGTGCTGGCCGCCGGCGGCATCGGCAACGGCGCGCAGGTCGCGGCGGCGCTGGCGATGGGCGCGGCGGGCGCGTGGACCGGCTCGCTGTGGCTGACCGTCGAGGAGGCCAATGTGCCGCCCGCGCAGATGGACACCTACCTCGAGGCCACCAGCCACGACACCATCCGCTCGCGCTCCTGGACCGGCAAGCCCTGCCGCATGCTGCGCAACGACTGGACCGACGCGTGGGAGGACACCGAGAACCCCGACCCGCTGCCGATGCCGCTGCAGATGATGGTCGCCCTCGACGGCGTGAAGCGCGGCCACCGCTACCCCGAAGCGGCCAAGGATGTGAACTTCAACCCGGTCGGCCAGGTCGTCGGCATGATGAACAAGGTCGAGCGCAGCGCCGACGTGGTCAACCGTCTGGTCGAGGAGTACGTCACCGCCTACGACCGGCTGACCAAGCTCAACGGCTGAGCACCGGGGCTCGGGTAACCTTTCAGCTACCGGCTACCCGGCCCCGAAGAGCACGACCCCGCACGCCCCGACCTCGCGGAGGGGCAGGCCGACGCAGTCGGCCGTCGCGGCCGTCCCGCCGGTCAGGCGCCGTTGCCTGACCGGCGGGACACCAGGGGCCGCGACTCGAGCGCGCCAGCGCTCCGAAACACTGCGGGCGGTGACATGGCTTCGGACGGCAAGGGTTCCTCCTGGACGGCGACGCGGCGCAGGGTCGCCCGCGCCATCGCCAGGGTCAGGGCCGACTACGCGGCGGGCGCGCCGTCACCACCGCATCCGGACGAGCCACCGGTGCCCGCCGAGCTGCTGAGTCTGCTGTGCCGCATCGGCGTCGCGCTCGTCGGCGCCAGCGAGACCTCGGCGCGGGTGCAGGAGATCCTCGACAAGCTGTCCAGGCGCTACGGCACCGACAACATCCACTTCATGGTGCTGCCCACCGCGGTGTTCGTGCGGGTGCGCACCGCGGAGGGATCCGCGATCGACATGCTCGACGCCTCGGTCGGCACGCTGCCGCTGGACCAGATCGCCGGGCTCTACCGGCTCATCGACCACATCGAGGCGGACGCGCCGCCGCCACGGGACGCGGCGAGGGAACTCGACGCGATCCTGTCGGCGAAACCGGGCAGCCCACCGTGGCTGATCCTGCTCGGCCAGGTGGTACTGACCGTCGGGCTGGGGATGATGCTCAATCCGGCGGCCAGGGCGCTGGTCGGGTACGTGGTGCTCGGGCTGGTCGTCGGCGCGCTGACCCAGCTCGCCGACAAGGTCCGGCTGCTGTCACTGGCCCTGCCGGTGATCGCGGCGGCGCTGGTCGCGGTGCTGGCGTTCGGCTTCCCCGGCACGCTCTCGGGTGGGCAGCCCACCCAGTTGGTGATTCCGGCGATCGCCACGCTGCTGCCCGGCGCGATGCTTACCAACGGCACCATCGAGCTGGCGACCGGGTCGATGGTCGCGGGCGCGAGCCGGGTGGTCTACGGCATCAACATGCTGTTCCTGCTGGCCTTCGGGCTCTACGTGGGCATCAGTGTGCTCGGACCGCTGTCGAATCCGGCGGTCAGCCAGGCCCAGCTGGGCTGGTGGGCGCCCCTGATCGGGGTGCTGCTGATCGGCTTCGGGCACTCGTGGCGCTCGAGCGCGCCGCAGAACTCGGTGGGCTGGCTGCTGCTCGTCCTCTATGTCACCTACCTGGCCCAGTTCGTCGGCAAGACGCTGTCGGGGCCGCTCACGGGCGCCTTCCTCGGCGGCCTGATGGCGGTGCCCGCCGCCTATCTGATCCAGGGGCGCAAGCACGCGCCGCCGCGGCAGGTGGCGTTCCTGCCCGCGTTCTGGATGCTGGTGCCCGGCGGCATCAGCCTGACCGGGGTGTCCGAGGTCGTCATGCACACCACCGGCACCACCGCCGCGAGCGGACTCGAGGTGGTGGTGTCGGCACTGCTGTCGGTGATGTCGATCGCGCTCGGGGTGATGGTCGGCTCGGGTCTGTCCTCGACGCGCACCCCGAATGTGGGCCCGATCATCGATTCGATGCTGCCACAGGGCCGGCACCTGCCCTGGCAGCATCAGGCCGAGGCCGCCGAGCGTTCCGACCCAGACAGCTGAGGCAATTCGGTCAGGCGGTGGCGGCCGTGGCGTCGGCCGGTGTCGCGCCGACGAGTTCGTCGAAGCGGGCGATGACCTTCTCGTGGTAGAGCGCGAACAGGTCCTCGAACAGGGCCAGTTGCGCCTCGGTCGGGTCCGAGTCGGCGTCCCACACCGCGAGCAGCGCGCGCCAGACGAGCACGTGCAGATCGGCGGCGACGGCGAAGTAGGCGGCGACCGCCTCGGGCACCTCGACGACCATGTCGGCGACCGAGTTCAGCACGGCGCGTTGCATGCTCATCCCGAGCACGCCGAGCACCCTGCGCACCAGCGCGATCTCGGCGGTGATGATCCGGACGTGGTCGGGCACGCTCTGCCGGGCCATCGCCTCGAGCTCGTCGACGGCCGCGGCCAGCTCGGCGGAATCGAGGACCTTCTCGGCGGCGGTGTAGCCGAGCAACGCCTCGAGCACGATGCCGCGCTCCACCTCGACGATGTCGGTGAACATCTCCGCGGCCACAGCGGGCGCGGTGACGGAGAACCGGAACAGATGCCGGTAGACATCCATGCCGCCCTCCTCTCGGACATCGCGGATGGTGAAGCCCTTGCCGCGGCGAGCCTCGACGAAGCCGTAGGACTCGAGCCGGCCCAGGGTGAGTTGCGCGGTGGCCCGGTTCATCCCGAACTCGTCGGCGACCTGGCGGACCGACGGCATCAGATCGCCGGGCCGGTACTCACCGGTCGCGACCCGGCGCGCCAATTCGTCGGCGACGTCGGCGACCACCGTCCGGGATCCCATCGAAACAACACCTCTCGGTCATCATCCGGCTACGTCCCAGACAGTTTATGCGCTCGAACCGCACCCCGCACGTACCAGCGGCGGCTGTGGGGCGGTTCACGTCCGACGGCCGATCGCCCATTGGAACCGACCGTACGGCCTGATCGGCAAGCCACCGGCAACACCAGGAATTCCCGGTAGCGCGCGGGCACGGCGGGGAAAACACGAGGCGCCGCTCCCCCGCGTGGATCAGACAGCATTGCGCGCCACCATGATTGAATACGCCAGCAACTGGGGAGTTAAACATCTACTGGAGGTTGGCGTGAAACCCACTCGGCTCGCGACCACCGCCGCCGCCGGACTCGTCGTGCTCGCGGGCCTGTCCGGTTGTAGCGACAACAACGACGACCACGCCGCACCCGCGACGAGCACGACGATGACGACGGCCGCACCCACCACCACCCACGCGGACCCCACCGGCACCTCGATCGCGCCGCCGCCATCACCGAGCCCGACACCGTCGCCCTCCCCGGAACCACCCCCGGTCACCACCACCAGCGATGTCGCGCCCACGCCATCGCCGCTGCCCGTGGACGTGGACTGCGGCCCGGTCACCGACGCGGGTGGACACAGCCGCACCGTCATCGCGGTCGGCAACGCGGCGGGACGGCCCGGCTGCACCGTGGCGATCAACGTCGCCACCAGCTACGTCACCACGATCAGCCCGTCGGATTCGGTCGTGGTCGACGGGTGGCAGTGCAATGCCCAGCCCGACGCCGCCACCCCGTCGGTGTGCACCAAGGACGGACTGGTGATCGCCCTGCGCGCGGACTGATCGCTCAGATCATCTGCTTCTCGCCCATCCAGCGCATGATCGGCCAGCCGAGGGCGACGGGAATCCAGCAGGTCAGCACGCGGTAGAGCAGTACGGCGGGCACCGCGATCTCGGCGGGAACGCCGAAGGCGGCCAGACCACCGATCAACGCCGCCTCGACCGCGCCGACGCCACCCGGTGTCGGCGCGGCCGAGGCCAGCGTGCCACCGATCATGGTGACGATGGTGACCGCGACGAAATCGGTTCCGCCACCGAAGGCCTCGACGCTGACCCACAGCGCCAGCGCCTGTCCGAGGGTGATCGCGCCGCAGCCGCCGACGATCATCGAGAACCGGACGGGATTGCGGGCCAGGTCGACGAGCTCGCCGAGGACTTCCTTGAGCTGCGGGCGCACCGACTGATTCACCCAGCGGCGCAGCGTCGGCACGAACATGAACGCGCCGATCAGGCCGACCCCGACGCCGGCGGCCAGGTACAGCACGGTCGCGTCCGGCACGATGTGCGCGAGGTTGGTCGACGTGCCCGCCACCACGCTGAAGACGACGAGCAGCACGAGATGGGTGATGACCTGCACCGATTGCTGTAGCGCCACCGCGGCGGTCGCCCGCATGGTCGTCATCCCGGCCTGCTGCAGGAAGCGCACGCTCAGCGCCAGCCCGCCGACGCCCGCGGGCGTGGTGGTCGCGACGAAGGTGTTGGCCAGCTGTTCCAGGAACAGGTCGCGGAACCGCACGACCCAGTCCGCGCAGGCGCCGAGCGCCACGGCCGCGCCGACATAGGTGAGCGCCGAGATCACCAGGCCGAGCAGCGCCCACCACCAGTTCAGCGTGCGCAGCTGGCTGAAGAAGGTCGGCACCTGGCTGAAGAACGGATACGCCACGTAGACCAGGGCCACCAGCAGCACCAGCTGGATGATCTGGTTGCGGGTGAAGCGGGTGAGCTGTTCGGGGCGGATCCGATCGTGGCCAGTCTGCTCGCGGATCTCCTCGCGCGCGGTCGCCATGACCTTGGTCCACTGTGGTACCGACTTGCGGATGCCGGTCGGCATGGCCGATTTGGTGAGGCGCCGGGCCGCGGTGATCACCGTGGCCTCACCGAGCACCTCGATCGCCGCCGACACCGCCTCGTGCTTGCCGTAGAGCGAGGTCGTCGCGACCAGCAGCTGGGCGATGTCGGTCTGGCGCTGCGCGTCGGCCGCGCCGAACTCGGCGAAGGCGAAACCGCCGAACAGGGTGTCGCCCTGGTGGACTCGCACATTGTCGGGTTGCAGATCACCGAGGCTGATCTGGTTCTCGTGCAGGCGCAGCAGCGAACGCCACACCCCGGGCAGCACCTGCGCGGACAACTTCCGGATCGGGGTGCCGTGCGGGACGGTGTGCGCGTACAGCATCCAGCCACGGTCCAGGCCGGCGACGGCGACCTGGTGACAGTCGGCCATGCCGACGTCACCGATGGCGATGCCCATCAGCGCCCGGTGCTCCACCGCCCGATGCATCGAACCGTGCAGCGGGGCGGTCTCGCTGGAACGGAAGGTGATCCAGCGCCACAGCTGTCTGATCGCGCCGAAGCTGCGCTGATCGCGGCCGTACATCTCGACGACGATCTCGGACTCCGGCCCGTCGACCTCGGTCCCCAGCAGCAGCGGACCGCGCCCGGCGGGCCGGTCGACCCGGAAGGCCCGCACGGTATAGCCGCGCCGGGCCAGCACCCGCACCGCCGCTTCCAGCGGCACCTCCAGCGCAGGGGTGCCGACCAGCCAGACGATCACCGCGCCGACCAGCCAGCCGACCACCAGGCCGAGCATGGCCCGCGCGGGCACCACCGAGCTGACGACCAGGTGGATGGGCGCGAACATCAACAGCAGGAACCACATCCACCGCCGCGGCCGCGGCGGCAACCACGGGCTGGAGACGGTGAGCATGGCCGCGAGCATCGCGATCCAGCGCGGGTCGTCGAGGAACTGCGAGAGGAAGGTGTCGAAGCGATCCGGCACCGGCATATGCCATTTCGGCGTGGAGATGCCGGACCCGGTGATCGAGAGCGCGAGGACCGCGAACATCCCGGCCGCGGCATAGCCCGCCAGCAGCTTCCACTGCCTGCGCAACACCAGTTCGATCAGGATCGCGAACGGCAGCGCGAGGATGAGCATGCCGTAGACCAGGTACACCAGGGTGGACTGATCCGGGCTGAGGAAGTCGACGATTCTGGACACCGAACGTTCCAGCGCCAACCACTCCGGCCGGGTGATCAGCGAGCCCGCGATCACCACACCGACCCCGAGCGCGGCCAGCACGACCCGGATGATGTCGCTGGTACGTCGGATCAGCGGCTGCAGGAGACTTCCCGTGACCGGGATCTCCCGACCGTCGACTCGCATGAGCCGCACGATACACACCGACACGCCGTCGACCCGCCGTGACATCGGCCCAATTCCCGGTCACCGTACACCGGGTGAAGCCCGTCACAGACCGTCACATCGCCGCGGCCCGATTCGTCCAGGAAGCAGGGAAACACTCACTCCGCCGGAAGGAACTCCCATGCAGGTTCTGCTCGCAGGCGCCACGGGCGCCATCGGTCGTCCGCTGATCCGCGCGCTGACCGCGAACGGGCACCAGGTCTCGGCCATCGTGCGCAGTCCCGGCGCCCATCCGCTGGTGCGCGAACTCGGCGCCGAGCCGGTCACCGCCGACGTGCTCGATCGCGACGGGCTGTTGCGCGCGCTCGACGGGACCGCGGCCGACGCCGTGATCCACGAGGCGACCGCGCTGCGCGATGCAAAGGTGCAGCGCCGGATTCCCGCCGACGACCCGACCGGTCTGCTGCGCACCGCAGGCACGGCCAATCTGCTCGCCGCGGCCGAGCTGGTCGGCGCCGGCCGCTTCGTCACCCAGTCGCTGATCCTCGGCTACGGCTACCTCGATCACGGTGACCGGCCGCTGACCGAGAGCGATCCGTTCGGGGTGTGCACCGGCGGTGTCGCCGACGAGGTGGTGCGCGCGACCGTCGCTGGCGAGCAGCAGGTGCTCGAGACGCCGGGCGTGGACGGCATCGCGTTGCGGTACGGGTTGTTCTACGGGCCCGGCGCGTTCAGCGACCTGTTCGCCGACATGATGCGCAAGCACACGCCGGTCGGGCCGCTCGGGTCCGGCGGCGTCAACAGCTGGATCCACGTCGAGGACGCCGCCGCCGCGACCGTCGCCGCGCTCGAACGCGGCACCCCGGGCCGGGCCTACAACCTGGCCGACGACACCCCGATCACCTGGCGCGAATTCCTCACCGAGGTCGCCCGCAGCCACGGCACGCCCCGCCCGATCCGGCTGCCCGCGTGGCTGATCCGGCTGGCCGTGCCCTATATCGGGGCGCTGATGACGGAGACGTCGATGCGGATCTCGAGCGCGCTGGCCCACGAGGAACTGGGCTGGCGGCCGCGCTACCCGAGCGTGGCCGCCGGCCTGGCCGCGCGCTGAGGCTCAGCGCGGCGCGCGGGCGGTGACGGCGGCGCGATCGTGGCCGGGGATCAGCTCGATGTCTTCGGGCAGCGCGTGCAGGCGGTGCAGGGTCTCGAAGGCGGCGTCGCGATCGTCGTCGAGCAGGTCGCCCGGCAGCGGGGCCTTCTCCCGCAGCAGCTCGACCTGCAGGGTGCTCCACACCGCGTCGCCCGCCAGCAGCACCCGCGACCCGTCGTCGACGGCGAGCAGCACGCCGATGCTGCCCGGCGTGTGCCCGGCCAGGTCGACCAGCACGACCGAGCCGTCGCCGAACAGGTCGTGGCTGCGGGTGAAGGTGAGCACCGGCGGTCCGTCGAGCTCGTAGAGGTCGAAGACGCGACCGCGCAGCGGACCCCTGGCGACCCCGAGCGGGGCCTGCGATCCACCCATCGCCCACTGGTATTCGACGCCGGGCACCCGGATCGGCACCCAGCCGGGCAGCTCGTAGAGCCCGGCGACGTGGTCCCAGTGCAGGTGCGTCGGCAGCACGAAATCGATGTCGGCGCCGGTCAGCTCGTGCGCGGCGAGCACCTCGCTCAGGCCGCGGACCGGCTGATCGGGCGCGACCAGCAGCGGGACGGGGAACGGCAGCTCGGGCAGCACCCGCTCGTGCACGCCGGCGCAGATCGCCGGATCGACCAGGAAGGTGGCCGACGGGTGCCGCACCAGGAAGGTCGACATGGTCAGCGGCGTCGACCGCAGCGTCCGCGCGCCCTCCGCGACGATCGCTGTGGGCGCGGACATCTCGGCCTGGACGAGCGCGGTGAGGGCGACGGTCGCGCGCGCCTTCGGCAGCGGCGCCGACTCGAGCGCGGCCAGGAACGCGTGGTCGGCGGCACGCGGCCACAGCAGCCGCGGCACCGTCGCGACGACAGCGACACAGCAGGCGAGAAGCGTCGATAACATCGTCCTGCGCTCACCCATAGTTGCCACCGTAGGCGATCGCCCACAACCCGACCACCGCGTACTTTTCGGGGCCGGGCGCCCGGATACCGATCGCGCAAACAAACGACAACATCCAGCGACTCTCCCGCTAACCGGGCACCAGCGGCGGATGATGATTCGATGGCAGACCAAATCATCCAGGTGCAGTGGAAGGCCACCCCGGAGGAACACGACTACCCGGCCGCCGCCGACTATCTCGAGCTGCTCGGCGACGCGACGGTGGTCGAGGCGATCGTCGCCGATCTCCGCAGCGCGCCGGTGGTCGTGAAGAAGGCGAAGGACATCCTGCGCGCCTCCCAACTCGAGGCCCTCACCCCGGACAACCCGCACGTGCGCAAGGACCTGCTCAAGATCAACGAGGGCAAGAAGCTCTCGCCGATCCTGCTGGTCCGCGGTGACTGCCGCAAGAACGTGCCGATGCTGATCGCCGACGGGTACCACCGGGTCTGCGCGCTCTACTTCGCCGACGAGAACGCCGAGATCCCCGCCAAGATCGCCGCGATGCCGTGACCTTCGCGACCCTGGCGCTGATCGTCGCGCTCGGGGTGATCGGGCCACTGCTCGCGCTGCCGAAGCGGCTGCATCTGCCGGTCATCCTCGGTGAACTGCTGGCCGGGATCATCTTCGGTACGACGGGTTTGCAGATCCTGGACGCGAGCGATCCGATCTTCATGTTCCTGGCCGACATGGGATTCGCGCTGGTGATGTTCGCGGCGGGCACGCACGTGCCGGTGCGCGACCCCGCCGTGCGCGGCGCGCTCGGCGCCGGCGTGGTGCGGGCGGTGCTGGTCGGCGTCGTCGCCGCGGTCGCGGGCTGGGCCATGGCGCAGGCGTTCGGCATCGGCCACGCCGCGATCTACGCGGTGCTGATGGCGTCGTCCTCGGCGGCGATGGCCTTGCCGATCATCGACTCGCTGAAGCTGAGCGGGCCACCGGTCCTCGCCCTCACCGCGCAGGTCGCCATCGCCGACACCGCCTGCATCGTCGCGTTGCCCCTGGTGATCGATCCGGACAACGCGCTGCGGGCCGCGATCGGTGCGGTGGTCGTCGCCGCCTGCGCCGGCGTGATGTTCCTGATCCTGCGGTATCTGGAGAAGACCGGTGCGCGGCGGCAGGTGCACGAGGTGTCCGAGGAGCGCAAGTTCACCCTCGAACTGCGGGTGAGCCTGGTGCTGGTCTTCCTGCTGTGCGGCGTGGCCAGCACGATGCACGTCTCGATCATGCTCGGTGGCTTCGCGGCCGGGCTGGCGGTGGCCGGGATCGGCGAGCCACGGCGAGTGGCCAAGCAGGTGTTCGCGATCAGCGACGGGCTGCTGGCACCGCTGTTCTTCGTCTGGCTCGGGGCGCGGCTGGATCTGCGCGAGCTGGGTGCGCATCCGGAGCTGATCCTGCTCGGGATCGCGCTCGGCGTCGGCGCGGTCGTGGTGCACTGGACGGCGCGCCTGGTCGGTCAGCCGCTGGCCTACGGCACGCTGGCGGCGGCGCAGATCGGGGTACCGGTCGCCGCGGTGACGGTGGGCAGCCAGCTGGGCGTGCTGGTGCCCGGCGAGGGGTCGGCGATCATGCTGGCCACCCTGTGCACGATCGGCCTCGCGACGATCGCGGCGAGCAGACTGGCGGCGAAGGCACCGCGTAGCGCTGAGTCAGAGTCGCGCTAGTCGGTACGGCCCATCAGTCGATCCGTTTCGCGGCGTTCGCGTTTCGTCGGCCTGCCCGCGCCGCGCTCGCGCTGCGGGATCGAGGCGAGGACTTCCTTCGGCGGTGGCGGCGGGCTGCGGTCGATCATGCACTGCGCGGCGATCGGTGGTCCGACGCGCTTGTGGATGATCCGCTCGACCACCACGATGCGCTCGAGTCCGGCGTGCCGGATCCGCACCTCGTCGCCGAGCTTCACCTGCTGCGCGGGCTTGACGGTGACGCCGTTGATCCGCACGTGTCCGGCGCGGCAGGCTTCCGCCGCGGCCGAGCGCGTTTTGAACAATCGAACCGCCCAGGTCCAGGAGTCCACACGGGCCTGGGTGGTGGAACGTTGTTCTGCGGGGGTCACCCCTTAGACGATACGGCGAGCCGTGACGACGTCGTCGGCGCTGAGGTGGGTGTAGGACACCGGGGTGCCCGACTGCACCGCGTTCAGCAGCTGACCGTTGCCCGCGTAGATGCCGACGTGGCCGCCACCGTTGGTGATGACGATGTCACCGGCCTGCAGGTTGTCGAAGGACACCGGCGCGCCGACGTGCGACTGCTCGAAGCTGGTACGCGGCAGCTCGATACCGGCCTGGCGGTACGCCCACTGCACGAGGCCGGAGCAGTCGAAGCTCGACGGGCCCGCGGCACCCCAGCTGTAGACCGCGCCGAGCTTGGTCCGCGCGGCGTCGAGCGCGACGTTGCCCGCCGACTGCTGCTGCTGGAAGGGGTTGTCGAAGGTGACGCTCGGCAGCTGCGGGGCGGCCTGGCCCTGCGGCGCGACCATCGCCTGAAGCTGCTTCTCCACCTGCTGCGCGGGCTGCTCGAGCTCCGGCGGCAGATCGAAGTTACCGAGGCCGGGAATGTTGATCGTGGCGGCCTGCGAGATCGCGGGCATCGCACCGGTCGTGGCGGCCACCGCACCCATGACGAGGGCACCCTTGACGGAATTCGGCAGACGAGAATCCCGCTGCAAGCTGTGTTTACCCACCGAGACGAGTCTCCCTCTTGCTGCTCCACCACCGGTCGTCGGAATCGCTTGGCGACGACAACTATTCGGCGGTGACTCAATGGCGCCGTTTCTCTGACGAAGCGACAGACTCCACTAAGTCACGAGAAGATTACGGCCTGTGATGGAAGCTGTCCAGCGAAGCACGCAAGTTGTTTTCCCGCATCCGCGAAAGCCCTGAACAAGAGCCTTCTGCCGGCGTGTCGCCACGGGTCACGAGTCGTTACACCCGCGCGCCGATCGTTATCAGCGGTGTCCGTCGCGGCGTCCGAGCGCCCGTTCCAGCTCGGCGACGCGGGTGCGCGCGTCCGCCAGATCGACCTCCAGCCTGCCGACGGCGATCAGCAGCGGACCCAGCGCCATGGCCGACATCGTCTGCAGGTCGTCGGCACCCGGCTCGGAGACGGCGGCGCGCAGGAACACCCGGATCGACTCGGTCAGGTGCGCGTCCGGTGGCAGCCGCAGCGCGTCGAGGTAGGCGGCCGTCGACGTCACCATCGGCTCACCGTGCGCGTTCCGCTGGGGTTCCTCGGCCATGCCGCTCCGTTCGCTGTCGACTCGATGTCTCCGGTTCGCTAGCAGTATCTAGGACACAGCCCAGAGTTACCGAGATTCCCCTGCCGATCCGCGCTACGGTTGTCCGGCATGGACCCCGTGCGCAATCCCTACGCTCCCGGCGCCGGCCAACGTCCACCCGAATTGGCCGGGCGCGACAAGCAACTCGCCGCCTTCGACATCGTGCTCGAGCGGGTGGCCAGGGGCAGGCCGGAGCGCAGCGTGATGCTCACCGGACTGCGCGGGGTCGGAAAGACCGTGCTGCTCAACCAGCTTCGTTCGGCGGCGATCTCGCGCGGCTGGGGCACCGGCAAGATCGAGGCGCGGCCGGACCAGGATCTGCGCAGGCCGCTGTCCTCGGCGCTGCACATGGCGGTGCGCGCGATCGCGATGGCGCATCGCAATCCCGAACACGTCGACGACTTCCTCGGCATCCTCAAGGCCTTCGCCCTGCGCGCCACCGCCGACAAGGGCATGCGCGAACGCTGGCAGCCCGGCATCGACGTGCCCGCGGTGACCGGCCGCGCCGATTCGGGCGATATCGAGATCGACCTGATCGAGCTGTTCAAGGAGGCGGCGGCGCTGGCCGCCGACATCGGCGTCGGGATCGGCATCTTCATCGACGAGATGCAGGATCTCGGCCCGGCCGACGTGTCGGCGATCTGCGGCGCCTGCCACGAGCTGAGCCAGGACGGCGCGCCGCTGATCGTCGTCGGCGCCGGGCTGCCGCATCTGCCCGCGGTGCTGTCGGCCTCCAAGAGCTATTCGGAGCGACTGTTCAGTTATCACCGCATCGACCGGCTCGACCGGCAGGCGGCCGACCTCGCGCTGATCGCCCCGGCCGAGCGCGAAGAGGTGAAGTTCACCGAGGACGCGCTCGACTCGCTCTACCAGAAGGCCGACGGCTACCCGTATTTCGTGCAGGCCTACGGCAAGGCGGCGTGGGACCAGGCACCGGACAGCCCGATCACCGCCGAGGACGTCGAGGTGGCCGCGCCCGCCGCCGAGGAGGAACTGGCGGTCGGGTTCTTCGGCTCCCGGTACGAACGCGCGACACCCGCCGAGCGCGAGTACATGCGCGCGATGGCCGACCTGGCCGGCGACGACGGCCCGGTCGCCACCTCGGCGGTCGCCGCCGAGCTCGGCCGCAAGCCCGCCTCGGTCTCCCCCGCGCGCGACGGCCTGATCAAGAAGGGCCTGATCTACTCGGCCGAGCGCGGCACGATCGGGTTCACGGTCCCGCACTTCGGCCGGTATCTCCGGAGCGTATAGCTCTCTGCCGCTTTCTAGCAGTTTCGACAGAAAGCCGAAGACAACCCTGTCGACGATGATCTACGGATTTCTAGCCTGAGGACTAGATACCCGAAGAATCTCCTGCATAACGGCGAGTGGTCGCCCGGATTCGGTTGCGCATCGGCTGGATAACGCCAGGATTGGCGGGCTAACGGGCCGGAAATCAGAGTCGAAACACTCAGTACGCGGCCCACCTCCCCGGCGGGCCGCGGCCAGCGCTCCAGAACCGCGGGAGGCCGCTATGTCGAAGTCGTTCGCCACCACCGATCTCGTCGGCCGGCGCGCCACCGTCGTCACCGACGACGGTGTGCCGATCGCGGTCCGCACCTTCGGAGCCGCCGACGCTGCGCTGACCGTCGTCTTCGTCCACGGCCACTGCCTGCACACCGAGTCCTGGGCGTTCCTGCGCGAGCACCTGCTCCGGCACTGGGACGCCGAGACCAGGATGGTCTTCTACGACCACCGCGGCCACGGCGAATCCGGCCACGCCGACCACGCGACCTACACCATCGATCAGCTGGCCACCGACCTCGACGCGGTGCTACGGGCGATCGCGCCGAACGGCCCGGTGGTGCTGGTCGGGCACTCGATGGGCGCGATGGTGCTGCTGGCCTACGCCCGGCTGTTCCCCGCGGCGATCGGCACCAGGGTCGCCGGGATCGGGCTGATCGCGGGCGCGGCGGGCGGGATCACCGAGGTCGGTCTCGGCCGGCTGCTCAACCGGCACGCCGTAGCCTCCCTCCAGCACGCGGTGCTGCGCGCGCCCCGGGTGATGCAGGCCTCGAAGCGCTTCTCGCGCTGGATCTTCGGGCCGCTGATCCGTGAGGCGGCCACCGGAACGCGCCGGGTGAATCCCCGGGTCGCCGCGGTCGCGACCGCGATCCTGAACGAGACGCCGCTGCTGACGATGTCGGGGTTCCTCAGCTCGCTGCTGACCTTCGACGAGGCGCGCACCCTGGCCCGGCTGGGCGACCTGCCCGCGCTGGTGCTGGCCGGCTCGGCCGATCTGATGGTGCCGTTCACCCACTCGGTGGTGCTGGCCTCGCAACTGGCGGGCGCCGAGCTGGTGCGGATCGAGGGGGCGGGACACAGCGTCATCCTCGAGCGCGCCGAGGAGGTCGCCGGGTCGATCGCGGCGCTCGTCGAACGCGCCGCCGCGGGGGTCCGCAAGCACTACGCGGTCGCGGGCTGAGACCCGGAGTTACCGGACGGCAATCGTGCGATCCGGGCCAACTTCGGGCGCAAACCGAAAAGCTCGGTTATTGTGGTGGAGATCACGTTGTGTGGTGAGTCACACGGCTCGGTGCAGTGCGGCCCGGGAGTTCACGGGCGTGCCAGGTGATCCGACGAGTCGGTATGCCCGCCATATACACAGGAGGTAACGATGACACGCAGCGATATCGCGGAACTGCGCTACGCGGTCGGCCAACTCCGGCAATCGATCGGCGCACTGCGCTCCAACTACGGCGACGCGGCCACCGTGCGCCGGCTGGAGAACGACCTGGAGCGGCTCGTCATCGATGCCGAGGAGTTCGAGCAGGCGCCACCGCCGGAGCTCGCCGTCCCACGCAGGTCCGAACCGATCTACGTACCGGACAGCAAGTCCGACGAGGCCGCCTGGATGGGCGCTCAGGACGAGGGCCTGGGTTTCCACTCCCGGCCGAGAACCAAGTAAACAGTCAGACCTGTTCACCGGCGCGGCGGTCCTGCCACCCAGGGTCGCCGCGCCGACCCCTGTCAGGCGCGATGCCTGCCGAACCGGCGCCCGGGACGCACGCCGTGGAACCTGGCCCCGCGCGGGGTCTCCGTCGGCTCGTCGGAATCGGCCGATTCGAACAGCGCCGCGATGCCGTGGTCGTGGCCGAGCGCGATGGCCTCCAGGCCGTAGCGGCCGCCGGTGCGGCCCAGCTCGTGCAGCATCGTCGTCATGATCCGCAGGCCGGTGGCGCCGACCGGGTGCCCGAGGGCGATATCGGAGCCGTTCACATTCAGCCGGTCGTGCGGATCGATCTCCCATTCGGTGGCCAGGGCGAGCACCTCCACCGCGTAGCCCTCGTTGATCTCGAGCAGGTCGACCTCGTCGAGCGAGCAGCCGGTGCGGGCCAGCAGCTTCGCCACCGCGGGCGCCGCGCCGAGCGCCGGGCCCTCGCTGTCGCAGCCCGCGGCGGCCCAGCCCGCCAGGAACGCCATCGGGATCAGGCCGAGGTCGGCCAGCCGGTCCTCGGCGACGACCAGGCAGGCCGACGCGCCGAGCCGGTGTGTACTCATATTGCCCACGGTGACGACGCCGTCGGCGAGCAGCGGCCGCAGCCCCGCCAGCGTGTGCGTCGACAGGTCGTCGCGAACGCCCTCGTCCCGGCGGATCTGATGCTCGAGCGACCCCGCGGCGACGCCGACCGGCACCACCTCGGCGCCGAACGCGCCCTGCCGCCAGGCCCGCGCCGCCTTCCGGTGACTCGCCACGGCGAACTCGTCGGCGGCATTGCGGTCGATGCCGTAGTAGTGCGCGAGCCGCTCGGCGTTGTGCAGGCCCTCCCGGCCACCCGGCAGCCCGGCCTGCGCGGGCGCGCACTCGACGCCACCGGCCACCACCACATCGGCCGCGCCGGTCTGCACCATCATCGCCGCGGTGATCACCGCCTGTAAGCCGCTGCCACCGTGCCGGTCGGTGAGGAAACCGGGCACCGCGAACGGCAGCCCGGCACCGCGCGCGGCCAGCGCGCCGATCGCGGGCACGTCGGAGAGACCGCCGTCGACACAGGCCATCGCGACGTCCTCGATGCGTAGCGGGTCGATCCCCGACCGCTCGATCACGGCCGAGAGGACCGTGGTCGCCAACCACTCGGCGGGCATCCCGGACAGCGCACCGCCCTCCACGCCACTCGGCGTGCGGACGGGCGCCACGATCGCGGCTCTTCTCATCGTCACAGGGCACCACAGGTTTGTTGCACGGGCGTGACCGGCTGTCACGGGAGTTATTGCTGTGACAGAGATCACCGGAGGGTGAAACGGTCGGTTGAGTGAGACCCGGCTCGAGCGGCGAGAACACAGGCGTATGGTGCTCCACATCACAATCCATCGCGGTGGGGAATGATCAACCGCCGCACGGCCTAGATCAGCGAGGCATCCACCGTGAGTGCCGCACCGACCACCAGCCCGTCGTCCGGGACGGGCGTGTTCAGCAAGACGAGGGCCCGCATCGCCGCGCGGACCCTGCGCACCGACCGCTGGTGGCTGCCACCACTGCTCACCGCGATCGGGCTCGGCGCCTTCATCGTCTACGCGACGATCAGATCCTTTGTGCGCACGGCCTATTGGGTGCCGCAGTACCACTATCTGACGCCGTTCTACTCCCCCTGCCTGAGCGACTCCTGCGTTCCCGGCTCGAGCCACTTCGGCACCCCGTTCGGCGAGCTGCCGATGTGGATCCCGCTCGGCTTCGTGGTGCTGCCGTTCCTGCTCGGCTTCCGGCTGACCTGCTACTACTACCGCAAGGCCTACTACCGGTCGGTGTGGTTCTCCCCGCCCGCCTGCGCCGTCGCCGAACCGCACGCGCGCTACACCGGCGAGTCGCGGCTGCCGCTGATCATCCAGAACTCGCACCGCTACTTCTTCTATGTGGCGCTGGTGGTCTCGCTGATCAACACCTACGACGCGATCACCGCGTTCCACGGGGAGACCGGCGGTTTCGGCTTCGGCCTCGGCAATATCGTGCTGCTGGTCAACGTGATCCTGCTGTGGGCCTACACGCTGTCGTGCCACTCGTGCAGGCACATCGCGGGCGGCAGGCTCAAGCACTTCTCCGCCCATCCGGTGCGGTACTGGTTCTGGACCCAGGTCTCCAAGCTCAACACCCGCCACATGGCGCTGGCCTGGACCACCCTCGGCACCCTCGTGCTCACCGACTTCTACGTGATGCTGGTTGCCAGCCAGACCATTTCGGACCTGCGGTTCGTCAACTGAATCGCGTCGACTCCAGGAGCTAGTTCGAATGTCAGATGTGGAACGGCACGACTACGACGTCGTGGTGATCGGGGCGGGCGGCGCCGGGCTGCGCGCGGTGATCGAGGCCCGCGAACAAGGGCTCTCGGTGGCGGTGGTGTGCAAGTCGCTGTTCGGCAAGGCGCACACCGTGATGGCCGAGGGCGGCTGCGCGGCCTCGATGGGCAACGCCAACGAGAAGGACAGCTGGCAGACCCATTTCAAGGACACCATGCGCGGTGGCAAGTTCCTCAACAACTGGCGGATGGCCGAACTGCACGCGCAGGAGGCCCCCGACCGGGTGTGGGAGCTGGAAACCTATGGCGCGCTGTTCGATCGGACGCCGGACGGGCGGATCAGCCAGCGCAACTTCGGCGGCCACACCTACCCCCGGCTGGCCCATGTCGGCGACCGCACCGGCCTGGAACTCATCCGCACCATGCAGCAGAAGATCGTCTCGCTGCAGCAGGAGGACTTCGCGGCCACCGGTGACTACGAGGCCAGGATCAAGGTCTTCGCCGAGTGCACCATCACCGAGCTGCTCACCGACGGCGGACGCATCGCGGGCGCCTTCGGCTACTGGCGCGAGTCGGGCGGCTTCGTCCTGTTCACCGCGCCCGCGATCGTGCTGGCCACCGGCGGTATCGGCAAGTCCTACAAGGTGACCTCGAATTCCTGGGAGTACACCGGCGACGGCCACGCACTGGCGCTGCGCTCGGGCGCGACGCTGATCAACATGGAGTTCCTGCAATTCCACCCCACCGGCATGGTCTGGCCGCCGAGCGTGAAGGGCATCCTCGTCACCGAGGGTGTGCGCGGCGACGGCGGCGTCCTGAAGAACTCCGACGGCAAGCGCTTCATGTTCGACTACATCCCACCGGTGTTCAAGGGCCAGTACGCCGAGACCGAGGCCGAGGCCGATCAGTGGTTGCGCGACAACGACTCCGCGCGCCGCACCCCCGACCTGCTCCCCCGCGACGAGGTCGCCAGGGCGATCAACGAGGAGGTCAAGGCGGGACGCGGCACCGAGCACGGCGGCGTGTACCTCGATATCGCTTCCCGGATGTCCGCCGACGAGATCGTGCGCAGGCTGCCCTCGATGCACCACCAGTTCAAGGAACTGGCCGATGTCGACATCACCGCCGAGCCGATGGAAGTCGGCCCGACCTGCCACTACGTGATGGGCGGTATCGAGGTCGACCCCGATACCGGCGCCGCGGTGGTGCCCGGATTGTTCGCCGCCGGTGAGTGTTCCGGCGGCATGCACGGCTCGAACCGGCTCGGCGGCAACTCGCTGTCGGATCTGCTGGTGTTCGGCCGCCGGGCCGGACTCGGCGCGTCGGCCTACGTCCAGCAGCTCACCGACCGGCCCGCACCCGCCGAGACCGATATCGAGGCGGCGGCGAAAACCGCTCTCGCGCCGTTCGATCCGCCCGCCTCGGGCACGGGCGAGAACCCGTACACCCTGCACAGCGAGTTGCAGCAGACGATGAACGACCTGGTCGGCATCATCCGCAAGGAACACGAGGTGCGCGAGGCGATCGAGAAGCTGGCGCAGCTGCGGGCCAGGTACGCCCAGGTGACCGTCGAGGGGAAACGGCCGTTCAACCCCGGCTGGCATCTGGCGCTCGACCTCGCCAACATGCTGCTGGTCAGCGAATGTGTCGCCGAGGCCGCGCTGCTGCGCACCGAGAGCCGCGGCGGCCACACCCGTGACGACCACCCCGGCATGAATCCGGACTGGCGCAACAAGCTGCTGGTCTGCGCGGTCGACCCGGCCACGCGGGACCGGCAGGTCCCGGCGGTCACCGTCACTCCCGCCGATCAGACACCGATGCGCGATGACCTGCTCGCCCTGTTCGAGCTGAGCGAACTCGAGAAGTACTACACCGAGCAGGAATTGGCCGAACATCCGGCGGCCGGCTCGACCGAGGGAAAGGCGTAGCGATGGGGTACGACGCCCGGTTCCGGGTCTGGCGCGGTGATCTCGACGGCGGTGGCCTGGAGGACTACACGGTGCTGGTGAACGAGGGCGAGGTGGTGCTCGACATCATCCATCGCCTGCAGGCCACCCAGGCACCCGACCTCGCGGTTCGCTGGAATTGCAAAGCGGGCAAATGCGGTTCGTGTTCGGCGGAGGTGAACGGCCGACCGCGGTTGCTGTGCATGACGCGGATGTCGACTTTCACCCAGGACGAGGTGATCACGGTGACGCCGATGCGCACCTTCCCGATCATCAAGGATCTCGTCACCGACGTCTCGTTCAACTACGAGAAGGCCAGGGAGATCCCGTCTTTCACGCCACCGGCGGACCTGAAGCCCGGCGATTACCGGATGAAACAGGTCGATGTGGAGCGCTCGCAGGAGTTCCGCAAGTGCATCGAGTGTTTCCTGTGCCAGAACACCTGTCACGTGGTCCGCGATCACGAGGACAACAAACCGGCCTTCGCCGGCCCGCGCTATCTGATGCGCATCACCGAACTGGAGATGCACCCGCTCGACACCGCCGATCGCCGTGAAATGGCACAGGAGGAAGCGGGTCTGAGCTATTGCAATATCACCAAATGCTGCACCGAAGTGTGCCCGGAACACATCAAGATCACCGACAACGCGCTCATTCCGTTGAAAGAGCGCGTCGTCGATCGCAAATACGACCCGATTGTCTGGCTCGGCAACAAACTGTTCCGCCGGTAGGCGGTGACGCCGCGGGGTACGTGCTCTGCGTACCCCGCGCGTCACTGTCTACAGCACGGCGACAGTCCCCATCGCGACCAGTCCGACCAGTAATCCGATGAACAGCGCCGAGAGAAACGAGCCGGTGAGCACATAGATCCCGATCGCCGATACCGCGAACAGCAGTATCACGATCAGGCGCTCGACCCCGTCCTCAGGCGCCAGCCTCCGGTACCGGGGCGGCATTTTCTTCAACCCTCGGTCCATATACCTGGGCTACCCGCCGCGTCTTGATCCAAACGTGATCAAGGGCGATCGAACTCGCCGTCGTGCACGCCCGCGGTGAACGCGGTCCACTCGCTCGGGGTGAAGATCAGCACCGGACCGTCGGGATTCTTGCCGTCGCGCAGCGCCACGTACCCGTCGGGCAGCATGGCGACCTCGACGCTGCTGCCCTCCCCCGCCGTCCCGGCGCGCAGCCAGGTCGCGCCGGTGGTGTCGATGGTGCGCTTGCTGTTCACCGCGCGCCCAGAGCGCAGGCGAACGCGCCGTTGTCGATGCCCTGGGTGAAGGCGTCCCAGCTCGGGCCGTCGAAGACCAGCGCGGGTCCCGCCGGGTTCTTGCTGTCGCGCACGCCGACGCGTCCGCCGAACAGGAACGCCACTTCGACGCAGTCCTTGCCCGCGCCGCTGCGCGTGCTCTTGAACCAGTGTGCGTCGACGAGATCGAAACTCATGCCACATACTCCTTCGCGACCTGCCGCAGCAGGTGTCTACTCGGTTGAATATCCAGCGCATGACGCTGGAGGCACTCGTGAGCCCGGTCGTACCTTCTGACATCCGCGCGTCGTTCCAGGTAGAGATCGCCGGTGAAGCCTTCGGCGTACACCACCGGTGGTTCGACCGGTTGCCCCTTGCTGTCGGTGCCGAACTCGAGAACCGTGAAAGGTCCGGTGGAGACTCCGAGTGGAACACCGGCGGCAAACGGCAGGATACGCAGTGTCACATTGCTTCGGGTGCTCGCGTCGGCAAGATGTCGCAACTGCGCAGCCATCACCTTTGCATCACCGACGATGCGATGCAATACCGATTCGTGCAGAACCACATCGATCTCGGCGGGCGAATGCTTGCGGGTGATCAATGCCTGCCGTTGCAGCCGTAACGCGACCCGGCGATCGAGCTCGTCGACCGAATCCTTGGGATAGCCCAGTTGATTCAGCGCACGCGCGTAGTCGGCCGTCTGGAGCAGACCGAGGACCAATTCGGACTGATAAGCCCGCAGCCGATGCGCCGACGCCTCCAAACCCACATAGACATCGAAGTTTTCGGGAATCAGATCGCCGTAGGCGTGCCACCAGCTCTTGACGGCCGCCTGCTGCGCGAGGCCGGTCAGGCCCTCGGCGAGATCGTCCGGGATGCCGTAGATCCGGCACAGCTCGTGGATGTCGATCGTCCGGATCCGGTCGGCCTGGCCCTTTTCCAGGCGCTGCAACGTACTGGCGCCCCATTCCATCAACTTGGCGGCCTCGGCGATGGTCAGACCCGCCTGGGTCCGCCAGTCGCGCAGATAGCGGCCGAGCTGACGGCGCGGCAGCGTCGAGGAGACTCCTGCCGCCGGTCCACCCGCTCCGGTCGATGCGTTCGCTGCCACAGCCCCACTCCTTCTGTGCTCGCAACCCGCCACAGCCCACAGCCCCGCCTATGGCGGTGGATTTCGTCCACTATGGGGAATCCTGCACTCCCCGTTGGATGCCGTGCTGGGAATTCGCCGCTAAATATCGGGATCGGCGCGTACCGGCCGTTAGCCGAACGGTTGCGTGCTCTCCTGGAGACATGCAATTGAGCGATGTGAACATGCATATTGCCGCTGCACTACTCGGTTGCGGCACCGATCCGGGCCCGATGGACGCCGAACAAGCCCATGCCGCAATGCAATTGCACCTCGACTGCACGGTCGACGAGTGCCGGGTCCGCCGCAGGGCGCGCACCACCCTCGTCGACGCCGGGCACTGCGTGCTCGACCAGCGCGCGATCCGCTAGCGGTGCCGGTGGTCGGTGATCGGCGTGCGCGGCCCGAACTTCGGTTTGTGCGCCTGCCCGCTCAGTGCGAGCAGGCGCACCGCGCGGTAGCGATGCGGCCGTAGCGGTTCCAGGTACTCGATCATCGCGTCGTCGTCGATCGGCCTGCCGAGCAGGCTCCAGCCGACCGTCGCGGCGAGGTGGTAGTCCCCGACCGAGAGCGCGTCGGCGTCGCCGAAGGCGCGCTGCGCGGTCTCGGCAACCGTCCAGACACCGATGCCGGGCAGGCTGCGCAGCCGTCGCGCGGCCTCGGCGGGCGACAGCTGCGCGGTGCGCTCGATCGAGTCGGCCACCCTGGCCGCGCGCACGATGGTCTGCGCCCGCTGCGGGCCGACATTGGCCCGGTGGTACTTCCACGACGGGATGCGCCGCCAGGTCTCGGCGTCGGGGGCGACCATCAGCCCCGCCGGCGCCGGCCCCGGCGCCGCGGTGCCGAACTCACGGACCAGGCTGCGCCAGGCCGCGAACGAGGACTTGGTGTGCACCTTCTGCTCGAGGATCGCGGGCACGAGCGATTCGAACACCAGCCCGGTCCGCAGCATCCGCAGGCCGGGCACCACGCGATGGGCTTCGACCAGCTTGGGGTGCTCGGGCGCGAAGTCGGCCAGGTCTTCCTCGAGGCACAGCATGCGGTCCAGCCCGGCCAGGAACTCCGCCGCGCCGGGGCCCCAGGCGCGCGCGTGCGCGCCGTCGCGGCCGTCCTGGACGAGTCGATAGGTGACCACCCCGGTCGGCATCCGGGAGGCGTGCCAGTGCGCGCCCGCGGCGTCGACGTGGTGGCACGGATCGCCGCCACCGCGCCGCAGCGGCACGACGGTGAGCCCGACGTCGAACGGTCGGCTCGACCGGACGGTCCTGGACAGCCCGGCCGTCGTCAGGCCGGGGTCGAGGGTCTGATCGCGCACCAGACCATTGTGCGCGACTGCTATCGCGACGATGCCCATTCGTAATATTCGCCACGTTCACTGCGATGTAGGGCATGTTGGCAAACAGCCAGGCATCCTTTCGATGCAGGAGGTACCCCGATGATCACCAACGCACTCAACTGGCTGCTGGCGGCGTGGGGCAGCGGATCGGCGGGCAGCTCGGGGTACCACATCGCGCCAGGCACCTTGCCCGGCGGTAGCTGAGGGGCGGGCGCCGGTCAGCCGCCGAGCAGGAACGTCGCCAGGGGCACTCCCCGGACGTTCGCCAGCTGCGCCGCCTGCGTCCGGCAGGAGAAGCCGTCCGCCAGGAACGTCGTCCCGTCCGGGGCGGCGCGCAGGGCTGGGAGCAGGGCGCCCTCGGCGACCGCGACCGACACCTCGTAGTGCCCCTGCTGCATGCCGAAGTTGCCGGCCAGCCCGCAGCACCCGGCCAGCTCCTCGACGCTGACGTCCATCGCGGCCAGCAGCTCGCGCTCCGCCGCGAACCCGCCGACGGCGTGCTGATGACAATGCGGCTGCACCACGACCCGCTCCCCCGTACGTCGTGGCGGCCGCCATCCCGGCTGGTCGACGAGGAACTCGGCCAGCGTCCGAACCGCGCCGGCGACCTGCGCCGCCCGCGGATCCTCGGCCAGCAGTTCCGGCAGGTCGGACCGCAGGGCGGCGGTACACGACGGTTCGAGCCCGACGACGAGTCCACCCGCGGCCACGTGGCCGGCCAGCGCCGCCACGGTGGCCCGCAGCCGAGCGCGCGCGCCGTCGAGCTGCCCGGTGGTGATCCACGTCAATCCACAGCAGACCCGAGCCGTGGGGATGCGAACCCGATAACCGAGCCCTTCGAGCAGCACCGTCGCGGCGATCGCGTTCGCCGGAGCGAAGGTGTCGGTGAAGGAATCCACCCACAGCAGCACCGTGCGCTCGCTCCCCGCCGCCGGCCCGGTCGACGGCGCGGGCCCGGTGGCGGCGGGTGTCAGTGCGTCGCTCGTGGTCGCGGGGGTGTCGGCCCGGGAGTGCGAAAGTAGGTGGTGGTGGCGGGTGCGCGAGAGGGCGGTGACCGCGGGTTCGGTGCGGTGGTTGCCGCCGATGTCCTGCCAGATACGGCGGAATGGGGTCGGCGCGAGGACCGGTGCTTCGCGACGGGGATCGATGCCGACCGCGCGCATGGTGGTGCGGCGGAGCAGGGGGCGGGCGGCGAGGGTGTTGGCCAGACGTGGGAAGCGTTGGGCGACAAGGAGCCAGCGGGGGAGCTGGCCGAGGATGTAGTGGTCGAGGGGACGGAAACGGCCTCGGTAGCGGCGGTACAGGGTCTCGGATTTGTAGGTGGCCATGTCGACGCCTGCCGGGCAGTCCGATCCACAGGCCTTGCAGGACAGGCAGAGATCCAAGGATTCCTCGACTGCCGGTGCGCGCCAGTCGAGTTCACCGCGGACGACTTCTTGGAGGACGCGGGCGCGACCCCGGGTGCTGTCCTTCTCGTCGGCGGTCGCCGCGTACGACGGGCACATGAAGCCGCCGGAGACGCGAGTGTCCGCCCGGCACTTGCCGATTCCTACACATCTGTGCACAGCTGTGGACAGATCGCCGGAGTCGTCGGCGAGCGCGAAGCCACCCGCCGAGGCCAGCGGCCGGAGACCGGCGACGCGCAGGTCGGCGTCCACCGGCGCCGGGGCGACCAGCACGCCGGGGTTGAGCACGTCGTCGGGATCGAACAGCGCTTTGAAGCCGGCGAAGGCGGCACGGGCGGCGGGGGAGTACATCACCGCGAGGAGTTCGGATCTGGCGCGGCCGTCGCCGTGTTCGCCCGACAGCGATCCACCGTGGCGCACCACGAGTTCGGCGGCGTCGAACAGGAAGGACCGGAAGCGCCGCGGCGCGTCGGTGATCGGGAAATCGAGGCGGACGTGGATGCAGCCGTCGCCGATATGGCCGTACAGCAGCCCATCGACCTCGTATTCCGCAGTGAGCAAGGCGAATTCGCGCAGATAGTTTCCGAGCCGGGCGGGCGGAACGGCGGCATCCTCCCAGCCGGGCCAGGCCGGTCGGCCGTCCGGCGTGCGCCCCGCCAGACCGGCGCCGTCGGCACGGATGCGCCAGAGTGCCGCCGCCACCGCCGGATCGGTGACGATGCGATGGTCGTCGGCGTTCGCTTCCCGGCACAGCCGCTCGGCCAGCGCGAACGCCTCCGCCGCGCTCGCCCCCGCCGTCTCGACGAACAGCCACCCGCGCCCGCGTGGCAACTCGGGCACGGTGCCCCGATGGGCGCGGACCCGGTCGACCAGACCGGCATCGATGCCTTCCACCGCGATCGGCCCGCAGCCGGTGACGGCGGCGACATCGTCTGCCGCCGTGGCGATATCGGGGTAGCCGAGCACCGTCAGCACAGTGGCGGCGGGCAGCGGGGTGAGGTCGATCTCGGCATCGAGCAGTAGTCCACAGGTGCCCTCGGTGCCGACGAGTGCTTTCGCGATCGACGAACCGCGTTCCGGTAGCAGGTGTTCGAGTCCGTAGCCGGACGACTGCCGATCGAATCGGCCCAGCTCGGTGCGCAGCACGGCGAGGTTGGTCGTGGTGAACCCGGCCAGGCCCGGGACGACGCCGAGGTCGTTTTCGAGCACCCGCTCGACACCCGTCCCGTCGACGACCCGCAGCGACCGCACCCGATCGGAGGTGCGCCCCCAGGCCAGTGCGTGCGGTCCACACGCGTTGTTGCCGATCATCCCGCCCAGCGTGCAGCGGTCCTGGGTGGACGGGTCGGGCCCGAACCGCAGCCCGTCGGGCCGCAGTCGTCGCTGCAGGTCGGACAGCACGACCCCCGGCTGGACCAGGGCCGTGCGCGCCTCGGGATCGACCGCGAGCACGGCCCGCATATGCCTGCTGAAGTCGAGCACGATCCCGCGACCCACGGCATTGCCCGCCACCGAGGTGCCCGCCCCACGGGCGGTCACCGGCAGCCCGTGCTCGCGGGCGAAGACAACGGTCGCGGCGACGTCGGCGTCGTGGCGGGGGAACGCCACCAGCGTCGGCCGGACCCGGTAGTTGGAGGCGTCGGAGGCGTACTCGGCCCGGCGGCGGACCGACGCGTCGACCGCGCCGTCGACCCGGCCGCGCAGGGCATCGGCCAGCAGCTCCGCACTCCGGTCGTCGTCCACCCGACCAGCCTAATCAGCACCGGCGCACGGCTGAGCGAAGCCGGAGGGCCGCCCCGTCCGGCCCACTTTCGCTGTCGGCGGAACGGGCGGCCCCAGGAAAGTATTTGCAGTCAACCTTTGTTGAGGTTTTAGTGTCGGTGGGCAGGAGTTCGATGGGTGGGGAGCGAAGAGGAGTACGGCAGTGAGTATCGAATCGGTGGCCTACAGCCAGATGTACCGGCGGATGAACGCGCCAGAGGAGGAGCGGCCGTTCAGCCTGTCCACCGCGCGGCGCATTCTGCGTTTCGCCGAGGCGCACTGGCGCCGGATCTCGGCGTTCCTGCTGCTCAGCATCGTGGCCGCGGTACTCGGCGTGGCGACGCCGGTGCTCGCCGGTCGCGTCGTCAACGACATCGTCGGCGGCTCGGCGCCGCGCACGGTGGTCCTGCTCGCCCTCGTCATCGCGGGCTTGGCGGTGCTCGACGCCGGGCTCGGCATCGTCATCCGGTGGCTGTCCGCCCGGATCGGCGAGGGCCTGATCCTGGACCTGCGCACCGCCGTGTTCGACCACGTGCAGAAGATGCCGGTCGCGTTCTTCACCCGCACCAGGACCGGCGCGCTGGTGAGCAGGCTCAACAGCGATGTGATCGGCGCGCAGCGCGCGTTCAGCGACACCCTGTCGGGCGTGGTCACCAACCTGGTGACGCTGGCGCTCACGCTGGCGGTCATGCTCAGCATCTCCTGGCAGATCACCCTGCTCGCGCTCGTGCTGCTGCCCGTGTTCGTGATCCCGGCACGCCGGGCCGGTAACCGCCTGGCCGCCATGCAGCGCGAGGCCGCCCAGCTCAACGCCGCCATGAGCACCCAGATGACCGAGCGCTTCTCCGCGCCGGGCGCCACCCTGGTGAAGCTGTTCGGCAGGCCGAAGCAGGAGTCCGCGGAGTTCGCCGTGCGCGCCACCCGGGTCCGTGACATCGGCGTGCGCACCGCCATGCTGCAGACCACCTTCGTCACCTCGCTCACCCTGGTCTCCGCGCTGGCCTTGGCCCTGGTCTACGGCCTCGGCGGCTGGTACGCGCTGCAGGGCAGCCTCGACGCCGGTTCGGTCGTCGCCCTGTCGCTGCTGCTGACCCGCCTCTACACCCCGCTCACCGCGCTGGCCAGCGCGCGCTTGGAGATCATGTCGGCGCTGGTGAGCTTCGAGCGCGTCTTCGAGGTGCTGGACCTGAAGCCGCTGATCGAGGACGCGCCCGGCGCGGCCCCGGTCGCGGACGGTCCGGTCGCGGTGGAGCTGGACGGGGTGAACTTCGGCTACCCCTCGGCCGACAAGGTGTCGCTGGCCTCGCTGGAGGACGTGGCGACCCTGGACACCAGGGGCGGGGTGGAGGTGCTGCACGAGGTGTCGCTGCGCGCCGAGCCCGGTCAGCTGATCGCCCTGGTCGGCTCCTCGGGTGCGGGCAAATCGACCATCGCCCAGCTGGTTTCGCGCCTCTACGACGTCGACTCCGGCGCGGTCCGGCTCAACGGCACCGACGTGCGGGAGCTGACCACCGAGTCGATCCAGCGCACGGTCGGCCTGGTCACCCAGGACGGTCACCTGTTCCACGACACGATCCGGGCGAACCTGCTGCTGGCGCGGCCGGAGGCCACCGAGGACGAACTGTGGGACGCGCTGCGCCGGGCCCGGCTCGGCGAGCTGGTCGACTCGCTCACCGACGGCCTCGACACCGTCGTCGGCGAGCGCGGCTACCGGCTCTCCGGCGGTGAACGGCAGCGCCTGACCATCGCGCGGCTGCTGCTCAAGCAGCCCCGCGTGGTGATCCTCGACGAGGCCACCGCCTCGCTGGACTCCACCTCCGAAGCGGCGGTGCAGGAAGCGCTCACCGAGGCGCTGCAGGGCCGGACCGCCCTGGTGATCGCGCACCGGCTCTCCACGATCCGCTCCGCCGACCAGATCGTGGTGCTCGAACAGGGCCGGATCGTCGAGCGCGGAACGCACGCCGACCTGCTCAACGCCGACGGCCGCTACGCAGAGCTCTACCGGACTCAGTTCGCCGAGGACCCGGTCGCCGTCACCACCGCGGCCTGACCAGCGCGCCCGCCGGCCCCGCCCTCAGGCGGGGTCGGCGTGCCGCAGCGCGGTGACGATGGCCAGCGTCGGCGACCGGCCCGCCTCGGTGTGGCTGAGCATCGCGTACTCGGCCAGCCGTTCGTCACCGGAGGAGATCGCCTCGATGAGATGGCGATGCTCGTCGCGCTGCTCCTCGGTGTCGCGGTCGGCGGTGAGGAAGAACAGCCAGGCCATCCTGGCCAGGATGGTGCGCATCAGCTGGGTGAGCAGACTGTTGCCGGACAGTTCGACGATCGCGCCGTGCAGTTTCGCGTTGGTCTCGGCGATCCGCAGCGGATCACGGGAGTCGGTGGCCACCTGGGCTTCTCGCAGCGCGGCCCGCAGCGGGGCGCTGTCGTGCCCCTGCCGGATGCGGGCGGCCGCGAGCCGGGCGCCGAGCGGTTCCAGCCCGATCCGCACGTCGAACAGTTCCTCGACGGCCGCGCGATCCCAGGAGCGGACGACCGCGCTGCGCCGGGGGAGCGCGCTGACGATGCCGTCGAATTCGAGCAGCGCCAGCGCCTCACGCACCGGCAGCCGCGACGTGCCGAGCATGGCGGCGACGCGGGCCTCCGGTAACTTCTCGCCTTCCCGGTATACCCCGGTGATGATGTTGCGCCGAAGTTCGTCGTAGATCCGCCGGGTCTGGGAGGTGTCGTCGACGGCTTCCGCCGGGCGACGTTGGTCTCGGGCCACGGAGTAAGTCTACGAATATATCTTTGGTCGACCGTTGTTTCGTCTGGTCACACACCGGTTCAGGCCATTCCGCTGCCGGATCCGCGCGCGGGCAATGGCCGAAAAACACCTACTGACCACGAAATATATATCTTTTCGACCAGCCCCATCATTCACCGGACCGAAACGTGCGGAACACGAGCGGGATACACCCGAATCCAATTCTGTATACCGATTAATCATCGGCCACAGAGAGGATGCGAGTTGGCCGTCTATCTCCTCCGCCGCTTCGCGCAGGCGGTGATCACCGTTTTCGCCGTCATCTCGCTGGCGTTCCTGCTCGGCAGGCTGACCGGAAGTCCCGCCGCGTCGCTGCTGCCCGAGACCGCGAGCGAGGCCGACATCGCGGCGCTGAACCACGAACTCGGCTTCGACAAGCCGCCGCTGACCCAGTTCCTCGACTACCTCACCGGCATCCTGTCCGGCGATTTCGGCGACTCCTACCAGCAGACCGGCACCTCGTCGATGTCGCTGGTCCTGCAGCGCCTGCCCGCCTCCCTGCAATTGGGTGTCGCCGGCTTCGCGATCGGCCTTGCGCTGGCCTTCGCCGTCGTGCTCGCCGTTCATCTCAGTGGTCGCTGGTCGCTGCGCGGGGTCGCGCTCGGGATCGGCGCGGCCCGGCTCGCGGTGCCGGACTTCCTGTTCGGCTTGCTGCTGGTCCTGGTGTTCTCGGTGACGCTGGGCTGGTTGCCGTCGCTGGCGGGTGCCGATCCGCTGGCGATCGTGATGCCGGCGGTGACCATCGCGACGGCGCAGTTCGTCGTCTACTCGCGGCTGCTGGACAACTCCCTGGTGTCGGAGAGCGCGCAGGACTACGTGCGCACCGCCTACGCGCGCGGTGAGCGCCGGTCGTCGGTGCTGCTGCGCGATGTGCTGCCCAACGCGCTGTTGCCGGTGCTCACCATCTCGGGAATCACGTTGGGCACCTTGCTCGGCGGCCTGGTCATCGTCGAAAACGTCTTCGCCTGGCCGGGTTTGGGTCAGCTCATGCTCGACGCGGTGTTCAACCGGGACTTCCCGGTGGTCCAGTCCGGGCTGGTGGTGATCGCGACGATCTTCGTGCTCGTCAACTTCGGCATCGACGTCCTCTACGGCGTCATCGATCCGAGGGCGAGGGTCCGGTGAGCCGCCCCCGCAACCTCGCCACGCTCGCCGGCGCCACGATGATCCTGGCCGTCGTCCTGTTCTCCCTGCTCTACCCACTGTTCCCCGGCTACGACCCGTACGCGCAGCAACTCGCGTCGGCGTTCGTGCGGCCGTTCACCGACGGGCGCTACCCGCTCGGCACCGATTCGCTCGGCCGCGATCTGGCGAGCAGGCTGGCGCTGGCCGGGCGGATCACGCTCGGGCTGGTCCTGGTGATCGTGGTGGTCAACGCGCTGATCGGGATGGCGATCGGCACGGTGTCGGGCTACTTCCGCGGCGTCACCGACAACGTGCTGATGGGCGTCGCCGACGTGCAGCTCGCGGTGCCGATGACGCTGGTGATCATGGCCGTGTCGGCCATTCGCGGCCCGAGTACCGCGCTGATGGCCACGATCCTCGGCGTCACCTTCTGGGTCGGCTACGCCAGGGTGGCGCGGTCGGTGGCGCTCGGGCTGTCCGGCCGGGACTTCGTGATCGCGCCCAAGCTGCTCGGCGCGCGGTCGGGCTGGGTGATGCGCAAGCACGTCCTCGGGCATGTCACCGCGCCGGTGCTGATCCTGGCCACCGCCGACCTCGGGAACGTGCTGATCATGATCTCGTCGTTCGACTATCTCGGCCTCGGCGTGCAACCGCCGACGCCGAGTTGGGGCCTGATGATCACCGACGGGCAGAAGTACCTGCGCCAGGCCCCGTATCTGACGATCGTGCCCGCCATCGCCCTGCTGCTCGTGATCGGCGGAACCCTGCTGGCCAGCAGGCGATTCACCGACGAGGGGCAGGGGCTGCGCCGGGTCAGGCGGGCTCCGCGCGGCCGTCGCGGCGCTCTCGCGAAGGAGGTTTCGGCATGAGCGCGCTGTTGGAGATCACCGATCTCACCGTGGGCTACGCGACGGCAACGGGGGAGCGGGTCGTGCTCGTCGATTCGGTGAGCCTGACCCTGGCCGAGGGCGAAGTGCTGTGTCTCGTCGGCGAATCCGGGTCCGGCAAGTCGGTGACCATGCTCGCCGTGCTCGGCCTGCTGCCCGCACCGCTGGAGATCTTCGGCGGCAGTGTGCGTTTCCGCGGCGCCGAGCTCGTCGGCGCCGACGACGAGACACTGCGGCGGCTGCGCGGCGCCGAGCTCGGCATGGTCTTCCAGGACCCGATGACCACGCTCAATCCGGTCCGCCGGGTCGGCACCCAGATCGGTCGCGCGCTCGCGGTCCACCAGCGGCTCGACGCGACGGCGCGCAAGCGGCGGGTCGTCGAACTGCTCGCCGCCGTGGGCATTCCGCAGCCGGCCGAGCGGGCGAAGGCCTACCCGCACCAGTGGTCGGGTGGCATGCGGCAGCGCGCGGTGATCGCCATGGCCATGGCCAACGATCCGGCGGTGCTCATCGCCGACGAGCCGACGACCGCCCTCGATGTGACCATCCAGGCCCAGCTCATGGAGGTGCTGGCGCAGGCCCGTGCCCGCAGCGGCGCGGCGATGGTGCTGATCACGCATGATCTCGGGCTGGTCGCCCAGTACGCCGATCGGGTGGCGATCATGTACGCGGGCCGGGTCGTCGAGTCCGGCACCGTCTGGCAGATCTTCGACGACGCCACCCACCCGTACACCCGGGGACTGCAACGCAGTCTGCTCGGGCAGTCGGGCAGCGCCCGTGCCTATGCCATTCCCGGCTCGCCGCCGTCGCCGACGCGACGTCCGGCCGGATGCGGCTTCGCCCCGCGCTGCGCATTCGCCGGGAAGACCGGCGAATGCGACACCACGGCACCGGTTCTCGTGCCGCTGGCCACCGGCCGCGCGGTGGCCTGTCCGCCCGCGGTCGAGTCCGTATCGATCGAACAGGACCTCTCCGCATGACGACGATCGACGAGCCCGAGGACGTCATCCGCGTCGACGGGCTGGAGGTGAGCTTCACCAGCAGGCGCGGCCTCCTCGGCAAGCGCAGGCTCCGCGCCCTCGACGGCGTGAGTTTCGCGGTGCGCCGCGGCGAGACCTTCGGCCTGGTCGGCGAATCCGGCGGCGGCAAGTCGACGCTGGTCCGCACGCTCTTCGGCATCAACACCCCGAGCGCGGGCTCCATCCGCATCCTCGGCCACGACCTGGCGACCCTGCGCCCGCAGGCCAGGCGCGCGCTGCGCAACCGGGTGCAGCTGGTGTTCCAGGACCCGTACTCCTCCCTCGATCCCCGGATGACCGCGCACGACATCGTCGCCGAGCCGCTGCGCATCGCGGGCGGGTACCGCGAGGAGCGCGTGGTGGAACTGCTCGATCAGGTGGGCTTGGGCCGGGACGCGCTGGCGCGCAAGCCCGCCGAGTTCTCCGGCGGGCAGCGGCAGCGGCTCGGCATCGCCAGGGCGCTCGCCCCGGGACCGGAGGTGCTCGTCCTCGACGAACCCGTCTCCGCGCTGGACGCCTCGGTGCAGGCCCAGGTGATCAATCTGCTGCAGGACCTGCAGGAACAGCTCGGCCTGTCGTATCTGTTCATCGCCCACGATCTTTCGGTGGTGCGCCACCTGTCCGATCGGATCGCGGTGATGCACCTGGGCAAGCTCGTCGAGATCGGCCCGACCGAGGACGTGTTCACCGGCCCGGGGCACCCGTACACGCGGGCCCTGATCGCCTCGGCCCCCGTGCCCGATCCGCACCAGCGCCGCCGCGACACCGCGACGCTGGTGCGCGGCGAACTCCCCGATGCCGCGAACCCACCGAGCGGCTGCACCTTCCGCACCCGCTGCCCTCTGGCCACGCCCGAATGCGCCTCGCACGTACCGCGACTCGAACCACAGGGTCGCACCGACCATGTCGTGGCCTGCCTGCGCCCGCTGGCACGCCCGTCGAAAGGAAAACGATGAAACCGATCACCCGCGGCATGGCGACGGGGCTCGCCGTCCTCGCGTTCACCACCTTCACCCTCAGCGCCTGCGCACCGGCGGGCACCGACACCGCGTCGGCGAAGACGCTGGTCGTCGGCGCGGTGACCGAACCGACGGACGTCCCCGATCCGATCAGCGACGGCTCGCTGGCCGGCTACAACTACTACTTCGCGACCTTCGACCAGCTCGCCCGGTTCGACAGCGAAGGGGTGATCGGCCCGAAGCTCGCTACCAAGTGGGAGCACAACGCCGACTTCACCCAGTGGACCTTCACGATCCGCGACGACGTGAAGTTCCACAACGGCGAACCGCTGAAGGCCTCCGATGTCGCGTTCACCTACAACAAGATCAAGGCCACCCCGACCGGCGATCCGGCCACCTACATGGAGATGTTCACCTCCGCCGCCGTCGGTCCCGGCAACACCGTGGTGTTCAGTCTCAATGCCCCGTTCTCCGCGTGGCCGACGATCACCACCGGCGTCTCGATCGTGCCCGAATCCGTCTACACCGCGCTGGGTTCCGCCGGGTTCGCGGCCGCACCGGTCGGTTCCGGCCCGTTCGTCTTCGATCACTACACGCGCGGCGTCGAATACGCCGTCAAGCGCAATCCGGACTACTGGGGCGAGAAGGCCGCGCTCGAGGCGGTGACCTTCAAGACGGTGGCCGACGCCGACGCCCGGCTCAACGGCGTGCAGTCCGGCAGCCTCGACATCGCGCTGATCGCGCCGAACCAGGTGTCGGCCGTCGACGGTGCCAAGAGCGTGCACATCGAATCCCGGGTCTCCAACGGCGTCACCTTCCTCGGTATGAACGCCACGGCGGGTCCGCTGGCCGACCAGCGGGTCCGCGAGGCGATCGCGCTGTCGATCGACCGCGAGGGCATCGTGAAGACCCTGCTGGCGGGCCGCGCGACGGTCGACAACCAGCTGGTCGCCGAGAACGTCGGCGGGTTCGACCCGAAATACCCGGCGCCGGTGCGTGATACCGCCAAGGCCAAGCAGCTGCTGGCGGCGGCGGGCTACCACGGCACGCCGATCCCGTTCCAGTACGCGACGAACGGGCGCATCCCGCTGAGTTCGGAGATCGCCCAGGCGATCCAGGCCAACCTGGCCGAGGTCGGCATCACCATCACCCTGCAGGGCACCGATCAGAGCAGCCTGTCGCAGATGATCTACACCAAGAAGTCCGCCACCGGGATCTATCTCAACACCTACGCGCCATCCACCATGGACGGTGACGCGCCCATCGCCTCGATGTTCGGCGGGCAGTGGAACGACTACGCGATGCTGCCGGAGACCCAGGCACTGGTCGCCAAGACCAGGACCGTGGCCGGGCAGGCCAGAATCGACGTGTACCGCGAGCTGTTCACCCTCAACGACACGAAGGCGCTGCTGATCGGCCTGTACACACCCGACGCCAGCTATGCCGTCGATCCGGCGCTGCGGTGGAAGCCGAGGGCGGACGGGATGATCACCGTCGACGCCGCGACCTTCGGAAAGGACTGAGTCCATGGGAGATTCGCTGCTGCTCACCGACGTGCGCCCGTGGGGCGGCGACCCGGTGGACGTGCTCGTCGAGGACGGGGTGGTCGCCGCGGTGGCCGCCACCGGAACGACGACGACAGCGGCGGAGCGGGTCGACGGCGCGGGCAGGCTCGTCCTGCCCGCCCTGTCCGATGTGCATCTGCACCTGGATTCCAGCCGCCTCGGTTTGCCGTTCCGCGCGCAGACCGGGGCGCCGGGCCGCTGGGGCCGGATCATGAACGACCGCGAGCACTGGCGTCGCGCGGAGCGCTCGGTGACCGATCGGGCCTCGTTCACCCTCGCCGTCGCGGTCGCCAACGGCGCCACCAGGATTCGCAGTCACGCGCAGGTCGACGCGGATACCGGGCTCGCGAAGCTCGAGGGCGAACTGGCGGCGCGGGAACGCTACGCCGCGGTCTGCGATGTGGAGATCGTGGCGTTCCCGCAGGTCGGCATCCTGCTCGAACCCGGTGTCGTCGACCTCATGGACGCGGCGCTGTCGGCCGGGGCCGATCTGGTCGGCGGGATGGACCCGTGCGAACTCGACCGCGATCCGGTGCGCCATCTCGACGCGGTGTTCGGGCTGGCCGAGAAGCATCAGGCCGGAATCGATATCCATCTGCACGAGGCGGGCGAGCTCGGGCTGTTCACGCTGTCGCTGATCAGCGAGCGGGTGCGGGCGCTCGGGATGACCGGCCGGGTGACGATCTCGCACGCGCGCTGCCTGGCCAGTGGCCTGCCCGGGGTGCCCGCCGCGATCGAGCGGCTGGCGGAGCTCGATATCGCGCTGACGCACGCGGCGGGCGCGCAGGGCTGGGCGTTGCCCCTGCTCGAGCTGGCCGCCGCCGGGGTGCGGGTCGGTGTCGGGATGGACGGCCAGCGGGACTATTGGTCGCCCTACGGCAACGGCGACATGCTCGACCGCGCTTGGCAACTCGCCTTCGTCAACGGGTACGGCTCGGACCAGCACGTGGAACACGCGCTGGCCGTGGCGACCTGGGGTGGGGCGAGCGTGATCGATCGAAGTCTGCGCCCGCTCGATCTGCGCGACCCGCATCCCGGTTTCGCGGTCGGTGATCCGGCGGAGTTCTTCCTGGTCGACGCGGTGAGTCCGACCGCCGCCGTGATGGACCGGCCCGCCGCGCGGACCGTCATCCACCGGGGCGCCGTGGTTTCCGTCGATACCGCGATCGAGGGTTTCGAGATTCCGGGGCGTTTCGGCAGGGAGGGGAGCTGATGACACGGCGCAGCATTCGAGCGCGGCACGTACTCGCGTATTCGCCGATCGACGCCGATGCCGCGGGGAAGTCCGAAGGGCACGTGCTGCTCACCGATGCCGAAGTGGTGGTCGAGGATTCGCGCATCGTGGCCGTGGGGCCGCGCGGCGCGGAACCGGCCGACGAGGTGATCGAACTCGGGGACGCGCTGGTGCTGCCCGGTCTCATCGATCTCGACGCGCTCGCCGATATCGACCACACGATTCTGGACTCGTGGCAGTCCCGCGAGCTGGGCCTCGGCCTGCAATGGTCACGTGACTACGCCACGCATCGACGGCGGGCCGTGTTCGATGCCGAGGAGCGGGCGTTCATCCGCGAATACAGCTTCGTCCAATTGCTGCTGCACGGAGTCACGACGGCGATGCCCATCGCCTCGGAGGTGCACAGCGACTGGGCCGAGACCTTCGACGACGCCGTCGCGATGGCGGAGGCGGCGCAGCGGCTCGGCCTGCGGGTGTACCTGGGGCCCGCGTATCGCTCCGGGGTCAATGTCGTCGACGCGGACGGCACCCGCTCCATCTACTGGAACGAGCGACTCGGCCGCGACGGATTCGACGGTGCGGCACGTTTTCTCGACTGGGCGGCCGTGCGCGGATCCGATCTCGTGCACGGCACGCTGCTCCCGTGCCGGATCGAGACGCTGACCGAGGACCTGATGCGGCGCACAGCCGAACTCGCGTCGGCGACCGGCGTCCTGGTCCGCCTGCACGCGCTCCAAGGGTTGCTCGAGCGCGAGTTCATCGTGGCGCGTTTCGCCGCACCACCGCTGGACGTGCTGGCGCTGACCGGACTGCTCGGGCCGAATCTGCTGATCCCGCACGGTATCTACTTGGACGCGCACCCTCGGGTCGACGCGGACACCGACGACGATCTGGCCACGCTGGCCGCGTCGGGAGCCGCGATCGTGCACTGTCCGCTCACCTCGGCCCGGCACGCCTCGGCCCTGGACACCTTCGACCGGTACCGCGCGGCGGGCGTGCGGATCGCCCTCGGCACCGACTCGTTCCCGCCGGATCTGGTGCGCGGCATCGACCTCGGCGTCACCATCGCCAAACTGCTCACCCACCGGCTCGACGGCGCGACCTACGCCGACTACCTGACCGCGGCCACCCTCGGCGGCGCGGACGCGCTCCGGCGCCCCGACCTCGGCAGGCTCGCGGTCGGGGCGACCGCCGACCTGGTCGGCTTCCGGCTCGACGACCCGCGCGACGGCGTGCTCGACGACCCGATCCGCACCCTGTGCATGAACAGCACCGGGCGCGCGGCGGACTTCGCCATGGTGGCCGGGCGGATCACCCTGCGGGACGGGGTGATTCCCGGTATCGATCTGCCCGCGATGACCCGCCGCGCGCAGGGGCTGTTCGACCGGATGCGCTCGGCCTACGCCGAGCGCGACTACCTACGGAGACCAGCCGACGAGCTGTTCCCCGCGTCGTTCCCGGCGAAGTAGGCCGCGCGCGGCAGGCGTCGCTCAGAACTCGCCCGCGACGCCGATCACCGAGCGACCGGAGTGGGTGCCGTCCTTGATCGACTGCAGCACCGCGCCGACCTCGGTGATCGGGGCGAACGACTCGATCGTCGAGAGATGCTGGGGACGCAGTTCTTTGCCGAGCGCGGTCCACAGCGCGCGCCGCTTCTCGATGGGCAGGAAGACCGAGTCGATGCCGATCAGGCTGACCCCGCGCAGGATGAACGGCAGCACGGTGGCGGGCAGTTCGGCGCCGCCGGTGAGGCCGCTGGCCGCGACGGCGCCGCCGTAGCCGATGGAGCTCAGGACGTGCGCCAGCGAAGCGCCGCCGACACTGTCCACCGCCGAAGCCCACTGCGCCTTGTTGAGCGGGCGCGGCTTGGCGTCCGGGTCGAGCGGGAGGCGGCCGATGACCTCGTTGGCGCCGAGCTCGGCGAGCAGGTCGCCCGCGTCGGTCTTGCCGGTGGAGGCGATGATCTCGAAGCCGAGGCCGGACAGGATGTCGATGGCGACGGTGCCGACACCGCCGGTCGCGCCGGTGACCAGGACCGCGCCGTCGTCGGGGGTCAGGCCGTTGTCGAGCAGGGCCTGCACGCTCATCGCCGCGGTGAAGCCCGCGGTGCCGATGGTGGCGGCGTCGCGGGTGTCCAGGCCGTCCAGGCGCACCACCCACTCGGCGGGCACCCGCGCGTACTCGGCGAAGCCACCGTTGCGGGAGACGCCGATCTCGTAGCCGTGCGCGATCACCTGGTCACCCGGGGCGAAATCGTCGGTCTCGGACGCGACCACCTCGCCGGTGAGGTCGATGCCGGGCACGATCGGATAGTTGCGCACCACGCCGCCGCGCGGGGTGATCGCCAGCAGATCCTTGTAGTTGGCGCTCGAGTAATGGACCTTGATCGTCACCTCGCCTTCGCCGAGGAAATCCTCCCCGACCTGCTCACGAGCGAGCACGATCCCACCGTCGGATTCACGGGCCACCATCGCGGAGTAATCCATGAGTTCGAGCATACGATCAACCGTCCGGCTCGGGCGGCAGGAGTTCCAGCCGGACGCCCAGCAGGCGGACGGGGCGGTCGAGGTCGAAGCGGTCGATGATGGCCAGGGCGGTGTCGACGATGGTGGCGATGTCGGAGGTCGGCTGGGGGAGTTTCCGCTGCTTGCTGCGGGTGTAGAAGGTCTTGGTGCGGACGGTGACCGCGACGCGGGTGCTGATGCGGTGGTGCTCGATCATTTCCTCGGCGACCTCGGTGGCCAGGCGGGCCACTTCGCGGCGGATCTCGTCGGGGTCGGTGAGATCGTGCGGGAAGGTCTCGGACTTGCTGCGGCCCACCGGGATGCGCGGGGTGGTCGAGAGCTCGGTGTCGCCCTTGCCGTGTCCGAGGACCCACAGGTAGGGGCCGGTGTTCGGGCCGAACTCGGCGGCCAGGCGCTGCCGGTCGGCGGCCATCAGGTCGGCGACGGTGACGATGCCGAGGTCGGCCATGCGCTTGGCGATCCGGGCGCCGACGCCCCACAGCGCGTCGGTGGGGCGGTGGCCCATCAGCTCGGCCCAGTTCGCGGCGGTCAGCTCGAACACCCCGGCCGCGGCGCCCGGATCGTGCTCGGGCTCGGCGGAGGTCTTGCCGGTCGACTTGGCGAACCCGGTGGCCAGTTTCGCGGTGAGCTTGTTGTCGCCGATGCCGACCGAGCAGGTCAGGCCGAGCGCGGTGATCGCGCGCCGGATCTCGGCGGCCAAGCGCCACGGATCGTCGTCGGTGGCGACGAAGGCCTCGTCCATGCCCCAGATCTCGACGGCGCCTGCGACCCGGCCCAGGGTCGCCATGATCTCGTCGGAGGCCACCTCGTAGGCGGCCATGTCGACCGGCAGGAAGACACCCTCCGGACACTTGCGCTGCGCCATCTTCAACGGCATGCCGGCGCGCACGCCGAAGGCCCTGGCCGGATAGGACGCGCAGGTGACGACCTTGCGCGGCTGCGCGGGATCGCCTTCGCCACCGACGATGACCGGCTGTCCGCGCAGCTCGGGGCGACGCCGGAATTCCACCGCCGCCTGGAACTGGTCGAGATCGACATGCAGCAGCCACTGGGGCACGGTTGAAGTATTACCGCACGGTACCGACAAAACGGCGCAACCTCCGCACCCGGCGGTGCGGCACTGGCGTACTCGTCACTCACCTTCGGATGGCAATATCCGTAGCGCGCCAACCGATGTCACGACCGAGCTCGAAGAACGGAACACCCGATGCCGACCGAAGCCACCACCCTCGACCTCGACCTGGCCCGCCAGGTACTCGCCGCGCAACCGTTCGCCCGACTCGTCGGCACCGAACTCACGGAATTCGGGGACGGCGCGGCCACACTGGTGATCGAGATCCAGCCCGAGCACGGGCAGCAGTTCGGTTTCGTGCACGGTGGCGTGCTGGCCTACGCGGCCGACAACGCGCTCACCTTCGCCGCGGGCACCGTCCTCGGCCCCAACGTGCTGACCGGCGGCTTCACCATCACCTACCTGCGACCCGCCCTGGGCGAGCGGCTGCGGGTGCACGCCACCGTGCTCGGCGCCACCCGCCGCCAGGCGGTCACCCACTGCGACGTCTACGCCGAGACCGAGGGCGAGGAGCCGATCCTGTGCGCGGTCGCGCAGGGCACGACGCGGCGGGTCGAGAAGGACCTCGAGCGGGTCGCCGAGGCGGGCGCCGACGAGGACACCGAGTTCGACGACGAGGACGAGTTCGACGAGGACGACCAGGACAGCTACGACACCGACCAGCTCGCGATCGTCACCGCGGTGCCCGAGGAAGCGCCCGCGCTGCCGCCGACGGTCAGCCGATAGCGATTCCGGACAGCGAACGGGCCGTGCACACGATGGTGTGCACGGCCCGTTCGGTTCGATGGGTCAGGCGCTGACGGCGAAGCTGCCGTCGGCGGCCGGCTCGGCGACCGGCTCGATGGCGTAGGCCAGGATCTCGGCCACGTCGGCGACGGGACGGACGTCCAGGGCGGCCAGCACCTCGGCCGGGACCTCGTCGAGGTCCGGTTCGTTGCGGGCCGGGATGAAGACGGTCTTCAGTCCGGCGCGCTGGGCGGCGAGCAGCTTCTGCTTCACGCCGCCGATCGGCAGCACGCGGCCGTTCAGCGTGACCTCGCCGGTCATGCCGACATCACCGCGCACCTGACGGCCCAGCGCCAGCGACACCAGGGCGGTCACCATGGTGACACCCGCCGACGGTCCGTCCTTGGGCACCGCACCCGCCGGGAAGTGGATGTGGATGTTGCGGTCGAGGACCTTCGGCTCGATGCCGATCTCCGCCAGGTGCGAGCGCACGTAGGTCAGCGCGATCTGCGCCGATTCCTTCATGACGTCGCCCAGCTGGCCGGTCAGGGTCAGGGCGCGCTCGCCCTCGGCGGCGTTGGCCTCGATGTAGAGCACATCGCCACCGGCACCGGTGACCGCCAGACCCGTCGCCACGCCGGGGACGGCGGTGCGTTCCACCGAGTCCGGGGTGAAGCGGGGACGGCCGAGGTAGTCGGTCAGGTTGTCGACGTCGACCACGAGACTCGTCGGCCGACCGGCCGGCTGTGGGCCGGACTCGATGTCGATGACGTTGTCGTAACCGAGCCCGGGGTCGTACCCGAGCACGGCGCCCGCACCGAGCGAACCGTTGTCGACCAGCGTCCGCTCGTCCGGGCGACCGGCCTCGCCCGCGACCAGGCGGGTCGCCGCCTTGCGCAAGGCTTTCGCCACCAGTCGCTCCATCTGGCGCACGCCCGCCTCGCGGGTGTAGTTCGCCGCGATCTCGCGCAGCGCCGCGTCGGTGATCGAGACCTCCTCGGCGGTCAGCGCGTTGCGTTCCAGCTGCCGGGGCACCAGGAAGTCGCGGGCGATGGCCACCTTGTCGGCCTCGGTGTAGCCGTCGACGGTGATGAGCTCCATCCGGTCCAGCAGCGGGCCGGGGATGGTGTCCATGACATTGGCCGTCGCGATGAACAGCACGTTCGACAGGTCGAGGTCCAGGTCCAGGTAGTGATCGCGGAAGGTGTGGTTCTGCGCGGGGTCGAGGACCTCGAGCAGCGCCGCCGCCGGGTCACCGCGGAAGTCGGAGCCGACCTTGTCGATCTCGTCCAGCAGCACGACGGGATTCATCGACCCCGCCTCCTTCACCGCGCGCACGATCCGGCCGGGCAGCGCGCCCACGTAGGTGCGCCGGTGGCCCCGGATCTCGGCCTCGTCGCGCACGCCGCCCAGGGCGACGCGAACGAACTTGCGGCCCAGCGCCTTCGCGACCGACTCACCCAGCGAGGTCTTGCCGACACCGGGCGGACCGACCAGCACGAGCACCGCGCCCGAGCCGCGTCCACCGACGACCTCGAGGCCACGGGCGGCCCGGCGCGAACGCACCGCCAGGTACTCGACCATGCGGTCCTTCACCTCGTCCAGGCCGTGGTGATCGGCGTCGAGCACGGCACGGGCGGCCGAGACGTCGGTGCTGTCCTCGGTCTTCACCGTCCACGGCAGGTCGAGCACGGTGTCGAGCCAGGTGCGGATCCAGCCCGATTCCGGGCTCTGGTCGCTGGCCCGCTCCAGCCTGCCGACCTCGCGCAGCGCCTCGGCGCGCACGTTCTCGGGCAGGTCGGCGTTCTCCACGCGGGCGCGGTAGTCGTCGGCGCCGTCGGGTTCGTCCTCGCCGAGTTCCTTGCGGATGGCGTTGAGCTGCTGGCGCAGCAGGAACTCGCGCTGGCTCTTCTCCATGCCCTCGCGGACGTCCTCGGAGATCTTGTCGGTGACCTCCACCTCGGCGATGTGCTCGGTGATCCACTCGATCTGCTTGGTCAGCCGGGTGACGACATCCGGGGTCTCGAGCAGTTCCCGTTTCTGCTCGTTGGACAGGTACGGCGCGTAGCCCGCCGTGTCGGCGATGGCGTCGGGGTTGTCGAGCTGGTTGACGATGTCGATGATCTGCCACGCCTCCCGACGCTGCAGCACCGCGACGACCAGCTTCTTGTATTCGGCGGCCAGCTCGGTGGTCCGCTCGTCGGGCGCCACCTCCTCGACCGGTTCGGCCTCCACCCACAGGGCGGCGCCGGGCCCGGTCACGCCGTGCCCGATCCGCGCCCTGCGCTCGGCCTTCAATACGGCGGCGGGAGCGCCACCGCGCATGCGCCCGACCTGCTCGATCGAGGCGACGACGCCGTAGGAGGCGTACCCTTCGTCCAGCCGGGGCGCGACGAGCACGGCGCCGGTCTTCCCGGCCTGCGCGGCGTCGATGGCGGCCTGCGCGGATTCGTCCAATTCGATGGGCACGACCATGCCCGGCAGCACGATCGGATCGGTCAGGAACAGCACCGGCAGGTTCTGAGCTGTAGTCATGTCGACCCTTCCAAAGTTGAGCTTTGCTGACTCAACCCAGTCGGGTACCCGTTTGTTCCGGCCCGTGCCCCGGTTCACTGACGGCGAACATTCGACCGTCCCGACCAGGGCTTGTCCGGACTCCGCCCGGTGTGACAGCATCAGCGCCATGACTGATCGAATCGAGTCCCCCCGCGCCTGATGCGCGACGTGACCGGGACGGAATTGCCCGGATCGCCGACCTCCCTGTTCGACCACGCGATGCGCCTGCATCGAGAATCACCCGACGCGCCGCTGGAGCGGAGCGGAGATCCCTACCCCGATGAGTCATGGCACGGGCGCGGGGACACACCACGCCGCCCGAAAGATCGACGGACCGTAGGTCTCGACCTCGCGGCCCTGCTCGACGCGCATTTCGCCGATCCCGCCAGCACGCCCGCCGACCTGGCCGACGCGTGTCATCAGGTGCACGTCCCGCTGTTTCGGACCGAGCATGTGGTCGCCGCGGCCCGGCGGGTGGAGATCGAGCGGGTCCGCCGGACCGGCCGGTGGCTCGTCCGGCGGGGCACCGATCGCTGTGCGGTGACGATTGGACTGGCACTGCTCGAAACCGCGCCCGAGGGCGGCGACATCCCGCTGTTGCAGACGATCGGGCTGCTGTCGGAGGGTTTCGGTCCGCTCGTGGTGGACACGATGGCGCGTTGCCGGGGCGCATTGTCCGGACTGCTGTGGCTCGGTGACCGCGTCGAAGGTTGGGGCCGCGTCACTGTCGTCGAAAAGCTGTGCGCCGCTTACGGTGTGCACGCCCGGGATTGGCTGTTGCGGCGATCATGCAACGGGGAGTACCACAACCAGTACTTCGCGGCCGAGGTCGCGATTGCGGCCGACCTCGCCAGCGTGATCACCGGCGACGACCCCGATCTCGACCTCGTCCACCACACCGGTGTCCTGCTGTCCGCGATGACCGACTGCGCGGGAATGGGTCTCACGCTCGACGAGTATCCGGCGGCGCCGAACGTCCTGGCGGCGCACTCGAAACATGTGGCGCGCCTGGCACCGACAACCCATCGCTACGGGAATCTTGCGAACCTCGCCGACTACCTCCTGCGGCCGTCGACACGGGAGTGGCGGGGCAGGGAGCAGGCAATCGACCGGTACCTCACTTTGCTGAACCAGCCGGAATGGGAAGCGACTGCGCGAACCGGTTTGGCGCGGGGCGATTTCCGGGTGCTGTGGCTGCGGCAGGCGGTCGGCGCGCGGCTCGACCTCGCCCCCTTCACGTCATGACGGCGCCGGTTTCGCTGTTCGACCACGCGATGCGCTTGCATCGCGAGTCGCCGGAAGCGCCGCTGCCGCAGGAGGGGTATCCCTTTCCCGACGATCCGTGGCACGGCTTCGGCGCCGCCCCTTCGCATTCCGGGCACCGGCGAGCCGAGGGCATGGCGCTGGCCGCGCTCCTCGACGCGCATTTCGGTGACCCCGCACGGTCACCGGTCGACCTGGCCGCGGACTGCCACCGCGTGCACGTCCCGCCGTACCGGAACGAGCACGTGGTGGCCGCGGCGCTGCGCGTCGACGCCGAGCGGGTGCGGGCGACCGGGCGCTGGCTGGTGCGCCGGGGAACGGATCGGTGCGCGGTGCGGATCGGGCTGGCGCTGCTCGGCACGGTGCCCGACGACACCGATATTCCGCTGTTGCGGACGATCGGATTGCTGTCGGATGCCTTCTCACGCTTGGTCGTCGACGCGTTGGCGCGGTGCCGGGACGGGACCGCCGCGCTGCTGTGGCTCGGCCCACGGGTCGACGAGTGGGGGCGGGAGATCGTGGTCGAGAAGCTGTGCGAGCACCGAGGTTCGACCGTCCGGGACTGGTTGTTGCGTAATTCGTGCCGGGGCAGTTATCTCGACGGGTATGTCGCGGGGAAGGTCGCGATCGCGGCCGACCTCGCCACCGCGATCACCGCCGACGACCCCGATCTCGACCTCGTCCACCACACCACCGTGCTGCTGTCGGCGATGACCTACTGCGCGGGAGCGGGTCTCACGCTCGACGAGTATCCGGCGGCGGCGCGGGTGCTCGACGCGCACTCGAGACAGGTAGCGCGCTTGGAGCCGTCGACCGACCGCTACCGGCACGTGGGCACCCTGGCCGACTACGTGCGGCGCGCGGAGCCCACCGGGTGGGCGCGGATGAGCGAACGCTATCTGGACCTGCTGAACCGGCCGGACTGGGCCGCGTACGCGCCGTGAAACGACGTCGTGAAACAACGAAGCCTCCCCGGAGTGATCCGGGGAGGCCGCGCTGTGCAGGGGAACCGAGCTAGAGGTTCGTGGTACGGATCTGTTCGGTGGGCGGGTCGTAGGTGCGACGACCGGTGGAACCGCCCGAGCTCAGGACGCCGAGGACGGCGCCGGCGATGAGCAGGATCGCGCCCAGGATGCCCAGGATGATCGGCAGGGTCTTGCCGAACAGGTCGAGCTTGTCGAGGCTCTCCTGGGTGACGGCCATCTGCGCCTCGATGGTGTCCTCTTCGAAAACGAGGTGCGCCTTCAGCGCGGTGACGTCGACCTGGTTGGCGCTGCGGCCGTAGAACAGGTGCAGCTGCTCGCCACCCTTGATGACGGCGCCGGTCCGCGGCTCCACCCACACCTCGCGGACGTTGGTGTAGAAGCGGAGCATGGTCACCTCACCCTCGCCCTCGAGGCCCCACTTGGCCGCGGGCAGGGTCAGCTTGCTGGTCGCGGTCGGCGCGACGTCGTGCAGGCTGGTGACCGGGATGGACTGCCGGAACAGGTAGACCGGCATCCCGTTGATCTCCGTCTCCTCGACGAAGTCGATCGGGAAGGTGGCGCGGGCGTTGAGGTCGAAGTACGGGTACGACTTCTTCTCGGTGCCGATCGGGAAGCGGTACTGCAGGCCCTGGCGGTTGGTGGGATCGGCCACCGACGCACCGGACTTGTCGACGTTGACCGCGATCGAACCGTTGGGCGAGGTCGACACCGGCTCGCCGGTGAAGCGGTCGATGGTCACCCGGTCGACCTTCGCGTCGAGCACGCCGGCGTCGCCGTCGCGGTCGTCGCGGCGCAGGGTCTGGCCGGCCTGGACGGTCATCTCTTCGGCGCCGGACGGCTCCTGGACCGTGAGGAAGCGCTGCGAGGAGACGGGGACGTTGTCCACCTTGGCCGCGCCGTCGGGCGAGACCAGGGACTTCGAGTCGAGCACCATGCTGGGTTCACCCGGCACGCTCTTGGCGATCGTGGTGACCTCGAGGTCCAGCGGGGTCTTGGCGACCTTGTCCACGGTGTAGGTGGGGATCATGACAGCGGCGGCGAGCAGCAGCGCGCCGAGTCCGACGAGAATGCAGGCGATGAGCCTGCGCCCGTTGCTCATCGGCTGCCGTACTGCACGTTGCCCAGCACCGAGGAGCCGGGATCAGCGGTGGTCTCGGGAGCGGGGATCGAATTCTGTTGCGCGCCCGCGGTGATGCCGAGCACGGCAATCACCCCGAGGATCGCGCCGGCCAGGCCACTGACCAGGCCGGGGACGGCAAACTTCATTGAACGAAACTCCAATACGTGGCGTCGGCTCAGGCGACGGAGAAGAACCCGAGGGTCGGGGCGAACGAGCAGGTCCGGTCACCGTCGGCGGTGGTCGTGGTGAGCGAACCGGTGATCACCGCGGCGACCCGCCCCGCGCCGGTGTCGGCGATGGCGGACAGGGTGGCGGGCCCGTCCGGGTTGATCCCGGCCGCGGTGGTGAGCGGCTGGGTGCCCGTCCGCCGGTTGTCCAGGTTGATCCACTGCACCGTCATCGGCGGGTTCTGCACGACGGTCGGCGTCTTGGTACCCAGCGCGGTGAAGACGAAACCGGTCTGGCCCGCGGTGGGCCCCGGCGGCGGCAGCTCGGCCGGGCCGGGTACGGCCAGCGCGGTGCCGACGGAATCGGAGGTCGGGCCGATGCAGCCCTTACCGATGGTCGGGTAGAGGAACTGGGCGATCCGCGGGCCGTCGGACGGCGGGAGCTCGGGGCCGCCACCGCCGCTGCCGTCGAGGAAGGTGATGACCTTCTCGAGGGTCGCCTTGACCTGCGCGGGAATGCCGGGCGTCGCCAGCAGCACGCGGGCCTGAGCCAAGATCGCGGCCTGCGCGCCATCGGCGATGGGGGCGGGCGCGGAGATGGCGCTTACGATCGACGGTGCCAGCGCGGCCAGCGTCTCGGAGGGAACGTTCTCCGCGATCGCCGGGACGCTCGGCTGAGCCGCAGGCCGCGGGGCAGCCATGGTCGACGCCGGTGCGGCGAGTGAGGCACTCACCGCTAGTACGAGAGCGGACAATGCGGTCCGCGAGCCTCGGGTGCGCAGCACTGGTCAGCCGTCCTTCTTTGTGGGGATTGGTTGAAGCAGCCCGGAAAGGTAAGTGTGATCCCGGGTTTCAGATACATTGGAGAGGTGACTACAGCGGACAGACGGTATGGGGGTCGTACAGTCGTCGCGCGTAAAGCCGAACGGCGCCAGCGGTTCCTGGAAGCAGCGACGCGAATCTTCGCCGAACGCGGGTACCCGACGTGCTCGCTCGCCGAGGTGTGCGCGGCGGCGGGCCTGTCCAAGCGGCAGTTCTACGAGGAGTTCGAGACCCGCGAGGACGTGCTCATCGCCGCCTACGACCGCATCCAGGACGACGCCGCGGCCGCGGTCGTCCAGGCGGTGGTCGCGCACACCGAACCGGAACCCGCGCTGCGGGCAGGCCTGGGGGCGTACCTGGAATCGCTCGGCTCCGACCCGTACCGCGCGCAGGTGGCGCTGATCGAGGTCGTCGGGGTCAGCGATCGGATGGAGAACCATCGTCGCGCGCGCAGGCATGCCTGGTCGGCGCTGATCGAGACGGCGCTGGCGGCCAAGGGGGTGCGGCTGCGCGGCGACGCGGAGCTCACCACCGGCCTGCTCACCGGCGCGGTCAACGGCGTGGCCCACGAATGGCTGCTGCGCGAGTCGCGGCCACCGGTCGGCGAACTGGTCGACCTGCTGACCGCCGCCGCGCTCACGCTGGTCGACTGGGGCTGATTTCGGCGCAACCGTCGGGAGGGTGGCAACATCGCGCACTTGCCGCTCGCTCAACACACTCCCTCTCCGGACATTGTGAGACCGGACGGCTTCACAGTGTGGGACGAGAGTCTGGCATAGTAGTGACCCAGATAGCAACGGCTGGAAAGTTGAGATCGGCATCACCAGGGGTGATGTATTGGTCGAAAGTCCAGACAAGCTCGTGGTGGTAGTGAACCACCACCGGCCGCGTACGGTGTCCGCTTCGCCGTTTCGCTCCCGTTTCCACATGGTCGGCAAATGACCGGCAATCGCCATCGCGGGTGGTCAGGACTTCCGCAGGAACCCGGTGATGGTGCCACCGAGCAACCCTGGCGTGCGGTAGGTGAGGGTGCCGTTCGAGCCCATGGTGACCGTCGAGGTCGCGCCGTCGTCCACACAGCCACTCGCGCTCTTGCCGGTGAGTTTCGCCTTCAGGACGAGGCCGTCGGTGGTGGCCTCGACCAGGGTTTCCGAGCGCTCGCAGCGCTCGCCGGAGAGCACGCCGGTATTCGACGCGGTCGCGACCTTCTGCCCGACCTTGCCGTCGTCGATGGTGAGGGTGATGTCGAACTGCACCGGCCCGTCGACGGCCCGCCCCTGCCAGGTCCCCACGAACGCGGCGGGGACCTTCGCCACCGGCGCCCCGGTGGCGGGCGGGAGCTCGGAGCCCTGGTTGCTGGTGGAGATCGACGTCGAGTTCGCCGCGCTATTGCCGTCCGATCGGTCGCGCAGCTGGACGCCGATCAGGAACGCGCCCCCGGCGACCGCCAGCGCGACGACCACCGCCGCGGCCACCAGTGTGTTGCGCCCGCGGCGCGCGGGCGGGCGCAACGCCTGCCCGGGCGCGGAAATACCGCCGGTGATGTCACCGGCGGGCCGATGGACAGTCGCGTACCCGGCCTGCGTCGGCCCGCCGGCAAAGGACGTGTGCCCGCCGAAGCTCGCACCAGTGCCGGACAGCGGTATCTGCGTGTTGAACCCCGACCCGGACCCGGGCAGCTGCGTTTGTCCGCCGAAGCTCGCGGCCATGCCAGGCGACGACGCCGGGCCGCCGAAGCTCGCCGCGGCACCCGGCCGCGGGGTCTGCCCACCGGAGCCTGCGGTGCCGGGGAATGATGCCTGGCCGCCGGTGTTCGACCAGGTCGGGTGGAGCGCTGCGCTGGGTCCGACAGGTGGGTCGGCCGGGCCGGAGTCGAGGTCGAGCAGGGTGACCGCGCGCCTGCTGACGTCTTCGAGCACGGCGGGCGGGAGCCAGCCGGTGCGCTCGGGCAGGCCGATGGCGGCGAGCTCGGCGAGGACCTGCTGCGGGGTGGGGCGGGCGGCGGGGTCCTTGGCGACGCAGGCGGCGACCAGGGGACGCAGGCGCGCGGGCACGCCCTCGAGGCGCGGTTCCTCGTAGACGATGCGCCACAGCATCTGCACGATCTCGGCGGTGCCGAACGGGCCGTGGCCGGAGGCGGCGAAGGTCAGCACGCCGCCGAGCGCGAACACATCGCAGGCGGGGCCGAGCGGTTCACCGGTGACCTGCTCCGGGCACATGAAACCCGGTGAGCCGATGACCTTTCCGGTGGTGGTGAGCGCGGTGTCCTCGACGGCGCGCGCGATCCCGAAGTCGACCACCTTGGGCCCGTCGACGGCGAGCAGCACATTCGACGGCTTCAGATCGCGATGCACGATGCCGACGCCGTGAATGGCCACCAGCGCCTCGGCCAGCCCGTGCCCGAGCGCGAGCAACGACGGTTCGGTGAAAGGCCCGAACCGCGACACCGCGTCCGAGAGCGCGAGTCCGGCGACGTAACCGGTCGCCAGCCACGGCGGATCGGCGTCGACATCGGCGTCGAGGACCGGCGCGGTGCAGGCACCGCCGACCCGCCGCGCGGCGGCCACCTCCCGGCGGAACCTGGCCCGGAATTCGGGGTCGCCCAGCAGATCCGGCCGGATCACCTTCACCGCGACGGTGCGTCCGCCCGCGTTGCGGCCCAGGTACACCTTGCCCATGCCGCCGGCGCCGAGGACGCCGAGCAGCCGGTACGCCCCGATCTGGCGTGGATCGTCGCTGCCGAGCGGTTGCATCGCGTGGAGTCCTTCGAATCAGCCGAGTCCGGAGCGGGTTTCGGTCAGCAGTGTGGTGAGCGCACCGTATGCCGGGTGGGTGTCGTCGAGTTCGGCGACCGCGCCCGCGAGGACCTTCTCGGCCTCGGCGGGCCGGTCGAGGCCGAGCAGGATTCTGGCCTGGTCGTAATCGGCCCGCACCGCGCGATCGATGACGTCGATAGCGCGGAACCCGGCGGCGGCGGCTTCGGCGCGAGGAAGGGCATCGGGAAAACGATAGGCGGCGAGCAGGATTCGGGCAGCATTGTGGTCCAGCCGGGCCCGGTGCCAGGTGAGCAGATCGGCGTCGGGACCGGTGGCGGCGAGCGCCGCCAGCGCGGCGTCGGCGACCTCGACGGCCGCGACCGCGCCCGCCGAATCACCGGACCAGTGCAGGGACAGCGCGGCGCTGTAGCGGCAGTAGGCGACCCGGATCGGATCGTCGACCCGCGCCGCCACCTCGGCGGCGAGGCGGTAGCGTTCGGCGGCCTCGGCATCGCGGTCGAGCGCGTCGAGCAGGTCGGCGGTCTCGGCCAGGACATACGCCTCGTCACCGAGATCCTCGACAGACCGGTCGAATTCGATGATCGCGTCGTACACGGTGAGCGCCTGATCGGGCTCGCCGAGCGAGCGGTGCAGACCGGCCAGCAGATAGCGGCAGCCACGGGCCGCGCCGCCCGCGCCCGCGTCGTCGAGCGCGATGATCGCCGCTTCCGCCTGCTCGGCGGCATCGAGCAGCTGCCCGGTGGCCCGGTAGGCGATGGCCAGATCCCATTGCGCGTACGGCAGCTGCGGCAGACCGGCGGGTGCGCCGACCGCGATGGCGGCAAGCAGCTCGCCGACGGCCTCGGCGGGACGCTCGAGGAGCAGCAGGAGATCGCCGCGGCGGGCGAACAGGGCCGTCCGGAAGCCGACGCGGGTGTCCGCGTCGAGCAGCGGCAGCGCCTCGTCGGTCGCGGCCAGCGCGGCGGCGAAATCACCGGCGGCCCGATGGATTCCGGCCAGGTAGTACAGCGTGGTCGCGGCCCGGAACGGCAGGTTCGCCCGGCGGTAGGCCGAGATCGCCGTCCGTGCCGCGACATCGGCATCGTCGATCCGGGAGTTGTTCTCGGACAGGAAGAGCCGCTGCTTGGCGGCATCGCCGATCAGCTCGTCGTCACCCGAGGCGGCGGCCTCGGCGTCGGCACGGTCGAGCAGTTCGGGGAGTTCGGCGGCGGCATCGTCGGGCAGCAGGCCACGGTCGTACAGGTCGAGCAGACCGCCGGACAGCCGCAGCACGGCGTTGCCCCGGACCGCAGGATCGGCCGACGCGCCCAGGTGCGCGAGCGACGCGCGCAGCAGCGGTGTCGCTTCGGCGGGATCACCGTGCCTGCACAGGTGCACGCCGAGCCTGCCGAGACCGATCTGGCGGTGATCCTCGTCGCCGGCGGCGGTGTAGTGCTCGATCGCCCGGCGCAGCAGGGATTCGGTCGCGAGACAATCGTCGCCACGGGCGGACTCGCGCGCGAGCACAGCCGCGCGCCTGCCCGCCAGCAGGGGATCGGTGGGCTCGGCGTCCTCGGTCAGGCGCTGGACCAACGCCGTCACCTCGGTGGTGGCGTCGCGCTGGAGGCCCGATTCGGCCCGTTCGATCAGCTCGGCGGTGGTCAGCGCGGGGAGTTCGATCGGGGCGGGTACCTGCTCGACCGGCACCCGGTGCACCGCGGCGGCCGACAGCGGCAGCTGGTCGACGATCGGCGTGCTCGCCAGCACCGTGTGCACCAGCTCGGTCTGGTGGGTGGTGCCGTTGCGCCGATCGAATCGCGCCGCGATCGCCAGCGCCTCGGCGGTCAGTTCCGCGCCCAGGGCGCGCGCGGTCGATTCGGCCGCGGGGCGATCGAGATGCGCGGGCCGCCGGACGACGGTGTCGCCGTGGCCCGCGTCCTCGACGGTGCGCAGCAGCAGCGCGGCCGCGGCGGCGAAGTCCATGGCGGCGGACGGATTCGGCGACCGGTCGAGCCAGCCGAGATGCCGGTCGAGCAGTTCCAGGCCGCGGGCCTGGTTGCCGGACAGCGCGCAGAACTCGAGGTGCGTGGCGATGGCGCTCACGTCCTGGGGTTTGGTGCGCAGCACCCGGTAGGACCTGCGGTGCGCGTCGCGCGCTGCGTCGAGCTGGCCGGTGCGCAGGTAGGGCAGCAGCAGGGCGGTGAGGATCAGCTGGGGCTGCTCGTCGCAGTTCAGCTCGCCGCGCAGGACCGGGGCGGCCAGTTCGACCGCCTCGGTGTCCCGACCCCGGCTCGCCAGCCAGGTGACCTTGCCGGTCGGGTCGCATCCGGCGCAGTCGGAGTTCTCGTCGCGCGGTGTGGTGCACCATCTTTCGTACCAGTTCTCGGCCTCGGTCAGGTCGCCGAGATGCTTGGCCACATAGTGCCGGTAGGCGTACACCGCCTGCGGGCTCTGGCCCTCCACCCGGTAGCGCTGCTCCATCTGGTCGAGCGCGGCCAGCGCCCGATCCTTGGGCACCTCGGGGAAATTCGTCATCGCGCGCACCGCGAACTTGAAATCCCAGCGCAGCGATCCCGCCACCCAGTCGCCGTAGGCGCCGGGTTCCCGGTCGTAGTCGGCCAGGCAGCGGGCGAACGGGACGAACAGCTTGGCCGGGCTCATGCCCTGGGCGTAGGCGGCGATCAACCGCATCCGGGTGTTGAACGCGATGTCGGTGTGCCCGCCCGCTTCGGCGTGTCGCAGGACCTGTTCCAGCAGTGCGTCTTTGGCGTCGCCGTAGGGCATGTGACCGGCCTGGGCGAGCAGCCGCCACAGGTCGTCGGCGGTCTCGGACATCAGAGCTCTCCCTGCGGATCGTGCACTGCCCAGTCGAGCAGCCCGACGAACGACTTGTTCAGCAGCGCGGTGTCCACCGGCCGCATCGGATGCTGGCCCTGGAGCAGCGCCTGGCTGTAAAGCGCCTCGACCGCCATGGTCACCAACCGGGTGTCGGCGAGCCCGGCGATGCGGCGCACCAGCGGATTACGGTGATTGAGCACCAGCTGCGGCCGGTCGCCGTCCTGACCGGAATCGAAGGCGCCGAGCACATCGGCCCACAGTTCGTCGGCGACCTGGCGGGTGGCCCGCAGTTCGGCGCGATGCTGGGTGTCGCGGTCGAGCAGGTACAGCGCCGACAGCGACGGCGGATCGAACGTGCGCAGCGCGACCTCGCAGTCGAGCCGGTCGAGCACGCGCTGGGCGGTCGTCAGGAAGGGCCGCAGCGCGAGTTCGGTGGCCGGGTCGACCAGGTCGAAGTGGGTCGCCAGGGCGGCGGTGTCCAGGCGGGTCACCTGGATCTCGGGATCGAGCGCGGGCAGGCGCTCCAGGATCTCGGTGATGTAGGTGTAGCCGCCGTTCACCAGGCCGAGGCCCTGCGCGGCCGCCACCGCGCCGAGCTGGCGGAACTCCTCCACCGACGGCGTGTAGCGCATACCGCCGAACCGGCGGCGGAACTCCGCGAGCGGGATCTGCCCGGCGTTGGTCTCCACCGGCAGCCAGCGGTCGACCAGCCGGAGCATGTCGTCGTCGTGCAGGGCCAGCGCCTTCACGCCCAGGTCGTGGACGCGCAGGAAGCGGGCGAGCGCGGCCGGGTCGGCGGTGGACAGCTCCACCAGCCAGTCCCTGATCTGCCCGCCGAGCGACTCCCTGGTGGATTCGAGCAGGTCGTCCTCGTACAGCGCTTCCCGGCTCGCGGTCGGCCGCAGCTCGGTGGTGTCGACGACGCAGCGCACGAAGAACGCCCAGTCGGGCAGCAGCCCGGTGACGCTCTCCGCCAGCAGCATCCGCTTGAGATACACCCGGTGCCCCGCCTTGGCCGCCGGGTTGACCGGCTGCGGGAGCACGAACGCCACCCCGGTGACACCGGATTCGGCACAGCTGAGATCGAACGTGGCGAACGGCGTGAAGCCGAAGGTGTCCTCGGCGTAGGCGGCGAGCGCGGCCTTGCGGTCGTCGGGAGTGGGGTGGTTCGCCCGCCACGGCACCTCGGGCTCGGTGACCGAGCGCCCGTCGACGGTGACCTCGAACGGCAGCAGACTGCCGAACAGGGCGGCCAGCTCGGTGACGGTGGCGCCGGTGAGCCACTGCTCGGCGCCACGCCGGGGCGTCAGGATCACCGTGGTGCCCGGTTCCTCGCGTTCCCGCGAGGCGGGCTCGACCCGGTAGCGGCCGTCGGCGAAGCCGGTCCAGCGCACCGTCGGCCCGCCGCGCGCGGAGCGGGTGAGCACGGTGACCTCGTCGGCGACCAGGAAGCACGAGAGCAAGCCGATGCCGAACTGGCCGAGGAACTCGTGCCTGGCGAAGCCGAGATCGTCGCGTTTGCCGCTGCGGCCGATGGTGGCCAGGAAGGTGTGCACCTCGGCCTCGGTGAGCCCGATCCCGGTGTCGTGGATCCTGATGCTGCCGTCGCCGGTCCGGTCGGCGGTCTCGATCCGCACGCTGAGCTGCGCCGACGGGTCCAGCGTCCGGCGCGCGGTGCTCGCGTCGACGGCGTTCTGCATCAGCTCCCGCACGTACACCCGCGGGCTGCCGTACAGGTGGTGACTGAGCAGGTCGACCACACCACGCAAATCGACCTGGAATACCTGTTCCACCACCGGTCCCCTCCGAGCACGAGCACTACTTGCCCGGCCACTGTAACCGCAACTTCGCACCGCGCACCGACCACGATGTCAGGGGCGTGACCTGCGTCAGCGGGGGTCGCGGGCGAGTTCGGTGCGGTTGGTGACACCCAGTTTGGCGAGGATGTTGCGGACGTGGGTTTCCACGGTGCGCTCGGAAAGAACCAAACGCGTGGCGATTTCGCGGTTCGTCAGCCCCGCCACCGCGAGATCGCGGACTTCCCGCTCGCGCGGCGTGAGGGGATCGGCGGACCGGGTGGCGGCGGCGATCCTGGTCAGCAGGGCGTCGGCGGCGGCCAGGCGGTACGGCATGCCGAGCCTGCGGAATCCGGCGGCCGCCCGCTCCGCTTCGGCGCGCGCGGCCGCGAAGTCGGCGCGGGCGAGCAGGGTGCGGGCCAGGCCGAGATGGCCGAGCGCGACGAAGGGACGCGCGCCGATCCTGGCGTCCATCGCCAGACCGCGCCGGTACAGCTCGACGGCGGCGTCCAGGTGCCCGGCCACGCGGGCGTTGTCGGCGCGGACCCGAGCCAGCGAGCTGACGCAGATCAGCGCGCCGGTGCCGTCGGCGCAGTAGTGCCGCTCCTGCCCGGCCAGGGCGCGGTAGACCCGGTCGGCGGTCTCGGCGTCGTCGAGGAGTTCGGCCACCAGGCCGACGCAGAACACGGTGCCCGCCCAGCGCGCGCCGACCTCGAGGGTGTCGGGGAGCTCGCGGAACGGCGCGAACAGGGCAGTGGCCTCGTCGAGGTCACCGGCGAGCGCGTGCATCAGCGGCGCGAAGAGCTGGGCGATCGGGATCTTCGGGGCGAAGGACAGCGACTCGACCGCGGCGGTCAGCTCGGCGCGGTCGATGTGGCCGACGATCACCGCGTACATCCCGCGGAACGCGTGATGCAGCCCGGCCAGCGAGAAATCGCCGATGGCCAGCGCCAGTTCATAGGCGGCACTGTCGAATTCGAGGGCGGCGGCGAGGTCGCCGACGAGGACGGCGCGGGTGGCGCGCAGGCGCAGCAGGTGCCACCGGGCGATCGGCAGCCGACGGCGTTCGACCAGCAGCGCGATGTGGTCGAGGGCGCTGTCGAAGGCGGTGAGGTCGCCGCGTTGCAGGCTCGCGTCGGCGGTCCACACGTGTCCCCAGAGCTGGGCGAGCGGCTGTTCGGCGTCGACCGCGATCTCGATCGCCCTGGCGGCCAGGGTGGTTCGCTCGTCGAGGTAGTCGGGTGCGGCCAGGGACAGGTGACGGGCGTGGATGGCGTCGAGCGCGACATCGGGGTCGGTGGAGTGGGCGGCGGCGCGCATGGCCTGCTCGGACAGCGTCCTTGCCGCCGCGCCCGCGCCGCGATCGGCGGCCGAGAGGGCGTGCCTGGCCAGGATCCGGGCGATCAGGTCATCGTGGGTGCCTGGCTCGAGCTGTCGTAAGGCGGTGGCGCACAGCTGGTCCAGCTGCGTCATCACCGTGGGCGTGGTGACGCCATGGACGACGAGCGCGGCCTCGGCGAGCAGGTCGGGGCGGGCGGCCCGCTCGGCGACGGCGGCGGCCTGGACGCAGTGTTCGAGGCTGTCGGCGATCCGGCCCGCGGCGAACTCGTCCCCGGCGAGGTCGAGCAGCAGCTCGGCGCGGTCGGCCTCGGCGGCGGTGGCGCCCGCCGCGTCGATCGCCCACTGCCCGAACCGGATCGCCTCCGCGTAGGCCGCGGCGGACCGTGCCGAGCGGGCTGCGCGCCGCGACCAGCGCAGGCCCTCCGGTGATTCGGCGCCTGCCGCCGCCTCGCGCCACTGCGTCGCGATCGCCCCGGCGACGACGGCGTCGGGGCCGCCACGCGCCGTCAGCGCTTCCGCCGCCACGCGGTGCAGGGCGGACCGGCGCGAGGGTGTGAGGTCGGCGTACACCGCGTCCCTGATCAGGGCGTGGGTGAAACCGGTCGTGCCGTCGTCGAAACGGCGGACGATGCCCGCCGCGGTCGCGGCGTCGATGGCCGCAGGCACCCGCGGGCATACCTGTGCCAAGAGGTCGGCGTCGATGCGTTCACCGAATACGGCGGCGGCACTGAGCACGTCGACGGTGTCCGGCGCGAGCCGGTCGAGCTGCGACAGCACCAAACGGCGCACCGCGGGTACGGACAGCACGTCGCCGTTGTCGGACTCGGCGGCACCGGATTCCAGGACGAGCCGGACCAGCAGTGGATTGCCGTCGGTGCGATCGCGCACCCGCGCGGCGAGGTCGGCGGACAGGCCGCGCTGTTCGAGCCAGTAGCGCACCTCCGGCTCGGAAAGCCCCGGTACCGACAGTGATCGGGTATTCGGCAGCCGCAGCCACTCGGACTGGTGCCCGAGCAGAGTCGGACCCGCCGGTTCGCGCGCCGTGCCGACGATGAGCAGCTCGGCGCGCGCCGTCTCGCCGGCGACGTGGGTGAGCAGCGCCAGCGACGTCGGGTCGGCCCAGTGCAGATCCTCGAGGACGAGCAGCAGGCCGGTGCCCGCCGCCGCCGCGGTGAGCACGTCGACGACCTCGGTGCACATCCGGAAGCGCTGCGCGGCCGCACCGCCACCGGGTTCGCTGACCGTATCGAGGGCGGCGGCGAGTTCGGGCAGGTCGCGGGCGGCCCGGCGCCACGGCCACAGCGGCGGCATCCCGGCGTCGTCGAGCGCGTTGCCGCGCGCCACCCGCAGCCCCGACTCCGCGGCCAGCTCGACGGCGCGTTCCGCCAGCCACGACTTGCCGATCCCGGCCGCACCACCGACCAGCACGAACCGGCCCGCCCCCGAGGCGGCGGCCAGCACCGCCGCACGCAGCCGCGCGATCTCCTGATGCCGTCCGACGGCCGGAGTCTGCATCGCACCAGTATCGCGCCTACGGCGAAGTTCAGTACCGCGGATACGTACCGGCACTGATCCGGACGCGCCCGCGCGCGGCGATTCTTGAATCACCGAATTCCCCAGGTCAGGAGCTGAAAATCATGTACGCACACCTTGTCTGGTTCGACCGGCCGCGCACGGCGGGCGAACTGGCGGCCGCCGACTTCGCCGCCGCGCACCGCATCCGGCCCGCCCTGGCCACCGTGCCGGGCCTGCTCGAGTACTACGAACTGCGCCGCGCCGACGGCTCCGGCGTGGTGATCGGCATCGGCGAGTCCGAGGAAGCCCTGCACGCGGTGCGCGCGGCCATCCTCGCCACCGAACTGCTGCCGGACGAAGACCCGGCGCTGCTGCCCGGACCCGACCGGGTGGAGATCTACCCGGTGCTGCGGCACCACGACACCGCCGCCATCTACGCCGCGAGGGCGACGTCATGAACTGGATCATGCTGGGCGAGCGCGAGCGCACGGACTGGGTCGCCGCGCCGCAACGGTGCACCGCGCGGTTCCGGGTCGGCCACTTCGGGCGGCGGACCGTGCACGGGACGATGCCGGTGCTGGCAGGCAGGCTGACGGTCGGCCCCGCCGGGCAGCCCGAGACGGTCAGCGGGGTCGTCGACCTCGCCGCGATCGACACCGGCAACGCCCGGCGCGATCGCGATCTGCGCAAGCCGGGGCTGCTGGATCTGGACCGGCACCCGCGGATGAGCTTCGTCGCCGACGACATCACCGGCACCGACGGGGAGTGGCGCGTCGCGGGCGTGGCCACCGTCCGCGGCCGGGACATCCCGCTGGTCTTCACCGTCACCCGGTTCGACCTGACCGCCGACACGGTGGCCGTCAGCGCGGAAGCCGTGCTCGACCGCAGGGCGATCGGGGTGAAAGCACCGGAATTCCTGATCGGGCGCTGGGTGACGATCGAGGTTCACGTCGTGCTGCGGCCGGGGTAGATACCGCCATCCGCCGTTGACACCCCGTCGCGACCGGTCAGAATGTGATTGCCTTATCCTCACGTTCTTCACGTTCTTCGCGCGTCAGCACTAGGGGGCTCCACGATGACCACACTGGCCTCCGGACTCTTCATCGATTGGGAAGAGCTGACGGGGCAGTCGAAATTCGTGGTCGATCTGATCAGTTTCCCGATCTTCAGCGCGCTGGCGGGCTGGCTCACCAACTGGACCGGTGTGCTCATGCTGTTCTGGCCGGTGCAGTTCAAGGGCTTCCGGGTGCCCATGCTGCATGTGCTGTATCCCTATCTGCCGCGCCGGGTCCAGGTGCTGCCGACCTTCTCCGGAGACGGGCGCAGGCTCGGCTTCCAGGGCTTCATCCCGGCGCGGGCCGAGAAGATGGCCAGCATCTGCGTCGACAAGGCGCTGATGCGGATCGGCAGCCCGCGCGACTTCATCCACGAACTCGACCTCGACGGCATCGGCGACTACCTGGCCGAACGCGCGCGCGACCAGGTACAGCCGATCGTCGACGAGATCATGTACCGGGAGAACCCCGACCTGTGGCGTTCGCTGCCGCGGCCGGTCAAGCAGGCCGTCTACCAGCGGGTCGACCGCCAGCTGCCCGCGCTGGGCCGGCGCGCGTTCGCGAGCCTGGGCGACAACATCGACCAGCTGCTCGACGTCAAGAACTTCGTCATCCGGTACCTGGAGAAGAACCCGACCATCCTCAAGGACCTGACCACCACCATCGCGGCGCCGGAGCTGAAGTTCATGGCCAGGATCGGCCTGCTCGGCGCGCCGTTCGGCCTGATCCTGGCGCTGTACCTGCACGTGCACGCGCAGATCCCGTACTGGGGGCTGGTGCCCTCGTGGGTGATCGTGCTGCTGGCCTCGGCCGCGATCGGCGTGACCGTGAACGTCATCGCGATCAAGATGGTGTTCGAGCCCGGCGATCCGCAGCCGCGCTACAAGTACCTGTGGCGCCAGGCGCTGCTGGCCAAGCGGCAGCCGCAGGCCGCGACCGATCTGGCGCACATCCTGGCCTACCAGGTGCTGACCGTGGAGAACCTGTCCAACGAACTGCTCGAGGGCCCGAACGGCGACAAGACCCGGCAGCTGATCGAGCGGGTGGTGGCCGAGGAGATCCACCAGCAGCTGGGCCCGACCGCGTTCATGGTGCGGGCGGCGATCGGCAAGAAGGGCTACGACAACCTGGCGATCTCGGGCGCGGGCGCCGGTCTGAGCCTGGCGCCGGAGATGGTCGACGACGAGAAGTTCGTGCTCGAGCAGGCCAAGAAGATCGACGCCTTCGCCGATCGCAAGCTGCAGAAACTGACGCCGGGCGAGTTCATGGAGATGTTCTACGCGGCGGTCGAGCAGGACGCGTGGCTGCTGTATCTGCACGGCGGCGTGCTCGGTCTGGCCGTCGGCGGTATGCACCTGCTGACCTTCGGCTGGTAGCCGCGCCGCAAGAACAAGCACGCGTGCTTGCATTTTTCTGAGGGCGCTGAGATTCTTGGTGGCGAGGCGCACCCGTACCGGGTCGCGCCACGATCGGCAAGGGAACAGATGGCTGACCTCGCAGCGCTCCTCGACGACTTCGCCGCCGAATGCGCGGATCTGGAAAACCTGGTCGCACCGCTGACCTCCGCGCAGTGGCAGACCGCCACCCCCTCACCCGGCTGGGACATCACCACCCAGATCGCCCACCTGACCTGGACCGACGAAGTCTCCAAGCTGGCCGCCACCGACGGTGACACCTTCGCGAAGCTGCTGGCCGAGGCCGCGCCCAAGATGTTCACCTTCGTCGACGAGGCCGCCGAAGAGGTCGCGCAGACCCCGCCCGCCGAGCTGCTGGCGCGCTGGCGCTCGGGCCGCGCGGCCCTGATCGCCGCGCTGGCCGCCGTGCCCGCGGACACCAAGCTGCCCTGGTTCGGCCCGCCGATGAGCCCGGCGTCGATGATCTCCGCGCGGATCATGGAGACCTGGGCGCACGGCCAGGACGTCGCCGACGCGCTCGGCGTCGAGCGCACGCCCACCGCCCGGCTGCGCACCGTCGCCCACATCAGCGTCCGCACCCGCAACTACGCCTACACCGTGCACGGGGAATCCGGTCCCGCCGAGGAATTCCGGGTGGAGCTGACCGCGCCCGACGGCAGCCTGTGGACCTGGGGTCCCGAGGACGCGAAGCAGCGCGTCACCGGTCCGGCCGTCGACTTCTGCCTGGTCGCGACCCAGCGCAGGCACCGCGAAGACACCGCTCTGGTCACCGAGGGCCCCGACGCCGAACACTGGCTCGGCATCGCCCAGGCCTTCGCCGGTCCGCCCGGAGCGGGCCGCGAAGCAGGCCAGTTCGCCTGACCACACGTTTCGAACAGGCGAGCGTCAGTCTCTGAGCGCCATTCGTGCCGACTGCCCCGGACTTCGTTGGCCGGGGGCTGACCTCCGTGGCAGTCGTGAACGACGCTCGCCTGCTTCGGAGGGGTACCCCGCCTCGCGGTGTGAGAAACAACCGCGACCCCCGGGCACCCCGCTGACCCGCACTGATAGGTCAGTTGTCCAGATGTGGTCCTGATCTCACCGGCGCCGGTGCTAACAACAGCTAGCACCGGCGTACCGTGGAAATCAGCGCGTGGCTTTCAACGATGCGGGCCCCGTTCCCTCGGGTTCACCCACAGGTACAGGAAGGACCGCATCGTGACCGCTCACCGACCCGCTCAGATCGCGCGTCTGTCCGCCACCGTCATCGCCGGCGCCGCCAGCCTCTGCCTCACCGTCGCCGCGGGCGCCTACATCGTCAACCACATGCCCGAACTCGCGCCGCCGCGCGCCGACGACACCGCGGCCCCCGCCGTGCCGCCGGGCTCGGGCCACCACCGCCCCGTCTTCGCCGAGGACTCCGCGCCGCGCGCGAGCAGCGATCTCGTCGAGCTCGCGATGTCGACCGAGCGCACGGTGCCCGCCGTGACCAGGACCCCGGTGACCGCACAGCAGTCGGGTGTCGGCGCGACCCCCGACAGCTCGGCGCTGGCCGGACGGCTCAAGATCGGCACCACCTACGTCGGGGCGCAGGTCGCGCCGGCGCGTACCGACACCATCGCCTTCACGGTGGACACCAACCTGGTGACGATCGCGTCGAAATACCTTGGCCTCACCGCCGACCCCGCCGGGGTGACCGCGCTGCGGACCGAACTCGACACCCGCCGCGGTGAACTGGTCTTCGTGCTCTCCGATCCCGGCCTCGGCAGCCACACGCTGCGCGTGGAACGGGTGCAGAAGCCGGGCACCGAGCCCGCGCCGGTCGAGTCGGCGGAGGCCGGCGACGAGACCGCCGCACCGACCACACCTGCCGACGAGGCGCCGACTACCGTCGGCGTGTGAGTTCTGGCGGCACCGGGCGCGGTGCGTACGACTTCTGCGTGCTCGGCGGCGGCATCGTCGGCGTGGCGACCGCGCATCGGCTGCTGACCACCCACCCCGGCGCGAGTCTGGTGCTGGTGGACAAGGAGTCGAGCCTCGGCGCGCATCAGACCGGGCACAACAGCGGTGTCATCCACTCCGGAATCTATTACCCACCCGACAGTTTGAAGGCCCGGCTGTGCCGCGCGGGCGCGCGGTGGACCAAGGAGTTCGCCGCCGCCAACGACATTCCGTTCGAGGTCTGCGGAAAGCTGCTGGTGGCCACCGATTCCGCCGAGCACGCGCGGATGCTCGACCTCTACGAGCGCTCCGTCGCCAACGGCGTCGAGGTGGAAGCGATCGACGCGGCCGAGCTGGTGCGCCGCGAGCCGAGGATCACCGGCGTCGGCGCGCTGTTCGTGCCCGCCACCGGCATCATCGACTACGCGAAGGTGACGGCCGCGCTCGCCGATCAGGTGGTGGCCATGGGCGGGCGGATCGCGCTCGACACCGTCGTCGAGGCGATCAGCGAAACCGATTCCGCCGTCACGATTTCCGGCCCGGCCGCGACGTTCACCGCGCGCACGCTGGTGGTCTGCGCCGGCTTGCAGGCCGACCGGATGGCGCGGATGGCGGGCATCCGCACCGACTTCCGCATCGTCCCGTTCCGCGGCGAGTACTACCGGCTGCCCGCCGAGCGCGCCGAGCTGGTGCGCACGCTGATCTACCCGGTGCCCGATCCCGCGCTGCCGTTCCTCGGCGTCCACCTGAGCCCGACCATCGACGGCGAGCTGACGGTCGGGCCGAACGCGGTACTCGGGCTGGCCAGGGAGGGCTATCCCAAGGGCAGCGTGAACGTGCGGGACGCGGTCGACGTGCTGCGCTTCCCCGGCGTGCACCGGGTCGCCCGCACCCACCTGCGGACCGGGGCGCGCGAGCTGCGCAATTCGGTGTTCAAGCGGGGCTACCTCGCCGAATGCCGTCGATACTGCCCGGAACTCACGACCGCGGATCTGCTGCCGCATCGCGCGGGCATCCGCGCGCAGGCCGTGCTGCGCGACGGCACCCTGGTGCACGACTTCCTGATCGAGCGGACCCCGCGCTCGATCCACGTGCTCAACGCACCCTCACCTGCGGCGACGTCGGCGATGCCGATCGCGGAGTACCTCGTCGACCAGCTCTGAGCGGCAATCCGGCAAATAAAGAGGACATTTGTAGTAATTTTGAGCCCATCCGTGATCAGGGAGGGCCGATGGGCCACATCAGGTATGCGTGTGACGTCGGCGCACCCGTCGACGCCGCCTTCGCCTACGCCGCGAACTTCCGCTTCGTCCCGGACTGGATGTCGGGTGTCACCGGCATCGAGCCCGACGGCGAACCCGACCAGGGCCTCGGCGCCGCCTTCGTGCTGAAAGTCCGGCTGTTCGGGGTGATTCCGCTGCGCTCGACCTGCGAGATCACCGAATATCGGCGCAACGCGGTGATCGGGTATACCCTGCGTGGGCGGGTATACGGAACCGTGACACTACGGTTCGATCCGCTCGGCTACGAACGGTCGGTGCTGACCTCCGAAGCCGACTATCCACCACCACGCGGTGTGTTCGGCCGCCTGTGCCACGGCCTCGTCGACGCGGTCGCGAGATCGGCACTGCGCCGCACGGAGTCGCGGTTGCGAAGGGAGATAGAGGCATTCCACGGTACCGATCTTGTCGGCCGCATCGCCTAGGGTGGCGGTCATGATCATCGTGAGCACCGACGGGTCCTGCCTGCGCAATCCCGGTGGTGCCATCGGCTGGGCCTGGGTGAACCACCAGGGCCCGGCGGACAGCGGGGGAGCGGCGACCGGCACCAATCAGATCGCCGAGCTCCGCGCCGTACTGGAAGCCATCCTCGCCCACCCCGGCGCCGAGCCGATGCTCATCGAGAGCGATTCGCTCTACGCCATCAAATGCGCCTCCGAGTGGATCACCGGCTGGCGGCGCAACGGCTGGCGCACCTCCACCGGTGGCGCGGTGAAGAACGTCGAGATCATCAAGCAGATCGATCGGGCCATCACGACCCGCGAGGGCCCGGTGCGTTTCCGCTGGGTCCGCGGGCACGTCGGTAACTATTTCAACGAACAGGCCGACACTCTGGCAGGCGCGGCCGCCCGCGAGGCCGCCGCCCGCCCGGCGCAAGTCGCCGAACCCACCAGACCGCGGACCACGGGGAAGCCGGTCGAGCCGGCGGCGCCGTCCGGGACACTCACCCTGTTCTGAGGCGCCGACGCGACCGGAGTTGGTCCGCACGAAAACGCCTCCGGCGGCAGAGTCGCTCTGCCGCCGGAGGCGTTTGCGATTACTCGTCGATCAGTTGCCCGGCGTCGGCGCGGGCGCCTGCGGGGTCGGCACGGTCTGACCGGGGGCGGCGCCGCCGGGGACCTGGCTGCCGTTCTTGAGCAGCGGCGAATCCAGCTTGCTGACCAGCCACTTGCCGTCGTCGGACTTCTCGAGGGTCATCTCGATGGCGAACATCATCCGGTCCGGTTCGGTCTGGGTGAAGTTGGTCCGGTACTGGGTCATGGTGACCATGGCCTTGACATCCTCGGTGCTGCCCGAGATGTAGGCGCACTGCACGTCCTCGCCGCGGGACTTCACCTGGGCCTGGACCATCGCGCCCTTGAGCGCCTCGCTGGCGTCGCTGAATTCCTTCAGGTAGTCGCCGGTGGCCCCCGCCTTCATCGAGGCGATGTAGCCGTCGAGGTCCTTGGAGTAGTCGTAATTGGCGAGGATGTTGCCGTAGTCGCAGGCCGCCTTCGTCGACTCCGCGATGGCGTCGAGCTTGTCGCCCTTGTCGCTGCTCTGCAGGAAGAACACCACGGCCGCGGTGGCCGCGCCGAGAGCGACCACACCGGCCACACCGGCGGCGATCCAACCCGTCGAGCTCGATTTCCCGGCCGACGCGGGCGCCGGCGCCTGCGCTTCGGGCACGGTCGCCGCCTTCACCGTGGGGGCGTCCGTTTCGGGGGTGGCCGCGGCGCCCTTGACGGTCGCGTCGGCCTTGGCCAGATCGGGTTTGTCCGCCGCGGCAGCTTCCTTCTTGCTCTCGGCGTCGTCGCTGGTCATCGAATCAATCCTGCTCTTTCCCGGCACACATATCGCACCGATATCCTTCGTGGGCCCGTGAGCCGGACCACACGCTCTCCCCAGCGAGTATGCCCGGTCCGGTCCGCGCGGGACCGGGCCGGGCATCAACTCTCAGTTCACCGGGATGGGTGTCCGCTCGTTGGGATCGACACCAGGGGGCATCTGCGCGCCGTTGTTGGGCACGTTCGGACGCGGCGCGTTGGCCGAACCGCGGATCTGCTGATCGGCGGGCGGGTTCACGCAGTAGTTCCACTTCGGGATCGACCCGTCCTGGACTTCCTCGTTGCGGCGGTACTCGGTGGCGTAGTAGCACGTCGGCCGCGGCCAGATGTCGATGACGGTGTGGAACTCGCCGTCGTGGGCGGGCACCGCGATCGACTCCAGACCCAGCGCCAGCGACGGGAACAGCAGTCGCAGCGCGGGCTGACGCAGCTGCGCCGCCCTGGTGATGGCGACGAAGTTGGCCGCCAGACCGGTGATCGGATCGGCCGTCTTGTCCAGCACCGCGCCGAGCGCCTCGAACTGCGCGGGAGCGTTGTCCAGCACGCTCTGCAGTTCGGCGTTGGCGTTGTTGAACTGGGTCAGCAGCGCGCCCGAGTTGCTGGTCAGGGTCTGCAGATCCGGCTGCGCGTGCGAGGTGGTCTCGGCGATCACTCGCAGGTTCGCGATGAGGTTCACCGTCTGCGGCAGCAGGTTGTCCAGACCCGCCACCACCAGGCTGACGCCGTTGATCAGGCCACGCAGCTGATCCGGGCCTGCACCGAGCGCGGTGTCGAGCTCGGACAGGATCGTCTTGAACTGCTGCGGGTTGACCTGGGCGATCAGCGCGCTGGTGTCGTCGAGCACCGCCCACACCGGGGTGGGGGTCTTGATCTGCTCGGGGTTGTACTTGATCACCGCGCCGTCGCCGAGGAACGGGCCGACATCGCTCTTCGGACGGAAGTCGATGTACTGCTCGCCCGCCGCCGACAGGGCCGCCACCTGGATCATGGTGTCGACCGGGATCTTGTAGCTCTTGTCGATCTGCGCCTTGGCGGCGATCGACTGTCCCTGGTCGATCAGCTCGACCGAGGTGACCTTGCCGATCCGGTGCCCGCGCAGGGTCACGTCGTTGCCCGGCTGCAGACCACCCGACCGGTCCAGGTTGACCGTCACCGCGTACTCCGAGCGCAGCGGGTTCACCCGCATGACGTTGACCAGCAGGTAGGTGGCACCGACGATCAGCACCACGACCAGCGCGGCGTTGGCCAGCAGGATCTTGTTACCGAAGAACTTCTTCGCCTTGCTCATCGGTGGCCTCCCACTCGGCCCTGAACGATCTGCAGCACCTGGATGAAGGAGCCGACGAAGTCGTTCACGTCCTTCAGATCGGGGAACTTGCTGTTGGCCGGATCGGTGAGCAACCCGATGTCGAGGTTGGTCAGCGTCGCGTACGGCGCCAGCGACTTGCCCTGGAACGTGGCGTTCGCGCCGGGCCGGATCGCGTGCAGCTGATCCAGCACGTACCCGAAGTTGTCGCCGGAGGCCGCCAGCGCGGTCATCAGGTTGTCCAGGTTGGTGAGCAGCTCGGAGAGCTGATCGCCGGTGGTGTTGGAGTAGTCGCCGAGCGCGGCGCTGGCCGTGGCGACCTTGGTGAGCAGGTCACCGATCGCCTTGTTGTTCTCGGCGATGGCGCCGATGGCCTGCGGCAGGGTGTCGGCCACCTGACCCAGCTGGGTCTTGTTGTTCTCGATGGTGTTGGCGAGGGTGTTGAACTCGGTCAGCACCGTGTCGACCTTGGCGCTGTTGTTGTTCAGTTCGCCGATGACACCGGTCATCTCGGTGATCAGGTGCGACAGGTTGCCGCCCTGCCCGTTGAGGATCGAGCCGAGTTCGGTGCCGAGCCGGCTGAGGCTGGCCACGCCACCGCCGTTGAACAGCATCGACACCGAGATCAGCAGCTCTTCCACGGTGGCGCCCGCGGAGGTGTACTCGCGGGTGAGTGTGGCGCCGTCCTGCAGCGGCGGGCCCGTGGGGGCGCCGTTCTTCGGCTTGGACAGCGCGATGAAGACGTCACCGAGCGGAGTCGCCTGACGCAGCTCGGCCGTGCTGCCCTGGGGCAGCACGATGTCCTTGCTGATCTGCATGTCGATCTTGGCTTGGAAGTTCTTGGTGGAGATGCCGGAGACCACCCCGACATCGGAACCACCGATCTTCACCTTCGCCTGATCGGGCAGGTTCAGCGCGTTGTCGAACTCCGCGTGGATCGTGTAGGTGTCGCCTTCGGCGCCCGGCTTGGGCAGCGGCAGATCCTCCACGGTGAATCCACACCCGGAGGTGATCGCCACGGTGGCCGTCGCGGCCGCGGCGACCAGCGCGCGGCGGGCTTTCATCGTCATACGTAGGGTCATTTCGTCAGTCCGAGCAGTGCGGCGGTGAGCCCGTAGTCCGGGCCGAAGTCCTGCATGTTCCCGGAGCGGCAGCCATCGGACTTCATCTGGACCCGCTCGCAGAAGACGCTGACGATCTCGCCCGAGAGGGCGGTACCGATCAGGCCGTGCAGGCGGACGAAGCGGCCTTCCTTGTTCATCGCGCCGTCGATGTTCTGCATCAGCAGCGGCACGATGTCGACGATCTCGACCATCGCGCCCGAGTTGGCGCGCAGCTGGTTGGTGACGTTGGTCAGACCGGTCAGCGAGGTCGACAGTTCGTCGGCGTGCTCGCCGAACATCGTGGAGGTGTTGGCCAGGAACGCGTTCAGCTGATCCAGGGTGGCTTGCAGGCCGGGGGCCTGTTCGGCCAGCAGGCCCGACATGGCGGTGACCCGGTTGCTGAAGTCGCGTACCGACTGGTCGTTGTCGGCCAGCATCGTCGTCAGCTCGTTGAGCTTGATGATGATGTTGGAGATGGCGTCCTTGTTGTCGACACCGATCTTCAGCGCGCTCGACAGGGCGTCGAGGGTTTCGCGGATCTTCTGGCCGTTGCCGTTGAGGACCGGGTAGAGCACGCGACCCGAGAGCGGGCCGAGCCCTTCCTGACCGGGCTCGGGCTTGAGCGAGGCGGAGAACTGGTCGATGGTCTTGATCATCGTGTCCAGCTCGACCGGGGTCCTGGTGCGCGCCTTGGGCAGGTGCTCACCGGACTTCATCGACTCACCACCGGTGAAGGGCGGGGTGATCTCGATGTGGCGGTCGGTCACGATCGAGGGGGAGATGATCGCTGCGATCGCTTCCTTGGGGATCTTCACCCCGCCGTCGATGGTCATGTGGACCTCGACGTAGGTGCCCTTGGGAATGATCTTGTCGACCTTGCCGACCGCCAGGCCCAGGACCATGACGTCGTTGCCCTCGTACATGCCCGCGATGTTCTCGAAGTCGGCCGTGATCTTGGTCGACATGCCGAGCGCGTCGTTCACCTGATTGGGCAGCAGCGAGCAGCTGCCCAGGGTCAAGGCGGTGGCGCCGATCATGAGCGATCGGGCCAGCGTCTTGCCGCCGCGGAATCTCGAGGTCAGTTTCATCCTGCGCACCCCTGAATCACCTGAACGAAGCACAGCCAGTTGTCGGGGAACAGCCACGGCAGCGAGACGTCGCCGTAGTTGCCGTTGCCGAGCGCGTTGTTGAAGTAGCGCGCGGTCGGCTGCCCGATCTGCAGCAGCCGGTCGAGGTTGTCCTTGTTCTTCTGCAGACCCTCGGCCATGGTGTTGAGCTGACCGATGGTGCCGCCGAACTGGTTACCGTTCTCGGCGCCGATCTCCTCCAGCTGACGAGTCAGCGTGGCGATGTTGTCGAGCAACTGGCGCAGCAGGTTCTGCCGCTCCATCACCCGGTTGGCGATGGCCTCGCCCTGGGTGATGACCAGCAGGATCGAGTTGCGGTTGTCGGCCAGCAGCTGGGTGACCCGGTTCAGGTCCTTCAGCAGGCTGTCGACCTCGCTCTTGCGCCGGTCGACGACCTTGGCCAGGGCGCCGACGCTGTCGATCGCCTGGGCGACGAGCTGCGGCGAGTCACCGAGCTGGCTGTTGATCGTGTTGAGCGACGCGGCCAGCTTCTTGGTGTCGAGTTCCTCGAACTTGGGCGTGCCGACCTGCACGACATCGGCGATGTTGTACGGCACGTCGGTGTTGGAGCGCGGGATGGTCTTGTTCTTCAGACCCGATCCGTCGCCCGGCTGCAGGTCGACGTAGCGCGCGCCGAGCAGCGTGGCCATCTTGATCGCGGCGTGCGCGTCGGGGCCGAACTTCAGCGACTTGTCGACATCGAGGGTGATCACCACGTGATCGCCCTCGATCTTCGCGCCGGTGACCGTGCCGACCTGCACACCCGAGACCGCGACCTTGTCGCCGGTCTTGATGCCGGCGGCCTGCACGAACTCCGCTTCGATCGACTGCCTGCCGATCCCGATGAACTGGTAGACCGTCGAACCGACCAGCAGCAGCACGATGACCAGCGAGCCGATCACACCGAGCCAGAAGTTGCGGTTGCCCAGGAAGGTCTTCTTGAGCTTGCTCATCTGCAGACCTCCGAGTGGGCGGTGCCACCGATCTGGCTGAACAGACCGCGCGGGAAGAGCACCCCGTAGAGCGAGACGTCGAGGCTGCACAGGTAGGCGTTGGCGTGCGTGCCCTCGGAGGTCATCCGGCCCAGGTCGGCGAGCATCGACGGCATGTCGATCGCGGCCTGGTCGAGCTTGGCGCCGTTGGCCAGCAGCAGGTTCAGCGCCGCGGTGGTCGAGTTCTGCGCCGCCGACAGCTTCGGCTGGATCTTGCCGACCATGCCGACCAGCGAGGTCGTCGCGTCGGCCAGGGTGGCCGTGGACGCCTGCAGCGACTGACCCTGTTCGTAGAGCCCGCCGATCAGCGCCCGGGTCTGGGTCACCAGGGTCTCCAATTCATCCCCTCGCTTGGCCAACCCGGCCATCACGCCGGACAGGTTGGTGATCACGTCGGAGAGAATCGCGTCCCGACGCTGGAAATCCGTGGCCAGCTGCGCGGCCTGGACGATGAAGGACGACAGCGAGACACCGTCCCCCTGCAGCGCCTGGATCAGCGTCTCCGACATGGCGTTGACCTCGGCCGGCTCCAGCGCCTGGAACAGCGGCTGGAAACCGTTGAGCAACGCGGAGATGTCGAACGAGGGCTCGGTGCGGTCGATCGGGATGACCGAACCGCTCTTCAGCTCCTGCGGGCTCGGCGCCGAGCCCGGGGTCAGCGCGACGTAGCGCTGGCCGATCAGGTTCTGGTAGCGGACAAGGGCTTTGGTGTCGTCGAAGACCGTCTGGTCGCTCTGCACGATGAACGACACCTTGGCGTCGTTCTTGCCGTCGAGCTCGATCTTCTCGACCTTGCCGACGCGCACGCCCGCCATGCGGACGTCGTCGCCGGGGCGCAGGCCCAGGACATCGGTGAAGATCGCGGTGTACTTGCGGGTGTCTCCGTCGACCGTGCGGGCGAGCGTATTCCACACGACCACGATGACCAGCATGGAAACGATCGCGAAGATACTGAACCCGATCAGTGGCTTGCGGATGCTCATGCGCCACCCCCGTTTTCGGACACTTGCAGGGTTCCGCCCTTCAGAATCGGACCGAGCAGCAGGAATTCGGATGCCGTCGGCTTACGCCCCAGCAGTTGAGTCATCGCCGCTTCGCCCTGGTAGGAGATCGGCTTGGCGGCCGGGGCCACCGCGGGCTGCGGTGCGTCGGCCGGGGCAGCGGGACCGGCGGCGGGCGCGGGGGCGCCACCGCCGAGCAGACCCGGCAGGCCCGGGATCTGGATCGACGGCACCAGGCCCTCGAGCGGCGTCCCGGCGAACGGCTTGACCTCGGTGCCGTTGGCGGTCTGCATCGGCGCGAGGCCCGGCGTGGTGAGGCCGGGGATGGCGGGCATGCCGGGGATCGCGACCAGCGGCGGCAGGCCGGCGGCCGACGCGAGCGCCTTCGGGCGCACGCTCTCCGGCATCGGCGGCAGGCTGACCGTGGCGGGCGCGGTGAAGCAGCTCGGGCCGAGCAGTTCGCCGTAGCGCGGGCAGTCGGCGACGGTGTTCGGCTTGTACGGGGTGAACGTCAGGCCCGCGTTCCAGACCATCTGCTTGGACGGGCCACCGTGCATGGTGGTGTTCAGCGCCGCCAGCGACGGGCCGAAGACCTCGAAGGTCTTGGTGATCGAGCTCGGATCGGCGGCCAGCGCGCCCAGGGTCGCGTTCATCCCGACGGTGACCTCCTTGCCGACATCGGGGTTGGTCGCGAACAGGTCGTTCACCTGGTCGGTGGTGGCGCTCGCACCGGCCAGCAGCGCGATCAGCTGATCCCGCTTGGTGGCGATGGTGTTGGCGGTCTGCACCGAGCTGCCGAGCACGTCGAGCAGTTCCGGCGCCGACTGGTTGAGCGCGTGCGCCGAGGCCGCGAAGTTGTCGAGCATGCCGCCCAGGTTCGGGCCGGCGTCGGCGACGGTGGTGAGCCAGTGGTCGAGGCGCTGGATGGTGGAGCCGGGGACCCGGCCGCTGCCGTCGAGCGCCTGGGTCAGGGTGCCGAGCACCCGGCCCAGCTGCACCGGGTCGACCTCGTCGAGGATGTCGCGCACCGTGGTGAGCGTGTCCTGCAGCGCGATCGTGCCCTGGCTGGTGTCCTCGGGGATCTGCGAACCCTCGTGCAGGTACTGATCGGACGCGCCGTTGAAGACCAGCTCGACCGAGGTGACGGCGAACAGGTTGCTCGGCACGACGCGAGCGGTGACGTTGGACGGGATGTCGCCGGCGAACTCGGGCTTGAGCTCGATGTTCACCTTCTGGGTGGCGCCCTTGTCGGTGATCTCGACGTCCTTGACGGCGCCGACGAGCACGCCGCGGAACTTCACGTCGGCGTCCGAGGGGAGGCCGTCACCGGTGGTCGTCAGGTTGGCGGCCACGTTGACCTTGGGCACGAAGTAGCCCTGGTACCTCGCCATCAGGAACCCGAGGATCACCGCGAAGACGATGACGCCACAGGTACCGGCGATGTACAGCTGTTTCATCGTGGGACCGCGCCCACTGGGATCGATGATCATCGCGCGCCTACCCCGAGATCCGGATTCCGGGGTTGACGCCCCAGATCGCCAAAGTCATGAACAGGTCGGCGAACACGACCAGGATGATGCACATCTTGATCGCGCGGCCGGCCGCGACGCCGACGCCCTCGGGACCACCCGAGGCGAAGAAGCCGTAGTAGCACTGGATGAACGTCGTGATCATGACGAACACGACCGCCTTGAGCAGCGAGTACAGCACGTCGGTCGGTACCAGGAATTGGTAGAAGTAGTGCGAGTAGGTACCGGCCGCGGTGCCACCTATCAGCTGGACCGTGATCGAGCAGGAGACGTAGGCCATCACCAGGCCGATGCAGTACAGCGGCACGATCGCGATGACCGCGGCCATCATCCGGGTGCTGACCAGATAGGGCAGCGGCCGGATGGCGATCGAGTCGAGCGCGTCGATCTCCTCGGAGATGCGCATGGCGCCGAGCTGGGCGGTGAATCGACAGCCCGCCTGCGCCGCGAACGCCAGCGCCGCCAGCAGCGGGCCGAGCTCGCGGGTGGTGGCGAAGGCCGAGATGGCACCGGTGATCGGGCTCAGGCCGAGCAGGTTCAGCGAGGTGTGACCCTGGATGGCGACCGTCATGCCGCCGAAGGCGCTGATGATCAGAATGACGCCGATGGTGCCACCACCGACGACGATGTTGCCGTTACCCCAGGTGACGTCGGAGAGCAGCCGCCAGACTTCCTTCGGGTACTGCTTGAAGGCCAGCGGAATCGAGCCGACGGAACGCAGGAAGAAGAAGACCTGGTGACCGAGCCGCGCGAGCAGGTCGACGGGCGCCTTGCCGACCGCCTTGAGCTGGCGCAGCGGCCGCAGCAGCGGGGGTACATACGTTGATGACATGGCTCAGACCACCTGTGGGGGGAAGACTGCGGCGTAGATCTGGGTGATCGCCACGTTGACACCGAGCAGCATCACCATGGAGCTGACCACCGCCGAGTTCACCGCGTTGGCGACGCCACCGGGGCCGCCGCGGGCGTTCAGGCCGGAGTCGCAGGCGATGATCGCGGCGATGATGCCGAAGATCACCGACTTGAGCAGCGCCACCGCGAGGTCGCGGGTGACCGCGAACGAGGCGAAGGTGCTCATGTAGGAGCCGGGGGTACCCGCCTGGGCGAAGATGTTGAACATGTAGCCGGTGATGAAGCCGACGAAGACGACGAAGCCGCAGAGCAGGAAGCTGACGATCATCGCGGCGCCGAGCCGGGGGGCGACCAGCCTGCGCAGCGGATCGACGCCCATCACCTTCATGGCGTCGATCTCTTCACGGATGGTGCGCGAGCCGAGGTCGGCGCAGACCGCCGAACCGACCGCGCCGGCGATCATGATCGAGGTGACCAGTGGCGCGCCCTGCTGGATGATGCCGAGGCCGTTCGCCGCGCCGATGAACGAGGTCGCGCCGACCTGACCGGCGACCGCGCCGACCTGGATGGAGACGATCACCGCGATCGGGATGGCGACGAGCAGGGTGGGCGCCGCGGCCACGTTGGCCATGAAGGCGCATTGCCGGACGAACTCGTCGAAGGGGAAGCGGCGACGGAAGATCGCGACGATCAACTCCGTGATCGCTTCGAAACCCATCGTGATCTGTCGACCGAAGGTCTCGAGTGACTTCTTCGGATGGTCGTCCCAAAGGCCCTTGGTCCGGTCGACAGCTTCGCTGACTCGTGAACGGGCGGGTGGACTCTCGGTCGACTGCACTGCTTTTACCCCTCTCGACGCCAGGTCATCAACACCCCGACGACTTGTTTGCTTGACGCACCTTACTACGGAGTAGCGCAGAACACACCACCGACATGTGAGCGCCGTCATAGACAGAGGTCACCGTCACGAACAGCTATGAGTCCTGCCATGTCGGACCATACAGCCCACAATTGTGGCGGTATCGACGATTGCGTCGGATGTCGTTTTCCGCGCGGATTCCCAGCACTGGCGGCTGCGCCGAATAAATATTGCGGAAAACTGTCATTCATAACGAACCCCCCGACCGAATACTCCGGCAGATCACAGACCGATGGCATAACTGGACAATTGATCATTCCATTGATAGATATTCGCTATCGCGCAGAAGTGCCCGGCGGGCGGGGCGCGCCCGGGACGGAATACAGGCACGATAGGCAGAGCGAATTGATATCGTGCGGGCTTCCGACGTCTGGAGGGACATGTTCACCACACTCGCCAAGGTGGCCAACGCCGCCTTCGCCGTCGCCCTCGGTGCAGCACTGCTCGGCACCGGCGCGGGCGCTTCGCAGGCTCAACCCGGCCCACCGGTGATCGGCGGCGGCTCCGGAATCGTCATCGACAGCATGTTCGAGTGCACCGTCACCACGGTCGGCTACGACGGTGCGGGCAGACTCGTCGGACTGACCGCGGGCCACTGCGGCGACGCGGGCGCGAGCGTCACAGCCGAGGTGGACCGTGGCTACGGCGAGATCGGCCGGTTCGCCTACAGCAACTCCGATCTCGACTACGCGATCATCGAGTTCACGCCGGGGCGGATCATCCCGGTCAACCGGATCGGCAACGTCACCATCACCGGCATCGGCGGGCCGGCCCAGTTCCCGACGATCGTCTGCAAGGAAGGCCGGACCACCGGCAACACCTGCGGCATCACCTGGGGTGACGTCTTCCAGACCAATACCGAGACCTGGGCCCAGATGTGTGTGATCGAAGGCGATTCCGGTGCGCCGGTGGTCGTCGGCTCGACCCTGGTGGGCATGGTGAACGCCTACCTGGCCGTGGCCTGCTTCGGCCCCGAGGTCGGCACGAACATGAGCGCGATCATGAACGACGTCAACGGCCGCGGCGGCGTCGGCGCGGGATTCCATCCCATCTAGCCCGCCGTTCGGATCGCCGGAAGCTCTGCGGGTCGCGTGGATTCACCTCCACGCGGCCCGCTTCATTTCTGTCCGAGGGGCGCCAGCGCCGGACCGTCGGCGCCCGCGCAGTGCGGCAGGCAATCGACCCGGTCGGGTTCCGGCGCGCGCCGCGGGACCCGCAGCAGCACCCCGGCCACGACCGCCCCGACCAGCAGCAGCGCCGCGCACCAGCGCATCGCGGTGTCGAAGCCGGCGGCGAAGGCGACCGGATCGTCGAAGGCGCCGGCCAGGCCCGCCAGCCCGGGCAGCGCGGCGACGGCCAGCAGCTGCGCCGTCCTGGCGACGGCGTTGTTGACCCCGGAGGCGATGCCCGCGTCGGCGGTCGGCACCGCGGCCAGCACCGCGCCGGTCAGCGGCGCGACCATGATCGAGAGCCCGAGCCCGAAGACCAGCACGCCGGGCAGGACATCGGTGAGATAGTTCGCGTCGGCCCCGACCCGTTGCAGCGCGAAGACCCCGCCCGCGGCCAGCAGCGGACCCGCGGTCATCGGGATCCGCGGCCCGTGCCGTTGCGCCCAGCGCCCGGCGGGGGCCGACAGCACCAGCATCAGCACCGTCACCGGCAGACTCGCCGCGCCCGAGGCCATCGGCGAATACCCGGAGACCAGTTGCAGCTGTAGGACCAGCAGGAAGAAGACGCCGCCCAGCGCGGCGTAGACGAAGAACGTCACCAGATTCGCGACGGTGAACACGCGCGAGCCGAACAGCGAGGGCGGGACCAGCGGATTCGGGCTGCGCAGCTCGACGACCACGAACAGCGCCAGCGCGACCAGCCCGACCCCGATCAGCACCGGAAGCGCCTCGATCAGCCCGAGCGTGAGCGCCCCGAGCGCGATGGCGACGATCACCGCGCCCGGCACGTCGATCCGCGACGGCGCGTCCGGATCCCGGCTCTCCGGCACGAACCGGATCGCCACCACCGCCACGACCAGCGCCAGCGGCACATTGAGCAGGAAGATCGCGCGCCAGCCGACCAGATCGATGAGCCCGCCGCCGAGCAGCGGCCCGAACGCGCCCGCCACGCCGCCGAAACCGGACCACAGGCCGATCGCGCTGCCCTGATCCTCGTGATCGATCGACGCCGAGATCAGCGCGAGGCTGCCCGGGGTGAGCAGCGCGCCCGCCAGGCCCTGCAGCAATCGGGCCACGACCAGCAGCTCGATATTCATCGCGACCGCGCACAGCAGCGAGGTGACCGCGAATCCGGCCACCCCCCAGACGAACACGCGCTTGCGGCCGAGCCGGTCGCCCAGCGACCCGCCGAGCAGGATGAACGAGGCCAGGGTGAGCGTGTAGCCGTTGACCGTCCACTGCAGACCCGCGACATCGGTGTGCAGCGACTCGCCGATGCGCGGCAGCGCGACCGCGACCACGGTGGCGTCCAGCGACGCCATCGAGGAGCCCAGGATGGTGGCGAGCAGGATCCACCGCCCCGTGGCCGAATTCAGCCGAACCGTCTGGGTCGGGGGCACCTCACCAAACTAGCGCCTCGCGCCGGTCTTTCGCCGGGCTACAGGCTCTGGACGCAGACCACGACTTTGCGCTCGGGGTACTTGAAGCCCGAATCGGCGACGTCGGGGCAGTCGTCGACGCTGTCGGTGCCGGTCTTGATCGTGATGACCTTGACCGCCTCGGACCCGGACTCGGTGCACTCGATGCGCTTGGGCTCGTCGCCGCCGACATCCATGCAGCCGCCGACGACCCAGTCGATATCCAGGCACAGCGCGCCGGTCTCGATGCCGTTGAGGGTCTCGGCGTAGAAGTTGTCGCGGTCGCTGACGCAGCCGGTGCTGTTCTTGGCCTTGCCGATGACCTTGTAGTTCGACGACCGGCTGCCGCACGACGCCTTGGCGATGGTGGCGTCGTTGACGGTGCCACCGAGCGCGACGCAATCGCCGACATTGGCCTGGAAGTCGGTGTTGCCGCCCCGGGTCGAGGTCTGCGCGGGTTTGCTCGTGGTCGGCTTGCCCGAGGGTTTGGTGGTGGGTCCGGCGCTGCTGGTCGCCGGGACGACATCGATCGCGGGCTGCGCGTGGCCGTCGATGGTGCCACCGCATCCACTCGCGACGAAGGCGGTCACCGTGATGGCGACCGCGCCGACGAGCCGGCCGATGGACAGGTCTGCAAACACCTACTGTGAATACACCACCGGAGCCACCGGCGTCGACTCCATCCCGATGGTCGGGGTGCTGGGTTACCCTTGGGATTCCGGCCCCCCGGCCGTACCTGCATCAGGAGGTGAACCCGATGGTGGCAGCAACGGCGGGAGATTTCGGCCCCCTGACCCGGCCCGGCGGCACGCCGATCGCGGCGCCGCGCCAAATGCTGGTCGATCCCCGGTTCATCCGGCTGGCCGACCATTTCTTCGGACTCTTCCCGCAGCCCAGCCGTGGCGGCGGCGCGCTGGCCATCTATCTGGACGGCAGGCCGGTCGTCGACATCTGGGCGGGCTGGGCGGCCAAGGATCAGCGCTGGAACGGCGAGAACGTCGCGCTCACCTTCTCCACCGGCAAGGGCGTCGCGGCCACGGTCGTGCACCGGCTGGCCGAGCGCGGCCTGATCGACTACGAGGCGCCGGTCGCGCGCTACTGGCCGGAGTTCGCCGCGCACGGCAAGCGCGACATCACCGTCCGCGACGTGCTCTCGCACCGCGCGGGACTGCACCGCGTGCGCGGGCTGGTGCCGGGCCGCGAGGGCATCCTCGACTACGACAAGGTGGTCACCGCGCTCGCGGAGAGCCCGGCCGACCCGCGCCGCATCCGCACCTCGGGCTATCACGCGATCACCTTCGGCTGGCTGGTCGCCGAGATCGTGCAGCGGGTGACCGGCGAGCCGTTCACCACGGTGCTGGAGCGAGAAGTGGCGCAGCCGTTGGGAACCGACGAATTCTGGTTCCAGGTGCCCGCCGCGCAGCGGTATCGGATCGCCAAGATCTTCCCGCACCTGGCACCGCCGGGGATCCGCTGGAACACCGCGTCCTCGGTGCTGTCGTGGGTGCGGCCCGCGCGCGGACTCGCCGAGGCCGGCATGCCGGAGAGCTTCGACGAACTGGTGCGCGACCCCCGGGTGCACGACGCGGTGATGCCGGGCTGGAACGGCGTCTTCTCGGCCAGGGCGCTGGCCAGGCTGTACGGGGCCCTCGCCAACGGCGGTGTGGTGTACGCCGGCGACGCCGAGCACCGGCCCGCGCGTGGCGACGCGGCGGTGCGGTTCCTGCGTCCCGAGACGATCGAGGCCGCGAACGTGACCCAGCAGACCGACAGCCGCGATTACGTCCTCGGCCTGCCGCTGCGCTTCACCCTCGGCTATCACCGGCCGGTGCTGATGACCAAGCAGCAACCGCGACAGGCGTTCGGCCACTACGGAATCGGCGGCTCCGGTGCCTACGCCGACCCCGATCTGCGGATGTCGATCGCGTTCGTCACCAACCGGCTCGGCAACTCCTTCACCGCGCTCGGTGACGCGCGGCTGGCGAAGCTGTCGGCGATCGCCCAGGGCACGGTGCGCCGCCTGCGCGCCGAGCAGACCTAGGTGCCGGTTCGAACCGGCCGCGGGCGCGCGCCGTAGTAACGGGCATGACAGCGCTGAGCCCGGCACCCGCGACCCCTCGCTGGTCGGTGCTGCACGGCGTGGCGGCGGGCCGCGATTTCGAGGGCTACCTGCGACGACGCGCGGCACACAGCGATCCGTTCGCGGTCGGCTTCCCCGGCTTCCCGCCGGTGCTGTTCACCGGAACGGCCGAGGGCGCGCGCGAACTGTTCCGCGCGCCCGCCGCGCTGCTGACCCCGCCGCGGCCCAATCCGATCGAACCGATGGTCGGCGCCGCCTCGCTGATCCTCAGCTCCGGCGCGCGGCATCGCACCGATCGCGCGCTGCTGGCGCCCGCCCTGCACGGTCCGCGGGTGCGCGCGCTGGCCGGGGTGATCCGGGACGCGACGCTGCGCGAGATCGAGCACGGTTGCGGCACAGCGGGTTCCTGGCAGGTGGGCAGCCGGATCGACGCGCTCGACGCGGCACGGTCCATCACGCTGCGGGTCATCCTGGCGGCCGTGTACGGACCCGAGGTCGATCGTGCGCCCGAATACGCCGGTGCCGTCACCGATTTCCTCGCCGCCTTCACCACGCCGCTGCTCGTCGCGCCCGTATTACGCCGTGGCGTAGGCGGATTCGGTCCATGGGAGCGTTTCGTCGCCGCCCGCGCCCGGCTCGACCGGCTGATCCTGACCGATATCGCCCACCGTCGGCGCACCGGTCCCGGCTCGGGCGACCTGCTCGATCTGCTCCTGGCCACCCGCTACGACGACGGCAGCGCCCTCACCGACACCGAGCTGTGCGAGCAGCTGCGGACGCTGCTCGTGGCCGGTCACGAGACGACGGCCACCACCCTGACCTGGGCGCTCTATCACCTGCACCGCGAGCCGGGTCTGCTCGACCGGCTCACCACCGAACTGGCGACGGCCGGTGACGACCCCGCCGATCTCGCCACGCTGCCACTGCTCGGCGCGGTCTGCCAGGAGACGTTGCGCCTGCATCCGGCGGTCCCCATCGTGCTGCGCACGCTGACCGGACCGCTGCGCTGGCGCGGGGTCGACGTGACGGCCGGACAGACGATCGGCCTCGCCGTCGGCGTCCTGCACAGCGACCCGTCGACCTGGCCCGCGCCCCGACTGTTCCACCCCGACCGTTTCCTCGACCGCAAGTTCTCGCCGTTCGAGTACGCCCCGTTCGGCGGCGGACATCGCCGCTGCATCGGCGCCACGCTGGCCGAATACGAGCTCCGCATCGTGCTGGCAACCCTGTTGACCACGGTCGGCTTGGCCCTTGACCCCGCGCTGGCCCTGGGCGCCCGCCCCCGGACCGTGCCCCGGAATCTGGCCACCGCGCCGGATCGGCCGATCCGGTTCACCCGCGAACGGTAGTGAACCAGCTCATATCCCGTCACAGCGATGCCTCCTGCCTCGTCCAAGGTGTGTCCACCGCAATCGACGAGGAGTCGAGTCATGCAGTACAGCACCGTTTTCCCCCGGATCGCGCTGGTCGTCGCGGTCCTGTTCGGCACCATCGGCGTGGTCGCCGGGCCCGCGGCCGCCGCGCCGGAGGCACGGTTTCCGGGCGAGCTCGCGTCGAACTACGTGGAGACCGACCTGGCGAAGTTCCACTACGTCCGCGCGGGGTCGGGTACCCCGGTCGTGCTGATCGCGGGCGGTGGCCTGTGGGGCTACTCCTGGCGCGACGTGCTGCCCGCGCTGGCGGCCGAGCACACCGTCTACGCGGTGGATCTGCCCAGCCAGGGCTACACCGAAGCGCGCCGCCCAGACTTCGCCTACGACCTGCCCGCGATGTCGGCGGCGATCGCGAGTTTCCTCGACGCCGTCGGCCTCGACCGGGCCACCCTGGTCGGGCATTCGTGGGGTGGCGCCTGGAGCATGTACTTCGCCCAGGAGCACCCGGATCGGGTGGCGCGGCTGGTCCTGCTCGACGCACCGGGGCTGGATGCCGAGAAGGCACCGGTCACGCCGCTGTTCACGACACCGCTGCTCGGTGAGCTCGCCACCGAGCTCACCACGCGGTCGTTCTACGCCGAGAACATCCGCGCCACCTTCGCCCATCCGCGGCTGGTCACCGACGAGATCGTCGACGCGTACTACCTCCCGTTCGCGCGACCGGCGAACCGGGCCGGGTTCCTGGCGCTGTGGCGCAACCTCGACTACCGCGTCACCGATGCCGGGCTGCACCGGATCACCGCACCGACCCTGGTGCTGTGGGGTGGCGCCGACACCTGGCTCCCCGCCACCCAGGCCGGGGCGCTCGCCGCGCGGATCCCGGACGCGACCGCGCACGTCCTGCCCGGCTGCGGGCACGCCCTGCACGAGGATTGCCCGGCGCTGGCCGTGCCGCTGCTGAGCGACTTCCTGCGGTAGCGGCCCGCGATTCTCATATCAAAATCAAAAGTGGCCGAAATTAGATTTTGAGACAGCGGTAGACGGTCGCCCTGGATACCCCGAATCTGGTGGCGATCTCCGGCACCGCCAGCCCGTCCGCGTGCAGGGCCTTCGCCTGCTCGACGAGGTCGGCGGAGAGCTTGGCGGGGCGGCCACCGTTCCGGCCGCGGGCGGGTCCGCGCGGCCGGTCGGCGGCGGGCCCGCCAAGCAGCGCACGGGCGCCGTCGAGGATCAGCGGACGCAGCGTCGCCGCGGGCAGATCGCGGAACAGCAGGACCGGATCGGCGAGTCCCGCGACCGCCTGCGACGCGCGGACCCGCTCCTCGATATCGGCCGTAGGGCCCGCGACCAGCTCGTTGGCCAGCGCGATGGCGGTCCGGAACCGATCGGCGATCGGGGCCTGGACCAGCAGGGTCATGTCCTTGACGAGCATGGTCAGGGTGTGGCGGTGGCGCAGATGCACGTCCACGTAGCCCTCGATGGCCCGCCACCGCACGCGCTCGGGGTCGCCGCAGGTCTCGGCCGCGGCCAGCACCGCTTCCAGTTCGTCCAGCAGCGGCACCGTCAGCTGCCGCAGGATCGCGTCCTTGGCGTCGAAGTGGTAGTAGAGCGCGGCCTTGGTGATCCCGACCTCGTCGGCGATGGCCTGCATGGAGGTGGCCCGGTAGCCGCGCGCCGAGAACAGCGCGCCCGCCGCGTCCAGAATTCGCTGCGATGTCGTCAAAGTTACTTACCTATGGTCAGTAGACGGGGTAGATTGCCAACCACGGGTCAGTCTATTGCCACGGGGATGGTCACCATGGGAACCGAAATATCGTTCGACGTCGACGGCACCCGGTGCGCGGGTCGCCTCCATCTGCCCGCCGGCACGGACCGGGTCGCCTGCGTGGTGCTGTGCCACGGCTTCAGCGGCACCATGGACCGGCTGTTCGACTACGCCGAACGCTTCGCCGCCGCGGGGTTCGCGGCGCTGGTCTTCGACTATCGCGGTTTCGGCGCCAGTGCGGGCGAGCCGCGCCAGGTCCCCACCATCGACGGGCAGCTCGACGACCTGCGCGGCGCCGTCGCTTTCGCCCGCGCACACGCCCGCGTCGACCCCGATCGCGTTGCGCTGTGGGGTAATTCGCTCGGCGGCGCGCACGCGGTGACGGTGGCCGCCGGTGATCCACGGATCGCGGCGGTGGTCGCCCAGATCCCGTTCAACGGATTCCCGAAGAAGGTCGAGGGCAGATCCACCGCCGAGACCCTGCGGCTCCTCACGGCGATCGTCAGCGACGCCCTGCGCGGCGTGCTCGGCCTGCGACCGCACTACATCCCGATGGTCGGCGCGCCCGGCACGGTCGCCGTCACCACGACCGACGAGGCCGAACAGCACATCCACACGCTCACCGGCGGCGAGGACACGCTGTGGCGAAACAGCATCGCGCCCAGAGCCCTGCTGACGATGCTGACCCGCTATCGCCCGGCCGAGTCCGCGGCGCTCGTGCGCTGCCCCCTGCTGGTCTGCGCCGCCGCCGACGACCAGGAGACTCCACCGGACACCAGCCGCGCGCTGGCCGACCGCGCGCCCCTGGGTGAGCTGCGGGTCTACCCGGGCACCCATTTCAGCTTCTACACCGACCCGCTGCTCCGGGATCGGGTCGTCGGCGAGCAGATCGAGTTCCTGCGTTCCGCGGTCACGCAGCCCACCCGGAACTCCGGGGTGTGAGCGCCGATCCGACGCGAGCCAGTTCACAAGTGACCAGTGATTTCGATCACTCGGGGTTTGGGGCTCACAACCATGTGTTTCACCCGTCGCCGACATCACCGTCGCCGACTCGCCGCCGTGAGCGCGGCGTTTGACGAAAGCCGGTGTATAACAGCGCGTTATGTGACCTGGGACACAGAGTTGCCGGTCCGTTATCGCCGGGAAACGCGGCTGGCACGTTGTCACCCTGGGCGGGTAGGAATGGACGGTCAGGGTCGGGGCGTCGTTACCCCGTGGAGACCCGTTGCGGACTCCGCGTCAATCACGAAGATCTCGCGCCGCCGCAGGCGGAACGAGAGATGGAATGGACGAGAAACCTATGCACTACGAGGCAAATATGCAGCAATCGCGCTGGCTGCGCCGGGGCCTGCTGCTGTCGGCGGCAGTCGCGGCGGCGGGCGCTTTGATCGTCATGCCCGCGCAGGCCCAGCCGACCCTCCCGGGCTCCGGTTCCAGCCAGCCCGCGGTGAACGAGCCGGCGCCGCAGGCGCCGTTCGCCCCGCCGAACATCAACATCGCCGACGGCGAGACCGTCGGCGTCGCGCAGCCGATCATCATCAGCTTCAAGGAGCCGGTCGCCGACCGCGCCGCCGCCGAGAAGGCCATCAAGGTCACCTCGAGCCAGGCCGCGCCCGGCCACTTCTACTGGACCGGCGACAAGCAGGTGCGCTGGAAGCCGAACGAGTTCTGGCCAGCCAACACCGACGTCACCGTCGTGGCAGGCGGCACCACCAGCTCGTTCCGCATCGGTGACGCCTTCATCGCCAGCGTCGACGACAACACCAAGATGATCACCGTGACGGTGAACGGTGAGGTCGTCAAGGAGATGCCGACCTCGCTGGGCAAGAAGGGCTACGAGACCCCGAACGGCACCTACATCGTGGGCGAGCGGTTCGAGAAGATGACGATGGACTCGTCGACCTACGGCGTGCCGGTCACCGATCCCGAGGGCTACAAGCTCGAGGTGGAGTACGCGACCCGCATCTCCAACAGCGGCATCTTCGTGCACGCCGCGCCGTGGTCGGTCGGCCAGCAGGGCTACTCCAACGCCAGCCACGGCTGCCTGAACGTGAGCACCGAGAACGCCAAGTGGTTCCTGGAGAACTCGCGCCGGGGCGACGCCGTCGTCGTCACCAACACCCAGGGCGGCACCCTGAGTTCCGGTGACGGACTGGGCGACTGGAACTGATTCGCTGAACAAAAGCCGAACAATACGATCAATCGCGGTCGTGTTGTTCGGCTTTTTGCTGTACTCGCCCTTGTGCGCCCGATGTTCAGAGCTACGGCGGCCAGGGTTAACCGGCAGTTCGCCATGCGCCGTAAAACTGCCGCGGTGCGAAGCAGTCCAGAGCGGGTCCTCCCCGCGCCACGAGGCCGCGGGCTGAAAAGCCGCCCGTGGCAGGACTATGCGCTGTTCCTGGTCCTGGTCGTGCCGAACCTGGTGCTGCTGACGCTGTTCGTTTACCGGCCGCTGGCCGACAACATCCGGCTGTCGTTCACCGACTGGAACATCGCGGATCCTGTTGCCACTCCGATCGGTTTCGACAACTACGTCGAGTGGTGGGGGCGCGAGGACTCCTGGAAGGTCGTCTCCAACACGGTGATCTTCACCGTCGCCGCGGTCGTCGTGAGTATGGCGCTGGGACTGGCGCTGGCCCTGTTGCTCGACCGAAAACTGTTCGGACGCAATGTGGTTCGCTCGGCTATTTTCGCGCCGTTCGTTATCTCGGGCGCGGCGATCGGCGTGGCTTTCCAATTCATCTTCGATCCGAGTTTCGGTCTGGTACAAGATGTTCTGCACCGCGTCGGCGTCGACCGTGTTCCGGATTTCTATCAGGACCCACACTGGGCCCTGTTCATGGTGACGATCACTTACATCTGGAAGAACCTCGGCTATACCTTCGTCATCTATCTGGCCGCCCTGCAAGGCGTGCGCGCGGAGTTGATGGAAGCCGCCGAAATGGACGGCACGAGCCGCTGGACGACTTTCACCAAAGTGCTTCTGCCCCAGCTCCGTCCGACGACTTTCTTCCTGTCGATCACCGTGCTGCTCAACTCGCTGCAAGTCTTCGACATCATCAATGTGATGACCCGCGGCGGCCCGCTCGGTAACGGCACGACGACCATGGTCTTCCAGGTGTACGAGGAGTCGTTCCGCAATTTCCGGGCCGGCTACGGCGCCACCGTCGCGACCATCATGTTCGTGGTGCTGCTGGTGGTCACGCTGATCCAGGTGCGCGTGATGGATCGAGGCGAACGGTGAAACACGGAGGACCGCAGACACTCTCGTACCGCCGCCGGGAACGCGCCGTCACCGTGCTCGGTTACGCCGCGATGGTGTGCGTGCTCATCCTGGTCGGCGTCCCGCTGTTCTGGATCCTGATCACCTCGTTGAAGGACCGCGCCGACATCTACACCCAGCCCGCGGTGTACTGGCCGCACAGCTGGCACCCGGAGAACTACGGCGAGGCCACCACGACCGTGCCGTTCTGGACCTTCCTGCGCAACTCGCTGATCGTCACCGGCGTGGTGTCGGCGGTGAAGTTCGCGCTCGGCGTGTTCAGCGCGTACGGCCTGGTGTTCCTGCGCTTTCCCGGCAAGAACATCGTGTTCCTGGTGATCATCGCGGCACTGATGGTGCCCAACCAGATCACCGTCATCTCCAACTACGCGCTGATCGCGCAACTGGGCTGGCGCAACACCTTCCAGGGCATCATCATCCCGCTCTGCGGCGTCGCCTTCGGCACCTTCCTGATGCGCAACCACTTCCTGTCGCTGCCCGGTGAGGTCATCGAGGCGGCGCGGATGGACGGTGCGAACTGGTGGCGGCTGCTGACCAGGGTGGTGCTGCCGATGTCGGGACCGACCATGGTGGCGTTCGCGGTGGTCACGCTGGTCAACGAGTGGAACGAATACCTCTGGCCGTTCCTGATGGCCGATTCCGCCGAGGTCGCCACGCTGCCGGTGGGGCTGACCCTGCTGCAGAACACCGAGAACCCGTCGGTCACCAACTGGGGGCCGGTGATGGCGGGCACCGTGCTGACGATGCTGCCGATCCTCATCGTGTTCCTCGCCCTGCAACGTCACATGATCAAAGGCCTCACCTCCGGTGCGGTCAAGGGTTGATTCTCGAACAGGAGATCCACGTGTCCAGTCAACGATTCCCGGCGCTTAGCCGCCGCGGCTTCCTCGGCCTCACCGGCGCGGCCGCCGCGGGTCTGGCGCTCACCGCCTGCGCGGGCACCGGCGGCGGATCCGGTGACGGCGGCGACGCCAAGACCATCACCTTCTGGTCCAACCACCCCGGCACCTCCAAGGAGCTGGAGCTGGAGCTGATCAACCGGTTCCAGGCCAAGTACCCGGATCTCACGGTCAACCTGGTCGACGCGGGCAAGAACTACGAGGAGGTAGCGCAGAAGTTCAACGCCGCGCTCACCGGTGGTGACCTGCCCGACGTGGTCGTGCTCTCCGATGTCTGGTGGTTCAATTACGCGCTGACCAAGGCGATCGAGCCGCTGGACAGCCACTTCGGCGCCGCCGGGGTGCAGCTGAGCGACTACGTCGACTCGCTCGCCGCCGACTACCTGTTCGACGGCAAGCACTACGCGCTGCCGTATGCCCGCTCGACGCCGCTGTTCTATTACAACAAGGACGTGTGGGCGAAGGCCGGTCTGCCCGACCGCGGCCCGAACTCCTGGCAGGAGTTCGACGAGTGGGGCCCCAAGCTCCAGTCGGTCGTCGGCGCCGACAAGTTCGCGCACGCCTGGGGCGACGCCAAGAACTACCTCGGCTGGACCTTCCAGGGCCCGAACTGGACCTTCGGCGGCGCGTACTCCGATCAGTGGAAGCTGAAGTTCACCGATCCGGGCTCCATCGCCGCGGCCACCTACCTGCGCGAGTCGATCAATGTGAAGAAGTACGCGGCGATCCGCCCGCAGATCGCGGTCGACTTCGGCACCGGCGTCGCCGCTTCGACGATCGCTTCGACCGGTGATCTCAAGGGCATCAAGAAGAACGCCGACGGCAAGTTCGAGTTCGGTACCGCTTTCCTGCCGCACCCGAATGGTCCCGGCGTCACCACCGGCGGCGCCGGTCTGGCCATTCCGTCGCGGATCTCGGACGCGCGCAAGGCCAACGCCCTCAAGTTCATCGAGTTCATCACCAACGCGGCCAACACCGCGTACTTCACCCAGAACACCGGGTACATGCCGGTGCGCAAGTCGGCGGTGACCGACCCGTCCGAGGTCGACTTCCTGGCGAAGAACCCGAACTCCAAGGTCGCCATCGACCAGCTCTCGGTGGCCAAGTCGCAGGACTACGCCCGCGTGTTCGTGCCCGGCGCCGACCAGATCATCGGCACCGGCTACGAGCAGATCGGTCTGCAGAACGCCGATCCCGCGACCGTTCTCGCGAAGGTCGCCGCCGACGTGCAGGCGATCATCGACCGGCAGATCACGCCCAAGCTGCCGAAGTAGTCATCCCCGCGGGCCGGTGGTCGTGGCGACCACCGGCCCGCCTCGTTCGCAGGAGAATTCGCCATGGCGACAGTGCAGTTCGACGGTGTCACGCACCGCTATCCCGGTGCCGACACCCCCGCGGTCGACGCACTCGATCTCGACATCGCCGACGGCGAGTTCCTGGTGCTGGTCGGGCCGTCGGGCTGCGGCAAGTCGACCAGCCTGCGCATGCTGGCCGGCCTGGAATCGGTCGAGGAGGGGACCATCCGGATCGGCGACCGCGATGTCACCGGGCTGCCGCCGCGCGCCCGCGACGTGGCGATGGTGTTCCAGAGCTACGCGCTGTACCCGAACATGACCGTCGCCGAGAACATGGGCTTCGCGCTGCGCAACGCGGGAATGAGCAAGGCCGACACCCTCGTTCGGGTCAGGGAGGCCGCCGCCATGCTCGAGCTGGAGGCGCTGCTCGACCGCAAGCCGGCCAAGCTGTCCGGTGGTCAGCGGCAGCGCGTCGCCATGGGCCGCGCGATCGTGCGCCGCCCGCAGGTGTTCTGCATGGACGAGCCGCTGTCCAACCTCGACGCCAAGCTGCGGGTGAGCACCCGCTCCCAGATCGCCGCGCTGCAACAGCGGCTCGGCACCACCACGGTCTACGTCACCCACGACCAGGTCGAGGCGATGACCATGGGCCACCGCGTCGCGGTGCTGCGCGACGGCACCCTCCAGCAGATCGCCTCGCCGCGGCAGCTCTACGACGACCCGGTGAACACCTTCGTCGCCGGGTTCATCGGCTCGCCGGGCATGAACCTGCTCGAAGCGCCGGTCGTCGACGGTGCCGCCGTCCTCGACGGGCTGCGAATCCCGGTGCCGCGCGGTGTGTCCGGTGCCCGGGTGATCCTCGGCATCCGGCCCGAGTCCTGGGCGGTCACCACCGATCCCGAGGGCATCACCGTCGTCGCCGAACTGCTCGAGGAACTCGGCGCCGAATCCTTCGTCTACACCCACGGCGCTGGCACCGACTGGTCCACCCGCTCCGGCAAGATCGTCGTGCGCGTCGACCGCCGCTTCCGGACGACTCTCGGTGACACCCTGCACCTGCGGCCGAAACTCGACGAGGTGTTCTTCTTCGACGCGGCGACCGAAAACCGGGTGCGCTGAGGTCGACCGCTACGACAGACCGGCCGTGGTGCGGCGGCCGATCGCCGCGTCGAGGGCGCCGAGTTCGGCGAAGACGTCGGTGGCGGCCCAGACGCGGTTGCGTTTGGAATCGGAGACGACCTCGAGAATGCCGGCGTCGACGAGTCGTTCGATGGCCCGGTAGGTGGCCGAATCGGTGGTCGCGGTGAGCTTGTTCGCGACCGCGATCGTCAGGATCGGGTGCTCGAGCAGGTTCGCGAGCAGGGCCTCGTCGGCGGAGCCGCCGCGCGGGCGGGCGCGGTCGCGCCAGCGCTGGGGGAGCGCGGCCAGGGCGCGGGCGGAGTCGATGGCGGCCTCGCTGGCGTACACCGCCGCGAGCGCCAGGTACACGACGAACTCGTCGGCGGCGCCACCCCGGTAGGCATCCAGCTGCGCGAAGTAGCGCGAGGAGTCGGCGAGCATGACCGAGGAGAAGGGCACCGTCACCCGATCGGTCAGCCCGCGCCTGCGCAGAATCGCGCTCACCAGCGCGCGGCCGATCCGGCCGTTGCCGCTGACGAACGGGTGGATCGAGACGAACTGCGCGTGCGCGATCGCGGCCTGCACGAGGATCGGCAGGTCACCGCGCGCGACGAAGGCGAGCAGGTCGGCCACCAATTCGGGCACCAGTTCCGGTGGCGGGGGGACATACAGCGCGTGCAGCGGGGTGTAGTCGCTCCCGCCGATCCAGGTCTGCGCCGTGCGGAAGCGGCCCGCCTTCTCCCACTCCGGGGCGATCAGCACGCGGTGGGCGCTGAGCAGGTTCGCCTCGGTGATCCGGCCGGTGGCCCCCGCGTCGACCAGGCCGGCCAGGCTGCGCACCGCACTCACCTGTGCCTCCGCCTCGGGCCGGGTCGCCGCGCCACCGAAGGCTTTGCCGAACGCTCGCCAGCCGGCGTCGACGTGCTCGATCCGCGACGACGCGACCGCCTCGGCGCGCAGCAGGAATTCGCGCAGCGACGTCGAATACTGGCCCTGGCCCGCTTCGAGATGGGTCACCGCGATCAGCGCGGCCTCACTGGCCGATGTCGTTCGCCGGGAATCGAAGTCGAGATCGGCGATGCGCGGCGGGATGGATACCGCCACCGACTCGGGCGCGGGGCCGGCTCGCGATCCGTCGCGCGCCGTCCAGGGACGCTGCTCGACATGATGAGCAGGCCAATTCATGAGCTATTACTGTACTTTCACTATCCAGAACGCGACTACTTCAGTGACTATCCGCGTTTGCGGTTGCCGACGCCACCAATGAGATGGCTACTCGCTGTTGGCATGTCAAGGCTGGATGGGTGTCGTGCGGGCGCGGGCGACCGCCTCGGCGATGCCGCCGCGGAAGGGGAGGCCGTGACCGGGCAGGACCAGCTCGGCCGGGACGGACTCGAGGGTGGTGAGCGCGGCCAGCGTGGCGGGGGTGGAGTGGTTGAAGAAGCTCGGAAGTAGCTGCGGACCCACCGTTTTCGAGGTCGGATGCGCGGTGACGAGGGTGTCGCCGGTCGCGATGGCACCCGCCGCCGGGAGGTGGAAGGCCGAGTGGCCCGAGGTGTGCCCAGGACAGGCGATCGGGACCGGGTTGCCCGGAAAGTCCAGCGCCCCCTCGGCGGGGAAGGGCTGGATGTGCGCGACGGTGTTCTTGCGCAAGCCGCCCGCGGCGGTGATCCGCGCGGCCCACCCGATCGTGGCGCGATCGTTGAGCCGCTTGATCACATCCAGCGGAGTGGCCGACTCATGACACTCCCCCCGCGCATGCCGCACCTCGACGGCACTGGTGTACGCGGGAATCCCGTACCGCCGGTGCAGATGATTCAGCGCCCCGACATGATCGAGATGAGCGTGCGTGAGCAGCACCGCCACGATGTCCTCCGGCCGATGCCCGAGCTTCCGCACCACCCGCTCGATCACCCCGGCATCCCCCAGCCAGCCGGCATCGATCAGCGTGAGGTCCCGCCCGTCCCGCAGCAGCACCATATTCACATCGGTGCCCCGAATGGTGAACACCTCGTCACCAACTTGCTGGTAGCGCACTGTATCTCCGTCGTCTCGGCTCCGCGATCAGACTATCCGGCCACCCACCAGCGCACCGAGATCGACGGTCAGGGGGAACGGGGTGGTCACCGCGACCGACCCCGTCGCCCGCGGGGTGATCCGGTATTCGCCGTCGTCCAGGGTGTACACCGTCAGCCCCACCGCGGCGGGGTCGAGGATATCGATGACCCAGTAGTGGCCGATCGCGTTCGCCGCGTACTCACCCGCCTTGATGGCGTAGTCGCGCACCGCCGACTCCCCGGAGGTCGCGATCTCGATCGCCACCACGATCTGGTCGGCACGGACTCGCTGCTGCTCGCCCACCTCGACACTCGCGACAACCACATCCGGAACCCGACGGGGCGAGCGCCCGACCAGTTCGGCCTCCAGCTCGGCGAACGCTTCCAGCCCCGCGGGCAGCTGACTGTCGAGCTGGCCGAGCAGACGCTTGATGGCGCGGCTGTGCGGAGCCGCCGGACGCGCGTTCACGAGCAGGAAACCATCCTCGATCTCGTAGCGATGAGTCGTATCGATCGGCAGCGCGTCGAACTCCGCGGCCGTGATCGGCCGCCCGCCCGCTGTCGACGCCGTCTCCACCATCGTCTTCACCTCGTCTCCTCAGCCGCGATGCGTCGAGAGCCCCATCATCGCACCTGGTGGGCGGACCGGGCCGCTACCAGATCGTCACGCGTTCGGCGGGGGACAGGTAGAGGGTGTCGGTGGGGGTGACGTCGAAGGCTTCGTAGAAGCTGTCGATGTTGCGGACGACGGCGTTGCAGCGGAACTCCGGTGGGGAGTGGGGGTCGACGGCGAGGCGGCGGATGGCTTCCTCGGGGCGGGCCTTGGTGCGCCAGACCTGGGCCCAGCCGTAGAAGACGCGCTGCAGGCCGGTGAGGCCGTCGATGATCGGGGGTTCGGTGCCGTCGAGGGAGATCTTGTAGGCGGCCAGGGCGATCGACAGGCCGCCGAGGTCGCCGATGTTCTCGCCGATGGTGAACTCGCCGTTGACCTTGTGCTCGTCGGCCAGGTCGGCCGGGGAGAGCACGCTGTACTGGTCGATCAGCGCCTTGGTGCGCTTGCCGAACTCGGCGCGGTCGGCGTCGGTCCACCAGTCCTTCATGTTGCCGTCGCCGTCGTACTTGGCGCCCTGATCGTCGAAACCGTGGCCGATCTCGTGGCCGATCACCGCGCCGATACCGCCGTAGTTGGCGGCGTCGTCGGCGTTCATGTCGAAGAACGGCGGCTGCAGGATCGCGGCCGGGAAGACGATCTCGTTCATGCCGGGGTTGTAGTAGGCGTTGACCGTCTGCGGGGTCATGAACCACTCGCCGCGGTCCACCTCACCGCCCAGTTTGCCCAGATCACGGTCGTGATCGGCGGCATAGCCGCGACGGTAGTTGCCGACCAGGTCGGCCGGGTCGACCTCGACCGCGGAGTAGTCGCGCCAGGCATCGGGGTAGCCGATCTTGGGGGTGAACTTCTCCAGCTTGGTGAGCGCGGCGGCGCGGGTGTCCTGGCCCATCCACTCCAGGTCGGTGATGTTGCGGCGGTAGGCCTCCTGCAGGTTGGCCACCAGCTCGACCATCCGGGCCTTGGCCTGCGGCGGGAAGTGCTCGGCCACATACAGTTTGCCGACGGCCTCGCCCAGCAGCTCCTGCACCAGCGAGACACCGCGCTTCCAGCGCTCGCGGTTCTCCTGCGCGCCGGTGAGGGTGCGGCCGTAGAAGTCGAAGTTCTCCGCGACGATCTCGTCGGTCAGGTAGGGCGCCCTGGCGCGCAGCACCTGCGCGACGGCCCAGTCCCGCCAATCCGCCTGCGGCACCGCGGCCCACGCCTGCGCGAAGGCCCGGACGTAGTCGGGCTGACGCACCACGAGTTCGGCGAACAGCTCGGTGCCGCTCCGGCCGAGACCGGACGCGACGGCGTCCACCCAGGCGGCCCAGTCGAATTCGGGGTTCGCGGCGGCCAGGTCGGCGAAAGTGGTGAGGTTGTAGCTCTTCTCGGCATCGCGGCGGCGCACCACGTCCCAGTGGCCGGCGGCCAGGGTGCGTTCCAGCTCGAACACGCGGCGGGCCGCGTCGGCCGGATCGGCGGGGACCAGGCCGGCCAGCGCCGGATCGGCGGCGGCGATGGTGAACATCTTCGCGAGATGGGCCTGGTAGGCGGCGCGGATCTCGGCGAATTCGTCGGAGCGGTAGTACGACTCGTCCGGCAGGCCGATACCCGACTGGGTGGCGTGCACCAGGTAGCGGGTGGAGTCCTTGTCGTCGGTGTCGACGTAGTAGCCGAGCGCGCCGCGCACACCGGTGCGCTGCAGGCGGCCGAGCAGCGCGGCGAACGCGCTCGGTCCGTCGACCTCGGCGATCTCGCGCAGTTCGGCGGCGATCGGGGTGAGACCGGCCGCGGTCACGGCGTCGGTGTCCATGAAGCTGGAGTACAGGTCACCGATCTTGCGGGCGTCGGCGTCGTCGGACGCGTTCGCCGCGCTGTCCTGGATGATCGCCTGCACGTCGAGCTCGGCCTGGTCGTACAACGTCCGGAAGGCGCCGTCCACCGCGCGGTCGGCCGGGATCTCGTACCCGGCCAGCCACTGCCCGTTGACGTGCGCGAACAAGTCGTCCTGGACCCGCACCTCCTGGTCGCGGAAGGACAGATCGATACCGGAGGGACTGATCGGATCGGAAGTCACGCGCTCCAGTATGCCGACAACCGCCGACGCGTGCGGCGGCCTCGGACGAGGCCGGGCCGCGCACCGGCGCCTGCTTCAGGCGCAGACGAACTCGTCGTCGCGGACACCGGCCACGAAGGCCTGCCATTCACCGGCGGTGAAACGGAGCAGGACGTCGTCGTGGCGGAGGGTGGCCGAGCCGTCGGGGGCGACCTGGGCGACCAGGTCGGGGTGGCGGCGGGTGCTGAGCAGGCAGTGCAGGAACGCGGTCCACAGGGCGGTCTCGACGGTGATGATCGGCTCGTCGAGGCCGGCGTTGTACGGATCGCGACGGAATTTGCTGTCGCGTATCTGGACGATGTCGCCGTCGAATCGGACCTCGACACACTGGTTACCGTTGTTGGAGCGTGACGAAGTGAACCAGCCGTGATCGGCCGGGCGGCGACGAGCGGTGGTGGACATACCCCGAATCTTACACGCTGGCATAGTCCCTGATCAGGGCGAGAGATTCGGCGCGGGAAAGGGATTGCTCCCTGGCGCGCACGTAGGCGAAGCCCAGATCGCGCACCTGCTCGGCATCGTCGACCGGGCCACCGAAGACGGCACTCTCGGCCCACGCGAAGGTAGGTAGCTGATCGCTTGCGAAGTCGATCAGATGGAAGCTGGAACCACCGAGCACCGCCCCTTCGGGAGCGCTGAACGGGATCACGCGCACGTCGACGGTGTCCAGTTCACGCATCAGCTCCACCAGGTGCCGCAACTGCCCCCGCAGCACCTCGGCGCCGCCGGTCTGCTGACGCAGCGTCGCCTCGCCGAGAACCGCGGTGAGCTCGAGCGGCTCCGGCCCGCGCAGCCGCTGCTGGCGGCGCAACCGGATCGCGACCAACTGGTCCACCTGGACCGGCCGGATCATCACATCGGCGCTGATCAGGGCACGGGCATAGGCCTCGGTCTGTAACAGGCCGGGCACGAGCAGGCTGTCGTAGCTGCGGATGCTCTGCGCGCCCGCCTCCATGCCGTAGAGGCGTTGCAGTTCGGGACCGATCAGCGCCGAGGCCGTGGTCCACCAGCCGCGCTGCTTGCTGGTCTCGAGCAGCGCGAGCAGTTCGGCGCGTTCGTCGGCGGTGACATCGAGGACGTCGAGGACCGGTTCGATGGTGGTCCGGGTGAGGACCCGCCTGCCCTTCTCCACATGCGACCAGTTGGCCGGGGTGAAACCGACGCGACGGGCGAACCCGGCCGAGTCGAAGCCGCGCTGCTCACGCAGTTCGCGCAGGCGCAGCACCAGTTCCCAGCGCGCGGCGGTCGGCGAAACGGGGGACATGTCCGAATATGCTACGCCGACAGACACGCCAGCTACTGACTATTGTCAGCGTGGTTGTGCGGGATTACGCTGTGTAGAACGGCAATTTTCCCTTAGGTCCTGCCGTTATGAAAAAGTTTCCCGCTCCACCCGTTCGTGATGAAACGCTCCCATCCAGTCGAGCGAATCCACAGCTACATCGAGTCAGCGTCGACAGAGACGAGGTCGTGATGAGCACGTCGCGCACAGATGACAAAGGCGGGTATACCGCGGCCGAGGAGTACTCGGCCACCCAGGATGCGCTGGCGCGCTGCCGTCACTACCGCAAGCACAACGGGCTCTACGGTGTGGTCGACTCGACGCTGGGCCGGATCATGCTCGAGATCGGGGCGGTCGGGGCGGTGGTCATGCCGTCGACGCTGGGGGAGCGGGTACGCGGGCTGCTGATCGGCCGCGGACAGCGCTGCGGGCCGATCATCGCCCATCCCCGCTCCGGCCGCTGGACCTTCCTGACCGGCCCCACCGACAATTCCTATCTGGACACCGTGCTGTTCGCCGACCTGTTCCGGGTGTGCGCCTCGGTGGCCTTACCCGGCAGCGAGATCGTGCTGCCCTCGCCGGCCGACGAACGCAGCGGCTACCGCACCTGGATGCAGGAACCCGACGGCGACTACCGGCCCGACTTCGCCCAGATCGTCGCCGCCACCCGCACGAACGCCAGGTCGGCGGCGCTGCTGCGGGAGCCCGGCTCGGCCTGAGCCCTACTGCCCGCCCAGGCGCGCGTGCATCTCCCAGATCAGGACCTCGGCGTCGCCGTGCGGTCGCACCAGCTGCCCGCCGGAACGGGTCAGCCGGACCGCGTCGCCCTGCGCCAGCGTGCCGACACCTTCCAGCTCGACTTCGCCGCGCGCCACGAAGACATGCAGGTAGGGTGCATCGGGCAGGGTGACACCCGGACTGTCCGCCGAGAGCCGCGCGACGTGCATGGCCGCGTGCGAGGAATTGATCGCGATGGCGGTGCGATCGCGGTAGCGGGGTAGCCCGGAGGCGACCGTCACCAAGCCGCCGCCCGCGAGCTCGTCGTCGATCTCGAGCTGCTGATAGCCCGGATCGACCCCTGGCTCGTCGGGCACCACCCACATCTGCACGAAATGCACCGGTTCGTCGTGCGCGGGCAGCGCGCCGTCGAGGCGCCACGAGTCGTTCTTCTCCGAGTGCAGGATCCCCGTGCCCGCGCTCATCCGCTGGGCCAGGCCCGGGTAGATGATGCCGTTGTGGCCCAGCGAATCCTGGTGCACCAGGCTGCCGCCGAGCACCCAGGTGACGATCTCCATGTCCCGGTGCGGATGGGTGTCGAAGCCCTCGCCGGGCAGCACCACGTCCTCGTTGTTCACCAGCAGCAGCCCGTGATGGGTGTTGTCGGGGTCGTAATGCTCGCCGAAGGAGAACGAGTGTTTGGAATCGAGCCATGAGATCCGGGTCTTCATCCGGTCACCACCGCGGTGCAGTTCGATCCGCGGTGTCGTCGATGTGGACATACGTTCCTCCTGCTCGCACCCGTACCGCCGCCTCAATTCTGGCACCACTATTCTCACGAGGTGTCGACTCATCGCCTTGACGGCTCGAATCCGGCGGATGAGTCACCGGCCTCGCTGCGACATCTGCTGCGCGAGAGCCGCGGTGTCTTCCGGCGGAATCCGCAGATGCCGCGCCTGGCGCTGCTGCGGCTCGCGGCCCAATTCGGTGACGGGATGTTCCAGGCCGCGCTCTCGGGCGCGATCCTGTTCAACCCCGAGCGCGAGACCGATCCGCTGGCGATCGCCGCCGGTTTCGCGGTGCTGCTGCTGCCGTACTCGCTGCTCGGGCCTTACGCGGGCGCGCTACTCGATCGCTGGGACCGGCGCAATGTCCTGCTGACCGCCAGCATCGCGCGGGCGGTGCTGATCGGGTTGGCCGCGATCGGGTTGTTCGCCGGGATCGGCGAGACACCGCTGCTGCTGCTCGCGCTGGCGACCGTCGGGATCAGCCGATTCGTGCTGGCCGGGGTGTCGGCGGCGCTGCCGCGGGTGCTCGAACAACGCTGGCTGGTGCCGATGAACTCGGTGCTCGCGACGGTCGCCTCGGTCTGTGCCGGGGTCGGCGCCGCCGCGTCGGTGGCGGTGATCGCGCTGCTCGGCGCCGGCGATGCCGCGTCGGCGGTCGCGGTGGCGCTGAGCGGGATCGGTTCGGTCGTCGGCGCGGTGCTCGCGGCCGGCTTCCGGCGCGGTGTGCTCGGGCCGGAGAGTGGTTCGGCGAGTTCGGAGAGCACGGTGCACGCGATCGCCACCGGTCTGCGCACCGGCGCGGCCGCGGTCTGGCACGCGACGCAGGTGACGACGGCGATGATCGGCATCGGCGCGCACCGCATCGTGTTCGGCATGAACACCCTGATCATGGTGCTGGTCCTGCGCCAGCCCGCGGGCGACGACGAGATGAGCGGTGGACTGGTCGGATTCGGCGTCGCGATCGGCTTCGCGGCGGCGGGCATGCTGCTGGCCGCGATCCTCGCGCCGGTGCTGATCCCACGGCTGGGCAGGCCGCGCACGGTGCTGCTCGGCCTGGTGACCGCGGTCGTCGTGCAGCTGACGCTGGTCACCCCGATCGCGCTGGCGACCGGCGCGGCCGTCGACAACGCGCACCGCCTGCTGCTGGCCGGCGCCTTCGGGCTCGGCCTTGCCGGTCAGACGATCAAGCTGACCGGCGACGCGAGCATGCAGATCGACATCGACGACGATCAGCGCGGCCAGGTATTCGCCCTGCAGGACACCGTCTTCAACATCACCTTCGTGCTCGCGATCGCGGTGACCGCGCTGGTGATCCCGGCCGACGGCCGCTCGATCGGCGTGGTGCTCGCCGGCGCGGCCGTCTACGCCCTCGGGATCCTGGCGATCGCGCTCAATTCTCGTCGAGCCAGGGCGGCCGGCTGAGCGCGGCCGGTTCCTGGGCCAGCACCGCGCGATGGTCGACCGCGAACAGCGGGATATCCGGCAGCGGGTCCACCGCGGGCGCGGCGGGCACCGCGTTCACCACCGTGTCCGCGCGTTCGACCCAGGGCAGTGGTTCCTGCTCGGCGCTCTCGGGCGCGCCGGTGACCTGATGCGACCAGGTGCCGTCGCGGGCCGGGTCGGTGAAGAAGTTGTCGAGGACGCCGTCGTCGTCCAGGTCCAGGGCGGCGACATCGGCGACGCCGTCGCGATCGGAGTCCCACAGGGCGTCGTCGGTGCTGGTGTCACCGTCGAAGTCGAGCCATAGCGCGTCGGCGACGCCGGTGTCGGCCAGGGCCAGCTCGGCCTGCCCCGACCAGTGGTGCACGATGCCGTCGCCGGTTCCGAAGACGTACTCGATGTCGTTCACATAGGGATTGGACGCGCCGAGACCCCGATCGGTTCCGGTAAATTCGGAACTACATCGGTGGTATTTGTTTGTTCGTTCGGATACCCATTCGAGGGAGCACATGCGCACAACGCTGGTACCGCACGGTTCGACCGCACTCGGCGCCTTGCTGGCCGTCGTGCTCGCCGCCCCCGCGCTCGCGACTCCCTTCCCGTGGACACCGCCACCCGTGAACATCTGTGGCGAAACGGGATTCGACCCGCTCAACCGGCTGCCCGACCCCGCCGCGCCACCACCGCCGATCATCGCGCCCAGCATCGACATCCCGGTCATCGTGCCGGAGCTGACGCCGGTCCCGCTGCCCGATCCGCCGCACGACAACACCCGCGTCGCGCAGGCGCCGCTGCCGTCGGACCCGTGCCGCAACCCGTGCCCTGAGGTCAGGGACACGCCCGAACCCGACGACGGGATCGACGAGTCCGGCGACGCGTCAACGGGTTCGGGGTCGGGGTCGGGCTCCGGGTCGGCGATCTCGCTGCCGCGCATCCGGATCAAGCCCGAGATCGAGCCCATCCCGATCCCGGTGCCGGGTGGTGAGGGCGAGCCGGCGCAGGAACCGCCCGCACCCGTGGTGCGACCGGTCGAACCGGGACCGGCGCAGCCCGCGGTCGCGGCGCCCACGGTGGAATCGGTGCGCCTGGTCGAGCAGGTGACCGGGCACGGGTCGAACAATCGGACCGACATGCGCTGGCAGGTCGACGGCACCGACCTCGGCCTGTTCTGGGAGACCGAACCGGGCAGGGTGGCCATGGTGTTCGGCGACACCTTCGGCGAGGGCTGGACCTACGGCGGCGCGGGCGCCGACAGCGCGGACTGGCGTTCCAATGTGCTCGCCTACAGCACCGACCGGAACCTCGACGACGGCCTGGTCATCGATTCGATGGTGCAGGACAGCCCCTGTCATGCCGCCGAACTGCTCGGCAGCCGCAAGATCAGGAACTGGGAGACCACCACCATCCCCACCTCGGGGTTCGCCATCGGGCAGCGCCAGTTCCTGAGCTACATGTCGGTCAATCACTGGTCGCGGGTGCCGGGCATGTGGCTGACGAACTACGGCGGCCTGGCGTATTCCGACGACGGCGGGCAGACCTGGACCAAGGATCAGCACGCCCGCTGGGAGAACATGTTCGGCGTCGGCCGGTTCCAGGTGGCCGCGATGGTGCCGCACGGCGACTACGTCTACATGTTCGGCACGCCCAACGGGCGGATCGGCGTGATCGGCCTGGCCAGGGTGCGCAAGGACGACGTCCTCAACAAGACGGCCTATCAGTACTGGGTGGACGGCAATTGGGCGCCCGCCGCGGAGAATTCGGCGACACCGCTGGTGATGGGCATGGCCAGCGAACTGTCGGTGCGGTTCGACGCGGAGAGCGGGCAGTGGCAGATGGTCTACCTGGACCCGGCCGCGAACCAGATCGTGCTGCGCACCGCGGCGCACCCGCAGGGACGGTGGACCTCGACGGTGCCGCTGGTCTCCACCGCGGACTATCCCAAGGCCTACGGCGGGTTCATCCATCCCTGGTCGACCGCGCGTGACCTGTACTTCACGATGTCGGCGTGGGACAGCTACAACGTGTACCTGATGCACGCCCGGCTGAATCCGCCGCGCTGATCAGCGCGCGGGCACGAACCGTAGTCGCTCGCCGGGTCTGGCCTGGGCCACCCGGTCCACATCCGCGTCGAGCACCACGGCGATGACCGGATACCCACCGGTGATCGGGTGATCGGCGAGGAAGACGACCGGCTGACCACTCGGCGGCACCTGGACCGAGCCGAGCGCGACGCCTTCCGCGGGTAACTCGCGGGTGATCGAGCGGACCAGCGGCGGGCCGTCGGCGCGATCCAGGCGCGCGCCGATGCGATCGGTATCGGTGGAGACCACCCACGAACCGTGGAACAGCTCGCCGGGATCGGCGAACCAGTCCGCGCGCGGGCCGGGCAGCGCCCGCACGGTCAGGACCTCGGGTGGCACCGGCACGGGCGCGAACTCGACGGTCGGCAGGGTGCGCGGGGGCGGGCCGATCGGGAGTTGCGTGCCGACCCGCAGCGGCTCTGGGCCGATGCCGGACATGGTGTCGCGGCTGCGCGACCCGAGCACCTTGGGCACGTCGATGCCGCCGCGCACGGCCACATAGCTGCGCAGGCCGGACAGGGCCAGACCGAGCCGCAGCACCTGGCCCTCCGCCAGTTCGAGCACGCTGGCGTGCCCGACCGGCGTGCCGTCGACGGTCGCCGGGGCGACGGCGCCGGTGACCGCGACGGTGAGGTGGACGTCGGCGCGCAGGGCCAGGCCACCGAGCAGCACCTCGATGGCGGCCAGATCCTCCGGATTGCCGACCAGTCGGTTCGCCAGGCGCAGCGAGGCCCGGTCGGCCGCCCCCGCCTGACCCACCCCGGAGTCGAACCAGCCGGGTCGCCCCAGGTCCTGGACCGTCGCGAGCGGCCCCACCCGCTCGATGAAGATCAGCATGCGATCACTCCCCGATTCGCTGTCGAGGCGGCGCATCGTTGAGCAGCCCTGGTAGTTATTCCGCGGTCGCCGTGTCGACGAACCGTACCGCCGTCCCCGCCCGCACCAGCGCGGGCGGATCGCGCTCGACCACCCACATCCGCAGATCGGTACTGCCGATCAACTGCCAGCCACCCGGCGTGCCCCGCGGATACACCGCCGAGTAGCCGCCCGCCAAGGCGACGGCGCCGGGCGGGATCGCGGTGCGGGCCTGGGCCCGGCGTGGCACCGACAGCCTGCCGTCGGGCGAGGTCAGGTAGCCGAAGCCGGGCGCGAAACCGACGAACGCGCAGCGCCAGACGGTTCCGGTGTGAGCCGCGATCACCTCGGGCACCGACAGCCCGAGCAGATCGGCGACCTCGGGCAGATCGGCGCCGTCGTAGCGCACCGGAATGTCCACCACGTCGTCGGGAATCTCGCTGTCCGGCACTGTTCCACGGGAAACATCGGGCGAATCCGGCTGCGGCGGTTCCTGATCCAGCCGGTCGAGCAGGGCGACCAGCTCACGCCGCACCTGGACGCCGTAGCTCACCGAATGCATCGTCACCAGCACGGTTTCCGCGGCGGGCAGCACATCCTGGACACCCGCGATGGCGTGCACGCGCAGGGCGGAGGCGAGGCGCTGCACCGGGCGTGGATCGTCGAGGGTGATGAGCATCGCGCGATCGCCCGCGGGGCGGATGCGCGCGTTCCAGTCGCCAGCCGAGTCCCTCGTTGCCTCGTCCATCCTGCCTCCCACCCTCAGCCGAACGGCTCCACCGGTATGCCGGCGTCGTCGAGCGCCCGTCGAATCCGGCGGGCCATCTCCACGGCGGCGGGGGAATCGCCGTGCACGCACACACTCGCCACGGACACGGCGACCGTACCGGGACCGTCTACGGTACGCGCGGTGCCCGACAGCGCAAGAGAAACCGCCTGCGCCACGGCATCATCGGGCGGCAGCACCGCACCGGCAACTCCGCGCGGCGCCAGCGTGCCCGTCGCGGTATAGGCGCGATCGGCGAAACCCTCACCGACGAACCGCACGCCCACCCGGTCGGCGGCCCGTGCCAGCTCGGTGCCCGCCGGGCCGAGCAGGGCCAGCCCGGCGTCGGCCTCGGCCACCGCCGCCAGCACCGCGTCGGCGAGCAACCGGTCCCGGGCCGCCGCGTGATACAGCGCGCCGTGCGGCTTGACGTAGCGCACCCGGTCACCGGCCGCGCGGGCGAAGGCCGCCAGCGCGCCGATCTGGTACAGGACCTCGTCGCGCAGGTCGGCCGGGGCGATCGCGATGTCACGGCGGCCGAAGCCGACCAGGTCGCGATAGCCGACGTGCGCGCCGATCCGCACGCCCTTGGCGACCGCGAGTTCGCAGGTCCGCCGCATGATCGACGGGTCGCCCGCGTGGAAACCGCAGGCGATGTTGGCGCTGGTGACGATGTCGAGCATCGCGGCGTCGTCGCCCATCCGCCAGGGGCCGAAGCCCTCGCCCAGGTCACTGTTCAGGTCCAGCGGCATGTGCTGCCCTCCGGTCTCCGCGTGTCACTCCCAGGTGGGTGCTTCGGACGGCGTCCGCACCCCGGTGATTCGAGCATGAACGACTCCGTTCCAGCGATCGTCACCGGGGCGACGTTTCCGCACCGCCCATTGTGACGCCGCCCCAACACGCCGCGGACCATGGCCGCCGCGCCCGCGGCCAAGTACGCTCGGACCATCATGGCCACGTATTTCGATCCGAAGTCCTGGTCACTGTCGGGCGCTGTCGACATCGGCAAACGCCTCCTCGACCCGTCCTGGATCGATCAGTGGCTCGGCTTCACCACCTCCTGGGCCGACCCCGTCGCCGATCTGGGCTCGGGCACCGTGACCGCGCTCATGCCCGACGTGCTGATGACCGTGCTCAGCGAGGGCATCCTCAGCCGATTCGGCGGCCAGGAAGTCAGCGCCACCCTGCTCGGGCACGACCTCACCGCCACCCTGGACGTGTTCAAGGTGCGCAGGCGCGGCGCCCATTTCCAGAGCAAGACGGTGCTGTCGAACCTGGTCTGGGACTCGCATCCGTTCGACACGGTCACCGTCATCGCGCACGGCGTCCGGCTGATTCCCGGTGTGCCGACCAAGATCCGGGTCCAGCAGCTCGACATCGAGGGCACCATCGACCTCGCCGCCCTGGTCGAGTGGGTGGACGCGCAGAACCTCGACTGGCGGCTGCACCTGGACGAACGCGCCCGCATCGTCGCCACCCACCGCACCCGCAAGATGCGCGCGCTGGTCGACGCGCAGGTCTACGACAACCTGCTCACCATCGACATCCGCAAGGCCAGCTGGCACGGCATCCGGCTGCCGAAGCGCGCGGTGCCCGCGCCTGCGCTGCTGCTCGACGACCTGCCCAACCGGGCGAGCATCTCCTACGCGCACCGGCGCGGCGACAAGGTGCGCTTCCGGATCGAACTGCCCGAGACCACCGGTTCGTTCGACCTGGCGCAGATCCGCGCCGCCATCGTCGCCGGGACGACGCTGATCGTCTTCTGATCAGGCGTTCTCGGCGGCCCACCACTCGAGCAGCGCGGCCTCGGCTTCCTCGCGGGTCATCGGGCCCCGGTCCAGCCGCAGGTCCTTGAGGTACTTCCACGCCTTGCCGACCTGCGGGCCCGGCGGCAGGCCGAGCAGCTCCATGATCGAGTTGCCGTCCAGATCGGGTCGCACCCGCGCCAGATCCTCCTGCTCCCTGAGCGTGGCGATGCGGTCCTCGAGCTCGTCGTAGGTGGCGCGCAGGGCCGCGGCGCGGCGCTTGTTGCGGGTGGTGCAGTCGGCGCGGACCAGCTTGTGCAGGCGCTCGAGCAGATCGTCGGCGTCGGTGACGTAGCGGCGCACGGCCGAGTCGGTCCACTGCCCCTTGCCGTACCCGTGGAAGCGCAGGTGCAGGAACACCAGGCGCGCAACCTCTTCGGTGAACGCCTTCGGATACTTCAAGGCGCGCATGCGCTTGCGCACCATCTTCGCGCCGACCACCTCGTGGTGGTGGAAGCTCACGCCGCCGCCGGGCTCGTTGCGCTTGGTGTCGGGCTTGCCGATGTCGTGCAGCAGCGCGGCCCAGCGCAGCACCAGGTCGGGATCGCCCTCCTCCTGGTCGATCGCCTGCGAGAGCACGGTCAGCGAGTGCTGGTAGACGTCCTTGTGCTGGTGGTGCTCGTCGATCTCGAGTTTCATCGCGGGCACCTCGGGCAGCACCCGCTGCGCCAGGCCGGTGTCGCACATGAGGTTGATGCCGTCGATCGGGTGCGCGGCGCCGATCAGCTTGTCGAGCTCGGTGCGCACCCGCTCCGCGGTGATCCGGTCGATCTGCTCGGCCATCTCCACGATCGCGGCGCGCACCCGCGGGGCCACGTCGAAGCCGAGCTGGGCGACGAAACGCGCGGCGCGCAGCATCCGCAGCGGATCGTCGTCGAACGAATCCTGCGGCGCGGCAGGGGTATCGAGCACGCCGTCGAGCAGGGCGTCGAGACCGCCGAGCGGATCGACGAATTCGAGCGAGCCGTCGGCGGCGATCTTCACCGCCATCGCGTTGACCGTGAAATCGCGGCGGACCAGGTCGCCCTCGAGCGAGTCACCGAAGGTGACCTCGGGATTGCGCGAGACCCGGTCGTAGGTGTCGGCGCGGAAGGTGGTGATCTCGAGCTGCTGATCGTCCTTGGCCGCGCTCACGGTGCCGAAGGCGAGGCCGCCGGTGTCCCACAGATGATCGGCCCAGCCGCGCATCAGCTCCTGGACGACCTCGGGCCTGGCGTCGGTGGTGAAGTCCAGATCGTTGCCGAGCCGCCCGAGCACCGCGTCCCGGACCGAGCCGCCCACCAGATAGAGGGAGTGCCCGCGCTCGGCGAACATCTCGCCCAGCGGCGTCAGCACATCCGATAGCTGCCCCAGTGTCACCGCCGCCGCGGCCAGCAGCCGCGCGCGCCGATCGGCCACAGCATCAGGGACAACGTTGGGGGAAACCACGAAAAGCCAGCCTACTGGGCCGCCCACCCCGGTATCCAGGAGGTATCCGCGCATGGCCCCGCCTCCGGCGAGAATTCTGCGGGTTGCGCTCGACCTATAAGCTGGCGAGGTGTCTCCTCCGGCCGATCGCGCGAACAGTCGACGCCGCCAGCCGCGGCGGCGCGGTTCGGCGAGCAATGCCGGCAAGCCCAGGATGCGCACGGTGCGCGAGACCTCCGCGGGTGGCCTGGTCGTCGACGGGCTCGACGGCCCGCGTGAGCAGCGCTCCGCCGCGCTGATCGGGCGTACCGATCGCCGGGGCAGGCTGCTGTGGTCGCTGCCCAAAGGGCATATCGAAGCGGGCGAGACCTCCGAGCAGACCGCCATCCGCGAGGTCGCCGAGGAGACCGGGATCAACGGCGAAGTGGTCGCCGAACTGGGCAGTATCGATTACTGGTTCGTGACCGAGGGCAGACGGGTACACAAGACCGTGCACCATTTCCTGCTGCGCTCGCTCGGCGGTGAACTGTCCGACGCCGACGTGGAAGTCACCCAGGTTGCGTGGGTTCCGTTGAGCGAGTTGGATTCCCGATTGGCCTACGCCGACGAACGCCGGCTGGCCGAAGTGGCGAATCGAATGATCGACCGGATGGAGACCGGCAAGCGATGACGGGTGGACTGTTCCGGCTGATCACGGCGGTCCTGACCATCTTGGGTTCGGTGACGCTTCTGCCTTCGGTCGCGCACGCGCAGCCGAACGGGTCGGGCACGAGCACACCGAAGTTCCTCAAGCTGACGCTGGACGCCGTCGCGCCGGGCACGGTCACGACGAGCAGCGATCCGATGCTGACGGTGTCGGGCACGGTCACCAATATCGGCGACCGCGTTGTCGACGACGTGAGCGTGCGGATCCAGCGGGCCGCGCCGGTGCAGTCCCCGAGCGGGCTGCGCAGTTCGCTGCGGCTCGATCAGGTGAACTACGAGGTCACCGGGCCGTTCCAGGACGTCGCCGAGCGGTTGAGTCCCGGTCAGCGCAAGCAGTTCTCGGTGCGCATCGCGTTGCGCGCTGGCGGTGAGGGCGCCTCGCTGGGGCTGACCGATCCCGGGGTGTATCCGCTGCTGCTCAATGTCAACGGGGAACCCGCCTACGGCACCCAGGCCCGGCTCGACGACGCCCGCTTCCTGCTGCCCGTGCTCGGCCTGCCCGGCGCGGGCGGCGACGCCACCGGTGCGGCGAGCGAGCCGGTGCCACCACCCGCGGACGCGTCGCCGGTGGCCACCACGCTGATCTGGCCGCTGGCCGACCGGCCGCGCATGGTCGCGGGCAAACCGGGCTCGGTCAACGGGCAGCCGGAGCTGCTCGACGACGAGCTGGCCGTCTCCGTCGGCAAGGGCGGACGGCTCGAGCAGCTGGTCGCGGCGCTGGAATCGGTCGCGCCCGGTCCCGGCCGGGAGCGCGGCATCGCGGGCTCGGTGTGCATCGCCATCGACCCGGACCTGGTCTCCACCGTGCAGACGATGACGCACGGCTACCGCGTGCTGGCCAGCCCGTCCGATCCGGGCGGCGCGACCAGGGAGGGCACCGGCGCGGCGAGCGCGCAGGCCTGGCTCGACCGGTTGCGCGCGCTGGCCGGGTCGATGTGCACGGTGGCCTTGCCGTTCGCGCAGGTCGACGTGTCGGCGCTCGCCGCCGTCGACGACCCCGGCCTGTCCGCGCGCGCCCTCACCGCGCCCGCCGACGTGGTCGACGCGATCCTGGGCACCCGTTCGCTGCGCGGGGTCAGCCTGCCCGACTCCGGCAGCATCGACGACCCGGCCGGGCAGCTGCTGCGCGGCCACGGCTATGGAACGGCGGTGCTGGCGAGCACGGCGGTGTCGTCCGACGGCGCGGCGAGCGCTACCGAGAACGCGCTGACCTCGGCGCCGGTGACGTTGGAGCCGGGGGTGGTCGTCGGCGGGGAGCAGGCGGCGCCGGATGTCGTGCGGGTGCCGACCGTGAGCGTGGAACCGCCCGCCGGCGCGCCCGCGGGCACCGATCCCGCGCTGCGCGTCACCACCTTCGACATCTGGTCGGCGACCGCGCTGGCCGCCGTCGGCTCGAATCCGCCGACGCCGTCGTTCACCCCGTCGAAGGTGCGCTTCGACGTCACCAACGACTCGCGCGCCGCCCGGTTGCAGGACGCGCTCGGCGCGATCGCGTGGTCGGCGCTGAACCCGTCACCGGAGCGGCCGCGCTCGCAGCTGCTGATGCCGCCGCAGCAGTGGGGCGCCAACCGGGAAGAGGGCATCGCGCTGCTCAAGCAGGTCGAACTGCTGACCCGCAACAATCTCGCGAGCCCGCGCGGCTTCGCCGAGCTGGTCGCCCAGGCGCCCGATCCGCACCCGTACGCGCTGGAATACCTGCCGCGCGCGGCCCAGGACGCGGCGCCGGAGCGGTTCGTGCCGCCGGTCCACGCCCAGGGCGCCCGGATCACCGAGCTGATGCGCGCGCTGGTCGAGCTGCCGGAATCCGAGCTCACCCCGCACGCCTTCCTGACCCCCGCCCGCGAGGACCTGCTGCGCGCGCTCAGCCTGTCCGACCGCAGGGCCGACGACGACACACTGGCCGATCTGCACGCCCAGCGCCGCATCGATCAGGTCACCAAGGAACTCGACACGATGTTCTCCTCGGTGTCGGTGCTGCCGCCGGGTGGGGTGTACACGCTGGCGTCGGAGCAGAGCCCGTTGCTGCTGGTCGCCCGCAACGAACTGCCGGTCGCCATCCGGGTGCAGTTCCGGATCGAGGCGCCCGCCGAGACGAACATCACCGATATCGGCGAACAGCTGCTTCCGCCATCGGGTACCCGGTCGTTCCAGATTCCGACCGAGGTGAGCGACAGCCGTAAGCTGGTGATTCCGATCTCCCTTACCACGCCGGACGGTGTAGCGCTAGGGGAGCCGACGTCGGTCTCGGTACGCTCGAACGCCTACGGGCAGGCCTTGGCCATAATTACGGCATGTGCCGGAATATTGCTGTTGCTGTTGGCCGGGCGCCGGCTCCTGCGCCGGTTCCGCGGGCAGCCCGATCCCGCCGACGAGGGGTTCGAACGGCAGTGAACGCCCGCGCCTGAGACGCGGGCGGGGGAACATGGCAGACAAGGACGAGAGTGGCACGGGTGAGCGAAACGCTCACCGGACCGGCGGGATTCGCGGGTTGCGCCGGGTACAGGAGGCATGATGGGCGACGATGATTCCGCTCATCGGCACGACAACGACGATCGCCGCGACGGACCGGAACGCCCGGCCCCGGTCGCGCCGTGGGAGCGTGGCATGACGGGCGGGGAACACGAGGGGAACGTCGCCGCGCCGCGTCCCGGGGCGCCGGAAGGACGGCCGTATCGGCCCGCCGATCCCGGCTTCGAACCGCGTCAGCCCGGATATCGTCCCGCCGACCAGCCGCCACCCGGATTTCGGCCCGTGCCCACCGATCGGCCGGGTGATCGTGCGCCTGATCCGTCGCGCGCGGCCTATGGCGATCGGCCGGACGGTCCGTCCGGCGAGGGTGTTCCCCGGGTTCAGCTGCCCGGACAGCCCGGTGAGTTCCCGCAGCAGCGTCCCGGACCGGGCGGTCGTCCGGGTGGTCCGCCGCAGCGCCCCGGGCCGCCCGCGGGTCGGTCCGGTGAGTTCCCGCAGCAGCAGCGACCCGGTCCACCGCCGCATCCGGCGGCCGGGCAGTCGGGGGAGTTCCCGCGGCAACAACGCCCAGGTCAGGCACATCCGGCGGCCGGGCAGCCTGGTGACCCGCTGCAGCAACGGCCGGGTCAGGCGCCGCGCCCCGGGCGCTCGGGAGACTTCCCGCCCGCGCACCCCGGTGCCGACGAGTTCCGGGGACAGCGACCGCTACCCGGCTCGGGTGGTTTGCCGGCTGAGCCCCGCGCGGGCCACCCCGGCGAGTTCCGGCCGCAGCGACCCGGACCGAGTTCGGGAGAGTTCCCGCAGCAGCGCCCCGGTCAACCGCCGCGTCCCGTAGGAGGTCAGTCGGGCGAGTTCCCCCGGCAGCAGCGACCCGGCCAGGCCCCGCGCCCGGGAGCCGGTGCCGACGAGTTCCCGCCACAGCGACCTGGCCAGGGCCCTCGCCCACAGGCGGGTGCCGACGAGTTCCCGCCACAGCGACTCGGCCAGGGTTCGCGCCCAGCGGCCGGCGCCGACCAGTTCCCGCAGCAGCGTCCGGGCCAACCGCCGCGGCCCGTAGCCGGACCCGGCGGGCAGTCGGGCGAGTTCCCCCGGCAGCAGCGGCCGGGCCAGGCTCCGCGGCCCGAGGCTGGTGCCGACGAGTTCCCACCGCAGCGGCCCGGCCAGGGTTCGCGCCCGGGGGCTGGTGCCGACGACTTCTCCGCGCAGCAACGACCAGGTCGTCCGCAGCGCCCCGGTGAACTCCCGGCTGAGCCGCGTTCGGGTCGCCCCGGCGTGCGATCCGATGACCTCCGGCCGCAGCGGCCCGGGCAGGGGCCGGGCTCGGGGGAGTTCCCGCAGCAGCGGCCCGCACCGCACGGGTCGGCGTCCGGGGCGATTCCGCGCCAGGCGCGTCCCGATCTCGACGCGGGCGCACGTCCCCAGCGGCCGCAGGAAGGTTCGGTGGCGCCCGGTTCGGGTGGGCGCTCCGGTGTCCCGCGCGGGTCGCAGTCCGGGGCGATTCCGCGGCAGGGCAGGCCCGAACAGCCGGGCGGAGACGCCGGGCGACGCAACGCACCGCAACGCCCCTCCTATCCGGGCATGCCGGGCACCCCGGTCGGCGCGCAGGCCGACGCCGATCGCCGTGGTCGGCGCACGGCCGTCGTCGACGACGCGTCCGCCGCCAAGACCCAGCGGATCGCACGCCCCGCGCGGGTGTCGACCGAGAAGCAGGCGACCCCGCAGAGCGCCAACGCGAAACTGCTCAAGGACTCCGGCTCGATCGCGATCGCGACGCTGGTCAGCCGCGTCACCGGCTTCGCCAAGCAGCTGCTGCTGCTGACGGTGCTCGGCCCGGCCATCGCCAGTGCGTTCATCTCGGCGAACCTGATCCCGAACATGGTGGCCGAGCTGGTCCTCGGCGCCGTGCTGACCGCCATCGTCGTGCCGACTCTGGTCCGCGCCGAACACGAGGACGCCGACAACGGCGCCGCGTTCGTCCGCAGACTGGTGACCGCCGCCTTCGCGGTGCTGTTCGCCGCGACCGTGCTGACCCTGGCCGCGACCCCGATCCTGGCCAGCCACGTGCTGGTGGCCAGCGACGGCAAGGTGAACACCCACCTCACCACCGCGCTGACCTACCTGCTGGCGCCGGCGATCCTCTTCTACGGCATGTCCGCCCTGTTCACCGCGATCCTCAACACGCGCCAAGCGTTCAAACCGGGCGCGTGGGCGCCGGTGCTCAACAATGTCGTCGTGCTGGCCGTGCTGGCCGTCTACGCGTTGACCCCCGGCGAGATCACCCTCGATCCGGTGCGGATGAGCGACCCGAAACTGCTGGTCCTCGGCATCGGCATCACGGTCGGTGTGGCCACCCAGGCGCTGAGCCTGCTGCCCGCGATCCGCAGGCACGGCATCAATCTGCGGCCGCTGTGGGGTGTCGACGCGCGCCTCAAGCAGTTCGGCAAGATGGGCGCCGCGATCATCCTGTACGTGCTGATCAGCCAGATCGGCCTGGTCGTCGCGAACAACATCGCGTCCTCGGCCGACGAGGCCGGTCCCGCGATCTTCGCCAACGCGTGGGCACTGCTCCAGCTGCCGTACGGCGTGCTCGGTGTCACCCTGCTCACCGCGATCATGCCGAGGCTCAGCCGCAACGCCGCCGCCGACGACACCCCCGCCGTGGTCGACGACCTGTCCGTGGCCACCCGCCTCACGATGATCGCGCTGATCCCCGTGGTCACCTTCCTGACCCTCGCCGGTCCGGAGATCGGCCAGGCGCTCTACGGCTACGCTCGCTTCTCCGGCGACGCCGAACGCCTCGGCAGCGCGGTGAGCTGGTCGGCGTTCTCGCTGATCCCGTACTCCCTGGTGCTGATCCATCTGCGCGTGTTCTACGCGCGCGAGCAGGCGTGGACGCCCACCTGGATCATCCTCGGCATCACCACGATCAAGATCCTGTTCTCGGCGCTGGCCCCGGTGCTGGCCCGCGACAGCGACGACGTGGTGATCATCCTCGGCGTCGCGACCGGCCTCGGTTTCACCGCCGGCGCGATCATCGGCGGCCTGCTGCTGCACCGCAGCCTCGGTGACCTGCGGATGGCCAATGTCGGCCGCACGGTGACCCGGGTGCTGCTCGCGTCCGTGGCCGGTGGCGCGGTGATGCTGATCGTCGACACGGTGACCGGCCTGGACCGGGTCTCCGGCGGCGCGGGCTCGCTGCTGCGCGTCGTCATCGACTCGGTGGTCATGTTCTCGGTCGCCTTCGGCCTCATGCGCCTGGCCGGCATCCCCGAGGTCGTGGCGATCACCGTGGCCGTCTCGCGCAAGCTGGGCATCACCCCGCCCGCGCCGGATCTCGGCCTGGACGAGACCCCCGCCGAGGACATCTACGCGACCACGATCCTGCGCAGGCCCGACACCTACGCGTTCCCGTCGTATGGGCCGTCGATGGACACCCAGACGATGGTGCTACCGGTGATCCGGCCCGGCGCTGTTGACATCACCGGTCAGGCACAGTTCCCGTACGCTGTTCGGCATACCGACATGGGTGGCGATGACGCCAGCACGCGGAAGATTCCGCGAGATCAGGCCGAAGGAGGACCGAGGGTGAGCGATGACGCGGTGGGCGGCGTCCCGGCCGCTGATTCTGCGGCGCGCGCAGCAGGAGGAATGTCCACCGATGTCGATCCTGCCGCGTCCGGCGCGACAGGATCCGAGCAGGCCGACACGCCCGACGAGGCCGAATCGCCGCATAACAGCTCGGCAGAGGACCGGGGACCGGCGGACGACGCGCGCGCGATGCCGCCGCACGATCCGACGCACGACACCGGCATGTTGCCGATCCCGCCGCAGGTCCCGCCTGCCGCGGCGGCGAACCGCGCCCAGCGTGGCCCCAAGCTGATCCCCGGCGCGTCCGTCGCCGGCGGCCGCTACCGTCTGCTCGCCGGTCACGGCGGCGCGCGTGGCCTGAAGTTCTGGCAGGCGCTCGACATCAAGCTCGACCGCGAGGTGGCGCTGACCTTCGTCGACGCCGACCAGAAGTCGGGGGAGAACTCCGGGCACGACGGCCCGCAGGCGATCCTGTCGCGCACGCTGCGCCTGGGCCGGATCAACTCGCCCGGCCTGGCCAGGGTCCTGGACGTGGTCCGCGGCAGCTCCGGCGGCATCGTCGTGGCCGAGTGGACGCCCGGTCGCTCGCTGCGCGAGATGGCCGAGACCGTGCCGTCGCCGATCGGCGCGGCCAGGGCCATCAGGGCACTCGCCTCGGCGGCCGAACTGGCCCATCGTGGCGGCGGCTCGCTGTCGATCGATCATCCGGACCGGATCCGGATCAGCGCCTCCGGTGACGCCGTCCTGGCGTTCCCCGGCACCCTCGGCGATTCCGACGCCCAGGGCGACGTGCGTGGCCTCGGCGCCATGCTCTACGCCCTGATCACCGCGCGCTGGCCCATCCGGGTCGGCGGCGTCACCGGGACCGCGGCCACCATCGGCGGCCTGCACCTGGCCGACTTCGGCCCCGACGGCACCCCCGTCGAACCGCGGCAGATCCGGCCGGAGGTCCCGTTCGAGATCTCGGCCGTCGCGGTCCGTTCGCTGGAGTCGAACAAGGGCGTGCGCACCGCGGCGACGGTGCAGCACGTGCTCGAGCAGGCCTCGGTCGTCGACCAGAAGACCGATTTCATCCCGGTCCTGCGGCTGGGTCAGCGGGCGGTCGCGGGCGGACCCGATTCGCTCGCCGACCCGGAGCTGCTCGCCGCCGAGCGGGAACGCTCACAGCGGATGATGTGGATCATGGTCGGCCTCGGCGTCCTCGCGGCGCTGGTCGTCGGCATTCTCATCTGGTGGATGGTCAGCATCTTCGCGCCCGGCGCGTCGGACAAGCCGCTGGACGAGCAGATCAACATCGGGCTCACGTCGAGTGTCGCGCCGCCGAGCGCGGCCCCGCCCGCCGGGCAGACCCCGGCCGCGCCGCCGACCAGCGTGCCGGTGCCCGTCACCGGTGCCGCGGTGTTCTCCCCGGAGGGCACCCCGGACGGCGCGGCGTCGGCGGGCGCGGTGCTCGACCAGAACCCGGCGACGGTCTGGCGCACCGACCAGTACTTCCAGCAGTTCCCCGCCCTCAAGAAGGGCGTGGGCCTGCTGGCCACCCTGCCGACGCCGGCCAAGCTCACCAACGTCTCGATCACCTCGCCCAGCGCGGGCAGCACCGTCGAGATCCGCACCTCGCCGACCGAGACCCCGACGCTCGACCAGACCCAGCTGATCGGCTCGGCCAAGCTGGTCGACGGGGTCACCGACATCGCCGTGCAGACCGACCAGGCCGCTCGTTTCGTGCTCGTATGGATCACCGGACTCGCGAATTCGGGCGGTCAGTTCCAGACCGCGATCGCCGACGTCCGTTTCGACGCCGCGCCCTAGCCGACGCCGAACTCCGCCCACCGCTATCGACGCAGGTGGCCGCCGTCTTCCGCGCGTAGATCGGTCGTTCATCGAACTGCGGTCCGGTTGGTGCGCAATTGTTATCGACGATATGATCGGGCCGCGCTCTCCGCAGGGAGCTACCCAGGATTTGTCGACGTCGATCCTGGACGCCGCAGTAGTCAGGTGATGGATCGGCCTCGTTCGCCGACGTGAAGTCGCCGAATGAGCGCTGTCCAAGGGGTCAGGTGTCGCCGGAAGTCAACGAGCAGGTACGCGGGGGGAGAACGCGGCAGGTCGCCGCACACCGCGATCGCTCGTTCGTGCTGGAGAACGGCAGCGACAAGGAACTGCTGGCCGCCCATGTCCGTGGCGAGCCGCACGCCTTCGCCGAGCTGCTGCGCAGGCACAAGGACCATCTGTGGCAGACCGCGCTGCGCACCTCCTACAGCCGCGAGGACGCCGCCGATTCGCTCCAGGACGCGCTGCTGTCCGCGCATCGCACCGCGAGCTCGTTCCGGGCCGAGGCCGAGGTACGCAGCTGGCTGCACGCCATCGTCGTCAACGCCTGTCTGGACCGGATCCGCCGCAACAAGACCCGCCGCGCGATCTCCATCACACCCGAGACCATGCCCGAGGCGATCGAGCCGCGCGACGAGTTCGCCGAGTACGAACTGTCGACCGTCGTCGGCGAGGCGCTGTTCACACTGCCGGAGGATCAGCGGCTCGCCCTGGTCATGGTCGAAATGGAAGGCCGCAGCGTGGCCGAAACCGCCGCCGCGCTCGGCGTGGCGGAGGGCACTATCAAGAGCCGATGCTCCCGAGCGCGCGTACGTTTGCAAGAACGTTTGGAATTTTTCCGGGATCCGGGGAACCGGATCTAGCCCGGATGCGTCATTAACAGTGACGAACAAGTCAGCGATGTAAATCCTGCGATCCGATATCGACAGAACAGGGGAGGTGCGAGGGTGTCTCGATCCGTGCCGCAGCCTCCGTTCCCGTCGGAACTGCTGGCCGATCTGCATGGCGACAACCTCGCGGCCGAACTGCGCGAGCAACTCCTGCCACAGGTCAGCGCCGACCCAGACGCGCTGCACTACCTGAACCAGCTCGACGAGGTGAACACGCACCTCCGCGCACTCGGCGCCGACGACCGGATCATGCACCGCATGCCCGACGACATCGCCGACCGCATGTTCCGATTCGTCGCCGATCTGGACGCCGACACGGGCGACGGACCGACAGACCGCTTGACAACAATTTCCCCGCCGGACGGACCGACCGATCGGCTGACGACCATCCCGCAGGCCCAGCCGGACGGCCCCACCGACCGGCTGTCGACGATGTCGATCCCGCTGCCCCCGCCGCGGCCACCCGTCGACGCGCCGGTCTCCCTGGCGCGGTACCGATCCCGGCGCCGCGCGGGCTGGCTCGCCGCGGCGGCCGCCTCCGTCGCCGTCATCGCGGGTGTCGGCGCGGTCGTCACCACGATCGACACCACCGACGGCACCCCGACCGCGGCACCGTTCACCGAACCGGACACCACGGGTGACGAGCTCACCACCGCCGCGGCGCTCAGCGCGCTCGGCAAGCGCGAGGTGACCGGCCCGCTGGCCGACGAGGCGGCGCTGGCCCGCTGTGTCCAGGCAAACGGCGTCGACCGCACGGTGCTCGGTGCGTCGAGCATCACCTTCCGCGGTACCGACGCGGTGCTCGTGCTCGTCATCGGGCCCAAGCCGCCGACCATCACCGCGCTGGTCGTCGGCGCGGGCTGCACCACCGGGGCGCCCGAACAGCTAGCCCTGCGCGATATCGGCTGACACGGTGCTTCCCGGGCAGTCCCGCAACCCCGGGAACAACACCGTTTAGGCTGTTGTTGACCGACACGTCCCCAGCTTGTCTTTTCGGAAGGGCCCCATGAGCACGCCAGTTCGCGACCTGATCATCGTCGGCTCAGGACCCGCCGGTTACACGGCAGCCGTCTACGCCGCCCGCGCGGAACTGCAGCCGCTGGTCTTCGAAGGCACCCAGTTCGGTGGCGCCCTGATGACCACCACCGAGGTCGAGAACTTCCCCGGCTTCCGCGAGGGCATCATGGGCCCCGACCTGATGGAGCAGATGCGTGAGCAGGCCAAGCGTTTCGGCGCCGACCTGCGCACCGAGGACGTCGACGCGATCGACCTGTCCGGCCCCATCAAGAAGGTGACCGTCGGCGACGAGACCTTCGAGGCCTACGCCATCATCCTCGCGATGGGCTCGGCCGCCCGCTACCTGAACGTGCCGGGTGAGCAGGACCTGCTCGGCCGCGGTGTGAGCGCCTGCGCCACCTGCGACGGCTTCTTCTTCAAGGGCCAGGACATCGTGGTGGTCGGCGGTGGCGACTCGGCCATGGAGGAAGCGACCTTCCTCACCAAGTTCGCGGCCAGCGTCACCGTGGTGCACCGGCGCGAGGAGTTCCGCGCCTCGCGGATCATGCTCGAGCGCGCGAAGGCCAACGAGAAGATCAAGTTCCGGCTCAACGCCGAAGTGGTGAAGGTCAACGGCGAGACGAGCGTCACCAGCCTGACCCTGCGCGACACCCGCACCGGCGAGGAGTCCGAGCTCGCCGCGACCGGCCTGTTCGTCGCCATCGGCCACGACCCGCGCAGCGAACTGGTCAAGGGCCAGGTCGCGCTCGACGGCGAGGGCTACGTGCAGGTCACCGATCCGGGTACCGCCACCGACGTGGCAGGCGTGTTCGCCGCGGGCGACCTGGTCGACCACACCTACCGCCAGGCGATCACCGCCGCTGGCACCGGCTGCCGCGCCGCGATCGACGCCGAGCGCTGGCTCGCCGAGCAGGGTGACATCACCGCCAACACCCTCGAGAACGCCGACGGCCCGGCAGCGGTGTCCACCAACTGATTTCGAGCACTTCGAGTTCCACCCCAGCAAGGAGTACAGCCATGGCCGAGAGCGCCAACACCATCACCGTCACCGACCAGTCCTTCGCCGATGACGTTCTGCTCAGCGAGAAGCCGGTGCTGGTCGACTTCTGGGCCGACTGGTGCGGTCCGTGCAAGATGGTCGCCCCCGTGCTGGAGGAGATCGCAGGCACCCACGCCGACAAGCTGACCATCGCCAAGCTCGACACCGAGGCCAACCCCGGCGCGGCGCGCGATTACCAGATCCTGTCCCTCCCGACGATGATCCTGTTCCAGGGCGGCAAGCCGGTGAAGCAGATCGTCGGCGCCAAGGGCAAGGCGGCGCTGCTGCGCGAACTCGACGGTCTCATCTGACCAGCGGTCTGATAAAGCACCTCCTACCGGCCGACGCGCCGTAGGATGCCTGGACCCGGGATTCCCGTAATACGGCCCGGGTCTGAGACAATCGAGGCGACGCTCCGGCCGAAGGAAAGGGCTCTCAAGCATGCACCGACTTCGTCACGGCGATTCAGGACCAGCCGTAGCAGAGGTTCGGAGCACCCTCGCAAGCCTGGGCTTCCTGCATCCCCAGCACGGCGATTACTGGAAGGACACCGACGCGGAGTTCGACCGGCCGCTGGACTCGGCGGTGCGCGCGTTCCAGCAGCAACGCGGTCTGCTCGTCGACGGTGTGGTCGGTCCGGCCACCTACCGCGCGCTGAAGGAAGCCTCCTACCGCCTGGGTGCCCGCACACTGATCTACCAGCTGTCCGCGCCGCTCTACGGTGACGATGTCGCGACCCTGCAGCGCAAGCTGCAGGACCTCGGCTTCTACGTGCACCGGGTCGACGGCTACTTCGGCCCGCACACCCACGACGGTCTCAGCGCCTTCCAGCGCGAGATCGGCCTGTCCGCCGACGGCATCTGCGGTCCCGACACACTGCGTTCGCTGGATCTGCTCGGCGCGCGCGTCACCGGTGGCAACCCGCATCGCATCGCCGAGGAAGAGGTCGTGCACCGGGCGGGTCCGCAGCTCACCGGCAAGCGCATCGTCATCGATCCCGGGTTCGGCGGCGCCGACAAGGGTTTCGCGGTGCCGACCGAGTTCGGTGACGTCTTCGAGTCGGAGATCCTCTGGGATCTGGCCTCGCGGCTCGAGGGCCGGATGGCCGCCACCGGCATGGAGACGTTCCTGTCCCGGCCGTGGGGCGCCAACCCCACCGATGTCGAACGGGCCGACACCTCCAACGCCTTCGACGCCGACCTGATGATCTCGCTGCGCTGCGCCACCAGCGACAACCCGTCCGCGAAGGGCGTGGCCGGCTTCTACTTCGGCAACTCGCACGGCTCGGTCTCGATGATCGGCCAGGTGCTGGCCGGCTTCATCCAGCGCGAGGTCGTCGCCCGCACCTCGGTGCAGGACTGCCGGACCCATCAGCGCACCTGGGACCTGCTGCGGCTCACCAAGATGCCGACCGTGCAGGTCGACCTCGGCTACCTCACCAACGAGTACGACGCCTCGGTGCTCACCAACCCGCGCATGCGTGACGTGATCGCCGAAGCCATCCTCATCTCGGTGAAGCGGCTGTACCTGCTCGGCCAGGACGACCAGCCCACCGGCACCTACACCTTCGCCGAGCTGCTCGCCGAAGAGCTGGCCGCCGCGGACGCGGGCAACGTGCCAGCCCCGCGCGTCTGACAGACCCCCGAAACGACCAACGGCCCTGCGGTTTCCGCAGGGCCGTTGTCGTCTGTCCGCCTCAGAGCACGCCGACGCGGGTGGGCGGCACCATCGACGCCGCCGCGAGAAGCTGGTCCAGGGCGCGCTCGACGTCTTCCTTCCAGCCGTGGTCGGAGTCGAGCTCCAGCCGCAGGCGGGGGAAACGATGATGCGGCGCCACCACCTCGAAACCGACGTCGGCCAGGAAATCGGCGTCGATCATGCAGGTTTCGGGGGTGCACTGGGTCGCCGCCGCCGGATCGCGCAGCGGTGCCGCGATCCGTTCCATCAGCCGCATGGACGAGCCGAGCCCACGGTCGGCCAGCGAACTGGTCGATGGCCCGTTGCGAATGCCGAACGCCTCGATCGCGCGCACGCCACGGCGCACCAGATCGGCCACCACGCCCTGAATCAGCCGGTGGGCTACATCGGCCTCCTCGTAGGGGAATTCGGCCTGCAGCGTGGTCAGCAGGACCGCGTCCGGGCTCACGGGGGAGGTGGGGAACAGGGTCGACCGGGGGACCGCACTCGGGGGCGAGTACAGCGCGCAGCCGGCGATGTTGTTGTCGACATGCGCCAGCTGACCGCACGAGCCCCACTCGAGCATCACGGTCGAGAGCCAGGCCTCCTTCTCGAAGACCGGATCGCTGAAAGCATGGGAGTCGGCAGCGACGGCTGGATCGAGCTCCCAGAACACACACCGCCGGGTGTGCGCGGGTAACTGATCGAGGTTGTCGAGAGTCAATGCTGCGACGCTGGTCGACACCGCTCTGCTCAGCCTCCAGCTCTCGGATTCATCCACGCTCACGCCACATCACTATCCACAGTAATGCCGCCTCTTTCAATTATGTAGAAAGAATGGGAGTGCCCCGTCACAGTGACGTTTCAGGACCGATTTGCTGCTCCATCAGCGCCACAATGCGCTCGAGGTCTTCGACGGAACCGAACTCGACAACGATCTTGCCTTTACGCTTTCCGAGGCTGACCGTGACCCGGGTGTCGTAGGAGCCCGACAGCCGCTCGGCCACTTCTTGCAGGCCCGGCATGTGGATCGGCTTACGCTTCGGCGCCGGGGGAGCGACCTCCGAAGGGTTGCGGTTCGCCAGCGTCACCGCTTCCTCGGTGGCCCGGACCGACAATCCCTCGGCGACGATCCGCGCCGCCAACACTTCCTGCGCGTCGGCTCCGGCATCCAAGCCGAGCAGCGCCCTGGCATGTCCGGCCGAGAGCACCCCGGCCGCCACCCGACGCTGCACGGGGATCGGCAGCTTCAGCAGTCGGATCATATTCGTCACCACCGGCCGCGAACGACCGATTCGCGAGGCCAATTCCTCGTGGGTGACATCGAATTCCTCGAGCAGCTGCTGATAGGCGGCCGCCTCTTCGAGCGGGTTCAGCTGCACGCGGTGGATGTTCTCCAGCAGCGCGTCGCGGAGCATCGAGCCGTCGGCGGTGTCGCGGATGATCGCCGGGATCGTCGTGAGGCCGGCTTCCTGGCACGCGCGCCACCGGCGCTCGCCCATGACCAACTGGAACTTGTCGATGCCCGGTTCGAGCCGCCGCACCACGATCGGCTGCATCAGCCCGAATTCGCGGATGGAGTGCACCAGCTCCGCCAGCGCCTCCTCCTCGAAGACCTGACGCGGCTGCTTGGGGTTCGGCTCGATCTGCTCGGCGGGCACCTCGCGGTAGACCGCGCCGCCGGGGGAGGCGAGCTCTTCCTCCTCCGGTTCGGGTTCGGCATCCGGGACGCGATGCAGGAACGCCTCGGCCGGCTGCGGGCCGATCGGATTGATCCCGATCACGCTCGCCGCGGCACTACTGAGACCCGGCGCCGTCGCCGCCGGACCCGTCGGGATCAGTGCGGCCAAGCCGCGCCCGAGACCGCCCTTTTTCGCCTGACTCATCGGCTACCGATCCCTTCCTCGTTCCAACACACCACTACGACGCGTCCTGGCGCAGTTGGGCGCGGGCGGCGAGCTCGCGCCCCGCGTCCAGGTAGCTCATCGCACCGCGGGAGCCTGGATCATAATCGAGCACGGTCATTCCGTAGCCCGGCGCCTCCGAGACCTTCACGCTGCGCGGGATCATCGACTTGAGGACGACGTCGCCGAAGTGGTTGCGCACTTCCTCGGCCACCTGGTCGGCCAGCTTGGTGCGGCCGTCGTACATCGTCAGCAGCACGGTCGAGACGTGGAGTTCCGGGTTGAGGTGCGCCTGCACCAGCCCGATATTGCGGAGCAGCTGACCGACGCCCTCCAGTGCGTAGTACTCGCACTGAATCGGGATCAGCACTTCCTTGGCCGCCACGAGCGCGTTCACCGTGAGCAGGCCGAGGGAGGGCGGGCAGTCGATCAGGACATAGTCGATGTCGTATCCGGCGAGAGCAGCCTCGTGGATGGCGGTCTTCAATCGTCCCTCGCGCGCGACCATCGAGACGAGTTCGATCTCGGCGCCGGCGAGGTCGATCGTCGCCGGGATGCACAGCAGCCGCTCGCCGTGCGGGCTCTGCTGAATCGCGTCCTTGACCGACACCTCGCCGATGAGCAGTTCGTAGCTCGACGGCACCCCGGAGTGATGCGCGACGCCCAGCGCCGTACTCGCATTGCCCTGCGGATCGAGATCGACGACGAGAACCGTCATGCCCTGGTGCGCTAGCGCCGCAGCGAGATTGACCGTCGTCGTGGTCTTACCCACGCCGCCCTTCTGGTTCGCGATGGTGATGATCCGTTGCTCGCGGGGTTTCGGCACAGTGACCTTTCCTGGATGCAGAATCTGGCTGGCGCGTTGCGCTTCCGCCGCGATCGGGGTCTCGGCCGGGGAGATGTGCCCGAAAGGAGTGTTCCCGAACGTCTCCGCGTCGAAGTTGCTGGAATCCAGCATCCCCGGGACCCGCGACGCTGTTTCCCGTGAAACATTCGCCGGACCGCTCGACATAGACAGCTCCTAACCCGAGAAACTTCAGATCACGTTCTCCCGACCGAGCGTCGGCGCCGTGTCATCACAAACAAGATCGGCGGCGTCCGGCCACTGCCACGGTGGCTCCCGGCGCGCACGCCCGACTGTGAACAGCTTGCCAGCACTGCGACAGATAGGAAAGCTGAATCGCGGCACGCCGAGAAGGACACACCCAAGTTCGCGCAAATCGGTTTCCGGATCGATGTTTCACGGGAAACACGGGGGAGTGGTGGGCCGAAATCGGATGGCCGATCAGCCCTTCCAGCCCGCCACGCGACCCTGGGCGCGCCCGTCCGAACCGTCCGCGCGGTGATCACCACCGGGTACAGGTCCGCGGCTCGGCACCGACTTTCCCCCCTCTCCGCGGCACCGCCTTTCCCCCTCTCCGCGGCACCGACTTTCCCCTCTCCGCGGCGGCGGGATTCCTCGCTCCCACGGCACCGACTTTCCCCGCTCCCGCACCATCAACTTTCCCCGCTCCCGCAGCGGCGGGATTCCCCACTCCCGAGTCAGCGGCGTGGCACGACGCCCAGCCGGTGTGCGAGCACCTCACCGCAGCCCCTCGGCGCTGGCCGCCGTGAGGCACTTGCTAGCCGGCGCAGAGAGATCGGCACGATAGCGCCGCCGGTTGTGGCTGATCTCCCGGCACCTGACCGAGCCGCATCGCAGCACGAGATCACGCGGAGCGGCCTCGTCACGTACCACGTCGAGACGCTCGAATATCCGGCCACCGCACTGGAACCGACGACGGTCCCCGCCGCCAAACTTCGAGCCGCATCCACGCCGTGCCCCGTGGGCAAGGTCGGCGACGCTCTGCGCAGCGCTGGCATCCGCGTCCGAAATACGTCGACGCCACCGGACAACCAGAACAGGCCAAGTCCTGAAACCTCGATGCGGTCTTCCGAATACCGAACGATCCGCCCGCCTTCAGACAGGCCGCGCACGGTGACCACCCTCGCAGACCGAACCGACACCGTCACCGCTCGCGGACCCGACCACCACGGCGAGACTCATTGCGAGACGGCCGTGCTGGATGATCCCAGCCACGTCCTCGGAACCGACCGCCGGATGTCACCACGAGACGTCCTCGACCGCCTCGTCCGCCACCGAGCGGAAACCCGTTCAGCGACGGCCGGTCCAGACCTTCCTCCCGGCCCCGGTCCCGTGCACTCTCCTCCGCCACCACCGCGGCACTGCTCGACGGCAGAGTGGCGAGCCAGCCGTCCATGCCGCAGTGGCGAACCAACCGTTCGCACCGGAGCGGCGAGCCAGCCGCCCACGGCGAAGCGGCAAGCCAGCCACCCGTTCACGCCAGAGCGCAAGCCACCCGTTCACGCCAGAGCGCCGAGCCTGCCGTTCACGCCAGAGCGGCGAGCCTGCCGTTCACGCCAGAGCGGCGAGCCTGCCGTTCACGCCAGAGCGGCGAGCCTGCCGTTCACGCCAGAGCGGCGAGCCTGCCGTCCACGCCAGAGCGGCGAGCCTGCCGTCCACGCCGGAACGGCGAGTCAGCCGTCCACGCCGGAACGGCAAGTCAGCCGCCCACGCCGGAACGCCGAGCCTGTCACAGTGGCGAAGCGGCGAGCCTCCCGTTCGCGGCTGAGCGACGAGTCAGCCATCCCCGCCAGAGCATCGAGCCACCCGCCCACGGCGAAGCGGCAAGCCAGCCGCCCACGCCAGAGCGCCGGGCCTGTCGCCGCGCCGGAACGCCGAGCCACCCGTTCACGCCAGAGCGCGAACCACCCGTTCAGGCCAGAGCGCGAACCACCCGTCCACGCCGGAACGCCGAACCACCCGTCCACGCCGGAACGCCGAACCAGCCGCCCGCGCCGGAACGCCGAGCCAGCCGCCCGCGCCAGATCGGCGAGCCACCCGTCCACGCCGGAGCACCAAGCCAGCGGCCCACGGTGAAGCGGTGAGCCAACTGTCCGTGCCAGAGCGGCGAGCCGCGCGCCGTCACCACCTGACTGGTCGACCGGCTGACCGCACTGCTGGGGACTGCGCCCACCTACTGCTCGACTCCTCGATCAACTACAGTCCGCGTGGCCGACCGCGAGTCGTGCGGTCCGTCGGCGGCGATCGTCCGCGGCGACTTCCAGGGCGACCATTGCCGGGCGGCGGGGGAGTAGATCACCGTCCTCGACCTTGCCGACGCGCATCATGGTCACCCCACGATCGACGGCCGCCTCATGAACTTCCCCTCGGCTGATCTCGCCCGTCGCTCACGGACCGCACGGATCGGCTCGCCGCCCTCGGCTTCGCGACGTTCTTCACGGGCGCCGCGTGATCGACGGACTCCCGCGATCTTGCAGTCGGCCGATCGCACCCCGTCTGCTCCGGAAACGGGAGGATCGATGAGCGACCGCACCCGACCGCTAGGCCGAGAGACGATTCACCATCCGATCCCGAGCATCGATTACCGCCGCACCCCGCTGTGCCGAGCCGTCCACCCCACCGAGCCGAGCCGCGCACGCCGCCGGGCCCCGCTGCGCCGAGCTGTCCGCCCCGCTGCGCCGAGCCGTCTGCGGCGCCGCGCCATTGCCAACATCGAGCCGTCCGCGTCGCCACGCCACACCCAGCTGCGCTGAGCCGTCCGTGCCGGCGCGTCATTGCCACCACTCAGCCGACCGCGTCGCCGAACTACGCCCACCTGTACCAAGAAGCCTTGAGCGCGATTTGTCGCGTGAACGGATCTATCACTGAGACGATCCGGCCGAAGTAGTCCGATGGATGACTACCCGGGCCGACCGGCTCGCCGAGCTGGCCGAGATGCCATGACGGTCCGCCGAAGGCCTAGGCTCGAACGCCAGAATCACGCACCGCCGCGTTCCACGTGAAACAGTTCAGCGGGGGCGGTTTGCGGCATGCCGTCGCAACCATCGAATTTCGACCCGATTCGACCCTAGGCAACGACCCTCAGCCATTTTCGTCACGTTACGAAACGTGAATTACCGCTTCCGCGACTTTTTCTCCGCACCCGCGACTTTTCGCCCACCCCGACGGGTCGGGCGCTCGGCGCGGGGGAGCAGTTCGGCACTGATCACCAGAGTCGGCACCTCCACGATGCCGGCGCCGCATCCGACCACCCGGAGATCGGTGGCACCGTCGCGGATCAGTTCGGCACCGTCACGCTCGAGTTCCTCGGCAGCGCTCGTGCCCTTGAGCGCGAGCATCCGACCGTGGTCGCGGAGGAGGGGGAGGGACCAGTGCGCGAGCTTCGCGAGCGGCGCGACCGCGCGTGAGGTGACGACGTCCGCGCCGCCGGCTTCCTTGATGACGCCGGACTGCTCGGCGCGTCCACGAACCACGGTGACGTTCTGGAGCCCGACCTCTTCGGTGAACTCACCCAGAAACACGGTGCGCCGAAGCAGCGGCTCGACGAGGGTGATGCGGAGGTCCGGCCGGGCGATGGCCAAGGGGATGCCGGGGAGTCCGGCGCCGCTGCCGACATCGACGACCGACGCGCCCTCTTCGATCAGCTCGCCGACCACGGCGCAGTTGAGGATGTGGCGCTCCCAGAGGCGGGGGACTTCGCGCGGGCCGATGAGGCCGCGCTCCACGCCGGCGGTGGCCAGTGCCGCGCAGTAGCGGCGGGCGAGGTCCAGGCGGTCGCCGAACACCCGCGCGGCAGCGGCGGGCGGTTCCAGCTCGGCGGACAGCGCACCCAGTTCGAGTTCCACGTGAAACATCCTTCCGAGTGGTGGTCGATCGCAATAGGGCATGAATAAGGCCCCCGGTCCGAGACCGGAGGCCCTATCACACCAAACGTGGTCGCGGCGGAATCAGCCTACTCGGGCACTACCACCACATGACGATTCGGCTCGACACCTTCGCTCTCGCTCGCCACGCCGTCGATATCGGCGACGGCGTCGTGGACGATCTTGCGCTCGAACGGGGTCATCGCCGACAGCGCCTCGGGCTTGCCCGACTCGAGCACCCGCTTCGCCGCGGCGACACCGAGCTCGCTCAGATCGGTGCGACGCTGCGCGCGCCAGCCGGCCACATCGAGCATCAGGCGGCTGCGGACGCCGGTCGCCTGCTGCACCGCCAGGCGGGTCAGCTCCTGCAGCGCGTCGAGAACTTCGCCGTTGCGTCCGACGAGCTTGGTCAGATCGCGGCCACCATCGATGCTCACGACGGCGCGGTCACCCTCGACATCGAGGTCGATATCGCCGTCGAAATCGAGCACGTCCAGCAGCTGCTCGAGGTAGTCGCCCGCGATCTCGCCCTCTTCGATCAACGCTTCTTCGGCGTCGTTCACGACGTCAACAGTCGTCGCCACAGTGGCGTCCCCTCCGTCGGTCTCGGTCTCAACAGTCATTGGATTCCTCTATCCGATCGCCACTCAGCGCTTACGCTTCTGGTTCGCGCGGCCGCGGTTACCCGGCCGCTTCTGGCCGCCCGGCCTGCGCTGGCCGCCACCCTGCTTGGCGGTCTGCTTGGCGGTGCCGTTGGTCGAGGCGGTGCCGTTGGTCGACGACTCGTCGGCGGCGGCGTCCTGCGGACGCTTGCGGACGTCGACCGGCTTGGCGCCGGGCTTCGGTGCGTTCTGCGCCCGCTGCTCCAGCTTCTTCGCCTTCTTCTCTTCCTCTTCCTTCTCCATGCGGCCGAACACCAGGTGCTGCTGACCGTAGGTCCAGATGTTGTTCGCCACCCAGTAGATCAGGATGCCGATCATCAGGAAGGGGCCACCGACGAGCACGCCGAGCGGGAAGACCCACAGCGACAGCTTGTTCATGATGGCGGCCTGCGGGTTCGCGGCGGCTTCCGGCGTCTGGCGCTCGACGGAGGCGCGGGCGTTGAAGTGCGTCGCCAGACCGGCGATCACCATCAGCGGGATCGCGACGAGGGCGATGGTGAGCTTGGTCGGGGTACCGCCCCACTCGGCGAAGGCTTCCAGCTCGCTCTGCGGCATCGTGATGAACGACGCGATCGGCGCACCGAAGATGCGGGCGCTCAGGAACGACTGGACGTCGGCCGCGGAGAAGATGTAGTTCGGGGTGTGCGCGTTGTCGTACGCGGACATCCCCAGCTGACCGAAGCCGTGGCCGGTGCGGTTGAACGAACGGAGCACGTGGAAGAGACCGAGGAACACGGGCACCTGCACGAGCACCGGCAGACAGCCCATCAGCGGGTTGAAGCCGTGTTCCTTCTGCAGCTTCTGCATCTCCCGCGCCATGGTCTCGCGGTCGTTCTTGTACTTCTTCTGCAGCTCCTTGATCTGGGGCTGCAGCTCCTGCATCTGCTTGGTGGTGCGCACCTGCTTCACGAACGGCTTGTAGAGCACGAGCCGCAGCGTGAAGACCAGGAAGACGATGGCGAGGCTCCAGGCGAGCCCGCTGTCGGCTCCGAACACGAAGCCGAAGGCTTTGTGCCAGAACCACAGAATCGCGGATACCGGCCAATAGATGATGTCGAGCACGGCTCTAGGTACTCCCGTCGTTCGTATCGCCGATCAGCGCGGGCGATGACTTTGTGCAGGCATTCGACCCGCGCTCTGGCACGGGATCCCACCCTCCAGGGTGCCAGGGCGCGCATTTCGCGAGGCGCACGACCGTCAGTGCCGATCCGACGAACAGCCCGCGCGTGCGCAGGGCGGTCACCGCGTATTCACTGCAGGTGGGAGTGAACCGGCAGATCGGCATCCGGGTGGGGGAGACATAGGTCCGGTACAGCTCGATCAGGAAGATCAGCGTGTTCGCGGGTAGCCGGGTGAGGGTCCTCATCGCCGCTCACCGGCCGGGGTGCGACCGAGCGCGGGCTCCGGTGCACTACGCAAACCGAGCTTGCGTAGTCCGGTGCGCAGCTGGCGCAGCAACTCGGCGGAGTCGGCGGTGGCCGCACCGGGCAGCGCCCGGATCACGACATCGGTACCGGCCGGCAGTTCGTCGACGATCTGGCCGCACATATGACGCAGGCGGCGGGCCACCCGGTGGCGAACCACCGCGTTACCCACCGCCTTGCTCACAATCAGCCCGAACCGCGGACCGCCTACCCGGATCAGGGAATCGACGTCGGCGACATCGTCGTACGTGTGCGTGAACGCGTGTACGACGAGATCTCGCCTCCCGATTCGCTGACCGCGGCGCACCGTGCGGGAGAATTCGGCACGGTGGTGCAACCGATACGGCTCAGGCAACACCCGAGCGTCCGACTACGCGCGATCAGGCAGTCAGTTCGGCACGGCCCTTACGGCGACGCGCCGAAACGATGGCGCGACCCGCACGGGTGCGCATCCGGAGGCGGAAGCCGTGCACGCGCGCCCGACGACGGTTGTTCGGCTGGAACGTCCGCTTGCCCTTGGCCACGGTCAACACTCCTCGAGTTGGTGGGCACCGTTCGGCGCCCGAAGTCTGTTCAATGATTCGGATGTCTGCGCAGCGGACCGCGGTCTACACGCAGAAAGCCTTGGCGATCGACGTGCAGCACACAGCCGCCACCGCGCCAAGGGGTGACTGTACGAGGGTACTGATACCGCTACGCAGGGTCAAACTCGGCCCCCAAAGCACGTGCGCCAGGCACGATGTCCAGATTACCGGACCCCGGCGCGGCACCTCGAGCTGGGCCGACCTGGGGCGACACGCCCGGGGAGCACTGACGCATCGGCCGACTTTTCGTGAGTTCGTCCACACCTCTGGCCTTCTGCGGCGGCTACCGCTAACCTCTGTAGCCGGGGGATTGCTGAAGAACCGCAGGTCCAGCCCCATTCACTGCCACACGCTGGCAGATTCCCTCTATCCCCAGGTTTGTCCACATCTGTGGATAATTGTGTGGAAAGACGGCCGGAGTGGCATATTCGTAGGGCCGACGGTGCCCGCGCCGCAGTCCGGATTCTGGGACCGCACGGCGTTCGAACCGGCTTCGGTTGTACGCAGGATCACTGGATTCCACCTGTTCACAGGTGGTTACCTGCGTGCGCCCGGCCGTGGGCCCCAACAAACCGGTCCGGGGAGGACGCTGTATGGACGACGAGCAGAATGTGCTGGCCACAGTATGGCCAGAGGTGGTTGCCGAGCTCACCACCGGCTCGGCCGACGGCGCCATCCCCGCGGTCAGTCGCGCGCAGCAGGCCTGGCTGAAGCTGGTCAAACCGCTCACCGTCGCCCAAGGCTTCGCGTTGCTGTCGGTTCCGTCCTCGCTGGCGCAGGAGGCGATCGAGCGTGATCTGCGCGAGCCGATCCTGCGCTCGCTGGGTCGCCGGCTCGGTCCGCAGGTCGAGGGATTGGGTGTGCGCATCGCCGCGCCGAGCCCGGCCGCGGGGGAGCGGGCGGGCAGCTCGCCCCGGCACGCCAGGATGACCAGCCGACCGGAGCGCCCGCGCGAGCAGGTGCGCCCGCCGACCGGCTACCCCGGCCCCGATTTCAGTGTTCCCGACTACGCCGCGCGTGGTGAGTACGGCCGCCCCCGCTACGGCGCGGGCGAGTACCCCGCGGGCAACGGCGAGTACGGCGGCGACTATCCGGGCGGGCAGGAGTATCCGCCCACCGGGGAGTACGGCAACAGCTACGGCGGCCGCGAGTACCCCGCGCAGCCGGGTGAGTACGGCGGCGAGCGCCCCGATTACGCCGGTCATCGCGAGTATCAGGCCGAGCCGGAGTACCGGCAGCCCGAACCGGAGTACTCCGCGCAGCCGGACTACCAGCAGCAGCCCGAGTACCCGCAGCAGGCGGACTACGCGCCGACACCGGAGTACGGCCAGGCCCCGGAGTTCCAGCCCGAGCGCCCCGAGTTCCCCGGCACCGATTTCGAACCGACCGCGGTCTATCGGGTGCCCGACTTCGCCAACGGCGAGTTCGGCGGACGCGGGGAGTTTCCCGGCGGCCGTCCCGAGCAGCGGCAGGCCGAGTCCGCGCCGCCCGCGCGGCGGGAGCAGTCCGGTCCGACCCGGCGTGAGCACATCCCGCCGGGCCAGGAGTCGCTGTTCACCCCGGACCCGCCGCCGCAGCGCGCGCCGAGCCGGAGCCGTGGTCCGCAGCCGGAGGAGCCGATCGCCGCGCGGGCCGAGGAAGCCCCCGCCGAGGTCGCGCCGGAACCGCTGCGCCCGGGGACGCCCGGTGCCGAGCCCGCCGACGACGAGCCGGTGGTCGACGCCCGCAACAACTGGCCGACCTACTTCAACAAGTCGCCCGAGGCCCCGCCGCAGGCGTCGTCCTCGGCGAGCCTGAACGCCAAGTACACGTTCGAGACGTTCGTCATCGGCGCGTCGAACCGGTTCGCGCACGCCGCCGCGGTCGCCATCGCGGAAGCGCCGGCGCGGGCCTACAACCCGCTGTTCGTGTGGGGTGCCTCGGGTCTGGGCAAGACGCATCTGCTGCACGCGGCCGGGCACTACGCGCAACGGCTGTTCCCCGGCATGCGGGTGAAGTACGTCTCCACCGAGGAGTTCACCAACGACTTCATCAACAGCCTGCGCGACGACCGCAAGGTCGCGTTCAAGCGGCGCTACCGCGAGACCGACATCCTGCTGGTCGACGACATCCAGTTCATCGAGGGCAAGGAAGGCATCCAGGAGGAGTTCTTCCACACCTTCAACACCCTGCACAACGCGAACAAGCAGATCGTCGTCTCCTCCGACCGCCCGCCCAAGCAGCTGGCGACGCTGGAGGAGCGGCTGCGGACCCGCTTCGAGTGGGGCCTGATCACCGACGTGCAGCCGCCCGAACTGGAGACCCGCATCGCGATCCTCCGCAAGAAGGCGCGGATGGACCGGCTCGATGTGCCGCACGACGTACTCGAGCTGATCGCCAGCCGGGTGGAGCGCAACATCCGTGAGCTCGAGGGCGCGCTGATCCGGGTGACGGCCTTCGCCTCGCTCAACGGCCAGCCGCTGGATCTCTCGCTGGCCGAGGTCGTGCTGCGCGATCTCATGCCCGACACCGCGGCGCTGGAGATCAACGCGGCGACGATCATGGCCGTCACCGCTGAGTACTTCAATACGACGCTGGAGGAACTGACCGGGCCCGGCAAGGCAAGGCCGCTCGCGCAGGCCCGCCAGATCGCGATGTACCTGTGCCGCGAGCTCACCGATCTGTCGCTGCCCAAGATCGGGCAGGCGTTCGGTCGCGACCACACGACGGTGATGTACGCGGAGAAGAAAGTGCGCAAGGAGATGACCGAGCGCCGCCGCGTCTACGACCAGGTGCAAGAACTCACAGCCCGGATCAAACAGCGCTCGCGCTGATTTCATCCACACCCTCGAACACCGCCCTGACCTGGGGCGGTGTTCTTTTTTGCCCTGTGGATTCCTCGAGGAATCCCTGTGGAGTCCTCGAGGAATCCTCGAGTAGTGCACCGGTTGGCGCACAGGGGCTGGGGAGCGAGCTGGGGGTGTTCACTCACAGGAAGTTGTCCACATCGTCCACAGCCGGATTCACTCACACCTCCACGGTCCCTCCGACCTGCGACGTCGGCGGATCGGCCCTGTGGATTCCTCGAGGAATCCGTGTGGAGTCCTCGAGGAATCCACCTGGTTGCCACCACCCTGCCCCCGCGTGTGAACAACAGGGTGAATCCGGTGGAACAACTCGAGGACTACTCGAGGATGGAAATGGGACAACTTCGGGAGTCCACAGACGCCCTCGGTTCATCCTCGAGACACCCCACGGCCATCCCCATCCCGACGTGCGCTCTGACCTGCGGATTCGGTCGAAGTCCACAGATTCCACAGTGCCTACTACTACTTCAGTTCTCTTTCTTGAAGAGATCTCTTCAAAACAGGGTGTGTGGAAAGTCGGTCGGGGAGGCTCGGCTCGGTCGGTGCTCCACTCACAAGCGGCAAGGAGGAGAGGGGACGGGTAGGGAGGGCGCGATCGGCTGGGAGGGTCGATGCGGACTTCCCGCGATGCCCGGGTACCGTTTGGTTGTCGGCTTGTTGTGCGAGACTCAGTGCGCGGCCGACGCAGCACCTCAACTCCGCTGAACACCCCGCACACGGATTCGAAACTCGGAGAGGACAAATCGGGCGATGGAGCTTGCGAGCATGAAGTTTCGGGTCGCCCGAGAGGATTTCGCCGAGTCGGTGGCCTGGGTGGCGCGCAGCCTCCCCTCCCGTCCTCCCGTGCCTGTTCTCGGCGGTGTGCTGCTGGTCGCCGACGAGAACGGCCTGACCGTCTCCGGCTTCGACTACGAGGTCTCCGCGCAGATGCGGGTGGCCGCCGAGGTCGCCGGTCCCGGCCAGGTGCTGGTCTCCGGCCGGCTGCTCGCCGACATCACCAAGGCTCTGTCCAACAAGCCGGTCGATGTCTCCGTCGACGGCACGCGCGTGCTCATCGCCTGCGGTAGTGCCAAGTTCTCCCTGCCGACCATGCCGGTCGAGGACTATCCCCAGCTGCCCGAGGTACCGCAGCAGACCGGTGAGCTCGGTGTGGATGTGTTCGCCGAGGCGGTCGGCCAGGTCGCCGTCGCCGCGGGCCGCGACGACACGCTCCCCATGCTCACCGGCATCCGGGTCGAGATCGAGGGCAACGACGTGGTGCTGGCCGCCACCGACCGCTTCCGCCTGGCCGTGCGCCACCTGCAGTGGCAGCCCACCCGCCCCGACATCGAGACCGCCGTGCTCATCCCGGCGCGCACGCTGTCCGAGGCAGCCAAGACCCTCGGCGCCACCGACGCGCCCGTGCAGCTCTCGCTGGGCACCGGCGGCGGGGCCGACGGCCTGCTCGGCATCGTCAACGCGGGCAGGCGCACCACCACCCGCCTGCTCGACGCGGAATTCCCCAAGTTCCGCCAGTTGCTCCCCAAGGAGCACACCTCCATCGCCACGCTGCCCGTCGCGGCGCTGTCCGAGGCGATCAAGCGCGTCGCCCTGGTGGCCGAGCGCGGTGCCCAGGTGCGGCTGGAGTTCTCCACCGACGGCGTGCTGCTGTCGGCGGGTGGGGACGACGCGGGCCGCGCCGAGGAATGGCTGGAGGCCGACTTCCGTGGTGAGCCGCTGACCATCGCCTTCAACCCCGGCTACCTGACCGAAGGTCTGTCGGCGCTGCACGCGGACCGGGTCACCTTCGGTTTCACCACCCCGAGCCGTCCCGCCGTGCTGCTGCCCGCCTCCGACGAGGAGCCCAAGGTGCTCGAGTCCGGTGCGTTCGCGGCGCTGGAGAGCCAGTACATCTACCTGCTGATGCCGGTCCGGCTGCCCGGCTGAGCCGGCCCGCCCGCGTAACCCGGCATGTTCATTCGTGCGCTGTCGGTCCGTGATTTCCGGTCGTGGGAACACGCCGAGCTCGAGTTGTCCCCAGGGCGCACGGTGCTGCTGGGGGCGAACGGCAATGGCAAGACCAACCTGCTCGAGGCGATCGGTTACCTGGCGACGCTGGGCTCGCATCGGGTCTCCGCCGACGCCCCGCTGATACGGATGGGGGCCACGCAGGCGCGGATCGGGGCGACCGTGGTCAATACCGGCCGCGAACTGCGCGTCGATGTTGAGCTCAAGCAGGGCAGCGCCAACCGGGCCCAGATCAACCGGTCGCCGGTGCGCCGGTCCAGGGAGATCCTCGGGATCCTGCAGACCGTGCTGTTCGCGCCGGAGGACCTGTCGCTGGTGCGCGGTGACCCGGGGGAGCGCAGACGGTTCCTCGACGAGTTGTGCACAGCCCGCCTGCCCAGGCTGGCCGGCGTGCGCGCGGACTACGACAAGGTGCTGCGCCAGCGCTCGGCCCTGTTGAAAACCGCTGGGCGCCATGTGCGTTCCCGCGCCGACCTGAGCACCCTCGACGTGTGGGACGGACATCTGGCCGAACACGCGTCGGTGCTGCTGGCCCAGCGATTGCGCCTGGTCCACGACCTGTATCCGTATCTGGCGCAGGCCTATCGGTCGATCGCGCCCGAATCACGTCCCGCGGCAATCGCTTACCGATCGGGTTACCTGCCGCCCGAATTGCTCGACCCGGCCAGGGAGCCGGGGGCCGACGATGTGGCCCAGCTGCACGAGATCGTGCTGCGCGAGCTCGCCGCCGCCAGGACCCGTGAGCTCGAACGCGGTGTGTGCCTGGTCGGCCCGCATCGTGACGACCTGGATCTGCTGCTCGGCAGCGCGCCGGCCAAGGGCTTCGCCAGTCACGGCGAGTCCTGGTCGTTCGCGCTGGCGCTGCGGCTGGCCTCGTTCGAACTGCTGCGCAGCGCGGGCACCGAGCCGGTGCTGCTGCTCGACGACGTGTTCGCCGAACTGGATCGGCGCAGGCGGACCGCGCTGGCCGAGGTGGCCGCCGGCGCGGAGCAGGTGCTCATCACCGCCGCGGTGGCCGAGGACGTGCCGTCCGAGCTGGCCGCCGAACCACTGCGGGTGCAAACGACCGGCGAAGCCGACCGGCGCACCTCGCGGATCGTCACCGAGGTGGCCGAACAATCCGAAGATATGCACAGATAGCGATAGTTATCAACAGCATCCTGTGGAAAACCGGCAACATGCTGGACATATGCCGGATCGCCCCGGGCGGTGCTGTCGGTGCCGCGGCGTAGACTCGGTCCGCACTCGGCCAGCATCGACACCGGAAGGCGGAACCGAGGTGAGCGAAGAGCCCGAACCGGAGCTGCGCGGGATCGACCTGGCCCGGCGCGCACTGGAGGAGGCCAGGGCCGCGGCCAAGGCCAGCGGTAAGTCGGTCGGCCAGGGCCGGGCGTCCCCGGTCCGCAAGCTGCGCGCGGGCGGCCGCAGGCGCACCGGCTGGTCCGGGGCTGGTCCCGATCCGCGTGATCCCCAGCTGTTGTCGGCGCTGACCGGCTCGATCGCGAAGAGTCGTGGCTGGTCGGGCAAGGTGGCCGAGGGCATGGTGTTCGGTCGCTGGCCGAGCGTGGTCGGCGAGGACATCGCCGCGCACGCCACCCCGGTGACGCTGGAGGGCGGTGTGCTCAAGATCGCCGCCGAGTCCACCGCGTGGGCCACCCAGCTGCGCATGCTGCAGGGCCAGATCCTGGCCAAGATCAATGCCGCCGTCGGGCAGGGCGTGGTCACCTCGTTGCGGATCACCGGTCCCGCGGCGCCGAGCTGGCGCAAGGGCGAACGGCACATCAAAGGTCGCGGTCCGCGCGACACCTACGGATAGCCGAGCGGTGACCGGGGTGAGTTGCCTTGCGGCGGCGCCGCTCCCAGGCCCGGAGTTTTGTACATGTGGACAAAACCTGTGGATAACTCCGGACGGCCGCGAAGCCGGGCGATCGCGTTTCACGTGGAACCACCGAACGCAAGTCTCACGCCAGTTCTGCCGGGCGGAAATCTCCGGGAGGCGGAATCTTGTCACCGTAGACCGATTTCTTGCATTCACGGCGGCGTCAGGGGTGTCGTAGGTGCACTGTAAGTTGGGCTTACCAGTAGGATGGTGACGTAACCAGCGGCGAACCCTCGACGCGTGCTGTGCAGTCCGCGTGCTGCCCGATCGCTGCGACAGGGATCAGCAAGTAAGGAGAGCTACCGAGAAGTGGCTGCCAACGACTCCAACGCATCGGGCAACAAGCAGGGCTACGGTGCCTCCTCCATCACAGTCCTCGAAGGCCTCGAAGCGGTGCGCAAGCGCCCTGGCATGTACATCGGTTCCACCGGTGAGCGCGGCCTCCACCACCTCATCTGGGAGGTTGTGGACAACTCGGTCGACGAGGCGATGGCCGGCTACGCGACCCGGGTCGACGTGACCCTGCTGGAGGACGGCGGCGTCGAGGTCATCGACGACGGCCGCGGCATCCCCACCGCCATGCACGCGCAGGGCATTCCGACCGTCGAGGTCGTCATGACGCAGCTACACGCGGGCGGCAAGTTCGACTCCGACTCCTACGCCGTCTCCGGCGGTCTGCACGGTGTCGGCATCTCGGTGGTCAACGCGCTGTCGAGCAAGCTGGAAGCCGAGATCGACACCGACGGCTACCACTGGGCGCAGACCTACAAGGACGCGAAGCCGGGCAAGCTGATCCAGGGCGAGCCGACCAAGCGCACCGGTACGACGATCCGCTTCTGGGCCGACCCGGAGATCTTCGAGACCACCACCTACAACTTCGAGACGGTCGCGCGCCGCCTGCAGGAGATGGCCTTCCTGAACAAGGGCCTGACCATCACGCTGACCGATCAGCGGGTCAGCGAGTCCGACGTCATCGACGAGGTCGTCAGCGATACCGCCGAGGCGCCCAAGCATGCCGAGGAAGGCGCCGACAAGCCGGTCGAGCACAAGGTCAAGACCCGGACCTACCACTACCCGGGCGGCCTGGTGGACTTCGTCCGCCACATCAACCGCACCAAGCAGGCCATCCACAACTCCGTGGTCGGCTTCACCGGCAAGGGCACCGGCCACGAGCTCGAGGTCGCGATGCAGTGGAACTCGGGCTACTCCGAGTCGGTCCACACCTTCGCCAACACGATCAACACCCACGAGGGCGGCACCCACGAAGAGGGCTTCCGCGCGGCGCTGACCACGGTGGTCAACAAGTACGCCAAGGAGAAGAAGCTCCTCAAGGAGAAGGACGGCAACCTCACCGGTGACGACATCCGCGAGGGCCTGGCCGCCATCGTGAGCGTCAAGGTCGGCGAGCCGCAGTTCGAGGGCCAGACCAAGACCAAGCTGGGCAACACCGAGGTCAAGTCGTTCGTGCAGCGTGCCTGCAACGAGCACCTGACGCACTGGTTCGAGGCCAACCCGGCCGACGCGAAGACCATCGTGCAGAAGGCGGTGTCCTCGGCGCAGGCCCGCGTGGCCGCGCGCAAGGCGCGTGAGCTGGTGCGCCGCAAGTCCGCCACCGACCTGGGCGGCCTGCCCGGCAAGCTGGCCGACTGCCGCTCCAAGGATCCGAGCAAGTGCGAGATCTACATCGTCGAGGGTGACTCCGCCGGCGGCTCGGCCAAGTCCGGCCGCGACTCGATGTACCAGGCGATCCTGCCGCTGCGCGGCAAGATCATCAACGTCGAGAAGGCCCGCATCGACCGCGTCCTCAAGAACAACGAGGTCCAGTCGATCATCACCGCGTTCGGCACCGGCATCCACGACGAGTTCGACATCGCGAAGCTGCGCTACAACAAGATCATCCTGATGGCCGACGCCGACGTCGACGGCCAGCACATCGCGACCCTGCTGCTCACGCTGCTGTTCCGGTTCATGCGCCCGCTGGTCGAGCACGGTCACGTGTTCCTGGCCCAGCCGCCGCTGTACAAGCTCAAGTGGATGCGCACCGAGCCGGAGTTCGCGTACTCCGACCGCGAGCGCGACGCGCTGCTCGAGGCCGGTCTGGCCGCGGGCAAGAAGATCAACAAGGACGACGGCGTCCAGCGCTACAAGGGTCTGGGCGAGATGAACGCCAAGGAGCTGTGGGAAACCACCATGGATCCGTCGGTGCGGGTGCTTCGTCAGGTGACGCTCGACGACGCGGCCGCGGCCGACGAGCTGTTCTCCGTGCTCATGGGCGAAGACGTGGAGGCACGTCGCAGCTTCATCACCCGCAATGCCAAGGACGTCCGCTTCCTGGACGTGTAACCGGTGCTGCGCCGTAAGCGCGCGCCCGTGAAGCATGTCAGGCCCTCGAAGGAGATTTGATGACTGAGACCACGCTGCCGCCCTCCGGTGGTGCGGGCGACCGGATCGAACCGGTCGACATCCAGAACGAGATGCAGAGCAGCTACATCGATTACGCGATGAGCGTGATCGTGGGCCGCGCGCTGCCCGATGTGCGCGACGGCCTCAAGCCGGTGCACCGGCGCGTGCTCTACGCGATGTACGACAACGGCTACCGTCCCGATCGCGGCTACGTGAAGTCGGCCCGTCCGGTCGCCGAGACCATGGGTAACTACCACCCGCACGGTGACGCGTCGATCTACGACACCCTCGTGCGCATGGCGCAGCCCTGGTCGCTGCGCTACCCGCTGGTCGACGGCCAGGGCAACTTCGGTTCCCGCGGCAACGACGGCGCGGCCGCCATGCGCTACACCGAGTGCCGCCTGACGCCGCTCGCGATGGAGATGCTGCGCGACATCGACAGCGAGACCGTCGATTTCGTCCCCAACTACGACGGTCGCTCGCAGGAGCCGACCGTGCTGCCCGCGCGCGTGCCCGCCCTGCTGATGAACGGCAGCAACGGCATCGCGGTCGGCATGGCGACCAACATCCCGCCGCACAACCTCAACGAGCTGGCCGAGGCCATCTACTGGGCGCTGGAGAACTACGACGCCGACGAGGAGACCACCCTCGCCGCGTGCATGGAACGGGTCAAGGGCCCGGACTTCCCGACCTCCGGCCTGATCGTCGGCGGCCAGGGCATCCACGACGCCTACACCACCGGCCGCGGTTCGATCCGCATGCGCGGTGTGGTGGAGATCGAGGAGGGCAGCCGCGGGCAGACCCAGATCGTCATCACCGAGCTGCCGTACCAGGTCAACACCGACAACTTCATCAACTCGATCGCCGAGCAGGTCAAGGACGGCAAGATCGCGGGTATCTCCGATATCCACGACGAGTCCTCCGACCGCGTCGGCATGCGCATCGTGGTGACGGTCAAGCGCGACGCGGTCGCCAAGGTCGTGCTGAACAACCTGTACAAGCACACCCAGCTGCAGACCAGCTTCGGCGCGAACATGCTCTCGATCGTCGACGGCGTGCCGCGCACGCTGCGCCTGGATCAGATGATCCGGTACTACGTCGATCATCAGTTGGAAGTCATCGTCCGGCGCACCCGCTACCTGCTGCGCAAGGCCGAGGAACGGGCCCACATCCTGCGCGGCCTGGTCAAGGCGCTCGACCTGCTCGACGAGGTCATCGCGCTGATCCGCCGCTCGGCCAACACCGACACCGCGCGCACCGGCCTGATGCAGCTGCTCGAGATCGACGACATCCAGGCCACCGCGATCCTGGACATGCAGCTGCGCCGCCTGTCCGCCCTGGAGCGGCAGCGGATCATCGACGATCTGGCCAAGATCGAGCTCGAGATCGCCGACTACAAGGACATCCTGGAGAAGCCGGAGCGGCAGCGCGCGATCGTGCGCGACGAGCTGGCCGAGATCGTCGAGAAGTACGGCGACGACCGCCGGACCAGGATCATCGCCAACGACGGTGACGTCGCCGACGAGGATCTGATCGCCCGCGAGGACGTGGTCGTCACGATCACCGAGACCGGCTACGCCAAGCGCACCAAGACCGACCTGTACCGCTCGCAGAAGCGCGGCGGCAAGGGCGTGCAGGGCGCAGGCCTCAAGCAGGACGACATCGTCAAGCACTTCTTCGTGTCGTCCACCCACGACTGGCTGCTGTTCTTCACCAACAAGGGCCGGGTCTACCGGGCCAAGGCCTACGAGCTGCCCGAGGCCAACCGGACCGCGCGTGGTCAGCACGTGGCGAACCTGCTGGCGTTCCAGCCGGACGAGAAGATCGCCCAGATCATCCAGCTCAAGACCTACGAGGACGCGCCGTACCTGGTGCTGGCGACTCGCGCGGGCCTGGTGAAGAAGTCCAAACTCACCGATTTCGACTCCAACCGGTCCGGCGGCATCGTCGCGGTGAATCTGCGCGACGACGACGAGCTGGTCGGCGCCGTGCTGTGCTCGGCCGACGACGACCTGCTGCTGGTCTCGGCGCACGGCCAGTCGATCCGGTTCTCCGCCACCGACGAGGCGCTGCGTCCGATGGGCCGCGCCACCTCCGGTGTGCAGGGCATGCGTTTCAACGCCGACGACGAATTGCTCTCGCTCAATGTGGTCCGCGAGGAGACCTACCTTTTGGTGGCGACCGCGGGTGGGTATGCGAAACGTACGGCGATCGAGGAGTACACCGCGCAGGGTCGTGGCGGAAAAGGCGTATTGACAATTCAGTACGACCCGAAACGTGGCAGCCTGGTCGGTGCGCTCATCGTCGACGACGAGGACGAGTTGTACGCGATCACTTCCAGTGGTGGCGTCATCCGCACCGCAGCCAAGCAAGTTCGGAAAGCTGGACGCCAGACCAAGGGCGTGCGATTGATGAACCTCGCGGATGGCGATACCTTGCTAGCGATCGCGCGCAACGCCGACGAGCCCGATCCCGATCAGCTCACCGGCGACGCGGCTTCGGAGCAATAACCCAAACAGCGGCGGCAACGAACGGATCTGAGGATTCCATTGACCACACCGAATCAGTCGAACGACGATCGGAACCAGACCAACGGCGTCACCGAGCGGATTGCCTCGTCTCCGATCCAGCCGCGGCCGATCCCACGCCAGGGCGGTCCGGCCGAAGGTGCGGCAGCGCCGGAATCCGGTGCCGCCGGGGGCGAATCGTTCGACCAGTCGACCGTGCGGATGGGGAACGAACCGACCCCGCCCGCCGGCAACGGGAAGGGCAAGTCGCCCTACCAGGACGGGTGGGCGCAGCTGCCGCAGCGCGAGCCGCAGTCGAACCTGTACCGGCCCGGTGAGGCGCCGAGCCAGGGGCGTCCGTCGTCCCCGAGCGCGGCGGCGGCCTCGACCGGTGGCCTGAAGGGCAGCGGCGCGTCCAACGCCCGCACCACCGCCGACCTGGCGGCCAAGGCAGCCCGCAAGGAAGCGGCGATGGTGAAGTCCGTCGGCATCGACGGGCCGACCCGCAGCATCGCCCGCCCCGAGCTGGTCAAGGACATGCCGGACCTGTCCGAGGTGCGGCATCCGACGCCGGACGGTCAGGTCGCGCCCGCGGCGCCGCCCGGTCTGCCGATGGCGCACATCCCGCCGCAGCCGGGGCCGAGTGCCAGGGCCGCCGCGGCGTCCGTCGGCGCGGTCTCGCCCGCCGTGCCGGTGGCCATCGCGGCCGCCGCGTCGGGTGAGCCGCTACGCGCGACGGTGCAGATCCGCCGGATCGATCCGTGGTCGACGCTGAAGATCACCCTGGTGATCAGCGTGGCGCTGTTCTTCGTGTGGATGCTGGCGGTCGGCCTGCTCTACATCGTGCTGGCCGGCATGGGCGTGTGGGACAACCTGGACAACTCGCTGGGCGAGATGCTGAACCAGGAGGGCAGCTCGTCGAGCCTGATCGACGCGGGCACGGTCTTCGGCTACGCGGGCGTCATCGGCCTGATCAACGTGGTGCTGTTCACCGCGCTGGCGACGGTCGGTGTCTTCATCTACAACCAGTGCTGCGATCTGGTCGGCGGCATCCAGGTGACCCTGGCTGATCCGGACTAGAAACGGCTCTGTCACGACGGCCGGTCAGCCCCACGAAAAGGGGCCTGACCGGCCGTTTTGGTTATCCCCGGCCGGGTAGGGTAACCTCGTTCCTCGTTGCGGTTCACTGCTCCGGCAGGGGGTCGAAACGAGTTCGGGCCTATAGCTCAGGCGGTTAGAGCGCTTCGCTGATAACGAAGAGGTCGGAGGTTCAAGTCCTCCTAGGCCCACTCCCGAACATCACAGTAGGGTGGGAATCATGAAGATTGTCCTCACGGTCGGTGTTGTGATCGCGGTTCTCATCGGTATCACCAAATTCCGCAAGCGCGATGACGCTGACCTCTGGCACGAGGTCACCACCCGCTGATTCGGGTTGCCAACTGGTTTCAGCAAGCCAGCCAGGGGCCTTAGCTCAATTGGCAGAGCACTGCCTTTGCAAGGCAGGGGTTAGGGGTTCGATTCCCCTAGGCTCCACTTCTGTGAATTCCTCGGTTTTCGATTTTCTGCTCAGCGCGGCTCCCGTCGAGTCGGTGCCGACCGATATCGCCGCGATCGCGGCGCAGCATCGCGCCCGCGGCGCCGGCTTCCCCCGTTCGATCGACCGCGCCGTTGTCGCCGGATTCGACAGTGCCGGAACAGGTACCGCGTTTCTCGGCGGATATCAGGAAGCACTCGGCGCGCTGGTGCCCACGCTCGACGCCACCGGCCTGACCTCCATGTGCGCGACCGAGGCGAACGGGGCCAAGCCGTCGCAGCTGACGACCACGGTGACCGCCGACGGCGCCGTCACCGGCACCAAGTCCTTCGCCACGCTCGGCGAATTCGCCACCCGCTTCCTCGTGATCGCCAAGGCGGGCGAGCAGGCCGACGGTCGCGCCGCGTTGCGGGCGGTGCTGGTGCCCGCCGGTCCCGGCGTGGTGGTGACGCCGCTGCCCGCGCTGCCGTTCGCCCCGGAGATTCCGCACGCCACCGTCACTTTCGACGCAGCGCCCGGTGCATTGCTGCCCGGTGACGGCTACGCCGATTTCCTCAAGCCGTTCCGCACCGTCGAAGACCTGCATGTGGTCGCCGCTGTGCTCGGACAGCTCGTTCGGGTGTCCCGGCAAGCCCACTGGCCCGCCGAGGCCGTAGAACAGCTGCTGGCCCTGTTTGCGGCGGTGCGTGGTGTGAGTACCGAGGATCCGGGCTCGGTGGGCGTACACATCGCGCTGGGCGGCGTCTTCGAGCGGCTGACGCGCCTGCGCGCCGAGCTCGCGCCGCTCTGGGATTCGGTGGACCCGGAGATCCGGAGCCGCTGGGAGCGCGACGAGCCGTTGCTCGGGGTGGCGGGCAAGGTCAGGGCGCTGCGGCTGGCGACGGCCTGGCGCGCGGTGACCGCGGACTGAGCGTCAGCGGGTGAACTTCCCGAGGCCGTTCTCGTCGAAGTAGTCGAGGGTGAGCGTCCCGTTGTCGAAGATCGCCGAGGAGACGCTGCCGGGCGGTGCGTTCTCGCCGCTCAGCTCGAAGGCGAAGGTGTCGCCGTCCCAGTGCCGCAGCGGGTATCGCACCTGCGCCGGACCCATCGTCAGGACCAGGCCACCGTCGGCCTCGGAGATCGTCGCCGGACCCCAGTACTCGTTGGCGTAGCTGCCCACGTAGGTCGGCAGCGGCTGGGCGGGCGCGGGATTCGCGGGCGGGGTCTTGCCGACGAGGTCGCCGACGGGATCGTTGATCGGGGCGATCGCGGCCTGGTAGATGGACCGCCAGTCCTCGCGGATCTCGCCGAACTGGACGAGGTCGCCGAACTCGGCGGTCAGTGCCTCCGGCACGCCGATCGGCGCGGCGTTGGTGAGTGCCACGATCGCGACGTCGGCGGACGGGATCGCCAGGAAGTTGGTGGCGGCGCCGAGCGCGAACGCCCCGGAGTGGCTGTAGGCGGTGCGGCCCGCGGAACTGGTCGAGGAGTTGAATCCGTAGCCGTAGAAGCCGGCTCGCGACTGGGGTGCCGAGGCGGGGGAGGAGATCACCTGCGGGGTGATCGCGGGCAGCAGCGCGTCCTCGGGGGCGATGGTCGTCCCGTTCGCGGTGCCGTGGCCGAGCATCATCGCCAGCCAGCGCGCCATGTCGTTCACCGAGGAGCTGACTCCGCCCGCGGGGGACTGCGGGTCGGGATCGCGGACGAACTTCGCGACCCACTGGCCGTCGACGTTCACGTGGGTGACCGCGCGGTTCGGCCTGGCCTCGTAGTCGGCGAAGCGGGAACTGGTGGACGACATGCCGAGGGGGCCGTACACGGTGTCGGCGCAGAGCCGGTCCCACGGCACGCCCGCCGCGGCGGCGACCGCCTCGGCGCCGGCGGTCAGCCCGAAGTTGGTGTAGTGGTAGGTGATCCGGAACGGATCGAGGGGTTCGAGCCGGAGCTTGTCCAGGATGGCGGCCTGGTCGTAGCCGAGGTCCTCGAGCCGGTCGCCCGCGTGGTCGGGCAGGCCGCTGCGGTGCGCGAACAGATCGCCGATGGTGAGCTGGGCGGTGGTGGCCGGATCGGCCAGCGCGAACGAGGGCAGCTTCGAGACCACCGGCGTCGTCCATTCGACCGTGCCCTTGCCGACCTGGTGGGCGACCACGGAGGCCGACACCGATTTCGACACCGAGGCGAGCTGGAAGACGGTGTCGGCGTCGATCTCCTCCTGGCCGCCCGCCTGTTTCACGCCGAAGCCCTTGGCATAGACGGTCTTCCCGCCGTGCACGACGGCGACGGCCATGCCGGGGATGTGGCTGCTGTCCATCAGCGAGGTGGCCAGGTCGTCGAGTTTCGCGACGGCCTTGTCGACCGCGTCGTCGGGGAGCGCGACGGCGGCGACCTGATTCGGCGGGAGCTGTTCGGTGCTGGTCGCGGTGGTGTTCTCGTCGTCGGCGGCACTGCTGCAACCGACCACGACAGCCATCGACACGACGAGCGCGGTGATCGCACCTTTGCCGGGCACCATCCGCTGACGATAGCCCCGGTTGCGGGGTGATCGCGGGAACGTGGCTGGACTGTGACGGTTTCGCGGACCGGGAGTACTCACCGGTAGCCGGAGCTGCGCCTTGCCGGAAAATGGGGAGCGGGCCTCGGCGAAGGGGGGGAGTTAGCCGAGGCCCGCGTAGGGTCGGCCCGGGGGGGAGGGGCCGACGTGAACGATCCTACGCGATGCGAGCCGAATTCGTGTACGCGCAACGAACCAGTTTCCGAGATTTTTCGGCGTTCTGGGCCTGGACCGTGCGCGGAGGCGGGTGTAGTGAACGGCGAATCTGTGGGTAGGTCACCCGACGGTTGTCTTACTTCGGTCGGAATGTGCTGGTGCACAACGAATTACGCGAAAAATTCGCTGAACATGTTCTTGTCGGTCCGCCATCGATGCCCCGGAGATCAGGGGCTTGTGATCCGGGAGGCCGTAGGAAATTCCGTCCGATTCGCCGCGTGTCGCCGCAAATCGGCATGTCGAACAAGTCTGTACATCGGGTTGGCGGCCACTCGGAAAATGCGGGTGCGACTTGTCGGTGGGTCCCGCAATACTGGGGCAACAGCGTTGAACTACGACTTCAGGAGAATCATGCCCGACGCAATCGTCGCCGAGGGTCTGGTCAAACGGTACGGGCAGCTCACCGCCCTGGACGGGCTCGATCTGTCCGTTCCGGAAGGTACCGTCACCGCACTTCTCGGCCCCAACGGCGCGGGAAAGACCACGACTGTCCGCGTTCTCACCACCTTGCTGATCCCCGACGAGGGCCGTGCCACGGTCGCCGGGATCGACGTGCTCAACAATCCACAGGCTCTGCGCTCCCGGATCGGCACCTCCGGGCAGTACGCGGCGGTCGACGAATACCTCACCGGCTTCGAGAACCTCGAGATGGTCGGCAGGCTCTACCACCTGGGCGTGCAGCGCAGTAAGGAACGCGCGCGCGAACTGCTCGAGCGCTTCCGGCTCACCGACGCGGCCGACCGCCCGGTGAAGGGCTACTCCGGCGGCATGCGCAGGCGCCTCGACCTCGCCGGCGCGCTGGTGGCGAATCCGCCGGTGCTGTTCCTGGACGAACCGACCACCGGGCTCGACCCGCGGGCCCGGCTCGACCTGTGGGATGTCATCGAGGAACTCGTCGCGGGCGGCACCACCCTGCTGCTCACCACCCAGTACATGGAGGAGGCCGACCGGCTGGCCGACTCGATCGCCGTCATCGACCACGGCCGGGTCATCGCCCGCGGCACCGCCGACGAGCTCAAGGCGCTTGTCGGTGGCGACCGGATCGAGCTCACCGTCGCCTCGCCCGACCAGCTGGCCCCGGCGCAGCAGGTGCTCGCCGGGCTGGCCGACGGCGAGATCCATCTCGAACCCGGTCTGCGCCGGATCACCGTCCCCGTGGCCGACGGGTCCCAGGACCTGGTCACCGCGATCGGCCGGCTCACCGAGCACAAGGTGCAGATCAACGATGTCGCGCTGCGGCGGCCCTCGCTCGACGACGTCTTCCTCACCCTCACCGGGCACGAGGCGGAGGAACTCGTCAACGGCGACGCCGGGAAACAGACCGTCGGCGCCGAGGAAGGACACAACCGATGAGCATCACGCTCGACAAGGCCGAGGTGCAGGGCCCCACCTTCGGTGAACGGCTCTCGATGGTGGTCAGCGACAGCATGACCATCGCCAAGCGCAATGTCATCAAGATCAAGCGCGTGCCCGACGTACTGATCTTCACGACGCTGTCGCCGATCATGTTCGTGCTGCTGTTCGCCTATGTCTTCGGTTCGGCGATCCAGATCGAGGGCGTGGAGGGCGGCTATCGCGAATTCCTGATCGCGGGCATCTTCGCGCAGACCGTCGTCTTCGGTGCCACGTTCACCGGCGCCGGTCTGGCCGAGGACATGCAGAAGGGCATCATCGACCGGTTCCGCTCACTGCCGATGGCGCCGTCCGCGGTGCTGGTCGGCCGGACGATCAGCGACGTGGTGATCAATATCGTGAGCTTGGTCGTCATGTCGCTGACCGGCCTGGTCGTCGGCTGGCGGATCCGCGGGTCGTTCCTCGACGCGGTCCTGGCCTATGTGCTGATGCTGCTGTTCGCCTACGCGCTGTCCTGGATGATGGCGGTCGTCGGACTGCTCGTGCGCGCGCCGGAGGTGTTCAACAACGCCAGCTTCATGGTGATCTTCCCGCTGACGTTCCTGTCGAACGCGTTCGTGCCGCTGGACGGCATGCCCGGCCCGCTGAAGGTGTTCGCCGAATGGAACCCGGTCTCGGCGCTGACCCAGGCCGTGCGCGACCTGTTCGGCAACACCAACCCGCTGGCCCCGCCGTCGGACGCCTGGCCGATGCAGAACCCGGTGATCACGACGCTGATCTGGATCGTCGTGATCCTGGTCGTCTTCGTGCCGCTGGCTCAGGTGCAGTACAAGAAGTCCGTGAGCCGCTGACGATTCAGTGCGCGCCGGTCTCCGCTCCGGGGGCCGGCGCGGCGCCGTTGCGGGAGTAGCCCAGGCGCGGCGGCTCGGCGGCGGGCTCGGGAAGTTGCGGTCGCTTGCTGCGGGCGAGGAGGGCCAGGGCCGCCGCCCCGGCGATCCCGATGGAAGCGATGATCGGGTTACGAAGCTTCATGCGACCACTGTGGCACAGCTTCCCGGCTTCCCGCCGCCCCCGTGGCACCATAACTGCCGTGACCTCACCCAACCAGACGGCCGTGGCGACTCTGCACACCAACCACGGCGATATCAAGATCGCGCTCTTCGGCAACCACGCGCCCAAGACGGTGCGCAACTTCGTCGGTCTCGCCGACGGCAGCGCGCCCTACACCACCGCGAACGCCGGTGGCACGGACGCGGGCCCGTTCTACGACGGCGCGATCTTCCACCGGGTGATCCCGGGGTTCATGATCCAGGGTGGCGATCCGACCGGCACCGGTCGCGGTGGGCCCGGCTACGAGTTCGGTGACGAGTTCCATCCCGAGTTGCGCTTCACCCGCGGGTATCTGCTGGCGATGGCCAACGGGGGCCCGGCGACCAACGGTTCGCAGTTCTTCATCACGGTCGGCGCGCAGCCGCATCTCAATCGCAAGCACACGATCTTCGGCGAGGTGGTCGATCCCGATTCGCGCAAGGTCGTCGACGCGATCGCGTCGGTGAAGACCGATCGCAACGATCGCCCGGCCGAGCCGGTCGTCATCTCCTCGGTGACCATCGCCTGACAGCTGTGCACAACAGAACTCCCCGTCGCGCCGGAGCGCGACGGGGAGTTCGTTGCTTCACGTGAAACGTCGCGCTCAGTCGCTGACCGAGGCGAAGCCGTTGACGACCAGGACGTCGTAGACGTCGTGGGGATTGGTGCCCAGATCCCAGCGGCCGAAGATCAGCAGCCGCTCCGAGCCCTCGTGCTGGACGTCGATCTCGAGCATCGCCGATTTCCGGCCGAGCCGTCGGTAGGAGACCATCCGGATCCGATCGATCCGGTCCAGCGGGTAGGTCTTGGGGCCGGTCAGCGTGCCGACGATCAGGCGCGGGGCCGGACCGCCGACCATGGTCAGCCGGGGGCGCTGCCGGACACCGAGCGCCGCCATGGCCAGGACCGCGACCGCGGCCAGGCCGACCAGCAGTCTGCTCGGTCCGTCCTTGGCCAGCACCGCGGCGACGACCAGGATCAGGCCGCCGCCGGACACGGCGAGCAGACCGGCGGTGGGAGTTGTCCACGACGTGCTGTCGGCGGAATCCACAGCGTTCACGCGGCGTCGTCCCCCGTTGCTCCTCGAGTTGTCCACAGCTTCATCCACAGGTGTGCATGAATAACACCGGTGTAATCCGGTGCGCCGCGCTCGGTCAGCGCCATCGCATGGTCATGATCAGGCCGATGACCATCAGGCCGAACCCGATCAGGAAGTTCCAGGCGTTGAGATCGTTCATCCAGCCGATGTGCTCGGCGGCCAGGTAATACACCAGCAGCCACACGAGCCCGGCCAGCATGAAGCCAAGCATGATCGCGACGTACCAAGCCGGCGACGGGCCCGCCTTGACCTTCACCGGGGTGCGGCTGGCAGGGCTCGGGGTGTAGTCGGCCTTCTTACGGACCTTGGACTTGGGCATGACGTCCTCGAATTCGGGATACAGGTAACTCCTAGGCTATCCCACCAGGTAATGGATGCGACGACCTACGGGGTCGCCACGTACCCTCGACGCATGCGTGTATTGGTCGTCGACAACTACGACAGCTTCGTGTTCAACCTGGTGCAGTACCTCGGCCAGCTTGGTGCCGAGGCCGTGGTCTGGCGCAACGACGACCAGCGCCTGGCCGACCTGGACACCCTGCTCACCCGGGGCGACGTGGGCGGCACCTTCGACGGCGTGCTCGTCAGCCCCGGCCCCGGCAGCCCCGACCGCGCCGGCGCCAGCATTCCGCTGGTCCACGCGGCCGCCGAGCACCGCATGCCGTTGCTCGGCGTGTGTCTCGGGCACCAGGCGATCGGCGAGGCGTTCGGCGGAACGGTCGACCGCGCGCCCGAACTGCTGCACGGCAAGACCAGCGAGGTCTTCCACATCGGCGCGGGCGTGCTGGCCGGGCTGCCCGACCCGTTCACCGCCACCAGGTACCACTCGCTGACCGTGCTCCCGGAGACCATGCCGGCGGAGCTGGAGGTCGTCGGGCACACCGAGAGCGGCATCGTGATGGCCATGCGTCACCGCACCCTGCCCATCCACGGCGTGCAGTTCCACCCCGAGTCGGTGCTCACCCAGGGCGGCCACCGGATGCTGGCCAACTGGCTCGAGGTGTGCGGGCAGCGCCCCGCCGAGGCCCTGGTGTCGGCGCTCGAAGCGGAAGTCGCCGCGCTGGCGATCTCGTAACGCCATGACACCGGGGAGTGACACCGCGCGGCCGTACGTGCTGCTGTCGGTGGCCGCGAGCCTGGACGGCTACATCGACGACGCGAGCGCGCAGCGGCTGCTGCTGTCCAACAGCGCCGACTTCGACCGGGTCGACCAGATCCGCGCCGAATCCGACGCGATCCTGATCGGCGCGCGGACGCTGCGGACCGACAACCCCCGGCTGCTGGTCAACAGCGCGGTGCGCCGAGCCGACCGGGTGACGGCGGGCAAGCCCGAATACCCGGTGAAGATCACCGTCACCGCGTCCGGTGAGCTCGATCCCGAGCTGCGCTTCTGGCACACCGGCGGCGACAAGCTCGTCTACACCACCGACACCGGCGCGGCCCGGCTCGGCGACCGGCTCGCCGGGCTGGCCGACGTCGTCGCGCTCGGCCGGGAACTCGCGCTGGCCGCCCTCCTCGACGACCTGGGCGCCCGCGGGATCGGCCGGTTGATGGTCGAGGGCGGCACCGGGATGCACACCGGCTTCCTCGCGGCCGATCTGGCCGACGAGATCCGGCTCGCGATCGCGCCGATCCTGGTCGGCGACCCGGCCGCCCCGCGCTTCGTCGGCCCGGCCCAGTTCCCCGGCGGTGCACAGCGACGGCTCCGGCTGGCGGGTGTGGAACAACTTGGGGATGTCGCTGTGCTGAAGTACCTGGTCAGCCCCGGTGGCGCACCGCTCCGCTAACCGGCCCTGTGGTCGAAATCATGTTCGCGACCTGGGGAAATTCCGCTGTCCACAGCTTGTCCGGCGAATCACTGCACACCTGAACATGACCGAATCCACATCGTGCGACAGTTGTGGATAACTCCCGACCGGCAGGGGAATCCGATGACCGCAGGCAGTGCCGAGAGCACCGACCACCGATTCATGCACAGGGCGATCGAACTCGCCAGGAACTGCCCACCCAGCCCGACGGCCTATTCGGTGGGCGCGGTGATCGTCGCCGACGGTGTGGAGATCTCGACCGGCTACTCCAGGGAGACCGACGAGAAGGTGCACGCCGAGGAGTCGGCGCTGAACAAGCTCGACCCGGACGACCCGCGACTGACCAGGGCCACGATCTACAGCACACTCGAACCGTGCTCGACCCGCGCCACCGCGAGCAGGCCGCCGTGCACCGACCGCATCCTGGCCGCCGGCATCCCGACCGTCGTCATCGCCTGGCGTGAGCCGAGCCTGTTCGTCGCCGCGTGCGAGGGTGTGGACAAACTCCGCAGGCACGGCGTGCGGGTGGTGGAGCTGACCGACCTGGCCGCCGAGGCCATGTCGATGAACTCCCATCTCGATCTGAGCTGAGGCTCAGGGCCGCCCGTAGATGGCGGTCACGAACTCGCCGAGCTGATTGTCGTCGAGGTGCCGGGCCAGATCGGCCTCGCTGATCATGCCGACCAGCCGCTTGTTGTCGATCACCGGCATCCGCTTGACCCGATGGCCTTCCATCTGGTCGAGCACGTCCTCCACGTCGGCGTCCGCGCTGACCCACCGCGGGGTCGACTCGCACAGCTCGGCCGCGGTCGTGGTTTCGGGGGACAGGCCGAGCGCGATGCACTTCACGACGATGTCGCGATCGGTGATGATGCCGCACATGCGCTCGTCGTCGTCGGCGACGACGAGCGATCCGACACCGAGATCGGCCATCGCCGTCGCCGCGGTCGCCACGGTGTCACCGCGGGTGATCCACTGCGCGCCGGGCTTCATGATGTCCCTGGCCGTGGTCATAGGGGCTACCTCCTCGTTCAGCGGTGCTGGGTGGGATGAAGCAGCCTCATTCTGCGCCCGCCGCGTCGCGGCAGGTGGGTTCTCCACGCAATCGAGACCTCGCGATCTCAGCGCGGTAGCGGCGAAGCACCCACCTGCAGCACGACGTTGCCGGTGATGGTCACCGAGGAACCCGCGGCCGGACTTTGGCCGACGATCTTGCCGGAGGCACTGCCGTCCAGCGTGATCACCGTGGTCTGGCTGAGCTGACCGGTCCAGCCGAGCGCGCGCAGCTGTTCCTGCGCCTGCGTCGGGGTGAGTCCGGTCAGGTCGGGGACGGTGATCCGGTCACCGGCCGAGACCTGCACGGTGATGGTCGAGCCCTTCTCGGCGTTGCTACCACCGGTCGGGTTGGTGGAGAGCACCTGTCCCTTCGGCGCGCTCGACTTCACTTCCTGGATGTCGACCTTGAAACCGGCGCTGTCGACCAGGTTCGGCTGGGCGATCGAGATGTCCTGGCCGACCACGGTCGGCACCCGGACCTGCTCGGGGCCCGAGCCGATGGTGATCACGATCGGCTGATCGATGTCGACCCGGACGCCCGCGCTCGGTTCCTGCGCGATCACCTTGTCGGTCTCGGCGGTGCTCGACGCCTTGCGCGGCGGGTTCGGGCTCAGGGTCAGCCCGATCGAGTTCAGCTTCTGCTCGGCCTCGGCCTGGGTCAGCCCGGACAGCCGCGGCACCTGCACCTGGGTGGGTCCGGTCGACACCTGCATGGTGACGGTGCTGCCCTCGTCGATCCGCGATCCGCCGAGCGGCTGGGTCGCGATGACATTGCCGACGGCGACCTTGCCGTCCGCCTTCTGCTGGGTGGCGACGTGGAACCCGGCCTGCTGCAACGCGGTCTGGGCCTGCTGCGACGACTGACCCGACACATCGGGGACAGCCACCTGGTCGGCCTTGCTGCCCGGGCCGACCAGCACCCAGAACAATCCGAAGGCCACCGCGAGCGCGGCGGCGACGCCGAGCGCGATCAGTCCGGTGCGGTTGCGGCCCTCGGCGGGCGGCGCGATCGCGGCCTGCTCGGAGGTGTCGTCGCGGCGGTCACGGAACGACCGCGGGGCGGGCTCGTCCTCGTAATCCATGATGGTGGTGCGATCTTCGTCGTTCATCACCATCGGCGCGCTCGGCTTCTGCCCGCCGAGCACCCGGATCAGGTCGGCGCGCATCTCCGCGGCCGTCTGGTACCGGTTGGCCGGGTTCTTGGCCATCGCCTTGAGGATCACCGAGTCGAGTTCGCGCGGCACGCCGGGATTCACCGACGACGGCAGCGGCGGATCCTCCTTGACGTGCTGGTACGCGACCGCGACCGGCGAGTCGCCGGTGAACGGCGGCTGCCCGGTGAGGATCTCGAACAGCACGCAGCCGACCGAGTACACGTCCGAGCGGGCGTCGACGGTCTCGCCGCGCGCCTGCTCCGGCGAGAGGTACTGCGCGGTGCCGATCACCGCGGCGGTCTGGGTCATCGGGTTGGAGCTGTCGGCGATCGCGCGCGCGATGCCGAAGTCCATCACCTTCACCGCGCCCGCGCGGTTGATCATGATGTTGGCGGGCTTCATGTCGCGGTGCACGATGCCGGCCTTGTGGCTGAAATCGAGCGCGGCGCACACGTCGGCCACGACTTCCATCGCCTTGCGCGGCGCCAGCGGACCCTTGCCGCGGACGATGTCGCGCAGGGTGTCGCCCTCGACGTACTCCATGACGATGTAGGGCAGCGGGCCGCCGTCGACGGTGGCCTCGCCGGTGTCGTACACCGCGACGATGGCCGGGTGATTCAGCGCGGCCGCGTTCTGCGCTTCCCGCTTGAACCGCAGGTAGAACGTGGGATCGCGGGCCAGATCGGCCCGCAGCACCTTGATCGCGACGTCACGCGAGAGGCGCACGTCGCGAGCCTTGTGCACCTCCGACATGCCGCCGAACCCGATGATCTCGCCCAGCTCGTACCGCGAGGAGAGATTCTTCGGGGTCGTCATGGTTGTCCTTGTGGCGGAGTGTTGTCGACGGTGATGTTCGGGCCGAGCGCGTTCGGGGCGTCCGGGAAGGGCAGGTCGAGCGTGGGCAGCCGGGGCCTGCCGTTGACCGTCGTCGTCCCGCCGGCCGGCGTGGTGGTGGTGGTCGGCTTGGTGGTCTTGGTCGTCGTCGGCGGCTTGGTGGTCGTCGTCGGCGGCTGCGTCGTGGTGGTCGGCGGTTCCGTCGTTGTCGTCGGCGCCTCGGTGGTGGTCGTCGGGCGCGGCGCTTCCGTCGTCGTCGGCGGGGCCTCGGTGGGCGGCACGATCGGCGGCGGGAACGACTTGGTGGTCACCGGCGGGGGCAGCGGTTTGGTCGTCTGCGTCGTGGTGGTCGTGGTGCCGGAGTCGCGATTCGGCTCACCGCCGAACAGCACCCAGAGCACGACGCCGCCGAGCAGCAGCGCGCCGACACCGAGGGCGATCAGCCACTTCTGGTTGTTCTTGGCATTGCTGCTGCCCGCGATCGCCGCGGGCGCGGCGGCCTGCGTCGCCGGGCCGGTGTAGCCGCCGCCGGGGGTGATCGGCTGCGGGGCCTGGTTGCCGAAGCGCATGGTCGCGCCGTCGTACTCGGCGCCCGCGGCGGCCGGGATCACCATGGTCGGGCCGGGCGGCAGCACCCTGGTCGCGCCGGTCATCGGGGGCGCGGCACCGGCGGGTGGCGGCGGCATGTGTCCCGCGCGCACCGCGGCGACGGCATCGGCGAACTCGCCACCGCTGCTGTAGCGCTGGGTCGGGTCCTTGGCCATCGTGATGGCGATCAGCTCGTGCACGTTCGCGGGCAGATCGGCGGGCATCGGCGGCGGCGCGTCGCGGACGTGCTTCATCGCGACGGTGATGGCGCCGTCACCGGTGAACGGGCGCACGCCGGCGAGGGCCTCGTAGCCGACGATGCCGAGCGAGTAGACGTCGCTGGCCGCGGTGGCGTCCTCGCCGACGGCCTGCTCGGGCGCGATGTACTGGGCGGTGCCCATCACCATGCCGGTCTTGGTCACCGGCGAGGCGTCGACCGCCTTGGCGATGCCGAAGTCGGTGATCTTCACCTGGCCGGTGGGCGTGACCAGGATGTTGCCCGGCTTCACGTCGCGGTGCACCACGCCCGCGGCGTGCGCCACCTCGAGCGCGCGACCGGTCTGCTCGAGCATGTCCAGGCCCTGGACGACCGAGAGCCTGCCCATCCGGTTCAGCACCGCGTTGAGCGGTTCGCCCTGCACGAGCTCCATCACCAGGTACGCGGTCTCGCCCCCGGAGGGGTCGGTGGTCTCGCCGTAGTCGTAGATGCCTGCGATGCCCGGGTGGTTCAGCTGGGCGGTGGTGCGCGCCTCGGTCCGGAACCGCTGACGGAAGGTCGGGTCGGCGGAAAACTCGGTCTTGAGGACCTTGACCGCCACCCGGCGGTCGAGCCGGGTGTCCATCGCTTCCCACACCTGACCCATGCCACCCGTGGCGATGAGCCGTTGCAGGCGGTATCGGTCGGCAATCATGGCGCCGTTGTTCAGCATCGGGGCCCCCGTGTTGTCACTCGCACACTCATTTCGTTCAGCCCCCTGCCAGACCCGCGTCCAGCACCGACCTGGCGATCGGTGCCGCCACCGAGCCACCGGTGGCCTGGAGCGCCCGGTCGCCGCCGTTCTCGACGATCACCGCGATGGCGATCTTCGGGTTCTGGGCGGGCGCGAAGGCCATATACCAGGCGTGTGGCGGGGTGTTACGGGGATTGCTGCCGTGTTCGGCCGTTCCGGTCTTGGACGCGATCTGGTACGGCGACCGGCCACCGCCCGCGGTATTGGCCTCCGAGGCGACCATCAGATTCGTCAGGGTCGACGCTACCTGGGGACTCACCGCTTGTCCGACCGAGACGGGCTTGGTCTTGCTGAGCTCCGACAGGTCCGGCGCCTGGGTCTGATCGACCAGGTACGGCTGCATCCTGGTGCCGCCGTTGGCGATCGTCGCCGCGACCACCGCGATGTCGAGCGGGGTGACCGCGACATCGCGCTGACCGATGCTGGACTGCCCGAGCGCCGCGTTGTCCGGGATCGGGCCGACGGTCGACTCCGCCACCGGGATCGGCACCCCGCGATGCGGGCCGATGCCGAACGCGGCGGCCTCGTCCTTGAGCGCGCTCGCGCCGACCTTCACGCCGAGCTCGACGAACGCGGTGTTGCAGGAGCGGCGGAACGCGTCGTAGAGGCTCGCGGTCGGCCCGTCACCACAGGTGCTGCCGCCGTAGTTCTCCAGCGTGGTGCTGGTGCCGGGCAGGGTGATGTTGGGCGCCGCGGTGAACTGGTCGTCGGGACCGGCGACGCCGTTGGACAGCGCGGCCGCGGTGACGATGGTCTTGAAGGTCGAGCCGGGCGGGTAGGTCTGCGAGACGGCGCGATTGAGCATCGGCTGGCTCGGATCGGTGCTGAGCCGCTCCCACGCCGCCCGGCCCGCGGCGCCGTCGTGGCCCGACAGCTCGTTGGGGTCGTAGCTGGGGGTCGAGACCATCGTGAGGATCTTGCCGGTGCTCGGCTCGATCGCGACCACCGCGCCGGTGTAGCCCTTCGAGGTCATCTGGTCGTAGGCGACCTGCTGCATCATCGGGTTGAGCGTGGTGAGCACGTTGCCGCCGCGCGGATCGCGCCCGGCGAACATGTCGATGAGCCTGCGGCCGAACAGGCTCGAGTCGTTGCCCGACAGCAGCGGGTCCTCGGCCAGCTCGAGTCCGGTCTTGCCGTACTGCATCGAGTAGAAGCCGGTGACCGGCGCGTACGCGGGCGGGGTGCTCGGATACTGGCGCAGGTACTTGTACCGGTCGTCGGTGGCGACCGAGCTCGCGAGCACGGTGCCGCCCGCGGAGATCTGCCCGCGCTGGCGCGAGTACTCGTCGAGCAGCACGCGCGAGTTGCGCGGATCGCTGCGCAGATCGTCGGCCTTGACCACCTGGAGGTAGGTGGCGTTCACGAGCAGCGCGACCACCATCACCATCACGGCGACGGCGACGCGACGTAGTGGAGTGTTCATTCGCTCGCCCTGCCTTCCGACCTGCGGAACATCTCGGTCGGCGCCTCGGCGATCGGCGCCGGGCCGCGCTTGCGCACCGGTGCGGGCGCGCGGGCGGCATCGGAGATCTTGATCAGCAGCCCGAGCAACGCGTAGTTCGCCAGCAGCGACGAACCGCCGTAGGAGATGAACGGCGTGGTCAGGCCGGTCAGCGGGATCAGCTTGGTGACACCGCCGACGACGACGAAGATCTGGATCGCGATCGTGAACGAGAGCCCGGCCGCGAGCAGCTTGCCGAAGCTGTCGCGCACGGCCAGCGCGGTCCGCAGCCCGCGCACGATGAAGATCAGGAACAGCATCAGCACCGCGGTGAGCCCGATCAGGCCGAGCTCCTCACCGATCGTGGTGACGATGAAGTCGGTCTTGGCGAAGGGCACCTGGTTGGGGCGGCCGCTGCCGAGCCCGGTGCCGGCCAGCCCGCCGGTCGCGAAACCGAACAGCGACTGCGAGATCTGGTAGCCGGTGTTGTGGTAGTCGTCGAACGGGTGCAGCCAGGTGTCGACGCGCACCCGCACGTGCCCGAAGAGCTGGTAGGCGAAGACGAAGCCGAGCACGAGCAGGCCGCCGCCGATGATCAGCCAGCCCACCCGCTCGGTGGCGATGTAGATCATCACCAGCACGGTGCCGAAGATGAGCAGCGAGGTGCCCAGGTCCTTCTCCAGGACGAGCACGCCGATGCAGACGATCCAGACGATCAGGACCGGGCCCATATCGCGCGGGCGCGGGAACTCCATGCCGAGGAAGTGCTTGCCCGCCGCGGTGAACAGATCGCGCTTGGCCACCAGGACGCCGGCGAAGAACACGATCAGCAGGATCTTCGCGAACTCGCCCGGCTGCACGCTGAATCCGGGCAGCCGGATCCAGATCTTGGCGCCGTTGACTTCGGAGAACCGGCTGGGCAGCAGTGCCGGAATCGCCAGCGCGAGCAGGCCGACCAGGCCTAGGGTGTAGGTGTAGCGCGCGAGCGTGCGGTAGTCCCGCAAGACGATGAGCAGGGTGATGAACACCACGATGCCCAGGCCGGTCCACATGATCTGCTGGTTGGCATCGGGGGAGGGAATGGGGCTCGAGTCGTACGCGGCCTTCTGCGCGTCCGCGAGGTCGAGCCGGTGGATCAGCACCAGCCCCAAACCGTTGAGCAGCGCCACGATCGGTAGCAGCAGTGGGTCGGCGAACGGCGCGAACCGCCGCACGGCCAGATGCGCGATACCGAACAGCGCGAGAAAAGCCAGTCCGTACTTGGCGATGTCCCAGGTGATCGACTGTTCCTGGCTCGCCTCGACGATGAACAACGACACCGTCGTGATCCCCGCCGCCCCCGCCAGCAGCAGCAACTCCTGGTTGCGTCGCGTCGACGGGGGTGGTGCTGGCGCGAATCCGCCAGGGGGGCTGGGGAAAGCCCCAGCCGACGGCGGTGCCGGAGCGGACATCAGTCCGTCACCCGGCAGTTCTCCCCTGAGATCTGCGGAGTTGTCGGGGGCACGGTCGTCGTGGTCGGGGCAGGCGTGGTGGTGGTCGGCGCCGCGGGCTGATCGGGGCCGGGTGTCGGCGCGCCACCGGGGGTCACCGGCGGCTGCTCGGTGGGCAGCACGCCGGGCTGGGGCACCGATTCCTTCTTCGGGCAGGGCGGCAGCAGTTCCTTCTGCAGCAGCTTCATGCTGTCGCGCGCCTTGTCCAGCGAATCCGGCGGCAGGCCCTTCTGGACCTGATCGCGGCCGGTCTGCTTGAGATCGCTGACCATCAGCTTCTTGCAGCCGGCCGGCGCGGACTCGCCGGCCTCGACCAGCGTCAGCTCGCCCTTGCTGTTGACGCAGCCGGTGAGCTCCACATCGTGGATCGAGTAGCCGAGGATCGAACCGGGCAGGCCGCGCATCACGACCACCTGATCGTTGTCGGCGCCCACGTAGTAGTTGCTGCGAATCATCTTGTAGCCGACCACGAGTCCGACGGCGACCGCGGCGATCAGCGCCAGCGAGAGCAGCAGCCAGCGCAGCTTGTGCGACTTCGGCTCCGGCGGCGGGGGCGCGGCGGCGGCCCGGCGCGGCTGGGCGCGCGGCGGGCGCATCGCGGCGGCCCGGCCCGCGGCGGTGTTCGGCGGCGGGGTGTCTTCCTCCTCCTCGGTGGAGGCGGCGCCCGCGACGATCGGGTGGCTCTGGCCGTAGTCGAGATCGATCACGTCGGCCACGACGACGGTGACGTTGTCGGGACCACCACTGCGCAACGCCAATTCGATGAGCCGGTCGGCGCACTCGTCGGTATTGCCCTCGCGCATGGTGTTGCCGATGGTCTCGTCGCTCACGACGTCCGAAAGTCCGTCGGAGCACAGCAGATACCGGTCACCGGCGCGGGCTTCGCGCATGATCAGCGTCGGCTCGATCTCGTTGCCGGTGAGGGCGCGCATGATCAGCGAACGCTGCGGGTGGGTGTGCGCCTGCTCGGCGGTGATCCGGCCCTCGTCGACCAGCGACTGCACGAACGTGTCGTCGCGGGTGATCTGGGCGAGTTCCCCCTCGCGCAACAGGTACGCGCGCGAGTCGCCGATGTGCACCATGCCGAGCTTGCCGCCCGCGAACAGGATGGCGGTGAGCGTGGTGCCCATGCCGTCGAGTTCGGGTTCGGCCTCGACGTGGTCGGCGATGGCCGCGTTGCCGGAACGCGTTGCGCGATCGAGCTTGCCGAGGATGTCCTGGCCCGGCTCGTCGTCGTCTAGATGCGCCAGCGCGGCGATCATCAACTGGGAGGCGACTTCACCGGCGGCGTGGCCACCCATGCCGTCGGCGAGGGCCAGCAGGCGTGCGCCCGCGTAGACCGAATCCTCGTTGTTGCCCCGGACGAGTCCGCGGTCGCTTCGCGCGGTGTAGCGCAGAACAAGTGTCACGATCGCAGCTCGATCACAGTTTTGCCGACCCGGACAGGAGTACCGAGCGGAACACGGACGGCGGTGGTGACTTTCGCGCGGTCGAGATAAGTGCCGTTGGTGGAGCCGAGGTCCTCCACGTACCAGTCGTCACCACGCTGAGAGAGTCGCGCGTGCCTGGTCGAGGCGTAGTCGTCGGTGAGTACCAGCGTCGAATCGTCGGCACGGCCGATGAGGACCGGCTGCGTGCCGAGCGTGATTCGAGTGCCGGCGAGTGAACCATGAGTCACCACTAGATACTTGGCGCCCTTCTGGCCTCGGCTGAAGGAAGGCAGCCCGATGGACCCGCGCGCACCGCGTGCGGGTCTCGGCTGAATCCGGATGCCGGATGCCGCGTAGATATCGCTGCGCAAGGTCCGCAGAACGGCCCAGACGAACAACCAGAGCAGCAGCAGGAACCCCGCGCGGGTCAATTGCAGGATCAATCCCTGCACGGCGTTCCACCTCCTGTTCGCCCGGGTACGTCGGTACGGCAGGTGCGGGGCGAACCACCCCCACCAGCGTGCTGGCTTGCGGGCCCCGAGGTCGGGGCCGTGCGTGTGATGGCAGCATCATAGGGCCGACGGCGTCGACTCGTGACCTGCACCGCGCAGCTTACGGGATCAGACGATCCGGATCAGGATCTCCGAATGTCCGGCCCGGATGACGTCGCCGTCGGCGAGCTGCCAATCCTGGACGGGCGAGCCGTTGACCAGGGTTCCGTTGGTGGAACCCAGATCCGAGAGCATCGCGGTCTGACCGTCCCAGCGCACCTCGATGTGGCGGCGCGACACACCGGTGTCGGGCAGCCGGAAGTGCGCGTCCTGGCCGCGGCCGATGATGTTGCTGCCCTCACGGAGCTGGTACGTGCGGCCGCTGCCGTCGTCGAGCTGGAGGGTGGCCGAGTAGCTGGACTGCGCGGCGCCGTAACCGGCACCGGCGGCGGGCGCCTGGCCGTAGCCCTGCGGCTGGGCGCCGTAGCCACCCTGCTGGCCGTAGCCCTGCTGCTCTTCCTGGCCGTAACCGCCCTGCTGGCCGTAGCCCTGCTGCGGCTCGGCGTAGCCCTGCTGGCCGTAACCCTGGTCGGCGTAACCGTTCTGGCCGTAGCCGCCCTGCTGGTCGTACCCGGGCTCGGCGTACCCCTGCTGGCCGTACCCAGCCTGCTGGCCGTAGCCGCCTTGCTGGTCGTAGCCCTGCTGGCCGTAGCCGCCCTGCTGGTCGTAACCGGGCTCGGCGTACCCCTGCTGCCCGTAGCCACCCTGCTGGCTGTAGGCCTGCTGGCCGTACCCGCCCTGCTGGTCGTAGCCCTGCTCGCCGTATCCGGGCTGGGCGCCGCCGTAGCCGCCCTGCTGGCCGTAGCCACCCTGACCGCCCGCGTTGTCGTACCCGTTCTGGTACTCGCCACCCTGCTGGCCGTACGCGGCGTCGCCGTAGCCCGGCTGGGCGCCGTAGCCGCCCTGCTGGCCGTACTCGTCGGGGTAGGCACCGCCGGGAGCCGCACCTCGGCCGGCGGGCGGCGGCGCGTACCCGCGATTGCGTGGATCGGACTCCGCGGGCTCTCGGCTCGGCTCGTAGCCTGAGTTGTGCGTCATGGGGCCAGCTCCTGGTTGCGGGTGTGCGGGTCGTTGTGGCGGTTCGGGGCGAGGTGGGGCGGTCCCGCGACCGGCGTCGGGGTCGACGCGGCCGCTCGCTCTGAACATTCCGGTGTGCAGCGTAGGTGATGCCTCGAACGCCACGTGTACTTCGCCGTAGGTCTGCCAGCCCTGCTCGCGGATGTAATCCTGCAGATGTTTGGCGAACGCCTTGGTCGTGAGGTCGTGATCGGCGTCGAGTTTTCCGTGATCGGATTCGTTGATCGTGATCACGTAACTGTTCGGGGCGAGCTTGTGCCCACCGCCCAGATCCTGGATCTGATCTGCGGCTTCGCGCTGCAGCGCGGCCTCCACCTCCTGGGGAACGACGCTGCCGCCGAACGCCCTCGCGAACACATCACCGACGGCGCCCTGCAGGCGACGCTCGAATCTCGACACGATGCCCATCACAGCCCTCCCTTCGGTGCGCGTGTCCGACCAGGTCGACACGCTGGTTACGGCGTGTCCGGACCCGACCACGTTCCTTGCATGATATCCACGATCCTCCAACCCTGTAACTCCCGGCGAACCGCCCCGGTTCCCGAGCCGAATCCGGTCGCATCACCGCAGGTCAGAGGGTCGATTTTATTTTCAGCGGCGAGGCATGTTAGATTTTTCCAGTCGCTCGGGCGAGTGGCGGAATGGCAGACGCGCTGGCTTCAGGTGCCAGTGTCCGTAAGGACGTGGGGGTTCAAGTCCCCCTTCGCCCACCAGACTAGAGGCTCGATCCATCCGGATCGGGCCTCTCGTCGTTTTCGGGGGTGTTCGTCAGCGGCGGACGAGGCGGAGGAGGGCTTCGCGCAGGGGTGGGGACGGGGTGGTGGTGGCCAGTTCCTGGAGGGCGGTTTCGGCGATGGCGGCGACCAGGAGGGTGGCGATGGGGGTGGGGTCGTCCCAGCCCATGGCGGTGAGGTCGGCGGTGACGAGGGCGGCGGCGGTGGCGTTGCGGGTGGCGACCTCGGGGGCCAGGCCCGCGTCGGTGCGGGCCTGGACGAGCAGACCCTTGGTGGCCGGGTCGGCCAGGCAGCCGTCGAGGTAGGCGGTGATGCCCGCGGTGAGGCGGGGCTCGCCGGGTGGGAGGTCGGCGATGGCGGTGGTGACCAGGTCGTCGAGGTGGTCGTGGAAGGCGCGGTGCAGGGCGACGAAGTAGGCCTCACGGCTGGGCCAGTGCTGATAGAAACTGCCCTTGGCCATGTTCGCCCTCGCGGCGATCGCGTTGACCGACAGTTTGGTCAGGTCCTCGGTGGACAGCAGGCTGCGGCCCGCCGCCAGCAGCGCGCGACGTCCCGGCTCGGCCGATCTCATGACCCCACTCCAGCACAGGCGGTCAGGAAGTCCCGCACCGTGTCGAGGAAGAGTGCGGGGGCCTCGGCGAACGGTTCGTGCCGGGTGGCGAGCACCGATACCGCGGCGTGCGGCAGGGCGACGGCGACGCCGCGGCGGTTCAGCAGCCACGGATTCGTCGGATCGTTGCGTCCCCACACCACCTGAACCGGTACACCGGCCAGCAGTAGCCCCGTCGAGGGCAGATCGAATCGCGGATCGTCGAAACTGCGCCAGAGACTGCGATATACGGCCAGCCGCACCGGATCTCCGGGCACTGCCACCGCCCGATCGAAGATGGCCCGCACCCCGCCGCGATCGAGCGGACCCAGATACATCCGCGCGTTCGGCACGACATACCGGCCCGCCACCGCGCGGCTCGCGACGAGATGGAAGTAGCCCCTGGTGACGACGTTCAGCGGGGCGAACCCGGCCGGTTGCACGAGCACGAGCCCGCGCACGAGGTCCGGCGCGCGCTCGGCCAGCCGCACCGCGGCGTATCCGCCCGCGCTGTTGCCGATCACCGTGAGCGCGCCGAAGCCGCGCGCGGACAGCGCCTCGGCGACGAGCACGCTCACCTCGGCCAGCGCGCCGATGGTGATGAGCTCCGGATCCCGCACGGTCGACGCGCCAGAGCCGGGCCAGTCGACTGCCGCGATCGCCCAGTCGGGTGCCAGCGCGGGCACGATCTCGTCGAAGTCGCGGTGATCACCGGGATTCGCGTGCAGCAGGAGCAATCCCGGCGCCGCCCCGGGCGACCGGCCGCGCAGATGCACCGCGATGTCGCCGAACGGAGTGGGAACGGTCAGTGTCTCGGCAGGCCCCATGGACCGACGGTAGCCATGACCGACCGGTCGGTCAAGCCTTCGGACGGCCGCGATCGCCGGTCACCGGGCGGCGGGGAATCAGCCCTTGCGGGCGATCAGCAGATGATGCGGAATCGGCGGGTTCGGCAGCGTCCGCTGCTCGACCGTCAGGCCGGCGCCGGACAGCGCCGCGACCACCTCGGCGACGGGCCGCAGGGTGAATCCATAAGGCGTGAACGGCATCTTGGCCATCGCGTCGGGATCGCCGATGCCGACCACCGCCGCGCCGCCCGGTCGCAGGACGCGGGCCAGCTCGGCACAGGCGGCGGGCAGATCGTCGAGGAAGTAGAGGGTATTGACAGTGATCGCCGCGTCCAGGCTCGCGTCGGGCAGCGGCAGCGCGGTGAGGGTGCCCTCGGCGAGGACGAGCCTGGGGTCCGCGGCGGAGCGGGCGCGGGCGAGCATGTCCGCCGAGGGTTCGATGCCGTGCACCACGCCATCGGGGCCGACCCGGTCGAGCAGCAGCGTCAGCCCGACACCGCCGCCGAAGCCGATATCGGCGACCGTGGCGCCCCGGTCCGCGCCCGTCGCGGTGACCGCCTCGGCGATGGCGCGCCGGTTTCCCCGATTGAGAACGAAAGCGACGCCCTTGCCGAGCATTCCGTGCGGATTACCGAGCTGATCGGCGATGGTCGTGAGCAGACGATCCTTGACCCCGGGCATGCGGCTCATCGTAGGCGGGCGGGGTGACAACGCGGCGATGTCGGCTGACTGACCACCGCCGACGGCCCTGGTGAGGCGAAGATCACACTGCCCCGAGCGGGCGGTATCCGGGGGTGTTCGTCGGCTGATTTCGTGGTGTTCGGCGCCCGGTTCGCAACCGGTCATTTGTCCAAATTACGGCCTCGTGACAGGTGCTACCGCTCGATTGCTAGGTGCTGATCTTGTTTGCAGCCCTGTAAACAAACTTGAAGTCTCTTTTAATGCGATTCGCGTCAGGCAACCGAAATTCTGTTGCCGTATCCGCAGGTGATCGGCTATGCGGGCGGGTTTGCATGATCATCGGCAACCGCCGGGAATATTCACTCCGTGCGGTGGCATCGGGTGGGTGACTCGTTGTCGAAGGTTTGCCGCAGGTGAATTCTCAGTGTGCGTTGGGGTCGCTGTGAGGTGGCGCCGGAAGTTAGCTGAGACTGTGAAAATCGGTGCCTTCACAGATGTTTGCTGGTTCGCAATCAGTACGCCCGACCTGCGCGTTGGGGGTTGCATGGGCATAACGATTGTGTACAGTTGACGGTAACGCTGGCCGCAGCTCGAGCCCGACTCGCTGCGGCCAGCGGAACTCAAATGGGGGAGTTCGACACCATCTCGTAACCTCGCGTAGCTGCCGATTGTCCGGCGCCGTTTCAGCGGGGTGTGCTCAGAGTTGCCTGCCGTTCAAATGCACGTGCAGATGCGAGTTCAGGCCCGGTCCAGCGACTTTGCGGTCGGTGTCAGCCAGCGATCGGCCGGATCGGGCAGGGCGGCGGGCGTCGCGGCCGCGGCGTCCTGCTCGTCGGCCACCCGGCGCCCGATCCCGAACACGTAGAACAGGAACGCCGCCTCAGCCGCGAACCCGAAGGCGATCCGCACCGGCGCGGGCAGCGGACTCGGGGTCACGAAGCCCTCCAGCAGACCGCACACCAGCAGCACCGCCACCAGGCCGAGCGCGACCGTCGCGGTCGCCTTGCCCTGCCTGGCCATCGCGGCCGCGCGGCTGCGGCGGCCGGGGTCGACCAGCGTCCAGCCCAGCTTCAGCCCGACACCACCGGCGATGAACAGCGCCGTCAGCTCCAGCGTGCCGTGCGGGAGGATGAAGCCGAAGAACGATTCGAGCCGGCCAGCGTCGGACATCAATCCACCGGTTATCCCCAGATTCAGCGCGTTCATGAACAGGGCGTACACAGCGGGCAGGATCAGCACGCCGGTGAACAACGCGATCGCCGACACCAGCGAGTTGTGGGTCCACACCTGGGCGGCGAAGGCGTCGTTGGGGTGCTCGGTGTAGTAGGTCTCGAACGTTCCCCCAGGTCCGGTGACGATATCGATGTCGCCCTCGGGTATCCCCAAGGCCTTGCGGGCCGCCGCGGAGTTGTCCACAAGCACCGCGATCACCCCGGCGACGGCGAGGAAGATCGCGGTCACCCCCACCCACCACGGCCACGCGCGATACACAGCCGCGGGAAAGTGCCGGGTGAAGAACCGGCCGACCTCGCGCCACGGCTGCGACCGGGCCGCCAGCACCCGCCCCCTGGCCCGCGCGAGCAGCGCGCTGAGCCCGGCGACCAGGTCGGGATCGGCCGGCCTGCCCTGGATCTTCGCAAGCTGTTGCGAAGCCGCCCGGTACAACCGGACGAGTTCGTCGGCCTCCGCGCCGGACAGCTTGCGCTGGCGGACCAGCTGATCCAGCCGATGCCACGACCGTTGATGCGCCCAGCTGTAGGCATCGGTGTCCATATCGGGAATGCTAGCCACATGGCGGAATTCACCACCGGCGAAGCGGTCGCGCTCGAGCTCCCGATCGCGCGCATCCCCAGCCGTGCGGGCGCTTTTCTGCTCGACCTGATCATCCAGCTCACCCTCGCCTTCGTGCTCGCCTACGGCGGGGTGATGGTGCTGATCGCGGCCGACGCCGACTCGGCCTGGTACGACGTCACCTTCGTGGTCACCCTCGTGACGGTGCTGATGGTCTACCCGGTGTGCAGCGAGACGATCTCGCGCGGGCGCTCCATCGGCAAGCTGGCGTTCGGCCTGCGCGTGGTGCGCGCCGACGCCGGGCCGATCGATTTCCGGCACGCGCTGACCCGCGGGCTGGCCGGGGCGATTGTGGATTTCTGGATGCTCGGCGCGTTCGGCGCGGTCGCGGTGATCTGCTCACTGTGCTCGCGCGACGCCAGGCGGGTGGGCGACGTGCTCGCCGGAACGGTGGTTGTGCACACCCGCCAGAACCTGCCGATGCCCGCGCTCGCCGTCGCGCCGCCGTGGTTGAGCGGCTGGGCGGCGCAACTCGACCCGAGCGGCCTGTCCGACGAGCTGGCCGGTGCGGTCCGCCAGTATCTGACCAGGTTGCGCACGCTCACCCCGGCCGCACAGCACCACCTGGGCACCCAGCTGGTGACGGCGGTCTGCGCCGCCGTGCGGCGCCCGGTGCCGACGGGATACCCGCCGTACCACGTCCTCGGCGCGGTTCTGGCTCGGCGACAGCAGGTTTCGCGCGGCTGAGCCTGCCCTGTGCACAACGTGTTGGTCGATCGGTGGATGGGCTGTGAGTACCGGTGGACAACTCGGTTGTCCACAACTCACAGGGAGCCGGACTGCTTCAGCTCCAGGTACTCGTCGGCGAGCGCTTCCGGCAGCTGATCGGGCGCGGCGGCGACCACCGCGACCCCGCGCCTGCGCAGCGATTCCTGCACGAGCGCCCGCTCGGCCAGCACGGTTTCGGCGGCCGCCGCGGTGTAGACGGCGTCCGCCGTGGAGCGATCACGGGCGGCGGCGGCGATATCCGGGTCGGTGACCGAGACGATCAGGACCCGGTGCCGCTTGGTGAGGGTGGGCAACGCGGGCAGCAGGTGCTCGGTGACCGTCGGACCGTCCAGGCTGGTGAACCACACGATGAGTGCCCGCCTGCGGACCCGGGCGATGACCGTCCGCACCAGGCCGGTGGTGTCGGTATCCACAAGCCGCGGTGTCACTCCGGCGAGGGTGTGCATAAGTTTCAGCGGCAGCTGATGCCCGCCCGCGCCGGTCACCTCGGCCCGCACCGTCCGGTCGTAGGCGAGCAGGTCGACGGTGTCGCCCGCGGCCGCGGCCAGCCCACCGAGCAGCAGCGCGGCCTCGATCGAGGAATCCAGGCGCGTGCCGTCGCCGACGCGGCCCGCACTGGCCCGGCCGGTGTCGAGCACCATCAGCACGTGCCGATTGCGTTCGGGCCGCCAGGTGCGCACGAGGACGTCGGTGGCGCGGGCGGTGGCGCGCCAGTCGATGCTGCGCACATCGTCGCCGGCCACGTACTCGCGGAAGGAGTCGAACTCGGTGCCCTGCCCCCGGGTGTTCGCGACATTGCGGCCCTCGAGATGGTGCAGCCGCTTCACCTTCGACCGCAGCAGCCGCTCGCTGCGGAACGGCGGCAGCGCGCGCACCCTGGCCGGTACCTCGACGCGCGACTGCCTGCCCGCCAGCCCGAGCGGACCGAGCAGCCGCACCGTGACGGGACCGGCCACCCGATCACCGCGATAGGTGGGGGTGAGCCCGGTGCGCAGCCGGATGCGGGTGCGCGGCGCGAGGTCGAGCCGGTGGGTGCGGTACTCGGCCCGCGCGCTGTCGGGCCAGGCGTCCCACAGCATCCCGCGCACGGTGGCCGTGCCGGTATTGGTGACGACGAGTTCCACCTCGGTGGCCCGGCCGAGCCGCACCACCGTCAGCGGATCGCGGGTGAGGGTGAGCGTGTCGGCCCGCGCGGTGAGGGCGATGTCGAACACGGCGAGCGCGAGCAGCGCCGCGCTCGCGCCGACGACGCCGACCCACGACGGGATCAGGAACATCACCAGCGCGCCCGCGATCGCCGCGAGCAGTGCGAACCGGCCTGTGACGACCACGCCGCTACACCGGAACCGGCACCGAGACCAGCAACGACGAGAGCACGCCCTCGGTGCTCACCCCGTCCAGCTCGGCCTCGGGCCGCAACTGCAGCCGGTGCCGCAGCACCGCGACCGCCACGGTCTTCACGTCGTCGGGCGTCACGTAGCCGCGTCCGTTCAGCCAGGCCAGTGCCCGCGCCGCCGCCAGCAGCGCGGTCGCGCCACGGGTGGAGGCGCCGTGCGCGACGGCGGGGGAGCTGCGCGTGGCGCGGCACAGGTCGACGATGTAGGCCAGCACCTCGGGACTCACCGTCACCTGCGCGATCGCCGCGCGCGCGGCCGCGATGTGCTCGGGACCGGCCACCGGACGCAGCCCGGCGGCGCCGAGATCACGCGGATCGAAGCCGCTCGCGTGCCGCTGCAGGATGCGGAACTCGTCGTCGCGGTCGGGCAGCCGGATGTCGACCTTGAACAGGAACCGGTCGAGCTGGGCCTCGGGCAGCGGGTAGGTGCCCTCCTGCTCGATCGGGTTCTGGGTCGCGACGACGACGAACGGATCCGGCAGCGGTCGCGGCTGCCCGTCCACCGAGACCTGGCGCTCCTCCATCGATTCCAGCAGCGAGGACTGGGTCTTCGGCGGGGTGCGGTTGATCTCGTCGGCCAGCAGCAGGTTGGTGAACACCGGGCCCTGCCGGAAGGTGAACTCGGCCGAATGCGGGTCGTAGATCTGCGAACCGGTGACATCGCCCGGCATCAGATCGGGCGTGAACTGCACCCGGGCATGGTCGAGCGCCAGCGAGGTGGCCAGCGCCCGCACCAGCAGCGTCTTCGCCACGCCCGGCACGCCTTCCAGCAGCACGTGGCCGCGGCACAGCAGCGCGAGCACCAGGTACAGCACGGCCTGGTCGTTGCCGACCACGGCCTTGCCGATCTCGGTGCGCAGGGCGGCCAGCGCCGCACCGGCCTCGGCCGCGCTCGGCGATTTCTGCAGAACAGTGTTGTCGGTCATCGGTTGTCCGGCGCGGATACCCGCTCGTCAAGGCCGGGAGGTAGCGCCATCCCCCTTTCTTCACATACGTGCACAGTATTGTGTGAGCAATGGCGAAGGTGGTGAAGCGGGCGTACAAGTTCCGCTGCTACCCTTCGCCCGAGCAGGCCGCGGAGCTGTCGCGCACGTTCGGATGCGTTCGTCTGGTGTGGAACAAGGCACTCGATGCCCGGCAGCGGCGCTATGCCACGGAGTCGAAGTCCACAACGTACGTGCAGGCTTCCGCCGAGTTGACCGGGTGGAAGAAATCCGCGGATCTCGCGTTCCTCAACGAGGTGTCGTCGGTGCCGTTGCAGCAGACGTTGCGGCATCAGCAGGCCGCCTTCGCGGCGTTCTTCGCCAAGCGGGCCCGTTACCCTCGCTTCAAGTCGCGCAAGCGCTCGCGAGCGTCGGCTGAGTTCACCCGGTCCGGGTTCCGGTGGCGCGATGGGCGACTCACGCTGGCGAAGATGACCGAGCCACTCGACATTCGCTGGTCGCGGCCGCTGCCCGAGGCTGCGGTGCCGTCGACGGTGACGGTGTCCCGCGACAGTGCCGACCGGTGGTTCGTGTCGATCCTCGTCGAGGAAACGATCGCTCCGCTGCCGTCCACGCCGAACACTATCGGTGTGGACGTCGGGCTCAGCTCGCTGGCCGCGCTCTCGACCGGGGAGAAGATCGCCAATCCGCGCTACGAGCGCGTCGACCGACGCAAGCTGGCCAAGGCACAACGCGACTTGGCCCGCAAAGTACTGGGGTCGAGCAATCGGGAGAAGGCTCGGCGGAAGGTGGCCCGCATCCACGCGCGGATCTCCGATCGGCGTACCGATTTCCTGCACAAACTGTCCACGAGGCTGATTCGCGAGAACCAAGCGGTCGCCATCGAGGACTTGACGGTGCGCAATATGGTCGCCAACCACACGCTCGCCCGAGCGATCTCGGATGCGAGCTGGCGGCAATTGCGCACCATGCTCGAGTACAAGGCCGACTGGTACGGCCGCGAGGTGCTGGTGGTGGATCGCTGGTATCCGTCGACCCGGGTGTGTTCGCACTGCGGTGCGCTGGGCGACAAGCTGTCGCTGAACGTTCGGGCGTGGACGTGCCGCCGTTGCGGTGTGGTCCATGACCGGGATGTGAACGCGGCTCGAAACATCCTCGCTGCCGGGCTGGCAGAGAGGTGAAACGCCTGTGGAGTCGGTGTAAGTCCGCAAGGGAGTTCTCCTTTCCGGCAGCTGATGGTGAAGCAGGAATGCTCGTCTGTCAGGACGGGGAGATGTCAACCGAGCTCCGTCTCGATCCATTCGAGGTGTGCGGCAACGTAATACAGGGTCGTCTCGTCCGGCACCGGGCCGAACAGGACGGTGCCGATCTGCTGGGCGGGCACGCCGAGGCGGGCCGCCGTGGTGCCGACGAGCTGGTCGTCGGTCAGGTCACGGGCGCCGAGGCGGGGGCGGATCCGGCGCAGCGTCGCGGTGCGCAGGGTCCCGGCCACGTGCTCGACATCGCCGGAGCGACGGTACAGGCCTGCCTGGCCCGCGAGCAGTTCGTTCGCGGCGACCTCGACCGGGCGCGGTTCGCCGACGAGCGCGCCGCGCCTGCGTCCGCGCCACCACAGCAGCACGCCGAAGGCGATCAGCAGCTGCAAGCCGCCGAAGGCCAGCCAGGCGGGCAGGCTGGTGAAGATCGAGTCCTTGCCGGCGCCGAAGTCGGGGTCGTAGTCCGGATCATCGGGCGGATCGGGTGGTTCCGGCAGGTCGGGGATCTCGGGTGGCGGCGGTGCGTCGGGCGCGCCGCACGATTGCAGCGTCGCGTACAGCAGCAGGCTCAGCGCCAGCACGGCGGCGAGCGTCGCCCAGAACTTGGGACTGCGCAGTAGCGCGGGCAGCGGCGGCAGCTGCCTGCGGCGCTTGGGTGCGCGCTCGACGACCTCGAGTTCGACCGGTTCGGCGACCGGCGGGGGCGCGGACTGGGAGTACCGGTCGGCGTATTCGAGCCTGCGGTACTCGTCCTCGGTGGCGGTGCGGCCGCCGTAGACGACCTCGTCGAAACTGCGCGCCGCCGGGTGCAATTCGGTGGACTGCTCCAGCGGGAGCGCGGTGGTCGCGTCGTCGGCGGTCTCCTGCGCGGTGCGCGAGCGCCGGACCGGCAGCGTGCCGCCCTGTTCGAGGGCGCGCAGGACGGCGCGGAAGCGTTCCCGCAGCGCGCTGTCGTAGTCACGGCGATGCGCGGCCTGCTCGGCGGCGGCGCGATGCTCGGCGGCGGCGCCGAGACGTGGCGGCGCCGGCGCGCCGTGCGGTGGCACCAGGGACTGCTCCGGCGGCGGGGCGCCGTGGTCGGGAAAGGGCTTGCCGGTCACCGGGTCTCACCTGGAATCCGGATGTCCATCCCCTCCCGCGCGCACCGCCGGTCGATGTAGCAGACGGCCCGGCTGGTCGCCTCGACGATCTCGCCGACCGTCACCACCAGCAGCAGACCGCCGACCAGCAGCGTGATGAAGGCCCAGCGATGCGTGCCGGAGAAGTCGGACAGATAGAACGGCACCCCGAACGCGGGCACCGCGAGGACGGCGAAGATGACCCGCTGGGTGAGCCACAGGCCGGCCACCGTCCAATCCGCGCCCTGCACCAGCTCTTTCGACCGGGCGATCGCCGCGCCGAACCCGGCGTGCTCGCCGACGATCACCGGCTCGGTGACGAACCTGCGCGCCCGCACCTGTGACAACCAGAGCAGTGCCAGCGGATAGGTGATGATCAGCAGACTGCCGACCAGCAGCACACCGATGCCGGTGAGCGAGAACATGATCTGCGCGAGCACCAGCGGACCGGCGCGCCGCGCGGCCGCCCGCACCCCGGCGAGCGCGCCGTAGCGCACCCCGCCGAAATCGGCGAGCGCGATCGCGACCGTCGCGCCGCGCAGCACCAGGCGCGACAGCCAGATGAACGCCGCCGAACCGAGGATCGCGGCCCACGCCGTGCCCGCGTCGGAGCCGTCGGTCAGATGCGAGACCAGGCCGGTCACCCCGAGTACACCGAGCACGGCCAGCACGAGCACGCTCCCACCGAGCGCCGCCAGGGCCCGGATATGGGCCTGGATCAGGGCGAACGGCTCGTCGAGCAGTTCGCGGAAACGCAGGGGCCGGATCGGTACCGTCGGCGGAGAGTGCGGCGCCGGCGTGGACGCCGGTGCCGGATCGGTTCCCGCCCCGACGGCGCCGACCGCTTCGACGGCGGGACGCACGTCGGCGAGTCTAGCTGGGTTGTTGGAGCGCTGGCGCGCTCGAGTCGCGGCCCCTCCTGTCCCGCCGATCAGGCACCGTTGCTTGCTCCTTCGTCGCCTACGCAACGGCGCCTGATCGG